>CP119138.1:517500-1788750 GCA_029166985.1 Alicyclobacillus fastidiosus | reverse complement strand
TCGTCCGGCGCGAGCTTGGCCTGCTTGGCACTCCATACTTTTATCTAGACGGAAACACGAAGGCGGAAGTGCGCGTCGACTTGTGCGACCGCTTCAACCAAGGCGAAGTGGACCTATTCCTCGTGTCGTTAAAAGCCGGAGGGACCGGCCTCAACCTGCCGGGTGCGGATACCGTCATCCTCTACGATCTATGGTGGAATCCGGCAGTTGAACAACAGGCGGCCGACCGCGCACACCGCATGGGTCAGAAGAACGCGGTTCAGGTGATACGCCTCGTCAGCCAAGGCACTGTGGAAGAGAAGATGTACCAACTGCAACAAAAAAAGATCAATCTAATTGACGAAGTGGTCAATCCTGGCCAGGCAGCGATCACTCCGTTGACGGAGCGGGATATTCGGGACATTCTCCTATTAGAGTGACGCGCTGTGAGCCGTGGCCTACCAGTCCGACAAGTGGCACTCGGCCCTCGCAATCGCTTCAACAGCCGCTTGAATCCGAAGGTTTCGCCCGCGGTACAGCGCGGGTGACCGAATTACGTGTCAAACAACGTTCCTTCAAGCGTGGCGATGTACCTGTCAGCAGACCTTTGCACAGCTTGGTTCGCGTTGTCCTGGACAATGCGGTGGAAGGCGTTATAGAGGCGGTCAAACTTGAGCGCTGAAACGCGTTTTGCGATCTCGGCTACCTTATTCGCAGGGAGCGGTATGAGATTCGGGTAACTATACATAAAGCTTACCCAGTTGCGATCCGCCACGACTTGGATCACGTCTCCTGTGAGGAGCACTCCCTCTTCCTCGCTGCCGTCCTCCCAGTGAAGAACAGTCCCGCCCTGAAAGTGTCCGCCAATGCGATGCAGCGTGAGAGACTTTGCCAACGGCAGCGCTTCGCCCGACCAAAACTGGATATGGTCACTGGGGCGAACAACCCATTGTCTGTCGTCTTCGTGAATGAAAATTGGGATGTCCAGCTCCTCTGCCCATTCGACTTGCGCCGAATAATAATGCGGATGGGACAAGGCGATGGCCTGTAGTCCACCCAAGCTCTTCACCTTCGTCAAGGTCGCCTCATCTAGGTATGTAATGCAGTCCCACAGCAGATGGAAGCCAGCGCTTTGTACGACATAGGCGGTTTGACCGATAGCAAAACTGGGCTTCGTGGTGATGCTGTAGAGATGTTCCTCCTCGAACAGGAGTTCGTTTTCATAGGTCTGCGTCAAGCGCATGTCGTCTAACGTCGTCCACGATTGACCGCTTGGATGAACATACTGGCGCTCGTCGTTGCAGATGACACATGCGCGAGGCGGTTCGAGCGACGGCGGATATTGCGTGCCACATGTGGTACAAATGTATTTTTGCACTGACCGACATCCTTTCTCGTGGGAGCATCGATGCATTCAGTGTACCATCCCGAAACCTTCTGAGAAGGAGTCGATTCGCGCCCCACGACAGCTGGCCCCCACGCCAAGACCGTGGGGGCCAATTATCGATTGCGGCGTGAATTTAACCGAGGCGCCGCGCCCGTCGGTTTGCAGAAGCATTGGCAAGATGCGTGCGAATCTCCGGATACCTGGTATACAAGAGAATGCCGCGTACGCCCCAGACGACAGCGAGGTCAGCCCAAATGATCCAAAGCACGCTTTCGTAGTGGAACGATGCACCGTTGAACAAAAACCCGACGATCAGTCGAGTTGCAATCAGCCCCAACCAAAGCACGAGGTATTTCCAACCGCCGCGCATGTAGACTTGGCCGTCTGCAGCGGTGTACACGTTGGTGACGAGCCCTTGCAACAATCCTGCGACGGCGGACAACAACACGCTGACGACACACTCGGCCAACTGATTGGCCGGAATCGTCGGATGTGGGAGATAACGAGTCATTTCAAAGAGGCCCACTATAGGCAAGACGACAAATGGAACCCGCGTGACCCGACGCGGAAGTACCTGCCGCCCGATCGCCCAAATCAGAACAACCGCAACAATCAACACTGTCGATAGCGCTTGGGTAGGCAAGGAACCGACACCTCATTTCGAATTTGTTGGTGTCAGTATAGCTCCGTCAGGTGGAGCAGCGCGTCTGTCTGAAGAACACACTTCACGCGAGGCACCTCTATCTACAGATAGACGCCGCCACATGGGCCCTGGCATTCGTGAAGAACCGATGTTTTACACCCCGTCAGATACACCAATTCGCTTGAAGTATACAATCTCAGGATCGCCCTCATCCAAGTTCTCGATATAGCCACTCTGCTGAAATCCAAGGGATTCACATAGGCTTTGCATCGGGGTATTCGATTGATTTGTAGACGTAAACAGTTTCTCAGTCTCAATTCGCAACTCGATGGCCTCGACGAGCATCGCGCCTATTCGCTTCCTTCGAAAGCCAGGGTGAACGATGAGCAGTTCGATGAAGGGATGGCCGAAGAATACGTTGTCAACGACGACAAATCCGACGACATCGTAATCGTTCAACGCCACCCAGACGTTGCCTTTATTCACTGACGCAACGAGAAATTCTCGTCGAATCGTGGAGCCTAGCACTTCTAGATCCAGTTGTATCACCGACTCCAGATGCTTGTCTGTCGCCTGTGTGACAGCGAACATGTTACATCACACCCTACTAAAGCCGTATCGTGTTACATGATTCATCCCGAATCAACGACTCGGCACGCGAAATTACCGTGCTTACTGCATATCGCTAGCCAATGCAACTAATTTATGTATCGTATTCAAGTTGCGCGTCGTCACACAATTCCCGAGCTTTTGTATATTTCTCGCCAATCTAGAGTCCAGTACGCTTTGCCGCAACAAGGCGTAGATCTCTCGCCCATTCAGACACCACTCGTCCGCCCCACTTTCACCGTCCAGCAGACGCATCACGCGCTCTTGTGTAGGCACTTCAGTCAATAGGGAAACGTGGATGCTCTCGCCTTCCTTCAAAGCTCCGCCGCCGTACGGGCAATTTCTGACGACCATTTGTAGCTCCTCAGCCGTTCTCAGCACGACAGTGGAAGCAATACCAAAGACGGCCTGTATCTGATCCTCTATCCGCCTACAAAGGCACTTTGGGCCCTCCGCTGATTCGAATAGGACATTGCCGCTCTGAATATACGTTCTCACGCGGCGCAGCTCAATCGCTTCCAACGCGTCTTTCAGCTCCGACATCTTGATCTTATTCTTCCCGCCGACATTGATCCCTCGTAACAGTGCGATGTACACGCTCATCTCGACAACCTCCCCGCATAGGTAAGACGTGATGCACATCATCGTGGTCGGTCCACGAAAGTTCACCTTAGCTGTACAGTACCGATAACGTACAAGTGTGACAACCATGACGTGGAAAATCGCACATAAATAGGCCCCGAAATCCACCCGTCAGATCAGTACGGATAGATTCGGGGCGCACGATATCCCTCTGTAAAACATCCTCAAAATGGGTTCCGAGTCAATTGACCACCGTGAAGGGCGCGCTCGCGCATCCCTCTGCTTTTACTGCGATGAATGCACCGACCGTTGCTGCTGTCTGGAATAATGGTCTTTCGTCGACGAATATGCCGAACTTGCTGCATTCAGGGTCTTGTTCGTCGTCTCGGGGGCCAGTGCAATACACACGATCAAGCCGCCAAACGTGACTGCAGCACCGACCAGCATGGTTAGGCCAATCCCAAAGTTTTGTAGCCCCCACGGAAATAAATACGTGCCAAATACGGCGCCGAATCGACTGATACACGTCGTAATACCGACAGCGGTCCCGCGGACTTCCGTCGGAAACAGCTCATTAGGCGCCAACCATTCCATCACGTTCGGGCCCCCAGAGAACACCGCATATACGATGAACCCAAGCAGGATAATGCCAATCGGGCCGTTTGGGAAAATGCCTAACAGCAGAATACCAACCGTCATACCCGCAAACGAAATGATAATCATCATTCTACGCCCCAACTTGTTGACCAAGAAGAGGGCCGGTACACAGCCGATGAGGAAGAGAGCACTGATGATAGCCGCACCATATCCGCCCGCGCCGTCAAAGAGATGGTACGAAGTCAGCATCTCTGGGCCGAACGTCAACATCGCGAACAACGGGGCGACCGCCGCCATATAAAACAGTCCGACGTACAGCGTTCGTTTCAGGTAACCGCGGGAGAACAACTTGAGATAGCTCGTTTTCGCTTGACCAGCATCCGGCACGACGATATCGTCGAGCGACGCCTCGGGTCCATAGACCTCCTTGAGGACCTTCAAGGCCTCGTCGCGTTTACCTTTCTGAAGCAACCAGCGCGGAGATTCTGGCGTCCCAAGCCTTAAGAGTACGAGGATAATCGCCGGAACTGCGCTACTTGCCAACATCCAGCGCCAAGCATCCGGGCCGATGCTCAACATCAGTTGACCGACGATATACGCGACCGTGGAGCCTACGTAGTAGGCGATGAGGGTTACACCAAGCATCGTCCCGCGCTGCTTTCGTGGCGAGAACTCCGCCAATAGCGAGGTTGCGATTGGATAATCGGCACCGATAGAAATCCCAAGGATCAGCCGAATGATAAATAACTCCCAGCCTGTTTGAATCCAAAACTGTAGAAGAGATGCGACAATCAACAGAATAAAATCGATAGTATACATCAACTGCCGGCCGACCCGGTCAGTCACATACCCGAGGAAACCGCCGATAAATATGCCAATCAGGGCAGATGCCCCAACCAAACCACTCCAAGTTGCATCGAGATGTAATTGCGGCGTGATCTGCGTCAAAGCGATGGCGATGATACTGAGGATATAACCGTCGAGAAACGGCCCTCCAGATGAATATATCGTGAGTCGCATGTGAAATGAGCTGAATTTAGCATCTTCAACCAAATTTTTCTTTCTCTTTTGCATTTGTGTCTCCCTTCTATATTGACTAAATATAACCAGCGGACATCCAGAAACGAAAGCTGATCCTGACGACATCGTCAGAACCTCAAGCTCAGGCATGTAAGATCAGGTCAAGGAGCCACGGACTAGGCGGGACCACCGTTCACACCTGTTGGCATAGCAAAATACACCGGTCGGATCGGTGGAATTCAGCCAAAGATTGTGGGTGGTACCCTAAAACTCGTTCGTGCTATCAAGAAATACGATGGTGGATTGAAAAATGAGTTGAGGATTTTTACAGAGGGATTGAAACATGGTAAAACATCTCCTTCCAATGCGCTTACGAGGTTAGCTGTCGGGTTAGGACTGGAAAGGCGCCCCACGTTAAACGTTTCACCCCAGGTTTGGTTCCCCCGTTTCCTAAAAAGGAATTCAGCGAGTTTGTTTGTAAAGTTTGTTCGCCTCTTATGTTACTTCATTGACGCGAATGACACAAATCTTGGACGAGCCCAAATTACGCCAATGAGCAATAAGACCCGGTCGAGGAACCCAGAAACACCTTGGTACGCCCCGTTTAGATCGCGAGTGTCCGCGCTCGCTCACACTCACAAAAAGGCTCCTCGTCGGCCATCTGCAGTGACCGAGGAGGAGCTCCACAAATGCGACCATGTCTCATGTGTACGCTGTTGATGACATACTGGAACCAAAGAATAAGCAACGGACCAGTCCTCGCTAAGACCTTACGAAGGATCTAAAGGCCATCCAGACATCCGCATTCAGTCTGGTCGTGGCGGCCTGTGCGGATGTACTCAGATGTAGAGGTCTGACTCATAAACCTTGCGCAGACGTTCGGTCGACTCCGCGTCCAGTTGTGCAACATCTTTCAAGGCCTGCTTAACATCCCCTATTTGCGAGAGGTTGCCGTTCGCTGCATCGCTCAGTAACCGCTGCATCCGCATCAAGTGATTCATCCCCGCGTCGGATGCCTGACTCGCGTGAACGACGGCTGCGTCCAACTTCGTCTTGAGGAAGTCGGTCACGTCAACCGTATAATTCGCCTCCTCGGGTTGGAATAAATACACTTCTGCAGGGGCGTGACCCGTCAAGCCCTCCTCCATGTGCTCAGGAAAGTACCAGACACACCGCCCGAGATACGCCGCCTCCGTCACGACAAATCCTGTCGTCTGGTGATCCGAATGAAAATCGTACTTCTTCCATGGATCAAACGTGATGACCACATCTGGTCGGTGCGATCGAATCACCTTAAATGCCCGCTCCTTGTAGTCGGGTGCGTTCCACAGTCCGCCGTCCTCGTACCCCAGCCAAACGAGTTCGTGGATACCCAGAATTTCGGCAGCCTTACCCATTTCCACTTTTCGTTGAGCCGCCAACTGTTCAGGTTTCACCTCAGGATTTTGTGTCCCCCTGTTTCCTTCTGTGGCGATCACCATCGTGATGTGATTATTGGCGGCGGACAGTTTCGCAATCGTCCCAGAACAGTAGGCTTCATCGTCCGGATGCGCAACGAATAGCAGAATCTTCTTACCTGTGATAGTCATCGATTTACACCTCGTCAAATAAATTACACGTCTACCCATTTCGTGTACGGCCTAATGAGCGACAACCGAAATGTCTTGGAGCGGATCGAGATGAACAGGGTTCATGTAAAATCCCTTGACCCAAGGCTGGACAACCGCGTACTGGACCGGATAGTAAAGCGGTGCCAAGGCTGCGTCCGCCAGGGCCTGATTTTGTATTTTCTGATATAGGGAGATACGAGCCGGGCCCTGTGCCATGTTCGCAGCCTGGTCTAACTCCTTGTTCACCGTCGGATTGTCGTAGAATGAAAAGTTAATACTAGGTATATTCCGCTTATTTAAGAAGCTATCTAGAAAATCATACGGATCTGGGAAGTCCTGAGACCATATTTCATACACCAAAGGTTCCTTTCCAGACTGTGCGAGTGGACTGTAGGCGCTCAACGTAACAGGCTTGATCGTCGTCTTGATCCCCACAGCATCGAGATCGGCCTGGATAGATTGCACCAGTTTGACAGTCGACTCGTCGTTTGGCGTCAGGATTTCCGTACTAAACCCTTTTCCATATCCAGCTTCACGCAGCAGTTCCTTCGCCTTTTGAGGGTTATACGAGTACTTTAGACTGCTCGGCAGGTTCGACTCATACCCTGGCATGTTCGGCGGCAGAATTTGATAGGCCTCTGTGGCGCGGCCATTTTGGAGTTGCACGAGCTTTTGCCGATCAATGGCGTAGTTGACCGCTTGCCGCACAAGTTTATTTTTAAATGGACCTAATTGGTTGTTGATGTTCAGGTAGCCGAGTGTATTCAAGGGCTCTTTATAAAAATCACCCTTGTACTTTGGATTTTTCATCATTGAAATAAAGTCTTGTGAATCGATGTTTTGGTTGTAGTCGATAAAAGCGGTCGTACCCTGCTCAAAGCGCATCGCGGAGATCGTTTCGTTCGACTGAATGGAAATATCAACCTCATCCAACTTCGGTTTATTCGGAATGAAATAGTGCGGATTCTTGACGAGCTTCAGCATTTGTCCCTGTTGATACGACTTCAATTCAAACGGTCCAGTGCCCATAGGTTTAAAGGCAAACGCCGCGTTCCCGACAGAGTCGATATACTTCATATCGACCGCTGAGAAGAATTCTTGTGCAAGCACTTGTAAAAAGAATGGTTCAGGTTTGGTCAACTTGATGACTAAGGTGTCGTCGTTCGGGGCCGACAAGCCACTGACGTCTTTGGCTTGACCATTGTGGTATGCGGTCGATCCCTCGATAATCGGATCAATAAATCCTTCCCCCGGGGAATTGACGTGCTTGCTCAAGACGCGTTCAAATTCGTCAATAAAGCTCTGCGCGGTCACCGCGTCTCCATTCCAAAACTTCACACCTTTTGCGAGGTGAAACGTGTACGTCTTCCCATCCGGAGAAATGTCCCAACTCGTCGCCAAATCGGGCGCGATGGTACTCGTCCCTGGCTTGTACGTAACGAGTTGATCATACATTTGAAACACGATTTCATCATCGGTCAGGGTATAGGCAATCGCTGGATCCAACGTGCTGATTTCGTCCGGTTCATCGATGACGATTTTTCCACCCGATACCGCGCTGGTGCTCGTCGCCTTGGTTGTATTGTTCGTCTGTGTAGCACAACCGCTTAAAGTCCCAATTGAAATGACGACTGAACTAGCAGCGGCAACGAAGAATTTCCTCTTCACAACTCCGCCCCCCTCGGACGTTTTATCTAAATGTTCTGCATCCAAAACCAGCAGTGCCTGGCCTTCATCGTGAAAGCCGAGTATTGCTAGCCATTATATCGATGATTGCCCATAAATGAAAGAATTGTTTGTGAAGAAGGATGATTCTGTATTCTACCAATCCCGACAGGAGCTGATGGCGAGATCGGAGCATAGGGGAACGACGCGCAGTCCTGCACCTCAACCTGGAACATCTGCGCGTCCACCGAGTGAGCGCGAGACCGAGAAACGATTCGCCCGATCCTCAGTCCCGCCGATTCTCAGGCTCGTTCCCATCGCTTCAACTTATGCTCATAATAGCGCCACACCCACTCCTGATTGAACGTGTGTCCGAGGTCCGGCAGCTCTCTGATATCTTCTTCCGTAATGACCCGAGCCTGACGGCCCGTTTGTGCGACTTGCAAAGTGACCTTCGCGAGCGTATTGAAATTCAGCGCCCGCACCACTGCATCCTCGACCGAACGACCGGTGACGGTGATACCATGCCCTCGCATGACGCAGACGTCTTTGTCCCCCATCGCCTCGACGAACGGTTTCGCCAAGTCCGGACGCGTAACCAGATACGAGTGCTCGAAGACAGGAATTCCCTCCAGCGCGAGCCGCATGGCGGGAATGTTAAAAGAGCCGAAGACCGGCCGAAAGTCGAGCTCTGCGATGCCACAGACCAGCGCTTCTGGTGGATGTGCGTGCACGACACACGTTACATCAGGCCGTGCTTTATATAGTTCGGAGTGAATGGAGAGTTCCTTCGGGACGTGATACCCAGCCTCTGCGCCTTCCCCTGCCAATGTAACCCGCTGAATAGCATCCGCTTGCGTGAAAGCCACGCCACATTCGTGCGGTCCGCGACAACGGATCAGCATCTCATTCGTATCCGGGATGCGGACGCTGACGTGTCCAAGAATTTCATCGACCAATCCTTCCATGGCAAGAATCCGACAAGCTACCGCCAACTTTTCACGCACCGACGCTTCGTTCAACACTTGATCGCCCCCTATCTCGAGTGACCCACGGTCCTCACGATGTTGCCACCTGGTCTAGCGCACCAACTCTACCCGCTTTCTCCTCGTAGTACGTCCACACCTTTTGCACGATGCTCGGGGACCACGTGGTACGCCTCGTCCGCTCGAGATTTTCGCCTTCCAATACCCAGTGATTTGCGTCTAGCAACGAGGCGAAATACTGTTTCTTAGCATTCTCTTCCATAAAAACCGAGCGTGCAAAAGCGGATTCCACGTTATCTCCGACGACGACACTTCCGTGATGGCGCAGGTGTACCGCAAACGACTCCTTCAAAAGCTGGGCGATTTCCGCCCCCATCTCCGGCGTGTTGATAAGACTCGACAATTCGTACGTTTCGATGTGATCCACAAACGCGCCGATGCCAAACACTGGTTTTACGTCGATCCCGGCGATCCCCAGTACCGTTTGCCAATGCGGATGACTGTGAACAACCGACGATACATCCGATCTCGCCTGATAGATGGCCGCGTGAATGTGAACCTCGCTCGGCGGTTCGTCCTCGCCAGCGACCAGACGGCCGTCTAAATCGCAACGGACGATGTGGCCGACAGTCACCGATGCGCGGCTCGCCTTCCGGCTGTTGATCAAAAAGGTTTCTTCCCCCGGCACTCTGAGGCTTACGTGCCCGTTCATATCGAGCAATCCAACGTAATCCAACATTCGAATCGACTTGGCCACATGTAACTTCATTTCGTAGTCAACCGCATTCTTCTCGTCCATCTCACAGCCCTCCAATGACTCAAAATCCTCGTCGCATCAGCATGAAGCTGGCGGACGCCGATATAAAGAAGATCAACACGAGGAATAAAAACGCGTATTCATAGCCGCCGTGCGCAACCCCGATGAGCGCACCCATCAGTGTCGGACCGATCGACGCAAAGACGTTTGAAACCCCTTGCATGACCCCGCTCTCTAACCCCATCCGAGACGGGTGCGCAATCTTGTGGATATAATCTTGGGTCACAGGCTGTGCCACGCCATAGAGCAAGGAGACCATGACGATAAGCAACAGGATGCTCGGCGCCGCTCGCAATTCTCCGGCAAAGAAAATCAAGACGCCACCGACGACAAACGCCAAGCCTCCCCACAGCGCCCGCCGACTTGTCTTGTCGATGATGCGTCCCCAAACGAAGTTGGCTACGAGCGCCACAAAGTAGGCAATCAGCAGGTAGTCCTTCGTAAGGCTGAGACTCAGGTGTTTTGCATTGGCCAGATAACTGGGCAACCAGGCGGCAAGTGCCCATACGGAGACGGAGATGCCGATAGCGGCGATGGTGGCGAGCCAAAAGTTGGCCGTCCCCATCTTGTTGTGTGGCAGCAGTGCAGGGACTTCACTCTGGTGAGGCGAATTCGAATGGTAATCCGCCTCGATGAGGGCGAGTTCCTCGCGACTCACACGGCGATCCTTCGCAGGGTAGTCTTTCAGAAACGCGAGAATGAGCGGTAGGCATATCAGCAACGAGATGCCTGTGAGCAACCAGAACACGCCCCGCCACGAGAAGACGGTCAAGCACGAGCCGACGATATACCCAGAAACTCCTGGGCCAATACAGGTGGCGCTCAGCCAAACGGCTTTCGCGCGGCCCCGTTCGGACAGCGGAAACCATCGCGCGGTCAGCGAGTTGGCCACAGGCCACGTATACCCTTCAGCCAATCCGAGCAGCGTTCTCGCGACAAGCATCACGAGCAGGTTTGGAGCGAGTGCTGAGATTGCTGTGCTCATGGCCCAGACGAGACTTCCGAGAATGGCGGAACGCCTCGGACCAAGGACATCAGTCAGCGATCCAAACAGAAAGTTACCTGCCGCCTGCGCGAAGACGACGACGGTCGTCAATAGGCCAATCAATGCGAACTGGTTGGATAGTGCCATGTCATGCAGAAACGGTTTGCTTGTCACGATGATGCCCATCGCAAACTTGTCGAGCAGTCCGAGAAACCAAAATACAAAGATGGTTGGAGCGATTCTCGTCCAGCGGATTGAGCTAGTTGTCGTGGAATCCACGGACAGCTGCGGTGTCGTACTCATACCCTGACCACCTGTCTTCCAAGGGATGATGGGTTGTTGACTATCACTTGCCTGATCAAATTTCTCAAAGTTCCGGATGCCGAAACATAGGCATTGTACACGCGATAACCGAGCGATTAGATTCAATGGGGGCAGATACTCATTTCCTCGAAAGGTGGTGGCCCGTGTGTCGAGCGATCGCGATGATTTCTCACTTACTTCTGTACGAAACGCACTTCGAATTCTGAAATGTTTCTCAATTTCCGAACCAGAACACCGCGTCACCGAGTTATCCCGTCGGCTTGGACTGAGCAAAAGTACGGTTAGCCGCCTAATGTCGACTCTGGCGAAAGAAGGATTCATCGTTCAGGACGAGGTTTCACGCGTCTATCGTCTGGGCCTGCCAGTGCTTTCTCTATCGACAACGCTCAAAGTGACGAATGAGGTGTTGCAGGAAGCCGGGCCCGTGCTGAAAAGCCTCGTGAACCGTGTCGGTGAAACGGCACAGCTCGTCGTGCTGGACCAATTGGACGTATTTTACTTCGACGTCGTCGAGTGCAATTACCCAATTCGCCATGTCTCCCGCGTGGGCACTCGCGGCCCCTCCTATTGCACGAGTTCCGGCAAAGTACTGCTCGCCGCACAGGACGCGGATGTGATCAACCAAGTGATCGGTGAGGGCCTCGCTCCCTTGACCAAAAATACGATTACGAATCCGAACGCATTTCGAGCCGAGCTGAAGAAAATACGGGAACAAGGATACGCCATCAGCGCTGAAGAGCGTTATCAGGGAGTGATGGCCGCCGCCGCGCCCGTCTACGACAGGAACGGAAACATCGTCGCTGCCGTCAATATCGTTGGTCCAAGTCATCGAATGGTGCCGCGCAACCTCTCCTACTTTGCTCATCATGCGATGAGAGCGGCTTCCGAGATCGGTCGCAATTTACATTTGTGAATCGAGGAAGCGTTTTCTTCACTTGCCTCGAACGACCAGAATAGCGGAGCAGATAGCCGAAATCACAAAACAGATGACGAGGAAGACGAATGCCGTTCGGTAGCTTCCAGCGCCGGTCGTAATCAGGGCTCCCATGATCGCGGGACCAAACGCCGCGACCATGTTCGCGAGCCCAGTCATGATCCCAGTATTGCGCCCGATGTGCTCTGTCGGGCTCATATCGTGCAGCAGTCCGTGCAACATGGGTGTCGTGAACGCCTGAATGAATGCGATTGCGCCACCGACCAACAGCGCGTCGACGACTGGCGAGCCGTTCTCGATAGACACGGCAAGAAACACGCAAGCGACCAAAAAGCCGATGATGATCCAATACGCCTTCTTCTGGGTCCTGTCGGTATAAGCGCCAATCCAAAACATCATAAGAATGGACACACCCCACGTAATCAACATGTAGGTGCTGGTAAGCGTGGGACTAAAGTGCTTGGAGACGGCCATGTAGGATGGAAACCAACTGCCCAGTCCGTAGACGGCGAGGATGTTCCCGGTAAATGCGATAACGACCAACCAGTAGTTCAGCGTCGAGAGGGTTCTAGAAGGCGACGCGACTGCGTTGACAGAAAGTTGTTGGGCTCGGATGTGCGAGAGCTCCGCCTTCGATACCCGCGAATGCTTATGCGGTGTGTCCGCCGTGAAGAATGCGACCATTGGAAGACAGATGAGCAGAGCCGCAAGTGTCAAAAACCAAAACACGCCACGCCATTCGAACGCCGAGATGAGCGCAGTCACGACAAACCCAGCGATGGCCGAACCGATACTCACGCCGTTGATCCAAATGGACTTTGCCCGGCCTCGCTCGGAGAGTGGAAACCACCTAGCCGTAAGCGAGTTGGAGACCGGCCACAAGAACGCTTCGGAGAAACCTAGCAGAATTCGTGAAACAAAGAGCACACTGAAATTCGGGGCGAGCGCAGCGATGAAGGTGCTTAGCCCCCAAGCGGACAATCCAACGATGGCGCAGCGCTTCGGACCAAACCGATCGGTGAGCCATCCCCACATGAAGAATCCGATGCCATAGGAAAATAGTAGTGCAGAAGTCAGACTCCCAATCAGTCCGTTGTGCCCATCCAGATGCATGTCTTGCAAAAACGGTTTGTTCGTGGCGATGACGGCGACGCCAATTTTGTCGATCACGCCGATGATCCACATCACGGCCAGCGTCGTGGTAATGTGCGACCAGCGGATTGTCGTACGTCTACTTGCGATATCGTGTGCGGGCTCTACGAGACCGACTTGTGGATTCGCCACACAATTGCCTCCCCTCTACGAGCTGATCTTGTATGCGTTTACAACCGTGATTATGGCTGCGGACTAGGGAAACAACAATTGCGTTGTTGCGCATGGTGCAACAACGACGAACAATTTGTTTTAGTTCCCTTTATTTGAGCCTCAAGCGTACCAGCTTTTTATCGTTTGGCAGAAAGAACGTAATGATCGCTGCAATGATCGGTAATATGGCGATGATATCCAACACTGTTGAGACGGCGTAATGGTCTGCTATCCATCCCATGAAAGTGGCTCCGATTCCACCGGCTCCAACACCGAAACCAATCATTAACCCCGAAGCTAAACCGATGTTGTTTGGCAACATCATCTGGCCGTAAACGACTGTTACCGCGAAGGATGACAGGATGAAAAACCCAAAGAAGAACAAGTCAACACCAGCGTTGAGACCATGCATGGTGGGCAACAACCAAGCGAAGGGAATGGTTAGAATCATCGATCCCATAAGCAACCATTTGCGTCCGATTCTGTCCGAAATGGTTCCTCCGATGAGTGTACCTATCGCCCCTGCGAAAAGGAACACAAAGGTCATCAAATCTCCTGTACCCAGTGGAATGTGTTGTTCTAAATAATAGAACGGCAAAAAACTCACAATTCCAATTTGAGCCCACGAGCGGATGGCCACGACGAGGACGAGTAGAATAATCCCGAGGCGGCCTCGTTTCCCTTCTGCGACGGTTTTTTTTGCTTCGCCTTTCCGTATTTGCTGTTTATATCGCGGGAGTACCCACCAAGTGAGCAGAAAGGCAAGGACAGCAGCAATTAGAAACCACAGCAATCCGTGTAAGCCCAAAGTAATGATAAAAAGTGGCATCATTAAAGGGCCAACTGCCTGACCTAAGTTTCCTCCTACTTGAAAAATGGACTGCGTCAATCCCCTGTTCTCCCCTGCGGCGAGATTCGTCGCGCGTGAGGCTTCTGGGTGAAAAGTACCCGATCCGAATCCGGATAGAGCAATGCATCCCATCAGTAATGCATAATTTGGAACAATACCGCTTATCGCCAGACCGAAACAGGTACAGAAAACTCCAATGGGTAGAAGCCAAACAAACGGATGACGATCCGTGATCAAACCAGAAATGGGCTGAATGATGGAAGAAGTGATGTACGATACTAAAACGATTAAGGTTGTCTCTATATAGGAAAGATGAAAGGCTGCTTTATACAATGGCAACAAGGCGGGAACAAGTCCTGTGGTCATCAAGTCATTTAACACGTGAGCACCAGACAATTTCCACACACTACTCTCTGGTACTTGAAAATCCTTTAATAAAGGACGCCGCTTTGTATTTGAGGATGAACTCATTCGTAATTCTCCTATTCAGGTGATATTCACACCTTGGTAAACTACTCAATTCCAGATGCTGTATGAGTTTCCCTGACCTAACTCTGAGTTATACAGGATTCGATGGTTTGCGGGTGGTTTTTCCATTGTACTTTCCAAGTGGGATGCGTCCTTATTGCTGGGGACAATGGGGTTTGCCTTGGGTCCAAGGGGAAGAGACTAGAACATACGAGTGATTCGTTCTATTCCTTTACTCCTTTCTCATAGCGCCGCACAGGTAGCCAATCACGCTACCTGTGCGACAACTCATGTTTAGTCAGCTACATAATACGGCTTTGCGGATAGTCCATATGTTCGCTTAATTGCGATTGAAGACGACCAGCTTCATTTCCGTCATTTCCTCGACCGCATATTTGATTCCTTCGCGTCCCACACCGCTTTCCTTGACCCCGCCGTATGGCATGTTGTCGACGCGGAACGTTGGAATATCGTTAATCATCACCCCGCCGACATGCAACTTTTCGGCAGCATCCAGCGCCGTATGAACGTTCTCGGTGTAAATGCCAGCTTGCAAACCGTAGCGGGAATCATTTACAATTCCAAAGGCCTCTTCGACAGACGAGATTTTGTTGATGAGTACAATTGGTGCAAACACCTCTTGGCAGGAAACCTTCATGTGCGGTTGCGCGTTCAAAATCACGGTCGGATGAAGGATGTTCCCCTCTGCCTTGCCACCTATCGCCACCTTCGCTCCGTACTGTTTGGCCTCTTCAATCCAATTCAAAGTGCGGTCGACGTCTGCAGAGGAGATCAAAGCGGACACGTCTGTTTTCGGATCGAGCGGATCGCCGATATTTAATTTCTCCGTTTCAGCAACCAATTTTTCCACAAACACGTCGTAAAGGGTTTCGTGAACGTAGATGCGCTGCAAGGAAATACAGACTTGACCTTGAAACGAAAACGCGCCGTTTACACACCGCGGTATGATTTTGTCGATGTTCACGCCTTCATCGACGATGACTGCCGCATTGGAACCAAGTTCTAGGGTGACGCGTTTTAATCCAGCCTTGTTCCGGATCCCGATTCCAACCTCCGGGCTGCCCGTAAAGGTAACCATTTTGATGCGCGGATCCGTCACGAGCTTGTCACCAACGGTTCGTCCGCTGCCGGTCACCACGTTGAATGCACCAGCAGGAATCCCAGCCTCCTGCAACAGTTCCGCAAGAAAATAAGCGGAAAGCGGGGTCTGAGAAGCGGGCTTTAGGACCACCGTATTTCCTGAGGCGATGGCGGGTCCCACTTTGTGTGCGACCAGGTTCATCGGGAAATTAAATGGGGTGATCGCACCAATGACACCGAGTGGCTCACGCACCACATAAGCAACTCTGCCTTCTCCCCCCGGCGCCGCGTCAAGGCGCAGGGTTTCGCCGTGAATGCGTTTCGCTTCTTCCGCGGCAAATCGATACGTTAAAATGGTGCGGTTAACTTCGGCAAGCGCAGTGGTGATTGGTTTAGCTGCTTCCATCGCAATCACGGACGCCGCTTCCTCTTTGCGTTGTTCGAAGAGGTCAGCCAATTTCGCCAAAATACTTGCGCGTTTGTGGGCAGGCATCATGGCCATCACTTCGCTTGCACAATTGGCCGCTTCAATGGCGGCGTCAATTTCCTCATCGTTCGCCACTGGGATTTCTGCGATAGATTCACCAGTAAACGGGGATGCCAGCGTTGTATATTGTTTTGCTTCCACCCATTCTCCATTGATGAAAAGACGTTTCTTCATAACATGCCCTCCTGTGTGGGTAGTGGGATAGATTACAGCCGATTCGTGATAGATACGCCCTTCTCTGCCCGCAGCTTAACGTGTTCTATCACTCGTTCAGTCACTTCTTTGAGATTCGAAGTGCCGCCTAAATCGGCGGTCTTCACGTTGTCGACCAGGGTATCCTCCATAGCTCCTAGGACGATCTCACCGAGATCTTCGTGACCCAGGAAGTCGAGCATGAGTTTACTGGTCCAAATTTGGCCGAGCGGATTCGCGATTCCCTTCCCTGCGATATCCGGCGCCGATCCATGTACGGGCTCGAACATCGACGGATAGGTGCGCTCGACGTTGAGATTGGCAGCCGGTGCGATGCCAATGCTGCCCATGATGGCGCCACCGAGATCGGTCAAAATATCGCCAAATAGGTTGGATGCGACAACGACGTCAAGCAGATGCGGCTTCATCACAAAGAAGGCTGCGAGCGCGTCGATGTGGTTGCTTGCCGTCTGTATGTCCGGATACGACTGACTCACCGCGCGGAACACGTCATCCCAGAAAGGCATACTATATGCGATCCCGTTGGACTTCGTCGCACTCGTCACATGGCCACGGCGCTTGGCTGCCAGAGTGAATGCGTAGCGCATGGCGCGTTCCGATGCTTTGCGCGTGAATACGGCGGACTGAATGGCCATTTCTTCACCATTCCGGTGCACCCGCCCGCCGACTTCGGCATACTCCCCTTCCGAATTCTCACGTACCACGAGGATGTCAAAGTCCTGGGGCGCCGCGAGCGGTGACTTCATCCCATGTAGAAGTTTGGCAGGCCGCACATTGATGGTCTGTTCCAGTTCGCGGCGGATTTTGAGGAGGAGGCCGCTGAGAGAAACGTGATCGGGTACGAGACCTGGCATTCCAACTGCCCCAAGGAAGATTTGATCGAAGGACTTTAGCGTGTCAATTCCATCTTGGGGCATCATGGTTCCGTGCTGTAAGTAGTACTCACACCCCCAAGGAAAGTGAGTCCAGTCAAACCGAATACCGCCGTGGATCTCTGCGACCGTGTCCAGGACTTGAATCGCTGCGGGGACGACCTCTATGCCGATCCCATCCCCCGGAATGACTGCAATCGAATATAAGTTCATTCGGATGCCTACCTTTCTGTTTGCGTGGATTCTATGACGTCTATCGGGCTGCGGGAGGAGTATTTATGAATCTCCTGAATTTCACCGGTCGCAAGTAGTTTCGCTTTCATCGCAAAGTAATAAATGAGAGCAGGAAGTATTAAAGCGATAATCCAGGCGATATCTGCATGGTTGAGTGCTTTGGAGATGGGTCCTTCATAGACGCCGGCCACGTTCATAAACGGAATTTGGGCAGCGACGGTCAAGAGATACGAACCAACGCAAATCCAATTCACGCGCCCGTACTTCCCGTTGACATCAAAAATGTCCTGAATGCTGTAATTCCCCCTGCGCAGGAGGTAGAAATCAACAAGATTGATCGCACTCCAAGGCACCATGATGTACTGCAGCAAGAGGAGGAAGTCATTCATGATGGTGATCAGACTCCCTTGGCCGACAATGCCGATATAAGTGGCGACAGCATCGATAATGCCCAATATGACAAACCGTTTGGTCGGTGTGACTTTCATTTTCGTAAACGGCTCAATCGTGGTGACGGTGGCCATGAATGCACAGTAGAGATTCAGAACATTGACGCCGAGAATCCCGAGAACCACCACCAAGTAAAGAATCGGCGCAAGCGTCGGGCCGACCAATTGCGCAAGAAATCCTGTGGGGTTATCTCCGAATTTCGCAGATGCCGCAATCAGTACCACACCGAGAATCATAGGCCACGCTGTACCAAGGACGCCGCCAGTGTACGTCCAGGCAAAGGTCGCTTTCGACGAAGTGTTTCTTGGCAGGTATCGCGAGTAGTCAGCAACATACGGTGCATAAGTCAATAGCCAGGTAGTACAAATGCTCAGCGCCATGAGGAATGGACCATATTTGAATCCGCTTACAGACCAACTGTGAGACGGAAGAGGCCGCCGAAAAGCCTCCACTGTGATAAGGATGAAGAAGAGGGCAAAGACAATCGCAAAGTACTTCTCAATGGCATGAATCAAATCGTAGCCGAATGTTGTGACAATGAGTGTGACACCATTGAGGACAATCATCGCCAACCACACTGGCACTCCGTGAAGCGCACTGTGAATCGCTTGTGCGCCAAGCAGTCCACTATAGTAGACCGATCCGATGTACATGACCATGACGAGAACGAGCGGCAAAATTGCACCAACGACGCCAAACTGTGCCCTACTTTGAATCATCTGCGGAATGCCAAGTTTCGGCCCTTGCGCAGAGTGGGTAGCCATGAACAGACCACCAATGATATTGCCGATGATCACTGCCGCCAGTGCCCAGAAAATATTCAGTCCAAGCGAGACGACAACTGCCCCCGTCATGACCGGGGTGAGCTGCATGTTCGCACTGAACCAGATATTGAACAGGTCTCGGGCCTTGCCATGCCGTTCCGCATCCGGGATATAATCGATACTGCGCTGTTCGACCCTCATCTAAACGCCTCCTTTAATTAGGAATCAGTGAAATGCGGTGTGGTGACTACAGCCTAAGCGCCAGGGACTGTACTACTTCAGGGCGGTGCGGACGAGATTGTGAAAGTGACGTAGACCGTGCTCAGTCGGAGACATCAGCCCTTGTTTGAACGCGGTTGATCCAAGCCCAATCTGCTGCAATTCCACGATATCCACATCTTCATCAGCCACTTGTTTCGCAAACGCGATCAGTTGTTTCTGCTCCTCCGTCGGTTCCTCTCCTTGTACATAGACGGAGTAGATGCCGAGGGTCGTTTCATGATCGACAGGGATCATCTGAATCGACCGGAAGTTCCCAGGCCCTGGATAAATCGTGAACATTACGTTTGGCCACAGCCAGTAGAAGCGCCCCTCCTGCACTTCGGCATCATTGAAATCCTGACGGCTCGCCTTCACTTGAGACCCCTGAATATTGCACTTGTCCGCGTTAATGATTTGATACTTCGTCATATCGAGCGTGGCGACGAAGCTGGGATGAGCAATCGGGCAGTGATCGCATTCCAGATAGTTGTCAATGAAGGTCTTCCAGTTGCATTTGATGATGCGCTGTTCCGTGCTATACAAGTTCAAATCTTTGAGAAAGTGGAATTGACCCAAATCAGCGAAGAAATCTGCAAACTCTGTTGCGAGGGGTACCGGGTCCTCACTCAGGTTGACGAACACGAGTGACTGCTCGATAGAGACGTGGACTGGTCTTAAACAGTAGTCGTCGCCGCAAAAACCTGGTGCTTTCCTAAAGTTAGGGGCCTGGTGCAGCTTCCCATTCAGCTGGAACGTCCAGCCGTGGTAGCAACATTGCAGAATCTTCTTCGATCCCGCACTGTCCTGAACCAACTTTGTCCCCCGATGGGGGCACACGTTATAGAAGGCGCGGATCTCATTGTCGTGATCACGCACAACGAGAATCGGCTCGTTCCCAATCGTACACGCGATGTAATCCCCTGGCTTCTTGAGTCGTGCAACGTGGCCAACATACTGCCACGACTTCGTGAAAATCTTTTCATACTCCATACGCAACACCATTGGATCCACATACAGCGCGTATGGCAGCGTCATGTCAACGTTTTCATCCTGGAATGCACTGACTTCTGTCCTGCTGAGCTCTACATTCATGTGTACAGTCCCCTCTCAAGATTTGAAGTTGTTAATCGTGTGTTTTACTTAATCTCAAGCAAATTTCATGCCAGCATCATCTATGGACAGCATACCGATGTGTCCGAATTAGCGAAAACTGCTTGTGCACAGGCAATATCTTGCTAGATCAGCCATCGAAATTTTATTTTTTAGGGTACCAACCACTCGCCCATCGGGGCTTGTCAAAGAGAAGTTTGCAATCATTTTGAACCAAAGGTGAATCGATGGTTCAATTTTATACCCAATTCCGGTTCAAAAGATGATAGAATTTTGGGAAATTAGCTCCAGCACTCTACGATGAAAGAGGTGAAGCCCCAATGGAGATGAGCAATCTGTTCAAGGTTCTCAATACGCTTGATACCCCGCTTTTAATTGTCCAACTCGAAGGCAAATTAGAATGGGCCAACCAGGCAGCTAAGATGAGCGTGCTCGCCAACTTCCGTACCGATGCGAATGACGGAACGAACACGAACGATCCCACCCGAATCAATGTGGACAGCTTTCCTGACATAACTCCCAGTGATTCAACCGATGACGCCGTATCCCTAATCTCCGAGGCAAGGGGTGCGGAATTAGTGCTGCCAGAGGGATTCTCCTACATTCTACACAAGGAAATCTTCGGACCCAACCGGTTCCTCATTGAGTGCTTGCGGCTTCCCGAAGGTCCGGACGAAAGCCATATCTGGGCGCTTCAACAAGAGAAAAGTGATCTCGCGGAACTGATCGATTCCTCTCTGGATGAGTGGTACATCACGGATGGCGAAGGAATTACCCTGCAGGTCAACGATCAAGTCGAGCAGATGTACGGTCCCTTAGTCGGCGGCCTCGTCGGGAAGTCCATCTTCGATCTCGAACGTCAACGAATCTTCTATCCCTCCGTCACTGCCATGGTGTTGCGACATCGTAAGCAGCAGACAGTACTACAGAACACAATCGACGGGCGACGTCTGATTTCGACTGGGAATGCCATCTTTAATGCGGACGGATCGATAAAACGAGTCATATCCTACGCGAAAGATGTGTCAGAATTGGAACTCCTCACACTGAATGGTCGGCCCGCGCTTCCGCCTGAGAGCACGGTAGCACCGTCAGAGCAACCGACCCCGTTCGTCTCCAACAGTCCTGCAATGCGGCGATGTATGGATCGGGCGCTCCGGGTTGCCCGGACAAATGCATCCGTCATCTTGCTTGGAGAAACAGGAGTCGGCAAAAACCGAGTAGCAAAATACATCCATCAAATCAGCCAATGGTCAAAGGGACCGTGGGTTGAAATAAACTGCGCATCCATCCCAGAGTCACTCCTTGAGAGTGAACTGTTCGGGTATGAGCGGGGATCGTTCACCGGTGCACGGCGAGAAGGCAAGCCTGGGAAGGTAGAACTCGCACAGGGGGGGACGCTGTTTTTGAATGAAATCGGGGAACTGCCCCTTAATTTACAGGGCAAACTGCTTGATTTACTACAGGAACATCGTATTGAGCGAATCGGCGCGACTGCCCCTACCTACGTTGACACTCGTATTATCACCGCGACCAACCGCAACTTGCGCGAGATGGTGACACAAGGTACTTTTCGCGCGGATCTGTTCTACCGCCTCAACGTAATCCCGATTGAAATTCCGCCGCTCAGGCAGAGGATCGAAGATATCACGCCGCTTTGCGAAGTCTATCTCGCACAATTCACAAATAAACACAATCTAAAAGAACACGTGCTGGATGAGGCCGCTCTGGATCTCTTGCGCAAATATGAGTGGCCCGGTAACATCCGTGAGTTGGAAAACATACTAGAGTATTTAGCAATCACAGTGGACGACGTCATCATTCAGACACACCATTTACCGCCAGAGGTAGTCACTGCTTCAGCAAGTCCACGATGTGAGCACGCCACACTTTCCGATGACTGGAAACACCACCTGCGCACATCGGAGCGAGAAATCTACGCGGCCGCCCTGGCGAAATGCTCTAGCACGCGTGAGGTCGCAGCACTCCTCGGCGTCAGCCAGTCCACCGTGGTACGCAAGTTGAAGCAGCATGGGCTACGGTAACATGAGCTCCATCCACGCGCATCGAGGCGAATGAAGTGGACTAGCGAGTAACGAGACTTAATCATGGAGGGAAATTTTATGCAGAAGGCGATTGAACTCGAATACAATGGACGGATATTACGCGGGATGGAACATGTGCCTGATGGTGAGACGCATCCCCTCCCTGCGGTGGTGTTGTATCACGGTTTCGCAGCGACGTGTGTCGAGCCACACCGCTTGTTTGTCAAGATTTGCCGGGCCCTAGAGTCCGTCGGCATAGCGAGTTTTCGATTTGATTTTTCCGGCAGTGGCGAGAGCGATGGGAACTTCGAGGAAATGACGGTTAGCGGCGAAATTTCCGAAGCACACGCCATTTTTGACTGGGTTCAGGCGGATCCACGCCTAGATCCAACGCATATTTCTGTAGTGGGCCTTAGCATGGGCGGCCTCGTGGCGAGTCAAGTGGCTGGGGCACGTCCAAAGGATATCCGTCGGCTCGTACTACTGGCGCCCGGCGGTGGCAAAATTCGCGATATCGTATTGGGCTTACTCACCGACAGCGGCACGGACATCACCAAGGAAGCCCCGTACTATGACTACCTCGGGAATTTGGTGAGCCATGCCTGCCTGGATGATTTATCGACCATCGACGTGTATCGTCGCGCAAGCCACTACACAGGGCCCGTTCTCATTATCCATGGGACCGAGGACTCAGTGGTACCTGTAGAGGCAGCAATAGGCTATCAAGAACAGGCATATAACGGCCGAGCTAT
The DNA here is from genome assembly GCA_029166985.1 of Alicyclobacillus fastidiosus. GTDB lineage: Bacteria > Bacillota > Bacilli > Alicyclobacillales > Alicyclobacillaceae > Alicyclobacillus > Alicyclobacillus fastidiosus_A. The sequence goes on along the minus strand of CP119138.1, from coordinate 1,765,700 downwards.
GGTTCACTTGATGGAAGGCGCCGATCACACCTTCGACAAGCGTGAGTGGGAAGCTGCGTTGATAGACCAACTGGTGAGATATGTGTGTGACCATCCGTAATTTAGGAACGCGATGGGGGCGTATTCGACAGAAGGCATCGGATGCCTTCTGTCGTCGACGGCTAGTTTAAGCAAAGAAGAACTTGCTAAAAGGCTATTCAACAACGGGGACAGGAAATGGACAAACATCTCCCCTTGAAGAACTCCGGTTTCCGTTCCATGGGTCAATACGGCCTCATTCGACGCGCTCGATGACCGTGGCCACCCCCTGCCCGACTCCAACGCACATCGACGCCACTCCGTAGCGGCTCCCTGTGCGTTGTAATTGACGAGCGAGCGTACCGATCAACCTGGCGCCAGAACACCCCAGCGGATGCCCCAAGGCGATAGCCCCTCCGTTTGGGTTGACGCGATCCATCGGAATCTGCAGTTCCCGGATACAGGCGAGCGACTGCGCCGCGAACGCTTCATTCAGCTCAAAGACGTCGACGTCCGCGATGGACAGTCCCGCGAGTCGCAGCGCCTTCTGCGTGGCAGGGATGGGACCCAGCCCCATCGTCCGTGGGCTCACGCCGGCGGACGCACTCACGACATAGCGCGCCATGGGTCGCAACCCCAGTTCTCGCCCCATCGTCTCGGAGACGAGGAGAAGTGCTGCAGCGCCGTCGTTGATTCCAGACGAGTTGCCAGCGGTCACAGAACCGCCCTCTCGAAACACAGGGCGCAACTTGGCCAGTGATCCTGCAGTCGTGTTTGGCCGCGGGTGCTCATCGGTGTCAATCGTTTCATCGCCTGACTGCCCGCGAACGACAATCGGCACGATCTCCTCTTGGAACACTCCTTGCTCCGTCGCCTGCGCGGCCTTGCGTTGACTGCACAGCGCAAAGTGGTCCTGGTCATCGCGGCCGATCCTGTACTGTTGCGCGACGTTTTCCGCGGTTTCACCCATGCTCTCAAACGGGTACGGAAATTTTGGATTCATCATGCGCCAACCGAGGGCCGTGTCCCACAAAGTTTGATTTCCCCGGACGTATTCGACCTCAGGTTTCTGGAGGACGAGCGGAGCACGAGTCATGCTCTCGACACCACCGGCGACGGCCATCTGAATTTCGCCGAGGGCAATCGCTCGCGCCCCTTGATTGACGGCGTCGAGCCCGGATGCACAAAGGCGGTTGACGGTGACCCCCGGTACACACTCTGGCAATCCAGCGAGCAGTGCGGCCATCCGCGCGACATTGCGATTGTCCTCGCCAGCCTGATTGACGCACCCCATGATGACTTCGCCGATGAGCTCTGGACGTACACCACTTCGCGCGACGACGGATTTGATGACGTGGGCGGCGAGATCGTCCGGGCGAATGCCTTTGAGCGCCCCACCTTGCCGTCCGATGGGCGTTCGAACGTACTCGACAAGCCAAACCTGCTCCATGCACAACCTCTCCCCTCTGGTTCCAACCAGGTCAACCGAAGCGCCTAAGCGCGCGCGGCATACTCCTTTTTCAACTGCGCTGCGATGATGTTCTTTTGAATTTCTGACGTGCCTTCGTAGATTCGTGTGATGCGCGCGTCTCGATAGAATCGCTCGATGGGATAGTCCGCGATGTAACCGACGCCGCCATGAATTTGCACTGCTTTGTCCGCGATCCGGTTGTACACTTCCGACCCGTACAGTTTCAGCATGGCGGCTTCCTTGATCACGCTGTGTCCCTCGTCGCTCATCCAAGCCACGCGATAGGTCATCGAGCGCAGTGTCTCGATTTCAAGTGCCATTTCAGCCAGGTAGTGCTGGATAATCTGTTGCTCAAAAATGGCCTTCCCAAATTGCTCTCGCTCCATGGCATAGGCAATGGATTTGTCGAGCAGGTACTGACAGGACCCTAAACAGCGCGCGGCCAATCCAGCCCGCCCATTCGCTAAAATCTTTAAAGCGTTTACATACCCGGCACCCACGGTCCCAAGTACGTTCTCTTCGGGTACCTCCACATCCTCGAAGTACAGTTGCGCCGTATGTGAACCGTGTAATCCCATTTTCTTCTCGACGCTACCCACTTGAAAACCGGGGAAGTCGCGTTCGACGATGAACGACGTGATGCCCTTTGCCCCGAGCGCCGCATCCGTCACAGCCATCACTGTGAACACGTGAGCGATCGGCGCATTTGTAATGTAAATTTTTTGGCCATTGAGAATGTACCGGTCTCCCTTTTTCACCGCCGTCGTGCGCAGATTCGCGGCATTCGATCCCGCCTGCGGCTCCGTCAAGGCAAACGCACCAATCCATTCGCCATTGGCCATCTTCGGAAGGTAGCGCATTTTTTGCTCCTCGTTCGACAGTTCGACGAGGCCGACCGACCCGATTCCGCTGTGTGCTCCGAGAATGGTGGTATAACCGTTGATGGTTTTACCGAGTTCCTCGTAAAGCGCGCATTTCCCGACCATGTTCACACCCATACCACCGTATTCTTCGGGAATGCTCAAACCGAACAGGCCGAGTGCCTTGGATTTGTCGAGAAGCGCTTGCGGCACACCGTCTTCCTCTTCGATCTTCATCGCCAAAGGCTCTACTTCGCTTGCGACAAACTGTCGCACAGTCTCCTTCATCCTCACGATATCTTGTGATAACGCGAAATCCATCGTCGAAGCCCCCTCACGGTCTCAGATACAGCTTTTTGCTAGGTAGAATTCAGCCGGTGCGGTCAGGTTGCTCACGATTTTGAAGTGTAATCATAAAATCCCCTGCCGGTTTTTCGCCCTAACCGCCCTGCCTTGACATATTTTTCGAGAATAGGTGCGGGTCGGTACGTCTCTCCCAACTTTTGATGCAGATACTGCATATTGCGCAACCGTGAATCGAGACCTACCAGGTCTGCCAGTGCAAGCGGTCCCATCGGGTAATTCAGCCCTAACTGAATGGCCTTATCGATGTCTTCTGCAGAGGCCACACCTTCCTGGAGCATCTTCATCGCCTCGTTTCCGACTAGACAACTGATTCGACTGGTCACAAAGCCTGGGAACTCATTGACTTCAACCGACTCCTTTCCCATCCTGGTCGCAACACTTCTGGCGATTTCGAAGGTGTCGTCCGACGTTTCAAGTCCCCGCACGATTTCAACGAGTCTCATCTTGTGAACCGGGTTAAAAAAGTGCATGGCGATGGTTTGTCTAGGCCGGGTCGTGGCCGCGCCAATTTCCGTTGGACTCATCGTCGAGGTATTCGTTGCGAAAATTGCATGCGCTGGACAAAGCGCGTCGAGCTGTGCGAACACCTCGACCTTGATGTCCATCATCTCGAGAACGGCTTCAATCACCATGTCGGCGTCCTCGACAGCCTGTTTGAAATCGGTGGTGATCTGAAGTCGGGCCAACGCGGCGCTCCGATCGTCCGGGGCCATCTCTTGGCGTTGAACTCTCCTCTCCATCAACCGATTCATATCCTCCGTCGCACGCGTCAACTGTTCGCTGTCAATATCGTGTAAAGCCACTTGAAATCCCGCCAGGATGGCGGTATACGCGATACCTCTCCCCATGGTTCCGGCGCCGATCACGGCAATCTTCTCAACACTCATCGCATCTTCCCGCCCTCTCCGGTATGATACCCGTTCCACTCAGACAGCGCTTGTGTCGTATGGAGCAGCGTGTGAGCCACCGACTCTGCCCTTTCCGACTGAAGCTCCGATGTGGTCGCTAAACAGGCCATGACCCATTCAACGTCGCCGTGTTTGCCGAAGATAGGCGCCGCCACAGACGATACCCCTTGCATGAGTCCGCCGTGAGAAACGTGATATCCCGTGCTACGGATGTCCCGCAGGATATTCACGAACAGCTGCGCATCCGTGATCGACTGCGGCGTGTATTCCACGAGTCCCTGATCAATCCATCGGGGCCATGATGATTCGTCGTCATAGGCGAGGAAACACCGCCCAAATCCCGCGCCGACAAGAGGAAATTGTTGACCGATGGAGACAGAGATGTGCACCTCCCCCAGAGGCTCTTCGGACGCGATGTAGATCAGGTGATCGTCCTGCAGGCGCTCGATGAGCACAGTTGTGAGGCCTGTGCTATTCGCGACGGAACGGAGTTCTGCCGTGGCGCGCGAGACCGAGTCATTCAACTGCAAAGCGCGGTACCCGAGCGGAATTAAATACTGGCCAAGACTGTATTGCTTGGTTTGGGCGTCGTACTTGATCAGGTCCTCCGCCTCCAACGTGCGCAGGACGCGCAGGCAAGTCGTCTTATTGGCGCCCGTGAGTTCCGCAATTTGCGTGAGCGAACACGCCTTATACTTGTATCGACTCAACAACTTCAACATCCGAACAGAGAGCGCGACGGACGGAACATAGTAGTCCATCGATTCACCTCGTTCCTATAAAATCGCCATCGTTGTTTCATATATGAAATAACGTTAAAATTATGAACTTTAAGTCAATTCTAGCGAGGCCGGGAAAGCGCTGTCAATATTCGATTTGAAGATCTCTCGTTAAGACGGACAGATACCGTGATTCTCGATCACCGAGAGCTCGGTCGGACATTCAAGAGGGGTGCTCAGAAAACGAGCATGCACACTCGACCTTGTGACGGATAGATCAGGACGAAGAGGGGGAGAAGACCACAACGACAAGGGGGCGATCCACACTGCAGTGGATAGCGCCCCCTCATCTGTGTCCACGCCAGGCGTGGTATACGATGCTCGTTTAGATGACGTCGCTCAACTGTGCGACCAAGTCGTCCTTCGGCTTATAACCAATCAGTTGTTTGACCACTTGTCCATCCTTGAACAGGAGCAAGGTCGGAATACTCATAATGCCAAATTGACCTGCTGTCTGTGGGTTCTCATCCACGTCCAGCTTGCCGACAACGAGCTTGCCAGCGTACTCATCAGACACCTCTTCCAACACAGGTGCCATCATCTTGCAAGGTCCACACCAGGTCGCCCAGAAGTCCACGAGGACCGGTTTATCAGATTGAATAAACGACGCGAAGTCCGCATCCGTTACTTTTTGCGTTGCCAATATGCTCGCTCCCTTCTCAAAATGACCACGGGCCTTATTGTACCACAATGCCCTCCAGATCATATATTTCCCACATAAAGAATTCAGTCGCCAAATTCCCTTCCTCTGCGTTAAACAGTCGCCTAATATCGGAGTTTGTTTGCACGTTTATCAGAAACGAATGCGAGCAATAGACTCGCCCCAATGACGACTCCGAACAACCAGTAGAAGCGATGTAGGCCGTAGCGACTCGCCATCGTCTGCATCGGCATTACCCAGTAAAGCGACGACGACACGAGGAGCATCCACGGTGTGAGGCGGCCATATACCCGAGACATGGCGAACGTGAAGAACGCCGCCAGCAGCGTGAGGATAGCTGTGAGAAAAGCATCACCGGTAAAGTTCCAAGGTGTCATCCAAATGCCAAGTGCGGGTACAAGCGTACTCTGGAAGACCATCGCGCCCGTGATGTTTCCCGCCGCCAGGCTGTCTTTCCCCTGGCGGATCCACACGACGCTGTTGAGCGTTTCCGGTAGCTCTGTCGCCAGTGGGATAATCAGTGCAGACAAGACGAACGTGGGAAGGCCCACGCGCACGGCGATTCGCTCCACGCCGCCGGTCAGTACGTGTGCGCCACCGACAATCAAAGCTAACGAGACAAACAGTTGGACAAACACGAGTGTGATGCTGGGAATGGTGGATTTGCGCTGAATATAGAGCGGCCTTAGTTCGTCCTCCTCCAGTCGGTCGGACTTGTCGCGAACCGTCATCACAATGAATACAAGATAGACGAGGATGAGGAGAAACGGGACCACTTGGTGAACAATATGCGTAGGCACAAGTCCAGCGATGATGGACAATGCATACGCGGCGAGAAAGCAGAGATGATCACGCCGGTAGGAAGATAGCCCAACGTGCAATATGTAGCCGGTGGATTTTGCGCGAAACGAAAGAAGTGCTACGGCCATCACCAGTGAGCCCAAGGTAGCGAGCAAAAACGGCGCACCGAGGATGCCGCCAATCCCGACCTGCTCGGCCTCGTGAGATCTGCCAAAGAGAATAGCAGTCACAGGCACGGCAGTCTCTGGCAACGCAGTGCCTACGGCGGCCAACACGCTTCCAATTGCCCCCTGACCCAGGCCCAGTTTCCGCCCAAGCCATTCAACCGCGTTTGTAAACAACTCCGCACCAAACAGAATCATGGCTAAGGAGAAGATCATTTGCACCGCCAGAATCACTTGCATCCCTCCAGACAAGAGCACGCCCGTCCATAGACCGTACGCGCATCTTTCCGGGAATATGACAAGCCTGTGCAGTGTCACGGGGCTCGTGGTTGGAATGACCTGTTGCACTATTGATATTGCTTTTCCGTCCGGCTTTTGCCGCCAGGAAGCCGCGCGAACCATTGCGGGCGCAGTCGCCACAGACTCGGTACGAGCAGAATCATGATGACGACCACATAAAACCAGGCAAATGTCGCCCAATCGCGCGCCGTCCCCTGAACCGCTCCCTCGAGCGAGGCCTCTACGTATAGAGGATTGAGCGCCAATACGAAGTTCGCCCAGTGAAGGCTGAACAGTTCAATCGGATTTTGCTGATACATCATCTTCAATCCATACCCAATTGCCGCAAATACGACCATCATGACGGAGACGGTTCCATAACTCAGCACCGTGCTCCACGTCGAACGCAGTGCGATGGTCGAAAAGAGCACACACAGGGTCGCGATGATGACGATGGTGAACAACTGAAACGCAAGAACTGCTAGGACTTCCTGCGGTACAGCACCGCCGTACAGAAACACGAGACTGTACACAGGGAGTGTCACAATCACCAACAGTACCAATAAGGCGCTCGACGAAAGCACTTTTCCAATCAGAATGCCAATTGGCGACACAGGGGTCGTGAGCAGAACTGCGAGTGTCTTGCGCTCTCGTTCACCACTCACAGATCCCGCGGCAAACGCTGGCGTGAGAAATGCGACCACCACCATCTGAAGCAGACTCAAGATGACAAACACCTGTTGACTCTTCGTCGGCTGGACCAGATATAGTTGGCCCTGCACGTTTTCGTACAGCAAGAAAAACGTGAGAACCACCATACACAGCACGTACCCCGTGATGATAACGGGCGTTCGCATCGTCCGCATCCGTTGCCGAAATTCCTTTGCGAGTAAGGGATTTGCCCGCATGCTACTGCCCCTCCTGCACCGCGGAAAGCCGCAAAAATAAATCCTCGATGTCCGTTGGCTTTTCCGTAAATTGTGTCAAACGAACGCCAGCTTCGACGAGCTTCGTCAGCAACTCCGCCTGCTGTGAGTGGGTGCCGGCGTACAGCACCTCAACCCCATCTCGTCCATCATCGATCCGCAAGACCTGTTTATCCTCCTGAAGCACCCGCTCCAACGCGCTGCCTTTGTCGCGGGCACAAAGGACAATGGTCCGGTAGGCATTGGAGTGCTGGAGCATGACTTGGATGGCGGCGACAGCCACCAGCTCTCCGCTGCGCAAGATACCGATCTCATCCGCGACCTCGGCCAACTCGTGGAGCACGTGCGTGCTGATAAGAATGGTTTTGCCTGTATCGCGCAGCCCTTGTAGCACCGCCCTCATCTCGATCCGCGATCGCGGGTCAAGGCCTGACGATGGCTCGTCCAAGATGAGCACTTCCGGATCGTGCATGAGACAGCGCGCGATTTCCAACCGCTGCTGCATCCCTCTCGACAGGGCGTTGACGTAGGTATCGCGCTTGTCCGTGAGTCTCACGCGCTCAATCAATTCCTCTGCGCGAGGGCGGATCAAACGCTTGTCGACGTCGTAGCAGTCGGCGAAAAAGCGCAGGTACTCCATGACGGTGAGGTCGTCGTACACGCCAAAGGAGTCGGGCATATACCCGATCGACCGACGCACTTCGCGCGGATTCCGCGACACCTCATAGCCGTTGATGTACGCATATCCGCACGTCGGCGTCGACAAGGTCGCAAGCATCGACAGCGCAGACGTCTTCCCGGCCCCGTTTTCCCCGACGAGTCCGAAGACCGTTCCGCGCTCGACTGAGAGATTAATCTCGTTGACTGCGACCATTTTCCCATATTTCTTCACAAGGTTCTGCGTGAGAATCACGGCAACGGGCCCCCTATGCCTGGGTTGACATCGGCGTATTGACGCACGAGGACCAACGTCTTGTCACTGCTGACATCCTGCGCCTTCGCGGGTGCCGGCAAGGTAGAAGTTCGTTTGTCGGTCGTAGCAATCAGCATCGCCGTCGGTGCGTCAGCATCTTCTGAAGCGGTGGTCGCACTCGCGGAAAACTGCGTCAGATAGGCGCCTAGCGAGCGGCCGATGCCGTGTGTCAAATCGCGATTGTAGGTCCCATAGTCAGAGATCCACTGTGTCGTCACGGTCGCCGCAGCCGGATTCAACTCAACCATTTGCCCTGGTTTCAGCGTGCCGAGGCGGTACATATGGTTTTCCCAGACGATCGCGGCGTGATCGACCTGGTATGGCGTGTCGTTCGTGACGGTTCCAAACAAAAGACCATAGGCGCTGCTCAGATTCGTGACAAATTCGCCGCTGTTCTCGTCCAGGTGCGCTGCATAGACGTAGCGCACGCGCCAACGGCCGACATTCCGGAATTGAACATTGGTGGCCTGAGTCGTGTAGCCGACGACCGCATCACTCGCCGGTAAGGTCTCTTTCACCGACATCGGCACCGCGAGCGTCTGGCTCGGCAGAGAAAAGTCGAGCCCGCCCGGATAGGGGGACATGAACGCCTCTACGCCGTACGACTCAGCGCGGCCGTCGCCGCTGAGATCGACCACGCCGACGCCGTCCATCAACAGACCACTCGGCCGCTCGGTCCCGCCGAACAGATAGATACCGATGGTGGTGATACCACTGAAGATCGGCAGGAGACCCCACGCCCAATGCGCCCTTCGGAATCGCCGCAAGACGAGAAACAGCACTGGCCCGATGACGATCAGATACAGTGCGAACACCGCCCCAAACACAGGCAACGACGGAACTCGCAGCGGAGCTAAGGCATCTCCAACCGACGCTAGACTCTCTGCGCCATTGCTGCTAAACAGTGGTGCGAGGGCGGAATCCGCTCCCTCGACACCATGTTTGAAGATGGCCGTCCACATCAACGGATTTCCTGACCACCCGAGCAATGTCGGATCCATCGGCGAAAAGGCGGTCTGCCAAATTTGACCTCTTCCCAAGCTCTCGCTCGCCAGCAGCGGCGCTTGATTTGTCCCAGCCCACAACCGCGCCGTCGCGCCTACGCCACCGACGGAGATCCCGATCTGGTTCTCAAGGCCGGCGCTATTCGCAAATTGGGATAGGAAACTGCCCTGTGCCAATTTTTCTGAGCCCGGCTCCAAAGGGACACTCGCCCGCCACATCGCCGGCGCCTTGTCCGTTCCCGAGATCACCAAGAGACCGCCCAGCTTAACCCAGTTCTGCAGTGCCTCCTGCTGCGCCGTGCTCAGCCCCGCCAAGGTATCGAGCGAGGTGACGACAGCTGTCAGTCCGTCGAATAGGTTGACCGACGTCGGTAAGAGCGAGGGGTTCAGCGCCACGGCCAACACAGGATTGGCACTTGTACTCGATCCCGCCAAGAATTGCGTCGCCTGACTACTCGTAGCCAGCACTGCGATCAACGCTACGTTCGTCACGGCGTTTCCGCTCAGCGCAGCCGTATACAGCGGAACGCCTCCTGCTGAACACGTGACCGATGCACCCTGGCTGACCACGACGCCGGGTACGTCGATCTCCGTCGTCGTCCAGCCGTTTGCCGGGAGTCGTACATTCCATTTGAGGGAACCGCCAAGGCGCCGACCACCGACGAGCGCATCGTTCACGTGTACGCTAAGCGTCGCGTTTTGGGCAGCACCCACGTGATGAATCGTCACCGCGACGGGAACCCAATCTTCCTTTATATAGTAACCGCCATATCCCGCAGATGCGCTCATGTACATCGTCGGCTTGTCCGCTGTTGCGGCGAACGTCGTGATAGGCAGTACAGACGTGAGCGCCGCGGCACATAGGAGGAGCAAACCAGAGAACCACGATCCGCGAACGCGGCGTGCCCGTGGTCTTCTGCCCCGATGTCCGTTTTGCCTCGTTCGAGCTCTCATGCCATCGTCCCTTCACTTGCGCTTTGCGTTGCGCGTGGCCAAAGATTCTCACCTCATTGTAATCGTTTGGCTCGTTCGGGGAAACTCGACAAACACGATCAATAGGGCCATTGCACAGTCCGCCTATCTGACTGTGCAATGGCCCTGGGAGTTGAATCGGGTGGCCTTGTAGTAGCTACTGGTTTCCTTGTGAATCCATAAGTTCGGCTTGACTGCCGATCAAATGTTCAAGAATGCCTGCACCGCGTCCTCATTCTCCAGCATCGGCGGCCAAACGCGTAAATCAAACGGGTAATCCGATCCCGGTAAAACTCGTTCCAACCCCACCACACTCTGAAGGTATTTGAGCGAGCGCTCGTCCCAGAGCACGCTGTCGTACCAAAAGCGGCGCAGGTATTCAGCGGGAGACTCCTGAATCGTGTTTCGGACAGCGGGCCACACCGAGTAACCTTGAGTAAGGCGCCCTACCTGATAGGGCAGAAACCCACCGCCGTGAGCAAGCAGAACTTTTACGTTTGGATATTGATCTAACACGCCACCCAAGATGAGATCGAGCGCACAAATCGTCGTCTCCCAGGGAACGCCGATTAAATTTGGCATCATGAGGCGTTGAATCCGCGGGTCATCGTTTAACAGAGGATGGATAAAGACAATGGCGCCCGCATCGTCGGCCTTTTGCCAAACCGGACGAAATCGCTCGTCGCTGAGCGGTATCCCCTGATGGCCGGGACCGATGATGACCCCTTTAAGTCCCAAATCGAGCGCAGTCTCTAACGTCTGCGCGGCCTGTTCTGGCGCATTTAACGGGATGGTCCCCAAGCCGGAAAGTCTTTCATCGTGCGACTGCACCCACGCCGCGAGTTCGCCGTTGTACAGTTCACTGACGGCTGTCGTGATGTCTGCGGAGAAATCGTACAGAAAGAGTTGCGGGATGGGTGAGACCAAGGTATGTTTGATGCCCGCTGCAGATTGTTCCGCCAGGTAGGCGGCGGGATCGAAAAACGTTCGCTTGAGCTCAAAGCTCCATTTGTCATTCACGGTCAGAAATGGATCTTTGCCTGGAACTCGTTCATCAAGCGTCATCGGCACCCGTGCCTGGTTCAACTCGAGCCACTCCAAGACGCGTCTCGGCACAAAATGCGAGTGGACATCAAACATGGTAACTCCCGTCTCCCCTCATCTTACGAATCTTGTTCATCCGCCTTCGACACACCGCCAACGCCCCAGTGTTCGGGCGGCACTTCATACAGGAGGACGCGAACCGCCTCCGGCTTGGCGCCCAGGGTTCGCACGACGGCATCTGTCACTTCGCGAATCAATTCCTTTTTGACCTCAGGCGGCCTTCCTTCGATGATGCTCATCTGAATCAGCGGCATCCACTTCTCCCCCTCTCTAGCACCTTTAGGCGCGCACGGACAGATTCAACTCACCCAGACCGTCAAACTCGACGCAGATGGAGTCCCCTTCATAGATGTGAATGGCCTCCGTGATACCTCCGGTGAGCACCAGCATGCCCGCCTCAACCCGCTTGCCGACTCGACTCAACATGCGTACTTGTTCAACCACAGAGTGCACGGGATGCCCAAGCACCGCCGCACCTGCGCCAGTCTGCACGACTGCTCCATTTTGCTTCATCACCACACCAACACCTTCCCATTGGAACTGGTACGGTGAAAAAGCCTGTGGTCCAACATAGAATTTGGCGCTAGATGCGTTGTCCGCAATCACATCGACCAACGTGAACGAAAAATTTTTATATCGGCTGTCGATGACTTCGATGGCAGGCATGATACATTCCGTGGCGAGCCAGACGTCGCGAGGCGTGACATCCGGGCCCTCCAGCGGGCGCTTCAACACAAACGCAAGTTCTGGCTCCACGCGCGGGTGAATGAGCCCCTCTAGAGACACCTCGGGGATATGCAATTCCATCGACTTCAACAGATGTCCGTAAATCGCCTCGTCCACGCCGACCGACTGCTGTTTGGCCTTGCTCGTCAAACCCATTTTCCAGCCGATCAACCGGTCGTCTCCGCGCATATACCGCTCCATCACCAAATCTTGAATCTGGTACGCATCCTCCACGCTGAGCCCGTCGTAACGAAGCGTGAGCTTCTCGAGTTCCTCGGCAGATGTCTGATGGTCATACAATTCGTTTGCAATCGTCTCAAAGGTCACATTCCACAACTCCCATCAAACCTGTTTGGAAAGCTCGTACGCCACGTCGACAATCATGTCCTCCTGCCCGCCGACAACCTTGCGCCGACCGAGTTCCACGAGCACGTCGCGCGGGTCGACCTGGAATTGTTCGGCCGCCCGAAACGCGTGAAGCAGGAAGCTGGAATAGACGCCGGAGTACCCCAGCGTGAGACTGATCTTATCGGTGACGATTGGACGATGCATCCGCGGACGGACCACCTCTTCCGCCGCGTCCATCACCGGGTACAGTTGGACGCCGGTATCGATGCCGTGCTTCTCACACGCCGCCACGAAGACTTCGAGCGGCGTGTTTCCAGCACCCGCACCGAGTCCCGCCAGACTGGCGTCGATGCGATAAGCCCCTTCCTCGACGGCAGCGATGGAGTTAGCCACGGAAACGCCCAAATTGTTGTGGGCGTGGAACCCGACCTGCACCTCTGGCGACAAGGCATTGCGCAGCGCCGAGACCTTCGCTCGAACCTCGTCCATCAGCATAGCACCGGCGGAGTCGACGATATAGACGCAATGCGCCCCGTACGACTCCATCTTCTTGGCCTCTTCGACGAGCGTGTCGACAGACGTCATGTGAGACATCATCAGAAAGCCAACCGTATCCAAACCGAGTTTACGGGCCTCCCCGATGTGCTGCTCCGCAATGTCGGCTTCCGTCGAATGGGTCGCGACTCGAACAGCCCGAATCCCCCATTCGACCGCCTTTTTCAGTTCCGACATCGTCCCGATGCCCGGCAGCAAGAGCGCCGCCACGCGCGCAGCCTTCACGGTGTCACAGACCGCCCGCAAATAGTCCTCCTCGGTCTCCTTGGAAAATCCATACTGAACCGAGCTGCCGCCCAGCCCGTCGCCATGCGTGGCCTCAATCAGCGCGACGCCCGTGCCATCGAGTGCGCCCGCAATCGCCGAAGCGTCATCCACGCTGAACTGATGTCTGACCGCATGCATCCCGTCACGCAAGGTGACGTCAGTGAGCGATATTTTGTATTTCATTGCACGACCATCCTTCCTCACTTGTGCACAGGCGATTGATGTTTCGCGTACTCTTCACTAAACTTCACCGCCGCCGCGGTCATGATGTCGAGATTTCCAGCGTAGACGGGCAGATAGTCCCCGAGTCCCTCGACTTCGATGGATACGCTGACCATGTTGTCTTTGAAGATCGGATCCCGATTCAAGCGATATCCAGGCACGTATGTTTGCACATGCGCAACCATCTGATGAATGGACTCCTCGACTTTCTGATAAACCGCCGGGCCGCTGTCCTCCATTAGGCAGTAAATCGTGTCGCGCATGAGGATAGGCGGATCAGCAGGATTGAGAATGATGATAGCCTTACCCTTTTTGGCACCGCCAATGGTCTCAATCGCCCTCGATGTCGTCTCCGTAAATTCGTCGATATTTTGGCGCGTCCCCGGGCCAGCACTCTTGCTAGCGATAGTTGCGACGATCTCCCCGTAGCTGACGCCGACGACGCGGCTGACCGCGTGCACGATCGGCACTGTCGCCTGTCCGCCGCACGTCACCATATTGACGTTTTCCGACTCGAGGTGCTCCTCGAGATTGACGGCAGCGATGACGTATGGACCGCGAGCCGCTGGCGTCAAGTCGATGGCCTGGATTCCGGCCTCCCGGAGCAACTTTGCGTGTCTCACGTGTGCCTTGGCACTCGTGGCATCGAACACCACATCTGGTCGAGCACCGGCTGCCAAGACCGCCTGCAGCCCTTCGGCAGACACTTCAAGTCCAGCCGCCTTCGCCCTCTTCAATCCATCGGAGGCCGGATCGATCCCGATCATCCACGCCGGTTCAAGCCAGTCGCTCCGCTTCAACTTGATCATCAAGTCGGTTCCGATATTTCCCGAACCGACGATCATCGCTTTCAACTTCGCCATCAGGTTTCCCCCCATATCCGAACGCGTACACGGCAGGACAAGGTCTTCGCCGTCGCTACGCCTTCATCATCAAATCCACTTTGCCGAGCGGGCCAAACGAGAGCGAAACGCGATCCCCCGGTTGGACCGTCACAGCCGCGCTGATCGCCCCGGAGAGGATGACCTCGCCCGCCTTCAGTTCAGTCCCAAGGGAGGATAGCTTGTTGGCCAGCCAAGCTACCGCTGCAGCTGGATGTCCCATGACGGCGCCGCCAGCCCCGGTCTGCACAATGGCCCCGTTGACTCGCAGAACACCTCCGATAGTCGTGAGGTTGACCTCTTCCGGAGCGCGAACCGCGTCGCCTAGAACGAAACAGCCCAGGGAAGCGTTGTCGGCAATGGTGTCCGCCAACTGAATTCGCCAGTCGGCGATGCGGCTGTCGATGATCTCAATCGCAGGCAACACGTATCGCGTGGCTCGCAATACATCCTGAACACTCACGTTCGGTCCGATTAAATCATCCTGTAACAAGAAGGCCAACTCAGGCTCCACGCGAGGCTGAATCAGGGGATAATCCACGGTGTCCCCGGACTGGTATTGCATGGAGGCGAATAGGTGGCCGAAATCCGGCTCATCGACACCAAGCATCGCCTGCATCGGTTTGCTCGTCAGGCCAATTTTGTGACCGACCACTCGGTCGCCAGCCGCGAGGCGCCTCTCCACGTTGTGCAATTGGATGGCATACGCCGTTTCCATGGTTATCTCGGCGCCTTCACTCGTGATGGGTGGAATCGGTGACAGATTTTGTTGGGCCTGAAAAAGTCTCTCCGCGTATCTCGATGATGTCCCTATCGACACAGGGCCCTCCTCCTTCGCATTCGTACGATGACACCTGCACGCGCGTTGCAAGTTACAACTTGATGCAGATATTCTTGAGTTCCGAGAAAAATTCGAACGAGTGAACGCCACCCTCGCGGCCAATGCCACTTTGCTTGGAACCGCCGAACGGCGTCCGGAGGTCGCGCAGGAACCACGTGTTGACCCAGACGATACCTGCCTCCAACGCCCCAGCGACGCGATGGGCTCGCTTCAAATCGGTCGTCCAAACCGTCGCACTCAGTCCGTAACTCGTGTCGTTGGCGATTTCAATCACCTCTTCGACCGTATCAAACGGTTGGATGGTCACCACGGGGCCGAATACTTCTTGCCGCGTGATCTCACACGAGGAATCGACGTCGACGATGATGGTCGGTTCGAGGAAGGCGCCTCTGCTCAGATGTTCCGGGCGCTTGCCGCCGAGGATGACGCGTCCTCCCTCCTGGACGGCTCGCTCGATGAACCCCTCGACGCGCTCCAGGTGCTCCTGACTGATGAGCGATCCGACATTCGTCTTGGGATCCAACGGATCTCCGACGACCAGTTCGCTCGCTTTGGCTGCGAATCGTTCGACAAACGTGTCGTAGATGGGGCGCTCCACGTAGATGCGGGAACCACAGAGACACACTTCGCCTTGATTGGCGAAGCTCGATCGGAGCGTCGTCTCGATGGCGTCGTCGAGATCTGCATCGGCGAAGATGAGATTCGGGTTCTTGCCGCCCAGTTCGAACGACAACCCCTTGAGCGTCGCCGAGGCCGCCTTCATCACCGCGCGCCCCGTCGACGTCTCACCGGTGAGCGAGATCAGGTCGACGTTTTGGTGTTCTGTGAGCGCAGATCCCGCGGCGTCTGGCCCAAAGCCGTGCACGACGTTGAGCACGCCATCCGGCAAGCCAGCCTCCTTGCATATTTCTGCCAGCACCGTGGCGGTCATGGGCGTCAACTCCGCGGGCTTGATGACGCACGTATCGCCTGCAGCGAGACAAGGCGCAACTTTCCACGTCAACAGGAGAAGTGGCAAGTTCCAGGGGGAAATCAGTCCTGCTACCCCGACAGGCCGCCGCAAGGCGTAGTTGAGCGCCACGCCCTCCATCTCGAAACACTCCGTCGACAACCCTTTGACGAAATCCGCGAAAAACCGAAAGTTGTACGCGGCGCGCGGAATATCCAAGCTCTTGGACAGCGACAAGGGCTTGCCGGTGTCCATCGTCTCTAGCAGCGCGAGCTCCTCTAGTCGCTCTTCCATCAGTTGAGCGATGCGATTCAGCACTGCCGACCGCTCGGCCGCCGACGTCTTGCCCCACGTCTGAAACGCGCGGCGCGCCGCCGTGACCGCTTGGTTGATCTCGAAGGCACTCCCTTCTGCGACAGTGCCGATCTTCTCCCCAGTAGCCGGATTGATATTGTCAAACGTGCGACCATCCGCAGATGGCACAAACTTACCGTCGATAAAATGCAATACCTGTTCCATATCTCTGACCTCTCTCCTACACCCCAAACGGAGCGATTGATGTCTATGAATAGACTGGAAGGTGGCTGATCCGCAAGCCTTCGTTTAACTCGCGTGACGGATCGTCAAGACTGGGTTGCCTGAGCCGGACGACGGCCCGTATCCGTGCAGAACGCCGCGGAAGTCGCTTTGAAGGACGCCCAAGAGCATCGCGACGTGTCGACCGCCCGACTCCACGCCCGCCGCTTTGGCGTAAGACGGCAACATGTCCAACGCGGATTTTCGGTCGCCGTTAACCAAGTGGTTGCAAAACTCGCGATCAAGCGTCTGTTCGGTCAGATTCGGCCAGAGGTCTGGACGGCGGCCCAAATTGTGCGCCAATGCGCCACTGGCAACGAACACGATTCGCTTTGGCGAATTGCGAATCACTTCGCCAATCGCCCTCCCCCATTCCACGGTCTCCTCAAGGGAAGCAGCCCAGCACACAGACAAGTCGACAATGGGGATATCCGTTCGTTTCAACAAGTAGCGCAGAGGGACAACCGTGCCGTAATCCCACACGTAAGTCGGGTCGTTGATGCCGACAACCGACAGGCCAGCCGCCTTCCCGGCCTCGACAAACTCCATGGCGAGCGCCGAATCACCAGGGTGATCATATGGAACGTCCGTGATCAAATCTGGACATTCGAACGCCGTTAAAATGCCCTTGTGGCGGTCGGTCGCATCTACATAATGAAAGAAGCTGGACATCCAGTGGCAGGACACGAGCACGATGGCATCGGGGTTCACGCTGTCGATCACGTTCGCCGCTTCGTACATCGCTTGCACCATATCCTTTTGGAACTCCGGCACCCTGTCCTGATGGCAAATTCGCGGCGTGTGCGGCGAGATCATCGCCAATTCCAAACTCATCAGATTTCCTCCTCTCGCAAATGGCAACAGGGTTCGTTCAATCCCGCAACCCAATTGATGGCTTCAACATTCGGCTTAGAAAAATGCTATCATTGAGTAACCGGTTTCAAAATAGCTCGGTTCTTGTATGCGGAACAACTCTCGAATAAATCGAAATATACAGTAGAGGGCAGTGTGATTGATGGAGACTCAGATGCACGACTACCGTACCCTATCATCCCTGAAAAACGCCTTGCACGTGCTCAACTGCTTCACCATGGATCGGCCCGAAAAGGGCATCACTGAGATCGCAGAGGAACTGCAACTGTCCAAGAGCACGGTGCATCGAGTCATGACGACATTGGCCGAGGAAGGGTTTGTCCGCCGAGACGAACGCACACATCGCTATCGGCTCGGGCTATCTGTGCTCAGCCTGGGCGGCATTATCATGTCCAACCTCGAAATCTATCGCGAGGGCCAGCACCTGCTTGAATCGTTTGTCAACCGCTTCGACGAAACCGTCCATTTAGCCGTGCTCGAAGACTATTCCACGGTGTATGTCAGCAAGCTCGAATGCAAGCACCCGATTCAGATCCTCACGCACTTGGGCCGCAAAAATCCCCTGCACTGCACGAGCTCGGGCAAGGCGATCTTGGCACACCAGCCACCGGAGTTTATCGAAGAAGTGCTGCGGCGCGGACTCGAAAAGGCCACGCCAAATACCTTGACCGACCCCGAGGAGCTCTCGCGGTCGCTCACGCAAGTTCGCGAGGACGGGTACGCGATGAGCCGAGGGGAACTGCGCGATGGCGTGCACTCCGTAGCGGTTCCCATCCGCGATTATACGCGGGCCGTCATCGGCGCGGTCACCGTGGTGGGACCGGCCGAGCGCTTCACGGAGACCAAGATGCAGTCGCTCGCGCGAACCTTGCACGGCATCGCGGCGGAGATCTCGAGTCGACTCGGATACTACGAACGCCGCCGATCATGAGGTCGCCGATTCAGCGCGGTCCCCATTCAATCGGCAACCCCACATAATTTTCTGCCAATGTGGTCAGCCCGGCGCGCGAGGACGTGAGATAGTCCAGTTCCGCCAACTGCACCCTGCGCTCGTACGCCGTGTGGTCAGCGAAGCGGTGCAGCATCGACGTCATCAAGTTGGAAAACCGCTGTGCCTTCCAAACGCGGCGAAGACAGATGGCGGTGTACTCACCGAGCAGACTGCAGCTATTCGTCTGATAGAACTGCGCCATCCCCTCGGCCAGCACGCGCGCGTCGGAAACGGCGAGGTTCAATCCCTTCGCTCCGGTCGGCGGCACGATATGCGCGCTGTCCCCAGCGAGAAACAGGCGGCCGTGCTGCATCGGGTCACACACGAAACTGCGCATGGGTACGATGTTCTTCTGAACGATCGGCCCTTCGATCAGGCGGAACCCGTCGGTTCCCGCCAACCGCGCGTGCAATTCACTCCATATCCGCTCGTCGGACCAAGCGTCGATGTGATCAGTCGCATCCACCTGCACGTACATGCGCTGAATCTCGGGCGACCTCGTGCTTACCAGTGCAAACCCGCGCTCGTGACTGCTGTAGATTA
Source organism: Alicyclobacillus fastidiosus (assembly GCA_029166985.1). Lineage (GTDB taxonomy): Bacteria > Bacillota > Bacilli > Alicyclobacillales > Alicyclobacillaceae > Alicyclobacillus > Alicyclobacillus fastidiosus_A. The sequence continues at coordinate 1,746,642 of CP119138.1, read as the reverse complement.
GTTCCGCATTCGACGGCGGGGCTTCTGTCAAGATGCCGAGCCAGGCAACCGGGTACGCCTTCTGGTACTCCATTCGCAACTGGCTAGGTATCGTTCGTCGACTCGGTCCGTGAAATCCGTCGCAACCAGCGATAAAGTCGCAGTGCAAGTTATCTGCCGCCTCGCCCCACGGTGAACAAAGCGAATGACGGGGCTCATCTCAACAGCCTCCAACGAGACTTGAGAGACCTCGAAGTAGATGGGAATTCCACACCGCTCACACCCGCCCACCAAATCTCGGATCACTTCGTGCTGGGCGTACACCGTGACGTGCTTTCCACCCGTCAGTTCCGACATGTTGACGCGATGGCTCACGCCGCCAAAGCGCAATTCAAAGCCGTGATGCGCCTGTCCTTGCGCGAGCAGTCTGTCAGCGAGACCAAGCTCTCGCATCAGGTCGACAGTTCCCTGCTCGAGCACCCCCGCTCGAATCGTCTCCTCGATGTCCTTGCGTGAGCGATGCTCTAACACGATGCATTCAATCCCGCGCCGGTGGAGTAAATGTGCGAGCATCAAGCCAGCAGGCCCCGCTCCGATAATGCCCACCTGTGTTTTCATCAGCCACACTCCCCCAAGGTGATAACCATCTGATCCAGTGGCGAACTCAACGACTAAGCGATCAGCGCACGAGAGGCGAGCGCTTCAGAGGTTGCCTGCGCCGCTCGCCGCTCGGAAAGAAATACAGAACGCGGCGGACATCACGTTGTAAGCGCTAACACAAATAAAAATAGCACTTTCTTCCCATGTGCGACTACCGCTAGATTCCCGCATGCGGAACCGAAACATTTCTTTTGGGGTCGTATGCCGTTTGCTGGGTGAGGCGGGCTCGTCCATGCAACCGCCAGACGGGTGCCCGCGGGACACCGTAGTCGCGAGACAACCACGAGCTCGAGCCGCCAGGTGCACAGGCCAAGGCATGGCGATCGGCGGCCAGCTCATTTACAGTAACTGTGAAACCTCGTCCGCCATCGCGCCACTCGACGCGAGCGACGACAGATTCGTACGACGCTTCGCCAAGTACGTCGCGAAACCCACCGTGTGTTTGGCGAGGCGCTCCAACATCGCCTTCGACAGAAGCGACCGCGCTGGCTTGGGATTCATTTCGATCATCGACACCGTCAAATCTTCCTCGACCGCCATATCGAAGCCGACAAGCCCCATTGTCGGATAGCGCTTCGACAGGATGCCGGCGATTTGCTTCGCCTTGCGCTCGAGCTCCGCCAACGGGAGTCGCTTGCCTTCGCGCTCGGCGAGAGCGCTGAGCTGCTCGACGTCGGTTCGCTCACCGCCTGCGATGATGTTCGTCACGACGCCATCCCTTGCCGCCATCTTCGGCACAATTCCGATCAGTTGCCATTCCCCAGCACCATCCCGATGCAGGACAACGCGAAAATCGACCTTGCGCCCACCCACCGAGATGAGGCGGAGCCCGCGTTGGATAATCTGGGGTTTGCGCAGGCGCGTTCCGATCCACTTGCGCAGTTCCGCTTCCGTCATCGTCATCCGCACGTGTGCGGTCTGGGATTTCGTCCTGTCCGTACCCACTCGGTAGCGGCCTGCTCCCAGGCGCTCCACGCGGGCGACGTCCATACCTCCGTAACCTCCGATCGGCTTGACGTAGACGACGTTCCACTGATTGAGTCGCTCGATGGCCTGTTTCGCACTCCGAAGGTGTTCAGTTTGCGGCGTGAAGTCCGACATGTTGTTTGCTCGCAACACCTCGACCATTCGCCATTTCCCAGGCAGCACCGGATTGTACAGCGGGATCTTACGCATTCTCATCGCTTTTCGCAGTTCGCTCGTGTACCCTTGCATAGCGAGATGGACGTAGACGTTCTCGTAGACGACGTCTGGCAACCGCTCCATTTTGACGATCCAGTTTCCTCGTGGACGAGCCAGATTTTCTGGCATCCACGCACGAACTTTCCCCTTTCCCCAGTCGACCTGATGAGGATGAAACAAATACAGTGTCACACCGCGGGCGAATGCGTTCTCCGCTAGCCGAATATACTGCATCGACGGGCGGGTGATCCGCCTTTCCCCAATCGATCGCCTTTTTGGCAAAGCGGTTGTTGCTACACCGATAAATCCTGCCGAACCTGCCACGATTTCATCACCTCGATGCAATGCCCAGCACAGTATATGTGGAGTTGACTACGTGGCGTCAATGCACCAGTCTAGAGCCGCCAGAAGGTGGCTTCAGGCGTCCGGGCAGCGCTATGCAACAAGGAGGCTGTTTGCGCCGTGCTTCGCAAAATATGTAAGGGGAAATTGCACAGACTGACGGTGACTCAGGCGGACTTGAACTATATGGGGAGCATCACACTCGATCCGCTGCTCATGCAAGCCGCTGACATCCATCCGTACGAGATGGTCCAAATCACGAATCTGTCGAACGGTCAACTGTGGCAGACCTACGCCATCGCCGGCGGAGAGGGCAGTGGTGCGGTCTGTTTGAACGGCCCGCCGGCTCGGCTGTTTCAGCCAGGCGATAAGATCATCGTGTTGTCCATCGGGTGGATGGACGATGACGAGTGGGCAGCGCTCGAGGCAAAGGTCGTCTTCGTCGACGACGAGAATCGCATCGCTTCCGTCGTAACGCACAAGCCGTCGGAGGAAATGCCGGATTAGTCACTCTTGTTCCTTGGATTGCGACGGGCGGGCGTCCCGAGCGGGATCGTTCCTCGCTGCAACAGACAAGGGCCTCCCCCAGAACCCGTCCACGTTCGGATCAGCTCTGGGGAAGGCCCCTTCCTCATCGTCCCTGGCTTACGCGGTGTACTCGACAGTCACTTTCGTATGAATCCCGCCGCGAATGGTGAAATCTCCGACCACTTTTGCATAGCGAGGCTCACTCGCCGCGACGAAATCGTTGAGAATGCGGTTCACGCAATCCTCGTGATAGTTCGCTTCGTTGCGGAAACTCCACAGATAAAGTTTCAAAGACTTCAGCTCGACAAGCTTTTGCGCAGGTTGATATTCTACGTAAATGGTAGCGAAGTCGGGCTGCCCTGTCATTGGGCAGAGCGTCGTAAACTCCGCGCAATCCATTTCCACCGTGTAGACGCGATTTGGGTGCGGGTTTGGGACCGTGATCAATTCTTTCGTCGGTTGTGTCAACATCTGATTCAATCCTCTCTATAACATGAAGTACCATGACGTGGTAGTCAGATGATTGGGCTTCGCCCCGTACCAATATACAGACCTCCACTCAAACGCGCAATCCCGAAGCCGCCAAATCGACCATCGGCCCCGACCCGCACCTTTTCATTGGCGAGGCGCCGCGTGGTATCCTAAAACGGATGCACGACCACGCTGATAGAGAAGGGACAGAACGAATTGCAGCTTCCAAACGCATTCGTCGACATGATGAAACCATTGCTCGGCACCGCTTGGCCCGAGTTCGAAGCCTCGTACGACCGCACCCCGCAAAGAGGAGTGCGCATCGATCGCTGGTCCGTTCGCGCCGACGATCCGTCGCGCCCCCCCATATTGCAAGCGGTATCGCGCCATCTGCAGGGCCAAGTACCCTGGATGCCGTTCGGTTTTTACATGGATGAGGAATCTGTCCTGGGCAAGACGGTTTACCACGAAGCCGGCGCTTTTTACATTCAGGAACCGTCTGCGATGGCGGTGGCGCTCGCGGTCGACCCCAAGCCAGGGGAGCGCGTTCTTGACCTCTGCGCTGCACCTGGTGGCAAATCGACGGCCATCGCGCGGTTGATGAACAACCTCGGCCGCCTGGTGGCGAATGAAATCCATCCCACGAGAGTGAAAATTCTCGCGGAAAACCTCGAACGGATGGGCGCCGCAGCCGCCGTGACGAACGAGTCTCCGGGAGCTTTGGCGAAGGCGTGGCCCGCCTCATTTGACGCCATTCTCGTCGATGCGCCCTGCTCCGGAGAGGGGATGTTCCGCAAAGACCCAGAAGCCGCGCGAGAATGGTCACAAGACGCACCGGCCGCCTGTGCAGCGAGGCAAAAAGACATCCTCAGATCCGCTGTAAAGATGCTCTTGCCCGGCGGCCGCCTCATCTACTCCACGTGTACGTTCAACCCGATGGAGAACGAACAAATCGTCGCTTGGATGGAGGACGAGCTTGGACTCGTCGTCGAGGAGCTCCCGAACTGGCCGCTCTGGAGCCCCGGGCGTCCGGACTTCGCCGACGGTCGCATCGCACTCTCCAAGACGCGGCGGCTTTGGCCGCATTTGGCGGAGGGTGAAGGTCATTTCGTCGCTCGGTTGCGCAAACCAGAGAGTGCCACAACGAACGCTTATGCCTCTTTGGATGGTGGCCGGCGTTCGCGCTCTGGCCGCGAACGCCGAGGAGAGGGGCGAAGCGTTGGCGGCGCGAGAGGAACGGGAACGAAGGACTGGCAGAACTGGCTGGCAGAGGTGTACGAGTGTCCGGACAACGCTATCAAAACGCCGATTCTACACAAGGACATCTATTTCAGCGACGAACTCGCGGGCCTCGCGGTCGACGGCATTCGCGTGTTGCGCCCGGGAACGCCGCTTGCTCGGCGCGAGGGCAACCGGATCGAGCCACTCCACGGGCTAGCTTTACGCGGCTTGCCGAAACACTTTTTCAATGTGAAACCTCTCGACGAACAGGCGGCCATTCGCTACATGGCGGGCGATGCGCTCGCCAATGACGAAGGGCTCCGCGGCTACGTCGCAATGGAGCACGCAGGTCTGTGTCTGGGCTTTGCAAAGGCGGTCCCCGGTCGAGTCAACAATTTATATCCAAAAGGTTGGAGGAAACAAGGTCTGATCTCCTTGTCGACCTAACCGCCTTCGAATGACCATCGAGCTAATTTTCGCATTTGCTGTTCATAGAGCGCTTGGATTGGAGGAGAACAACTTATGCATTCAACGAAAGTGAGTATTTTTGGGGCGGGTGGAACCGGCGGTGAGATAGCTGAGCTGCTCGTGGAGCGTGGATATGAAGAGGTGTCACTCATTGACGTGCAGCGCGACATGGCCGAGGGTAAGGCGCTGGATATCTGGCAGTCTGGGGCGCTTGTCGGTTCCGATACGCAGGTGCTGGGCGGATCCGACGCCGCGCTCGCGACGGGAGCAGACGTGGTGGTCATCACCGCTGGCATCGGCCGCAAACCGGGGCTCAACCGGGAGGACCTCATCGCTACAAACGCGCAGGTGATGCAGCAAATCAGCCGTTCCATAGCTGCCTTCGCCCCAAATGCAACCGTCATCGTCCTGACCAATCCTGCGGACATTTTGGCCCGCATCGTCTTCGAGGAGACAGGGTTTCCAGCACATCGCGTGATGGCACAAGGCGGGATCCTCGACAGTGCGCGACTATCGCATCAGATCAGCCGTCTGGCAGGCGTCAGCCACAAGCAAGTTCAATCGATGGTACTGGGCGGACATGGCGATCACATGGTACCAATTCGACAACTCGCGGCGGTCAACGGCGTACCCGCACTCCACTTGCTGTCGGAGGAAGCTTGGGCGGATGCAGTCGAGCGCACCCGCTTTGGCGGTGGGGAAATTATGGAGAAATTCAAGACGCACGGAGCTGCCGTCACACCGGCATACGCCGTCGTCGCGATGATCGATGCGTTACATTCACCGTTCAGTCAAATCTGGCCCATCTCCGTGCGAAGCGGCGGCGCCTACGGGCTTCCGGAAGACGTCTTCATTGGACTGCCTGTACGCATCTCGCGAGCCGGCATCGAGGGCGTGCTCGAACTGCCTATCGACGCCGACGAACGCGAAGCACTGCAGCGATCCGCCGCTTCCATGCAAGCCACCTACGAGACTTGGAAACATACCGGCGCTCGCGACTAAATCAATAGAACAGCCGTTCAATCGCGGTAATCGTAAAATCCAACACCCGACTTGCGCCCTAGTTTTCCGGCGCGCACCATTTGCCGCAGCAACTGAGGCGGGCGGTACTTCGTATCGCCTGTCTCAGACAAGAGCGTCAGCGACGTGTCGAGCAGCGTGTCCAGCCCCACCATGTCCGCAAGTGCAAGCGGACCAATGGGATGATTGGCTCCGAGCATCATCCCTGTATCGATGTCCTCCGGAGTAGCAAGGCCCTCTTGAAGTGCGAAGATGGCTTCGTTGAGCATCGGAACCAAAATCCGGTTGACGACAAAAAGAGGTGACTCACCGACTTCAATCACGCGTTTCCCAAGTCGTTCACACACCGTCTTGGCGGCGTCGACCGCCTCCTCTTCCGTTTCGCTCCCGCGGATGATTTCGACCAGCTTCATGACGGGCACCGGATGAAAGAAGTGCATGCCGAGAAACGACTCGGGCCTGTCCGTCACACTTGCCATCTCCGTGATGGACAACCCTGAAGTATTGGTCGCAAAGATGGTACGCGGCGAGCAAATCGAGCTCAGTCTTCGAAACACCGCCTGTTTGTGCTCCATCTTTTCCGGGACCGCTTCGATGACCAAATGAACACCGACGAAATCAGATAAGTCCGTGCACGCTCGAATGCGCCGGATCGCCAATTCGCTTTCATCTTGTGAGATCCGCGCTTTGCGGGCCTCTGATGCCAGGCGTTGACCGATCTGGAATAGCGCGTTGTCGACTACTGCAGGGTCTACGTCGTACAAGTAGACGTCATACCCCTTCATGGCAGCGACCTGCGCAATTCCGCGGCCCATCAACCCAGCGCCCACAACTCCGATTGAAGTAACTTCCATGGGCACACCCCTCCGTAGGTCTATTATGTCATAAACGTCATCCACCGTCGGAAAATTTTTGCGCTTTCCTTTTTGTAATCGATTTTCATCAAAACATTGAATATGTTAATGTTAAATTAAACATTTATAAGGAGCGATGTGATCAGTGGCAAACATTCCGCTGCGCTGTCCAGCTTGCGAGTCTGCGATGCAGGTGACTGAACTACAGTGTCCTGTCTGTGACACCCGCGTTCAGGGTCACTTTTCCGTGAGCCCAATTCTCCACTTGCCCGTCTCACAGCTTGCGTTTGTCGAGGTGTTTTTGAAGTGTCGCGGGAACATTCGCGAAGTCGAGCGGGAGCTCGGCGTCTCCTACCCAACGGTACGCGCCCGTCTCGACGAAGTCGTGCAAAGCCTCGGTTATGCGCCGTCTAAGTCGGATGAGCCGTCTGCCGGCCTGGACGCGATTCTACAATTTGAGAACGGTGAACTCAGTTTTGAAGAGACACTCGAAAAACTGCGAAAGGGTTGACGTCATGCACGAGCGATTAAAAATTCTCGAACTAGTTGCCGAAGGAAAACTCACTGCTGAACAAGCGGATTTATTACTTGAGGCGCTTACCGACAAAACCAAAGGAAAATCGGATGCGAAGGCGACCTGGGACAAGGCGGCTGGCGACCTGAAGGGTATCGGGTCACAATTGTCGAGCGTGATTGCCCAAAGTATGACCGAATTGCGCCGCGGACTTGAGACCAACCTCTCCAATCTGTCGTTTGGAGACCACATCGCCGCGTCCGTGGAACGAGCGTTCTCACCCAACATGAAGGCGCTGCGCGTCGAGACCACCACCGGGCGAATCCGCGTCGAGCGCTGGTCGGGCCCTCACATCCGAATGTACGTGCAGGCCGACGTCCGCGCCGATGAGCAAGACAAGGCGCGAGAACTGCTCGAGCAGGCTATCCAGGTGACAGAACTGGGGCAAGAAGTGGATCTGCGCTTCCTTCATCGCGTCGACGGTGCGCGCGTGGCAGGCGGCCGGATCGACCTCTACGTGCCCGATCACCTGCAACACCTCGTCATTCACTCCCGCAATGGCGACATCTTCGTCCATCGCGCCGAGGTCCAAACCGTAGAACTAGATACGACCAACGGGCAGATTCACGTGCACCACGCCAAAGCGGAAGTCGTCAGGGCAACGTCGCAAAACGGATCGATTCAGCTGCATGACGCGGTGCAAACCAGTACGAATGAACTTTACGCGGAGTCGAAAAACGGGACGATTCAACTTCGGGGGCTGCAAAGCGACAGAGCCGTTCGCGGGAAAGCATTGTCCGGTGGGGGGACGGTTCAGGTAACGCACCCGGACCTCGACGTCGTGTACGACTCGGAGCACCGTCCGAATTCGTGTACATTTCGTCTCAAACAAGAGCCGGAGGAGACTTCATCGTTCATCTCTGTATATCTGGAGACAAAAAACGGAAGAATTAGCGTACAGCAGTGACTCTAGTCCCGATTGTACGCTAGGAGGTTGCTTGTGCGTCAGAGTGAAATCTATTTCGCGCTCGCCGTCATGTTTGCCCTCTATCTCACGTGGCGTGTGACCAGCGCGGTTCGCAAGACGATGAAGCGCACATCTGAAACAGACGAACTTGAACGAGAATGAGTCCAATCGGGGGAACTTGGGAAGTGGTCTAGTCCCTGTCCCCCGCCCGATTGGTCCCTCCAAGCGTATCGCGAGCCAGGATCTCGCGAGCCCCTGTAATTTCCAGCACCGTTCCGTTGACTTCTTGACTGTCCGCATGGCACAGCCAAGCGACCGCCCGCGCGATATCTTCACCGACTGCCGGACGAAGGCCTTCATCTGTCACCTGACCAGTCACGTCGTCGAACATCTTCATCTTATCTGTGCCCCGAATATCCCCAGGACACACCATGTTAGCCGTGATGCCAAACGTTCGCTCTTCCCGTGCGACGGATCTCGTCAAGGCCGCCAACCCCGCCTTGGCTGCCGCGTACGCAGCTCGAAACCGCCATCCGCGAGCCTCGCCAGCGCCATCGTAGCCCACCGTCACAAAGCGGCCGAAGCGGCGCGAACGCATGTCGTGAACCATCTCGGTGTACAGCCAAAAGAAATTGGTGAGATTCCCGTGCATCATACGCTGCCACATATCTTCGTCGTAGTCGGCCAGCGGCTTGCGCTCGAAGACAAACGGACCGAAGTTGTGAACGAGTGCATCGATGGACTGAAACCGCTGCTTCGCAGCACTGACCGCCTGCAGGACGGAAGCGCGATCGAACAGGTCGCAGTGAAGCGCCAGCGCAGCGCCCCCCGCGCCCGTGATCTGTGCTTCTAGGCGCTTGGCCTCTTCCTCACTGTCGCCATAGGTAAACGAGACGTTCCACCCAGCTCTCGAGAGGGCGAGCACCATCGCGTGCCCGAGTCCTTTTCCAGCGGACGTGACAAAAGCCGTTCTCGCTAACACAGCTTGTCCCCCTTTCCACAACGCTCGTGACAGCACCCATTTCGGATTGCGAAATAAGCGGTTTCCAGACCGCTTATTCCGCAACGTCCCACGGGTGCGTCACGCTTGAAAGCGTACGCATCGCCCCATGCGACTCACCACATTCGTCACCAGTACCAATACCAAGGACTCAATGCGAGTGCAGCGGCAAATGGAATAAAGAAGAGCGGCCAGAAGACTTCCTGTGCATCCACATCAAGGCCCTTCAGCGAGCCCAGTGTTTGTGCCGACGCCTCCTGCGATGCGCTGACGGGTCGGTACGCACCGGTCGTTTGTAGGTACATCCCATGATCGTCGACGTGATGCAAAATGCCACGGTGAACCCCGTAGGTCGAGTGTACGATGACGGGTCGACCGACGTGTTGCATAGCCAAAGCACGGATATTTGACATGTCCATCCCCCTCCCTCGCGCGTTTGCTTTACTCTACGGCGAAGGAGTCAAGATCGGATGGACCGATGTCTATGTGCGTTCGAAAACTAGGCGTTGTATTCCACGATCTCGATAGATTGGATGTGAACAGGATTGACCGGCTGGCTTGGTTCGCCCATGGCACTGCGCTGAACCGGTTCGGACGCAATCGCCATGACCGTCTCCATGCCCGCCTTCACTTTGCCAAACACCGAGTAGTTTGGCTGCTGATTCAGATTTCGACTCATGTCGCCAGTGCAGATGAAAAATTGCGATCCGTTCGTGTTCGGCCCCGCATTGGCCATCGCGACGACGCCTGGTTCGTAGGGCAGCGCAGGGGGCAATTCGTCTTTAAACCTGTACCCTGGACCACCTCGTCCGGTGCCCGTCGGATCTCCGCCCTGAATCATAAACTCGCGAATGACGCGGTGGAAAATGACATCGTTAAAGTATCCGTCGCGTGCGAGAAAGACAAAGTTATTGACCGTTCTCGGCGCTTCGTTCGCCAGGAGTTCAATCGTAAACTCGCCGAGCCCCGTATGTACAATCGCTTCGTACCGAGCTCCCTCGGTCAGTTGCATCTCTGGTTCGTGTTTGTACTGCTTCTGTTCTGCCATCGATTCACCTCATTCATGCTGCCGATCACTGATTCGGCGCCATCCTCGCGGATGAAAAGCTACACGTCTTCGCGTGAGAAACGTGCGCTCGGTCTTCATAGCTTACCACAGGCCCCTCATCAACCAAAGTTTGTCCACGAGATTGTAAAAAGAGCGCCCGCATCATTGCGTGCACTTCTCTTTCTTCAGTAGAATAGCCGTGGAGGTGTCGACGAAATGGAGTATCGCAGACTTGGCAAGAGTGGTCTTAAAGTTTCGGAAATTGCACTAGGCAGTTGGCTTACATACGGTACAGTCACCGAGAAGGAACAGGCGATTGCCTGTGTGAAACAAGCTTACGATCTCGGTATCAACCACTTCGACTGCGCCAACGTGTACGGCGCTCGCCCGCACGCCGCGGAAGAGGTCATGCAAGAGGCCCTGAAGCCGTACGCGCGTGACAGCTACGTCATCACGACGAAGGCGTTCTGGCCAGTCGGCGACGGCCCGAACGACAGAGGCCTCAGCCGCAAGCACATCGTGTCGCAAGTGGAGCAGAGTCTCAAGTCGCTTGGCGTCGACTACGTCGACATCTTCTATTTCCATCGCTACGACGCGGAGACCGATCTCGAGGAGAGCCTTCGTGCTCTAGACGATCTCATCTCGCAAGGCAAGGTCCTCTACGGGGGACTCAGCGAGTGGTCGGCGGATCGAATTGCTGCAGGGGTCCATCTCCAAAAGGAGCTTGGCTTGCACAAGTTCGCGGCTAGCCAGCCCGTATACAACATGCTTGAACGGTACATCGAACCTGCCATCATCCCCATCTGTGAAGAAGCGGGCATTGGGCAAGTGGTCTTCTCGCCACTCGCACAGGGCGTGCTGACAGGAAAATATCGCAAGGGGTCTGCAGCTCCTGAAGGTTCGCGCGCGGCTACGCCAGGTGTTAACCGCTTCCTCGAGGGATCGCTCACGGAAGAAGTGCTCGACAAGGTGGAACAGCTGTCGGCGATTGCGACGAAGGCGGAACTGAGCCTGCCTCAACTCGCACTCGCGTGGATTCTTCGCCAACCAAACGTCGCGAGCGCGCTCATCGGTGCGAGCCGCCCAGAACAAGTGGTAGAAAACGCAAAGGCTGCCGGCGTGAAGTTGAACGACGACATCCTCGACGACATTGAGGCCGTGTTGGCGTAAGCTTCACAGTCCCAGCTTGCGCCCTGAGCGATGTGAACGTCCACGCCATGCACCATCGTGGAAAACAGTAACGGAGCAGAACAAACATGGAGGGCGTCGGGAAGCCGGCGCCTTCTCTTGCTGATTGGAGAGAACACTCGTGAGGACTATTTGCACGTACGACGAAGCGTACGCTATCGCCTTGTCCTTAGCCGCCCCTCGACGCCAAACTCACCAGGATGTCTGGACCGATGGCGGTATGCCGAGTATTCTAGCGGATTCGGTTCGCTCACTCGTCGACCTACCGCCCTTCCATCGCGCCATGATGGACGGATTTGCGGTGCACAAGGACGACCTGGAGAGCACAGAGGAATTGCTCATCATCGACGATATTCACGCGGGTGAGCAGCCAGCGACCAGCGTCAGTCCAGGGACTGTGGTGGAGATCCGAACAGGAGCGCCTGTGCCTCCCGACACTTCTGCGGTGGTTCGCAAAGAGTGGGTGGAATGGACGTCGGAAACGTCCATCCGACTATTGCGTCAAGTGGCTCCAGGAGAGTCGATTCAAGTGCAGGGCGAGGACACGGTGGCGGGTAATGTGCTGCTCGAGCGAGGCGCGGTGGTGGACGGCCAGACAAGAACGGTATTGCGCGCCGCTGGCATCCGACAGATCCCCGTGTTCGCACCTGTGCGTGCGGCAATTGTCAGCACAGGCAGCGAACTGGTGACGAACACCGTGTCGACCTTGGGCGCAGGCCAGGTATACGCAGCAAGCGACGCGTTTTTGCAATCGTCCTTGCGGCAGCTCGGCGTCGTAGTGGCAGATGTGACATACGTCGATGACGACCCGGCGCGCATCGAACACGCCATCTCGAGGTATATCGACAAGGTCGACTATATTCTCGTTACGGGCGGTGCGTCGGTCGGAGACACAGACTACGCGACCTCCGTCATCCGAAAGATAAGCGGTACATCGTCTCTGCCGATCGAGCGCGTGTGGATGCGGCCAGGTTCTCCTTTTCTAGGAGCGCGGGCAGGTTCCACCACAATCTTCGGAATGTCGGGTAATCCGGCCGCTTGTTTCGTTCAATTTCACGTGCTCGCGCTCCCTGCTATCCGCACATCACTCGGAATGGACACATCCTTGTTTTCAGATCTCGCCGTCCTCGCACAGCCTATCCGACTGAAGCCTGTAAAACACGTGCGCTTTCACAGGGCCACAGCCAGCCTCTCTGGCTCCGAGTTTTGTGTCCTCCCGCAAGCGGGCCAGTCGTCCGGACTCGTCACTGGCCTGGCCAGCGTCAACGCCATCATCCGCTTGGACAAGCAGGTGTACGAGCGAGGGGAACAAGTCCGCGTCCTCATCACCAATACGGCGAACGGGCGCCTGCTTTAGGCCCGCTTGTTCGCTTTGAGCGCGTGTTGAAAGACGCCCCACCGGTACTGGATGCGCCGATAGGGGGCGAGATTCTGTTTATTGCGTGCGAACAGAGCGTGGCTCGGTGCTGTATTCTGTTCGAGGAGCCAGATGCGTCCGCCGCGATCGATCGCGACATCAAAGCCAAGCTCTCGATATCGCTGATAGCTATCGAAATGTCGGGCCCATACGTGGCCCAACTGCTCGAGTCGCTTGACCGTCCGCAGAGCCCGCACACGATTCCAGTTCAACGCCGTCATCAAGGCCTTGTCGACATCCATCACTCGCCCGCCGCTAAGCGCGGTATTGGTGACCACGCTGCCGCCTCCAGCGACTTTTGCAAGCATACCCGAATATCTCCACGCCCCCCCTGGTTTCTCCCGTTGCATCATGACGCGAATATCGATGGGTCGACCATCAATTTGCGCAAGGTGAATACCTCGTTGGACGATATACATCTTTCCACCGCGCAGGCCGTCGATGTGTCGCAGGGCACTGGCCACATCGGAAAAGCGCCGCCGGGCGCGAATGGTGTGTTGGACGAAAACGCCCTTATCACCGTCGTACCAGACCTTCATAATACCTTTTCCCTGACTTCCGGCGACAGGCTTCACGTAGACCATTCTATAGCGCTGTAGCATCGTTTTTAGCACATCGTGCGTATACTTCCTCGTCTCAGGCAAGTAACGCGCGATCTCGGCGTTTCGCCGAAAGAATTGGTACAACAGCCATTTCCCCATTTCGGGCTTCCGCTTTTGCATGTCACACCTTCCCTCGATCCAAGTCTGTCAAAAGTACTTTATGTCCGATCGATGTGCAGGGAATGTGCAGATGTACAGTGGAGTTCCGGCACAGGGCAATTCGCGGCACGCCGCTTTGGTATGGCCCAAATGGGTTTAGTCTAGTGGCTACCATGCAGAAAGTATCATGAGCGTGTATAATCTTTTGTGATAACATACATGAATGGGTTCGATTGATACTGCCAGGGGTGAATCAAATGAAAGTACGCAAGGCGGTCATCCCGGCTGCCGGGTTTGGCACGCGCATGCTGCCAGCCACCAAAGCTGTTCCAAAGGAAATGCTGCCAATCCTCAACAAGCCGTGTATTCAGTACATCGTAGAAGAAGCGGTGTACGCGGGAATTGAGGAGATTCTGATTATCACCGGTCGTGCAAAAAAGGCAATTGAAGATCATTTTGACCGATCCCCGGAACTTGAACTTCATTTGGAGCAGAGTCGCAAGGCGAACATGCTCACAGAAGTGAAAGCCATTTCGGATTTGGTGGACATTCACTATACCCGTCAAAAGACGCCGCTGGGACTCGGACATGCCATTCTTTGTGCGAAATCGTTTGTCGGACAAGAACCATTCGCGGTATTGCTCGGAGACGACATCATCCAGTCGAGCTCACCGGTCACTCAACAGCTGATGCAGCATTACGACGAAGGCGATAGGGCGCTTCTCGGCATCCAGCCGGTTCCCCAAAAAGACGTTTCAAAGTACGGCATCATAGAGCCCGCGAAAACGGATGCGACCTCAGAGCTGATCCACGTCGAGCGCGTGGTTGAGAAACCACAGGAAAGTGAGGCGCCATCCAACTTGGCCGTACTCGGGCGCTACATTCTTCCTCCTTCGATTTTCGACGCTTTGGAAGAGACGCCACTCGGGCACGGCGGGGAACTGCAACTGACGGACGCCATTCAACAATTGGCAGCGCTCGGCCTCGTCGATGGCTATCGATTCGAAGGGGTTCGGCACGACATCGGAAATCTAGAGGGTTGGTTGCGTGCAAATCTCTCGTTCGGCCTCGCCGAACCGAAGCTAGCGGATTCCATTCGCAACTGGCTGTCCGACGAACACTTTAAAAACCAGTTGGCTGCGCTATAAGAGAGCGCAGGCACGGAGCGAACTACAAGCAAAAAGGGCTGCAGCAAAGGCGCCATTGTGACGCGCCTCGCTGCAGCCTTTTTCGCTTGACAACCGATCTACTCGTTCGGGAGCACCGCCTGATGTCGGCGCAGCAGTTCGACGAAGATGTCCGGAAGCGACATCGCTCGTACTTCCATGGCCATATTTGGGCGGACAAAATAGAGGTAAGCGCGAACCGGCTTGTGTTCGGTAAGCGGTCGCAGGGCCTCCAAGTACGTAGCGACTTGTGCTTCATATTCGCGCGCGGCTGACTCGACGCCCAACTCGTCGACGTGATCGGTTTTATAGTCGATGACAACCCACCCATCATCCTCTTCCACCAAACAGTCAATCACACCCTGGGCGACGATCGGAACTGTCCTTTTTCCATCGTCTACCGGCACGTCGATCCGGTGGAAAAATGGCTGCTCCCGAAACAGCCGTATCCCCCGCTGCATCCGATGTCCGAGTGGAGATTGCAAAAACGCAGACACCTGAGGGACGTTGACCGCCTTGGCGGTCTCAACATCGAGCTGTTTTTGCGCTACGAGTCGATCGATTTCCCGTCTCACGGACGACTCATCGTCCCCAATCGGCGGTTGAAAACGCTGCATAAAGGCGTGGAACGCAATCCCCTCTTCGCGCGGCGTAATTTTTCCCGGACGGGCGAATGCTGGGTCTTCCAAGAGCGAAGAAGCCGCCTCTTTGCGCTTGCCTGACCGCTTATCGGCCATCAGCGCCACGTGCAGCCGCCGCATATCCGTCGCAGAAACCTTGCCAAACAGGACCTCGAGCGAGTGATCCGGCCGATCCACAATCCGGACAGTCGGCCTCTCCCTCGGCTGTTCCGCCAGATTCGCGAGTACCTCGTGCCAATCGGGCTCGTCAGACCGCAACTCAAGTGCACCTCCGCTCGGCTGCACCCCTTGCACTTGATTCATGTCGTACACGTACAACGCAAGCTGGTTTGATTCCGTCATCCAAACGTGTCCGTCCCACGCATCGGGATCGACCAGCTTGTGCAGAGCCCCCGCCGCTGGATGGCGCAACATGAGCGGCAACATCCAGTCCATGAACGACTTCGCATTCATGAACGCCCCAGACAGGAGTTTCGCCTGCTCGAGATCATGGGCGTAGACCGCCTTGTTCGCCTGCCGGGCGAGGTTTTGTACCGACCCGACCACGATGAGCCGCTCGCGTGCGCGCGTGAACGCGACGTAAAGCACTCTGGCCTCTTCTGCGAGCGTTTCTTGGCGCTCTGCATAGGCGACGGAAATGGAAGAAACCGTGCGCCATCGCTGATGCGTGCTTGGGTCGTACGCCACCGCGCCGATACCGTACGCTCGATTCAAGTAGAGAATGTCCTGAGTGAGTCGAAACTGCTTGCCTAAATCGACGACAAACACCACCGGGTACTCCAGTCCCTTGCTGCGGTGAATCGTCATCACCTGCACGGCGTCCGGCTCGCTCACGTTCGCCGCACCGAGATCGAGATTGGCGTCGTCCTCCTGCTGCCACTGTTGGAGAAACCCGTAAATCCCTCCGTAACCAGTGCGTTCATCGTACGACCTCGCCAGTTGCAGCAACTTTTGCACGTTGGCTCGGCGGATCTTGCCGCGCGACATGCCGCGCACGTAGCGAAGGAAGTCCACATCTTCCATCACTCGCCGGAGCGTGTCTACAACACCAACCTCGCGCGCATACGCCCTCCAGGCCGAAAGTTGGGCCATAAATTCCTTGGCACGAGTTTGGGCTTGGACGTCTTGTGCGGACGGTGCGCCCCCACCATCGTCAGGCGTTCCTTCCCCCGAAGCGATCCTTCGCACGCCATCCCACATCGCGCCGCGAGACGCCAATCGAACGAGAGCGAGCATATTCTCGTCCCATCCGACGAACGGAGAGCGGAGGAGCGTCACCAATCGGAGATCGTCTCGGGGATTGTCGATGACGAACAGACACGAGATCAGCCACTGCACCTCGAGCGCCTCGAAGAATCCTGTCGAGGTGGTCGCCGACACAGGGATTCCGGCGGCTTGCAGCACGTCGACAACCGTGTTCAAGGCCCCCCGACCAGACCGCAACAGCACCGCGATATCACCGTACGCGAGCGGTCGGTTCGCCCCGCTCTTCTTGTCCCACACGTGGACCAACTCTGTGGCCATCATTTCCTGAATTCGCTTGGCGACGACGCGCGCCTCACGCTCTAAGGCAGAGACCTCGACGTCCTCGAATGGGGCGGCCCCTGGCGGCTCGTCCATTCCGTCCTTCGCGATCGACGAAGACCGGTCTAGAAAGTGGACCTCGACGAGCGGAGACGACGGCTGTGCCGGTGGGTAGGTCGCTCCGACTTGCATCCGCGCGCGGTCGTCGTACGCGAAGCCAGTGGTCTCCCGACTGAACAGCTGCCCAAACGCGAAGTTGACAAAGTGGACGATGGCGTCGCGACTGCGATAGTTTTCCGTCAGATCGATGGCCATTCCACCGTCGTCGCGTTGGTACCTGTGGTAGCGCTCGAGAAACAGACCCGGTTCAGCCATGCGGAACCGATAGATACTCTGCTTCACATCGCCGACCGCAAACAGGTTGTCCGCTTCTGCGGTGACGAGATCGACGATGGCGTCTTGAATCGGACTCGTATCCTGGTACTCGTCCACGAACGCGTGGCGATATCGTTCTTTCAGTCGGTACAAGGCACCCGTCTGGGCGTCCGACAGCGCGCGAAACGCCAGGTGTTCCAAGTCCTGAAAGTCGATCACGCCTTCGCGCTGTTTTTTCGCCCGGACCGCCCCCATCAGCTCTTCTACGAGACGCACAAGCGTGCGGATGTGCGGCGAAAGTCGCACGAGGTCGTCCGATAGCGCTTCGACACCGCGGGAGAGGACAGGAGCGATGGCGTTCATACTGTCGTTCCCCTCGTCGCGAAGCGCTTTGACCTGTTGCAATTCTGGACCTTTATAGGAACTTCGCACCGACTTTGGCGCCGTCCACAGATGGACACTCGCAGACAGTTTCGCAAAGTCGATTCCGCCGTCTGTCAACGCGCCTCTTGCCGCCTCGACACAGTTCATCGCTTCCCTCAGCCACTCCGTGTACTTCTCCAGTTCCGGAATCGGTTCCGCCAACTCGTACGCAAGTTTGAAGTATTTCTGCGCCATCTCGAGATGTTGACGCACCCAGTTCTGAAAGGCAGCGGAAAACGCCGTTTCATTCCACGCCCGATAGCTGTCGGGGTAGGCATTCGCGACGTCGTTCAGCCAGTCTGCCGGCTCAACCTGGCTATTGGCCAAATGGTATAGCCGAACGAGCATCTGACCGAGCGTCCGGGCGTCGGCGAGGCGCAGCGCGATCATCATATCCCGCACAGCGGCCGCAGAAGGACCAGTCAGTGCCGCCTCGATGCTCTCGTCCACCGCGCTGAAGAGCAACAAGCTCTGTTCATTCGCGTCGAGCAGCCGGAAGTCAGGTGGCAATTCGAGATATAAGAGGTTCTGCCGCACCACTTCGAGACAGAAGCTGTGAATCGTCGAGATCTGAGCTTGCCAGAGCGACGACGACTGACGCCGCAAGCGCTGTGCCTGGGCCGAATGTCCCGTGAGCTTGTACTCATCCATGCGCTCCTCCAAGCGCGCGGCGATGCGCTGACGCATCTCCCCAGCGGCCGCCTCCGTAAACGTCATCACCAAGATATTGTCCACGTTAAGATCTTTGTCGACCTCGAGCAGGTGGAGGACGCGTTCGACGAGCACTGCGGTTTTACCAGACCCAGCGCCTGCGGAGACAATGAGATTTCTGTCCGTCGTCGCGATGGCGCGCGCCTGTGCCACTGACCATTTCATCGTGATTCACTCTCCTCGACGCTTCTGTGGACGATGTCGGTAAAACGCTTCGACGTCAATACGCGGTACGCACTTGTGTGGTCCATCGGCTCAAAGTGACATACGGCCTTGAATGCGCAATGCGTGCACCCTCTGTCGTTGTGGGCATAGACATAAGGCCGCACCGGAATGTTGCCCTCGCCCAGCTGTGTGGCGATGTCCCGAACGGAGTTCAGCGTGAAGTCGACCGCCGCATCCCACTCGTCGTCCGTCCACACCTTCGCCGTCTGCCGGAGTGCACCATCCTTTTTGTACAGGTCGCCAAACAGTTCCGACTTGGCCCCCGGCAGATTTCGGTCCATGGCGGAAATCGCGCGCGCATCAGCATTCAAGTACCCTTCAGGTCGGTATGCCTTGCGCAGTTCAGCCTGCGCCACGTCATCCGCTTGCGGCACTTCGGAGATCCCCGGGAGGCGCAGCAAGGGCATGTAAAAGGCGCCAGCGGGCCGCGGTCGCTTGCCCTGCTCCGCCAAACTCGCCTGTACCACGGCGAGGTACACCATGAGCTGGAGTTGAAGGCCATAAAACATGCGCGTGGCATCGAGTTTGTAGCTGCTGCCACTCTTGTAATCAAAAATCCGAAACCAAGTCGTGTCCCCGTCCTCGTACAGGTCGAGCCTGTCCACCCGGCCGCGAATGAACACCTGCTCGCCATTTGGGAGATCGACCACAAATGCAGGCGCCTCATCGTCTGGCATGCCGAACGACCACTCCAACTGGCAGGGCTCGTAGGATCCGCTCGTCGCCTGCAGCCACAACGCCTCTGCGATGGCTTGAAGGTAGTTTCGCAAGTCCTCTGCACGAGCGCCCCGAATCCCACTCTGAAACGCCATGTGGCGACTCTCGAGCAGCTTCTCTGCAAAGACGCGTTCAGCAAGTTCAATCATGTCAGAGCGCGATAGCCGATCAAACCGTACAACCTGACGGCGGTGTAGGTCTGCTAGCTCAAAGACGGTGTCGTGAAGGAGATTCCCGACCTCAGCCGCCTGCGCGGCCCGCTGCATGTCTGGCTCCACCCGCAATCCAAAGCGAACAAAGTATTGATACGGACAGACTGCATAGGTCTCCAGTCGATGGACACTCGTCACCAAGGGTGCGCCATAGAGCCGGCGAGCCAACGCGCGATCGATAACGCCTGTTGGCAACCCGTGATACAGCCCTGCGACAGCGCGGTCCAATCGGTCCTTGCGATCCTCTGTCGCGCGAAACCACGCGGCGATGTCCGCCAGGTCAGCGCGGGCGAGCACAGCCTGATCGCCGCTGTGTTTCGCCTGTGAGAGGAGTTGAACGACCAAATCGAGTGCTACTGACGAGCGCATGACCAAGGCGTCATCGCCGCTTCGCGACTGCAACTCTTCTTCGCCCACCGTCGCGACGCGCTGCGGCTGCACGTCACACGCCTGACAGATCCGGGTCACATACGGCGACAGTCGCTGCTCCCCCCCTCCTCGCGTCCGGGAGAAGCTGATGATCAAGCGCCGCGTCGCGCGCGTGAACAGCATGTATGGCGTAAGCTGGGCCACCGCCATCAACTCCTGTGCGGTAAACCCAATCGGAATGCCGAAGAGCTGTGCGAACATCTCTCGTTCCTCATCTTGCAACAACCCAGTCGACTGGACTTTAGCCGGCAGTGCGTGATCGGACGCCCCGAGGATGAACACGTATGGGCGCATCCAACCGTGCGCATGCGCGTACGGGCGGATGAGGACTTCGTCGAGACCGCTTGGAATGGTAGATTGCTTCTCGTCGAGCAAGGCACTCGTCACCAGTTCAAACAGATCCTCGCGAACGAACTGTGCATCGGCGTACACAGAAGCGAGATCGTTCAGGAGGCCGATTGTGAGTTGCCAAGCCTGCTCATGTTGGCTCGCCTGCAGTGGATTGTTATCGACATCCTCCCGGACGACCGATTCCGCGATCGCCGATTTCGCGTCGACGGCGGTAAGCAACTGCCACAGCGCCTGCGCAAAGGCGAGCGGCGTCAAGATCTCGTCGCACAACGCGTCGTAGAACGGCCGTAAAAACGAGGCGATAGACTTCCGGACGCGATTGGCCCGTTCGTCATCCCGCTTCGCACGCGCCATCTGCTGTTCATCCGCCTGTTGTTGAAGAAACGACCAGTCCTCGTCTTGAAACCAAAACGCTGCGGACGCGACGCCGCAGGAACGCAAGTACATGTCAAACCAGTCGACCGTCGCTTGGTCGATTCCGTGGAATTCCGTTCGCAACAGGCGCGCCATCGAATCGGTGGACAGATCTTCGATCACTGCCCGTAGCGATGCGAGAATAAACCTCCCCAAGGCGTGCGCGGCCAGTGGCGGAAACGTATCCATCGAGTGCGGGATATCGTATCTCTGTAGCACTTCGTGGAGCCGATTCCCATCCTCGTTCAACGCGGGCACTAGTATCGCGATATCGCGAAAGGACACGCCCTGTTGCTCGACGAGACGCAAGATGTCGTCGGCCAACGCGTACGCCTCCGACTCGTCATCCTCCGCTTCCCATACGCCTACGGCGTCTGCGAGGCCGTTTAGCCGGATGACCTCACTGCCTCGAAACACCGCTTCCAAGGCCGATGACGAAGACGGCTCTTGCACGTTTGTATCCATGGTCGTGCAGGTCCACTGCACGCCGTTGTGCAACAGACAAGCTGACAATTGGAATGCGCTATACGCGACGCCCGGCAGACCTCCGTCGCGTTCCTGCTCAAAGTCTTGCAGCCAGCGGGCGAGCGGATCGGACTGTGGCCACTGTGCACTCGCTTGGGCCAGTGCCGCCTCGTCCGGATTCCAGACCTCCGCCAGCGGAAAGGTAAACGTACACTGCGTGGCGCAGCGCGCTATTTCCGCCATGAGTTCAACCTGTTCCGGAGTGATAGTGTGGAATCCATCAAAATAAAAGGTGGACTCGGCGACGAAAGGTACGTCGCTCACCGATTCCGCAGCGCTCGTGAAGGCCAACGCCGGATCGAAAAAGCCTTTTTCCGCGAGGCGCTCCCTGTATCGAATGTACAGCACACAGAGGTCGCGCAGCTTCCCGATGAGGGATTTCCCTACGGACATTTGAGCCCTTGGTACGCTGACGTCGAGTGAAGCTGCAGCGGATTCCAGCGCACCCTCGAGTGCCGACAGATTTACCCGATATTGCGACATCTCGTCGAATGTGTCGAGCACCATGTGATGGAAGCCGGTATTGGCCTCTGCTCGCTTGAGAGGCCCTAGCGAATCGCGCAATTCGCGGTAGACAGCAGCAAAGAGCAGTTGCTTACCAGAAGCGTTGATCGGCTGCTCGTCATTGCCGCCCGCTGCGCGGCGAATTCTATCGGCCAGGCGCGGCAGTGTGATGACCTCACAGCGCAGTGTCGACGGAATCTGCTCCATGAGCATCTGTTCAGCAGCAAACGCCACATCGTCAGGGACCACCCAAAACAGCGTCGAGCCGATGGGGGTTCGCTCCGTCGCCTGTCGCAGTTCTCGCACGATGGTTTGAGATTTCCCACTCCCCGTCGGCCCCAGCCAAAACCGTACGTCGGTCAAACCGCATTCCTCGCTCTCTTATTTCATCGAAATCAAGTGCACGCCTGCTCGCGACTGCACGTCGGACAACAGGCGCTCGTGACAAGTCAGGTAGATGATCGGTTGCTGTCTACTCTCTTCGACGAGCAGGTCCATCACCCTTTGCGCGCGATCGTCGTCGAAGTTGACCAGTGGGTCGTCGAGGACCACTGGAAGGATAATCCCTTGTTCGCGATACTGGCGAATCACCGCCAGCCGCAACGCGAGGTACACCTGCTCGCGGGTCCCCCGAGACACCTCGGTCATCGCAAACGTTTGTCCTTCACCGTTCACGAGATAGACGTGCTGCAACCCATCCGATCCGAGCGGCACGCGCAACAGCGGGTACCGGTTGGCGGTGATGTCCGCCAAGTATTCGGACGCCTTGGCGAGAAGCGGTGACGATTGTTCGGACTCGACAGCCACTCTCGCGCGAACGCTGAGTGACTTGACGATCGCCATCGCTGCAAAGTTCTGTTTCAGCTCTACAATTTCGCCCTCAAGCTGTTGTGCTTGCCAGCGCAGGCCGTCCCCCGCGAGCCCAAGTTGACTCTCCTCGAGCGAGCGGTCGATGGCCCAAAGTTCTTCTTGAAGCGACTCGACTGTTTCTCCCCTGCGCTCGAACGTATCGCGCAAAGACGACACCTCGGCATGTAACGCCGCAAGCGAGGATTGCGACGCCTTTTGCACAACGCGAAACGCCCGTCGCTCGCCGGTGCACTCAACGACGAGCGCCTGCAGCAGGCGCTCGCGCCGTTGTTGCAACCTTCGCCGCGCCGTCTCGCGTTCCATGGAGAGATCGAAATCCTCCGGCACGACAATGCCGAGTTCGCGATAAACCCGCTCTACGCTCTGCTGGCATGATGCGATCTCCA
The DNA here is from genome assembly GCA_029166985.1 of Alicyclobacillus fastidiosus. Lineage (GTDB taxonomy): Bacteria > Bacillota > Bacilli > Alicyclobacillales > Alicyclobacillaceae > Alicyclobacillus > Alicyclobacillus fastidiosus_A. The sequence continues at coordinate 1,723,609 of CP119138.1, read as the reverse complement.
AGTCCATCCGCTCGACCTCGGACACGAGCGCTTCGCGCTTCTCCTTCAGGCCTTCACAGGTCACGGCGTCCTGCAACGCCTGTTCAATCATCTGTTCCCGCCGCGCCAAGACCTGAAGCAGACTGGCGATGGCAGATTGCGCCGCCGAAGTCGAATCCCTGTGGGAAAGCGCATAGCTGACGGCGCGCTCGAGGTCTGGCTCGTTCAGGATCTCGCGCTCTGAGATCCACACCTGCAGCGTCAGAAGTTCCTTCACCACGCGCTCCGAGGCTTCTTTCAGCACTTGCTCCGCCCCGTCCTGCACACTCTGCCAGTGCAACCGCGCACGAGCGGACTCGGCAAACTGAACGAGTTCAGCACTTGTCCAGAGACCACCTGTCAGATGAACGCCGTCGAGCGACGCTTGGTACGACGACTCGACCTCGCGCTCTGTTTTGAGCGCCGCAGCGCACTCCGACTCACAGAGTCGGCGTCGGTAGATGGCCTCCTCGTAATCTCGCAAGAGCGATTTTGTGCGCTCGAGATGTCGGCGTTGCAATTCCACTTCCTGGATCTTTCTCGAGATCTGCTCAAGAATCGCATCGACCGAGCCTTTCTCGACAGCACCCTTCCACCGCGTCAAATAGGGTGGCTGCGCCTGATTCCGCATAGCCCCCGCCTTTGCCGACCGCAATCCGGAAAGCGCTGAAACGAGCGACAAGACGAACGCGACGGCGAGGATGCCCGCTGCGAAAAACTGGTGCGACGCGGCTTCCACCGCGACACCTGCAGCGCTGACCAAGACGATTAGGGGCCGGATCGAACGCGCCATTGGCGACACCCGCCCAACGGGCTGCGATCGGCTTGATGCAGCATCGCGCCAGTCGAGCAGTCGTTCGAAGTCCTTGCGATACCCGTGTTCGAGGTCGCGCAGTTCGACGTCCTGCGCCTCGATGGCCGCCCTGGCATCCTGTTCGCTCGCAGACGCCAATCGAGCTTGCGCCTCCAAGGACTGGCGCTGCTCCGCTTCCCAGCTGAGTGCAACTTGCAGTTGGCGGGCGGCCTCCGAACGCGTCGACACCGCCTGCTCATACGCCTTGGCTTCCCGAATGAGCTCCCCTGCCGCAGTGAGCTCGGCCAACCGTGCCATCCCCACGGAGTCGAAGGCGTGGGGGATGCCGCGAAGCGCCTTCGCGCCCTCATCCTTCGCGTGAAGGGAGCGTTTCACTGCGTCCTCCCACTGCTGAACGCTCGTCTGCAACTCCTGTGCGCGCAAGCGCCACGCCTGCACATCACCGCGAAGTTCGGCCTGGGATGCCGTCTTCGCCAAATGGCGGATGTCGCTCTCCAAGCGCGCAATTTGATCCGCCGCTCGGTTGCGCTCCCCTGCGAGTTCCGCGATGCGACGTCGCCAGAAGGGGACCTGTGCCCACGTGTCGTAGTGTCCTCCTGGAACCGCCCCGAGGGCCGCCATGCCGGCTTCCACTTCGAGCAATTCCAGCACCGTTGGGCGCAGGGAAGCCGCGCGCTCGACCAAGTCAAGCTCTGCTCCGACTGCTTGCAAGGCCTGCCGCTCGTCCTCCAAACGACCGGCGAGTTCTTCCCGGCGGAGCTTCGCATGGCGATACCAAGCGGCTTGATCCGGCGAGGCCTGAAGTGCCCCCTTGACCTCACGCCAAGCGCGCAGAGCCTGATTTAAACGGGGCCGACTCGCCCTGCGGTGCGGATTGTAGACCTCCAAGGCCGACTTCTCGACCGCCTCTTCGAGCGCGTAGGGATTGACGAGCAGCGCCCGCAATCCGAATAACTGCGAGATGAGCGCGTTAGGTTTATCGGAGAACGCCACTAAATCGGCCAATTGGAGAGTGAAAAAAGTCTCATACAGCAACTGTTCCACCTGCCTGAGCTCGGGGAACCGAGCCACGAGCTCCGCTTGTCCCGTGGCCTTACGCCCATCTTCGTCGGAGAGATTGGGTGCAGTCTTTTTGGTCAGACTCCGTTCGAGCGTCACGACCGATCCGGATTCTTGGCGCAATTGCATCCCGACGTGCGCGCCGGGCCGCGCGTGCGCCGTCCCTTCAGCCAGTCGAGCATTGCCGAAGAGCCCCCCGCGAATGGCGGCTAGCAGGCTACTCTTGCCGGCTTCGTTGGGCCCGAAGAGGATGTGAAATCCGTGGCTATGGAACGTCCACGTCTGGTTGTGATACGGACCAAAGTGGTCAATCCGCAGAGCCTGTAGCCGCATGTACACCCCTCCATTCTACCAGTTCTAAATCATCTTGCTCCGGTCTCATCTGGCTTAGTAAGATTTGGCGCACCTGTTCCAGCACGGACTCGGGGTCACCTGCTATGGCCTCCTCCACGATGGCTATCTCGTCCTTCGACCAAATGCCGTCTAAGAGGCCGACCGCTTCCTCTGGGTGCTGGGTGACTTGGCGCAACAGCGCCATGAGTTGCCCCACGTAGCCGTCAGCCGCCTCCCACACACGCCAGTCGATCTCGGCCTCGACCGTACTAGCATAGCGATGAATCCACACGGGATAGCCATCGTCGTCGGCCGCCTGTTGAAAAATGCTCCTGGCCTCAGGAAGATTGAGACTCGCAGACAATGGGCTTTGTCCAGATAGGTGCAAGTCGATAAGACGAAGCGAGGAATCCCTGTCGAGCTTGGTTGCGGTGGCCGCCCACACGGCTTCAAAGGTAGTCAGTCCCGTCACGTCGACGTTCACGCGCTGCCATTCGACCGTCGAGAACGGAATGAACGAGTGAGAAAGCCTCAACTGCTCGTCCCACGTGAGCAGAATGCCGCCATGTCGTCCTGCCTCCCCAGCGTCGCGCCCCTGCGGTGAACCGGAGTAAGCCACAAAGGGACGGCCTTCGTGCAAAACTCGATAGCCGTGAATGTGGCCCAATGCCCACACGTCAAAGTCGCCATGGGAAAGGAGCTCTCCAAGCGAGGTCGCCGCGTATGGCGCGTGCGACCCGGAGGCTGAACCAACCTGTCCGTGATAGAGGGCAATCGCGATGTCGGCGCCCTCGCGACGCGCAAACTGCGCGACCTTGGAGCCATACAATTCGCGCGTCGCGTATGAAAATCCGGAAAACTGGACCTGGCAGCCGCCAAGTGGCAGGAGGATGTCACACACGCGTTCCCCGCTATCGACTCCGCCGAGCACGTGGACCGTGCTCGGCCACGGAAATAGCGACGCCGCGCCCACAGGGTCGTGATTGCCGTGCGACAAGACAACCGGGATGCCTCGTTCAGCCAATCTCCGAAATTGGCGATAAACGGCGTACTGCACGCTCACTGGTGGGTCTGCCTCATCGAACAGATCTCCCGCGATGATGACGGCATCCAGGCGTTTTTCGATCGCGTAGTCGACAATTCGCTGCAACACCGTTCCAGCAGCGAGGCGTAGTTGTTCAAGTGCGCTGTCAGGCAATTGCGAAGCTCGAAGCTTAAACGGCGTCCCGACGTGAAGATCTGCCGTATGCAAGATGCGAAGCATCTGGTCCTCCCCTTTGAAACAAAACATACGTTCGGTTCAATCATGACAAATTCGACACCGATCACAAAATTCCTTGCACCATCCAAGCACACAACTTTGGGCTCACTCATATATGGGTCTAGAAGTTCTGTTGAGAGGAGCGTGAATACAGATGGCAAGTACATCGACACTCGTCGAGCCAAAGCGGTTTTCGGCCGCCCGGATTCTCACGTCGTCCGGCTTCGGCTTGCTGTTCGACTCGTTTGACGTCGGACTCCTGTCCTACGTACTCGTGTCACTTGCGAAGGATTGGCACCTGTCGACCACCGTCACTGGACTGATCGGCAGCGTCAGTTCGATCGGTATGGCGATCGGATCCGCCTTTGCAGGTTCGCTAGCGGATAAATTTGGGCGCCGAAACATCTTCCTGTTCACCTTGTTGATCTACAGTATTGCAACGGGGTTATCCGCCTTTGCCGCGGGGATAGGAATTTTCTTCGTCTTGCGATTCTTCGTCGGATTGGGGCTCGGAGGCGAACTGCCGGTCGCGACCACGTATGTGCTCGAGTCGTCGCCGGAGGAGGTGCGCGGTCGGCGCGTCGTCTTTCTCGAGATGTTCTGGGCGTTCGGTTCGCTCGTGGCCGCACTCGTTTCGTTCTTTGTCATCCCTCACTCGGGTTGGCGGGTCGTCTTTCTGTTAGGTGCAATTCCAGCACTCTACACCATCATCCTTCGCTTGGCCCTGCCGGAGACGCCGAAGTACGCGAGGCTCGACAAGCGACCGTCCATGGGAGCCGCTTTGCGTCAGATCTGGACGAACGGAATCGCCCGCCGGTCGGTAGTGACCTGGGCCTTATGGTTCGTCATGAACTACACCTACTACGGCATGTTTCTCTGGCTTCCCTCTGTGCTCTCGGAGAAGGGGTACTCACTGGTACACAGCCTTGGCTACGTACTCGTGATGACCTTGGCGCAAGTCCCAGGATATCTCACTGCCGCCTGGTTAGTAGAACGGTGGGGGCGCAAGAAGACACTCGTGACAGCCATGCTGCTCGCTGCCATCTCAGCACTGCTGTTTGGCCTGGCCGACAGCACGGCGATGCTGATCATTTGCGGGCTGTTTCTCTCTTACTTCATGCTCGCCGCGTTTGCCGGCACCTATATCTTCACCGTGGAGCAATTCCCGACCGTCGCACGCGCCACGGGCATGGGCTGGGCCGCCGGCTTCGGCCGCATCGGCAGTGCTCTCGCACCGTTCATCACCGGTTGGTTGCTGGGGGTACATCTGGGATACGGCTGGATCTTTGGAATATTCTTCGCCGTACTGCTCGTTGGCTTCGTCATCGTCGTGACACTTGGCTACGAGACGAAGGGCAAGGATATTCACTGACGGCGACGTGCTAAGCGCAGAAAAAAACAGCCGACCCTGTGGGCCGGCTGTTTCGTTGGCTGTGACTACACGTGTTGTGGAATACTCTTCATCTTTGCAAACGGGAAGAGAACAAAGTCTGCCTCTCCAACAATCGCAGACCTCGCGACATACTTGTGAGTCCAGTACCTGCTATCGTCAGATACTGGGCGATTGTCACCCATCATAAAATAGTGTCCCTCAGGCACGTGATAGGTTCCCAGCCCATTTTCGTTCGGCTGCGTGATAATCGGTTCACTGAGTTTCTTGCCATTAATGTAGACAGCATCGTTCGTAACCTTGACCGTATCACCCGGTAACCCAATGACGCGTTTGACATACAACTCCGAAGGGTCGTCAGGATAATGGAAGACGACGACGTCTCCGCGCTGCACTCCGTGAATTTCCGTCGCCAATTTATTGACGAGAATGTAACACGGATTTGGAATGGCAGGGTACATTGATTCGGAAGGTACATATGCCGCACTGACCACCCATTGGCGAATACAAAGTGCGATGGCTACACCAATCACGATCGGCATTAACCATCCCGTAATCCAATTCTGCCGTTTTCGTTGGCCCATGCGACAGTTCACATCCTTTACCTCACCAATCTACCATAAAGCGCACGATCGTAGGCGCCTTTGGTGAACAATTCTCGACTTTGTTCCAAAAGGTTCACAGACTTCACATGGAGCCAACCGTGGTCATCCGACGCGTGACCGTTCACGCACTCCGTTGGCTCACCGTGCCATGCAGGTAGTCGAGCAGTGCACTTTCCATCCCAGCCATGGTCACCTGTTGATTGATGATGGTCCGCATATCGGCTGAACCTGGCAATCCCTTGATATACCAGGCTGCGTGTTTGCGCATCTCCTTGACGCCGATGACCTCGCCTTTGTGCTCGACGAGCAATCGCATGTGGCGCAGCGTAACCTCAATCCGCTCTTGTACGCTCGGAGCCTCGAGTTTCTCACCTGTGTCGAGAAAGTGCGCAATCTCGCGGAAAATCCACGGATTCCCGAGCGCGGCTCGCCCGACCATCACCGCATCGCATCCCGTCTCTTCCATCAGACGCTTGGCGTCTTCGGGCTCAGCCACGTCGCCGTTGCCGATGACAGGGATGTTGACCGCCTCTTTCACGCGCCGAATAATATCCCAATCCGCGCGCCCCGAGTACAACTGCTTCGCGGTCCGTCCGTGCACGGCGACTGCCTGTGCGCCAGCTTCTTGCACGGCCAGTGCCACTTCGACTGCATTGACGTGATCGTCGTCCCAGCCCTTGCGGAATTTCACGGTGACTGGCTTGTCCACGTGGCTTGCGACAGCACGAACGATCTCGGCGGCGTACTTCGGATCTCTGGCGAGTGCCGCGCCGGATCCGTTCTTATAGATCTTCAACACAGGACAGCCCATGTTGATGTCGATCAGGTCTGCGTTCGTCTCGCCGACCATCGCAGCGGCTTTCTCCATCGAATCTTTGTCATAACCCATCAACTGCAGTGACACCGGCCGTTCGTCCGGCAGAATGGTCAACATGCGCTGACTCTTGGCACTTCCGTGAATCAAGGCCTTATCGCTCACCATTTCCGCGCACACCATGCCGGCACCGAGTTCCTTGGCCAAGATGCGAAACGGTGGATTGCAGACGCCAGCCATCGGCGCCAATACGACAGGATTGTCGAGTGTCACACCCGCTATGTTCACTTTCATCTATACAAAACGCTCCTTTTCATTGAATCGGAAACGCGTCGCTCCACGTGTCGAATCAGAATCAAATCACGACATACTCCGAAAGACATTCTGAGGACAATGCTTTTCATTATACGCGCCATCTCGCGCACTATCAACCGATGCAAAAACCTTGCCGCGATGCCACAACGCGTTGTCTTCAACGAAGCGGAAACCCGGCCATTTTAGCGGTTAAGAACAAGTCGATAAGCCACCAAATCCCGACGATCAACATCAGAATATGTCCCACGAAAATCCCCATCGTAAGTGCGCCAAACACGGTTAGGGCCAGCATCGCGACACCACTTCCGACACGACCACAGTACATGCGATGAATCCCTAAATACCCAAGAAAAAACCAGAGGACGTACGCGAGCGCCACAGACTTTTGCATCAGATCGCCTCCCCGTGCGTTGATACAAGTTATGCCTTGACCGCTTGTCAACTTGCACACGAGGACGGCTGTCTGGTTCGCAAAGCACCGCTGCGACATTTGATACAGCAACCGCTGAAACACCCATCATGCCAAACAGGGTTACGATCGACACCACACGTGCCGACCGTAACCCTGCGTGCGCCCTTCTGACCCTGGCTCGAGGGCCAGCGAACGCGAACACCAGTCGCTCGCAACTGGCCGGACGTCCTTCAGTCATCCTCCTCGGACGTGTCCTTGGAAGCGTCAAACGCCCGGTTTGACCACGACAACAGGCGAACTGTTTCACGATACATCAGACTTTTTCGGGGAGCGCCAAGCACGACGCTGATTCGCACATGCTCGCCTTGTTTGACTGCAGTCGCCAGACAGTACATTGCTTTCGACGTAAATCCTGTCTTGCCGCCGATATAATCGCCAATGGACGTCGCTTGACCATAGAGCAGTCGATTCGTGTTGCGAATCACCTTGCCGGCCACCGTATGCTGTTGCGTCTGCATCGCTTCGACAATACGAGGGTACTTGATGGCTTCTGCCAAGATCAGTGCAATGTCCTTGGCCGATGTCGCGTGCGCTTCGGCATGAAGGCCGTTCGGAGTGACAAATTGAGTGTGTGTGCACCCCAGAATCCGCGCCTCCACATTCATCATCCGCGCAAACCCCGCTTGCGATCCGCCCACCGTCTCGGCAATCCCGTACGCGACGTCGTTGGCACTCTTCATCAGGAGCGCCCGCAGTGCGTCGTCCGCAGGAATTTCCGTCCCCGGCTGCACACCGAGTCGAACTTTCGGTTGATGAGCCGCCTCCGTCCCCACATAAACTGGGTCATCCGGTTGCATGTGCTGAACCAAGAGGATGGCCGTCATCAGTTTGGTCGTACTCGCTGGGTACATCGCCTCGTTTGCCCGCTTGTCGTAGAGGACTCGTTTCGTCGTGGCATCGTAGACGATGGCGGCCTTGGCATTTACGTATGGACCAGACGGCGTGGAGGTCTCTGCTCTTGTCGTCTGGCCGGCCGCTACCGATATCCCAATCATGGCGACAAGCGCTGCACATAGCGTAGCGATGCGTCGAATCCACCGTCGGGATCGCATGTCTCGTCGCATGCAAAAGCCCACCTTTCCGCATTCTCAACGGTAAGGTGGGCCATTTCGACAATTTTTATGCTTCGACCTCGCGAACCAGTATGCGCAGTGCGACGGCCGGATCTAGCGAGATGACCTCGCCTCGCACCTCCACCGGAACACCTGCCTCGAAGCGATTTTGCGATTCGACTTTCAAACGAGCTCCAGGAACGAAGCCGGTCTTGTCCAGGTAGCGGAGTAGATCCAGATCCTCCTCGGCCAATTCCACGATGCGGATGACCTCGACCGTTTTATCTGACGGTGCTTCGGACAACGGGATACCCTTTGGCTGCGCGTAACCTGTCCCAGGGATCACATTGCCATGCGGGCACGTCGTCGGGTATCCCAACATCTCTGCGAGTCGCTCCTCAACCAGTGGCGAAACGCTATTCTCGAGGCGTCCCGCCTCGACGTGCGCATCCGCCCAGTCCAAGCCCAGTTGATCCGTCAACCACCGCTCCAACAGCCTGTGTCTGCGAACGATTTTCTCCGCCTGCGCGAGGCCAGCTTCCGTTAGAACGACTTCCTTGCCGTCACCAGTGGTCACGTATCCTGCTGTATTCATCCGTTGTAACGTCTGCGAAACCGTCGGCCGAGACACGTTGAGATAATCTGCGATCTTGGATGCTAAAACGGTCTCGCCTTCAGCCTTGATCACATAAATCGCTTCGAGATAGGCGTCCATGGCGTTTGTTCGCGACACACTCATTCCTCCTTGCCGCCGAATCCGTGCTGAATCTGAAACTCCGCCCATGTGTCCTGGTTCATTCGCAATACACATCGATCGCCATCTTGCAGCGGCCCGACGCCGGCCGGCGTTCCCGTGAAGAGAACATCTCCTCGGTTCAACCCAAAGTGGCGCTGCACGTGCTGGATGAGGGCGTCAAAGTCAAACACCATATCGTGCGGATTCCCCGACTGCACGGTTACGTCGTTTACATCAAATGCAAAGTCGCATCCTTCGACGTCGCGAAAATCTTGAAACCGATGGAAGTCACTGAGGATGGCGGACCCCACAAAACCCTTCGCATACTCCCAAGGATGCCCCTTTTCCTTCAACTTGGTCTGTGCAACTCGGTCCGTCAAATCGAGTCCGAGCGCCACGGCCCCCACCACGTCACGAGCGGTGGATGACGGTTCCACAGGCTTGTCGATGTAGAGTACAATCTCCAATTCGTGGTGAATTTCTTTTCGCGACGCCGGCAGAGCGACGAGTCCTCGAGCCGCAGCGAGCGCATGTGTGGGTTTCGCGAAAATCATCGGCTCGGTTGGAACCGCGTTGCCCAATTCACTAGCGTGATCGCGATAATTGCGGCCGACACAAAAAATATTGCGGATCTCCTGAAATGAGTCCTCTGCAGAACACCAATATGTAAATTGTCCCAATCGAGATTCCCCTCGTCTACTTTTGCAGTTAGTTTACCACAGTGCATGGCAGCCCGACTGGCATATAAAACGAGTCGAGCAAAGCGCTCGACTCGAGAGGTGGTTCGAACAATTCACGCGTTGGCCGATGGCCCCCGCGGCTCAGTCTCAGTTTGATTTTGCTGTGCAGTATTGGTCAAACAGGGCCTTCAACTTGGTAGCCACTGCTTCCGCCGTCGACCCTTCAATGTCGCTCCGATGAAGAACCCCGACCAATTCTCCGTCCTTAAACAGGAACATCGATGGAGAGGATGGTGGCATGTTCGTGAAGAAGGAGCGCGCGCGTTCTGTCGCATCCTTATCCTGCCCGGCGAATACGGTCACCAAACGGTCTGGCAGCTTGCCATTCTCCAGAGCCATTGCCACACCTGGGCGCGCAATGCCCCCTGCGCAGCCGCAGACGGAGTTTACCACAAACAGCGTCGTGCCGCTGTGCTCGGCCATGACTTCGTCCACTTCTTGCGCACTGCGGAGTTCGCGAAAACCGACTTGTGTCAACTCGTCACGCATCGGCTGAATCATCATCTGATAGAAATCCAGTTCCAAACTCACGAGCAAGACCTCCTTGTTAGATCGTCCCCGTTAATTATACCCCTCTGCGCAAGCAAATGACAGTTTGGCGAACGTCACATAAATTTGCGATGAAGATCGCGTAAAGAATTTGCATGCGCCTTCTCGCGTCGGCTATAACTGGAGAGGATAGAGTTACAGGAATCGACAATCCTCGCGAAGTTCGCGTGAAACGGAGTTCGTTAACCTTGTTCAATGATTCATTTTTACGTGCTTGCCGACTCGAAGAGACGAAGTCGGTACCAGTTTGGTTTATGCGCCAGGCAGGGCGCTACGATGCCGATTACCGGGCAATCCGCCAACGCTACAGCCTCGTCGAAATCTGCGAACACCCAGAAGTGGCCGTAGAAGTCACGAAAATGCCTGTCGACAAGTTGGGCGTCGACGCGGCCATCCTTTTCTCCGACATCATGATCCCTGTGGGTGCCATGGGGTTGCCATTCGAGATTCGCGAAAACGTTGGCCCAGTGATTGCGTCACCAATTCGCCACGAGCGCGACGTTGAACGATTACAGGTCTTCGATGCACAGGAAAAACTCCCGCACGTGCTCGAGACCATCCGCCTTCTTTCCAATGAATTGCGCGTTCCTCTCATCGGTTTCATGGGTGCGCCATTCACCCTCGCGAGTTACATGGTCGAGGGCGGTCCGTCACGGGACTATCTCCAGACCAAGCAAATGATGGTCAGCCGCCCGGACCTCTGGCAGCAGTTGATGGACAAGCTGGCTGAGATGATTATCCGCTATGGCCGGGAACAGGTAGAAGCCGGTGCCAAGGCGCTGCAGATTTTTGACTCGTGGGTCGGAAGTTTGGCGCCAACGGATTTCGTTCGCTATGTCAAACCTACCATGCAGCGTATTTTCGAAGGGCTCAAACCGCTCTCTGTACCACTCATCTACTTCGGTGTGAACACGGGTGAACTCCTCGGCGAATTCGCTACGACAGGCGCGAGTGTCGTTGGTGTGGACTGGCGCGTGCCCCTGGCGCGAGCGCGCGAGCGCGTCGGCCGCGATGTCGCCCTCCAAGGCAATTTTGACCCAGCGATGCTGTTTGCACCGCGGTCCGAAATGGAGCGCCGCGCGTTGGAGATTCTAAGAGAGGGCGCGAAAGAACCCGGGTTTGTCTTCAATTTGGGACACGGCGTCAAACCGACCACGGACATCGAATCGCTGAAGTTTCTCGTAGACGTGGTTCACTCGTTTGACCCACTCGTGCAATAGGTGCCTCCTCCTGCCCCACGCTCGGGCGAGACTGTATCGTGTGCAGCCCGCCCGTCTGGCGGCACAGGGTAGATAACAGGGATAGAGAGAATCAAAAGGGGGTGCCCTCATGGTAAAGCCACTCGGGCTACTCGTGATGGCGTACGGTACGCCGCACAATTTGGAAGAAGTATTGCCTTACTACACCCACATTCGGCGGGGACGTGCCCCATCCGAGGCACAATTGGCGGATCTGGTCGGGCGCTATCAGGCCATCGGCGGCGTGTCTCCACTGACGGAGATCACGAGCGCGCAAGCTCGCGGGATCGCCGACAGCCTGAACTCCGACGGAGGCCGTCCAGTAAAGCTGTATCAGGGAATGAAACACATTGCGCCGTACATCGAAGACGCTGTCGCGGCGATGCATGCTGACGGGTTGGACGAGGCGATAGGCATCGTCCTCGCTCCGCACTACTCGCATATGAGCGTGGGCGGTTACCAAAAGACGGCGAGGGAGAAAGCGGAACAGCTCGGAGGTCCCAAACTGAGGTTCGTCAACCAGTGGCACCTGGAACCAGCCTTTCTCGACGTATTAACGAGTCGAGTGCAAGAGGCGCTCGCGGCCTGTTCCAATCCAGAGCAGGCAGTGGTCGTCTTCTCGGCGCACAGCTTGCCCGAGCGGATTCTCGAAATGAACGACCCATACGTCGCGCAACTTCACGAGTCCGGAGAGGAAGTGGCGCGTCGGTTGCAGTTGAAACACTACCGATTCGGCTGGCAGAGTGCCGGTCAAACTGGCGAGCCATGGATGGGGCCGGACATCCTCGACCTCCTTCGCAGCCTGAAGGAAGAAGGCTATGAAGAAGTCGTGTCGTGCTCGCAGGGATTTGTCGCAGATCACCTAGAAGTCCTCTACGACATCGACATTGAAGCGCAACAGGTGGCCAAGGAACTCGGCATCCACCTCGTACGCACCCGCCAGATGAACGACGACAAGGCATTTCTCCAGGCGCTAGCGGACGCAGTGAGAAAATGTGAACGACAAGGAGTCGAGGAGTAGATGACCTTTCACGTCGCTGTGATCGGCGCCGGGATTACCGGCCTCACCGCCGCCCGCCGCCTGGCTAAGCGTGCAAAACGCGACCAGATCCCGCTCGACATCACCGTGTACGAAGCAGACGGCCGCATCGGCGGCAAAGTGATGACGTATCGCGATGGCGGGCTCACCCTCGAGGCGGGACCCGACTCGATGCTCGCCAGAAAACCCGCCGGCCTACAACTGCTCAAGGAACTTGGCCTCGAATCGGAAATCGTGCATCAAAACCCAAGCTCCACGCACACGTACATCGTCAAGCGCGGGCAACTGTCGTCCATGCCACGCGGTACACACATGGCCATCCCAATGGACGTGTCTACGTTTATGGAAACGGATGTGTTGTCACCGCAAGGAAAACTGCGGACGCTGTTCGATCTCGTCCTTCCGAAAACCGATTTGTCTTCCGACATCTCACTCGGGGCATTCCTCAGGTCCCGCCTGGGGGACGAATGGATCGACAGCTTGGCCGAACCGCTCCTCGCAGGCATCTACGCTGGCAAAATCGACGATTTGAGCCTTCGCGCCACCTGGCCGCAATTCGGGGAACTTGCCAAGAGATACCGCAGTCTCATCATCGGCGCGCGCTCGACGCGGCAAAAGCAGCCGGTCAACCAAAGTGGGCGCAGCGCGTTCATCACGGTCAAGGGCGGCCTTGAAACCGTGATCGAACGCTTGGCAGACGAACTCGGACCGACCGTAAAATTGCGACTCTCCCACCGAGTCACTCGGCTGGAACGCCGACAACGCGGCTACGAGTTGACCGTCGAGTCGCAGGGAGAAAAGCACGTTGCATCGTTTGACGCGGTCCTCGTCTGCACGCCAGTCCACACGATGACAGAGTTGCTCAAGGAACACCTTCCACAGAGATCGAAGGCGTTTGACGTGCCGTACGTGTCGACGGCTACAGTCATCCTCGGCTACCCTGCAGATGCGGTCAACGTCAACCTGAAGCATGCGTCCGGCTTCTTGGTACCGCGATCAGAACGGCGCGCCATCACCGCCAGCACTTGGGTGTCGAGCAAGTGGCCGCACACGACAGACGACCGCTTTGTGATCCTGCGCTGTTACGTCGGTCGCGCTGGTCAAGAGCAGCACCTCATGCTCGACGATTCGGAGATGGCGCGCGTCGTGCACAATGAGGTCCGCGATTTGGTCGGGCTGACGCCCTCTCCTGTGTTTCACAAGGTGACGAGGTGGGAGCGAGCGATGCCAAACTACCGAGTGGGTCACGTTGAACAGTGGAAGCAGTTGCAAGAGGACATTCGCGACACACTGCCAGGCATTCGCGTCGCAGGTGGCGGCTATCGCGGCCTCGGGCTACCGGATTGCATTGCGCACGGCGAAGAGGTCGCCCTTGAGACGCTCTCCTATCTGACGTCGCAGCAGGTGATGCGGTAGTTCACCCGCGCATACGGTCCCAGGTGGTTCCACCATCCACGGTTTTCAGAAGCAGGGTGTGTGAGTAATCACGTGACTGCAAGAGGACAAACCCCTCTGTCTCCGATAGGAATTGAATCGCCAAGACGCGAGGGTAGCGCGGCAGCGACGTTTCAAGTGTCGGCGAAGGCACGCTGTGCCACAGCCGGCCAGAGTCGTTGGTCACCGACAGGCGGCTGTCTTGAATCGCATAACCAGAATCTGAATCTAACCAGTGGACAGGATCCCCCATGTAATCTGACGTGGCGTCGTCGAGCGCTTCTGCGACCGTCGATTGAAGGTGGAGTCCACCGTCATTCGTATGATAGACGACGGTTCTGATCACGGCATGACCCGCGTCGGTACCGAGATACCGCGCGACAAACGTCCCTTCTTGCTCGTGCATCACTGGCTCGTAAGCACGAACACACGTAAAATGGGTCAAACTAGTCGGTGCTACAATCGTACTGGCGTGCCATGTAGCCCCGCCATCTGCGGTCAGATAGTCGTGCAATTTCCCATCCGCCGCGATGGCGACTATCCACCCGTGGCTCGGATCACAAAATTTCACAGTGGCTTGCGTCGTCCCTGCCAGCCCAGCGTCTCGCGATGCTGGCGCGACGTGCTGCACCTGCATCTGCGGCTGCCACATTTCAAACCGCACAAGTTCGTAGGACGTCCCTGTCCCACTCGCATCGCGAAAAAGGGCCCACCCCTCACCGCCGCCAACCAGCGACACGCTCTCCAACGCAAGTTCCGTTCTAGGTAGTGTGAATTTATGGACTCGCCAGTGCCGCCCTGTGGCGTCGGCCTGCAGGACGGTGAACTGTTTGCAATCGGTCGTCAAGACGTAGATGGATTCGCCGTCTACCACTTGCACCACAGGCGCCGGGCTTCCCGTTTGAAGTCTCATGGCAAGTGCCGACGAATACGCCGCGGGTAAGCTGATGTCGCGCCAATGACGGCCCCCGTCGATCGTTCTCTGCATGCTGAAGTGGCCGTCCATGCCCCCCCATCGGTAGCCGGTGAGAGCGGATGAAAAATGAAAGTTGTACCACGTGTTGCTCCGCCTTAACTGATTCAGGTGCACGGGGGCAGGAACGGATCGATCGCGGCGCATGCTCGTGACAGAAGCGGTCGTCCGGTCGCGCACGGGCTGCACAATGACGGGGGCGCGGTGCGATGCGTGCACCTGCAGACGCTGTGGGCTGCCGCAGCCCGCCACGCCCATCACGAGTATCACCACCATGGACAGTGCACCTGTGAACCGCATGAATGTACGCTCCCTTCGACGTTCCGGTCACGTCTTCTGGTAGCTTGGCTGACGCCACAAATTCCATACGTGCAGCTAGCCACCACGGCTAGCGCAAGGGTTGCCTGGCGATTGCGTTTGTGGGCGCAAAAAGGGGGTGTCCAACAAGCGTGGGAACACTTGTTGGACACCCCGAACCTCATCGTCGACATTCACCCATGTACGTATTTATCTGACGAGCGAAAGAACCTCTTCGGGCTGTGCGGGAATTCGGCCGTAAAACTGCATAGCACGGTAGTTGTGAATGCGCCGGCACACGGTCGTCATCATGTGCAGGACGCGGTCATCGCTTATCTTTTGCGACGGAGACCAGTACAGAAGATCCATCGTGTACGATTCACCATGCCTGTCTTCCCGCTCGTATTGAACACCCTGCGCCAACGCAAATCCGTTGCGTTCATAAAAACGGCGCCGCTTTTTGGTGTCCACGTCGTTTGGATCGATAGGCTCAACTTCTAGGAGGATCGGGATATTTCTCGATTGAAGTCGCTGCAACAATCGGGTACCCACGCCACTCCCCCGTTGGTCTCGATTCACCAAAAGATAATCGATGAACAAAAACTCTGCAAAATCCCCGTAGAGAACAAGGTACTCTCCCGTCTCCATCAGGCCGTAGTACGGTACGTCCTCCACGAGCGCCTGCAACTGGTGAGCGTGCTTCATCTCGTGAGCTGGGAAATAATTCGCCAACTTGCGATAGTACGACGGCACAGGTACATCCTTGATGTTGTTCATAACGCTTCGCATTCCTCCCCTCGAATAGCGGCTGGAAGAACGCGGGCGGTGGCCCGGCAGTTCTCCAGGCCATCACCATTATAACAAAACCCGGTCAGGGGTGTGAGGCAGGTTCGCCTAGATCCGAGCCGAACAGCCGATTGTCCGGCAAACGGCAAGAAAAAGAAGGAGCGACCACACGGGGCGCTCCAGGACGTAACACACTACTACCGTATCGATGACATATCAAATTCTCTTCAAACCTCTCATTGCCACACTATTCGTAGAGCGCTACAATGGGTTGGATTTGACGAGAAAGGCCGGATGAACTTGATTTACACTCATCACGTAATGGTCTGGGTTACGCTTGCGGTATCCGGACTCTTGTCAGGCTTCATCGATTCAACCGTCGGTGGCGGTGGGCTTGTCTCGCTACCGGCACTTCTGTTCGTTGGGTTTCCGCCCGCAGCCGCGTTGGGAACCAATAAACTCGCTGGAACCATGGGATCGCTCACGAGCACGCTCTCGTACCTTCGCTCTGGAAAAGTAACCTATCGCGTCGTGGGCCTCGCGTTTCCACTCGCTGTCCTGGGCGGGGCGAGCGGCGCCGTGGTCGTCCATCACCTGCCGTCCACGTTTCTTCGCCCGCTGGTCCTGATTCTCCTCATCCTCGTAGCAGGCTACACGCTCTGGAACAAGCGGCTCGGCCTAAACCCGAACCGGGAGTCGCTGACGCGGTCTGTCTTTCTATTTGCATGTCTGGCTGCCCTCGTGGTGGGCTTCTACGACGGATTTTTCGGCCCTGGGACAGGCTCGTTCTTGATGATGATTTTCGTCCTCCTGGGATTTGACTTCGTAAATGCCAGTGGAAACGCCCGCACCCTCAATTTTGGTACCAACTTGGGCGCGTTGTCCGCGTTTATCGCCCTCGACGCAGTACACTACCTCGCTGGGCTGATTCTCGGTGCTGGTATGGTGATTGGGGCCATTCTCGGCTCGCAGTTCGCCATCCGTCGCGGCGCCAAGTACGTGCGCCCAATCTTTATCTCGGTCACTTGTTTTGTCATCGCCCAACAACTGTATACCTTGATTGCGAACTGAGAAAAGTGGGGCCAAGACATGCTCGAAACAGTTAGGCTTTCGTTCCGTCCTTACCGCGTCGACGATTTCCAATTTTACTTAAGCCTTTGGCAGGACCCTGACGTAGTCCGGTTTATCGGGTCGGGAGAAGTGCACGACAAGGCAAATTTGAAGATGAATTACCCGTATTGGCTCTCCAGGTCCGGACTCGGCAAAGGTGTGCTGGTCATGGTACTCAAGGCCACACAGCAAGCAGTGGGGCACGTAGGTTTGGTCCCACAGGAGATTGACGGAACATTGCACATGGAACTTGGTTACTGGGTGGCAAAACGCTACTGGGGACGGGGGCTCGCCACAGAGGCAGCGCTCCTGTTCCGCGATCTCGCCTTTGACCAACTCCATCTCAACGAGATCGTCAGTCTGATTCAACCAAACAATCTACGCTCGATTCGAGTCGCGCAAAAAATCCGGATGCAACATCAGTGCGATACGGTGTTTCGAGGAAAACTTGTCAACGTCTACGCCATGGATAGGCGGGCCTATCGCGCATTGCAGCTTCACGACTAGTGCTAGACTTGTCCCGTTGAGCATAAGATGGACTGCGGGAGGTGCGCGTTCGTGAGCGACACGTTGTTCGTCTTTCTTCTGATACTCGCCGCATCGTTCGTATTCAGTACGTCTTTGAGCCGAATTCCACTCTTGCGCATCCCGTCCACGGTCGGTTATTTGCTTTTCGGAGTGCTCCTTCAATCGCCCAGACTGCACATCACAGGGACAGAGGTGGATTGGCTCAATCATTTAGCGGACTTCGGGCTCTTGTTCCTGATGTATATCTCAGGTATGGAGATCGACATTCGACAGCTCCGCTCAGTTGGAGGTAGTTCCTCCACCCTGGCTACAGGGCTGTCGATTTTTTGTGGAACCCTTTTACTCAGTTTCGGCATTTCACTCTGGCTGTGCCACTTGACCCCGCCGCCGACGAATCCATATATGTTGGCGCTGCTGTTTTCAACCACGTCACTCGGCGTGATCCTGCCGATTTTAGAGGAGACCGGACTACTCAAATCGCCGTTTGGGCAGACGCTCCTCGTCAGCGCGCTCCTAGCCGACTTTCTCACGATGTTTTTACTCTCTCTCTTTATTTCCATTCAGATATCGGGCAGTTTGATTCGCGTACTGCTCACCTGTGCCATCGTCCCATTCACGATCCTCCTCTACGGCTTGCTACGCGGCGTTCAGCGGCTGCCAGCCCTGCGCCGTCTGGCAGGAGACGTCCAGGCTCGCATTCGTGCCATCGTCGCCCTCGTCTCCGTCACGGCAGCCCTCGCCGATTTCACCGGTGCTGAGCCGATTCTGGGAAGTTTTCTGGTCGGGATGTTGGTGTCGTCACTCCCGTTTTCATTCAAGGACACACTGCGCGACTACAGTCACGGCATTGGCTATGGCTTTTTCATTCCACTGTTCTTCATCTCGGTTGGACTCGATTTCGACTTTCGATCCGTCTTGTCCCACGAGACGATCGTCTGGATTCCAGTTCTCATCCTGGTCGCCTTCGCCGTCAAGCTGATCCCATCTCTCCACCTCGTGCGGCAATTTGGCTGGCGCAGGGCGGTGGCCGGAGGCTTTTTGCTGTCGGCCAGGCTTAGCCTGATCGCGGCGGCCGCGCAAATTGGCGTCCAGATCGGGACCATGCCCCAGATGTTTGCAGACTGCATCATCCTTGTCGCAGTGTTCACCAGCATGCTGTCACCCATCGCCTTTGTGACGGTCACCAGACAGCGGTCCGCGAACAGCTCTTTGTGACAGCTTTCAAGCGTTATTCAAGGAATGCGTGGCATCATAAGCTCGTGCAAGACCCCTTACTCCGATTGGCGCGATGTATTCCTACATTGCGCCCTTTTTTTGTCTTCGAATCGAGAGGAATTCCGGGGGGGCATGTCGAAGCAGAAAACTTGGATAAATCTCGTAATTTTTGTCACCTTTTTCACATTCGACCTCATGATTAGGCGGTGACTTCGTGGGCTATGAATCCATTGCGGTCAATCGAGATGCGTTGACCAACCTGCTTTCCCGCAGTCAGTTCCTGCTTGCTGTGGGCACTCACATGCCCAGTGTTTCGTCGTCGTCGATTGTGTTCATCAACTTGGATCGATTCCGACAAATAAACGAAAACTTCACATACGCAGTCGGTGACGCAATTCTGCAGGAAATTGCCCGGCGAATTGTTCGTCACGTCCCGACTGAATCGCTCGTCAGCCGGTTTAGCGGCGACGAATTCGTGGTCGCGTGCTTCAACGTGGACAGCGACGCCGCTTATACGCTCGCGCAGCGGATTCTCCAAGCAGTCGCGGAACCACATCAAGTGGAAAACAAAGACGTCGTCGTCACGGCTAGTATCGGTGTCGCGACGCAGCCGTCCGAAGGGGCCCTCTGCGAACGCGCGCTAATGCTCGCCGAATCGGCCGCGAAGCGAGCGAAAGACGGCGGGCGAAACCAAGTGTGCATTAGTTCGCCCGCAGTTTCCGAGGAAATGCTGACGCCACTGATCGTCGAGACCATGTTGCGCAATGCGCTGCGCAACAAGGACTTGGAGATTTACTACCAGCCAAAGATCCAAGCCAAGTCCATGCAGGTAGTCGGAGCGGAGGCACTCTGCCGCTGGCGCCACTCCGAATTCGGTGAAATTCCACCGCATCGGTTCATTCCGGTCGCAGAGTCCAGCGACCTGATTCTGCCCATCGACGAGTACGTGCTGCGCGCTGTCTGCGAGCAAGGAGCCAGATGGCTACAGGACGGCTACCGCGTACGCATGAGCGTCAACGTCTCCAGTCGCCAATTCGGCCAACCGGGCTTCCCCGAACTCGTGCGCAGCATTCTTCGAGACACGAAGATGGACCCTAGCCTGCTCGAATTAGAGATCACGGAGCGAACGGCCATGCACGATGTCGACCGAGCCGTGCACACGCTCACCGAGCTTCGAAACCTGGGTGTACGCATCGCGATCGACGACTTTGGCATCGGCTACTCGTCACTCAGTTATCTCATGCGCTTTCCAGTACACACGCTGAAGATCGATCGCTCGTTTACCGCGGGCATCCAGAGTGCTGTCAATCAAAACCCAGTGATTGGCGCGATTATCTCGCTCGCCAAATCCCTGAATTTGAACGTAGTCGCGGAAGGCGTGGAAACCGTTCAGCAGTTTGATTTTCTCCGGGACAACAAATGCGACGAGATTCAGGGTTATCTATTCGGCGAGCCGGTCCCACCCACGTCGTTTCAATTGACGGCGTTCGAGTCCACGCCTCAACCTCGCGGGTTCCACCCGGGACAAGACACGCTGGCTCTGCAACTGGCTGAATACGAGTGGTTGGAACGCGTCGGTATGGCTGCATTAAGAAGAAGAGACTTAGGGGAATTGGTGAGCGCGTTACCAGATTTCATCGTGGAGCGGATCCCGTGTGACCGCTTTAGCATCGAGCTCGCCAGCGAGGATGACCGCTACTGCCTAATTCACGAGGCGTCGATGCGCGATGACATTCCAGCGAGGATCGTGGGTACGTTTGTACCGACGTCCAAAAGCGGGCTCAGTTTCATCCGCAAGACAAGGCTGCCGTCCCTGTGTAAAGATATTTTGAAACACCCTGAGTTCCCAGAGGATTACACCTTGAGTGCAGAAGGCATTCGCAGCATCATTCGCGTGCCATTACTGCATGGCCAGGACGTGTACGGCATGTTCACCCTGCAGTCCAGTCATCCGGACTTATACAACGACAACGACCGCCGGTTGTTGCAACGCCTCGCTTCGCGACTAGGAAGCAACATCTATGCTGCCTATCAGAACGAGCAACAACGAAGGAACGCCTATATTGATCCAACCACGAGGTGCTTTACACGAGGTTTTCTCAGTGCCTTGATGCTCTCGGAGGACCCACTGACATTTCTCGAGCAGGTGTGTCACCGCCCGTTTCCGGTATCGACCGATTTATCGCTGCTATTCCTATCGATTGTCGATTTCGAACGCCTTCCCTTCGACGAAGGCGAACAAGCGATGGACCGTCTCGCTGAACTGCTGCGCTGTGACTTGGGCGAGTACACGCTGCCTATCCGCCTCAACTCGGGCGATGTACTGCTGGTCGTACTCGGCGATGCCGCCCTCGTGATCGCGCACCTGAAACGGCAGTTAACTGAACAGTTGCACGTGCTGCACGCACGCGCTGAGCGACTAGGCGACCCGACTCAAGCGTTTGACGTACGTGTCGGAGAGGCAACAGGCTCGCTCGCTAATCTCAACGATTTGTACCTCGCATCGTCCAGGCAAGCGATGGAGCTTCCACCACTGTGCCTGAGACAACTAGGGAGACCTTGACGTCACCGATGATGTAGGACCTTGAACTGGTTGACGGCGCCACACTCTGGGCACTGAAGTTGTACTGCGCATTCTACATAATCGCCTTGCTGTGCGCTGACGGAGATGGTAGCATCCACCTCATTGCCGTGCGTGATAATGACGTTGCCAAAGACGTCCCCTGTCCAGGGAAAGTTGTGGTCGCATGCGAAACACGTGTGAGATGCATGAAGCTCATGATTGATCATCGCTGATGCCTCCTACTACCGTAGCTTGAACGATGATCCATCAATCGATACAAAAAAGTCTGGGCTGTACCGAGATCACGAATCCTCATCGGTACAGCCCAGACTTATGTCGTACAGACCGGACGATCAACGACCGCCTCGCGCAGCAATTCGCAAGAAGCGATTTTTCTCCCGCTCTTCGCTCATCGTCGTGTCGTCACCGTGCCCCGGGTAAAGGGCGAGCTGATCGTCCCACGCGAGGATTCGCTCCAAGGAGGCTTCCATCGCTTCCGGGCTCGATTCCTCGAGATCCGTCCGGCCCACCGTCCCCTTGAAGAGCGTATCTCCCGTCACGGCGAGTGAAGAGCCGACAAAACAAACCCCGCCAGGGGAATGGCCAGGTGTATGCCACACTGTGAACGTCTGTGACCCCAAGGTCAACACATCTCCGTCCGCCAGATACCCGTCAGGTGCCCGCAGCGGTTTACATTCCTTACCGATCCAACGCATGGCGTTGGCGGGCGTACGCGCCCAAATCTCCACGTCGGCCTTGTGGACGTAGGCAGGGCATTGATACTTATCGCGAACGAGATCGACGCCAAGTACATGATCGAAATGTGCATGCGTGTTCCAATTGGCGACGACGTGCAATCCGTGCTGCTCAATATATTCGAACACGCCCGCCAACTCGTCATACCCAGGATCAATGATCACAGCCGGACTGCCCGGTGTGAGCGACTCCGATAGGACATAGCAGTTGGACCGCAGGGGACTGACCACAAAGCGACGTACTTCCATCCTGTTACCTCCTCCTCTGCGTCAAAGACAACCTTGCGTGAAACAGTGTCAAAACTGCTTGGCGCTGTCGAGTAGAATGGTCACGGGCCCGTCGTTGACCAGATGGACGTCCATCATTGCCCGAAAGACGCCTGTCTGGACCGATAAGCCCAAGGCCCGCAACCGCTCGTTGAAATACTCGTAGAGGCGATTGGCCTCCTCAGGTTCTGCAGCTTGGGCGTAGCTTGGGCGCCGGCCCTTGCGAACGTCGCCGTAGAGCGTAAATTGACTAACGGAGAGCACGCTGCCACCGACTTCTGTGATATCGCGGCCCATCTTCCCATCCGCATCGGCGAAGATCCGGAGATGCGCCACTTTGTCCGCCAGGTAATCTGCATCCGCCTCCGTGTCCCCGCGCCCGACACCGACCAGCAGAACGAGGCCAGATTCGATTTCCCCCGTCACTCGACCGTCAACCTCGACGCGCGCTGGACCACTGCGCTGAACAACAATCCGCATACAAAGCTCTCCTCACTGCACCATTCTTCTCACGCTGTAAATGTCCTTTAAGCGTTTCAAACGTTCGACGACGCTGCGAAGGTGGTCCAGGTTTCGAATGCGAACACTCATGTGAATATGCGCGATCTTCTTCGCGTCTGCGCGCGCACTCACAGCCGTGATTTCCGTTTTCGTCTCCGCGATGGCATTCAGCACTTCATTCACCAATCCATGCCTATCTAACGCCGTGACTTCGATCTCGGCGTTATATGACCAATCCTTACTCGTCGCCCACTCCACTTCGAGCGCCCGCGTTCCGTCCGCCGTGAGCGATGCGACGTTCGGGCAGTCCATCCGGTGCACCGAAACACCGCGACCGCGTGTGACAAATCCCACGATCTCGTCCCCAGGCACAGGGTGGCAACATCGGGCAAAGCGGATGAGCAGGTTGTCCACCCCTTTGACGCGTACGCCGGTTTCTGTCGGCTTTTGCTGCGTCTTCGACGTGAGCGAGAGGGAGTCGACCGGCTTTTCATCCTGACTCTTGCGATGCGCCTCGACCAGACGCGTGACGACTTGAGCTGCACTCATGCCGCCATAACCAACCGCCGCAAACAAGTCTTCTTCCTTGCCGAAACTAAACTTATGCAAGGCCTCATTGAGGAATGGGGCAGCCATCAACTGTTTGGGATCCAGACGCTGGCGCAACAATTCCTTCTCGATGAGTTCCCGCCCGCGCGCGATGTTCTCCTCACGCTTCTCACGCTTGAACCACTGGCGAATCTTGCTCTTCGCCTGTGAGGATTGGACGATTTTTAGCCAGTCCCGACTCGGTCCATAACTGTGCTTCGATGTGGCCACTTCGACGATGTCGCCCGTGCGCAGCCGATAGTCGAGCGGCACCATCTTCCCGTTGACTTTGGCGCCGATACAGCGATTGCCAATCGCGGTATGAATCCGATACGCGAAGTCGATCGGAACCGACCCCGCAGGCAGCTCAATCACATCGCCCTTTGGCGTGAAGACGAAGACCTGATCGGAAAAGAGGTCAATTTTCAGTGTCTCCATAAACTCCTGAGCGTCGCGGAAGTCCTGCTGCCACTCGAGCACCTCGCGGAACCAGGCTAACTTCTTCGCAAAGTCGCCTTCCGCCCGCTGCGAGGAATTGCCTTCCTTGTAGACCCAGTGCGCCGCGATTCCGTATTCCGCCGTCTGGTGCATCTCCCACGTGCGGATCTGGATCTCGAGCGGCTCACCATTTGGCCCGATCACGGTGGTATGCAAACTCTGGTACATGTTTGCCTTCGGCATCGCGATGTAATCCTTAAACCGCCCCGGCATCGGCTTCCACATCGTGTGAATGACGCCTAACACGCCATAGCAATCCTTGATGTTTTCGACCGTGACGCGGATGGCGAAGAGATCGTAAATCTCGTTAAACTCTTTGTGCTGCGTGGTCATCTTGCGGTAGATACTATAGATGTGCTTAGCTCGCCCACTGACCTCCGCCTTCAGGTGGAGCTCTGTGAGTTTCTCACGCAAGAGGTCCATCACGCCATCGATAAACTGCTCGCGCTCTTGCCGCTTGCGCGCCATCAAGTTGACAATGCGGTAATACTGCTGCGGGTTGAGATAGCGCAGGGAGATATCTTCGAGCTCCCACTTGATGGTGTTGATCCCCAGCCGGTGTGCGAGCGGAGCGAAGATCTCGAGCGTCTCGCGCGCCTTGCGCCGCTGCGTCTCGGGCGTCTGGTAGCGAATCGTACGCATGTTGTGCAGCCTGTCCGCCAATTTGATGATGAGCACCCGGATGTCCTTCGCCATCGCCATGAACATCTTGCGCAGGTTCTCGGCCTGCTGCTCTTCGCGCGAATCAAACTTGATCCGCTTTAACTTCGTGACGCCGTCGACGAGCGCGGCGACTTCAGCGCCGAAATTCTGGACGAGATTGGCATCCGTCACTTCCGTATCCTCGACGACATCGTGAAGCAGCGCGGCGATGACCGCTGTCGCATCGAGCTGAAGCCCGGCCAAAATAAACGCCACAGCGAGCGGGTGGGTGATATATGGCTCCCCAGACATGCGTTGTTGACCAGCATGTGCCCGTTCTGCGAACAGATACGCCGCACGAACGTTCGCCACCTCATCTGCGCTACAGTATGTCTTTAATTGCTCGCAAAGCGCGTCAATCGTCTGTTCAGACATGCCGCTCTCCCCCCCACTCGCTCAAAGCGTTTTAGTCTTCATATTGGACGAGCGTCCGCATTGGGATATTCCCAAGTTTCTCTCGCCCATTCAACGGCGATAGCTCAATAAAGAACGCTGCGCCGACAACGATGCCGCCGAGCTTCTCAACGAGTTCGATGGTGGCAGCCATGGTCCCGCCAGTCGCCAGCAGATCATCTGCAAGAACGACCTTTTGTCCAGGTTGAATGGCATCCGTATGGATTTCCAGCATATCCTGACCGTACTCCAGATCATACGTCACCGAAACGGTTTCGGACGGGAGCTTACCGCGCTTGCGCACAGGGACAAACCCGACCTCGAGCGCGTATGACAGGGGGGCACCGACCACGTATCCTCGCGCCTCTGGCCCGACAATCACCTCAGCCCCCCACGCCTTGGCCTGTTCGCCAAGTTGCGTAATGGCCGCCTTATACGCCGGTCCATCCGCCAACAACGGCGTGATGTCGCGAAATAGAATCCCTTCCTTCGGAAAATCAGGAATGTCTCGAATCAACTTGCGATAGTCTATCGTCAATCAAGTTCTCTCCTCGTTATAACTGTTCAGGCAAAGTGTCCGAACAGGGTTATTGTCCTTGTCATAGGGCCACAAAATGACTTCTCAGGTGCGCTTGATAAGAGATCGCTTCGCGCAAGTCATGCGATTGTACAGCCTCAAGAACATGATACGCACCATTATGACATGCGGCAAATCCCAACTCCACAAAAGTGTCTAAGATCACATCCACTTTCACTGCATCTTGTCCTTTTGCAAGCTGATAGAAGCGATCTCGCTCGACCACTCGCTCTTTGTGCAAGTGTCGATAGAACAAGGCGAACACGTCGCGCATCACCGGTTCGTCCAGCAGCCAACCGTCTGTCGCACGCAGCTGAACGCGGCGCGTCCCGCGCCAGACATTTTCCTCAAGCTCCGCGACCACGCCGATCAAATGCCCGGTCTGCACCCGTGACCTGGCGCCTTCAGGCGCTTGAAACCAGACCACGTCTGCCTCCGTCTTCCCCTCCTGCAGGCGCAACCGCACGTGCTTTCCATCCCCAAGCGGCGTCACCGACTTGACGACCGCCGGGCCAATAAAGAAGCGCAAAGGCTGGTTTTCCGGCCCATGCGGAGAAAATCGCTGCGTCCACGCGAGCGTATCCATCGTCGCTTCCTCGAGCGGCAGAAAATCGTCCGCGACCATTTCTGCATCATCCCCATCGGCCCTCGGTGCAGCCTCCACCACAGCTCGAAACGCCTCGCGAAACGCGTGCAATTGACCTCGTTCCACGCCACAGCCAACTGCCGCATCATGCCCGCCAAAGTGGTGGAGCAGCGCACTACAGGCCAACAGCGCGTCATGCAGCGAAAATCCCTCAGGGGCGCGGCCAGACCCGCGCATAACGTCCTCTTCGGCGTCGGAGAAGACGATGGCGGGACAGCCGTAGCGATCGACCAATTTTGCCGCCACGATCCCGACGACCCCAAGCGGCCACGGGCCGGCCACCACAATCCCCGTCGGTGGCCCGTCTGCGTAGATGGATTCGACCTGGGCCTGTGCGGCGAGAACCGCTTCATCGGTCAGCCGCTTGCGGTCCGCATTTAACACCTCGATCTCGTCGGCAAGTTCCCCAGCCTGCATCCGGCTGCCGGACATCAGGAGGTTGAACGCGACGATGGCACTCGACATCCGTCCAGCCGCATTCATGCGTGGTGCGATTCGCCACGATACGCCTGTGACGGTCAACTCGTCTGGATCGACTCGCGCCCTTTCGCACAGCGCCAACCAGCCAGGCCGCCTGCACAAGCGCAGGGCCGCGAGGCCCTCGCGGATAAGTCGCCGATTCTCACCGCGCATTGGCATGATGTCACTGATGGCGCCGAGTGCCGCGAGGCCGAGGATCCACTCGGCGTGATCGGATGCGCTTGTTCCAGGGCGCTCAAGGAGTGCGAGCGCCTGACAGAGCTTCCAAGCCACGCCTGCCCCTGAGAGCACGATGGCGTCGTCAGGGCGTTCATGCCTCGACCAGTGCACGACGGCAGTGCAGTCCGGCAAGGGCTCGTCGTCCGGCTCGTGGTGGTCTGTGACAATGACGTCGATGCCGAGGTCGAGCGCCAAATCGATGGCATCGTGCGCCCGAATCCCGTTGTCGACGGTGATGATGAGGTCCGCCCCGCGTTCAGCGGCGCGTTCTACCAGACCCGCACTCAAGCCATAGCCGTCGGCGACGCGTTCAGGGATCAGACACGCCCAAGTAGCGCCCAATACCTCGAGTTCACTGGCGAGAATCGTGCTGGCCGTCACGCCGTCGACGTCGTAATCGCCGACGATGACGATGGTCTCAGCGTCAGCAATCGCCCGCTGAATGCGGTCCACAGCCTTGCGCATCTCGCGAAAATCAAATGGATCGGAATATTGTTCCCGTGCATACAGAAAACGACGAGCCTCTTCTGGCGTCTTGATATTTCGCGCAATCAGCCAGCGTGCTACCCGTCGGGGCAAATCTAACGCTTTAGCGATAGCCTCCACCATCTCCTCTGAGATGCTAGCGGTCAGCCAAAGCGGGGTTTGTGTCGGCACGTTCGTCTTTCCTCTCTTCTTCACTGTAATATGGATTGACGTGCACGAACACGTCTTGAATGCGGTCAAATTCCGCTCTCATCTCGGACCTCACGCGCGCCGCGATATCGTGACCGGCGGCGACCGTGATATGCGCGTCGACGCCGATCTCCAAATCGACGATGACGTACTGCCCGTGGTCACGAACGCGAATCTCGTCGATGCAGCGAACCCCTTGCACGCTTTGTACTGCCTCCATGTACGGGGCGAGGTCCTGCTCTTCGAGCACGACGCGGTCCATCAAGCTCTGCAGCGAATCCTTGGCGATTTCGATCGCCATCTTCAACACGAGAATGGCGACGAAGATACCTGCTACAGAGTCCATATACAGAAGCACGTGAATATGTAGATGACTTCCGAGTAGAGAGAGCCCGATACCGATGAATGCGGCCATAGACGAGTATACATCGGAACGGTGGTCATACGCACTGGCAATCAAACTCTTGCTGTGAAGTCGTCTCCCCAAACGAATATTGAAGTGATACAGACATTCCTTCACAAGCATCGCGGCGAATGCCGTATACGCTGCGATACTATCCGGGCGGGTGGGCTTGTGAAAGAGCGACGTGGCAGATGTATAGCCCACCTCAACGGCCGCCGCCACGAGAAATCCGGCCACGATGATGGAAGCGATGAGTTCGGCCTTACCGTGCCCATATGGGTGGTCTTCGTCTGGAGGCTTTCGCGCGATGCGCAAACCGATGATCACAGCCAGTGAGCCGATCAGGTCTGCAGCAGAATGAACCGCGTCCGCCACCAAGGCTTCACTGCCCGCAAGCACACCCACAATGCCTTTTCCGACCGCCAGTAGCACATTGACTACCGCATTCGCATAGGCAACCTGATTTCCACGTCTTTCGTCTCTCGTCAGGGCGCTCAACGGCCTGCCTCCCACAAATCCATCTCTATAACAGCCTACCCGAGTCGGCCATGAAAGATAAAGAAAGCGCTCCAAAAGGAGCGCTTGCGGTTTACAAATCTCGCATCACACCGGTTCAGTCTTTGTCGATGACTTGCCTTTGCCACCCTTGAGCGACCGACCACGCCAAACCACCCACAGGGGGCTCGCGATGAAGATGGAGCTATACGCACCAGACACCAGCCCGATGATCAGCGCGAACGTGAAGTTGCGAATCGACACGCCGCCGAAGAAATAGAGGATGATCGCCGCGATAAGCACGGTGATGACCGTGTTGATGGAGCGCGACATCGTCTGCCAGAGACTTCGATTGACCAATTGCTTCAAGGTATCGATATCTTTAGGTTTGACGATTTTCAGGTTCTCGCGAATGCGGTCAAAGATGACGATGGTGTCGTTGATGGAGTAGCCGACAATCGTCAGGATGGCGGCGATAAACGTGAGATCCACCTCGCGGCGCAAGAGCGCGAAGGCGGCGAGGACGATAAACGCGTCGTGCAAGAGCGCGACAATGCCGGCAATGGCGAAGCGGAACTCAAACCGGATCGCGATGTAGACGACGATAAACGCCGCCGCGATCAGAACGGAATACACCGCCTTGCGCGCGGTCTGCGCCGCCACAAACGGATCTACGGTCTGAACCGCGGTAGGTAATTTCTTGCCGAAATACGACACTTCAGCCTGCTGTTCTAGCTTGTCTTGTTGCGCACCGGAGATGATTTCCGGGAAGCGAACGATAGCCACATTTCGCTGAACGCCGCCCACCGTCAACGCCGTGTTGTCGACGTGCAGTCCGATGGAATTGAACATCTGAGTGACCTTCGTCTGGTCAACCGGTTTGGCGAAGGTGATCTGTACCCGAGACCCAGCTTTAAAGTCCGTCCCCAGATTGAACCCGAGTGTGGCGAAGACAATAATGCCCGCCACCGTGATGGCACTGGAGAGGAGGAAGAACCATTTGCTCAAACGAATGATGTCAAACTTTGGCTTCATCCTTTTTCAGCACTCCTTTCCCCACGCCATACCACCATGGCCGACGCACCACATTGGAATTCGTAAACGTCAAAAGCAGAATGCGGCTCAGGACGACCGCGGTCAACAGGCTGACGATGATGCTGATCATCAAGGCCACGGCGAATCCGCGGATGTCCCCTTGGCCGAACCAATACATCACTGCACCAGCGATAAACGTCGTCGCATTCGAGTCCAAAATCGTTCGCAGCGCGTTCTTATTGCCAATCTTTACCGCAGAGCGGAGACTGCGCCCATTGCGTATCTCATCCTTGATCCGCTCATAAGTGATGATGTTGGCGTCCACCGCCATCCCAATACCGAGCACCAACGCCGCGAGTCCGGACAAGGTGAGCACGACGTGCATGCCGTCAAACACGGCAACCGTGACATATCCGTAGGCGACCAAGGCCAAATCGGCAATTAGACCCGCCAAGCGGTACATCACAATCATGAAAATGAAGATCAAGACGATCGCGGCAAGTCCCGCCCACAAGGTCGCCTTGAGGCTGGCCTGTCCAAGCGACGGACCGACGCTCTGCTGGCTCTCGAGGGACAGATTGTACGGCAGCGCCCCGGCATTGAGCGAGTATGCCAATTGGTTACAAGCCTGTACGCTGTTCAACGTGGGTCCTGAGATCACGCTGTCGCCGGTGTACATCTTCTCTTGAATCACAGGATCCGTGAGCAACTTGCCGTTCAAGAAGACGTAGATGGGCTTCTGATAGAACTGTTTGGTGATGTTCTCCCACTTGCTCGCCTGTTTGAACGAAATCGCCACTTCGTTCTCACCCGTGTTCGGGTCCTGAACCCAGTGTGCGTTGCTCTTCAAATCGTTCCCCGTCGCGAGCAGCGTGCCAGCTGGCCCTGTCACCTGGCCAGTCTTTTTATCGATTTTCGCGCTCGAATAGATCTGCAGTTGCGCGGTCTCACCGATGACTTTGCGAGCATTTGACTGGTCGAACGCCCCGGCCAACTGCACGCGTATCTGATTCGTGCCTTCCAGGTCGATAATCGGCGACGCTGTACCGAGGTTGTTCACGCGATTGTTGACCGCTTGCAGCAAGGCCTGCTTGCCGCTTGCGGTGATCTGCTGCCCAGGCAGCGGTTCAATTTTGTACAACAGGTCAAAACCGCCCTGCAAATCGAGTCCGAGCGGGACCGATTTCCAGAGATTCGTCACTGAGCCTGCAGTCCCACCAATGATGACTGCAGCCATCAGCAAGAACGCTATAAAGCGTCCCCATTTCATAGGTTGTCCTCCTTACTGTCGGTTCACGGGGCAAAGATTCCGAATACGCATAATGGCATAACATGTCTAGTATACGCAACGTCAAAATTCGACGTCAAACCGCGCTTATTGGCAATCGTTCGAATCACCCGCATTTCCAATTACAGCTCACCTTTATATGCCTCGATGGTCTGATAGTTCATGAAATCCATCACGCGAATGGACAGGATGAAATCGACCATTCGATGAATCGGTGTGTCGGCTGGCAACTTGGCACATACGAACGACCACACCTGTTCGAGTTTTGCCTCTTCATATCCGAGCAACCGGAACTCCTCGACCTTCGTCGCACAGAGACTGAGCAACTCTTTCATATACGGGCGAATTTGCGTCTCTTCAACCGGATTCACAAGAGCGCCTCCTTCTCATCGGTAAACAAACGCATTCCACAAGGACCGCCCACTTTCCTCTATCAGAACACAAGGACGAACGTGGACTAGACCTCGTGCTCCCCGCATAGGGATTAGGGGACAGCCTAACCTTGTGTGTCAAGAGTACCGCACGAGGCCACAGGCGTCACCTGTGTGCCTAGGCAAGAAAGTGATCATTTCCTAACAAGACATCAATCCGCTTCAGTAAGATAACGGAATGGGAGCGTTGCAGAGTGAATCGTCCATCGTTTCTTCACGGTGCACTCATTTTAATGATCTCAGGACTCGTCACTCGCATCATGGGCTTTGTGTACCGCGTCTTTCTCACGCGGATCATCGGTGCGGAAGGGATGGGCCTGTTTCAAATTGTCTTTCCCATCCTCGGCCTCGTGCTCACGCTTGTCACCGCCGGCCTTCCACTCGCCATTTCGAAGTTGGTCGCTGAAGCCGTCGCCCAAAACGACAAAGCTCGCGTGAAGCGCATCATGGGGGTCAGCGTCGGGGTCGTCTCGGTGATGACAGTCATCTTGACGATCCTGATGTACACCTGCCGCGGATTCATTGAGCACCACTGGCTCTCCGATTCGCGAGCGTTCCCAACCTACCTCGCCATGATCCCGCTCGTGAGCATTATTGCCATATCTAGTTTGTATCGCGGCTATTTTCAAGGTCTTCAAGACATGTCGCCGACGGCCTGGGGGCAGATTCTCGAACAGACGGTCCGCATCATCAGCATCTGGATTTTAGCGGCGTATTTCATTCAATTCTCGTTGGAGTACGCTGCCGCCGCAGCGATGATGGGAATGGTTCTCGGGGAGTTCTGTGGCATGCTGTTTCTCGTAGCTTCCCAACGCCGCCGCGGAAGATTGGACAGCGTCTTGCCAAACGGGGCGACGAGAAGTCACGAAACCGTGCGCCAGACATTGCACGCGATGGGCGAGATCGCACTGCCGGTGACGCTCAGCAAGCTGATTTGGTCGGTGTTGTTCGCAGCTGAACCCATTCTCGTGATGCGGGCACTCAAGGCCGCTGGGTTCACCACGTCGACGGCGACAGCGCTCTACGGGCAGTACAGCGGCATGGCCATCCCCCTGCTCGTGTTCCCGACGGTATTTACCGGGTCTTTGGCGACCAATTTGGTGCCTTCCGTCTCGGAGGCGATTGCCGCGTCGGAGCGGTTCCGCGTTCGCATCCGGCTCTCGCAGAGCTTTACGGCGACGGCCATGGTCGCATTCCCATCCGCCGTCGTCCTCACGATGTTCGCTGCCCCACTGACGCACTACATTTATAAAGAGGATTCTATCGGCCCCATTCTGGCCGTCATGGCTCCATTTATGTTCCTGCTCTGCTTGCAGGCACCGCTTACCGGCATCCTGCAAGGTTTGAACAAGGCGGGCGTCGCGATGGTCAACTCCATCATTGGCGGCGTTCTCAAACTGCTGCTCATCTATTTTCTAGCATCGAAACCGACGATGGGCATCCTCGGCGTCAGCATGGCGACAGCAGCATCGTTCACCGTGTCATGTCTGTTAAACCTGTGGTTCGTCGTCCGCTATGTCGGATTTACCATCCGCCTGCACGCCTTAACTCGCGTCGCACTGGCCTCCTGCGGCATGTTTGCCTACATGCAGGTGATCACGTGGCATCGCACGCCACTGCCATTTGGCTCGATGATGCTAGCCATTCTCGGTGGCTTTATCCTCTACTTCGGACTTCTCTGTGCTTTGCGCGTACTCACCACGCGCAATATTCGGCGCGTACCACGCGTGGGCCCCTGGCTCGCCCGCCTAGTCGCGCGGATGCCGTTTGCCGTATGACCGTGGGAGAACGTTTAGGACTCACGCGTCGCGTCCATCGATCCAGATGTGCCCGTCACTGTCCATCATCGCATGAAACACGTCCTTCACCTGATATCCGCGATGCTTCATCTCGGCCTCAAGCCACGCCTGGTCGCGGTGGAGAATCCCTAGACTTTTAGCCACAGGCACCCCGTCGACAATCAGTGGAAGCGGAACGCTTTCCGGCTTCACCCGTTGCCCAATGTCGCGCGCCGTGAGTGGTCGAACGTCGGCTTTTGGGAAGACGCTCAATTGCCCAGACGTCTCCAAGATGGCGAACTCTACATCTGCGACGTTGGCGACGCCCTTCTCCCGAAGTTGCGTCAACAGGTCGTGCGTGGAATATCGCAACCGCCTCATCTCGCGGTCCTTCACCATCCCGTGCTCGATGAGCACGGACGGTTCACCGTCGACAAAATGGCGAAATCGATGACTTTTGATCTGGAGGAATGCCACGATAATTTGGAACAAAACCAACGAACCAATCGCAATGAACGATTTGTACAAGGGCACTTCCGTGTCTTCCATAGGCAAGGTCGACAACTCTGCGATCATCACGGATACCACAAAATCAAACACCGACAACTGACCGATCTCTCGTTTTCCCATGATACGCAGCGAAAACATCACTGCCAGGTAAAGTACAAATACGCGAATTGGAAATTGCCAGTCTGGGATATGTGGCATGTCAGTGATTCCCTCCCCACCCGAGTATTATGACCCGGTGGCGGGACGTTCCATGCACGGCAAATTCCGATCACGCCATCGATTCCCCTGCCTTCGATTGCAGCTCGGAAAACAAGTTTGCCACCCGATTGAACAGGTCCGCGGCATGTTCGACGTGATCGAGTAGATGATGCGTCGCACTCGCGCGAACGTGCAGAACGACGTTGTCGCTGGCTTGGAAACGATGCGAATTGATCGCTTTGACGACGCGATCCTGTACGGCCAATGCCTCGGACTCGGTCACATCAGGCAACAAGATCAACATCTCGTCCCCCCCATAGCGACACGCCAGTTCATCGTGGCGAAGGCACTCGCGAATCATCATCCCGGTCTGCCGAAGGACCTGATCGCCGACGTCGAATCCAAATGCATTGTTGACGTGTCCAAATTGCTGCAGGTCGATGCATATGGCACACCAACTCGTCATGCCCCGCAGCACTTCCTCGCGGACGCGAATGTTCGCCATGTGAAAGGTATACAGTCCTGTCAACCCATCGACAAACAGTTGTGCGTCGAATTCCGGTGTGTACACAGCGGTACGGTTGCGCCCACGCTGCTTTGCACCCCAGTACATCGCACTATCTGCCTTTAGCAAGAGATCTCGGTCCCTGTCGCTATCCAGAGGGCAACTCGCGATACCTATACTGACCGTAATGCCTTGCAGCCGATAACCGTGAAATTCAACAGAAAGCTGCCGGACCGCATCGCGAATCCGCTCAGCTGCCTCGAACGCCGCGTCTCGTCCCGACGGCAACAAGAGCGCAAACTCCTCCCCGCCATACCTCGCGACAAATGCATCAGGACCGCTCAACCGCTGCAGCAAGTGCCCAACTTCCATGAGCACAGCGTCTCCCGCTAAGTGACCATACGTGTCGTTAAACTTCTTAAAGAAATCGATATCGACGATCATGACCGAAACGGGCATCCCGCCGTCGACCGACGCGGCCACCCGCGCAGCCAGTTCTTCGTAGAAAAAACGATAATTGTAGAGTCCAGTCGCGGAATCCCGGCGAGTGCGTTCCTGCAGTTCCTGATACAAGCGGGCGTTTTCGAACAATACAGATACTTGATTCGCCAAAGCTGACACGTATTGCACGTGCTGCGTAAACGCGTGCGAACGCTCCGCATAACAGACGATAGCCCCCTGCTGCGACATATGCGTTTGCATCGGGAAGATAGCCATACTCAAGAGCTGCGGCCCATCCGTCTTGAACCATCGCACGCGCTTGTCCTTGCGCGCGTCAGAGATATACACAAACTCCCCGGAGTGAATGGTGCTCCAGATGACGCCACCCATTTCCTCAGAAATCCCGTCCCGATGAAACAAATGGCTTTGATTCGCAGGGTAAACCACCTCCGGCACTAAGCGGGTTCTCGTTTGGTCGAGCACGAACACCACCACCACGTCGGCCGTGGTCAACTTGCGCGCGATTTTCGCAGATTCCTGCGCGATGGCCCGAATGTCGAACTCGCTTGTCAAACGCGTAGTAGCTTGATGCACGATCTGAAGATCGCGCGTTTGCCGATGCACGCGCAGAATGTACGCAAGGATGATAATCGGTAAGATCATCACGGGGCCAACGACCCAGTTAAATTCGGACGCACCGATCATTAAGAACGCAAACGGCCAGCAGATGGCGATATTCAATAAATCGGCCAAAAACGCACTGACAGTCGCGCCGTATTCAAGCGTGCCTCGCGAAGCGTTTAACACGCTGATAAACAAGTGGTTAAACAAGAGGAAAACAAGCGATGAGATGACTACTCCTACTACCACTTCGGAGTTCAGCGTCCTAGCGGATAGATTCCCGTGAAACGGTCGAAAAGTGAGAATCATCAGCAAAACACTGAGTGCGTACTGCCCAGCATTGAAAAAAGCGGTGAGAAAATTCCACTCGCGCATGAGTAAGGGCGTGGCAAACGCCGCGATCACCAAAGCCCAGATGGCTTGCGCCGGGCCGTCTACGACCATCGCCGCCATCGGCACGACGGGCACCAGTGTCGTGAGGCTTTGTCGCATTGGGATGGGCAGGACTTCAAGCGTCGTGGCCAAGACGACCAGCACGGACAACGCTAGCCAGTTAGTATGTAGCAGCTGAGGAATATATAGGATGGCAACAATCAGACCGAGTGTCCCAAACAGTACACTCATCGCCGACTGTCTGCGTAGAGAGTCTCTTTCCACCCATGTACCGCCTTCCTAGAACACGCAGATGACGCATCGGCCAAATCCAAGAAAACTAGGAGCGCGTGCACTCGGTTGAAGTTTTAGAACATTTTATCACAAGTTCATAATTCGCAGTAGTAGGGAATAGAGATTAGTAAACTTGTACAAGAGGTGACTCGTCCGATGTACGATACAAAGTCGACCGGCCGGCTTGGGGCACTTAAGCGATACCCCGTACTGTACGGCTGCTTTTGGGCACTGTTGCTTGCAGCCATCGGGATTGTTCTCGTATTTTTACTAGCTCAATTCGGGAATCTGCAAGCCCGCGGGATCACAGCGGCAGCCTACATCATCCACTGTATCGCCGTGTTCTTTGGCTCTCTGGCCGCAAGCCGGGCAGCTCGTTCGCGCGGGTGGTTTTACGGGGGGTTGACCGGCCTGTTGTACGCTCTCCTGATGGTGGCCATCGGGCTATTCGTGTACAACACATTCACGATAGATCCCAGCGGTCTGTTCCGTGTCTTCCTCATGGCCGTCATCGGCGCGTTCGGCGGAATGATAGGGATGGCGACAACCGGAGACGATTGACCGCCTACAGGTCCAACGACGGCCCCGTTAAACGGAAATAGAGCATCCAACACAGGACGCTCTATTTCCGTTGACGGCTAATCATCCATTCATCAGGTTGGTCAGGACATCAGCATGAAACCGTTCAGTGACGGCGCTCGTGGCTTTCTTCATGCAAATGTTCGTCCACCTCTTGCTCGTCCTCTTCGCCATCTTCTTCCGAGAACGCTTCCTCGCTATCGTCGAACTCGTCTTCCTCGTATTCGTCCGGTGCTCCCAACGGGTGCTCCCCTTGTGCAGGAACAGCCGTAGCTTCGCTGACAACCCGTACCACGGCACGAGAGTCCATCTCCACTTCGACACCTTCTGCTACGCGCGCGACAATGATATCATCATGAATCTCCGCCACTTCTGCGTAGATTCCGGACGCAGTCATAATTTTCGCACCTGGAGCCAACCCTTTCATCATCTCGGCCTTTTTCTTTTGATTGCGCCGCTGCGGCAAAATCAATAGGAAATAGAACACAACAACCAAAATGACGAGAAAGATCAAGCTGTTTCCCTTCATCCCAACACATCCTCTCGCTGTCCAGTATAACCATACGAATTGTAAAATTCGCGTTTGAAAGCCAAAAACCTGTTCTCCTCGATAGACTTTCTCATTTTCTCCATCAAATCGAGCAAGAAGTGGATATTGTGATAACTCGTCAGGCGGATGCCGAGGACTTCTTCTGCCTTCAACAAGTGGCGGATATACGCCCGCGTGAACGTCTTACACACGCGACAATCGCAATCTTCGTCAATTGGCGAAAAGTCTTCTCGATACCGGGCATTTTTCAGTACCAGCTTGCCTTTTGACGTGAAGATAGTGCCGTTCCGAGCAATTCGCGTCGGCAGGACGCAATCAAACATGTCGACCCCGCGTTCGACGCCTTCGAACAGGTCGTCCGGAGAGCCGACACCCATCAGGTATCGAGGCTTATCCGCAGGCAAGAACGGCGTCGTGTAGGCCAGTACTTCATACATCAAAGGCTTCGGCTCGCCGACGCTCAGTCCGCCAATGGCGTAGCCGGGTAAATCGAGATCGACCAAAGCCTCAGCCGCTTCCCGGCGCAAATCGAGGTGCTCGCCACCTTGAACGATACCGAACAACGCCTGTTCGTCTGGCCGCGCATGCGCCTGCTTACAACGCTTAGCCCAGGCTAAGGTCCTGTCGAGCGACGTGCGAAGGTACTCGCGCGACGCGGGATAAGGAGGACACTCGTCCAACTGCATAATGATATCGGCGCCAAGCGCATTCTCGATCCCCATCACGGACTCCGGCGAGAAAAATCTCGGGCTGCCGTCGATGTGCGACCGAAACGCGACACCTTCATCAGTAATTTTCCGCAACTCGGAGAGGCTAAAGACTTGGAATCCACCACTGTCAGTGAGTACCGCCCCAGACCAGTTCATAAACCCGTGAAGCCCGCCCCCACGCTTCACAATATCCTCGCCTGGTCGCAAGTGAAGATGATATGTATTCGAAAGGATAATCTTCGCACCTAACTCGGAAAGTTCCCAAGGTGCCATCGTTTTCACAGTCGCCTGCGTCCCCACGGGCATGAATACAGGCGTCTCGATCACGCCATGCGGGGTGTGCACCCGTCCCCGCCGCGCCGCGGTATCTTTACATCGATGCAACAACTCATACCTGACTGGTACCGTCAACAGGTGCCCTCCTCGTTAAAAACATCGCGTCTCCAAAGCTGAAAAATCGATATTCCTCGCGTACTGCAGTCGCGTAAACTTCCTTTGCGTAATCCGTTCCCATCCAAGCACTGACGAGCATGAAGAGCGTGGACTTCGGCAGGTGAAAATTCGTGATCAGGGCATCGACGATGCGAAACGAATATCCAGGGTAGATAAAGATGTCCGTGTCCCGTGCCCCTGCGACCATTTTCCCGGACTCTCCCGCACTCTCAAGTGTGCGTAGGGACGTAGTTCCCACTGAGATAATTCGTCTGCCTTCCAATTTTGCCCGATTAATTGCCGCCGCAGTCTCCTCGCTCACCTCGTACCACTCACTGTGCATCTCATGTTCTTCCACTTCATCCACTTGGATCGATCGGAAAGTACCAATGCCGACGTGCAATGTCACGGTGTGTACCTCAACGCCCATAGCCTGTACCTTGTTCAAGAGTTCATCGGTAAAGTGGAGACCAGCGGTGGGCGCTGCAACGGAGCCCACGTTCTGTGCGTACACCGTTTGATACCGATCTTTATCCTCCAGAGTCGTATGAATATATGGAGGCAACGGCATCTCTCCGAAACGATTTGCAATTTCGGTCACCGCTTCATCCGTCTCAAAACGCACTTCCCGCAGACCTTCGCCTTGAACGCCTACTACCTCGACGAGAACAGAGTCCGCTTCGGACCCCACCCGAATTTTCGTTCCGAGTCGCAAACGTTTCGCCGGACGAGTCAGCGCTACCCAAGTTTGCGGCCGCTCACTCGGACGCAATAACAAGATCTCCACGCGTCCGCCCGTATCCATCTTTTCTCCATACAGTCGGGCCGGAATAACCTTGGAGTTGTTCAAGACCAAGACATCGCCTTCGCGAAGAAAGGAGGTGATGTCCCGAAAGTGTTTGTGGACGAGTGTGTGTTCCACTGGATCGACGACGAGAAGTCGCGACTCATCACGCGAAGATAGAGGCGTTTGCGCAATTAACCGTTCGGGGAGTTCGTAATCAAAGTCTTCAACGCGCAACGGATACATTCCTTTCACCATTCCTGCCGCGGTAATCTCTCTGTCTCTAACCCACATCGACATCACCGACGGACACGCCTATTATACTTGGAATCGGCATCCTGGCAAAATGCCTATAGATTCTCTCTAGGGATGGTGCGGCGTCTAGATCAAAAATGTGACGTGGCCCGAAACGGCCACGTCACACCTGCGTAGGAAAATCGCTCACATCGGCCTTACCAACCTGGCACCGATGTGCGCTTAGAAGGGATATAGGAACTCACGCCTTTGGAGGGTGGTTTTAATTCCTTATATTTCATTAATTCAGAGTCTGAAAGGTAATAGGTAACGACGGAACTGTTCGCCCGCTCTTTGCGGGTATCCGACTTCAGGTTAGGCACGGACGTGCGGTAACCTGGGGTTACTCTCCCGTTCAATGACTTCATTCCACCTCATTTGAACGATTCAATTGACGATCCGTATACACAAAAGTCCAATACCTATTCGGTACTGGACTTCTCTCGCGCCTGGCAACGACCTACTTTCCCAGGAGGTCTCCCTCCAAGTATCCTCGGCGCTGGAGGTCTTCACGTCCGTGTTCGGTATGGGTACGGGTGTTTCCCCTCCGCTATGGCCACCAGACCACCACTGTTCGTGGCTTTGGTTTCTTAGCTTCCTGACTATGGAACAACCTCTTCTTAGCGGGTGAAGCCCTCGACCGATTCGTATCTGTCCGCTCCACGTATCACTACGCTTCCACGCCAGACCGATCTACCTTGTCTTCTTCAAGGGGTCTTACTTCCCTAACGGAATGGGATACGTTATCTTGAGGCAGGCTTCGCGCTTAGATGCTTTCAGCGCTTATCCTTTCCCGACTTGGCTACCCAGCTATGCTTCTGGCGAAACAACTGGTACACCAGCGGTCGGTTCATCCCGGTCCTCTCGTACTAAGGACGACCCCTCTCACGTATCCTGCGCCCGCGGCAGATAGGGACCGAACTGTCTCACGACGTTCTGAACCCAGCTCGCGTACCGCTTTAATGGGCGAACAGCCCAACCCTTGGGACCGACTTCAGCCCCAGGATGCGATGAGCCGACATCGAGGTGCCAAACCTCCCCGTCGATGTGAACTCTTGGGGGAGATCAGCCTGTTATCCCCGGGGTAGCTTTTATCCGTTGAGCGATGGCCCTTCCACTCGGTGCCACCGGGTCACTAAGCCCGACTTTCGTCCCTGCTCGACCTGTCCGTCTCGCAGTCAAGCTCCCTTGTGCCTTTACACGCTTCGCGCGATTTCCATCCGCGCTGAGGGAACCTTTGGGCGCCTCCGTTACTCTTTAGGAGGCGACCGCCCCAGTCAAACTGTCCACCTGACACTGTCCCATGACCAGTTTCATGGCCATTGGTTAGAACACAAGTACCTCAAGGGTGGTATCCCAACGCCGACTCCACTCAGGCTGGCGCCCAAGCTTCTCTGTCTCCCACCTATCCTGTACATGACGTACCCGTATCCCATATCAAGCTACAGTCAAGCTCCACGGGGTCTTTCCGTCTAACCGCGGGTAACCTGCATCTTCACAGGTATTACAATTTCACCGGGTCTCTCGTTGAGACAGCGCCCAAGTCGTTACGCCTTTCGTGCGGGTCAGAACTTACCTGACAAGGAATTTCGCTACCTTAGGACCGTTATAGTTACGGCCGCCGTTTACTGGGGCTTCAATTCAGAGCTTCGGGTTTTACCCCTAACCCCTCCTCTTAACCTTCCAGCACCGGGCAGGCGTCAGCCCCTATACTTCGCCTTTCGGCTTCGCAGAGACCTGTGTTTTTGCTAAACAGTCGCTTGGGCCTTTTCACTGCGGCTTCTCTCGAAGCGCCCCTTCTCCCGAAGTTACGGGGCCATTTTGCCGAGTTCCTTAACGAGAGTTCTCCCGCGCGCCTTCGTGTTCTCCACGCGCCCACCTGTGTCGGTTTCCGGTACGGGCACCTCATCACTCGCTAGAGGCTTTTCTTGGCAGTGTGACTTACGGGACTTCGGTACTGTACTTCCCTCCCCATCACAGCTCACGATTCCCAGGGTGCGGATTTGCCTACACCCCTCGCTTGCTGCTTGGACGGCCTCTTCCATCCGGCCGCTTCCCTCAGCCTCCTGCGTCACCCCTTCGCTCAATCGCGATGTTGGTGGTACAGGAATTTCAACCTGTTGTCCTTCGACTACGCCTTTCGGCCTCGCCTTAGGTCCCGACTTACCCTGGGCGGACGAGCCTTCCCCAGGAAACCTTGGGCTTTCGGCGGACAAGATTCTCACTTGTCTTTTCGCTACTCATACCGGCATTCTCACTTCCATCCGCTCCACCAAACCTCCCGGTTCAGCTTCGCCGCAAATGGAACGCTCCCCTACCATGTTTCCATCCATAGCTTCGGTGTCTGGTTTAGCCCCGTTACATTTTCCGCGCAGCGCCACTCGACCAGTGAGCTATTACGCACTCTTTAAATGGTGGCTGCTTCTAAGCCAACATCCTGGTTGTCTGTGCAACGCCACATCGTTCCCCACTGAACCAGTACTTTGGGACCTTAGCTGTTGGTCTGGGCTGTTTCCCTCTTGACCACGGGTCTTATCACTCGTAGTCTGACTGCCAGGTTCTTCGACAAAGTGGCATTCGCAGTTTGACTAGGCTTGGTAACCCTCGCGGGCCCCGCACCCAATCAGTGCTCTACCTCCACTTCTCATTCCCTGACGCTAGCCCTCAAGCTATTTCGGGGAGAACCAGCTATCTCCGGGTTCGATTGGAATTTCTCCCCTACCCCCAGTTCATCCCCTGGCTTTTCAACGCCAGTGGGTTCGGGCCTCCATGCGGTGTTACCCGCACTTCACCCTGACCAGGGGTAGATCACCCGGTTTCGGGTCGATGACGACAAACTCATTCGCCCTATTCAGACTCGCTTTCGCTTCGGCACAGGCTCCTTCGCCTTCACCTTGCTTGCCATCATCACTCGCCGGTTCATTCTACAAAAGGCACGCCGTCACACCTTAAAGATGCTCCGACTGCTTGTAAGCACACGGTTTCAGGTTCTATTTCACTCCGCTCCCGCGGTTCTTTTCACCTTTCCCTCACGGTACTATCCGCTATCGGTCGCCAAGGAGTATTTAGCCTTAGGAGGTGGTCCTCCCAGATTCCCACGGGATTTCTCGTGTCCCGCAGTACTTGGGGTCTGTTGCACATTCCACAATCCGTTTCGGTTACCGGGCTCTCACCGTCTATGGCCGGCCTTCCCATGCCGTTCTCCTACAAATTGCTTCCTGCTGGCTCCCTGCAGGTTGCCACCAACAGCCCCTCGACCCCGTATACGCATCGACTGCAGTCTGTACCACGTATACGGTTTAGGCTTCTCCGCTTTCGCTCGCCACTACTTACGGAATCGCGTTCGCTTTCTTTTCCTCGAGGTACTTAGATGTTTCAGTTCCCTCGGTTGCCTCCGCACACCTATGTATTCAGTGTACGGTACTAGCGCTTCACACTAGCAGGTTTCCCCATTCGGACATCCACGGCTCAATGCTCGCTTACAGCTCCCCGTGGCATTTCGGTGTTCGCCCCGTCCTTCTTCGGCTCTTGGCGCCTAGGCATCCTCCGTGCGCTCTTTCTAACTTCACCGTTTTGACTTCCTAACCACCAAAGGTGATTATTCCATCCATAAATCCGGCTATTGTTAACCTGTTACGCATTTACGGTTACCGGTTTACTTCTTTAGAGGTTGTTCCATATTCAGTTGCCAAGGTACCACGCGCCTTCCAATCTGCTTCGGATTCCTTCGTTGGTCGTCCTCTGACTCGCTCACGTACACAAAGTACGCTCGACTCGTCATCGTCCTCCCGCCTTGTACTCCTCGCATCTTGAAACGCGCTTTGAGTTTACCTAGCCACATGGGCTTTGGCTCCCTCAAAACTAAACACCCACGTCCTAAAAGCCTTGTTTCTCCGTAGAAAGGAGGTGATCCAGCCGCACCTTCCGATACGGCTACCTTGTTACGACTTCACCCCAATCATCAACCCCACCTTCGGCGGCTGGCTCCCTAAGGTTACCTCACCGACTTCGGGTGTTGCCGACTCTCGTGGTGTGACGGGCGGTGTGTACAAGGCCCGGGAACGGATTCACCGCGGCATGCTGATCCGCGATTACTAGCAATTCCGGCTTCATGCAGGCGAGTTGCAGCCTGCAATCCGAACTACGAACGGCTTTTTAGGTTTTGCTCCACCTCGCGGCTTCGCTTCCCGTTGTACCGCCCATTGTAGCACGTGTGTAGCCCAGG
The DNA here is from genome assembly GCA_029166985.1 of Alicyclobacillus fastidiosus. Lineage (GTDB taxonomy): Bacteria > Bacillota > Bacilli > Alicyclobacillales > Alicyclobacillaceae > Alicyclobacillus > Alicyclobacillus fastidiosus_A. Next base: position 1,680,022 of record CP119138.1, on the reverse strand, counting down.
ACATAAAGGGCATGATGATTTGACGTCATCCCCGCCTTCCTCCGACTTACGCCGGCAGTCACCTGTGAGTCCCCACCATTACGTGCTGGTAACACAGGTCAAGGGTTGCGCTCGTTGCGGGACTTAACCCAACATCTCACGACACGAGCTGACGACAACCATGCACCACCTGTCTCCTCTGCCCCGAAGGGAAGGACTATCTCTAGTCCGGTCAGAGGGATGTCAAGCCCTGGTAAGGTTCTTCGCGTTGCTTCGAATTAAACCACATGCTCCACTGCTTGTGCGGGCCCCCGTCAATTCCTTTGAGTTTCAGTCTTGCGACCGTACTCCCCAGGCGGAGTGCTTATTGGGTTTCCTTCGGCACTGGGGTGTGTCCCCCCAACACCTAGCACTCATCGTTTACGGCGTGGACTACCAGGGTATCTAATCCTGTTTGCTCCCCACGCTTTCGTGCCTCAGCGTCAGTCACTGTCCAGCAAGGCGCCTTCGCCACTGGTATTCCTCCACATATCTACGCATTTCACCGCTACACGTGGAATTCCCCTTGCCTCTCCAGCACTCAAGTTATGCAGTTTCCAAAGCAATCCCAAGGTTGAGCCTTGGACTTTCACTCCAGACTTACACAACCGCCTACGCACGCTTTACGCCCAGTGATTCCGGACAACGCTTGCCCCCTACGTATTACCGCGGCTGCTGGCACGTAGTTAGCCGGGGCTTCCTCACTCGGTACCGTCTCACAAGGAGCTTTCCACTCTCCTTGTCGCTCTCCCCGAGCAACAGAGCTTTACAACCCGAAGGCCTTCTTCGCTCACGCGGCGTTGCTCCGTCAGGCTTGCGCCCATTGCGGAAGATTCCCTACTGCTGCCTCCCGTAGGAGTCTGGGCCGTGTCTCAGTCCCAGTGTGGCCGGTCACCCTCTCAGGTCGGCTACGCATCGTCGCCTTGGTGAGCCGTTACCTCACCAACTAGCTAATGCGCCGCGGGCTCCTCTATCAGCGGTGCAGTTGCACCTTTCAACACAGGAAGATGCCTTCCCGTGTGTCATCCGGCATTAGCACCCGTTTCCGAGTGTTATTCCAGTCTGACAGGCAGATTGCCCACGTGTTACTCACCCGTCCGCCGCTAACATCCGAAGATGTTCGCTCGACTTGCATGTATTAGGCACGCCGCCAGCGTTCGTCCTGAGCCAGGATCAAACTCTCAAAAAATGTTACTGGCGTTACTTCATAAATGTCTCGACGACGACTGTCGTCTCGATCGAAACTTTTAGGCGTGTGTGTTTAGTTTTCAAGGAACCATTTGAACAGTGCCGCCAAAGCAGCTCAGATACTATACCACGAATCTAGCATCGCTGTCCACTGGAACATTTTGCTTCAACTCGTTCGAACACTGTGGTTCAAACGTGTGAGCCGATGTCCAAGTGACTCGGTATATATCCTGTTGTTCAGCAGTGCCGCCGAAGCGACAAGTAGTAATATACCACGATAACCAATCCTCATCAACTGGTTATTCATGGAGCGCACACTGCATATAACTGCATAGGGATAGCATGTAGGTACGTAACGACTTAGAGCCGATACATCGGCATCAGGGGTAGCGCTCGTCCGATCCAACGACCAAGAAACTGCACTGATGAGCTCGTGACGTGTCGACTGACAGCGCGAACCATATCTAAATCGCGCGTCAGAAATTGACGGTATCATGGCACCGCGGGTTACCGCGGTCTCCAGTCATGACTATTTGACTGTCGAAGACGTGGAGGAGACCGTGGTACCTACTATCGATGCAACTTTACTATAGTCGCCGGTATTCAATTGTGACTCACCCGTCTGTAAATCGTGAACCTGCGCCAGCACCATCTGGATGTTAGAGGAGTTGATGTCAGCGAGCGAAACCGGGACACCGACTTGGTGCGCCAGTAGATACGTGGCGTACTTTCCGGGTGACACGTCCTGTTTCATCGCCTCGTTCCACACCGAACTCGAGACGTCCATACTATAGACGTTCGCCTTCTGCGCGACACTTGTTCCGGCCGCCTTGAGCGCAGAATGCACGTCACTGGTCGCTTGCGCTTCGATCTCGCTAGCGTCCGTATGTGCATCCGCACCGGCGGCGGCAACAATGATCGTGTCGTTCGCGGGCAGCATCCCCTCTTGTACGGTGTTATGAACGACCAATCGAATGGCCGTGCTGAGCTTATCACCGTTCACATGAAGGGATTTAGCCAGCTTTTTCCCAGCCGCATTGAGACCATGCACGTCGAGAACGGTCATGTGGTCACTCAAGTCAAGGCTGACGCTCGGGCTCATGTCGAGTGAGACAAACGCGTACGCCTCTACCTTGGGTGGCGCGATAAAGATGGCGTGCAGCAACCCAGCGCAGACGACGACCGCGGCGGCGACACTCGCGACCGTTGACCGAACCCGCAACCGGTGACTGGTAAACGTCGGAACAGGCAGCGTGACCATGTCGCCCACATTGGCTGGCAGGTCGAGCTTGATCCGCTCGAACGCCCCGTGTGGCGTCATCACAATCGCCCGTCCGCGACGGATTTCCATCACCACTCCGAATTGTGCGTTTGTCATCACTCACACCTCCTTTGCATCTTCGAGAAACGACTGAAGTAGCGGAAAATCTCCCGTCAGAAGTACGACAACTGCCAAAATATACTTGCGTTGTCGCTCCATCGTCTTCCGCGACACGTGTACGCGGTCCTCCAGTTGCTTCAACGGTAAGGACTTTCGACGCTCCACAAATTCGAGTAACTCTTCGTCCGCTGCGATAACCCGCCCAATCTCAAACGCGTTCTGACGTGCGTCCTCGTGTTTAGGCGAAATCCGGACCAGTTCCCCAAACGATAAGTCGAAATCCTGCAACCGCTTTTGATACTCTTCAATTTCGTACCCGCGCATCGTCGCTTCCTCGTACAGTTGATGTTGCGCGAGCGAGGTGCTGACTTCCGCGTAATTCGTGACATTGTCCTCTTCGTCCAGTAAGTCGAATTCGCTCCACGGCACTTGTTTCCGATCCCGCTGTCGAGATCGGAAAAAGTCAATTAATCGGCGTCGAATGATGGTTTCTGCGAACGAGAGAAACGACGATTCTCGCTCCAAATCAAACCGGTCTATCGCCTCATTAAATGCCGACAACGCAATGCTGTACTCATCGTCCACTGTCTGGTCGATATAACGATGCGTGGTTTGCGATGCAATGCGAAGAATAAATGGGACATAAGACGAAATCAGTTGATTTCGCGCCGCTTCGTCCCCCGATTTGGCGCCGTGGAGGAGTCGGGCGAGTTCTTTCCGTTCATCGGATCGACGACGAGCGCGAAAAGGCAGGACTCCCACACGTTCCACCTCATTTCATTAGTTCGCTAACACGAAGGCCCTTTAAGGGGGTCTCACATGCTATCGCACAGATTTTGTATTTCAAGATCATGATTCGCCATCTTCTCGGGGCATCGGTCGCCCGAGGTGACGGTATCCATTTTGCGTCACAATACGACCGCGCGGGGTGCGTTTTAACAGCCCCATCTGCAACAGGTAGGGTTCGTACACGTCTTCCAGCGTGTCCGATTCCTCACCGATGGCGGCCGCAAGGGTTTCGAGCCCGACTGGGCCGCCACCAAATTTATCGATCGCCGCGAGTAAAATGCGCTCGTCCACCGAATCGAGTCCCAATGAATCGACATTCAATCGCGTCAACGCATCATCTGCTGCCACGTCGTCGATGACGTCGCGGCCCGACACCTGGACAAAGTCCCGGACGCGCTTTAACAGGCGGTTGGCGATCCGCGGCGTCCCACGTGCGCGCCGCGCGATTTCCTCGCAAGCCCGCGGTGTGATGGCCACCTGTAAAACCTCGGCGCTCCTGCGGACGATCTCCGACAGCTCGTCGACCGGGTAGTAATCGAGATGCAGGATGACCCCGAAGCGGTCGCGCAGCGGCGCCGACAGGAGGCCAGCGCGCGTGGTCGCCCCGACCAGCGTAAACGGAGGCAGGTCGAGTCGAACGGACCTCGCGGACGGACCTTTGCCGATCATGATGTCGAGTGAAAAATCCTCCATGGCTGGATACAGCACTTCCTCGACAGAGCGAGATAAACGGTGTATTTCGTCGATGAAAAGCACGTCACCAGGCTGCAGGTTCGTGAGCAGTGCCGCGAGATCGCCAGCCCGTTCGATCGCGGGTCCAGAGGTCACGCGGACATGCACGCCCAGCTCGTTCGCGATGATCATGGCGAGCGAGGTCTTGCCGAGGCCAGGCGGACCGTAGAGCAGGACGTGATCCAGTGACTCTCCGCGTTCCCTGGCAGCCTGGATAAAGATCTTTAAGTTGTCTTTTACCGTCCGTTGCCCGATGTAGTCGTCGAGGAAGCGCGGGCGGATGGAATCCAGCGCCGTATCCTCCCGACTCCATTCGGCTGAGACGATTCGGTCGTCCATACGTCACCTCCCAACTGTTCGCGCATCAAACAAGGCTTGCGTCCGACTGGTGTTCATAGAGCCACTGAAGTGCGGCTTTGACCGTGGTTTCCACCGTCGCAGCAGGCCGGTTCTCGAGGACCGCCTCGACGGCGCGCTGGGCTTCCTTCTGCCGATAACCCAATGCGATGAGGGCCGTCGTCACGTCGTCTGCCACAGATTCCGGCGGCCGCACCGTCTCCACGCCAGTGATCACTTCATGCGAGGAAACTGGCAAATCGTCGAGCTTATCCTTGAGCTCCAAAATCATGCGCATCGCCGTCTTCTTGCCAATGCCCGGCAAAGTACACAATGTATTGGCGTCTTCAAGGCGAATGGCCGCGACGAGCGCCTCAGGCGACAGGCCGCCAAGCATTTGCAAAGCGACCTTAGGTCCAATGCCCGATACGCTGATCAATTTTTCGAACACCGTCCGCTCGATCCGGCGCAAGAACCCAAAGAGCAACACAGCATCCTCGCGCACGTGTTGATACGTGTACAATCTGATCTCTTGCTCCAATTCGAGGCCAAGTGCAGTGTCATCCGTCGTATAAACGCGGTAGCCGACATGTTGAACGTCGAGATCGACATAGCCGGTTCCGGTATCCGCAACGCGACCTGTCAAAAATACGATCATCTGCGCGTCCTCCGCTCCCAAGTCCAGCCGGTGGGCCGATTCGACTCCCGTACCACAAGTCTATCAATCGGTGCACTGTGGCCGTGCGCGATTGCGATGGCGAGTGCATCTGCCGCATCGTCCGGTTTTGGTAGTTCTGCTAGGCCAAGTAACACCTTGACCATCTGTTGAATTTGCCGTTTGTCGGCTCGGCCATAGCCGGTGACTGCCTGTTTCACTTGCATCGGCGTGTACTCTGCGATAGCGACGGACTGTTCAGCCGCGCTGAGCAGTGCCACGCCCCGCGCTTGTCCCACGGTAAACGCGGTTGTCGTATTCCGGTTGAAGAACAGTTCCTCGACCGCCATGACACTCGGGCGGTGTGTGAGGAGAATATCAGTCAAGCGATGAAATATCGTCTGCAATCGAACTGCAAGCGGCGTGTGCGCGTCCGTTTCGATACAACCATACGTTACACACCTTAGGCTAGATCCTTCGACGTCGACGACGCCGTATCCCAATCGGGCGATACCGGGATCTATCCCGAGGACTCTCAGTGCATCCAAAAAAGAATTCCCCTCTCACTGACCACATTTCGCCGTGCGGGGAACAAACTCCTACCGTCAAGCCAGTCGCTCTAGATTGACAAACACAACAAAAGGGACGCGATAATACGTCCCTCATTGTCTCATAAATCATCGGTTTGCAGAAGACTTAGCACGATTACACTTGTTGTCGCCCGTCGAAATCATTCGCCGTTGACGTATTCTTCTCGTATACAGGTTCCATAAAATACCACGTCAAACCGACGTTCAAATGCCAAGCAGGGTGCTCTCCCGCGAATGCGGCGACCGCATCATCGACGATGGGTTGCTCGACCACCTCACACTGCCCCTTCGCGCCTTCCGTCACGAAGAGTGCCGCCTGCGTCGCTCGCGAGCGATCGGTGGCTACAGTGGCTCCTTGTCCAAAATCGCTTGCCGCGGGCACGTCCGCATAGGCGACGGACGTGCGCATCAAGCTGAGGATCACGACGGCGAAGACGGCAGTCATGCAAATGGCGGCACAACGGACTGCCACAATGGGCAGCGTATATAGTAGGTTGCGTGCTTGCAACGCTCTCACCTCTTGGTTAAGACGTTACACTTAATGTGTGCACGCAAATACAAGTTATGCAATCTTACGCGTCTTCCTCATCGTCAGGCGTCACGGCGTTGTGATAAACGGTCTGTACGTCGTCATGTGCCTCGAGCGCCTCGATCAGGCCAAACACATCATCCGCCGCCTCATCTTGAACCTCCACGGTCGTCGAAGGAACATACGTAAGCTCTGCGTCTTCGTACTCTAGGCCCATCGCTTCGATCGCTGAGCGGACGCTCCGAAACGCCTCGACGGACGTCGTGATGAGGAACACGTCATCCGACTCTTCGACATCGTCCGCCCCCGCCTCGATCACCTCTAACATAAACGCCTCCGCGTCCGTTACCCGCGCCCGCTCCACGGAAATCTGACCGGTCCGCGTGAACATCCAGGCGACGGCTCCTGATTCGGCGAGGTTCCCGCCACGCTTCTTAAAGATATGGCGGACGTCGGCAGCAGTCCGATTGCGATTGTCAGTCACGATGTCGAGGAGCACGGCCACTCCGTGTGGCGCGTAGCCCTCATATTGAATCTCCTCGTACGTGACGCCCTCGAGAGAGCCCGTCGCCTTGGCGATCGTTCGCGTAATGTTGTCTGCTGGGAGATTGCTTTGTTTCGCCCGCTCAATCGCAACCTTGAGACGAAAATTCGTATCCGGGTTCCCCCCGCCTTCCTTAGCAGCAAGGTACACGTCTCGCGATAATTTTGTGAACAATTGTCCCCGAACCGCATCCTGTTTGCCTTTCCGGCGTTGAATATTATGCCATTTTGAGTGACCTGACATGTTTTCTCCCCAACCTTTTTCCCATCGTTTCCGTTCATCATAAATGAGGACGCGGCCCGATGCACGCCCTTATTTGGACAACTCACACACCCCAATCGCGCGAGTACCGGAAGTCGATCCCGATTGTCCGACTGGAAATTTTCGCGATGATTGGCAGGCGCCGCTTATACTGGTTGCGCTGAACGCGGGTGACGATGTGCTTGACAAGCGCCTCGTCGTAGCCTCGCTCCACAATTTCCTCCGGCGACAGGCGCAAGTCGACCCACTGATAGAGAATCTCGTCTGCGTCGTCGTAGGTGAACCCCAGTTCCTTCTCATCTGTCTGATCCGCCCACAAATCGGCACTTGGCGCCTTGTCAAGAATGCTACTTGGCACACCGACATATCTCGAGATCTGTCGAACCTGCGACTTGTAAAGGTCGCCAATCGGATTCAACGCGCTCGCCATGTCGCCAAATTGCGTTCCATAGCCAAGCAGCAGTTCCGTCTTGTTGCTGGTACCCACCACCAGCGCATTCTGCGCGGCGGACAGGTCGTACAATGTCACCATGCGCTCTCGCGCCATCCGATTCCCCCGGCGCAAATTGCTGGCGCGCTCGCCCAAAGCCTTGTCCATCGTCTCGAAGTAGGCGTCGACTGGGCCCGAGATGTCGACGACCGTATACGGGATCTCGAGATCGCGCACGACTTCCATCGCGTCGTCTAGGCTGGACTGACTGCTCGTCCGATACGGCATCAGCACCGCGTGAATCGATTCTTTGCCAAGCGCGCGCGTCGCGAGATACGCCGATAGCGCCGAGTCGATCCCGCCGGACAACCCGAACAACACCCGTTTAAATCCGACTTTGTGTACTTCTTCTCGAATAAACCCTTCCAACACGCTCGTGGCAAACGGCGCATTGACGCGCAGGGCCTGTTCTATTGCTGGTTTCAATGTTCTCACCTCGCCAAAGTGGCTTTAGTCTCTATCGATGAACGGCAAATGCCGTTCCATGATCTCGAGGCGTTCGTCTCGAAGCAGCGGCGTGGTGTAGCGTGCACGTCGCACATCGCGACCATCAACCTGTGCGACGATCAGTTCTTCTTGTCCAACGCCTGCTTGTGCGATCCATCGTCCATCCGGGCCTACTACCCCAGATCCCCCATAAAAGTGAACGCCGTCCTCGTACCCTACGCGGTTGGCAAACACGACGTGAACTCCGAATAACTGGGCGTACATCTGGAGCAGTTGCCGCCAGAACGTGTGCGATCCAAAGTCGTGTTCATCCATGACGTTGCGACCTGGGCTGGACGCCGGAACGTACAACGCTGTCGCGCCCTGCATGGTGAGCAGGTACGGCACGGACACGTGCCATGCATCTTCACAAATCATCATCCCGGCACTCGACCCACGTGCGATAAATGGTTCTACGCGGCTGCCCTGCGTGGCATAGCGTCTTTCGTCAAACATCCCGTACGTCGGCAAATAAACTTTGCGGTGGACGTGAACCACTTGACCCTGTGACGCGTAGACACTCGAGATGTAGAGAAAGTGTTCAGCGCTCTCCTCAATAAAACTAAAGACGATGTCGATATCCGAACTCGCATCGACAATCGACACGATATCTGGGTCGTCCAATCGGCGGGCGACCTCCAGCGTCAAATCCTGCAATAGATAACCTGTCAAACCGAGCTCCGGAAACACGACGACCTGTGCACCCTGCTCCCTCGCCTGCTCTATGTATTGATGGTGTACCGTGAGGTTGGCTGCAACATCGCCCAACTTCGGCGAAATTTGCGCGACGGCAATAGTCTGAACGTGCGACACACACAACTCCTCCAATATCCATAAATGGCGACACAAACCGTCTTATAAGTCCTTGTTCAGTATACATTCGGGCGATAGGAATGCAAAAGAGGCTCGTTATGCATCGAGCCTCTCCACATTGAGACCTAGCTCCGAGCGGTATGCGAGCTTTCGCCGTTCACATGTCAAGGCGTAGTGTACCCTCGTTAGGCCTTCTTCCCTACACCCGGCTCGCGTCCACTCAAGGAGCGTCCGCACGAGAATGTCAGGCCACATCGTCAAGGTCCAGAGGGTCGACGCCTGGGTGGCAGTCAAATTCGCAGATTCGGCATAACGCTGGTGCAAGTCGTAGTATTCCTCGGCAGACATTTGTGCGAGATACGTGCAATGGCTGATAAATTGCATCGGGTCGTGGAGCATGTCGTCGTAGTTGGCGTGATCGAAATCGATCCACGCCACCTCATCTGCACCTTGGTACATGACATTGTGCGGCGCCAAATCGCGATGGCAAAACGCGAAGGCGTGCTGCACATCGTCCCGACACTCTGCCAGATACGCCGCGTATCGGCGCAACACGTACCGCATCTGGCCCTCTACCCGCGCCTTCCACCCCCGCAGTGCGGGGCATGCGACTTCGGCGGGCGCCCAGATGCGCGAGACAGCCCGCTCTTTTAAGCGCAACTTGTGTAACAAGGTGCCGCGCTGCAACGTAGACCACGCGGGAAAGCCGCAGATTTGACTCCGTCGATGCACGCGCCCGAGCGAGCTGAGCACTGCATGGCGCTCTCGCAGAGAAGACGCGTCGACGTGCCGACCTGTCACCCACTTTTGCAGATAGCCGGACTGAAGCCCACTTCCGACCTCAAGGACGTAACCCCCCGAAAGGGTTGGCAACGGCAAGGCCGCTTCGGTTCCCGCCGACTCGAACACGGGTCGCAAACCTGCTAAGGCGGACAGCCGCTCTTCATCGTCGCGCGCGTTTAGAGGTTTCCATATAAAATGACTTCCATCTTCCGCTACGACGCCAACGACCGTCCGCCGACGAACCAGCGATTTGACCTCGACGCCGTACGCCCGGCGAAATGCCAGCACGAGATGCTCCCGCGCGGACATGAATCACACGTCCCCGTCGAGGCGCACCGTCAGCGTGCCAGACCAACCGTCATCGTCGTCGCTGGTGGTGGAGGTGTCAGTAGTCTCCGCACCGCGCATGTCATGTCCTCCATTCCCTGCGTCCACCTGTCGCCCAGCCGCCTCGCTCTGTGCATCAGGGTCGGCCGCCCGCAGCATGGCGCCATCGTCGGACATCCCACACGACGACAGGCTCGAGGAACTCTCGTCGACAAACCACTCAGCCTCGTCGGCGACCTGCCCCGCGTATGCCGTTCCAGGACCTGCGTACGGCCGATACGGATTGTGGGTATGTGGACCATAAAGTCCGTCCGCCGGATACTCTGTCGTTGTTTCTGGCATCCCTTGGGCCATCGGCTGCCCCATTTGCCCAGTCTGTTGCGCTGCGCCCGGATACGTCGATGCATCCGCCGGATAAGATGGGTATGAAGGGTACGGTGCTACCCCGCCCTGTGGATACGTAGGATACGGAGTGCCGCCCTGTTGGCCCATTCCACTCATCGGGAAACCGCCCGACATCAAGCCGCCAGGATACTGTGGGCCAGTTCCGTCGGCACCCGGTACATACGGCATGCCAGTGTCCATCGGCTGTCCAGGCACATACGGCATCCCGCCAGGCGCTGGTTGCCCGGTCGGATAGGGATACGCGTATACCCCAGGCCCCTCGAACGGCATCATCGGTGTTCCAGGATACTGCATCGCGCCATGTGGCGCTCCCTTCGCCTCCGACCGATTGGGCAATTTCAACGCGGCCGTCGGCACGTACACCACGTGCCCAACCGTCAGTTGGCCAACCTCTGCGGCTTCAGGATTCACGTGATGCAGTTGTTCCAACTTGACGCCATATTTTTTCGCGATAGCATCCCACGTATCGCCCTCAGCCACTTGATGCGGCCAGACAAAGCCAAAGTATGGGGGAACCTTTTCTCGCTGACTCGACGTCGACTTCCCCGCTTTGCTTTTCGCGGGTTTTCCGAGCTCCGGAATGACGATGGTCGTTCCGACCATAAGCTGCCCTGGATTCTGGATTTGCGGATTAGACGCAAGTAATAAAGGCACTCGTACACCGGTTCGCTGACTGATTTGGTAGAGTGTATCTCCAGGCTGAATCACATACTTTTTCAAGCCAATACCTCCTTGATAGAACCATGAAACCCTGGCCGCTGCGACAGTATATGCAAACGCCTATGGTGTGGCACGAATCCTCCGAAAAAGGGGACAGTCAAGGAGCACAACTGCCGCAAAGCATCGCCCTGACGACGCAAAAAAATCCGTCCATGCGATACACTCTTTCGCGTACCGCATGGACGGATTCAACTCGGTCTACCGGATGATGCTTCTAATCGTCACACCTGGAAACGACCAACCGCATTTTGAAGAGACTGTGCAATCTCCGCCAGTTCATGCGAAGATGCCGCGATTTCTTCGACCGTCGCGAGCGTCTCTTCACTGCTCGCCGCATTGTTCTGCGATCCCGCCGCCACCTGCTCCATCAACTCATTTAACTTGCGAATGCGCTCTTGGCTCGAGTTGATGAGATCTTTTTGCGTGACCGTGCGTTCTACGATATCGACCGTAGACGGCACGACTTCCTCGACAGCGGATCGGATGTCGAGAAACGCGCTCTGCGTCCGCTCAAACGCCTGCCGACCACCTTGTACAGCCTGCACGCCCTCGGCCATCGCCGAACTCACTTGCGCGACGAGGTCTAGGCTGCGGCCGATGATCTCGTTGATGCGCGCCGTCGCCTCGCGACTTTGTTCGGCGAGTTTGCGCACCTCTTGTGCGACGACTGCAAACCCGCGGCCCGCATCACCTGCTCGGGCGGCTTCAATCGATGCGTTGAGCGCCAACAAGTTGGTTTCTTCAGCAATCGTACGAATGGTTCCGAGAATATTTGCGATGGCTTCCGAAGACTCGCTCAAATCCTGCACGCTTGCGTGTGCGCGCTCCGTCATTTCTTGCATCGACTGCATGGAGCTCTGTGCCTGATCGACGAGCTCGCGGCCGCGCTCTGTCGTCTCGGAGACATTCTGGACCGCAGTCGCGACATTGTCAGCCCGCGCCGCCGTGTCGTTCCCGTGATTCTGAATGGAGACGAGCGCCCCATTCAACTCGTCCAATGCGGCGACAGCCTGTTCGCTGACCCCTGCAAAATCCCCTGCGGTCGTCGCGATCTCGTTGACCGCGCGAGCCGTTTCATCGGTGCTCGCCGTCATCTGCTCTGCACTCGCCGCCAATGTATCGGAGTAACGTCCGATATTGGAGACCAGGCCCGAGATGGAGGCGAGGAGATCGTTGGTGGCTTGCGCGAGCATCGCCACTTCATCATGGCTTTTGACGCCGTCGATGCGCTTCGTCAAGTCTCCTCCAGCGGAGGCGATTTCCTTGAGAATGCGCGTCACGCGATTGATGTTTCGAGGCGTGCTCATCGTCGCCGGAATCCCCGCCAACAGGCCGACGACGATAGCGATGGCGGTGAGGATGGCGAGGACGATCATCGTCTCGTCAACCGTCATCTTCAATTTTTGTGCCGTTTGTTCGGCGGATGCCTGCGACTGTGAGACGATGCTGTTCAGGCCCGTATTTGCCTTACTCGAGGCAGCATCGCCCTTGCCTGCCGATTCTTGTTCAATTGCAGCAGCGCCTTGTCCGCTGTTGCGAAGGTTGACGAGTCCGTCCGCGTAGTTGACATAGTCCGTAAATCCACTTTGAGTTTGACGCAGAGCTGCTTGCGCAGCCGGATTCGATTTTAATAGGTTGCTAAGTGCCGTAAATGAGTCCAAATACTTACTCGTGATATCGTTGTAATCCGACATCAGTTGCGAGTTGCCCGTGATCAAATACCCGCGCACGTCCACCTGCAACGTCAGCAATTCCTGCTCTAAGGCATTGGACTGCTGCACGACTTGGAGGTTTTGCGTGGCCAACGTCTGCACCTGATTCTGCAGCGACACGAGGCGCAGTACTGCAACAATACCGATGATGATGGTCATCAAGAGCACGATTGCAAATGACCCGCCGACCTTCCAGCGAATTGAAAGATATCGTTTCATGCGCACAGATTGCTTGGCCGACGTCTTTTCGCGCGCTGTAAACGCCCCGGCAAACGCGTCACTCGCCAACGCGGCGGAGACTTCGTCATTGGCAGCAGAGATTTCCTCGCTCGCAGCAGAGATTTCCTCCCCCGCGCTCGAGGTTTCGTCGAAACCAATCGCACGAAACGCCTCTTCTTCACCCTCTTGGCCAGCTCGAACCGAGTCAGTTTCACTGGCGTCGCCCAGCTCGCGTACTGGTAATTCGTCGTTGTCGTACTGGTCGTTCAATTGAGTTGCCTCCCCATGCAATGCCTTTTTAATCTTTCTGTCGATTTCAATTCTTCATCACAGAAAGAAAATCCTGTCGAAGAAGCGCGATTGCTGGCAATTGTTCCTCTATTTTGTCGATACCGAACGCGCGCGACGACACCGTCAAGGTTTTGCCTTTGCCGTGGAAGAGGGTGGATACGAGCGATCCGTGCTACCAGTCCCATAGTAAGCGTTCGGCACGGGGCCATTCATGACCAAATAGGCGATCGGAGCTCGCGTCTCGATGACGGTCGGCGACGAGACAAACGGAGTCAACACCATCACATCGGCAGTCAAATGAAGATAGACGATGTGAACCACCTGGTTGACACCCTTGGTCTCGACCTCCGTCTCGATGGTCGAGTGCGCCGTGCCAAGGATGGAGATCTTGACGGGGATGGTCAACGTAGAGCGCGACAACAGCGATCCACTCAACACGTGCATCACCGGCAGGCGAATGGTTTGCTTGGACAGGTCTTCGAGGTGGCTTTGCGCGCGGGCGGTGGCTTGCCCCTGCAGTGTAGTCAACAGCGACAAGTTCAAACGAGTCACTGTGATCCCGCCATTCTCCTTCTGAAGCGACGTCTCGACGAGTTTGTCATCCTCTGGGAACGACGATATCTCCTCCGTCAATGCCTCCCCCAAAGCCTGTGCCCCCACCCGGTGCGCCAATGCGGCAGAGGCTGTGGTGACGACGGGGCGTAGTTTCATATCTAAAAAGAACGCGCCAAGCGTGACGATACACAGAGCGATGAGTGCTCGCAGCCCCCAACTCGCGCGAACGATGCGGTATCGTCTGATGCGTAGGCGCCGTGTGGGCGATGGGCGGGATCGAAAACGTTGGGCCACTTGTCCTTCCTCCCTTTCTAGCATCCTACGCAGAAAGAAAGGCACACATGAAAGCGATCAAGTGCAACATTTCCCGTTAACGCTATAGGAGGGTCGAAGAGGGTCTCCTCATACCGACCGTGCTCAACGCCTCTGCGAGAAGAGCGCTTGTTGCGCAGTCAAGGCCCGTATGAGTTGTGAAAAATAAACCAATATAACCGTAGAAACGCTCGTCTGTCAATCTTAGGGGTATGCTATAATCTTCCCGACGGAGGGGAGGAAAACCATGGGCAAAGAGCAAGGGCCAAAGAATACAAACAAAAAACAAGATACCAAGGCCTTGGCGCGCGCAGACGCAGCTCGTGCCGAAGAGCGTAAGCGACATCCCATTTGGACGGCGGCCAAGGTAACCATGTTTGGGCTCGGCAGTCTGGTTGTCCTCGGCGTGGCGACAGGTGCTGGCTACGTCTCGTCCATGCTCAAGGGTCTACCACACGTAAACGCTTCAACGTTCCAAAACAACCTAGCGGCTTCCGTCGTTTATGACGCCAATGGCAAAGTGATTGGCACCTTCAAAGGCGACGGCGACCGCCAACCCATTTCGTCTATCCACCAAGTCTCAACCGACTTGGTCAATTCATTCGTTGCAGGGGAAGACAAGACGTTCTTTACAAATATCGGCATCAATCCACTGTCGATGGGTAGAGCAGTTGTACAAGATGTCCTCGGCCACAAGATCGAGAGCGGCGCCAGTACCATCACACAGCAGACCGTGAAATTGGCGGTGTTTCCGCAACAGGAGCGTACGGTTCGGCGGAAGGTGCAAGAAATTGCACTGGCGCTTGAGGTCAATCACGAATTGTCCAAGGACGAAATCATGGCCGATTATATGAACTGGGTGTACATGGGCCGACTAGGTACGGACAATGTGTATGGTGTGAAACGCGCGTCTGAAATCATCTTCCAAAAGGATCCGAAGAACCTGACGTTGCCGGAGGCCGCTTTTCTGGCTGCCATTCCGAATAACCCGTCGTATTTTTCGCCATATCAGTTCCCGCAACACACGGTTGCACGCCAGCATTATATCCTTGAACAGATGCTTGTAAACCACATGATTTCACAAAGTGCGTACAACCAGGCCATTCATTTCAATATCTTAAAAGATGTTCACAAGGCGCCGACAGTAGGACTGCCTGCCCATCCGTATCTGATGCTGGATGAAATCAAACCGCGCGTCATTTCCGCACTCGTGCAGGCAGGCGTGTACGACAGCGCGACAGACGCTGAATCGGCGCTTCCCAAGGCTGGCTTGCAGATCCACACGACTATCGATTTAAAGAAGCAGGACGATGTGGAAAACGTCCTGCAAAATGCGTCCTTGTTTAAGGGCACCAACAAGACCTACAAAGGCCCGAACGGTCAAACGACCACCGATTTGTACGAGGCCGGTGTGACCATCATCAACAACCAGACCGGCGCAATTGTCGCAGTAGGTGGGGGTCGCGATTACCTAAAGGACAGTTACGACCACGCCGATCTCGCCCGCCAACCGGGTTCCTCCATCAAGCCGTTGCTCGATTACGGACCCGCCATCGACCAGAAGCTGATCACCGCGGCAACGCCGTTGTACGACGCGCCGACGCACTTCAGCCTGCCAAGCGGGGATTGGAATCCACAGGACGACGAAGACGACTTTGTCGGCCTGATGTCCGCTCGCGATGCCTTGGCACAGTCGCGCAACGTGCCCGCCATCGACATTCTCGAAGAGTTGACGCCACAAGTCGGTTTTTCTTACTTGGATAAGATGGGGCTTTCGCCGAGTGACAAAACGTTATACGGCAACCCGACCATCGTCTCCGACGACGCCAGCCATTTGTCTTCCGCCATCGGCGGTCTCGACAATGGCGCAACGGTCGAACAGATGACCAGTGCGTACACCACATTTGCAAATCAAGGGGTCTGGCACCAAAGCTACATGATCCAGAGTATCGATGATCAGACCGGACGCGTCATTTACACTGCGCATCCAAAGACGTCGCAGGTCTTTTCCCCTGCTACGGCATATATCATCACAGACATGCTTCACGATGTGTTGTACAGCGCACAAGGCACCGCTGTCACCGTGGGATCGCAATTCCCCGGTCAGTACATCTCTGGCAAGACAGGAACCACCGACAATTTGACAGACGGCTGGTTCGTCGGCTACACGAAACAGTACACGACGGGCATCTGGATGGGTTATAACCACCACGAATCGATATCGCCGTCCGTATACAACCTCAAATTTAACGTCTGGTCGGATATCATGCGCCCAATACTCAAGCAATCTCCCGCCACGACACCATGGCAGCGCCCGGCGAACGTCGTGACGGAGAGCGTCAGCAGTATCAGCGGCCAGTTGCCGACGGCGCTCTCGACCGCACACGGCACGATCGAGACGGAGCCCTTTATCGATGGCACCCAGCCGACGCAAAAGGATTCCGTCGACGTCGTCGCCAAATACGTGGTTATCGGTGGCGTGAAGTACTTGGCGACCACCAATACGCCGCCTCAAGACGTCCGAACCGGTGTGTTCATCAAATTGCCGTCGGTGCCCGACCAGGCACACAAGGTCGCGGGCGGTGAGACGTTCCAATCTCCGTACCTGCTGCCAACGCGAGCCGACCCGCGCGGCGGCCAAGTGCTGGATGGCGGCAGTACGACCGACACTGCTCCAACACAACTCGCTGCGCCGACACAAATACAAGGTCATATTGAGGATTCCAGCGTGGCGCTGTCGTGGAAACCTGTGACCTCGGCCTTGCATTACGCCGTCTACCGATCGACCAGGGCGAACGGGCCTTTCGTCGAAGTTGGCAATACTTCGGCCACGTCCTATACAGACAGCCACTTGCCAACTGGGACTGACGTCGTATATTACGTCATTTATGCTCAGTCCAATAACGCCCTATCGGACGCCTCAACCCCGTTTGGCATCCAATTGCCGACGCAAATCACGCCACCTGCGCATGGTGGCGGCGGGAACACGACCGCGAATGGAACAGGCGGCAGTACGCCACCTACGGGAAATGGCACGAACTCGACAGGGTCTGGGACCGGTGGCGGATCGACCGGGTCAGGCAACAGTTCGAACGGCACATCAACGGGAGGGACGACAAACGGTACACACACGAATTCGACGTCGCCCCCCAAAGTCGATTGGATGCCTGGCTTCGGCAGCACGCAATGAGCCAATCCGTGACCCACGTACCAACAGCAAAAGACACCCGACTCCGGGTGTCTTTTTTCTCGCCTATGCAAACGCTAGGGGTGCTTAGAGCGCCTTGACGAGTCCCCCATCGACCATCAACGCTTGCCCTGTGATATACGTGTTCGCAGGAGAGCCCAAAAACAGCACAGCGCGGGCAAATTCCTCAGGCTGTCCATAGCGGCCCAGTGGAATCTGCGAGGTTTCCCTGCGCTCGAGCTCCGCCACGTCGATACCGCCCTTCTCTGCGGCGAGTTTGTCCAACTCCCATACGCGATCGGTCGAGATTCTACCAGGTCCAATCGCGTTCACGAGAATGCTGTAGGCTGCAAGTTCCTCACTGAGCGTCTTCGTGAGCCCCCAGACACCAGTGCGCATCGTATTGGAGAGGACGAGCCCTGGAATCGGCTGTTTGAGCGACGTCGACGTGATCGTCACGATGCGGCCGGCCCCAGACCTGCGCAAGTGCGGGACAGCTGCGCGCGTCAACCGCACCACGGACATCAGATTTTGCTCAAACGCCTGATACCACGTGCTATCGTCAAGTTGTAAAAACGAGCCCTTGGGCGGTCCCCCCGCATTGCAGATGAGCACGTCCAGGCCGTTGCCATACTCCTCTGCGGCCTCGACGGCGCGGGCGATGTCGTCTGGCCGGTTGACATCCATGCGGGCGACGTTGACCGCTTGCCCGGTGTCTGACTCAATGGATTGTGCAGCGCGGGCGAGCGCCTCCTCGTTTCGACTCGCAATCGTCACCTTGGCGCCTTCCAAGGCGTACATCCGTGCAGATGCGAATCCAAGTCCCCGACTTCCAGCGGTGACGAGGACCGACTTCTGTTTTAATCCCAAATCCACGCCCAATCCCTCCTTTATCTATTTGAGCTTGACCAACTTTTGACTGGCTGAGAAGCGGTCTGCCCATCTTGCGATGCAACATGAGTGTAGGAATATTCTAATTCTATATTAGACGCAAATACCAGCCCATAGACCAGAGGAGCGATCGTCGAAGCTGTTTTCGTGGAAGTTCGGGCGGATCACGGAACGATTAAACTCGAACCGTGACCACCGTAGCCCCGTCGCCGCCCTCTCCTTGACTGCCTGGGACGCTCGACTTCACTTGCGGGTGATGCTGCAAATGGCGGCGAATGGCATTTCGCAAGGCGCCAGTGCCCTTGCCATGAATGATGACCACGCGCGCCAAACCCGTGACGACCGCATCATCTAGGTATTTATCGATGCGCAACAAGGCGTCCTCTGCTGTTTCGCCGCGGACGTCGAGCTCCATGCGGATGTCTTTGGCCATGCCTTGCCGGGTGTGTCGGACGGTCTGCTCTTCTCGCTTCTCCTGCAAGACTTCGAGATCGCCTGCGCCGACTTTCATCCGCATCAGGCCCAATTGGACCGTCGCCGCCGAGCCATCGCTGGAGACGTCCACGATATCGCCCTTTTGCCCAAGCGAGATGACGCGAACCCGCGATCCGACCGTCAATTTCGGCTTGGATTTCGCCGACTTTCCACGGCGCGCCGGTTGCTGTTCAGGGACGAGCCCCTCGAGCGATTTGCGCAACTCTACCAGGTGGTGGTCCTTGACACCCGCGGTCGTCCGCATGCTGCGAAGTTCTTGGATAATTTTCTCGCTTTCCTGCTGCGCACGTTCGACAAGCGCAGTGGCCTCGGTTCGAGCCCGAGTGCGAACAGCTTCGGCATCGGCATCCAATCGCTGCGATTTTTCCTCCCAAGCGCGGCGAAGGCGCTCGGTGGCCTCGCGCTCTTCTTCAGCCTCGCGCTGGGCTAGCTCCGCTTCTCGTCTAGCTTCTTCCAACTTTCCGATCAGCGCCTCCACATGTACGTCCGTCTCTGCGACGTGTACGCGCGCCTCATCCAGAATATCCTGTGGCAGCCCAAGCCGTGACGCGATGGCGAGCGCGTTCGACCGCCCCGGCACGCCGACGAGGAGGCGATAAGTCGGCCGCAAGCTCTCGACGTCAAATTCCATACTGGCGTTCATGGCGGCGTCGTTCTGGAACGCATAACCTTTGAGTTCCGCATAGTGAGTCGTCGCGATGACGCGGCAACCCACTGCCGAAAGCCGATTTAAAATCGCAATAGCGAGCGCTGAGCCCTCCGCAGGATCCGTCCCTGCGCCCAACTCGTCCAATAAGACGAGGCTGTCTCGGCGTACGTTCGAGAGCATCTGAATGATGTTCTTCATGTGCGAAGAAAATGTAGACAGGCTCTGTTCGATACTTTGCTCATCGCCGATATCGACAAAGATATCGGAACAAAAGCCGATTTCGCTCTCCCGTTCGGTCGGCAAAAAGCAACCGGACATAGCCATTAACGTCAACAAGCCAATGGTCTTCAACGTGACGGTTTTACCGCCGGTATTCGGCCCCGTCACAATCAGCAGGCGAAACGATTCGCCGAGCGTCACATGAACGGGCACGGCGTCGCGGTTCAATTGTGGGTGGCGCGCGCCATACAGGCGCCATACGCCATCCGTCAGTGTCGGTCGCTTAGCGCCGGTCGCTTTGGCGTACGCGGCTTTCGCGAACCAACGATCGACGGTCTGCAACACGTCCACGTTCACGCGCAGTTCTTCGGCCACAGCGGCGACCACTTGCGAGAGCTCGAGCAAAATCCGTTCGATTTCGCGTTCTTCGAGAAGTTCTATCTCCCGCACCTTATTGCTGATGTCGACCACGGCTTGCGGCTCGATGTACACTGTAGAACCAGACGACGAGACGTCCCTGACGATGCCGCGAATTTGGTTTTTGTGTTCGACTCGTACAGCCAAACAAAAATACGACCCGCGCATGGCGACAATCGGTTCCTGAAGCAATTTCTGGTTCGATCGCAGCAGGCGATCGAGGACCGTCTTCACTTCACCTTCCGCCCGCCGGCGCTCGCCGCGGAGCCGGTGAAGGGTGGGGCTCGCGTTGTCCAAAACCTGACCGTCGTCGTCGATCGCCGAGCGAATTTCCTGCTCCGTCCGCCTTGCATCGACCATCCGCTCGAGCAACCTGGGGAGGTGCACCAGCTCGATAAGCTCAGTCGAGCGCTCGACGTACTGCCGAAACGCACGACCGCCGTGAATCAACTGCGCGACGGCTAACAGCCTGTCCGCCGACAGCGTACCGCCTACCTGAGCTCGACGCAGGTCTGAAGTGATGTCCGTGATGCCGCCGAAGGGCGGGGCGCCGGCACGCAGGATGCAGCGCAGGCATTCGTCGACCGCTCCCAATTCCGACTCTGCCTCCGCCTGATTCGCAAACGGCTGCATTTGCAATGCCGCAGACTTACCCAGTGACGACATGGCAAACTGCGCAATTTGTTCTTGAATGTATTCGAATTCTAGAGCTCGCAAAGACCGCTCTAACATATATCGCACTCCGCTCGAGGAAAATTCAAAAATTCCCATTCATTGTACCACATTGGCTTGTTACAGGAAGGACAGTCTAGATCGCAGACCAAGCTTAGGAGGGGATTTATCAGATGCACATTCTCGGTACCATTATCCGCTTTGTCGTGTCTGCGCTCGTCCTGATGCTCGTAGGTTACATCGTACCCGGATTCGGCGTGATGGGATTCTGGTCCGCCATTTTAGCCGCTGTCGTCATCGCCTTGCTCGGCTGGGCGATGGAGGCCGTGTTTGGCCGGCGCATCTCGCCATATAGTCGCGGCATCATGGGATTTATCTCTGGCGCCATCGTCATTTACGTCGCACAACTGTTTGTACCGGGCATGCGCGCCAGCATTCTCGGCGCCCTGCTCGCGTCCTTGGTCATTGGCATCATCGATTTATTTGTTCCGACCAACTTGCGCAAGACAGACGATCACGCCTAACAGAACTGAGTCGGGTGCGCTCACCCGACTCAGTTTTTCTGATTATGCAGTTCGGCTTAACACTTTGCTGACGTCGGGCGTCTGGAAACGACCCGCCGTGATCCAGTGCGCCAAGCCCGAGTGGCTCATTTGACTCTGAATCCACGGCGTATTGATATAGTGCAGAATCAGGGCGACCACAAATACGAACACGACTGCCAACGCGACGCCTGCGACTAATCCGACCATTCGATTCAGAAACGACAGGACGGGCAATCGGAACAAGGCGTCAAGCAGCCCAGCCGCATAACGAAGCAGCAAAAACGTGACGACAAAGACCAATCCAAACGCAAGGGCGCCGGACAGGTCACCCATGATAAAGTCGACTGCAGTCGATTGCTTCGACTGCGAGAACAAATGCAAGTTTTGGATGACGGGTGCGACGTAAGGCCGAAGCCAGTACGATACAAAATAAGCGATTACGGCGCCGAACAGTCGCGTCACCTGGCGCACGACGCCAAGGCGATAGCCGTTCATCCCTCCCAGGACAATAATGGCCAGGAAGATCAAATCCAGTACGTCAAAGCCTCTCAAGGAGAACCGTCACCTCGTGTTTTGTCATCCAGCAGACTGAGCAACTCCTGGTATTCTTTCTTCAAGCGTTCGAGTTCGTCCGCCAGGTTGAGCGCGGTCAGCACGGCGACACGCCGTTCATCCATATAGGTGGACGTACTGGAAATCTCGGTCATCATTTTATCGACCGCATTGGCCACCGAATTTAGGTGCGACGTCGGGGCGGTGCCTTTCAGCGTATACTCCATTCCGTGAATCGTCACCCGCACCCGATTGACTGAAACGTTGTCCATGGCGCTCCCCCCTAGACGACCTTACGCCCCTTATTCCATGTGATACGCCTGGATTCCTGCCAGCCCGGGCAACCGAAAGGCCGTCCGTCACGCGCGAAGTCGCGCGTCGAACTTGTCTTGCAAAGACGCTAGAACGTCCTCTACGACCTCTTCCATCTCAGCGTCCGTCAGCGTGCGCTCATCAGCCCCGAAGCTCAACGCCAAAGCCACACTCTTTTCGTCCACAGCGACACCCTGTCCCGCATACACGTCAAATACGCGCGCGGAGCGAAGAATCTCGTGTCTCTCTGAGACGTGACTAATCTCGTTGAGCATCTGCCCGACAAGCACGTCTTTGTTGACCAGCAGTGCCAAGTCGCGGCGCGCGCCAGGGAAACGCGGCAAGGCTTCCACGGTCAGCCCACCCGGTCGATGTTGGAGCAACTGCTTCACGTCCAGCTCCGCATAGACGGTTGACTGCAAATCGTACGCGGCCGCCGTCGACGGATGGACTTCCCCTACGAAACCAATCACCTGACCGTTCGCTGAAATGGCCGCTGAACGCCCTGGATGCAACCACGACACCCGCACTCGTTCATATTGTACAACGATGCCAAGTGCTCCGAGGAGTTGCTCGATAGCCCCCTTGGCATCGAAGAAATCATAGGCACGTGCGCGCTCGTACAAGCTGTCAGGCGCGGTACCGAACCACATCATGGCGATGACTTCGCGCTCATGTGGCTGGGTTTGAATCGGCCATTCCTGAGCCTCGTAACAGCGGCCAAACTCGAAGATGGCGCCGCCATCGACTCGGTGAGACAGATTGTGGCGCGCAACTTCACTGAGGCTCGGCAACATATGCGTCCGCAGCACCCGACGCTCATCAGACATCGGATAGGCGAGCCGGATCATTTTGCGAAGCGGGTGGTCTTCCTCGAGACCTAACGCCTCATAGGCCTCTGGAGAGGTAAAGGCGTACGTGCGAACCTCGTACATACCGCGAGTCACCAAAGCGTTTCGCACGAGTTCCAAGAGCTGCTGACGAGCGTCGCGCCCCGCCGTCGTCACAGGTCCCATGGGCAACGTGGACGGAATATTATCGTATCCGTAGAGGCGGGCGATTTCTTCGACCAAATCCGCCTGCAGCGAGATGTCCGGCCGACGCGAGGGGACGTTGACAGCCCACTCTGAGCCCTCCAGAGTTACTGTGAACCCGAGGTGTCGGAACAGGTCGCGCATGGCGTCGTCCGAGATATCGCAGCCGAGTAATTCCCGACAGCGGCTCGGCGAAAACATCACCGCGCGCGCGAGCGAACTCGCCCCGACCTCGCGTTGCGCCGTAGCCACGCCGCCCGACAGCTGTCCGCCTGCCAATTCCATCAGAAGTTGCGTTGCACGGAGGAGGGCATTGCGGACCGCAGCAGGATCAATCCCCTTCTCGAACCGCTGTTGCGCTTCCGAACGAAGTCCCAGCTTTTGACCCGTGCGGCGCGTCGACGGCGCGTCGAACCTCGCCGACTCGATCACGACGCTCGTCGTCCCAGGGGAGATCTCGCTATTTGCCCCGCCCATCACGCCAGCAAGTCCGATCGCCTTGTCAGGATCTGCGATGACGAGCATATCGTCATCGAGCTTGCGCTCGACCCCGTCGAGCGTGACTAGCGTTTCCCCTGACTTCGCCTGGCGCACGACGATGGTGGATTGTGCAATCGTACCCGCGTCAAAGGCATGCAGGGGCTGTCCCCATTCGAGCATGACGTAGTTCGTCACGTCGACGATCACGTCGATCGGGCGAACGCCCATCGCCATGAGCCGCATTTGCATCCACAGTGGCGACGGTACGGAGCCGACGCCGCTGAGCACCTGTGCATCGTAGCGAACACAGCGCTCACTCTCGAGTTGAATGCGAATCGGCGAAGGTGCATCCGGCAATTGCAGGCTGACCTCGCTCGGAAACGTGGTGCTGGTACCCAAGAGAGCCGCTATTTCGTAAGCGAAACCGCGCACGGAAAGGCAGTCACTGCGATTTGGCGTCAGATCGACGTCGAGAATGAAGTCGTCGAGATGCAACACCTCGACAATATCGGCGCCGAGCGCTGTATCGTCCGGTAGAATGTAGAGACCTGTCGTTTGACTCTGCGGCAACAGCCGCGTGTCGAGGCCAAGTTCCGAAGCGGAACACAGCATCCCGCTGGAAGTGACGCCACGAAGCTTCGCACGCTTAATCTCCTTGTCGCCAGGCAACTTCGCCCCGACAAGGGCAACAGGCACCTTGATGCCGGGCCTGACGTTTTGTGCACCACAGACGATTTGAAGGAGTTCTCCTTGCCCCGCATCCACTTGACAGACATTCAGCCGATCCGCATCGGGATGCCGTTCCATCTCCTGGACCACGCCGACGACGACGCCAGTGACGCCCTGATTGCGAGGCTCTACCCCATCCACAGCCAAACCGCCACTCGTCAATTTCTCCGCCAATTGGTGCGGTGGAATGGCACGGAGATCGACATACTCACTCAACCACTTATAGGATACTTTCACGCTATCATCCCTGCCCTTTCGTCTTCGTTACACACCCGCAAATTGACGCAGCAAGCGGAGGTCGTTTTGGTATAGCTGACGGATATCAGTGATGCCATATTTCAGCATGGCAATGCGTTCAGGGCCCATCCCAAACGCAAAACCGCTGTATATCGAGCTGTCGTAGCCAGCCATGTCGAGGACGCGCGGATGGACCATGCCAGACCCGAGGATTTCGATCCACCCCGTATCCTTGCACACGCGGCAACCACTACCTTGACAGTGGACGCAAACGAGATCGACCTCGGCACTGGGCTCGGTAAACGGGAAGTAGCTCGGGCGCAACCGCACGCGCTGATTCTCGCCGAACAAGGCCTTGGCAAACGCTTCGAGCACGCCCTTGAGGTCACTCATGCGAATGCCCTTGTCGACGACGAGACCTTCGATTTGCGTAAACGCGTGCGAGTGCGTCGCGTCATCCTCGTCACGACGATAGACGCGCCCTGGAACGAGCACCTTAATCGGCGCGTGCGGATGCAATCGCTCCATCGTTCGCACCTGCATCGGCGACGTGTGCGTACGAAGGAGCAGTTCCTCGGTGATATAGAAGGTGTCCTGCATGTCCCTGGCTGGGTGGTCCTTCGGCAGGTTGAGCATTTCAAAGTTATAGTGGTCGGTTTCCACCTCGGGACCGTCCGCAATCGTAAACCCCATTCCAAGAAAGACGTCTTCGATCTCGCGAATGACCTTGGAGATGGGATGCACAGCACCTACCTCAGTCACTCGACCTGGCAACGTGATGTCAATGGTTTCCGACGCCAGGCGAGCATTCTGTTCAGCCTCTTCGATGGTCGCCTTCTTCGTCGCAAAGGCGCCCTCTAGAGCCTGCCGAAGCTCGTTTAACATCTGGCCATAGGCTGGGCGGGACTCTGCGTCCAATTGCCCCATCTGCTTCGACAGCGTCGTGAGCTCGCTCTTCTTGCCGAGATAGCTGACGCGCCAATCCCCTAAGCGCTTGGTGTCCTGTACATCGCCAAGTTCCTGCAACGCTTTGCCGTGAAGTGTATCCAATTCTTGTTTCAACGCGTGTAAATCCATTGACGCCCCTCCATCGTGAATCGGGAATTCCGAACGCTATCGCCTCGACCTGATGCATTGAAAGAAAAAAAAAGAGCAACCCCCCTCCGTAGGGACGAGGTTGCTCGCGGTACCACCCTAATTGACGGCCTGTGGCCGTCCAACTCAATGAGATAACGGACTTAACATCCGGCAAGGTCTACGCGCGCGCGAAATGGCTTGTTTGCCCGAAAAAAGACGCCACTCACCGGTTCAACCTTGCGGCTCAGAGGGGAACTTCAACCAGTTTCATCCGGTGCACTTCCAGTCAAGGTGCACCTCCCTGTGGGATTAACCTGCTCTACTCGCCTCTTCGACGCCACGAATATCATTTTCGTTTCAGAGTATACGCAAATGTTCCAGTTCGTGCAACTCAACCGCCAAGAACATGTCAGTCTGACCGAACCTGTAGTAAAATTGGACAGAAGTTGACTTGATTCGGAGAGAATAGAGGTGGCCAGAGGGTGACCGGAAAGTTACCGATCTACGACCCCATCGATCACGCCATTCGCCTCGTCGAAGAAGAGCGCCGCCGCATCGCACGCGACTTGCACGACGGACCTGCGCAAGCGCTCACAAACCTCAGCATGCGACTCAATCTCATTCAGCGCCTGCTCATCAGCCGTCCAGAGTTGGCGAATCAGGAGATCGACAAAGTCAATCACGGTATTCTACAAGCTGTCAACGAGATTCGCAGGCTGATTTACGACCTGCGGCCGATGGCGGTCGACGAGGTCGGCGTCATCGCGGCTACGCGGGAGTTGTGCCAAAGATTCGCCCGCGAGTGGAACTGCCGCATTCAAGTCGAATCGGACGACGCAGCGTACCTGCGCCTAAGCCCGGCAAAGCAAGTCATCGTATACAGAATGGTCACAGAAATGCTCCACAACGTCCACAAGCACGCGGATGCTAACCAAATCCAGGTGAAGTTCGTCAATGCCAACGACACGTGGCGCATTTCCGTATCTGACAACGGCATCGGCTTTCACCCCGGCGACGTCCCAAGCGGTCGCTATGGGCTCATCGGCCTTCGCGAGCGCGCTGAACTCCTCGGTGGCACCCTGGAAGTGGATTCCACGATGGGCCACGGCACGACCGTGACGGTCAACATTCCACAGGCGTAAAGCGAGGACCCAACACGAACACCGAAGCTCCCGCCACCGCAAAAACGCATACTCTGCGGCAGGTGTCCCCTACTCGCCACGGCGCATACCCATCTTTCGAGGATCGACCGAAAGATGGGTGAATATCGTGGATGCCCGGGAACCGGGCACATACGCTACAGTGTGCTCGGCGGGCTCCCCGCCGAAAAGACTGCGAGGAGGCGTTCACATGTACGGTATATTCGGTGGTTACACACAGTGGGCGGTCGTGTTCTTGATCATCTTCGTTCTGTTCTTCTTACTCGTCCCCGCGTACGGTGCAGTCGCGGGCGGCGCTGCCGCAGCGCCTGGCGTAATGTACTGATGACAGCATAAAAGAGAGGCGGCACGAGCAATTCGTGTCGCCTCTTTCACGCGCTTGCTGAAACAGAAGTGTCAGAACTTGCGAGTTCTTTCCGATTACGACCAGATACCCTGCTCGTCGATCCAAGCCAAGGCTTCGGCGACGTCGTCGCACAGAATGTTGAGATGACCCATTTTCCTATCGACCCGCGAGGACGCTTTGCCATAGAAGTGTACCTTCACGTTGCCCGGCAGCGTCGACAAGCGCGCCAACACGGCATCCACGTGTTGGCCCAACACGTTGACCATGACGACAGGCGTCAACAACTGCACATCCCCGAGGGGCAAATTGCAGATAGCTCGAATGTGTTGCTCAAACTGGCTGGTCACGCAGGCGTCCATCGTGTAATGGCCACTGTTGTGTGGTCGCGGAGCGAGCTCGTTGACGAATAGTTCGCCCGCCTCGGTCACGAACATCTCCACGGCAATCAATCCCACGATCTCCATGGAACTCGCAATTTGATGGGCCAGATTGACGGCCTTGTCCAGGACAGCAGCCGGGTAGCGCGCAGGCACAATCGACAGGTGCAAAATGTGATTGACATGAACGTTCTCCGCAGGCGGAAACGCTTTGATGTCACCACGGGCATTCCTCGCGACGACGACCGAAATTTCACCTTGGAATGGGACAAACTGCTCGGCGATAAGCACTGCCGCCTCATCTTCTCTGCGCGTCGCGAGGATATCCTCAAAAGTTCCTCGGTACGCCTCTACGTCTGCGGCCGACCGGACCATCCACTGCCCTTTGCCATCATATCCGCCCCGGGACGTCTTCACGACCAGCTTCGGCCCAAGCTTTTCGATGGCCAAATCGATATCGGCGAGCGAAGTGATCGGTACAAACGGCGTCACCGGGATGCCCGCCTCTTTCAAGGTCGACTTCTCCCGGACGCGATGCTGGGTAGTCGCCAAGAGGGAGCTACCCTGTGGAACCCGACTGAACGTTTCCAAGGCCTTGGCCACTTCGGCGTCCACGTTCTCGAACTCGTACGTGACGACATCCGATAATTCAGCGAGCCTGCGCGCCGCCTCGACGTCGGAAAAATCGGCGACCACCTGCTCGTCCGCCACGTGGGAGGTGGGGCAGTCCGGCGTCGGATCGAGCACAGAAAATCGGTAGCCCAACTTCCGTCCGTCGAGCGCCATCATTCGACCGAGCTGACCGCCGCCCAGGATCCCAATCGTGGCAGGCGGCAGGATGACAGCGGAATCGCGGTCATCTCTCAGATCACGAGACACCCGGCTCACCTCCGTCCAGCACAGAGCGCTCGATGGCCTCGCGCCGCGCGGCGTACCGGGCTGCCAACGCATCATCGGAGACGGCCAGCAGTCGTGCAGCGAACAGAGCGGCATTCGTCGCACCCGCTCGTCCAATCGCCATCGTGGCCACAGGCACGCCCCCTGGCATCTGAACGATGGACAACAGCGACTCCAACCCCTGCAATGTTGAGGTCTTGACAGGCACGCCAATGACCGGTAGGTCCGTCTTGGACGCCACCATACCCGGGAGATGAGCTGCTCCACCCGCGCCGGCGATGATCACCTGCAATCCGCGTGCGCGGGCCGTCTGTGCGTATTCAAACATATAGTCCGGCGTGCGGTGCGCAGACACAACCTTTTTCTCGTATGGCACCTGCAGCTCGTCCAGTACCTCACATGCGTGCACCATAGTGTCCCAATCCGACTGACTACCCATGATGACGCCAACTACTGGCATTGTCACAGCGTTTCCCCTTCCTGAACCAAAACGTGTCATAAAATTCAAAAAGCACCCCGAAGGGTGCTTTGCGTCGGTTATGCCAAGGTGACGTCGTCGCAGAGGTAAACGTCCTGAATGGCGTTGAGCAGCTTGACACCCTCGTCCATTGGCCTCTGGAACGCTTTACGGCCAGAGATGAGCCCCATACCGCCTGCGCGCTTGTTGATGACCGCCGTCTTCACAGCCTCGGCGAAGTCGTTGGCGCCAGACGCGCCGCCAGAACTGATCAAGCCGATTTTGCCCATGTAGCAGTTCGCGACTTGGTAGCGCGTGAGGTCGATTGGGTGATCAGTCGTCAATTCTGTATAGATGCGCTTGTCCGTCTTGCCGTAGCTGCTTTGCCCCATGTTCAGGGCGGTGTAGCCCCCATTGACTGTCGGCAACTTCTGTTTGATGATGTCCGCTTCGATGGTGACGCCAATGTGGTTCGCCTGTCCCGTCAAGTCAGCCGCAGTGTGGTAATCGACACCGTCTTTGACGAACGCCTCATTGCGCAGGTAGCACCACAGAATGGTGAACATCCCCAGCTCGTGAGCCAATTTGAACGCTTCGCTCACTTCTTGAAGCTGGCGGGTGGACTCCGGCGAACCGAAATAAATGGTCGCGCCAATACCGGCCGCCCCTAGATCCCAAGCTTGCTTCACCGATGCGAACATGACCTGGTCGTACTTGTTCGGATAGGTCAGCATCTCGTTGTGATTCACTTTCACGACATATGGGATTTTGTGCGCGTACTTGCGGCTCGTAAGCGCCAACACGCCAAGCGTCGAAGCGACGCCATTACACCCGCCCTCAATCGCTAGCTTTACGATGTTCTCGGCGTCAAAGTAAGCTGGATTCTTGGCAAATGAAGCGCCTGCAGAGTGTTCGATCCCCTGATCCACAGGCAGAATTGAAACGTATCCCGTGTTCGCGAGGCGGCCGTTGGAGTAGAGAGACTGCAAGCTCCGCAATACCTGGTTGTTGCGGTTAGTGTATGTAAACACGTCGTCGACATGCGCCGGAGAAGGCGCCGTGATGCTCGACAGAGGAATGCCAGTAGACTTGTGGTTCAATAGATAATCTGCTTCATCGCCGAGATACTGCATGATTTGTTCGATCACGGTGGATATCACTCCTCAAAATTTTTGCATTTCATTTTGCATCTAAATCGACAAAATGTCTGCAAGCTCATAAACGGCGCGTGATGGCTTCCGCTCCGCACGGAACACCTCGTCGAACGGCACAGAGGTCAACTCTCCATGGTGCGTGGCAGCCATGTGTCCCGACACGCCTTTCAGCACCAACTCGACCGCATGTGCACCAAGTCGACTGGCCAAAACCCTGTCGGCCGCACTCGGCGCACCTCCGCGCTGAACGTGCCCGAGGACTGTGACGCGCGTGTCGTAGCCTGTGTGCTGTTCGATGTAGCGCCCAACTTCAGCACCACTCCCCGCACCTTCCGCGACGATGATAATCGAGTGTTTCTTACCGCGTGCCACACCCCGTTGCAACTTTGCCACCACGTCTTCGAGTTTGTAGGGCACCTCCGGAACGAGCACCGACTCCGCACCGCCAGCTAGTCCAGCCGCGAGGGCGATATGACCGGCACTTCGCCCCATCACCTCAATTACATACGTCCGTTCATGAGAGGTTGCGGTATCGCGAATTTTATCGATGGCCTCAATGGCCGTCTGTACGGCGGTATCGAACCCGATGTTTGCGTCGCACGCACCGATATCGTTGTCGATGGTACTCGGAACACCGATGGTTTTGATACCGAGATGGTGAAGTTTTTGCGCACCCCGAAAACTTCCGTCACCTCCGAATACAATGAGACCTTCGACGCCGAGTTCCTGCAGGCGCTCGTATCCGCGGCGTTGTCCATCCTCAGTCAGAAACTCAAGGCACCGAGCCGTATACAGACAAGTCCCGCCACGTTGTATGATATCACCTACGGACTCGATGGGCATCGGTTTCATATCACCGTCGAGAAGTCCCGCATAGCCACGGCGGATACCTACGACTTCAAGTCCGTGATAAATGGCTGTTCGGACGACTGCGCGCACACCCGCGTTCATGCCCGGCGCGTCGCCACCGCTCGTCAAGACAGCAATCTTTTGGATGATGACCACCCCCACAGGGACCCGAAACGTCCCGTAATGACAAAATCAGTCCCACTTCGATTACTGAGCGATGGACGGATCCATCATGACTACAAAATGATGCGCCTATACTCTACATGGTAGAGCACAGGCGCCCAAGTTGCAATCTCGAATACGCGGTTAGCCGGTATTTCGGAGGCCCGCTGCAATGCCGTTAATCGTCAGCAAAACGTCCGCTAAGAGCAAGGCTCGCTCCTCATCATTCGCCGTCTCCCGCAATTGTCGAAGGAGGCGGACTTGGAAGAAGGAAAGCGGGTCGACGTACGGATTGCGCAACTGAATCGACGCCTGAATCACGGACTTGTTGTCCAACAGTTCTCCGTATCCCGTGATCTGGAGCACGGCACGGCGGCTGCGCTCGTATTCGCGCTCGATCTCAGCAAACAGGCGGAGTCCGACATCGCCCGCGAGATGCGCGTACTCGCGCGCCACCAACATGTCCGCCTTGGCCAACGCCATCTGCAGATTGTCGACGAGGGTCCGAAAGAACGGCCAGCCACGATACATCGCGCGCAGATGATCCGCGTTCCCTTCCACTTGCAACAGTTCTTCCATCGATGTTCCGAATCCATACCACGCAGGTAATAGGTGCCTGCTTTGCGTCCACGAGAAGACCCACGGAATGGCCCGTAAGTCCTCTATCTTCGCCGATTGACTGCGCTTGGAAGGGCGGGATCCGATGTTGAGTTTGCCGATTTCGTCGACAGGTGTCGCCGTGTGAAAATACGTCAAGAAATCCTCATCGCCAAAGACAAATGCCCGATACGCTTCAAAAGAACGCTGGGATGCCGAATCCAACAGGCGAATCCACTGCGCTGGTTCTGTTTCGCTCGAATCAAAGCGCGATCTGGCGGCCCCGATGAGGACTGCCGCTGCCGCCGACTCGAGCGAGCGTTCAGCGATGCCCTTATGGCTGTAACGCTGCGAGATGACCTCACCCTGTTCGGTAATTTTCACGTGTCCATGCAGTGCCCGAACCGGTTGCGCCAGAATGGACTGTTCGACAGGGCCGCCTCCCCGCCCCAAAGCCCCACCGCGACCGTGGAAGAACTTCAAGCGGATGGCATGCGCTGCCGCCACGTCGAGCAGAGCCTGTTGCGCCGTGTACAGCGACCAGTTGGCCGTGAGATAGCCACCATCCTTGTTGCTGTCCGAGTATCCGAGCATGATCTCCTGAGCGTGATTGTGCACCTCGATGTGTCGACGGTACACCGGATTCTCGAACAAGGACTGCATGATGGCCGGCGCAGCCTGCAGATCCTCAATCGTCTCGAACAGCGGGACGACGTTGAGGTGACTGGTCGGCGCAGCTTCGGGGCCCTCTGGCCACCCGAACAGTCCGGACTCCTTCGCTAACAGCAAGACTTCTAGCAGATCGCTGGCGCCTTGTGTCATCGAGATCAGGTAATCTCGCACGGATGCGCGACCAAATTGGATGTGCCCGCTGCGAATGCAATCAAACACGCGTATGGCCTCCAACGTCTCGTCCGAATAGGCGTGATAGGGGTTGCGAATCGGCCGCGCGGAGGCAAGGCACTCCGACAACACTCGAATGCGATCCTCCTCGCCCAGCGACTGATAGTCAGCCACGCCCGCCACGTCGAGCAACTCGCTGATTGCGCGCTCGTGGACGCCGCTGTGTTGCCGGATGTCGAGGGTGACCATGTGAAATCCAAACAGGCTCGCTTGCAACTGCAGCGGACGAACAAATGTGTCGGCCAGTCGAGCTCCGCGGTGGTTGCGCAAAGATGTGTCCATGAGCGCGATATCGTCCAGCAACTCATCAACGCTATGGTAGCGCGGACCTGTCGTCGGTTCGCCGTGCACGTAACGCTTCGTATTGAGCAGGCGTTCGACCATTTGGTCAATTTTAGCTCGATAGGGCTCATCCGACGGCGCATCCAGCGACTTGAGCAACGCTTCGTCCGCCCCCACGCGCTCCACCGATGGGCTCAGGTCACGCGCCAGTTGGTGTAACTTCTCCTGGTATTTGCTGACCGCCAAATCGAAGTGCAACTTCAGCGTCTGCTCTGTGACGTCGTGCGTCACATTCGGATTCCCGTCTCTGTCTCCGCCCATCCAGGAGCCAAAGCGGATCAATTCAGGCACCTGAATGTCCTGATCGCCGAACCTTTCAGAAACCGCACGCTCCAGTTTTTCATGCACCTGCGGCAGGACGTCGAACAGGATCTGATCGAGAAAATACAGTCCGTTTCGCACTTCGTCGATGACCGTGATTCGATGCTTGCGCACGGATCTGGTCTGCCACAAAGCGATAATCTCGGTGCGAATTTGTTCACGTAACCGCTCGAGCTCGCGCGGGGCCTTACGGGGATCATCCATCTCCTCGAGAAATGCGGAAATCTTCGTGTGCTTGTCGAGCACGGTCCGGCGCAAAGCCTCGGTGGGATGTGCGGTCAAGATCAGTTCGATGCCGACCTCCTGCAGCAGTTCCTGCACCTGGTCTGGTGGAACCTCGTGCCTATGCAGCGCGTTCATCGCCTCTTGAAATGTGCCCCGCTGTGGCTGATCGGATTTTTCATAGGCTCGACGGCGACGAAGTCGATGGTTTTGTTCCGCTAGATTGACGAGTTGAAAATAGACGGAGAATGCGTGAATCGTATCGCTGCGGAGTTCGCCTGGCACTGCATCTACTGCCTGCTGCAAAGCAGTTCGCGTCGCTGTTGACGGCTCTCCGCGAAACGACTTGGCGGCCTTGCGGATACGTTCAACGTGATCGAACACGTTCGTACCACACTGTTCTGCAAGGACTTCTCCTAATAAATCGCCGAGAATTCGGATATCTCTGTGTAAGGGTGCATCAGGTTGCACTTTCTTTCCTCCCTTTTCTACAGATCTCGCTCCATCAAGCGTAACCGAACAGTGCGAACGGCGCAACGCTCTTCTAGGGACGAAGCCTCGTGCGTGTAGCAGAAGCAGCCCCAAGACAGGGAAAGGGTCCACCTCGAAGTGCTGACTTTAGCACCTCCGAAGTGGACCCCGTTGCTAGATGCGGCCACGGATTTCGTGGACGACTCCGACACAATGGCCCGCGGTCGGCCGTGGGCCAAATGCTACCACTGTCGGTCCTTACTGGACGGATTGACCCAAGAAGGTTGACAGGTTTGCCACAGCCTCCTGTTCATCCGGGCCGTCGACCTGCAGCGTCACTTCATCGCCATGCGACAAGGCCATCGACATCACGCCGAGAATACTCTTCGCATCGATGAACTGACCATGTTTGCCCAGACGCACACTGCTCGCGTACGATGAAGCCAACTTCACAAACTCTGCAGCAGGACGAGCAGCCAAGCCCTGCGCCAATTCGATTCTCAAACTGTGCTGTACCACGCCGCCTCACTCCCTTTTTTCTACACTCCGTCAGACGGTCACTTCAGACTTTTCCGTCGCGGTAGAAAAACCGATAGACTCTTCCGTCGCACTATCGAAGATGTGAATCTTGTTGAGATCGACTGCAAGTTTGACCTCACTGCCCGGATGGAAGCTAAACCGGGAGTTGACACGCGCGACGATCGGCGTCGAACCCGTGTTCACGTGGAGGTAGACTTCCGAGCCCATGTGTTCGACGACCTCGACTTTGGCTCCAAGCACAGCTTCGGGATAGGTCGACATGAAGACTTCTTCGTTGTGAAGGTCTTCCGGTCGGACTCCGAGCACGACCTTCTTGCCGATGACCCCGGAGCTCTTCAACACGTTGTAGCGACCCTCCGGCAACAGAATGGAGACGTTTGGTGCACGGAAGTAGAAATGACTGCCCTCAGCCACGATCTCGCCATGGATGAAATTCATCGCCGGCGATCCGATGAAGCCCGCAACGAAGATATTCTTCGGTTGAGAGTAGACGACTTGCGGGGTATCGGCTTGTTGAATGATGCCGTCCTTCATGACGCAAATGCGATCGCCCATCGTCATGGCCTCTGTCTGGTCGTGCGTGACATAGATCATCGTCGTCTGCAGCCGTTGGTGTAGTTTACGAATCTCCGCGCGCATTTGTACGCGAAGTTTTGCATCCAAGTTAGAAAGAGGTTCGTCCATCAGGAACACCTGTGGTTCGCGGACGATGGCGCGACCGAGGGCTACGCGCTGACGTTGACCGCCGGACAGCGCCTTC
Organism: Alicyclobacillus fastidiosus; assembly: GCA_029166985.1. Taxonomy (GTDB): domain Bacteria; phylum Bacillota; class Bacilli; order Alicyclobacillales; family Alicyclobacillaceae; genus Alicyclobacillus; species Alicyclobacillus fastidiosus_A. The sequence goes on along the minus strand of CP119138.1, from coordinate 1,644,832 downwards.
GGTTTGCGGTCGAGCAAGTGCTCAATATCGAGGATCCGTGCCGCTTCATGAACGCGCTTGTCGATTTCCGCCTTCGGAACCTTGCGAAGTTTCAAGCCGAACGCCATGTTTTGATAGACAGACATATGTGGATAGAGCGCGTAGTTTTGGAACACCATTGCGATGTCGCGATCTTTAGGCGCCACGTCGTTCACACGGCGTTCACCGATGACGAGATCGCCACCTGTGATGTCTTCCAAACCGGCGATCATGCGCAGGGTGGTCGTTTTGCCGCAACCGGACGGACCGACGAAAACGACAAACTCCTTGTCCTCGATGTCTAAGTTGAAATCCTTGACGACAGGTTCGGTCGCACCACTGTAGGTTTTCGAAATGTGCTGAAGATGTACGCGTGCCACGAGACGTCCTCCTTAGCTGAAAGCGGAAACAATTTGTACACTTAGTCTATCGAACAGACGTGTTCGCGAGTATGTACAGTGTGCACCTATCGCCTCGTCATTTCAGTGCAACTTGTTGTGTTTTCAAGAGTGCAGCGACATAGAGAACCATCGCGTCGGTGACATCGCGGACGTCGTGGCCTGTCACCTGCGCCAAGCGGTCGAGCTTGTGAATCAGCGTGTTGCGATGGACGTACAGAATGCGCGCGGCCTCACTGATGTTGAGATTGGCCTGAATGACGCCCTGCACGATGTCCAGCCAATCATCCGGCCAAGCGTCCACAGGCAGTTGCGCGCGTTCGAGCAGCACCTGCCAGAACGCGTCGACGGCCTCGTTTGACGCGAGTGTCGCAAACAGCGGCAAGAGGCCCTCGCCAAACACCGCCGTGCGGGCGTTGTCCAGCCATTGCAGCCGTGTCGCGAGCAACGCCGAGGCGAGCCCGGCGTGAATTTGACTGGGCTTCTCGATCCGCCTCGACACCGCAACCCGCACATCGAAATACGCGTCCTCCGCGATGGCCGACACGAGCAGCTTGGCAACGCTGTTCAAACGGTCCATGACGTGCAGCTCGTCATCGGCCTCGGAAAGGTCGAGTACGGCTTCCTCCAGTTTCGCAAGGGGCAAGTAGGCGACGACGTCGCGCCGCTCACCGAGCTCGCGATGCCACCCCTCGCCCAAGATGGCGGACAACATATCGGAGCTCACCTGTGTCCAGGACGAGTTCGCCTCCTCCAAGCTTCCGTCATCCCGATTTCGCCGCACTAAAAACAAGTAGCCAGGGTAGACCCAATATTCGCTGGAAGGAATACATGGCTGTACATGAGCAGTGGAAGCGCGAACCAACCCATGGACGTCCATTTCGATGAGGGTCCTATACGCTTGTTCCATTCTGTCCACCGCCGGGCGCGCGACGTCTCTGCCGCCCAAGAGCGTAAAGCCGAGCGCCTCTCGCATCGCCTCGGTCGGTTTCCAGTCGGGAAAACGAACGCGCGTGGATTCGTCCAACTGGAACCACCATTCGTTTCGCTGTTCCGACCACAACCCGATAACCGTTGGGTCTGACGTGGGCGCATGTTCTACGACGACATCGATTTCCAAAGCGTCCGTCCAACGCCGCAAGGGTTCACTCCACCAGGTCATACGCTCACCTCGTCCCATTGTTATGTCCATTTTATCTGAAAATCGTGAAGTTGTGCTGGGCCTGAAGTTGTCCCGTCGCAAAGTAGTTTGGTAATATCAATAAGACTCAATGCTTCATGTGAGTGATATATGGGGAGGTCTTTGCACGTGGAAGTCCGCAGTCCGGGCATCAGTCTAATTTATCGTTTGGAACTCGCTAACTCGGTGACAACCTTTGCGAAAGTCGCGAGTTTGGTGGGTGTAGCCGGTGGCGACATCAACGCCGTAGACGTCATCCGCGTCAGCAAGGACGTCGTGGTCCGAGACGTCACAGTCACTGTGGAAAGTCGCGAACACGGCAAGCGTATCTCCGATATGCTGAACTCGGAGCCAGGGATTCACGTCGTGGCCGTATCGGATCGCACATTCCTCGTCCACCTAGGTGGAAAGTTGGAAGTTACGCCGAAGCTTCAGGTCAAGAACCGCGACGACTTGTCTCGCGTCTACACGCCGCACGTCGCGCGCGTCTGCGAGGCGATTCACGAAGACCCGTCGAAAGCCTACCAATTGACCATCAAACGCAATACGGTCGCCGTCGTCTCTGATGGGACAGCCGTACTTGGCCTTGGCGACATCGGCCCGCACGCGGCCATGCCGGTGATGGAAGGCAAGGCGATGTTGTTTAAGCAATTTGCCGGAATCGACGCGTTTCCGATTTGTCTGGATACGAAGGATACCGACGAGATCGTGCGAATTGTGAAAAGCATCGCACCAGCGTTTGGCGGCATCAACCTCGAAGACATCGGTTCACCGCGCTGCTTTGAGATTGAGGAACGGCTCAAAGAGGAATTGGACATCCCTGTCTTTCACGACGACCAACACGGAACCGCAGTCGTCCTCCTCGCCGGTCTGTTGAATGCGACAAAGCTGGTGGGCAAACGCTTACAGGATTGTAAGGTCGTCATCGTTGGCATTGGCGCGGCTGGCGTCGCCTGCACGAAGATGATGCTGGCAGCAGGTGTCACGAATGTGCTTGGGGTCACCCTCGAGGGAATCTTGCACCGCAACCAGACGTACGACATCCCGATGTGGAACTGGTATGCAGAGCACACCAATCCGCACAACGTGACCGGCACGTTGGACGACGCCATCGAAGGCGCCGACATCTTCATCGGTGTCTCCGGCCCAGGCGTCCTCAATGTCGAACACCTGAAGAAGATGGCAAATGACCCCATCGTCTTCGCGATGGCCAATCCGACACCGGAGATCCGGCCAGAGGAAGCCGCGCCATACGTCCGTGTGTTGGCGACGGGACGAAGCGACTATCCGAATCAGATCAACAACGTTCTTTGCTTCCCGGGCATCTTCAAGGGAGCGCTCAAGTCGCGCGCCCGCACCATCAACGAAGAGATGAAGCTCGCTGCGGCGCACGCTATCGCCTCCTCGATTCGGGAAGACGAGTTGACAGAAGACTATATTATTCCTTCCGTATTTAACCAAGCTGTAGTCGAAAAAGTCAGCGACGCCGTCGCGAAAGCGGCGTATGACTCCGGCGTGGCACGACGTGAAGTGATTCACGCGGATAATTATTGAGTGTGACTGTCAGGCATCATGAATATCTTGAAGTTCCCGAAGCATCCAGGTGTATAATCACCTGGATGCTTTTTCATTGGAATGGATGGTGAACCTTGAAACGTTATCGATTTGGGCTTGCCTTTGCATTGTGGGGGATGCTGCTCTACGGAGCGATCGACGCGATGCGCAGTGCGACAGGCCCCATGTTACAGGCCCAGATCCACATCACTTACACACAGCTTGGCACACTGTTCGCGGCGAATTCGATCGGCTATCTCGTAGGTAGTTTCCCTAGTGGCTTCGTCGTTCACCGGGTCGGCCTCAAGCAGACCTTACTCGTCGGATCGATTGTACTTGGGGCGGTGCTTGTCCTGATTTCATTCCCTACCGCCTATCTCATGTTGTGGATGGCATTTTTCTCACTCGGCTTCGTCATGGGCTGGCTGGAAATCGCCATCAACGCCGTCGTCCCCGCTGTCTCGCAATCGCCCCGAGCGGAGAGCACGGGATTCAACTTACTGCACGGCTTCTATGGTGTGGGTGCCACTATGTTTCCAATCATCGTCACCTATCTGGCAACCAAGTCAGGCCACTGGTCGACACCATTTTGGGGCGTCGGTGCATTGACCATGCTCGCTGCCCTATCGATTGTCCGTTACCAATTCCCCAGCCTCGCCGAGCCAAACCAAAAGCCCAGCGAGGCAACCGGGGCAAAAAGGCAGCAAGCTCTTGCGGCGCCACTGTTTTACGCCCTTCTGCTAGGAATTATGCTGTACGTACTCGCCGAGGTCGGCACTGCTACGTGGCTGCCCACGTATCTAGTTCATGCACAAGGTATGAGTCTCACCGCGAGCTCGTGGTACTTGACGGCGTTTTACTTGACTTTCACCATTGGCAGATTGACGGGGCCGCTCTGGGTCCACAAAGTCGGATCTTATGCGAGCATCCTCTGGAGTTCCATCTTCTCGCTCGTGTTGTTTGCCCTTGGACTCGTCTTGCCTCACTATCCTATCCTGTTCATCGTGTCTGGATTTGGTTTTGCAGTCACGTTCCCGACCATCGTGCACTTGGCGAGCCAAGCATTTCCAGGGGAAACTGGTCGCGTGATTGGCATGCTTTTGACCTTTGCCGGGATCGGTAGCATCTTCGTCAATTGGCTTGTTGGCTTTCTGGCAACCAAGGTCGGCATCAACGGCGCGTTTTGGTTGATTCCGTCGTCGTTGCTTCTGGTGTCGATCAGTACCCTCGCAGCGAGGTGGTTGGACCGGACTCCTCTGGCCAATGCGCGCGAGGCCAGTTTGTGATGATGGCGTCGACTCCACACTCCTCCATCCACGCCATCATCTTGGCATCGTCGACGGTATAGGGGTGAACTCGTAAGCCGGACTGATGTGCTCTGCGAACAAATCGCGGGGTCACCTGCCGATAGTCCGGATGAATGGCTACGGCCCCAATTGCCTTGGCCGCTTGAATCGCGTCCTGCGCGTCGCGGCCAGGCTCCGTCAAGAGCGCCAGGCGCGCGTTCGAATCAACTCTCCGAATAGCACACAAGATGTCCTCCTGAAAGCTGCTGTGGAGTACCTGTTCGAATATCCCTACGCGGTATATCACGGCAAGGGCACGCTGCATGGTAGCGTCGTCCGGCTTTAGTGCCTTCCACTCGAGATTTAGAACAAGCGGGCGCGGATACTGCGCAACGTAATCCACCAAGGCCTCCAATGTCGGAATTCGCGCGCCAGCGAACGCGTCGTGAAACCAGGCACCTGCATCCAAATCTCGTATGTCTGCGAGTGACAAGTCCGCGACGCGCCCATGGCCATTGGTCGTTCGGTCGACGCACTCGTCGTGCAAAATGACAAACTGACCGTCCTTGGTCAGGCGGACATCGCATTCGATCCCATCGGCCCCGGCCTCTGCACCAGCGACGAATGCGACGAGTGTGTTTTCAGGATAGCGACCGGCGTACCCGCGATGTGCCCACCTAGGCGTGGCGTGCATGTGGCGACATCCTCCCTTGATCCGCTCTCGTTCGCCTCTCGTTCACGCGGCGAACAGGACTATGGTCCACCAACTGCGAAACACGTGCAGACAAACGTGCACCCACATCACTCTGCAGTTGATGAACTCCTTATTACACCTATGTTCAAGACCGTGTAACAGTCACTAGATATGATGGTCGTACATGAAAAACGCCTCACGGCTAGATACCGTGAGGCGCATGAAAAGAACTATCGATAAAATCCAACCACCTGCGACCAGGCAGCCCCCGTTCACGTATTAACCCTCGATCAGCAAGGATTCCGGATCTTCGATCATCTGCTTCACAGCGACGAGGAAGCGAACTGCCTCACTACCGTCGACGATGCGGTGGTCATACGACAGCGCGATGTACATCATCGGTCGAATTTCCACCTGACCGTTGACTGCGACGGGGCGCTGTTGAATGCCATGCATACCGAGAATGCCCACTTGCGGCGCATTCAAAATCGGCGTCGACATGAGGCTGCCGAACGTACCACCGTTCGTGATGGTGAATGTACCGCCCTGCAAGTCCTCCACGCCGAGCTTGTTGTCCCGCGCGCGGCCAGCCAAGGAGGCGATCTCCCGCTCGATGCCTGCGAACGACATTCTATCTGCGCCGCGCACGACTGGCACGACGAGACCACCCTCGGTAGCGACGGCAATTCCGATATCGTAGTGATGCTTAATGATCATGTCGTCGCCCTGAATTTCCGCATTCAGGCGAGGGAACTGTTTCAGTGCGCCAACGACCGCCTTGGTAAAGAAGGACATAAAGCCGAGACCGACCCCGTGCTTATCCTTAAACGCGTCCTTGCGGCGCTTGCGCACATCCATGACCGCACTCATGTCTACTTCGTTGAAGGTCGTCAACATGGCGGCGGTGTGCTGAACTTCAACCAAGCGCTTGGCGATGGTGATACGGCGGCGCGTCATGCGAACACGTTCTTCATCCGCCCTCTCGGCCGCAGCATTCTGCGCAGCCGGTTGCACCTTCGGCGCCGGTGCCGACGTCTGTGCCGCTGTCAGGCTCGCCAACTCCACGCGACCCGACTGTACCTGATTGATATCTACGCCCTGTTCAAGCGCAGCGCGGCGGACAGATGGCGTCGCGCGAACGCCCGTCGCCACTGGTGGCACAATCGGGGCTTGGGTCGGTGCGGAAGCGGCTGTGGTCGACGGCGCGTCCACCTTTACAGCCTCCTGCTTGGCTGGCGCTGGCGCCGGCGCAGCAGCTGGTGCAGCTGCGCTGCCCGCTTGAATGACAGCGATGGTGTCGCCAATAGCCACGGTGTCGCCTGCTTGCTTCGCGATCGTAGCGATCACGCCGGACTCCTCGGCGATGACTTCCACATTGACCTTGTCCGTCTCCAACTCGGCGATGGCTTCGCCAGATTCAACTGCGTCGCCCTCGTTCTTCAACCACTGACCAATTGTCGCCTCGACAATCGACTCACCCAGCGTAGGTACCTTTACCTCTGCCATTGTGTTTCCTCCATTCAATCAGAGCGTCTGTTGTGATAGAGCGACATCCAAGATGTGCGCCTGTTCTGCGTTGTGAACGTCTGGCGAACCTTCGGCAGGGAAGGCCTGCTCCGGACGGCCGACGTAATGCAGGGCAGCGTTGGCTGGCAGGATGGACATCAGGCGCGTCACCACAAAGGACCACGGGCCTGCGTTCTGTGGTTCTTCCTGCAACCACACGACCTCACGTAGATTCTCATATTGTGCTAGGATCTCTTGAATCCGCTCGGCGGGGAAAGGATACAGTTGTTCCACGCGCGCCGTCGCCAACCAAGAGAAGTCACCCCCGCGCTTTTCGATCTCCGTAGATAAGTCTACACCTACTTTACCGCTCGAGAGGACAAGACGCGTAACTTTTTTCGCGCGATCGCTCGGCTGGTGAAGCACGGTCTGGAATTGACCTTCGGCCAACTCGATGCCCTTCGAGGCCGCCCGAACGTTGCGAAGCAAACTCTTTGGCGTCATCACGACGAGCGGACGAGCGTTCTTGCCAAGGCGCGCCGCTTGCAGGCGAAGCAAGTGAAAGTATTGCGCCGAGCTCGTGACATTCGCGATAAACATGTTGTTCTTGGCAGCGAGTTGCAAGAATCGCTCGACGCGTGCGCTCGAGTGTTCCGACGCCTGCCCCTCGTAACCGTGTGGAAGAAGCAGGACAAGCCCGGACGCTTCTGCCCACTTCGCGCGGCCCGCCGCGATGAACTGGTCGATCAGCGGCTGCCCCACGTTGGCGAAATCGCCGAACTGCGCCTCCCAAAGCACCAGCGTTTCCGGCGCCTCAACGTTGTACCCATACTCAAAACCGATGACGCCCGTCTCGGAAAGCGGGCTGTTATAAACGATAAAGCTCGCCTGTGCGCCAGGCAGGTGCTGCAGCGGCGTATATTTGTGACCGTCGTTGACATCGTGCAGGACCAAGTGGCGTTGTCCAAAGGTTCCACGCTCTGAATCCTGTCCTGTCAACCGAATGGGCGTTCCAGTCTGCAGAATCGTGGCAAAGGCCAAGGCCTCTGCATGTGCCCAATCGATATCGCCATTGTCGATAGCGTCCGTGCGGCGCTCGAGAATCCGCTTTAGTTTCGGATACGTCGTGAAGTCCTCCGGCGTTTGCAGGAGTGCCCGGTTGATGTCGCGCAGGGTGTCCAGTCCGACTTTCGGCACATCGGCTTGCGGTGCGGAAAAATCGGTGATCGGCGCGTGATGGTGCATGTCCGGCAACTTCTGAAACGCCTCCATGAGCGCAGAGCCTACCTCGCTGTCAACGCTTGCAATCTGCTCAGCAGTGAGAACGCCCTCGGCCTGCAGTTGCTCAGCGTACAGCGCCTTGACTGTCGGCCGCTCGTTGATGAGGGTGTACAGGACCGGTTGCGTCATGCTCGGGTCGTCGGTTTCATTGTGACCCCAGCGGCGGTAGCCGATCAAATCGATGAGAAAGTCCTTGTGGAACGTTTCGCGGTACAGGAATGCCAACCGCGCAGCGGCCAAGCACGCTTCCGGGTCGTCCGCGGACACGTGGACGATCGGGATCTCATAACCCTTTGCCGGATCGCTCGCGTAGCGCGTCGAACGACCTTGCTCAGGGTCCGCCGTGAAACCGACGTGGTTATTGGCGATGATGTGCACGGTGCCACCTGTGTAATAGCCCGGAATCTGTGAGAAATTGAGCGTTTCCGTGACGACGCCTTCCCCGGGAAATGCCGCGTCGCCGTGGATGAGAATAGGGATCGCCTTCGTGATGTCTTGCTGCGGCAGACCAGGGTTCGTCCGCTCTTCTTGCGCGGCGCGCGCGATACCTTCGACGACCGGATTCGCCACCTCTAGGTGACTTGGGTTATTCGCTAGGATAATGCGGGCGAGACTGCCGTCCGCCTTCCGGAACTCATGGCGCCAACCCTGGTGGTATTTGACGTCTCCGCCCCACCCGAGCTCATACTCCTGCATTTCTTCCTCGCTGGCGAAGTTGTTGCCTGCGTGGAACTCTGAAAAAATGCGCTCGTACGGCTTCTGAGCGACGTGTGCCAAGACGTTGAGACGGCCGCGGTGCGCCATCCCGATAACCACAGTCGGAGTCCCTTGGTCGAGAGCCGAATCGGTCAACGTTTGCATCAGCGGGACAAGCGCGTCGAGCCCTTCGACGGAGAAGCGCTTCTGGCCGACGAAGCGACGGTGCATGAACTTCTCGAACAGCTCGGTCTTAGCGAGGCTCGTATACAGTTCTCTTTTCTCGTCGGACGAGAGCGGAGCAAAGAGCTGTCCGCTTTCGACCTGTTGCTGCAACCAGGCGATCTCCGTTTCGTCCGTCAGGTGATGGAACTCGTATCCGTGACGGCCACAGTACGCTTGGCGCAATCTATCGATAGCATCGCGGGCTGACCGTACGTCGGCTGGCGCGTCGCGCAACAGGGCGCTCGCCGGCAGTTGACTCAAGTCGGCGTCACTGATGCCGTGCGTGGACGTTTCAAGTTGAGGAACCGAACCTTTTGGATGGAGTGGGTCTGTGTCTGCAGCGAGATGGCCGTGGACGCGAATGCTGCGTGCCAAATCGATAACCTGCGCAATGCGTTCAGGCGAGACGGGGTATAGTGTCTGCCCGGTTGGAGTCGATTGCACACCAAGTGCGAGCGCTGCGTTGGGATCGCCATACGTGGCAAACAGCGCACGGGTGTCCGCGCTTACCGACTCCGGGTTCTCGCGGTAGGATTCATACAGCTCGAGGATATACCCAAAGTTCGGCCCAAAAAATTGTTGCCAAAACGATTGGGTTTCTGATGGGTGCTCGTTCTCCATTGTGTAAACCCTTCTTCCGTGTCTCTAGGCGTACCAAAATAACAATAAACTATTTTGCGCCATTGTGCATGGGACAATCGTATAGGAACGCCCGGTTAGGGGGATAAGAAATCCCAATTCCGATCACTATGTATACCACACTCAGAATTTCTTCGCAAAATGTCGAAGAACGTCAAAACTTGACCTTTTCTCTCAGGAGGGCGGTTTTCCGTCCGAAACTTCGGTCAAATCGGCTTTCATTGTCTGCGAAAGCGCTTGTCCTGCAGCCCCTATGAAACCAGCCTTCGACATGTTTCGGAGTCACGGAATTCGCGGGTGAAGCTACCTCGATTTTACCGAAAATCGAACAGAAGATTCCATTCCTTTCGAAACAATGGCAGACTACTAAGATGACGAATCCAGAGAGCAATGGAGACTGACTGAATCATGACACTCTCGAAACGAACGCAGCATGTCCTGTTTGCCTATGGGCTGCACGCCCTAGTCATCTTATTCGGCATCCTCGGCCCGATCGCGCCGTCCACGAACCGCCTGACACTCACCCACTCCATGGCGGATGAGTTCATGCAGTGGGATTCGCAATGGTTTGTCTACATCGCCAAGTATGGATACCTGATCCCCGCACACGCGCAACAGGCGTTCGCCATCACGGGAAACGTCGTTCCTTTCAGCCCGGCATATCGCGCGGCGGCGTTTTTCCCGGGGCTGCCCACGATCATTCGCCTCATGTCCCCCATTGGTGCGCTGGTCTTGGTGGAAGTCCTGTTTTTTTGTGCCCTTTGGCTCATGTATGGCCTCGTCGAGCACGAGCGGCCAGCACTCAAGTCAATCGCTGTCATCCTGTTTGCGGTCAACCCCTGTGCCATCTACTTCAGTGCCCTGTATACCGAGACGTTTTCGCTGTTCGGCATCCTTCTTATCATGTATGGATTACGCCAGCCGCGGGCGCGGCGAAGTTACCTACTATCGCTCGTCGGCGTCATGCTCGCGACGAGTATGCACGATCTCGGTGTGTTCTGCATCGCCTTCGCCTTGCGGTTCATCCGCCTGCGCCTCTGGTGGCGGGCGGTTGGGTACGTGGCCGCCGCGGGCGTCGTCCCGCTCATCTACGAGCTCTACCTGCTCATGACCGTCCACACTCCTTTCGCCATTTTTGCTGCGGAAGACACCTGGGCTCGAAGCTGGCAGGCGCCGTTTGTCAACGTACTGGAGTCGTTTGTCCGCTACCCACTGACGCTCAACACCCTCGTCGTGACACTGATGATGATCCTGGTCATCGTCCACATCGTCCGCTGCTTCAAAGCGGACGGCAGGTGGCGCGTCACGCACGAAGAACAGGTTGTCGAAAGCCTCGAGAGCGGACTGTGGATGGCGGGCATCCTCCTGCTCTCAGCTTGCGCCTACATCACGGGGTACCCGCTGAAAAGCGTCCTGAGGTTCCTCTGCATCCTTTGGCCCGCGTTCGTCCCCGGCTTTTTGCTCAACCGCTCCGCCATCGCGAGGATGCAAGGGGTCTGTGCCTTGATGCTCGCATTTGGATGTACGGCCGCATATGGGGCGGCGCTGTTTTGTCACGGCTGGTTCTTTCAGTAAAAATCAAGGTACAATGACACGAAGGGAATTGGAAAGGGTGTTTTACGTTTGAATGACTCCGCGATTACGCCGACGCAGGCTCGGATTCCAGATATCATCGAACAGTTATCCAAAAAAATCGTAGGCCAGCGCTCGACCCTCGAACTGGTGACAGCTGCCTGCCTCGCCGGCGGACACGTGCTGCTTCAGGACGTGCCAGGAACCGGCAAGACCCGCCTCGCTGCCAGCCTGGCCAAAGTGTTTGGACTAGCCTTTTGCCGCATTCAAGGTACGCCCGATTTACTCCCCGCGGACGTCGTCGGGGCGACCGTTTTCAACCCCGGAGACAACCGATTTACGTTTCATCGAGGGCCCATCTTCACGAACGTTCTCCTGATGGACGAGATCAACCGCGCGACGCCCCGCACCCAGTCCGCACTGTTAGAGGCGATGGCGGAACAACAGGTCTCTGCGGACGGAACGACCTACCGTCTACCGAAGCCGTTCTTTGTGATTGCCACTGCCAACCCCATCGAGTCACAGGGCGTCTTTCCGCTGCCTGAAGCACAGCTCGACCGCTTTCTCGTGCAGTTGAACCTCGGCTATATCGCAGCCGAGGAAGAGATCGAAATGGTTCGCAGGGTGGTATTTACGAAGGACGAGGAACTGTCCGCAGTCCTGGACGAGCAGGACGTCGTCAAGGCCCAAGAGGAAGTCCGGCAAATCCTCGTCAGCGACGATGTGTTGCGATACATCGTGGCACTCGGCCGCGCGACGCGCACGCACGACCAAGTTGAGCTTGGGGCGAGCCCGCGCGCCATCGTCGCGCTCACGCAGTATGCCCAGGCACTCGCCTACTTGGCGCAGCGCCGATTTGTCACGCCGGACGACGTAAAACGGGCTTTTTACCCGACGATGGCTCACCGCTTGCAGTTGAATATCGACTGGATGGGGGAGGACGGCGCCAAGCGCGTGATCGAGGACGTTCTTCAGGGTGTTCCAGTGCCGAACGAGCGGGCCGGGGTGTGACGCATGCTCACCGTGCTCTGGCTCGTCTTCGTCGTCGCCGTCATGATTTGGGTTTGGCCTCGGTGGTGGGCCAGTGTCGTACAGGACAAAGTGGATTGTATCGTCGACTTCCCTCGGCACGAGTGCGATATCGGCGAGGCATTGCCTCTCAAAGTGACGCTCGTCAATCGCTCCTGGCTGCCGATCCCGTTTGCCGAGGTGCACGTCAATCTGCCACATGAGTTGTCCACGTTACAAGACGACGGCGCGCACCAGCTCGTCTTCGCGACGTACGTCCTCATGCGCCGACGCGTTCAGATCGAGTTTACGCTCTACGGGTTTCACCGCGGCCCCGCCGCAGTGAAGGACGTGGTTGTGCGCATGCACGAAGGCATCGGGCTGCGAAACACGTACGTATACGACCAGCCCATCGCCAAGATAGCGGTCCGTCCGAATCCGGACCCTTGCCCAAACCGCCCGCGCCCCGTCGCCAATCAGGGAGAGAAAGCGGTTGACCGCTGGCTGTTTCCAGACGAGACGATGTTCAAAGGCGTTCGTCCCTACCAAGAGTCTGATCCCGCCCGCCACATTCATTGGCGCGCGAGCGCCCGGCTCGGAAGGCTCGTGGCCAAGCAGTTCTTTTCATCGACGGAATTGGATGTTCTCCTCATCCTCAACGCCCAGACGACCGAACCGCACTGGAAGGGCAGCGCACGCGAACCGTTCGAAGAGCTCATCGGGTATCTCACCGATGTCGCGCTCTCCCTTGAGCGAGTCGGAGCCCGCCTGTCCTTTGCGAGCAACGCCTCCGTCGTTGGCCGACGCGGCGTAGCGCTGCCCAGTCAGTTGAGCGGTGCCTCGCTCCGCTCCCTGCTCGGCCACGCACAGCCCTACGCCACCGAGTCGTTGGGCGCGATTTTAAGCTACCTTCTGAAGCATCGCCAGTCGACGCCGCACCAGGTCATCCTGTTTTCCGCATTCGAAACAGACGACCAGACAAAGCTGGTCAACCAGTTGCGCCGCTCTGGGAGGCAAATAGACTTCGTTCGCGCCGTCAGACATCCATTGGAAACCGCCGACGCGGTTGTCGATCCAGTGGGACCAGCCCGCGAAGTGACCAAAGTAGGAGGGGAAGCGCGATGAGCCAGACGACGAACCGGGATGTCACCCTCTCGCTACCAACTAGCTGCTTGTGGCGGGATTTAAGCGTCACTGCACAGACGTGGACTGGCATACTCAATGGGCTTGCGGGCTTTTATTTCGCCGTGACCTTTTCCTGGGCGCACCAGTCGTGGCCCGTGTATCTGCTCGTCCCCTTCATTTGCTGTATTTGCACCGCGGTGGCGATGACCGCCATCCTCCGCTTGGCCCCTTGGCGAAACTCGCTCCTGCTTGCGACCGTCGTCGACGTCGTCCTGCTCGGCGCGCTAGAGCTCGTCTTTCGTGCGCCAGTAGGCATGGTCATCGCGACGTTGTTCGGTGCGGTTGGGAGTGCAGCACTGGCGCTTGTGTACGTGCTGCAGGCGGATGTCGGCGATGGCTGTATCTTCAACCTGCGGATCTTGACTGCACTCGCCATCGTCGGCGTCGCCATCTATCTCATCAATGACGTCTCGTCCGCGGCTGCCCGCTCGCCAAGCTTCATCTTGTTCATGGTCGTCATGTCCATTGGCCTACTGCTCGGCGAGCTCGGTCTCGCGCGCCACGTACAAGCCAAATCCACGGGCCTCGCGCAACGCGCAGTCCTCTACAGCGGAGCCGGCGTGCTGACGCTTGCAGCACTCGTCGGAGGCCTCGGGCCTATTGCCGCCGGTGCAGCCATACTGGTTGTCCTAGCTGCCTTGGCGTTCGTGATCACGCCCGTCATGTCGCCACTGATGCAATCGTTGTTCAACTTCCTGAACCGCGTAAAGCTGCGTGGCCACGCGGCAAACCCGCTCGCGTCGTCACCGGCCGGAAACACCACGTCACAAACCGTCACGCACGCGAAGGTCACCTCTCCCACGCTCCAGTGGACGGTGTGGGTCATTCTGCTCGGCATCATGCTCGCATGTGTTCTCGTCTACCTGCTGGTGCAGCGCAAGAAGGAGAGGCCAAAGCCGGCCGACCAGGCGAAACTCGCGCCAGCTACCGTTAAGCGCGATCGACAAATCGATGGATTTCAACTCGAACGCACAGCCGACCCCACGCGGCGCGCTTATCAGAAGCGATTGCAGGCGTGGCACGCGCAAGGCTACACCATCGGGCGTGCGGAAACGGTGCGGGAACTATTGTCTCGCTTGCCAGGGGCGGAACTTGCCAAGGACGATCTGACACTGACGCAAACATATGAACGTGTGCGCTACGGCCAGGATTCGAAGGGACTAGGTGCGGATCAGGTACAGCGGACTAAACGACAGGACTAGGCACGCGGCTAGCGCACCTAGTCCTGTTGTCGAGATTGGGTGAGGAAATTAGTAAAACGTGCGGACAACCGTCAGCGAGGATTGAGGCAACACTTCGTACACTTCGAGCGTGCCAGGTATGAGAACGGCATCGCCCGGGCTCAGCGACAGGGACTGTTGCTGCCCATCCACGGTCGCGCGCAATTCCCCAGCGCCTTCGACCACAATCAAGACGTCCGGATTGCCGGAATGTCCGTGCGTAAACGCCAACGGCTCACTCGTAACGATGGACTCAATTGTGAAGTATGGGCAATCCACCAACCGCTGGTGCTCGATGCCCTCTTCGTTGCGAATCCACGCGCGCTCCACGTCCACGAGAGGTTGGCCGTAGTCCAGAACGTCTGCCGCCTTAGCGACATGCAGCGCTCTGCCGTTGCCGTTGGCATCCACTCTATCCCAGTCGTAAACACGGTACGTCACGTCTGAGGTCTGCTGGATTTCGAGCACCTTGGTCCCCGCGAGGAGCGCATGCAGCGTACGCGCGGGCACAAAGACGAAATCTCCCTTGCGGACGTCGCGGTACTCGAGAAAGTCCTTGACCTGCCCGCTCTGCACGGCTCGCTCGTACGTCTCTCGATCTGGAAACGAGTGGCCGTAGTTTATCTTCCCATCCGCCTTCGCGTCGAGTACGTACCACGCCTCTGTCTTTCCGAAGTCGCCCTCGTTGGCCTGCGCATATGTATCGTCTGGGTGAATCTGGACCGACAGATCGTCTTCGGCCTCCAGAAATTTAATGAGCAGTGGAAACCTCGGTTGCGGAGACTTCCCCAGGTACGCACTCGGATACATCTCCGTTAGTTCATGGAGCGTCCTGCCGGCAAGCGGACCCTCCGAGACGACGCTCATCCCATTGGGGTGACCGGAGACCACCCAGTACTCGCCGATGGGGTCGCTTGACTCCACATGAAACATCTGCTTGAGGCCGTCTCCGCCCCAGATGCGGTGCATCGGAACGGGTTTGAATTTTACTGGATACACGTGTCACTTCCCCTTCACTAGATCTCGCAGTTCGAAGACCACACGCGCGTCTGCGACTCGCCCTTCCAACACCGCCACGACGTTTTGCGCTGCCAACATAGCCATGTCGTCGCGGGTCGCTCGCGTCGCAGAGCCAATATGCGGCAGCACAACGATGTTGTTCAAGCTGAGCAGCGGGTTCGTCGGCGGCGTTGGCTCTTCGCGGAATACATCCAGGCCTGCAGCGCGGATCACTCCGTCCTTGAGGGCATTGTACAACGCCTCCTCATCAACGGTCATGCCGCGCGACATGTTTACAAAAATGGCCGAGGACTTCATTTGTCGAAACGCCTCTTCGTTCATCAATCCACGAGTCTGTTCGGTGAGAGGTGTGAGTAGTACGACGAAGTCCGACCGCTGGAGTAAATCCTCAAACGACGCATAGGTCAGACCCAGACTGGCCTCGACATCTGGCTTGCGCGAACGATTGTGATACAGCACATCCATGCCGAACCCTAACTTGGCACGTCTTGCAACCGCCTCACCAATGCGCCCCATGCCGATGATTCCAAGCGTCCGATGGTGAACATCGAGACCGAAATACCAATCCGCTGGTTTGCCCTGCCACTGCCCTGTGCGCACCACCGCATCCATTTCGACGACCCGTCTGGCAGTGGCAAGCATCAGTGCAAACGTCAAATCGGCAACGGTCTCGTCCAGCACCCCAGGTGTGTGCGTCCCAATCACACCATGTCGGAGCATGGCCTCTGTATCAAAGTGGTCATACCCCACAGAGCTGGTACTCACACACTGCAGATCTGGCAGCTGCGACAGCACCTCGTCATCGATGCGCGTCCCGTACGTGATGAGGCCACGCGCGTCCCGCGCGCGCTCCACCAATTGTTCCGGCGTGATGCGAGTCTTCTCTTCCCAAATATCCAACTCCACGTGGCGCCTTAAATAAGCTTCTGTATCCGCAGGCAACCTGCGAGTCGAAAACACTTTATACATGGGCAAACCTCCTCGATAACCGTGCCGCGCTTCGATGCAAGATCGCAGAACGAAACCCCTACACTTCTACTCTACACAACGAATCCTATGCGGGGTAGTCTTGTCATCCGCCGCCGCGACAAACTTGTTCAAGAATAGACAAATGTAACAGTAGACGAATGACCCGTGAGTGTGACAAGATACTTCCGTAGCTGTCCACGCGGTTACATGATCGTCGCGCTCACAGCGATTATTGCATCAGCAAACACGTAGAGGTGACCTTTCAAGTGGCGATAACTCGTGACGAATGTAGTTCCTGTCTTGATTACGCGCTAGGAGAAATTCACGACGAATTGCGCCGCAAACGATACGAGCGGCATCTCAAAACCTGCCCAAGCTGTCAACGCGATTTACTGGAGTACCGTGAGATCATCCGTGATTTACACCGCCCGGAGGACCTCGTTAACGAGGTGCCATGCACAACGGCTCGTACCAAATTGGTTGCCTTTCCGCATGGGCGCCGCCACGGTGCCGGACGGTTTCTCGCACTCGCTCGCCTCACACGGGCCTCCATGACATTATCGGTCTCGGCAACGGTCGCCATCATGGCCATCGCCATGCTGATTCACACAGGTCACTTTCTACATCTGGGCAACATCGGAGATTCCGCGTTGGATCACGTGTCGCATACGGTCCTAACCGGTGGTCGCCACCTCAGCCGCGATATTCATCGCATCTAGCTTAGTCTTCCACCGCATCACGGTTTGATCGCGCGCCAAACCGTCCACCGATCTCTGTCCACAATCGGCCGGCACCGCAACTTCTTGCGAATATTCGCAACCAGTGCGCGCAGTTCGGCATCTGAGAGTTCGTGAAGAATCGATCGTCCAGCTCTCGCCAGCAGATCGCGTTCAAGGCCCTGAAAATCGCTGTATTCACTTCGAGTTTCCCACATGCGTTCCACGCTCACGCGACAAAGTCCTGCCTCTGCAAAGGCAGTTGACACCTCGCTCACCGCATGTCGCCTGCGTACCTCCACGTCGCGAAGCCGTGGGTACATCTCAAAGAAATAACCTCGGATGTGGTCCGGTGCCCCCGGCAACAGGACGTCTTCCACCGTGCGGTCTTGCACCAGCACAGATCCCCCGGATCGTAACAACCGATATGCCTCCCGCAACAACTCGGTGACTTCTCGCAATTGCATGTGATGAATCACGGCCCGTGAGAACACGACGTCATAGGCATTCCCCTCTAAGCCTGTCGCACGCGCGTCTGCCACTGCGAAAGAGATGTCTGAGCGTGTTCCGTACGCCTCTCGTGCCGCTTCGATCATGACTGCGGAGGCGTCTACGCCAACTACAGACCGCGCCCCCGCCGCGATCCACGCTTCGTCGTAGAGCCCGCCGCCACAGCCGAGATCGACCACCTGCAGCCCATCCACACACAGCCACTCACGCACCGCCCGCACCCACTGTAAGTGGACGTTCCTGCCGCTGTACATATACTTCACTCGGTCACTATGAAAGTCCATACCGCACACTCCCTCCGTTACGACGGATTCTTCCCTGCTATCATGGCGAACTCCGAACAAAATTGCGTCCTCACATGCGAAATCCTCATATCCGTATGTGAAGTTCTCATCCGCATGAAAAAATCACAGGCAGTTGCATCCGTCCCACTCCCCAAGAAGGTCGGCAGTACAGTGCCTGGGCACAAAAAAAGTGCCAGTAGACAGAGAGAGCATCCTCGTCTATCTGGCACCCCGTCTGACCACCTGTGAGCGGTCAGCAGTTACGCGGACGTTTTCACCGATTCCGCAAACGACTGGTTCGCGCCGTCTTTGGGTAGTCGTGTCAGTTGGTACACGGCGAGCCAGACAATCGCGAAGCCGATCCATTGCCCGACGGTGATCGTTTGGCCAAGGACCAGCCAATTTAACAACAAGCCCGTCGCAGGAAACGCGAGCTCAGCGATCGTCGCGTGAGAAGCCTTGACCCCATCGAGTCCTCGGTAATAAATCAAGAGGCTGAAGAGACTCGGGACGAGTGTTTGGAAGAGCAGATTCGCCAGGACTGGCCACAAGGTGAGGGCGTGGCCGAGCGAGGTCCAAGACGGATGCTCGACCTCGACGATACAAAACAAAAATGGAAGAGCCGCTGCAAACCTCAGCGCCGTGACCGTCGAAAACGATACCTTCCCGACCAACCGCTTTCCCATGGCCGTCGAGCCCCCCCACAACGCAGCCGCACCCAGCGCACAAAGTGCGCCGACGAGGCGACCGTGCGTACCGATGCCCGTGAGCGAACCAAATCCAAACGTCAGTAAATAGGCGCCGACCATGGCAGCGGCCAATAACCACCAATATCCTTGGCGAATGCGTTCCTTGAGCAGCCAAGCAGCCAACAACACCGCGAACAGGGGTTGGAGCTTTTGCAGCACCAGTACGACATTCGCATTGCCGTACTGCAACCCGATGGCGAAGAGAATGGACGCCAATGCAGAGCCTCCCCATGCGATGAACAACACCGCACCCCAATCGCCGAAGTTCAACCGCTTCAATTCGCGGCGCTTCCAAATGAGCACAGGCACGGCGAACACCGCCAGCAGCAAGTGCTCCAAAAAGACAATCTCAGTAGACGTCATGTGACGTTGCAACGACACGATGAAAACGGCATCTAGGCCCCACATCGCCGCACCCAGAGCGATGAGCCAAACCCCAAAGCGACGTGAGGAAGTGCGCTTCCCCGCTGATTCCATATTCAATCCAAAGACCTCCTGAAGATAAGGGCATTTGAATTGAACCTTCCCGGAAGAACATGCACATACCAAACGCAAATCGCCCCACGGATCAATCCATGGGGCGTGTGCATGCACAACTAGGTATGACTCGTCGAGCCATGCCAAAGTTTACCTTCTCCCATCCGGACTATACCGTCGGCCTTGGAATTTCACCAAGTCAATCCACACCACTAAACCTCAGTGTAGAGTCGCGGGCTTCACTGGCGCCGTGGCACATCTCACCACGTCGACACAGCATTACCGCCGGTCGGGAATTTCACCCTGCCCCGAAGGTTCATATTCATCTGTGACTATCGTATCACCATCACGCATACAAAGCTACTCATTTTTTTGAAGTGAGATCGTACCGTTGGAGCGAAACCTACTGCTTTGGAACGACGATAAGGGATCCGGATGACTCCGAATCCCCACAGCATCGTTTGCTACCGTACTACACCTGAGAGACTTTCACCCACTGACCGCGTTCGGAGGATTGCGCAATCGCCTCCAACACGCGCTCATTTCGCAGTCCGTCTTCGAAATCAGGCTTGCATTCCGTCTCGCCGACGATACTCTGGAAGAACGTCGCAAACAGGTTGATAAACGTGTGCTCGTAGCCAATGATGTGGCCAGCCGGCCAATAGGCACCGGCAAATGGGTGCTGTTCCTCCGTACAGTTGATCGTTCGGAAGCCCTGCAGACCCGGTGCATCGTCCGCGAGGTAGACTTGAAGGTTGTTCATGTTCTCGAGATCCCAACAAATCGAGCCCTTTTCGCCGTTCACCTCGATGCGGTTTCCATTGCGATTCCCCGCAGCAAAGCGCGTCGCTTCAAAGACGCCAAGCGCCCCTTGATCAAAATGCGCGAGCCAGGCTGCGGCATCGTCGACATCGACGATGCCAGTGGCGGTCGCGTCCTTCTTTGCGTTCAATCCGCCACTCATCTCGCCAAGTGGGCGCTCTTTGATGAACGTTTCCATCGTCGCCGTCAGATCGGTGATTTCACCGACGAGGAAGCGAGCGAGATCGATGATGTGCGCGCCTATGTCACCAAGTGCACCGGAGCCCGTCACTTCCTTGCGCAGGCGCCAGACCAGTGGGAATTCCGGATCCATAATCCAATCCTGAAGGTACTGAGCCCGCACGTGGTAAATACGCCCCAGCTTGCCCGAGGAAATCAACTGCTTAGCGTATTGAATGGCCGGAGAAAAACGGTAGTTGTGGCAGACGATCGCCCGGACGCCCGCCTCGTTGACCGCGTCGCGCATTTGTTTCGCCTGGTCCACCGTCAGAGCCAAGGGCTTTTCACAGATGATGTGCTTGCCTGCCTTTGCCGCTGCGATCGCGATTTCCGCGTGGGTGTTGTTCGGCGTCACGATATCTACGACGTCGATGTCGTCCCGCTCGACGAGCCGCCGCCAGTCCGTCTCGTAGGATGCAAAGCCGAACTGCTCTGCCGCAGCCCGCACGCCCGCCTCATCGCGCCCGGCAATCGCCGTCATGACGGGCGTTACCCCGGTATTAAAGAAGAAGGGCAAGTCACGGTATGCGTGACTATGCGCCTTGCCCATAAACTTGTAACCTACCATTCCAATTCGCAATTCACGTGCTGCCATCGTTTGCCTCCTCCCTCTACCTGCACAAAAGGCGCACACGCCCAACTCAAAGTTTCACAGCTTCACCGGTTTCTGCAGACGCGTACAGACCATTGATGATCCGTTGCAACTTCACGCCTTGCTCTGGCGTGGAGATTGGAGCATCGCCTCCGAGGCACGCGTCCACAAAGCGCCCGATTTCCAACTCGTAGCCTGATTTATCGGGGAGATACGCCGGTTTCACATCGATGAGAGACCCGTGTTTCTCTTGATAGATGGTCAATGGGAAGACATCTGCCCCACCGAGTTCGCCCATCAGCTTGACGTTCATCTCGTCCCGCTTTTGTACGTTCGCAGCGAATGCCGCCTCGAGAACCAGAGTTGCGCCGTTTTTGAAGCGAATAAAACCGCGCGCCATGTCTTCAACCGTAAAGTTCTCATAATCCCACGCGCCGAGCAGGCCGACGCCCTTCTTCTTACCGAGCCGCTGGTACGTCGCGCCAAACACCGAGTCCGGCTCTGGATAGCCCATGAGGTACAAGGCTGTGTCGAGCATGTGCACGCCAATGTCAATAAGCGGCCCACCGCCCTGCAACTCCTTGTTCGTGAATACGCCCCAGCCCGGAATGCCGCGGCGGCGCAGCGCGATCGCCGTAGCGGCGTAAATGTCGCCAAGCTCGCCGCCGTCGATAAAGCGCTTGAGTGCCTCCACGTCTTGTGTGTGGCGATAGTGGAAGCCATAGGATAGGTACTTGTCAGCCTTGCTTGCCGCCTGCGCCATCGCCTCTGCTTCAGCCACAGTCATCGCTGGTGGCTTTTCGCACAACACGTGACAGCCAGCCTCCAGCGCGGCGATCGCGGCCGAGGCGTGGAATTTATTCGGAGTACAAATGCTGACCGCGTCGAGATCGACAGATTGCAGCATTTCCTCCACCGTCGCAAAATGATGCTCGATGCCAAACTTGGCGGCCGCTTCTTTTGCCCGGTCTACAGCGACGTCCGCGATGGCCACAATGTCAACCCTGTCGCCGCACTTCTGATAGTTCGGAATGTGAACGCCTTGGGCGATCCCACCCGCACCGACGATCCCTACGCGCAATGCCTTGGTCATGACCAATTCTCTCCTTATGCCCACCAAATATTTTCTAATTTCTTGCGAATGAGGAGCGGTTTCAGAAACGCAACGGCCTTCTCGAATCCCTCTTCGATCGACATCAAGCTATCTTCGTGCTCGATGCTGATGGCCCCGTCATATCCGCCCAATTGAAGAGCACTGATGATATTGCGCCAAACTTCCTCCCCATGTCCGTAACCGACCGTGCGGAAAATCCACGAGCGGGCATTTTCGTCTTGATAGGGCTTCATGTCGAGGACGCCGTTCTCCGCCGTGTTATAGGGGTGAATGGCGGTGTCCTTCGCGTGTACGTGGAAAATGGACTCTGCTTCAGCCAAGCGCTTGATGCACAGGACCGGATCCATCCCTTGCCAAAATAGGTGGCTCGGGTCGAAGTTCACGCCAATCTGTTCCCCTGCAGCACTGCGAAGGCGCAACATCGTCTCCGTGTTATAGACGACAAAACCTGGATGTGCTTCGATGGCCACGCGAACGCCGTGGTCCTTCAGGAACTGATTTTGTTCCTTCCAGTACGGAATTACTTTCTCTTCCCATTGCCAACGAAGGATCTCACTGTGCTCTGTCGGCCAAGGGCACGTCACCCATACAGAGTGTTTTGATTGGTCCGATTCCCCAGGACAGCCGGAGAACGTGACGACTTTCTGCACGCCCAGCATTTCGGCGAGGAGGACGGTGTCTTGAAACGTTTCGTGCGCGTCCTGCGCGATGTCTCGATTCGGGTGAATCGGGTTGGCGTGACAGCTCAGGGCACTAATTTGCAAACCACGCCGCTCGATGCTGTCAAGGAAGGATTTGCGCTTCTCCTCGCTGGCGATCAGCTCTTTCGGATTACAGAACTTATCCCCAGGTGAGCCACCCGTGCCAATTTCAACCGTGTCGAGGCCACTCGCCGCGACGTAGTCCAGCATCTCTTCAAACGACTTATCGCCAAACAATACGGTAAAAATCCCTAGTTTCACTCTCGTGTGCCTCCCTTGTCTCGCGTCGCTCCAATCGAACTCCCACTCAGACCCTGTCCTTCAAAAAGTTCAGGCTCGTCTGAATGCACTCCAGTGGATCCCCTTTGCACACGTCCTGCTCGACGATGTACCACTTCACACCTGCGTCCTTTGCTGCAGGGATGATGTTCTCCCAATCGAGGACACCTTGACCGACTTCTGCAAACGATCCGTCGTCCTTCGACGCATCCTTCATGTGCAGGAGATCAAGTCGTCCAGCATACTTGTTTACGTACGCAACTGGGTCTTGACCCGCCCGGTGAATCCAGTACAAGTCCAACTCCGCTTGCACCAGCTCTGGATCCGTGTTCGCAAACAGCGCGTCAAGTGCGAACGTTCCGTCATATTGTGCAAATTCGAAGTCGTGGTTGTGATACGCGAGTACGAGCCCCGCCTCCGCCACCTTCTTGCTCGCCGCTGCGAGCACCGCCGTCAACGCCGTATAATCTTCCTTTGTCTGCCGGCGCTCTGGGGGTAACCACGGACAGACGATATAGCCAAAGCCAATCGCCTTCGCCTCTTCGATCACGGCGTCCAGCTCATGCTCGATTCGATCGAGCGCCACGTGCGCGGAAATCGCCTGCAAACCGAGCTCATCGAGCAGCGAGCGCAAGGCGTGAGGGGTTAGTCCGCCATATGTGTGTAATTCCACCGCCTTGTAGCCAGCTCCTGCGACTTTGCGCAATGTCCCTGCAAAATCCTGTTCAAGTAATTCTCGTAGTGTATAGAGTTGCACTGCAATATTAGCCACGATGAATTGACTCCTCTCTCGCATTCGTGATGAATTGCGTCAGCGTATCATGCATCCGCCGGGCAATCGCTTCGTCGCTTCCCTCGAGCGGCGCCTTGTGCAGCACCTCTACGGACAAGGGGCCGGCGTATCCAATCCGGTCGAGCGCCGATACGAATCCCTGCAGGTCGATTTGTCCGTCGCCCGGCAGACATCGCTCCTGATCATGCGCCTCGTGTGGTGGCAGCGTGGCGTCATTGACGTGAACGTGTACGATTTCGTGTGCCTTCAAGTTCAGAATGGCTTCAACAGACAGTTCCGCCGTGTACCAGTGGTAGCTGTCGAGCAGGATGCCCGCATTGGGCGATCCAATGGCTTCTATATACGCGCGCAGGTCATTCAGATCCAAGACGAACGGATAACGTTTCCCACGCAGATGATGCGGTCCGACGAACTCGAGCCCCAAGCGGATCCCGAATGCTGACAGCGCGTCGGCGCAAGCTCGCAACCTCCTCGCGAGTCGACTTCCATACGGAACCGGGCGCTCGTCGACAGACGGCCAGAGCCACGTGACCGAGCGCGTGGCACCAAGGCAGAGCGCCGTTTCGGCGATTTGTGGAAGGTCTTGAAGCGTCGCTTGAAAGTGTGCTTCATCGCCGTGTACGTCGACGGGCAGCCCAAAGCTCGCCAATTCAACGCCACTTGTTTCGAAGAGGTCTCGCACGTAGGCCATCCCCTTCGCCTGAACGCTCTCGGAGATCCAGCGAAAGTCGACGTCGACCACGCGATACCCGGATCGCTTGGCGATGTCTAAGTAGCCTTCGAGAGAATCAGTTGTAACGATAGAGGGGTGCAAACAAGGTTTCAACGCGATTCTCCTTTGCCTGTATTTACTTGTCGGCGAGTGCTCGACGGGCAGCCGCTTGCGGCGAGTCCGGGTGAATTTGCATGAACTCGATGCGATTCCCGTCGGGATCGTGTGTCCAGCACTGATGATTGAGATCTAAGCCCTGTTGGGGGGCGATATCCAAAGGAGCACCCGCTTCGGTGAGCATTTGTGCGACCCGCTCGACGTCCTCCACCTCGAAGCAGAGGTGGTTAAAGCCAATGGAGCGTTCATTTGGCAGCGTTTTCACCTCACCGCCATAAAACAGTTCGATGAAGCGGCCGTCCGGTACGCGAACGTACACAATCCAGGGCGTTCCATCCTCGCGGTGAATTTCAAATGCCTTCACACAACCGAGTACGTCGCAGTAGAATTTGAGCGATGCGTCCATGTCTTCGACCGTGAATGCGGTGTGACCCAGCGATTGAATCATGCTGTTCCTCCTCGAATGCGTAACACACAGTCTGTCTACGGAGTCATTTAACCACATCCCTCGGTGACAATACCATCTCCTATGTGATTACCTCTTTGCAGATTTGGCTATCTTGTTACCACTTGTCCAATTTTGCTGCGCATCAGGGCCACGCAGCCAAACACCTGGCCTTGCGGAGCAGTGCGATCTGCTCCGTCAGGCCGATTAGGATCCCGCTCAAAATACTTTCTTCTCGTCCCGATGTTCCTTGAGGATCTCCACCGCCTCGCGGAAGCGCAGCGCGTGAATGATTTCTCGCTCGCGCAGAAATTTGAGACAATCGATGATGTCCGGGTCATCCGTATTGTCGATGATCCATTGATACGTAGCGCGGGCCTTCTCCTCGGCGGCGATGTCCTCGTACAAGTCGGCAATCGGATCTCCCTTCGCCTGGATGTAGGCGGCCGTCCAAGGTACACCAGCGGCGTCGTGATAGTAGAGCGCACGGTCGTGATTGACGTAGTGATCAACCAAGCCGGCGGCCTTCATCTGCTCGGGCGACGCGTCTTTCGTCAGTTTGTAGACCATCGTAGCGATCATCTCGAGATGCGCAAACTCCTCCGTCCCGATGTCGGTCAAAAGCCCGATGACTTTGTCCGGGATCGAATACCGCTGATTGAGATACCTGAGCGCTGCTGAAAGTTCCCCATCTGCCCCGCCATACTGCTCGATGAGCAACCTCGCCAACCTCGGATCACACTTTCCGACGCGAACGGGGTACTGCAACTTCTTCTCATAGATCCACAAAAATCGTCACCCCCAGAAGGAATGCCCACACAAGCACTTAAACCTGCCAAGGCCACGGCGCGTCTGCCCATCCCCAATGCTTTGGATCCGTCGGGCTACCTCCGTATTGATACAAAGGACCAAATGACGACTCGAATTGTGCGACGAGGTTGTGTTTGCGCTTCTGGAATTGTTGAAACTGCGCGAGCGCCTGTGCGTCGTCCCCGTGCGTGTCCAGGTAGAGCGACAGCTCGACCAGTACGAAGTCGACTGCCTGCAGCTCATGAAGATACTGATAGTACGCCTTTGGCAGCGGCCTAGTTGAACTCATCGCCCTCCCTCCTTCGCACCCCGCGGGTACGGGCTGTACAGATCTGGCCACAAGGTTCCTTTCTTCAGCGCTTCATGAGGTTCGTACTGCTTTAACTCGGGAGATTGAAAGGTAGTCATCTGGTCGGGTGGAATGATGTAGTATTTCGGCCGGGGCGGGCAGGGGTCAAACGCGCTATGGAACGCATCCCACTCCCGCCACTGATTCACTTGTTGGCCCTTTTCCAAGATTAGGTCCTCCTCCTACTCATTCGACTTCCAGCCAATATGTATGTGGAGAGGACAACGAACAGACGAGGACAGTAGGGGGTAATCAAATAAAAAAGCGAGGGACGCGCCCCTCGCCTTCCATTTCGATGAACATGACTACACGCGATATATTAATGAATGATCAGCGCGACGATGATGCCGACGAGAATCCCACCGACGACCTCGGTCGGCTTGTGCCCGACGTGCTCGTCGAGTACGGGCCAATCGATCAACCACCATGGTGACTTCACCACGTGGAGCGGTCGGATTCCTTGCAGGGCACCCGTGTTTACATCCGCACTTTCAGCGGTCTGTGCGTCGTCCATGACGTGATGAGACTGTCCGCGGAGGTCGTGTAACAATCGATTCAGCACCGCAGCCTGACGCCCGGTCTGCCAGCGCACACCAGCGGCATCGTACATCACGACGCCTGCGACAAAGGCGCCGATCGCCAAAATCGGGTCTGACCCTCCATATCGCAACCACAACTCGACAACCAGAGCCGTCACCGCAGCGGAGTGCGAACTGGGCATGCCACCGGAATTTTTCATCTGACGCCAATCCCACGTACGCAATCGCGCCATTCGGTAGAAGGGCTTCAGTCCTTGCGCAACGATCATTGCGACGAGTGGCGCGACCCACATGTATGAGGATGGATGAATCACAACTCCAACGCTCCTTTGGGAGGAAACCCCTATCTTCACCTAATGTAGCTCTACGACGCCCGAGTGGACTCGCTCGCCGCCTGTCTGCCGACAAAGAGCCTGTCCAACCGCATGACCCCATACAGGACGCTCATCATAAAGAAAATCACGGCAGCGATGTCAAACGGCGCACTCGGGCCAAAAGCATTCCACATTTCCGTGCCAAACACGGGGCCGACGGCCATCCCCAAGCCTTCGACCGTCATAAACACGCCAAACATCACAGCGCGCTTATCTGGCGAGATACACTGGGCGACCACGGCGTTCCAGGACGGCAGGATCAAGGCGTACGCCGCACCAAACAAGACCACCGCAAGAAACACGTAGCGCACCTGGTGCAATCCGCCGATAATCGGCAGCGAAATGGCGGCCAGTAAAAATCCGCCGACGAGATATAGACGATATCCAAAGCGATCCACAAGTCTCCCCATCGGAACCTGCAGCAACACAGCCGCAGCACCACCTGTCAACAAGAGGTAGCTATACATCTTGGAATCGAGATGTAAGACGTTTCTCGCGTACAGGACCAGCACGGGAAGCAACACGCCGATGGCAAACGTCTGTACGAAGACACCAGGGAACAGGACCTTTACACTGTTGACTTCCTTAAGAATCATCGCCAAATGGGTTCGCTTGCGAACGGTTGCGTTCGGACGCCAACTGTTCATCACGAAGAGGCTCATCACGTACGCGATGATCCAGAGGATCATCAGCGTCATGAATCCTCTTACGACGTGGGCGCCAAACAACCAGCTCATGCAAATGGCACCAAGACCGGCGCCCAGAAGCCACGCCATCATCACGCTCCCCATCGCCGTGGCATAGGCATCCTTCGTCAGCCCGTCAGTCACCCTGGCGATCACGGCCGGCCACACAGCGGCCATCCCCATGCCAAGCATGGCACAACCCACGAGAATGATCCAGAAGGCGTGCTGACTAATCACCAGCCACAAACCGATTCCAGCCACCGCCAACAGAATGGTGCATACTTTTCGCTGCCCCAGCCTGTCCACCAGCCAGCCAGCCGGGGAGCGCAATCCCGTGTCAAACACGTAATGAGCCGCCATCGCGTAACCGATGGAAGCCGTGGAATACCCGAGTACGTTGTGGACGTACATGGGGATGATGAAAAAAATCAGAGCACCTCGAACAAACTCGCACAATCCAAGTACGAGGAGGGCTGTACTTCTGTGCAGGTCAAAGATGGAATCTGTGTCCCTCTGCACCTGCTTCACTCCTTCGAAGTCGCCGCGAACGGTGGCTTCACCGCGTTAACTTACATTGTCACCACGCTGACTCGTCTGTCGGTACGCCTCATACAGCAGGATGCTCCCGGCTACGGCTGCGTTCAGGCTCTCGGTGTCTGCGCTCATCGGGATGGATACGCTTTGATCGGCAAGGTCCCTCACGTCGTCGCTGATGCCAAACGCTTCACTACCGATTACAACCAGTGTCGGCTTGCTCAACTCTGCGTCATAGCAAGGTGCGTCTGCTTCGGCAGCCGTCACGACGACGCGTCCATCCGGATACTGATGTCGCCACTCGCGAACAAATGGGAGGCTGTCATCCGTACGAAGCTGCAGGCGAAACATCCCACCCATTGTAGCGCGAACGACCTTTGGTGAAAATGGATCCACGGTGTTAGTGCCGCAGCACACGGTCGAAAAGGAAAATGCCTCCGCAGACCTCAACAGCGTCCCCACATTGCCGGGATCCTGTAATCCATCGAGCAGGACAGCGTGTCTCGACATACGCTCCTGTTTCGCCTGCGGCAACTTGGCTACTGCGATGACACCCTGCGGCGTAGTCGTATCGGAGACCTGCTCAAACGCCGCCGGAGACAGTTCAAAAAAGTTACCCGCTGCCTTCGGGTGGCTCCGCAGTTCGTCTCTGAGCTCGTCAGACGCGACGTTCCAGAGCAGAGCATCGACCTCGTACGCGCTTCGAAACAGTTCCTCAATCAACCGACGGCCCTCAACCAAAAAGAGGCCCTGGCGGGAACGTCCCTTTTTTGACTTTAACTGGCTCCAAGCGCGCACGCGGGCGTTTTGCGGCGATTCGATGTACACGTGACACTTCCTCCTCGATACAGATGAAAAAGAACCCGGTCAGCGAACTGACCGGGGATATTGGTTAGGCGTTCAGCTTTTCACGAGCGACGTTGACCAACTGCGTGAATGCAGCGCCATCGACGACTGCGAGGTCAGCCAACATCTTACGGTTGACTTCAACACCTGCTAATTTCAACCCGTACATGAACTTGTTGTACGAAATCCCGTTGGAACGAGCCGCTGCGTTGATACGTTGAATCCACAGACGGCGGAAGTCACGCTTGCGGACGCGACGATCGCGATACGCATACATGAAGGATTTCATTACCTGTTGTTTCGCCGTGCGATAAAGCGTGTGTTTCGAACCGCGGTAGCCGCGGGCTAATTTCAAAATTTTCTTGTGGCGACGACGAGTCACCATACCACCTTTAACACGTGCCATGACTCAATGCTTCCTCCTTAGTGATGGCCCGAAGTCGTTCCAGATAACCGAAGTCGTGGAACAGACCAGACCCATTCATGCGAACACTGACGCTATGATGCGAACGAAATTATTTATAGGCCACCAGTTGCTTAATGCGCTTGTAGTCGCTCGCCGAAACCAGCGTCGTGCCGCGCAAGCCGCGTTTGCGGGATGCGGATTTCGCTTCAGCCTTGTGGTATGCAAAGGCGTGTGAACGCTTCAGTTTACCGGAAGCGGTACGCTTTACGCGCTTTTTCAAACCGCTGTGAGACTTCATCTTGTTAGCCATTTCAGTTCCTCCGTTATAGTGATTGTCCAATCGTACGAGTAACGCGGTTAAGCGCTCGGCTGTTTGGGTGACAGAATCAGGACCATATGACGACCTTCGAGGCGTGGCATACGCTCCACGATTGCCTGTTCTTCAGCTTGCTTAGCAAGTCTGATGAGCAGCTCTTGGCCAATGCTCTGGTGCGTGATCTCGCGTCCGCGGAAGCGAACCGACACTTTCACCTTCGAACCATCTTTCAGGAATTTGAGTACGTTTTTCAACTTGACGTTGAAGTCGTGCTCGTCGATGTTCGGCGTCATGCGAACTTCTTTGAGAAGGACGACTTTTTGATTCTTACGCGACTCTTTTTCCTTCTTGCTCTGCTCGTACTTGAACTTGCCAAAGTCCATGATTCGGCAGACAGGTGGTTTGGCGTTCGGCGCGACGTTGACTAAATCCAAGTTTCGCTCCTCCGCCAACCGGAGAGCATCCCGCAAGGACATAATGCCGAGCTGTTCGTTCTCCTGGTCAACAACACGCACTTCGCGCGCACGAATTCCATCGTTCACCTGATATCCTTCTTTGCTAATCTCGTGTCACCTCCGAAAGTGTGTAGCCGATACCGCGCCGACAAAAAAGGCGCAGGCATAGCCTGCGCCCCTAGAAATCGTCATCGAGGAGACGAGTACATTCGTCTTCCAGGGTAACCTGTCAGCGATGCCGAACAGGTGAGAAGCGGCAGGCTTCTGCTTGTTTCATGAATTCAACATACTTATTTTAGGGGTTCGCACGCAATTCGTCAAGCTTCGACCAACAGTTCCTTCGCCGCAACTTCCCCAGCTAGTTTGCGCGCAAAAGCGTCGACGCTCATGCCACCCTGGTCGCCCACTGCGTAGCGGCGAACGGAAACCGTCCCCTCTTCCGCCTCGCGCTGTCCGACCACAAGCGTATACGGGATCTTGTGAATCTGCGCTTCGCGGATCTTGTAGCCAATTTTCTCAGGGCGCGTATCTGCAGAGACGCGCAGCCCCTGCTCGCGCAACTTATCCGCTACCTCTTCAGCATACGCGGCGAAATCGCTGGAGACGGACGTGACGACCGCCTGCGTCGGCGCGAGCCACGCCGGAAAGGCACCTTTGTACTGCTCGATGAGGAAAGCGGTAAAGCGTTCCATCGTGCTCACGACACCGCGGTGAATGACGACCGGGCGATGCATCTTCCCATCCTCGCCCACGTACTCGAGGTCGAAGCGATTCGGCAAGTGGAAGTCGAGTTGAACCGTCGACAACGTCTCGTCCTTGCCGAGCGCCGTGCGAACCTGGACGTCGAGTTTCGGCCCATAGAACGCCGCCTCGCCCGGTGCCTCCACATAATCAAGCCCCATGTCCTCCATCGCTTGGCGGAGCATGCGTTGGGCGGTCTCCCACATCTCGTCGTTCTGGACGTACTTCTCGGTGTTCGCAGGATCGCGATAACTCAACCGGTGATAGTAGTCCTTGATGCCAAAGTCCTTATACACGCGTTCGATCAGCCGCACCACGCGCTCGAATTCACTCTGAATCTGATCCGGACGACAGAAGATGTGCGCATCGTTGAGCGTCATCGCACGAACGCGCTGCAATCCGGCGAGGGCACCCGACATCTCATACCGATGCATCATGCCAAGTTCGGCGATGCGAATCGGCAACTCGCGGTAGCTGTGCATGCGATTTTTGAACACCATCATGTGATGCGGGCAGTTCATCGGGCGCAGCACCAGCTCTTCGTTGTCCATCTCCATCGGCGGGTACATATCCTCGTGGTAGTGATCCCAGTGCCCGGAGATCTTATACAGCTCGACGCTGGCCAGGTGCGGGGTATAGACGTGATCGTACCCCATCGACTCCTCGAGATCGACGATGTAGCGCTCGATCGTGCGGCGGATCTTCGCGCCGTTCGGCAGCCAAAGCGGCAACCCCTGGCCGACTTCCGGCGACAGCATAAAGATGTCGAGTTCCTTGCCCAAACGGCGATGATCGCGTTCTCGCGCTTCCTGTTGAAGGCGGTTGAATTCATCGAGATCGCTCTTCTTTGCGAAGGCGACCGCGTAGATCCGCGTGAGCATCTCGCGCTTCGAGTCGCCGCGCCAATAGGCGCCGGCGATGCTCTGCAGTTGGAAGACTTTGATGCGGCCTGTCGAAGGGACGTGTGGCCCGCGGCAGAGATCGACGAACTCCGCTTGCTTGTAGATGGTCAGCGTCGTGTCTTCTGGCAGGTCTTGAATGATTTCGACCTTGAACCTATCTTCCCGGTCCGAAAACATCTTCAGTGCATCAGCGCGGGAGATAACCTCGCGCTCGATCGGGTAGTCCTCTGCGATGATCTTCTTCATCTCCGCTTCGATCAGCGGCAAGTCCTCCGGCTTGAAATCGTGATCGGCAAAATCGTAATAGAATCCGTTCTCGATCACTGGGCCGATGGCGAACTTGGTTCCTGGGAAGATGCGAGCCACCGCTTGAGCCATCACGTGCGCGCACGAGTGGCGCATGACGTCGACGCCCTCCGGATCTTTCAAAGTGAGCAATTCCACTTGAGCTCCGTCTTCGACTTCACGGGCGAGATCGACAACTTGTCCGTTTGCCTTCGCGGCAACGGCCTCCTTGGCGAGTCGCGGGCTAATGGCCTTAGCTATGTCCAAGTACGTGCTGCCACTTTCGAGCCGCCGCTCGGAACCATCTTTCAATTGAATGACTACTTCTTGTGCCATAACGATGCGCTCCTTCAATGTACAATTTGCGTAGGGCTTCGTCGCGTAGATGTGGACAAACAAAAAACGCCCCCGCCCGCTATGGGACGAGAACGTCGGTCACGTGATTCCACCCAATTTCCCCACCGCAGCACAGGCCGCGATAGGCTCATTGCACCGTAACGGGGTGTACCGGCCACTGTTTCGGCGATGCTTCCTCAGTGACTGCTTGGAAAGTGGTGTCTCGCAGCGTTCATGCAGACCGCTTTCAGCCAAACGACGGTCCGTCTCTAGACACTCTGCGGTGCGAGCGCGTCTCTCCTCATTGCATCCGTTGATCCAATTGATAATCGCACATTACGCTAGGACCCGCCTTGCTGTCAAGTGCAAACGTGGCGGCCGTCAGTGATTTCGCTTCACCCGATGGTCGCTCGATGCGTCGACGGGAAAAACGTGTTGCGCCTGTTTGAGCTGCTGACAGGTGCTGCAATGGCGGCACGCTCGCACGCGTTCTGCGAAGACGCGCCCGAGCGTCTCGGAAAAGCTAGGCCACTGTGCCCCCTCGTTCATGTCGTGCAGCACAATGCGACAAGGGGACCTCGTAATCAGAATACTCATCGCCAAGTCCTCGCTATTGAGATCGCCACCTGACTCGGCCAACGCGGCTTCCGTCACTTCAGCATCGCGGACGAGACTGCCATTCGCGTCGGTGATCCAAACCCTGTTTGGTGCACAGAACACGTGGAGTTCCTGCGCGCTTTCCGGTTGTGTTTCAAGCATGTAGCGGAGCATCGCAACCGATTCTTCATACTCCCTGTCGAGCATGAATTGATGTACGCGTTCCCGCAGAACCGACATGATCGACTGTTGAAACGACTTCAAGCGAAATCGGGCAAACCCCTCGATGAAAACCGTTTCATCGCTCTCTAACAACGACCACAGACCGACCTTCGTCCGCCCAAGCCACTCCTCGTAATTGCGGCCACCAACCACCACTTCATTCGATCTCAACTCATGCATGAACACAAGCGTCAAGTACTCCAATTCGTCGTCGCTTAAATGCGGGTACTCCCGCGACAGCTTCGCCTGTAGCCGGGCGAACAGCCAATCGCTGAAGAGAAATAGGGTCATCGCGTTGCAGAGTTCCTCAACCGTTTGTTCTTCGTACTCGCAGGACAAGGAGTGATCGAGATGGTCTAGATTGATGAGACAAATGCCGGCGACAGCGGAAAGCTTGTCGACTAAGGCCGGGAACGCATTCTCGGAAGTTATATTGAGTGTGTGCACGTTCACCAGTCCTTCCTCTCGAATTACATTCCAATTCGAACCATACCCACCATTCACATGATCCAATTCAGCAACAGTATGAGGAATCCGCCGGGCCCATATACCCGGGTTTATCCCACAAAATACAAAAAACGCCAACGCTAATTGCGTCGACGGTGTCGTGTGGTACGGCTGACAGGAATTGCACCCTGTGACCCCCACGGAGGATGGCCCACTCTAAGCTACAGTCGTCTATTCAGAAGACAGGCGGTATCGCAGTTTCGCGTCTGTGCTGGATAAACCCGAAAAAGCCAAAATCCACGTGCCACAACCGTCTGCTCTAACATACACATTCCAAGCGGCAAACGGTGTAGGCACGCGTTACGATGAAGTCACATTTATTCCTCTGGAGACAACGGCAAGACGGTCAACTTCTCCCACAGCTCAGGTGCCGTTCTCTGCAGGTTCACAGGCCGCATCGTGCCGTGCTCGACAAAGGCGTGTCGCGTATACCCTTTCGCACAAGTCGCGCCTGAATCATCGAAAACCTCGTAGGCGAACTTCATGCGCGCACGCGAAATCTCCACCAGTCGAGCGACGACCACAATCTGGTCCTCGGCGCGAAGCGTCTTGACGTACTTACAAGTTACGTCCGTGACGACAACTTGAATCCGCCCATCGTGAAAACTCTCCATATAATGTACTCCATACGCAGACAAGAAGTGCATTCTGGCGACCGAAAACCAGTCAATATAGGCGGGATGATAGACGATCCCAGCCGGATCGCACTCCCCCCATCGCACTTCCAGCTTCGTTTCTACTGCAGTCGTCATGATATTCCTCCTCAATTCTGATCGCAGGCGGTAGATGACCGGACTGATTGCCAATCATCCCCTGTCATCCCCAAACGAAAAAAGCGCTCATGAAGAGCGCCCTACGTACTTAACCGAGCCGTCTTTCTCGCATGATGATACCACGAACCTCGTACCTGACCAACCAACGACGTCCCGTCCGTCTTCCAAGTGAACTCCGTGCAGCCTGGCACTATCGAGCTCTACAGCGGCCACTACGCTGAATCGGTCGACCACAGCATAACGGCCGCCTTGAGCCATGGCCAATTCTTCCGTATCGCTCTCCGCTTCCGAACAGTGCCCATCAGCGGTTCAGAGCACAAAGGTGCATCCAAACTACAGTGAATGAGGCCGCGCATAGCCGTCCGACGCCGGTTCCGGCGTAGCCGTCCCCGTTTCCCCATCATCTGGCGTACCAGAGTCGGGTGGCGTCGAGCCCGCCTGTGGTTCAGGCGCACTTACTGGGCCTGTCTCTCCCGCACTCGAGCCGGACGCGCTCGGCGTTTTATTATGTGACATGACGACAGACATCACCGTCATCAACGCAGCTGCGCCATCCGTCAACGCGTTGACTTCCTGATTTGTAATCACGTGCCATCCCACCGCATCCGTGATGACTTTTGCGGCGCTCAACAGTCCAAGAATAATGGTACTCAGCCGCCGACCCTTGATCAGCTTCTGAATCGAACTCATACAAATCACCTCGCCTCAGAACCTGCTTACTGACCATGTATGATTCTCAGCAAAAATTGGTGCCTGCGGCTTACAGTTACATATTGACCAACTTCTCTGGCCGTGTTAGTATAATTTACGCTACACGCCGGGGTGGCGGAATTGGCAGACGCAGCAGACTTAAAATCTGCCGGGGGCAACCCCGTACCGGTTCGAGTCCGGTTCTCGGCACCAAAACGCTGAAAAGGCGCATGATGGCGGTGTTTATCGAATGACATCGCCAATCAAACGCCGAACTCGGAATCTGTCACGATTTCAATGATTTCGTTGAATCCGTCACGGTCGTCAAACTCGATAATCACGAATTTGCTGGTGTCACGATGACAAGTCGTGGCGCCTTTTTATTTATCGTCGTTGACGGACAATCTCGCACAGGAGGATTGTTCGTGGACAAACGCCGCAGTAAACTCAACCATCTTCGTACCAACCGTTCCCTCTCCGTCCGCCAAAACGAATTAATCATGGACGCACAATCAATCGACATCCCCCGCGCCATAGCACAGTTTCTCAGCGCCAAAGTGAGCGAACGCACAGCCCCGCGCACAGTAAAGGAGTATCAGCGGCACCTGGGATATCTATCCGAATGGCTAGCGCACGAACGCCCTAACGTCAAAAAGTTACGAGACGTATCTATCTCACATTTGCGCGACTACATTGCGTGGATGAGCTACGAAAAGGAAATGTACAGCGACCACCCGACCCGCTACAAACCCGGACGCGCAGGTCTCGCCCCTACTACGGTCAATATTCGAATCAGAACGATGAAGGCGTTCTTTAATTGGTGCGTGAAGAATGGCCATTTGTCGCAATCACCCATGAGTGGCATTAAGCAGCAACGTGTCGACCTAGACACGATATACTCGTTTACCGATGATGAAATCGTTCGCCTACTCGCAGCGCCGGATACTTCGAGTTTTGTGGGCTTTCGAGACTATGTCGCTATGGTGCTTATGTTGGACACCGGAATACGAATCGGTGAACTACTTTCCCTAACAAATGGTGACTTAAATATTGAAGAATTATCTCTGACAATTCAATGGGAGAAGGCTAAGACACGTAAGCGTCGGACAGTCCCGGTATCACCGAAGACAATGAAGCTGCTCTTGTCGCTCGTAAGAGAAAACGAAGACTTTGGTCCCAGTGCCACCCACATCTTTTTATCGGGCACCGGCAGTCCGCTGAACGCGTCCACTATTCAAGAGAAAATTCGAGAGTACGGGCGTCAGGCAGGAATCACAGACAAGCGTGTTTCACCGCACAGTTTTCGCCATTCTTTCGCACTCCATTGGATTAAAGCGGGGGGTGATCCATTCTCGCTACAGAAAATACTCGGTCATTCGGACATTTCGATGGTACGCCGTTACGTGCGCATGAACGACTCCGATTTAAAAGAAAAACACGAACAGTTCAGCCCTGCTCAAGGTTTTCTAAACTGACAATTCATTTTAGTTGTTATTACCATGATTCAACCGGAAGTACCAAAACGCCGCCCGACATGGGCGGCGTACTTCTCCGTAGCTATGCTTCAATCAACTAGCGCATCAACTTGAACCTTATACGACGCTGCACTTATATAGTCACTCGTCGCCATCGCTTCAAAGGTCTTCGTGTCTCCCCCCGCCAATTCGTTCACGGCCCCATCCGCTGTCCCGAGGAGTTTGCCATTTGAATCGTAAAATGACACGACAAGCGTGAAATCATGCGTCTTGGTATCGTGGTTCGTTGCCTCTCCGTCGACGATTGTATCGCCGAACCCATCACTCTTTACGATGATGTTGGAGAACGTGATCGGACTAGATTGTGATTTCGGTGTCGTGACGTTCAACGTATTACCGCTCCATTTATATCCGAGTCCTGCGCGTTTCAACACTGATTCGACAGACCCGAGCGAGAGATACGTTGTACCGCCATATGACAAGTCGGTTCCGCTCGATACCTTAGAGCCATTCAGTTGCAGAGTTGCCGTACCCTTCGTCGCCTTTACAACGGTCGTTGCCGCCATGGTCACTCCGGCCGTCATTACAATTCCTGCTACAAATCCGCCAATGCCGATTGCAATCTTTTTCATCAGCGCTCACCCTTACTCAATTTTCTATATTGCTAGTTCGACTATATTCTTTCGGCGCTACCCTTTATTATCCTGCGATTGAATAAAATACAATCTATGTATGGCGCCGACCAACGCGTGGCCGGCTACCTATTAATCAAACAGCGAACTTCATGTTCGCTTTTAGAACGCCAACAATATCAGAACCAAT
Source organism: Alicyclobacillus fastidiosus (assembly GCA_029166985.1). Lineage (GTDB taxonomy): Bacteria > Bacillota > Bacilli > Alicyclobacillales > Alicyclobacillaceae > Alicyclobacillus > Alicyclobacillus fastidiosus_A. Next base: position 1,607,186 of record CP119138.1, on the reverse strand, counting down.
TGATTGGCCGTCCTTTCCGGCACTGTTAACGGTAAGATAGATGTTAACCGGCCGCTGCTGTGCCGCATTGTTCTGCGCTGACATCGGCATACTCGACGGTAATCCGATTTGATAACCGCCTGTCTGTTGCAGCTTCGATTTCGGCACGATGTACTCTTCCTCGCCGCCTTCGCCCACCATTGCGAGAGTCGGCTGTGTTACAACGCCACCCTCCGCAAAGTGCGGTACGCTCGATGAAACGCCTTTGACGCCGCCACCGGTCGTTGCGCTAGATGCTGCGCTTGCAGCCGCTGACGTTCCGCCGGTGAAGATGCTCTTAATCGAGCTGATTACGCCTTGCGCCGCGCTGATAACAGCCCCGGCCGCATCCTCGATACCCTTCGCGAGACCCTGGATGATCGACTTACCGAAATTCTCCGCGTCCTGCGCAAACTGCGAGAACAACTGCTTAATGTCGTTCCACACGTTCTGTAGCGTGGACTTCATATCGTCCCACGCCTTACCCCATTGCCCAGTGAGCAAGTCGAGCATGACTTTGAAGATGCCGGAAATTAAATCCCAATCGGTCTGGATGATGTTCTTAAACAGGTCCCACGTCATTTTTAGCGTGGCGCCGAGAGCTGCCCAAACTACGTCCCAAACGCCTTTTAAGATGCCGAGATCCGCTTGGAATAGGCCCTTCCACAACGCGAAGACAACCTCGACAATCGGCTTCATCACGTTCCAGACCTCGGTGAATACCTGTTGAATCTCCGGCCAAATCTGCTTCCAGTAGTTCTCGACCGTCTGCATGCCGCTAATCAGCGTCGGCTGGATGTAATTCCATACCGTTTGAATGACGTTGCGGATTGCGTTCCATACTTGCGAAAACACTTGGCCGAGCTGCTGTAGAATCTGCGGAATGGACGCGCCGAAATGTTGCGTCACCCAAGCGTTTATCTGATTCCAGTTAGCGATGACAAGTACAACGCCTGCGACGACGGCCGCGATGAGTAACAACCACGGATTCGTTACAAGCGAGAATAGCGAACCGACCTTCGAGAAATCCGTTATGGCGGCGCCAATCTTAGTGAACGCGTCGACTGCGGCCCCGAGACCTTGTACGAGGAACCCGACCGTGCCAACAAACGTTAAGATACCAGCGGCTACTGCAGCCAGCACTCCGAGGACCCCTACAAATGAGACGATCACCATCTGCGCGCTTTTACCGAGTCGGTCCCACCAGTTCATTAGCGTACCAAGCGCATTCGATAACACGTCTATGGCCGGTTTCAGCATCAAACCGATTTCCTTTTGAATCGTCTGGAATTCGGCCTGCAGACGCATCCACGTATACGCCCAGCCTTGCGACCTATCGTCTAGGGCGGTCATCGTTGCGCCCGTCTTGTTCATGCTGTCTTCGAGCTTAGCGAATGCACCGGGCGTCTCGTTCGCGATGATCGACATGCCGTTCAGCGCATACTGGCCGAAAATCGTCTTCAGCGCGAATGTCTCCATCTGCGGCGACAAGGACGCGAGCTTATCGTGGAGCAACGATTGAATCGTGGTCATCGACTTGAGCGTTCCGTTTGCGTTGTAGAAGATATTCGTACCGTTCGACGTGATCATGCCGAGTTTTTGCATCTCGGTCTGCGCGGCCGCCGATGCTGGCGTCAAGTTCGTGAGCATGCGCCGTAGCGTTGTGCCCGCTTGACTGCCGCGAATCGCGTGGCTACCGAGCAATGCGATTGCGCCGCCGAGGTCGCCGAAGGACATACCCGCGTTTGATGCGACGGAACCTGCATACTTCATTGTGTTAAAAAAGTCATTCATCGAAATCTTCGACGCGTGCAATGTCTGCGTCATGACATCGCCGATGTACTGGAACGCGCTCGATACGTTGCCGTGGAACTGCTTCACGATGTTGTTACCGAGCTCGTTGAAGATATCGGACACAGTCATAGCGGTCTCATCGATGTCCTGCTGGTTCGCTGCGGCGACATTCGCCGTCTGCTGGATAGCGCCGTTCATGATCTGACTCGCGTGCGTACCGTTCTTCGCGAGTGTCGACATAGCTTCGCCGACTTGATTTGCGCTGAAGAACCCTGTCGATCCGATCTGCAACGCCAAGTCCTGCATCTTCTGCATCTCGTCGTTCGACGCTTTGATGGCGCCAGGCTGCGAGTCTAACGCGGCCCGCGTGTTCGCCATCGTCTGCGAAAAGTCGACGCCGGCCTCGACGGACTTCTCGAAGAATCCGAGAATCGCATCACTGAACTGTTTCAGCTGTTCTCCAGCGATAAGGAGCCCGGCATAATCAATCGAACGTGAAAGTTTTTCCCCGGCTGCTGATGATTTGTCGCTCATAGCGGTCATCGACGCTGAGATCTCTCTGGTCTGCGCACGAATGGACATTACAACTGCCGACATACCTTGCTCGAGTGACACGAAGCTATTGCGCATCTCGGCCGTATCGGCTGATGCGGATTTAGCTGCGTCGACCATAACCTTTTGAAGGTCGTCCATAGCGGTAGAGACGCCCTTGACGGCCTCATCAATCGGTGTTTGTATGCCCGACACACCTTTTTCGAGGGCAGCCATTGACTCCTCGACGCTTTTTGCGACGTCTTTTGTAGTTAAGGAAAGCGACTCGAGGCTCTTGTCCGCCGTTTCGGATGAGCCGGTGATGGCCTGGCGTATGGACGTAAAACTCTTAACCATCTCATCGATGGAGTCGCTAACGGACTTACTGGCGGTTGTGGCTTCGTCAGCCATACTCTTCATGGCGTCTATGGCTTCCTGAAACGCTGGATTAGCCTCGTTGGTTGCTTGCAGGCGAAGACGTAACAGTGCTTCGCTGTTAGTCGTGGCCATACGCCAGCACCGCCTTCTCCACCGTCGTTTGCTGGGCCTCTGCAATGACTTGATCGATTAGTTTTTTTGCCGTGATTACCGCGTCAGTCGCGATGGGCGCATATTTGATTTGGTTCTTGCGGGCCATGTCGGTCATTGCAAGGGTGAATGTGACCGCATAAGCCGCCGATTTCTCGAGTGCAGCGCCGTAAGTACGGCCGCCTTCCGTCTCATACCGAATGTCCATGAGGTCGCTTACGAGGCGCTCACTGGCGCTCCGGAGTCGCTTGCTGTCGGACTTAAGGCGTCTGGCAACGGCCGACCGATTTACCGCTTCTAGGTGGTCAGAAATTGATTTGATTGCGGCTATGAGTCGCGCAACATCCGCGTGCCACTTTTGTTGATCTGTCATGTGTGGTCCTCCTCGTTTGAACACAAAAAAGCCCCGACGCAGGCGTCGAGGCGTTTCGAGATATGTGATTGGGGTACGGTCAGTCGTTTGTACGGTCCCTCAATCGGGCTAGCTCAGCTTCAAGGTCGTCTTCTGTTTTGTCGGCCACTGATACCACTTGAGTCTTAACATCGGCTTCAACCGCACGACGTTCGACGAGAAGTCCTGCTATCTGGAAGATGAGCTTCGCGGCAAGTGGATCCCCACGGTCGACAGATTTCTTCACCATTGCTTCCGTAACAGCCGGGATACGGTCGATGACACGTGCTAGGTTGAAGTTTAGCAACGCCTGATGTACCTCTGAGCGCTGACGGAACTGGTAGAGCGTTACGGTCGAGATACCGAGTTCCTCGGCGATCTGTTCGTATGTCATCTTGTGGTCTGGTTTAGTCGAAAGGAGTACAATTGCAGCCTTCTGCCAATCCTTCATGTCCGGCATTTCAATGATCGCCTGTTCCACGTACCGTTGAATCGAATCAGCTTTTGACATTACGCCACCTCCTCGGCACGGCGTGCGCGTCCATTTTCCCACTCGTCACGAGTCCAACAGTGTGCTAAGCCGGCTTCGATGACTTCCTCGTAACTCGGTAGGTCAAAAACGTTGAACTCTGCGATCATTGCGTCTCGAGCTTCTTTCTCGTACCATTTCAGCATTTGGAATCCTCCTAAGTGATTGATTTAAAAAGAACACCGCTCTGTGTGCGATGTCCTCGGTTAAGCTGCGTTTCGTATTCGGAAATTGCTTCGGGCGACACTCTCGGCGATGAGTTCCCAGGCGTCTAAGCCCGATCGTATCGTTCGAGCGATCCGCTTTCCGCGAAGTATGGATACCTGCTTCCCTGACGGTGATCGTCTACTCATCGATTGATACCCGCGCAGGAGTTCCTTTTCAATGGGCGCCAGGTGTTCGTTCGTCCGTTGTATGACGTGCTGAAACGGTCCCGTCGCAATGGTGACGTCGTGTTTAAACTGACGGAATCCCTCACTGGTGTCATATCGATCCGCACGCCACCCATATTCATCGTCACGCCTCAAATGAACCTGCGCGTTGAATAGCGGCAGCATGTAGTGTTCGCTTTCGATAAGTGTACGCCACCGGTATTTAGCCCCCGATGGTAATGCATCGGACTTCCCGAAGAGATTTACATCGCGGATATGCAAATTAAATCCCCGAATTGCCGCCTCTTCCTTTTTGGCTTGGGACTTCGCTTCCTGATCAATTGCTGCAGCCGTTAGGATATCTTCACCGGTTTCTAAAGCCTCTTCACCGGCGTTGCCGAATCCCAAAACTCGCGGTAACGACATGAGCGAATGCCGGGAACATGTGTCCGCAAAATCAATGACTAGCAGGTCTTTCTTCCCGGTATCTGGTGACAGCCGAGTACCCCGTCCAATACCCTGAATGTATTTAATCGGGCTCAACGTCTTGGTCGCCCATACGACAGCATCAACGGTCGGCTCGTCCCAGCCTTCTACAAGAAGTTGAACCGTCACAAGCGCACGAATCCGACCCGCTCGGAAGTCCTCCAGAATCGCACGACGCCGGGAAGGTTGTATCTCACCATAAATCGCTTCAGCCGGGATACCATGCGCGGTTAGCGTTTCGGCCAGATCGCAAGCGTGTTGAACGTTGACGGCAAACACTACGGATTTGCGGTCCGAAGCGTTTTCGTGTAGCGCTTTGGCGATCAGTTGATTGCGATTGGCCGTGTTGAGGACAGTGGCCAACTCGTTTTCCGCAAAGTCACCCATTCGCTTACGAACGCCCGTAATTATCGTGGTGGTTTGAACTGAAACTGCTCTAATCGGAACTAGCGCGCCGCGTTCGATTAGCTCGAGCATTCCGATGTCAAAGACATGGCTCTGATAAATCTCGCCCAAGTCCGCGCCATCAGTGCGCATGGCGGTTGCCGTTATTCCTAAGAGCGTTGTGCCGTTCTCTACGAAACATCCGAAATGTTCAAGGACGGTCTGGTAGCTCTTTGCGGCCGCACGATGCGTTTCGTCTACGACTACAAGCGAGAAACGGTCGGATGGAATTTGTTCGAGACGCCGCTTCTGGCTTAGCGTCTGGACGGATGCCACAACTACATCCTTGTCGGTCCATTCGTTCGACTTGCCCCGCACGACTCCGACACACAACGTGGGGTCTACAGCGGCCAGTTTCTCGACCGTTTGCCGAATCAGCTCGTCTCGATGGGCAATAAAGATAGCGCATCCTCCGCGCCGCACTTCTTGCGAAATGATGCTTGATGCAATTATCGTTTTACCGGCGCCGACTGCGGCCGTTAGTAGCAACCGATTGTCGTTCCCTATTCTGGCTTCCTCAAACGCCCTTATAGCGTCTCTCTGATAGTCCCGAAGGACGATGGCTGTCTCCATCCCGTTTGCGTGCTCCTTTACGCTGTAAGTTTAAGTAGCTTCAATTCTGATACTGGCAACAACGTCGCTGCGATCTCGCACAGCAAATTACGACAGTCCATTTCATGATCGTAAAAGACGGTTTTGAGAACCACGCTGTGCTCCGGATGATCAAATAACAGTCGATATCTCATCGGCCTATGCTGTTTAATGTGGTTTACGTAGAACTCCCGCTTGGATGCTGCTGCGGTTGTCTCAATGTATCCGCGCTCAGTTAACCATCGGCGCTTAACCGCAATTGTCTCTCGACAAATCTTTCTAGGCTTGCTTAGCATTTTCTGTAACGCGTCACTCGTTCTGTAGAACCAGCCGCTTTTAGAGGGAAATGCCTTAGAGCTGAGCAGAAGCGCCCATAACATGTCGCGCGCCTTAATGTCTGTAACTCCAAGAACCCACTGAATCTCTGCTTGGGTAATCATCAATTCACGTTCCCGTACGTAGAAGCCGTCGGTTTCGTTAATGACCCATCTCGCAAATGCACGGTATTCATTCACGCATTCATGCGAAGGTGTACGGACCCGACCAGCCGTATATTCTCGGTCGTTTATCTCCACTAGACATGCCACAAGTTCGTCCTCATCTTCGATTCCTTGCTCGTGCCAAAGATAAATGGCGATGTGTTTCATCGCATTGTATCGAGTGCCTACACCATCAAACGCAACGTTGCACCACCGTTCCACCTTGTCTCGCTTATCTTCAGCGGACCACAGGAGATTCGCACTCGTAACGGCAACGGCCATTTCTTGCGGCTCAATGACCGGTCGTGCCGCGCGTGAAGGAGGGCGCTTCTTGGCCTCGACTTGCTCACGCTTCCATTGGCGGCTTCGAGCGAGCAACGGAAACAAAAGACCCTGAGGCATCTTCTCGATGTCAAATAAGTAATTGTGTGAGCGTACGATGTCATACGATTCCAGCGTTCGATTGTCGCAAAACCCGGCAAAGTTTCCGGTCTTGGGATGTAGAGTCAGTGGTAACTTGTACGCTTGACCGTTTTTCCGGCCAGGCCTAAACTCAATCGACTCATCGGTAAGACCTGCGACTTCGACCACGTACTCTCCAATGTCGTTCCACTTCTCGAAGGACATCTTGCCGTCTATCAACAAATCGATGTGATACCCTTTGGAACCGCTAAAGGACACGTGTACGTACTGCCGGGGTATCCCAAGCGCTTCAAGCGAATCAACGAGTTTCAGCGTGTGACTTGCCGCTAACTCTTTACTGTCTACGTCAAATCCGAAGTAACTCGACGAGGGGCCAGATGCAAAGATGGCCAGCGGTGCACTACCGTTTAGATGATTGTGTAGCATGGTGTTAGTCAACGGGTACGGTGTCGCAGACTTAATTCCTTTGTCCCTGGCGGCCCGATAATCGGTATAGTACGTCTGGCGGGCGTACTCTATAGACCCGACGGCCGTCTCGTAACCCACGACCCAGCTCTTGCGGTCGATGTTGTATAACTGAGTGAGTTTTTTGCGGCTGCGTTGCAGAAGCGTTTTGTAATCGATACCGTGAGTCTTTAAGAAATCGCTTAGTGTCTCGTGGCCGTGCTTTCTGGCGTGCGTGGCATTAATGCACACCAACTGCTCCCCACATACCGGGCAAGGAACAGGGTACGAACTCAAATCGATCTGTCTCTGATACACTGTTCACACCTTCCAAAAATTAGTAAACAAACCCGTTTCAATAAATCTCTTTGTCTTTTTTTGTTGCTACGCGTTATTCGTTAGATGCGGTGCAAAGACCGCACATCTCGCGGTACATTTCGCGCAATCGCGGTAATTGAGATTCATCGATATCGAGGGCGCGAATAATTCTTGTCTGAAGGTCACGATTGAGGGGGCGCTGTCCCTTCTCGATGAGGCACACGTACGACGTTGACAGGCGAAGTTTCTTAGCGAGACAGGGTTGAGACACTCCTTTGAACTTACGTAGCCAGCACAAGAAATCCGGATTCATCTTGTAAAGTTCTCCTTTCTGTAAAACCCGTTGACCGCGAAGGTAAAAAAAGGGCGCGACCCAGCGGAGACAGGGCGCCGGGTTCGCGGAGCACGGGATTTGATGCGGGCTTTGGTGAACGGCGACCGAAACCGTATGAGGAAGAATTTCCTCGTATTAAGGCCCGGAAATCGGCATTTTTATCACCCCGAATCGGCGAATTTGGCAAAAAGAAAGAGCAGAAGGCGAAATATAACCCTCTGCTCCTTATCTCGTATGAAATTGGCGATTTGTCCGCAATTACTCGGATTTATTTTTCTTCTTAATCTCTCTGACGTAGTCTTTGTCGTACTCCAGTAAGTCTTCAATACGGCAATTAAAGTACTCGCACAGCTTCTCTAAAACCGCGAGGTCCACCCGTGTGGAATCCTCATGATACAAGCGATACAGCGTGTTGTGATGTATTCCGGTGGCTTCCGCAAGTTCCGTAACCTTTTTGCGCCTTTTCCCCAATAACTCGGATAACTTAACCCGGATCATATAAATCTCCTTCACATAAAATTGTGATCCGTTACTTTTATGGTATTAAAATTTCACTTGACTGGTGAATTGTCAAGATGTAGCATACAAATCAACACGATGTTGTGAATCGTTCACCACAAGGAGGTAATACAAAGTGAAGCACACAAAGGGATTCATCATTGCGCGCGACACGGCGCATGAGGCCGCATTGGAGCACTGTCTCGAGCAACAAGGCGGAAGGTACAAGCGAGAGATGGATGCACTGGTCGCAGGCGCTAAATTCCTCGCGCACGGTAACGCGTCTCTCGCGGAGGAGCGCGTGCTGGACTATGTTGCGGGCGTTACGTTTGAGATCGCTGACAAGGCGTTTGCGCTTGGGGTGCTAGCGGCGCTGCGCTCGAACGACTTAGCGGAAATCCTCGAACAAGTCATCACTCCGGACGTTATCGCGCTATACGATGCTGTGGAGGCGGCTGCGGACGAGGACGACGAAGGGGATCGCGGCGAGGTGCGGTATGACGTGGTATATCCGGAACTCGTACAACGTGTTATCGACGAGCGGGGTGTTGAACATTGAGCCAACTGCGATTCTTTAAAACGTTCGGCCCGGCGGTATTGGCGACGGTTACCGACGATAAGACGGCGATGCGGATAGTAAGCCGCGCATGGCTGCGATATAAGCGAGAAGGGGCGCCCAGATGAGGCGCCACGCAATTCACTAATTACAGGGTGCCGGTCATTTGTGATAATTTAAGGCTGATGTTTTCACATTCCTCACAGATAGATTCAAATTCGTAAAACCCAGCTATAAGTTGTGTGATATACAGGTGGAATCCGCAAGCGCCTATTATTGATTGGTCAACATGCTTGTCGCTGGGCTCCACTTTAATTTTTCCATTATCGATGTATTTGAAAATCGACAGGGTTGACGGATGTACTAAATGAGACATCGTGCTGTAGAGAGATAGATAAATATGACCGATACCCGAATCAATGGCCATATCGTAAGGTGACTTAAGAGACCAGGTGTTTTTCGGATTCCGATAACCATTCTCCTTTAGCTCCTTAGCCCACATAGTCCTCTTGCTTACCGCCTCGTCGTACATCTTTTTATTTTTTTGCATCCACATTTGATACGATTCTGCTTTTTGCTTTGCCATGTCTGTTAGAGTAAGTGAATCTGTTTGTAGGGACATCTCTGCGCCTCGAAATAAATCTTCAACCTGTTTCCATTTCTCAATCCAACGAAATGTCCTGTACATCTCAGAATGCTTCCTTGGGTCGAGTAGCATGTATTTAGCAGTAACAAGCAACTCCTGCATACTCCGTATAAACGCTTCACATTCGACAGCGTACCCTGCGTCTGCAAGGATAAGAGTGCTCTTTAGCATTCGGTGACTTTTAACTTGGAACACGATTAGTTCATCGTAGAGCTCGGAATCCCTCGAGATTGAGTCAATCATTTGACGGCTGAGCCGAATGATCCGCTCCACAATTTGATACTCCATAGAGAATTTCTGAGAAAAACTCAAGAAGGATGCCCCCGTCCGTTTTCTATATCTTACATCGTCCGCGCGCTTGTTGCGCTTCCTGTTCCGCCGCTTGAAGCGCCTTCTTCACCTCGCGCAGCTCTTTGACCGTCATCTCGTCGACCGTTTTCGTTTCGCCGGTCGATGGGACGGTGTGCGGCTGCGAACGAAGTCGGCGCGGTCGACGGATTCAGGGAGCGATAACATTTCGAATATCTTTCCTGTAGACAGATGCGACGTCGCATCCCCAAATTGTTCCACCGCTTGAATCATACGAGATGCCGTGGACGAATCGAAATCGCAGTTATCCTTCGCCCAAGACTTGAACTGCCCTTTCGCTAAATCCTTATCGCGCACGTGCTTCAATCGGCGTCCAATCTCGAATATAGCGTGGCCGGCGACTTGCTTGTATGAGTTTATCTCGTTGGATAGCGGCCTTGTCCGAACACTTGTTTATAGGCGGCTGTTTTGCAATTTCTGCACAAAATTTTTGAGCGGAATTGGATATGTCGACGAATCAAAAACCGCAGGTATGGGTGTGGTGGCTTATCGGGCGGATGATCGCCAGAATCGTACAAACGTGTGCGCGAAGTCGAGCCGGGCGCTCTAGCGCACTGTCGGATATTTCTTGCACACGGGTCGGGTATCTACAAACTCCGATTAGGTATGACGTGCAATAATCGTTACACGAGATCACACCGTCGACTTCGATGCATAAACGATTGATCCGTATGTAGTTATAGACAAAAGATAGCGAGTGTGGCGGATATCAACAATAAATCACGACTCATTGTACAAATGCTGAATGGACTCGCGACAGAACGACAAAAGCGATTAGTCACTCTTGTATCGTTCCAAGACTGTCGGAATGACACCAGGCAAGGATTCAGAACACAGCCAGTTTGCCACGACATCATTCCGCTCGTGTCCCCGCCAGAAAAGCGCCCTGCAATCCGCTGATGTGTAACGCGGATGCCATAGCGCTAGGCAAAAGCCCCATTCTCTCGAGCGGGGATTAAAAGGAAAATTTTATTATATATCGTTCGACATATGATTTATATGCGAGTGATTGAGGAGTGCCTTTAAGCCATCTTCTCCTATATGTTTTTGTAGTTCTTTTTCAAGCACTGTTCTTTCTGATTCCTTCAGTTTTCGGGAATAAAGGATCCTTAATCCCAAATTTAGTGCATATAGTGCCCCAGACCATATGGATAGAGCTAAATCCAGTCTAGGTTCAAATGAGAAAGAATGAAATTTTAAAGAAAATAGCAGTATTAGCCCACCAACAGCAGTAACGTAATATGTTCTTGTACCAGTTTGCTTTCTCTGTAAGGTAGTTATTAGGTCGTTAAATGAAACAATAAAAACAAGCAGCGACAACCCTGTCGAAAATGAATTCGTATTACTAATGTTGCGTGTAAGAACCCATCCCCCTAGCACAAGCAATATAAATGCCAATGCAATAACAAACCCTTCTGGATTACTGATATCGTCTTTTTCACGCGGTCTCGGTTGTGAATTCTTCCTCTTTATTTCCTTCGACAATTAAATTCCCCTTTATATAGATTTTTTTACAACAATTTAAACATACTGCTAATGGAAATAAAATAAATCAGAGTAATGTTCGTTTATGTATACCATTACGAACATAAAACAGACAGTCGATGAACCCGCATTATACCGTTGTAATCAGTGTTCGGAAACATTTAAAATTACTTTACGAATGTTCGTTTATAAATATAGACATTTACGAACACTCTTGATACACTGAACTCAACAACCAAACGGTGTGAGGTGTTCGGAAATGGATAATCGTAAATTCGGATACATTCGAGTCAGTAGTAAGGATCAAAACGAACAACGTCAATTAAACTCGATGCAGGACGCCGGTATTAACGAACGTGACCTATATATCGATAAGCAAAGCGGTAAGGACTTCAATCGTGAACAGTACCAGCTGATGAAGCGTAATCTCCGTAAAGGCGACATCCTGTATATCCACTCACTCGACCGGTTCGGACGTAATAAAGAAGAAATTCTACACGAATGGGAAGACATCACGAAGAATATCGGCGCCGACATTGTCGTGCTTGACATGCCGCTGCTGGACACGACAAAGTACCAGGACAGCATGGGAACGTTCATTTCGGACTTGGTGCTACAAATCCTATCATGGCTTGCGGAGGAAGAACGTGAGCGCATCCGGAAGCGCCAACGCGAAGGTATTGATGCGGCAATGCAGAACGGCGCCAAGTTTGGACGTCCCAAAGCGGATATAACCGATGCGTTCGTCAACGCCTACAACGAGTGGAAAGCCGGCACAATCACCGCAACCGCTGCGATGGAACAGGCCGGAATGAAGCGGACAACATTCTATAAGCTCGTGAAAGAGTACGAAGATGCCGCGAACTGAGCAGTAAATCGTAGGGCTTCTAATCCGTTAAGATAACTAAAGACACAAAAGGCACCACTCTTGTGGTACCTCGAAAACGCCTTTCGACGAGATATTTGGGGTCGCGCCCGCTAGTTAAACCGTGTACCATTCTCCCAGTACGAGCGCGACCGTAAGGTTTTGTACTCTCATCAACACCAGCCCCTTTTTCTTACTTGCTGCCTTTAAAACATTCGGGATTGCACTGGAAACAAGATTCGCGATTATCACTGGGATTACCGCAAACCCCCACTTGCTGTTGAGAAGCACGTCTATGTGATTCCAGCTTGGGAGTACGGGAATTGAACCCGCCACGGACAGAACCAATGTTCGTATATCAATTATACCTTAATTTCATTAATTTGTAAATATATTCCTCACAAGCGAAACAAGCCGAATAACCAGCTGTACAGAGGCACCTGACAAGGGTGCCTTTTGTGATCGCAGTCTTGTTCATCTATTCAATACCCAAATATTAGGATGTAAACCCGTTTCAATAAATCTCTCTTTCTTTCTCTCTTTTTTCTTTGTGTGTAAACGCAACTCTAGTTTCGCAAAAGTACTGCAGTCACGCTTGCTAAACACGACAAAGTTGTCGTTTTCGAATGCTCGCAAGATCACCGAATAACCGCGTGGTTACGCGGAGTTTACGGACATGCGAAATCTTCGACTCAACGTGTATTTTTTTGGTAAAAATAATCACGAGGTGATCGTATGCCCACTAAGGCTATGCAGTGGTTGCAACGTGGTACAAAGCCCGTCCGTAAGATGAAGGTGTACGGGATAATCTTCGGGTGGTGGGCGTTCAACATCGCATTCGCGACAAAGTATGTGTATGTGTTCGAGTTTGCGGGGGCCATGTGCTATTTGCTTTGGGTTACTATAGGCACGAGGGTCCGTCGTATCGAGAACCTGCGCAAGGCCGGCATGGAACAAATAGATGCGATGGAAGGGACCGAGTTTGAAGACAGGATGATGGTGTACTTCCGTGACATTGGTTGGGTCGTGACTGGAACGAAGCGCTCCGGCGACTACGGCGCGGATCTCGTACTAAAGGATCCGTCCGGCAAGCGCTATGTGGTACAGTGCAAGCGCTACAGTGATAAAGTCAGCCTCGCCGCTGTCCAAGAAGCTGTCGCCGCTGTACGGTTCTACAAGGCCGATGCTGCGATGGTCATCACTAACAACTACCTCACCGAAAACGCATTGCAGTTAGCGAAAGCGAACGATGTCATCGTGTGGCAACGCGATGAACTAGCGCATCACTTGGCCAATATTCAACGTAAACGCTGGTTCCTGCGACTTCCGCGACGTATGCCGACAACTTAACCTGCGACGATTCGCGCTCTGCGATACGATGGTTTGCGCGCAAACGCAGCGACCCTGGGACCAATTGCGACTGCAACACGAAGTTTTGCGATGTGTCGTAACCGAGGCTGCGTTCCGCTGTTGCGTTACTGTTGATTGTTGCTGCGCAAATCGCTGATTGCTTATCGGTTGATGTTGCGCTGCTGAGGGTTGTCATTACCGTTCCTATGCGGACTTTCGCAACCTGTATAGGAGTACTCCGTATGATCGCCATGCCGTCTCCATCCACCCTTTACATGGCAGCTATATAATCAGTGGTGTCGCGGATGGTATCCCAAGACGCTTTCAATTGCACTTTCGCCTTCAGGACGGCCGTACTGACGAGCGGCTGTCCTTTTAACGCTCTTCAATATTAATTAAACTTTGCACTTATTTCGGTATGCATATCAGTTAAGTTTCCCTTATAAGTACTAACAATCATTTCTAGTCCATTTATAATTTCTGTAAAATGTTCAATTTGTTTGTCCAGTTCTTCAAAGTACTCATCTGCTTTACCCGTGTTTGCTAAACGGGCTATTTTTGTTTCGTTAATTGCCTCAATGGAACTAAAAGATAAGGCCTTTCTGTCCGCCACAATGGCATATCTTCCACCGATAACCCTTATAATCTCTTCAGTTATCGCAGCTACTTCATCTTTAGATCGAACAAGCGCGCTCCATCGTTTCTGCCGTTCATACAAAGATATGTTAATCAAGTGTCCTATCCGTCTTTGAATGCGTGTCGTATATAGGAATTTCTGTGGGTAATTTTCGAGGAATTTACGATCCTCTTCTCTTTTTCGGTCATTGTCCTGTTTGTTTAATGTAAGAACCACCCCGCCTACAGTCAGAACTCCACTGATGAACCCACCTATAATTGCACCTATGAAACCGATTGACGCATCACTCAAGCGCCACACATCCAATGTCATGTAGAAAAAAAATATAAGTGCTAACACCGAAGCAGATACTGAAACATACAGCAAAAATTTATTAACGCGATTTATCACAACAACCTCCTCTGTAAGTTAAACAAACTTTCACCCTGGAACCTCCTTCGCACTCAACAAACATAATATAACAATTAACCCAAGCTTACGTCATACCTTACCAACACCCCATCCTCCATCTCCATCCAAACGCCATCCGCCTCCAGTTCCGCCACCTTCATCTCATGCTCCAAACACCCCCTTATATACTGATTTCCTGGTTTTACATCGAACATACGTTTGCATATTCGTGATTGCCGAACGTATAATACCTTCATCAAACAGAACATATGTTCTTGTTTAGGGGTGTTATCATGCAACGTCCGACAGCCATCATTCGGAACTTGCTCATCATGGAGTTGCTTCAGGATTACATATCCCGCGAAATCGTAAACTTGAAGGAACAGATACGAACTGAAGGTTTATCCATCGTTGACCGCAAAGACAATCTGCATGATATATGGGTGCAATACAAGGACGAACACATCACGGACGAAGCGATCTACATGCGTAAGATGCTTGATGCCGAGGTAAAGAATCGAGCAAAGCGGACTGGGTTAGTCCCATGAAGTGGATTTACGGTTTATGTGACATGCAAAGTTTCTACGCGTCGTGTGAAGTCGCTTCGAGACCAGAGTACGCCGCGCGCCGTAAGGAGTTCGACGATTCGACCGACCCGGCTTTAGTGGTATCTGGTGACCCGGCCAGACGCTCTGGCATAGTGCTCGCGGCCACGCCGACCGCCAAGAAATTCGGTGTGAGCAATGCTATGCGACTAGGCGAGGCTCAGCGACTTGTTCCAAGGCTTATTGTCGTGCGACCGCATATGGGCTTTTATCTCGAGACTTCCGTGCGTATTCAGGAAACGATGAGACTCCACTTCCCCTTACAGGAACAGTTCAGTGTCGACGAGGGCTTTTTTGCAATGCCTGCCGACTCGCCATTGTTTCCTGATCCGATTGAGGCTGCGCGGAAGCTTCAGGCGAAGATATGGGACACCTTTCGTATCCGATGCCGGATAGGACTGGGCCCGAACAAATGGGTCGCCAAGATGACCAACGCAAAGTCGAAGAGAACGCCCGGTGGCATCGTGTGGTGGACAGAGGAAGACATTCCGACAAAGTTGCACCCGTTGCCGGTTGAAGAGATGTGGGGGCTAAAACGTCGCGCTGATACTCTTCGACGTGAATTTAAGGCCGATACCATTGGCGATGTCGCACGCATACCGATAGGGCAACTGCGAGCACGATTCGGCGTCTGGGGCGATGTCATTCATCGTTGGGCCAATGGTCAGGATATCAGTGAGATCAATCCGAACAGCTACCACGCGCCTCACAAGGGTTTTTCGCATCGCACAACGCTCCCGAGGGACTTTTATGAGCGGTCGGAGGTCGCGGTCGTCATTCTAGAATTGCTCGATGAGGTTTGCTATCGACTGCGTCGAGCTAATCAAAGTGGTCGGCGCGTTGGGCTAGGCCTTACCTACGAGCGGTTGGAAGGCGGCTTCTGGAAGGCGAAGACATTATCCCGTCACACGAACTCTCCTGAAGAACTCTACCCGGAATTGCTGGCACTCCTTGACCGCCATTGGGATACCAGGGCAGGGGTTAGAGCGGTGAGTGTGGGCGTTGATATGTTGCAGTTCACGGATGCGCTTCAGTTGTCTCTGTTTGACGACGTACCGAAACGCAAGGATCTGTATGCCGTGGTAGATCAGATTCACGAACGATTCGGGGAAACGGCTTTGATGCGCGCGGTGAGCTTAACGGGAGCGGGTCAACTTCTCGATAGGTCCGGCAAAATTGGTGGGCACTATGCTTGATGAGGTGGTTTCATGAAGATCGACGAAGGGAACGTGTTTGAAATGATGCGATTGGTGTTACCTGAGCATCGAGGCGCCATGAGCCGCTATCATAACACTAAGGATCGTCGGACCAAGCCGACGTTATCCCAGCATGAGTGGGAAGAGATGTCCTATGTGATCAGCGACGCTATTGATTCAGCCTCATTCGTGCGCTTGACGCTGTTTGGGCCGATCGAGAACGAGGTGTGTGAGGGCGTGCCTGCGATGTATGCGGGTGAGTTGCATCTGATTACTGACGGAGGCCGCCGACGCATACCAGTGGAACGGCTTATCTCAGTAACAGGTAATGATCTGCATAATTGGTGATGCTCTGCACACGACCGTTAATTCCGTTAATCGCATATCGCATCCGTTCCATTAACCACCTATGTACCTTTTTGTAAATCATTGTAACAATGATATGTAGGTGATAGTCATGTTATTTACCCCGATTAAGCCGATGCTCCTGACTCTTAAGCCAGAAGCGTTTGATGATGAACGATATATTTTTGAGCCTAAGTGGGACGGATGGAGAATCCTGCTTCACAAGCAGGGTGACCGTATCGAGGCATTCACGAAGAATGGTCGCAACGTGACCGCCAAATTCCCTGAACTCGAGGCCGTGCGGCGGGCAATCAAGGCCGATGCAGCTATACTCGACTGCGAGGGTGTGTGTATCCGCAATAATCGTTCGATATTCGACGATTTCCAATTCCGTGGGCGAATTCCGGATAAACGTCGGATCGCTCAGGCAGTATCCACACATCCAGTGACCTTCGTGGCCTTTGACGTGCTTTACGACGGCCAGGATCGCACCGGATTACCGCTGAGTGAGCGCAAGAAGATACTTACGGACATCCTAGACCCTTCTGATATCATTGTGCCCACGATGGGCGTGCACGGTGACGGTATACGTCTAAAAAAAGGTACTGAAGAGTGGGGATGGGAAGGCATTGTTGCCAAGCGTCTCGACTCCAAATACGCGATAGACACCCGGTCAACACAGTGGATAAAGGTGAAGAACTGGCGACAAATCGACACGGTGATCCTTGGATACCGGATGAATCCGCAGTTTGGTCTTATCGTCGGGCTCAATTTCCCCACGGTGCAGAACAAGCGCGTCGCGACCGTTGAGTTCGGATTTAAGCCGGAGGAGCGGCATGCGTTTCTCGGTATAGCAAAGCAGTTGCATACACATGAGGAGAAAGGAGTTCAGTGGATTGAGCCGCGTCTATGTTGCCGTGTGCAGTACCTGGAGCGGACTGACTTGCACTATCTCCGTCATGTATCGTTCAAGGGCTTCGTTTTCGATAAACAGCCAGAGGATTGCAAGTGGGTGAGTTGATGCGTAGGGAATGAGTCGGATTTGGGAACCGACGGACCTGTTTTCGAAGGCATCGGCACGGGATGTCTCCAATACGACCTTGGATTCTCCTGTAGGTGATGGACTGTCTCCTGCGGCCGCTGTATCCTAACTGTGACGTCATTGCCAGTCGGCCACACGTGAATCTAAAAGGTCAGAGACCTTAGCTGGCATGTCGAACCTTACGCAACGCGTAATCCACTGTTTCCCCATCATGATCGTGAACCAATTGCGATACCATTGATATCGTCACTCGCTTTCAGTTGGGCATACTGCGGTACATTATTTTTTACATTTGTTCCCACAAAAACCGTCTCAATAAATTATTTTTTCTTTTTTCCTTTGTCTCTAAAACTGAAAACCCGGTACTCTGATCAGTAAATGCGTCGGGAAGAAGGTGGTAAATGTGCGTCAACCGATATTGATGTATTGGCGCGAGGTGTACTTTGAGTGGCTTTAGAAACCGAATCGGACGTTTTCGCAAAACCGCTGAGCGAAAGCGCATCAGCACAGAAACGCCCATTCATTGAACTTTTGTTCGAGACTCGCGTTCGCGCCACCTATATACGAAATAAACCACGTACGGGCCTATGAAACGTGGCGAAATCGTCATTTTCGATGCCGTCACATTGTCGGAAATCCGCGCCGTTAAGCCATTTTCCCATCATACGGAAGTTTTCGATTGCCCGAACGAAAAAGGGGCGCGCATCAGCACACCCCTCTTTACCCTCGCCATAGCGTGCCTAACCTTACCAGACCTAGCCTAACCTTGCCAGAACTCGCCGTACCTAGCCTCGCCTCGCCACTACCTCGCCAAGCCTCAGTGACCTGTCTCATCAGCGCCGGTTTGGTCAATTCCGGCGTACAGCGCGCACTGCGCCGTTTCGACTATTGGTCGTCTTCCCACACCAGTTCGCGCCAATTAGGCGGTATGATGCCGTCACGTAACGCACTAGCGATCATGCCTTGATGGCGATGGTCAGCGCGGAGTACGTGGCATCGCCGGCACAGCGTACGCAAGTTCTTCATCGTGTTGTCGCCGAGCTTCCCGCTCCGGATATGATCGATGTGGCAGTCGTCGAGCGCAACCTGCGCCCCGCAGCGCACACATTTGCGCCCATCACGGTTCCATACTGCGGGACGAATCGACTCGATCCAAACGTCTTTAGGCGGTCGCCGACGCGGCATCACGCACCTCAAACGAAACCACCTGGAAGCGGCCTAGGCCGATCGACCGTCCATCACCAAGTCCGACTAGCTGACCCGCATCATTGCACACCGCGCGCATCTGCTCGCGATTTACCAACGTGTTATCCCACATCACGTTGAATTGAGTGGACCAACCTGGTGACAACGCCAGGCGATACCGGATATTACGCCCTTTCGTCGTGGGATTACGCACGGACCGTACATCGAGGTAAATCGGCTGCTCTGAGTCACGGGTAATCGTATTGAGATCTTCAGGTATATAGCGGTCGAGGAGTATGCGATCGCCCGTGACCAGAAGCGTGGAGACCAAATCCGTTTGAATCGACCCTCGCGCCTTCTTTGTATACTTGCCCGCCCCCTTCAAACAGCCGAATATGTACGACGGATCTAGAAACAGTTGTCCGCTAGACGTCGCTGTGAATGTACGTTTCCACTCTTCCGGATCGTTACCTGCGCGACCTGTACGCTCCTGTTTCTCGAGGGAAAGGGTATCGGGCGTGAAACAATGGTACAAAAGCGGTCGTGTGCCAATGATTTCGACTGTTGCTGATATGAACGCCATAAGCGTGCCCTCCGTTCGCTCTATGACTTCTAGTATTGCAACCGATTGTCTCTGTTATAACATTAGGCTTAAAATTTAAGGATCTGTCCAGGTTCTCCCGTCAGAATGCATCACTTGATTTCCTCCACGCACTTCTCCGAATCGTTATTCACGTTACCAACCATCTTATCGACCTTGTACCAGTACATATCGTCTTCTGGATACGGCCCGATCACTGTCAGCAATTCATCCAGATCCGTCACACTGCGGTCGAGCCAAAATCGTTCATCTTGGTGATCACGCAAAATGGCCGGCATGCGGTCGTCGTCACACGGCCTTTTTGCGTTTCCACAAAAAACTTGCCCTCTCACATCCCTTGTGACGAGTCCTCGGATACCTAATACACCTAGGCGCCAGAGGAACGCCTGTTCGATCCTGATAGTGGCGAATCCTGCGATGGCTCGCTTTATGGTGTTTTGGTGCGGATAAGCGATACATCAGTTGCAGAAAGGTCTCCGCCATTGACGGAGACCTTCACAACAATCATTCTCACCTTTGATTACGGTCATTGCATATGCCCGTATACCGTGTCCAATCAATTCGTTGAGGCGGGACTTGTAGGAGTACCAGTTGCCACCCCACCTGCGGGAGTCAAGGGTAATCCCAGTGACTTTTCGGCCAACTGTGCCAAAACAATCTGACCCTCGATGGTCGGGTGCACATCTGACTCAGCAACTCGAACCAATGTGTCCTGATTTCCATTAAAGGCCGTGTAAGCATCCGCAAGGTAACAATTAGTTGTGTTGGATGCCACCTGAGCAATAACTTGATTACCGTCTGGGATAAATTCCTCAGCAATTGAATGCAATGGTGTTCCACTCGGGAACGGATCGTAAATATTGTATAAAACGATTGGTGCCGAACTGTGCAGTCTGATACCAGCAATAATCTTAGGCAAGTTCTGACCAAATTGCTGTAAAGCGTTTTGGAGGCTTGCGATATCAGCCTGGGTCGGGATGTAAGACGGATTTTGTTCAATTTGTTCAATAATATCTTGGGCAGTCCCCAATAAATCATTGCTACCGATATCAAGAGTAATAATACTTGCCTTACTAATCTCTTCCACGGTGGACGGATTGCTTAATTGTGATAGTACGTCGTTTGAGGTAAAACCAGGTTGCGCCAAGTCGTCTACTGGGGTATTCCCGTCTGATTTTCCAATTTGGAACGGAAATGCGTATTGGGAAGGAGCCAAGTTATTACCTAAATTGTACCCGTACGTAATCGAATCACCTAACGCAACGATCTCGTCGCCAGTTGTTGAAGGTACAGTCTCGGCCCACACGTGGTCTGTCCCATTCCAGGTATTCTGGACTCCAGCAGCTTTCAGCAACTGTTGCACGTAATAAATCGGGACGAAAGTTGTTTTTGTTTTCTTGTTACCCGACGCAGGATCTACATCGACAACCGTATTAATCTTCTTAGCAAGTTTCCCGTTTACATATATCGATGTGTTGCCACTACCAACCTTGATTTTGGACAGGTTCACATTTCCAGTAGTGGTTAGTTTCCATTGATGAGTTGTTCCGTTCCATGAGGGACTATATCCACCTTTACTCAAAGCTTGGTCAATGTAGTACATGGGCATGTACGCTGTTTCAGTACTCCCATCCTTCAATACCAGTTCATAAGGATTGCTCAGAGTTGATCCGTTTACAGTAATTGTGGATTTCACGGCAGATTGTCCCGTGGTTACAGCTGCAAAGGTTGTAGGAAACAACGTTCCGAAAATAACCGTTGCAGAAACCACTGCTTTTAAACTCTGTCTCATGGATTCCCACCTCTTTACCTTATTTTCACTTTGTTCATTATAACGCAATGAATCGTTCTGTTTTATGAACGTTGTGATAAAATTTAATTTTTATAGACAATAAAAGCCCCCGACTGTATCAGCCGAGGCCACCCATATTCTTGATGACGTCCACCAATTCTTTAATCATTTGCCCTTGTTAATTTACCACGTCGTGCAATTTATCCATCTGCCGAAACAGATACTCGTCGTTTTTGCTATGCATATGATACAAGTCGGAGATCCCTTTATGGAGGTCACTTCTTGTTTCCTCCACCTTGTCAGACAAACGGTCAACGTCCGATTTCGTAACGGCCGCTTTGCCGAGGTGTTTCATGCCAGTCTGACTGAATGGATGCACGTCCTGCTTCGCCCGTTCCCTAAACCGATCACCTCATACGTTGAATTGTTCGCGGAACGTCGCGGACGTCGCGGCATACATACGTACCCTCCGGAGCCTTAATCGCGGCATCCGATTGTTCCGTCGTGACGATGAGTAGCACATACGGTTCATCGTCGAACTTCTGCGCTTCGTACCATGCGAGTCGTTTATCCCATTTTTCTTTCCATCGCTTCGGCGACAATTCGCTACGCTGATACTCTGCAAGCACACGCTTACCGTTCCAGGTGAAGTCGACGTCAAATTGCGCATGCGGTTCCGTGGTCCAATGCGTTGGTCGACCGCCTGCGTATGTCAGAGCAAGCCATAAGTCACCGAGACCGAGCCAGTGCGCGCGTCGTTGCGTGTCGCCGGCAATGGACTTAAAGGTGTATCCGTACTTGCGTTTCGCTGCGGTTGTGAGGCGCCATAGCCACGGACTGTCGCCGGCGCCTCGTGTCTTCTCGAAGGTATCGCCATGCGCCCATAAAAACTGCTGAGCGCGCGTCACGGGTTGCGAGCAACCGCTAATAAACGGATGGCTCGCAAGCTGCCGAGTCGAAAAAATGCGGGCAGCAGCGGCGAAAGCCAACGAGAATTTAAAAAACGGTTCATATAAAGAAGTTTTCATTCAGAACGACCCCACCGCCTACGTTTTTCGCGGGTTTCCAAGCCGATGCCGTCATCACCATCCGCCATCTGATTGTCCGTACACATCGCATCGCTTTGCTGTGTTGCGGTTCGTTGCGATTCGCAGCGAATCAGCGGTTGAATAATGCGCCGGAGCACCTTATCGGGTATATATGGACTCTGTACCTCGATGTCGTATTTGACTAACGGCGACTTATATAGGTAACGCCCAGGTATCCACGGCAGTTTCTCTGCACCCTCGTGACGCAACACAATTTTGCTATCGAGTTCGTTCTCCGTGCGGAAACAGAAGACGCCTTCCATCTGGCCGCGTATCGAGACGGGCAGCGTGTCATTATCCGGCCGCTGCGTTCCGTAGATGATATTTACGCGCGGTTCACGTCCGATTCGCACCACCGACGACAGCAAATGCATCGCGGCCTTGCGTAGCTCTTTATCCTCGTCGAGTACCGCGTTTGCTGGTGCCAATTCGCCGCCCTCATCGATGAGAACGATGAGTCGCGGATACACAGGTTCCGGTTGGAATACAGCGCGAAGACGTTCGACTTCCTGTAGCCGCTCAACCATCGTTTCGTGTGCGGCATGGATCGCCGAAACCGCCTCTGGCACAGTTTTGTAGACGCCGCGTACGTGTGGAAACCATTGAAACTGTGCAAAGCTGACGCCGTTCTTTAGGTCGACGATCGCAAATTGCACATCGTCCGGCGAGTATTTCATGCACATATACGTCACGAGGTAGCGCAAGAACTCCGTCTTACCGCTTCCGGTAGCTCCTGCGACCTTCCAGTGGTGGACTTTATTGAAATTGCAGAAAACCGTCTGGTTATAGCGTGTCTTTCCGATAGGAATGCGCCAATTCTTCAACGTACTCGGCATACCATTCGTCACCCCCGAAGTCTTCGCGATGCTTTGTGTACCGATGGCGAATCGTACCGGCCAGTTTAATGATGAGCGGTACCGCACACAACGCGCAGCACACCGGAACGAAGAGACCCGATCCCACCGCACCACTCACCGCAGTTAGCACGTGGCCACCCGTTATGCCACCGTCTGTCGAGCCAAGAAACGAGAACGCAGTAACAACCTTCTCCATCGCCTTATAGCCCATGAAACCGAATAGTCCATGCAGCGCCAACGTCTCGGCGGTCAACTTGTTCTCGCTCATATGCCGACCACCTCCGCGAGTGCTGAACACACGTGAATCGTCATGTCGACCCACCAGTTATTGAGTAAGCCGTGTAAGAACTCGACGATATGCACACGGTCCATTCCTGCGTGCTGTAGAATGCCGATAATCGCGGAAAAGTGGTCGTGTATCGCCGCCTTATCCGCTTGCGATAGATGCCCATCACTACCCCAAACGAGACTATCCTTGTTCATCACCGATGATGAGAACATCGACATATGCGCCCCTCCTTATCAGAATCCCGCTGCGTGTACCGCGAGTAAACCGATAGTGCCGCCTAGTAGAACCTTTGCGCCTACTGTCGTGCCGGCGACCAAGTAACCGAGGACCATCGGATTTGTCGTCGCCCACATTAACGCTGGAATGAGGATCATCGAGACTCACCTCCGACACGCACCGTTATGGACGATGACTGGGGCTGTGTTTGCGCTGGTTGCTGACGTTTGAGTTCGCGCGCCAGGTACGTCTTCACGAGCTTGCTGAAGTTGGTGCGCTTCGTGTACTCGAACATGGCGCGTTCCTGGGGATTATCGAGGTTAAACGATACAGCTCGACGCTTCTCACCGTATGCCATAACACCACACCGCCTATCGTTTTGTTGATGGTGGATGATACGACGTGGCAGCTTGGCAATATGCTTGGACGAGGATTTTTCCGTATCATACGACAGGAAAATGGTCGTCCAGCGATGAATCAGTCACGTGGTGATTACTGTGAGCGAACACTCGAAATTAAGGCACATACTCGATAAAAACGGGATTAAACAGAACTGGCTGGCGGAACAAGCGGGGGTAAACGTAAATACGCTCAATAAAATTGTTAACGGGAAGGCTTTGCCCAATTTGAGGACAGCACAAAAGATCGCGAGGGCGTTGAATACGAGCATAGACGACCTGTGGCCACTGGAAGATAGCTAACAAACAAAAGGGTACGGTGATGCAAATGACAGTAATAAGGGATCGAATGCCCTTTGAGCTGCCCGACTGGAACAAATACATGCCTGCCGGTACTCACTACGTTAAGTATCCAGCTAACGTGGTTGCTGCGTGTTTCAAAATTGGTGACGTATACTATTCGTTTTGTAATGCTCGGGCAGCACTTATTTTTTATGATTCGGACGACTACGGGGAACTCGTCCACGACGAAAACGGCAAGTTAGTCTTCCGAGCACAACAACTGTACCAAGCTTTATTCCATTTTAACGCATGTATTGATTTTTCCTGGCAAGCCACGTGGTTGTATGTTCAAGAAGAGTCACTCGATTTGTTATATGATGATTTACTTGAGAAAGCCGCCAAAGAATTTGATTTAGAGAAATTGCTCTGTCAGCTTACTCTCGCACGTGAGTTTAAACTCAGAGATCACATTACAAATTACTTCAATTCCGTTCAGGTATTCAGGGAGAAATACAACTACCTTAAGCACCGAGGCACCTTTTACATACCCGGAATTGGCTCGAATGACGGAACTACCGGATTCAAGTATAACGAAATTGATCTACACGCATTTAGGAGGCGTGAACTCAATTTCAAATCGTGGGAACACGAACTCATGGATTTTTATTTTCAGTTCATTGAGTACTTCGAAGCGCTTATCCATTTTGTGGTTCCTAGTATGTATTTGGACAATTCGATCGGTGTTGAACAATTACTACACTATGGAAAGCGAGTTAAGCTGTACTTAAACGACAAGGACTGAGCATGACGGCCAATCACCGCCCGAACACCGCAATCTAGCGTTCACACATGCGTTAATCTGCGTTATACTGACGGTAGTCCGTCACGGCACCAATCGCAAAGTCGTGATTAAGCGCGATATTATCGCGTTTTTAAAATCGAAATTGACGCAGCAGACTTAAAATCTGCCGGGGGCAACCCCGTACCGGTTCGAGTCCGGTTCTCGGCACCAAGCATAGCAAGGGACTTCGGGATTTGCCCGAGGTCCCTTTCGTGTTTTCATAGGGTGACTTCTAACAAATTTCTAACCTTCGGATCTCGAAACACTTTTTCGCTTCATCACCTAGCGCGGGTCGCTATTCTTAGTCACACAACATACGTTCCATCCTCTTACGATTGATAAACATCTCGGCAGCCGATCTGGCCGATTCGCCAAAGTGCTGGTCGACATATTCATTGAGCACACGAATCATGAGTTGCTCGGCCATGACGCGTGCCTGGGTTCCATCTAACTCCCGACCAGATTCGATGTACGTAACCTCCTCGACCAAGTCCTCGAATTTCTTCATGGTCACACGTGGAACGTTTAGTATCGGACTGAAGATCCATGCCATTTGGCAACTCTCCTCTCAATTGAGTAGCGACTACGCGGTACAAAGCGCGGCGCGATAACGCGTACTATCCGCGGCTCTTGTACTGCGATAAGCAGCAGGGCGGCCATCATGTGGTCGGCAGAAACGGCCAGAGCCATTAAGAGATCATCGACCAGGTGTCGGTCCTCAGATGTAAGTCGAAACTTTAGGCGTTCACACTTGTCGTATGGAAAGTCGATAAGAGTCTTGATGTCGTCCCTGTCATCGCGTCCCGGCCAAACGGTGTCACCTCGCCGTAGCGTCCTCCAGAAGAACACTGACAATCTGTCTAACACGGTCATGTGCCGTTGCGCTTCCATCACCAGAGCGCCCGCTGTGTCTCCCATCGGCAGGTTCAAGTGTTTGCTGATACAGACCACTGTTTCCTTGCTCCAAATTGGTACATACGGAGCAAATTGAACTTTCTTGTCTCCCCTGCTCACTCACGCCCCTCCTTATCGATGGAGCCAAAATATGTCCGGTACGGGGTACCCAACCCACCCTCCCCCACTACCGGTCAATGATTAGTTCCTGACTGGTCAGTGACTAGTGCTAGAACAAAGCACTAACTGGGTCGAACTCTATTTCTTGAGGCTGAACGACCGCCTGTGCAACTGAAGCGGCTTCACTTTGCAACTGGACCATTGGTATTGAAACTACACTCTCCCCTGCAAGCCATCGTTTAACTGCGGCACTAAAGTTAGGGAACTGCTGTGTTCTCTTGAGCAATTCAGCCTGATATGGGTCTTCAACATTGAAACTTACTGTCTTATTGACGATTGCACACTTACTGCTGCGCTGTTGCGGTTTCAAGTGCCTTCACCCCCAATGCGTAGAAAGCGTTTGCGTTTGCATAGAGTGGATCGGGATGCGCTTCAACGTCGCTTGTGTATTGCTCCATGTACTCAACCAGTGCGTCTGCTTTACCTCCTACGAGAACAATTGGTGCGAGTGAGCCGACCCGCCGCGACAGCTCTGCGATAGTCATACGAGCGAACATAGAGAGACTTATGTTTTGACCCGTTTCGAGGCCAAAATCCATGGAACCGCTTAGCCGGTCGATCCATCTACCGCCATCCATTGTTGCAAAGTTGACTGTTCGACTCCCGGCATCGACTATGTGGTAACGCCCTGGACGGTGGAGTGCCCATCCCGCTGTTGCACCTTCTGCAGCTACCTCCACTCGCACGATGTCAAAATGTTTCTCTTCCCCATTTACCGTGATGTCGTGACTGCCCAGAAGCAACTGTTTCATACGCAGTTTTTCCCCAGCAGTGTGATTATCAATAGGCTCGCCGGTGACAACGAAGAGATGCGCCCCGTTCGGCACAACATGGTGAAGTGCGGCCAGAGCAAATATCTTCGTATCCTGGTGCGCTTTGGTCTTAACCATCATTTGCGCTCCGGACACAGACTCATCACGCGCAACTTCACCTACGTAGTAACGCTGATCTTTGTACTCAATGACCATGTCCGTCCGGTTCATTTTCCGTTCAAGTCGGAGTTCACGAAATTCACCGAGTACTGACGGGAAGTAATCCCTCATTCCGTCAGTTACGACCTTTGTACCGCTTCTACCCGTATCAACCGCAACTAATTGAACTATGCAATCCCCTCCACTCACTGGATAGTGCTGTGACTAATCACTGACTGGTAAGAGGATATTGCAAGAAAGCCTGTCCATATTCCATCAATGGTGAAAAATCATTTTAAAGGAGGAATGATCACTGAATATGGTGAATGATTCATTTGGTGATAAAGGATGGGTAAACCAACGAAATTGAAATTAGCTTTGGTACATGCGGGTATTCTCCAAGAGGACCTAATGCGGATGACTGGTATACCAAGGAATACAATAAGTAGAATCGCCAATGGCACCGTACCAACTTTAAGACACGCCCAAAAGATCGCTCGGGCACTCGGTACAACAGTGGATGAACTATGGCCTTTGGAAGAGAGTGAACATGAGGACTGAGAATGAGGCGATCATTGAAATTCCAGATCAAATGAATCGGTAACAAAGCATGTCGCACCACTTATGGAGAGATGTATCTCGTCACACTGCCTCGGGAAAGATAAACACAAAGAGTTAACGAAACGGGTGTTACAGTGAGACGCTATTATCGATTAAACAAACGCTTCTTATCGTTTGATATCTATCTCAGTATTATATTTGCAATCGTTTGCCTGCTTGACCATAGCTTATATGGCGTCTTACTCAATGTAGGATATGGGCTTTGGGCTTTATGGTGCCGGGGTCGAATGAAAAATGATGAAATTCAGAAGAAGTGATAAACCGCGCCCTTTAATCGTCTCGTGATGGGCGCGGTCCTTCATCGTGCAGCATGCACTCAGTATTTTTAGGATATCCGATGGATGGTGCGATATACACCTACAGAACTCACCGGATCGGGCCCGGGCTCATAGACGCGACCTATTGCGTTGCAAGATCATCCAAGAAGTGTATTATGGTATCTCAAGCCCTTATTCTTATCCGCCCCTGCACAGAGGGCGGATTTTTCTTTACGCACATACGGTCCAAAATATAAACAGTCATGTTTTCTGGGCATGAAAAAGCCACGCCCTTAGATGTCATCACCCACCGGTGCACTGGGGCGCGGATCACAAAGAAAGAGGGCATCCATCATCATCGCCGATAATGAATGGATGCCCACTGTCTGTGTCGTTACCAGTGTATCCGGGCAACGGAATGATTATGCGAACCTTACGTGAACTACACTTTGGAAACGAATTCGACCGGATCATTAACAAGGTAGCCGCGCCCACTGTGACCTACGTCGGCGAGCGCGTCGAGAGACAGCGGACCAAGGTGATACTTTTTCATGTCCAATCGCTTTGGCACCGTATAAGGGCCATAGTCAGGTTCAAACTCCTTCTCCACCACATAACGTGAAATCGATCACGTTGACTTTTTGGGGGGGATCTCGATGTACGCACATGTGATTACATTTGTTACGGGACCAGATACAAAACACGAGTCCGAACGTATGGCGCATGAAGCGATGGTATGGCTCTGTGATCAAGATGGATTTGTCGGAGCAAACTTCCTTGCGGATTATGAAAACGGCGAGCACAAATGGATTACAATCTGGGATACAGTCGAGGAACCCAAGGTGAGTGAGGCAGAATTATCTAAAATGAAAGAGAACATCGGCAATAGGTATCATTGGGGAGTCACCATAGAGGAGTTCCAAGTCTATGAGGCTGGGCCTAACAAATAAACGCGTGCCCGCATCGTCTCACAGTGTTTTGTACCAACAAAAATATTTGGTCATCAATGTCACGCGCCAAGACATCTCCAAGCCTGTCTACATATTGTGGAAAGGTAAGGGAGATGATCTATATGTTTACTGTATATGATGCAGGTACTAGTACCCCAGGAACAACCAATGGTTCGTTATCTCGAGCGATTCCTGGAACACCCTCGAACATTGTCCTTGCAGCGTTTGGCGTGGCCACTGGTGCAGCGCCTAACAAGGTACTCTTGTCGGCGACTGTAGGCATCTCAGCTACCTTGTTAACCCCAGATGTACTGTTTTCAATCATCAGAGACACAGGGGTTATCTTTACAACACTCGCCGAGGCTTCCGTTAGTGCCACACAAGATGAGACGGTCTCGTTCTCGGCAGTCGATTCAAACGTGCCGGCAGGTTACCACTCATACCAACTCGTCGCCACGGTGACGAATCCATCGCTCAACTCTGCGAATGTCGTTGGGCCCGTCACGTTCACCGGAATTTCGTTGCAGTAAGTCGTCGCATAAGTAGTTGCATTCCAACCAGAAACGCCTCACAGCCTCGTAGGGAGTTACATGTCCTAACAATGCCCCATCTGCGTACGACGTCTGCATGTCGAACGTAAAAGGACGGCTAATGAGTAGCCGTCCCTATTGATGTTTAGAAACATCACAGCAGCCTTACGAAGTCAATCGCATCAATCGCAATGTAAAGAACTTGGTTAGTCGGAGCATATCCGGGCACTGACTCCACAAGTCCTAAGAGATCCGCGCGCGCGAACGCGATAACTCCTTCAACCATACTGTTGTTAAATGCAACTTCGACGCTTCGTCCGGTCAAGCGATTCAATTCGTTTACAAATAACGCTGCCATGAATATCCCCCCCTTGTTAGGCCGCAGTCACAGACTCAATCTTTCTAATGGGAATCAGAACAACATTTGAGGTTGTTTCAACAATCACAACATAATCCCGCTCCACCCTGATAAGGGTCCCAGTAATGGATTCAAACTGAGTCGTGATCACTACATTCTGATTTAACAGACGCAAGAGAGCCTGCCGAAGATTGGCTGGTCCTTCTGGGCGCACAGGAAATAGCCCTTCTATGGCATCAAGAAGGCTGCCACCTCCAATGTTTCCGATCCCTGCAGCATTGATGTTGACATTTCCAACACCCTCTTGCACCGGGCCACTAGCCGTGTTGTCAGGTAGTCTTGACAGTGCCATTGAGCATCGTTCCTTTCTGTTGGACTTGCTACAGTTGTATGAAATCCCCAACATCGACTCCATAGATATACAACCATTATTTTGAAACCAGATGTTTGTCCACGTGTTTCGGCCCATGAGGATATCTATACGTGTCCTAGGAGAGATCAAATTGATATTGTGTTAGAAATCGGTGATTAGCGTGACAGACCGTGCCAGGGCGTTCCTTTAGGGTAATGTACAATGTCACCTAATCACCGGTTTGCCTGTATCATCAAATAAAGCCCTAGGTAAAAGAGCGGTTTTTCTTTTGGAGGGAACATGTCTACATACAGTTTTTACGCTTTACACGTTGATGCGTCTACACATCGGTACCCCATGTACACACTTGTCGAAGCAGGAACGGATCAAGAGGCCATTCACAAATTCGCTGTGGAGCATAAGATGGATGAAGGTGGCTGAACTGGATCCGGATGGCGTTTGGATGGAGATGAAGGATGGGGCGTTGGTGAGGTATAGCGTGAGGGAAAAATAAAGAAGATCACCGATGTACGGCGTCTTCTTTAATTAAGATTCATTACGGACTAGTGGTAATAGGCCACAGCCACTGGTAGTTCCTTTTCGGTCATATACCTAACTTGGCTCTTAGTTTCTCATTTAGAGCATTCTGGTCTATGCTACCCTCTCTTACAGCCTTTAACAGCATTGCAGTTACTTCTTTAGCTTGAAATCTCTTATATTTCTTATTACCTAATGTTTCAACTACCAGCGATGCAAAAACTCCTAGTGATTGATAATTAAGATTGGCAATATCCTTATGCCTTTCTTGGAACCTTTTTAGCGGTGTCCTGCCTTCGGTGGCGATTATGTCTAGGCCCAAATCTAAAGCTCGATTGCTGTCAAACATAATTACATCGGTCGATAATGTGTTTGCCGACGTTCTCAAGCACCCGGTAACGGCATCTGCATCCAATTTATTTAGCGCCGCGGAATAAAGTCTACTTCTTCCAATGCAAAAAATGGAGGGATTCAGTTTACAAGACGTGAGGGCGACGGTTCCAGATGCATGTTTGGCAATATCTCTACTACTAATGAGGTATTTCACATTTGGAGTACTCCATTCAGCTTGAGGCACTACACTTCACCAACTCGGCATGGGTGTGGACAACTTACTCTATTGCGCTTTCTGCAAGCGACGGTGGAGCGCTGGGAGATTGATTCTGAGGAAGAACTTGAAGATGCGGTTTTAGCGTTGGTGTCGAACTTAGACAAGCCAGATCGGTCCCACAGACCAGGGATAATGCCAAGCCCAGCAAGCGCACGACAAATTTGACCGCGTTCCTTACGAGGCAGCCAAAACAAAAGCAATCGTGCAACTCCTCCGATAATAAGAGCTGAAACAAGCATTGCGAGAAGCAAAGTGACTAATTCGACCGCCATATGATTAAATATCGGACGAAGTAGTGAATAATTTGGTTGTGACATAGATACCCTCCCCGCTCACAATTTCTGCAAGAAGAGGATGATTCCTGCAACACACTCCAGGACGGCCGAGGAAGTTTTGTTAGCCGCTCGCAAGGAGGTGTCCGCCCTAGACTGCGCTCAGTGCGGATACTTAATCCTTTTCATCACGCTCGACCAATGCCCGGGTAATGTTTCTGTTTGTAATCAAGATGGGAACAATCACTAAATAGGCCAAAGCTGAATACCACCATCGCCATCCGTTGTAATAGAAGAATGTAGTACGTGTGGCCAAGACTTCGTAAACGCTACATATTGCGTCTGTGGCTAATACGAAAACCATTTTTGAAATCCAAGTTCTTGTGTATGGATAAAAATTAATAATGATGGCATTTCCAGCCGGATACAAACCAAACATGACAAGTATGGTAGCCCAACTGGGGCCTTTATCAAAGTAACCGTATAGATCGTATTTGAGATCAATATAGACGTTAGTAATAAGTTCAAAAAAGAGAGCAAACCAAGCAGTAACGTAAAATTCCCACTTAGGGATCCTCTTTGGCATCAAAACCGCTATTCCATTTATAACAACGATAGAAGCTACAAGAAATTCCAACTTGCGCACCGCCGATCAAATAACTACATCCTCCTTCATGCTTCCCTTTGAAAGCAGTTTTAAAAACCATTGAGCTCAATCGACGGTGTGTTTCTTTTGCCTCACCCTTCCTCCGCGTCGCTCGTATGTATCCCTCGCGCTCATCATACGCTCAAGTTCCTTGCGTTCCCGCTCACGCTGTTCAAGCCGCTTTGCCTGCTCGTCGGACAGTGTCACTACGCGACCATGACAGAGTTCGCAGTTGATCGCCCTCCGGTCCGTCTTAACGTTGTTCTTGCATACCCAGCATGGTTTCATAGGACACCACCCTTATTTAGTTTTGTGATTCGTTCCTGCTGTTGGGAGCACGTTTGAATGGCAAGTCCAACCACGGACTTGTACGCGCACCCAACACCAGAAACGAGTCTGGTGCAGTACTCATCTCAGGAGGGCTGGTTTCAACACCAGCGTAGATGGCGCAATAACGTTCAATTGTGCCGTCTACGCCGGGTGTCCAATCCGGCGTGAGAATGCTACCGAGAAGAGTCACCCTAACCACCACCTTCTGATGCTGATCGTGGGGTGACTTACTACATATAGACACACAAAAAGACGCCTGCTGGGTGTGTTCAGCAAGCGTCTTCTCAATTGGGCCTAATACCATAATACATGGGTTATTTTGGAACGGACTGTTGAACTGGTGTTGATTTGCTGTTGTTTTACTGTTGATTTTCCGTCGTATTCACGAACTAAATCGTTGCTTTAGCTTAACAGCATTTATGGTGTCTTTAAAATCCAGCCTCAGGGATGAGATTTTGACTTCTTGAACAGCATTCCAATCAAACGAATCGGCTTAAACCGGCGACTAGTGATGTCAGTCCACCCCAGATTTTCAATCACAATTTCGTTGAATGCGACAAACCGATGACGGTCTTCATCCCACAGTCGGTAGCGGAGCGCGCGAAGGCTGGAGGCAAAGGTAATAGGTGAAACATTGTGGAACAAGTCAGTGCTCTGATGCACCTGCTGGAGATGGTAATTCGGGACTTTGGGGCCCAAGTGATGAACGTGGTGATAACCGATGTTCCCAGTCAACCATTGCAATACCTTCGGCAGTTGATAAAAGGAACTTCCCTGTAGCGCGGCACTAACAAAATCCCACTGATCTGATTTTTCAAAGTACGAGTGTTCAAACTGATGCTGGACGTAAAATAACCAGATTCCAACTACACCTGCTAGATAAAGAATAGGACCCTCCACGAGAAGTACAGCTTTCCAGCCAAGTATGAAACTGAGGCCAGTTAAGATGGCAATGAGCGTGAAATTAGTTACGTGTGTATTTACACGTTCCTTTCTTCCGGCACCTTTTCGGTTGAATCGATACTGGTTTAGAAAAAGATGGATGGGCCCGACACCAAACATGACAACGGGATTTCGATACACCCGATAAACCATTCTCTTGACTAAGGACGATTGCTTATATTCATTGACCGTCAACGTCCACATGTCCCCGGTTCCTCGTCGTTCCAAGTCACCACTAGTCGCGTGATGGACGGCATGCTCGTACTTCCACTGATGATATGGGAAGAAAGTCAAAACCCCAGTTATGATCCCGACTATCTCGTTCGCTCTTCGGCTTTTGAAGAAAGAGTGGTGGCAGCAGTCATGAAATATGATGAAAATCCGAACAAAAAATCCCGATGCCAAAATAGTGAGAGGCAAAGTAACCCAAATCGAAACACTCAAACATAGATAGGCTGCCCACCATAGTCCGAGAAAGGGAGCAATAGTGTTAATAAGTTGCCAAACACTTTTTCTGGTATCCGATTTCTGAAAAGGAGCAATATCCTTCTTCCAATCTCTGTGTTCCTCTTGATTGTTTATAATCATCTTCCTTTCTTATTTCGAAGAAAAGGGGATACAAGCACTGACGTAAATAGGGAATTTTCACAAGATGGATGAACGAGGACATACAAACAGTACTATAAACTTGTGAAATAGTAATCAATACGGAATGAGGTAACGGCGTAAACGTATTCAGGAGCTGGTTTTCTCCTATTGTTGAAATACACTCAACAACCCTCTTCCAGAAGCGGAAAGCCCATACAGCATGGTCTACATGAGCTTAACAATGTTTGGTTAACCTACAACAACTACGGTAGCGGCTTGTGGACCTTTTGGACCGTCAATGACGTCGAATTCAACGCGTTGACCTTCATCCAATGTACGAAAACCGTTGCTTTAAATTACGCTGAAGTGAACGAATACATCGTCTCCACCATCAACTTGGATAAAACCGAATCCCTTTTCACCATTAAACCATTTCACTGTTCCTTGTTGCAAAACAATTCCTCCCATTAGGCTACCTGAGTTACCAAAAAAGCCGCTCCTCTGACCCAGGGCCAAAGACAACGGCTCATGTATCAAAAAACACGCATTCGGTATTGATTCAGCTTACCTCGTTTTACAATCTTTGTCGATACGTTACAGGAAACATTACGGAGTGTTTGGATATTTCAAATCCTCTTCAACGCCCCAATTCAGTGAATAAATATCAGTCTAATCCAACTGCCCACTTGTCAAACTGATGTAACGCCTTCTTCCGCGCTAATCGGTATTCCTCATCCGTCAACGCTACGCCGTTCCTTGCCGCGATCCTGCATACCTCTTTCCAATGCTCGTCCATCACGTACTTGTGCCACAAGATTAGGTACCATTCCTCGTAATACTCGCGCATATCCTCGAGTGCCAGGCTGACCGTACGCTTCAATCTAACTAGTCGCTCATGTTCCGCCTTGGCCTCGCCGACTTCCTTCATTCTGCACGCTGTATATCGCTCTGGACCTGTAAGATGCACGGGGTCCTCACGATGCCGCTCAATCAGTATCGCATGCCCATTACGCAACGCCTGAGCTTCAACAGGGTCTTCCGAACACGATCGCTCGAGTCTCACGGCCACCGTGTAGGTGTCTGCATATCTCCGATCCGACATATCCACAGCTTTACCAACAGATTGTGCAATGTAGTGGAAACCTTCCGACATCTCTTGTGTTCTCAGCGCGGCCAACACTGCTGGATCATCGTCGTCTGGTCCCGAGAACGAGGTGAATATGTTACATCTGGTCAGTTCGCCGCTGATGATGCGCTCCTGCTGCCGAATGTCGCGGTCAATCGTTCGGTATTCGTGCAAACGCTGGATGATGAGACGTTCTCGGACTGTAAACGATTCAGCATCGATATCGAGAGTCATTTGCTCAATCATTTCATCACCCCATGATTTCAATCTCTATTTCCAACCTTGGGTTCTGCTTGTCCACATCGAAGTCCATCACCTGTGGCAAAACCCATCGGTCGTCTTCCCATACAACGCCTGTCAGCGCATCCTGCAGAAGTTTCAGCGGGTTATCCTGGTCGTGCCTTCGGCGATCGCCCCAGTAGTACCACACCTTCAGTGCTACCTTCGTCCCGTTTGGTACCATCTGCTGACGCCGTGCCATCATCCAAGCCTTGGCTTCCCATGCTGCCTCACGTTTGAATGCCATGGCCTTGGGTGTCGGTACTCGCATGCGCCGGCCACCCTTGGTGAAATTCCGATAGGCATGGTTGACACTAGGAGGCAACGGAAGCACCAATCGTGTAGTACCAAGCATTCGCTCATGCGCCTGTTTGTCTTGTCCGATATTCGTACCTATTAACCCCGTTACCGATTACGTATTTTGTATCAATCCTATGGGGCCGGTCCCCCTACACTCACTCCCACTCAGATGTGTGACTCCGGCCCCATAATAGCTACATAGACACTAGACCACTATCCGTGCCAATCCATTCAACATTCGATTATGATCTCAC
This sequence comes from Alicyclobacillus fastidiosus, assembly GCA_029166985.1. Classification (GTDB taxonomy): domain Bacteria; phylum Bacillota; class Bacilli; order Alicyclobacillales; family Alicyclobacillaceae; genus Alicyclobacillus; species Alicyclobacillus fastidiosus_A. The sequence continues at coordinate 1,571,035 of CP119138.1, read as the reverse complement.
ACGCCGTGGGAACGGCAGTTCTAAGTTCGGTTCGCAGCCGACTTGTCGTTCCCACCACGTCCCCAGTTACTCAGCCACTACACCATCTCACCCAAACTCCTAATCTTCAGACCCAGTGCTTCGACATACTTTGCACCCGAGACTGAATATACTGGTCAACGTGACTTAGGAAGGGCAGCAAGTGTGGCTGCCAGTGCCGTCAGCGTAGGTGGGGCTGACGGTGTACCATCCAAAGAAACAGCATTACATATCCACTGTTGTTTATTTGCATATAGTGAGGCGTATCGCTCAAGCGGAGGAACGCCTGGACGATCCTGATAGCGGCGAATCCTGCGATGGTTCACTTTATGGTGTTTTGGTGCGGATAAGCGATACATCAGTTGCAGAAAGGTCTCCGCCATTGACGGAGACCTTCACAACAATCATTCTCACCTTTGATTACGGTCATTGCATATGCGCGTATACCGTGTCCAATCAATTCGTTGAGGCGGGACTTGTAGGAGTACCAGTTGCCACCCCAGCTGCGGGAGTCAAGGGTAAGCCCAGTGCCTTTTCGGCCAACTGTGCCAAAACAATCTGACCCTCGATAGTCGGGTGCACATCTGACTCAGCAACTCGAACCAATGTGTCCTGATTTCCATTAAAAGCCGTGTAAGCATCCGCAAGGTAACAATTAGTTGTGTTGGATACCACCTGAGCAATAACTTGATTACCGTCTGGGATAAATTCTTCAGCAATTGAATGCAATGGTGTTCCACTCGGGAACGGGTCGTAAATGTTGTATAAAACGATTGGTGCCGAACTGTGCAGTCTGATACCAGCAATAATCTTAGGCAAGTTCTGACCAAATTGCTGTAAAGCGTTTTGGAGGCTTGCGATATCAGCCTGGGTCGGGATGTAAGACGGATTTTGTTCAATTTGTTCAATAATATCTTGGGCAGCCCCCAATAAATCATTGCTACCGATATCAAGAGTAATAATACTTGCCTTACTAATCTCTTCCACGGTGGACGGATTGCTTAATTGTGATAGTACGTCGCTAGAGGTAAAACCAGGTTGCGCCAAGTCGTCTACTGAGGTATTCCCGTCTGATTTTCCAATTTGGAACGGAAATGCGTATTGGGAAGGAGCCAAATTATTACCTAAATTATACCCGTAGGTAATCGAATCACCTAACGCAACGATCTCGTCGCCAGTTGTTGAAGGTACAGTCTCGGCCCACACGTGGTCTGTCCCATTCCAGGTATTCTGGACTCCAGCAGCTTTCAGCAACTGTTGCACGTAATAAATCGGGACGAAAGCTGTTTTTGTTTTCTTGTTACCCGACGCAGGATCTACATCGACAACCGTATTAATCTTCTTCGCAAGTTTCCCGTTTACATATATCGATGTGTTGCCACTACCAACCTTGATTTTGGACAGGTTCACATTTCCAGTAGTGGTTAGTTTCCATTGATGAGTTGTTCCGTTCCATGAGGGACTATATCCACCTTTACTCAAAGCTTGGTCAATGTAGTACATGGGCATGTACGCTGTTTCAGTACTCCCATCCTTCAATACCAGTTCATAAGGATTGCTCAGAGTTGATCCGTTTACAGTAATTGTAGATTTCACGGCAGATTGTCCCGTGGTTACAGCTGCAAAGGTTGTAGGAAACAATCCGAAAATAACCGTCGCAGAAACCACTGCTTTTAAACTCTGTCTCATGGATTCCCACCTCTTTACCTTATTTTTAACTCTGTTCATTATAACGCAATAAATCGTTCTTTTTTATGAACGTTGTGATAAAATTTAATTTTTATAGACAATAAAAACCCCCGACTGTATCAGCCGAGGCCACCCATATTCTTGATGACGTCCACCAATTCTTTAATCATTTGCCCTTGTTGATTTACCACGTCGTGCAATTTATCCATCTGCCGAAACAGATACTCGTCGTTCTTGCTATGCATGTGATACAAGTCGGATATCCCCTTGTACACGTCGCTGCGCATTTCCTCCACTTTGTCAGGCAGCCGGGACACGTGGGTAGGTAAACAGGCGCATACTGATACAATCTCTTGTCCTAATTTGCAAACAGAATGCTTTTTATCTAGGTGGACCATCTCTTTGTTATTTCACCAGAAATACTATTCTGCAAAATCTTCAACTTTATATATAGCTAACCTTTGATATTTATTTGACGTAATTGAAGGATAGTCCAAGGTGTTCAATGTTTATTCTCTGGAATACCAAAATATCCACCCTAAGTTGGGTGGAGGATCACTTTGATTGTCACAGATAAATCATCGAGCAAAGGGGTTGGCTGCAAGTTGAAACGTACTGCCAAATATGTTTATATATCGTTTGTGGTCTTGATGTTCATTGGACTCGGCACCAAAGTGAAAATGGAAGAACATCATGCACACACTCGCAAAAATCTATATGAAAGACCTAAGGTAGCACAAAACAATCTTATCGTGCATCGAATTTCCGACAGTAACGGGCCAGTTCATGTTCTTGGAATGCGGCGTTTCCCCTATCCTTATGATTCCATGCTGGCGATTTCATCTGACGCTGACCACGAAACCCTACGAAAATTTATTTTGATACATGAATTTATTAATACTCGTGAAAAAACACCATTCGGATATTACGGATTAGGTCTACCTTTTGCTGACTCTTTCTTTATGTACAACGGATCCGACATCAACAGTCCGGTAGATGTCGGAAACACACCGATTACTCAAGAGATGAGTTGGTTTCAAGGTGTGTCGAATCAACAGTCTGACGCCACGGAAATCAATCATTACATAAAGTGTGGTTGGATAGATACATTACATTCGTTTGGCGATTTTTCTCGGCAGAACCAATGGACAACTCTTTTTTCTCGCCAACTCGCTGTAAGAGCCATCAATACATTAGAAGAGAATGATGATTACTTAACTGTGTGGACTGATCACGGGAATCAGTCAAATGTGGATAACTTTGGTTCATACGGAACTACTCCGTTCTACAAATATCAACTTGGAGCGACTCCTAAGACACCTTATTACCACACGGATCTGACCATACCATATGGGGTACGGTTTGTCTGGCCTGATGGTAACAGTGATGTCTTTGGGCATACTTCTATGATTTATCCCATTACTCTTCCTGACGGACGAAAAGTGTGGGGATTCTATCGCTATACATCAACTGGATATACCTCAAACGGTGACCCAAAATGGGACTGGTCAGTCGGGAACTTATCTCAACAACTTACGCCACAAAACTTGGAATCGCTCGAGAAGTCCCATGATTATTGTATCATTGCACAGCATTTAGAAGCGATTAATACAAAGCTCCCTTTACCACCGAATGCTATTGACGCTCTATGGCTCTTGGCTCGTCAGTATGACGAAAAGAAGATCCTGGTTGCAACAACAAGTCACTTACTGAATTACAATGTAACTCAGCAATATCTCCATTACGACATAACCTATACGGATAGTCGAGCTTATATTCATATAAACAATGTGAGCGATCCTGTAGATGGCACATACACGCCAACAATAACGGATCTTCGCGGCGTAACATTCTATACGTCCGATCCTTCTCGTACGACAATTGAAATTGGAAACAGTCCTGTACCGAAATCTTATGTAGAGTACAACCCATCTGACGGTATCGCCCCAAGTATCGGTATCAGTTGGTTTGCGTGGAATACAACCAATTACGCTGACGACTGAGATATTTATGATATTTAGAAATCTATGTTAGTTTACGTGTTCATTCTCTCAGAACGCATGGTTCCGAACGTTAATTTAAAAGTTCGGAACCATATACGGATAAAGTGGCACGGGAATCTGCGTAACAGTTTTAGCCAGGATATAGGGCTGTTTGGGCTGTTGTGGATACCAACTGGTCGGCTCATACTGATTTAGATATATAGACAAGGGCTGGGAAAGTATCTTTCCGTTAACGGATACCCATTCGTCATTTGTTAAGGTTTGCGACTTCTGAGATTGTACAAGTATTCCAACTGGTTCCGCATCGGCAATACAACAAAAAATAAAATATCTGGTTAAAATAAAAGTGTTATATGGGAATCTTGGAGGATGGTATACAAACCCTGTGATTGATACATTGCGTCCGACCACACCCGTTCCATTTGTTCCATATTCATCTGCGATGGTTTCTTCTGACAGTTGTCCCGTATTTTGAATCACCGCATGGTCTTGTGAAGCGTAGTATCTTGCATCTGCGGCATTATCTATCGTGCTATGTGTAAGCTGTACCCAATTTGTCAATGACGAACCACTGTCAGAGTTTGTTCTACTTCCCCGTACACTAGCATGTATTTGGAAAATGGATTCGGGAACAATAGTATTCGTTACTGATATCATGTTCGTTCCAAGTGGCTTTGGGTGCCAGGTAAATCCAAGCCCAATGAACGACACTAATAGTAAAACTGTTGTCAATCCCCATTTGGAGTATATCTCCGTATGTTCATGATGATGATCACAGTTTAGACCATGAGTATGTTCTTCTGAATAAGGTCGGCTAACTAACACTGAAATAAAAGAAAATAGAACCACAATATCAATCATGCATACGGAAATTTTAATGACGATTGCTATGAGGGGAGAAACAAGCAAATAAATATCGTGAGATATGATTAATCGCCATAGGAATACCGTGAAAAAGAGCAAAAATATTGACGGAATAAGTCTAGAGTAATACTTGACCCACTGATTCAAGAGCTGTCACCTCAATCCTGTAATCACTATACCAGTCAAAAAAACTAGGGATAAGCAGCCTACGATTGTTGCAGTCGCGGTCCTTCTACCGAACGTTCGAGGGAGTAAAAATAGATTTCTTAAGTCCACCATCTGTCCAATCATCATGAACGACATGACGCTACCTAATGAATACGAGTTTAAAAATGACATAGCTACAAAGGCGTCGGCTTCGGAACACAGAGAAAACAAAATAGCAAGGAGCATCATCGTTGCCACCGCCATAATATGTGAGTGTACAGTGCCATAGTGAACATGATGAGCATGATAAGTCTGATAAACGGACGCAACTGCAGCACTTAATATGAGAAATCCTGCAATAGCAAACAATTCCTTCGTTGTATGTTCGACTGTATGATTTATGTGTTGCCATGTGCGTTTCAAATACCCACCAGCACTAGATCTATTTTTTCGCGGGGTGTGAGATGGAACAAAGGATGATGTTTGACGTTTCCCCACTTTTTTATGGTCCACTGTCAGATAGCCAACAATACAAGCAATACAGTAAGTTAAAAGCCCTCTTAGCATAGTGATGTGAACGTTTAATCCAAAAGCAACGAATGTTGCGGCTAAAGTTATAGGGTTCACTACAGGTGCTGCAAGGGTAAATGCAACGACAGTTGGTTTAGGGACATCCTTATTCAAGAGGCTACGTGCTATAGGGATGGTTCCACAGTCGCAGATTGGTACTACTACTCCGAGCAGGCCACCTATTAAGACAGAAAGAAAATGGCTTTTGGGTATGTATCGGCACAGGGCATCGACTGATACAAATTCTTGGATGAGCGAAGACAATAGCGCGCCCAATATCACAAATGGAAAGGACTCAATTAGGATAGCTAAAAAAATGGGTTTCGCTCCGGTCAAAATCTCACGGATTGTATCAATCAACAAAATATTCGGGAGCGGAATTCTTAGGTTTGAATTGAAATCTACATACACCAAACCGGTGGTTCCGATTATTGGAATTGCCCAAAATAAAATACTCTTAGCCGTCTTAATTAGTTTATAATCCATGATGCCTCCTGTTTTCGTACTGATTCATCAAATTCCTAATCATGCCTTGGCATTAAAAAGTATTTAAAATGCCTATCTCGTCTCCTTAGACCTGCTTTAAAATTCCTTCCTTTTCGGGTACCCTGAAATCTTACAAATTTGAACTTGCAACAGTCTCGGATGTGGTTCAATATCGGAGACAGCTTTTCTGCCAATGCAGAATAATGGCCAATATCGATTTTTATTCATTATGCCAGCGGGTACACAGAGACATTCCGAAGAACATTTGACCACAGAATCCAAAAAAACGTCCCAAGAATGAGGCGTTACAGTTCGGGGATGTATCGAGTGATCTTCCACAGTCAGTTCCGTTCCAGGTACTGTGGAATTCCACACAAGCCTGATGTAAATAATATATCGGTAGCCAACTAGCAGGCTCTTTTGACCATGAGTCAGTGGCAACCATACGTAATGGCATAGAAAAGGTTGTTCCGTCGTATGCAATTTCAGTGCTATATGTCTTTGAATTCGTCGTGGGCTTGTTATATGGCGATGAATGTGTAGCTGACTGTACGGTCATAGTCGTTCAAGTTGCTGCGAATGCCAGCGTTGGCACTGAGGAGGGCAACAGTTGGCATTGTCGAAAGAATAACCTTTTTCATTTAAAAACCTCCTCTATTTCGGTTCAGCAATATAGCCAATACCAATATAGAACAAATGTGCTCAAAAAAGTTTCAATGGCATTAGTCAGGTGGAAATGTAAAAGAGACCGCCGTCTGGGGAACGGTATCTTTCTGTAAGTCGCAATGATAATGAAAGTTACTAATAGGTCATATCCATTACACATCATTCCCCCCATTCCTGGTGCATCACGATAGCTTGATGCTTCATTTTCCACGCACGATTTATGCGGTTTCTTAAGGCCGTTAAATACAACACAGTTTACGTACGGTCTTAATTGCCCCTTGTTATTGATTCGCACCCACAGATAAGGTATGGGTTGGTAAAACAGACCTTAATGCCCTGTTGACCCGCTGCTCCCACGTGCGTGTTAGGGCATAGGCCTGTCTATCCCTAACTTTACTTTTTGACGGGTTACGCACTTCAACCATCGCATTTCGAAATGCGTCTTGAAAGGTGACTTTTTCGTCCGTTGTATAAACAAGACGCTTCGCATCCGATGTTATCGGGACACCATCGACGACAATGGGTTTTCCAACAGCAAGGTACTCACTCGACATTGGCCAGGCCATGTTTTTCATACGCTAACATTAATTCGTTGAAGGGATGGTGACTGCCCGTGCCTGGAGACCCCGAGATGTTGGAGTATAGCGAAGGTACATTGCAGTACATCCGCGACATGATTGACAAGCATGTCGAGGCACTAGAACGAGTGGACCGCGAGTCCATCATTGCACGATTAAACTCACTCGAATCTCGAATCGCCGAAGTCGAAAAACTATTTAGCTGGCTCGATGCCCACATCAGCCAATCTCGAACACTCCTGTGAAAAAAATAGTGAGCATCAGGGTTGCGTCCACCGTCCACAATGATGGACGCCCCTGGACGCTCAGTCGACTGCTCTTCGTCTCTGTTTCACCCTGCCGCGCCGCCGTTCGTATGTATCCTTCGCGCTCATCATCGGTTCGATCTCTTTGCGCTTCCTTTCGAGCTCTTCCAACAACTCTTCTCGGGAGTGCTGGTCTCAACACCAGCGTTGGTGCTCCGAGAATGAAATGCGAGTTACAGACCGCATTTTCTTGGGCGACTGGATCGAACAGTCCGCTCCCCCTGTCCCTCACTCAGAGACCCACCGGGTGTCCAATCCGGCGTGAGAATTCCACCGAGAAGAGTCACCCTAACCACCACCTTCTGATGCTGATCGTGGGGTGACTTACTACATATGGGCACACAAAAAGACGCCTGCTGGTTGTGTTCAGCAAGCGTCTCTCGTGACTGGCCTAATACCATAATACAACGGTTATTTTTGTATGGACTGTTGAACCACTGTTGATTCACTGTGGTTTTACTGTTGATTTTTCCGGCTCCTTCAAATAATAATGCTCACTTTCGTTCTGTACAACAAAATAGTTACCCTACACTCATCAGTTATGGTATACACGTGTGTCAAAAATGACATTTTATGATCATGACAAAACAACAAATTGGACGTCGACGAATAGCATATTTAGGCGCGCAACATCTGAATCTTTTATACCATACGAGCCCCTGGGTTCCACTTACTTGGTCGTGGTTCATGCCTGGATTCGGTCACCTGCTACTGGGGCAGTACGTTCTCGGATGGCTTCTGTTTGTATGGGAAGTTGTAATTAACGTACAATCACATTTCAACGTTGCAATTCTGTATTCCTTCACAGGGCGATTTCATGATGCCGCACAGATACTGAAAAGCGGCCATATTACCGATTATTGGATTTTGGCATATGGGGCTGTATTTACCTTTGCACTTTACGACAGTTTTAAAAAGGCTCTCGAAACCAACGAGCTCTATGGCCTAGCGCAAGTGGAGAATGCTCCTCTTGCTACCTTCATGATAACCCAGACACAATACAATTATTTGGCTAAGCGTAATCCGTTTATCGGTGCTTTATGGTCTCTGTTGATACCAGGCATAGGTGCAATTTACACGCATCGTGTTTTAACAGCCCTTTTTGAAATCGGCTGGTGGACGACCATTCTGATAAAATCACACGTGCTCTCCAGCATCGAGTATACCGCGATCGGTGATTTCCATCGGGCAACTTCAGTTCTTAATCCCCAATGGACTTTATACCTCCCATCGATGTTTGTATTTCCGTGTTATTACACGTTCGTGATCACTGTTGAGCGAAACAAGCTTTTTGACAAAGAACAAGCGAACTACTTAATCCAAAATTATCAAAACAAAAAATTTCCGCTACACATAAAGGATGGAAAACATAAAATGCGTTTTATCGCCACGTTCCAACACTCAATTTATTTAGAAAAGGCCATATCGGCTTTAGAATCGTTAGGTGTGCTTCATGAAGATATCTTTGTAACTCCATTAAACAAACAAAACGAAAAATCCCTATGGTTCAAAGTGGTTAAACGAGCCGATGGAAAGAACTTTATGGACGTAATCACTTTGCTTGGTGCAGTGGGATGTTTCTTTGGCACTGTTTATGGTTTTGTTCTTTATTGGGGACCTGTAATTTGGGGACTTATTGGCTTCGCAAGTGGATCTTGCATCGGTGTCATAATTAAGACGTTATCTGGACTAGCTCATTCCAAAAATTTGAACCGAGTGCCAAATACGGAAGTCGTGCTTATTGTTGACTGTGAAACGGCTCTTGCACATCAGACTGAAGATATCTTATGGTCCAACTACGCCATTGGTATTTCGAGAATCCCGAATCAGTCTACAATCTCTGATTAAATCGTTAACACAGTTATCCATAAAACTAATGTGAACAATTCATACCAAAGCCAAAAAGAAAAGCAGTCAGCATAAGTGAACTGATACCCTCTATGTAGACAAGGGAAATGAAGTCCTTTATAAAAGTCTATGTAGGGGGTGTTTTTATGACAAAACAGGCTCATTTCAGAAGGCAGTTTTCGTATGAGTACAAACTAGAGATTGTAGAAAAACACATGCTGGATGGTATTCCTATAAAGGTTTTAGCATCTGAATACGAATTGCACCCAAGATTAATCATGAAATGGTGGATCGTCAACACTAAATTAAACAACTTTTTTAAGGTGGGTAGATTTGTATTCAATCGGTGTTGAGTAGCCGAGCGTACCGTGAATTCTGATGTGATTGTACCAGTGCACATAATCATCTAATTCAAGCTTTAGTTGTTTCAAGCTGTCAAAGTGACGACCCTGAACAAACTCTGTCTTGAAAATTTTGAAGGTTGCTTCCGCTACGGCATTATCATATGGACATCCTTTCAAACTCAATGAACGCCTAATTTGAAACACTGTCAGGGCTTCGTCAATGAGCTTATTTTTAAACTCGCTTCCACGGTCCGTATGAAACATCTGGACGTTACTCAGGTTTCCCTGAACCGACGCAATAGCTTGATGAACAAGCTGTGCATCTTTGTGTGCACCGGCACTATGACCGATGATCTCGCGATTAAAGAGATCGACTAATAAGCATACGTATTGCCACTTTCCTTCGACTCTCACGTATGTTAGGTCACTCACAACAACGGCTAGATGCTCTTCTTGCTGGAATTGTCGGTTAAGCTCATTTTCCACCTTTGACTCGTTGCAGGAATCCACATGAGGCTTGTACTGTGCTACGGTGTATACCGAAACAAGTCCAACTTCTCTCATGATTCTGCCGATCTTTCGTCTGGATACAATCATGTTCCGTTTCTTCAATTCAAACTTGATTTTGCGAGTGCCATAGGTGTTTCGGCTGTTGTGGAAAATCTCCTGAATTGCTTCGACCAGTTCGTCTTCAGATTGCTTTTCCTGGGCTTCGTAGTAATACGTACTTCTAGGCAATTGTAGGACGCTGCACATTGCTGATATCGAGTATTTGTGCGCATTGTTGCGAATCACATTTACTTTCGTCCTATTATCAGCGCAGCTTGCTTTAAAATATCGTTCTCCATGAGCAGTTGCTTATTTTCTTTGCGCAAACGAATGAGTTCTTCCTGTTCAGGCGTGAGATTATCCTTCTCCTTAAACGAGCCTGAGGTTTTACTTTGCCGAATCCACTTATCCAATGCTGATGGCGTTAACTCATACTCACGGATAATGTCTTTCCGTGGCTTTCCATTCAGATAAAGTTCAACCATCTGTTGTTTCAATTCTGATGTGAATGTCCTTCGCTCCCGTTGGGTCATTGTAGACGCTCCTTTATTGCGGTAGCCTAAGTCTACTCGACCTTAATTTTTCTGTCTAACAAAGTGTAGCCGGTCCAGTATGTCACGAAAGGGGACCCCCCTAGACAACGCTTGCATTGAGAGCTTCTTTGGATGGTTCAAAAACGAGCTTTATGTAGATTACCGTCCGAAGGATTCTCAAGATGCTCGAGAAGCAGTGCCTCTGCAAGTACAATTTCATAATTACGAGCGACCACAGGCTAGGCTAAAAGACCAAGCCCCTATCCCATTTAGAATAGGGACTAACCCATGACCCGATTTTACGGTCTACATATTCTTGACCAATTCACATAAGCCGACTGCCCACTTGTCAAACTGATGTAAAGCTTTTTTCCGCGCCAACCGATATTCCTCATCAGTCAACGCTACACCGTCTCGCGCGGTGATCCTACATACTTCTTTCCAATGCTCATCCATCACGTGTTTGTGCCACAGGATGCGATACCACTCGTGTTGATACTCCCATATGTCCTCGAGCATCAGCCTGACTGTTCGCTTCAACCGGACCAGTCGATCATGCCGCTTTAGACTCTGCGACTTTCAAAGAGGTGTCCGCCCTAGACTAAGCTTGAAGAAAATAATCATCAAAGTCCCTTCCCGACCAATTTACGTGTTATTCTTAAATTCCACGTTAGCGCGGGAACAATGAAGAGATATGACAATGCGGAATACCACCATTTCCAGCCATTGTAGTACATGACTCCAAAATGAATCGCCATCATTTCGTAAAGAATACATAGCACGTCAATGATTACTACATACAACACTTTTACAAACCAACGTTTGTTGTACGGATAAAAGTTGAGGATAATAGCATTACCGGCCGGGTATAACCCGAAAATCAAAGCCATGGTACCCCAACTTGGGCCTTTCTCAAAAAAACCATACAAGTCGTATTTAAGATCGATGTACGTGTTAGCGAGTAGCTCGAAAAACATAGCAAACCAAGCGCTACTGTATATCTCCCACCATTGAATTCGTTTTAGGATCAAAATTGCAATTCCATTAAGAATGATGACCGAAATTATGATAAACAGCACAATAACACCACCGATTTAGTACATGACCTACATTTTGCCCCATTTGATGCAACTTATTGCGTTGTCCATTCAATCGGTCGTCCTGCGCTTCTGTCTCATCGCCCCTCGACGGCGCTCATATGTATCCCTCGCACTCATCATGCGCTCAATCTCTTTACGTTCCCGTTCGCGCTGTTCAAGCCTCTTCATCTACTCGTCGGACAGTGTCACTACTCGACCATGGCAGAGTTGGCAGTTGATCGCCCGCCGGTCCGTCTTAACCTTGTTCTTGCATACCCAACATGGTTTCAAGTGAACACCACCCTTGTGTGATTCGTTCCTGCTGCTGGGAGCACGTTTGAATGGCAAGTCCATTCGACTTCGGGACTTGTACGCGCACCCGACGCCAGAAACGAGTCTGGCGTGTCGATTATGAGAGGGTAGATGACGACAGCGCTGTGCGTCTGGAGCCTCGACCTTACCGCTGCCAGCACTCAACGGGATAGGAGAGGATGAGCGATTACGCATGATTTGCGCGCCAAACGTCGACACGTCGATGGAAATGCTCATTCTTTCGCGAGGCCGAGGATTGTTACACAGGCTTGGATTCGCCACCAGCGTTGGAGATCCGACTCGCCTGCGTCACTCGCAGGGTAACAACACGGTGCACTCGCGTTTCTGGGCGCGCCGGGTTCGCTGTGAGACATCCAACGCCGGGTGTCCAATCCGGCGTGAGAATTCACCGAGAAGAGTCACCTAACCACCACCTTCTGATGCTGATTGTGGGGTGACTTACTACATATAGGCACACAAAAAAGACGCCTGCTGGTTGTGTTCAGCAAGCGTCTTCTCAATTGGGCCTCATACCATAATACACGGGTTATTTTGGTATGGACTGTTGAACTCCTGTTGTTTTACTGTTGATTTTTTCCGCGCTGAATACTTTTCATCTTCTCGATGATATCTTGCTTCTTATTCTTTACATTCTCTCGTTCTGCATTCATCGCCAGATTTTCAGCTTGATTCTGATTACCCCGACTAGGAACTTGCCCTTTAATGTTTGGTGGCTTCTTGCGGTTCTCCGCTTTTGGCACATGTACCCCTCCATATCTCAGAAGCATTGTACCCTAACCGATTAACAAAAGCCCACCTCGAAGGAACTCTGCACGTGTTTAAAAACTTAAAAAGCAGTTAGCATAAGCCGACTGCCGGTTGCTTAAAGCGTTGAACCAACTGTTGATATTCGGGGCCTTACTGAACATTCATCCCCGTTGGGTCATAATTGACTTTACAAATAATAGTTAATATAGAAAAATAAATATATTTCGATGGTACTCTGAATTATATGGTCTTTGCCGTGTCTACCTGCGTTTATTTGAATATAATGTGCGCGTACACGAATGCATCTCATACGGTATAGGAGCATAGACTGGGGGCGGACGGGTGAACGATTTATTCATAAAGAGCGTTATTGTCGCACTCATTTCTTTCTTGCTGCTTGAAGCTTTACTACCGAGCCAATACCGATACTTCTCATTTCTTTTCTTAGTTTTGGAAGCAACAATGTTATATGTCTTGGGTCTTGCTCAAAATCAGTGGAAGATCGATTTCACTGCAAGTGCCCGGATTTTAATGACATACATGGCTTTCAGTGCACTAATAATGGATTAGGTATCCCAATCTCCGTGCACCACCCTCTAACGATATATATCTCTAAAATCCATAGAGCAACCGATGAATATAACCAAGCGGGTGTTCGATACAGGGTCTCTCCTATCCGCGAATAACTGTAATTCGCCACGAAAATCGGGAAATCGAAGGGTGGAGGCCAGCTTTGCTACCCGCCAGGGTCGTTGCCCTCAAGGAGTGTTTAGTACCGGCTGCTCCGCGCTTCGTTTATCCGGTCTTGCCTCAAAAAACTGCTAAATCACGTGGCGAAAATTAGACTCTCAAGCGGCATTCTGTAACCGTTCTGCATGATTGGCCCCAGCATTTGAATCGGATCGTATGGAACTTTCGCTTCCACAGTACAAACATAATGCGAATCAACTTACAGCATAAGGCCACAATCGACTGCACTTTCTTGAGCGGGTTTTCTGGCCGTTGGGTGTAGTATCTGTGCAGGCTCTGAAACTCCGCGTTCTTTGCAATCAACGGGATCACACGTCGGCATAACAAGGCGCGCAATTTCGGCCTTCCGCGTTTCGTGATCTGTTTGCGTACATCTTCGCATTTTGCGTTATACTCACTGCTGAACAACCTCTGGTTTTTGTGTTTTGGTTCGCCAATCCAAACACTACCAAGGGGTTGTTTTCTATTCAATCCTCAAGAACTTGCTAAACAGGAATGCTGCCTTTAGTTGAATAACATGACTATCCACAAACGGGTATATGACAATATAATACCGTGCCCAACGAAAAAGCAGTCAGCATAAGCCGACTGCCCATTGGTTAAAGCGTTGAACCACTGTTGATTCTCCGGCTTATTACCATCTTCATTATCGTATCCAGAGAATGGGACCATGTCTATCCTCAGCTTTCTCATAATCAGGACAAAAAACCGCACGCCTAGCGGGACAAATCTAAGTGTGCTGTCAAGCGCCTTCGACCAAAGATGCTCCTTTATTCCATAATTCTGGTCCAATTAGGGTACTTAGGAGTCTCGCAGCCGATTTCAAGTATTGTCTTCTGCGCTTATGCCACTCCGTAGCTACGATAATCCACTGCTGATCTTCAGAAGACGGAGCGACAATTTTCTCTAGCGACGCTGCAGCAGTTTTGTCGTGTTGGCGAGCCTCAATGAAGCATTCTACTGTCATTAGTATTAAGAGTTCATCAGATTCACCAAAAACCAAGCGCTCAAGGTTACCAGCAGTGGATCGTCAACACTAAATTAAACAACTTTTTTAAGGTGGGTAGATTTGTATTCAATCGGTGTTGAGTAGCCGAGCGTACCGTGAATTCTGATGTGATTGTACCAGTGCACATAATCATCTAATTCAAGCTTTAGTTGTTTCAAGCTGTCAAAGTGACGACCCTGAACAAACTCTGTCTTGAAAATTTTGAAGGTTGCTTCCGCTACGGCATTATCATATGGACATCCTTTCAAACTCAATGAACGCCTAATTTGAAACACTGTCAGGGCTTCGTCAATGAGCTTATTTTTAAACTCGCTTCCACGGTCCGTATGAAACATCTGGACGTTACTCAGGTTTCCCTGAACCGACGCAATAGCTTGATGAACAAGCTGTGCATCTTTGTGTGCACCGGCACTATGACCGATGATCTCGCGATTAAAGAGATCGACTAATAAGCATACGTATTGCCACTTTCCTTCGACTCTCACGTATGTTAGGTCACTCACAACAACGGCTAGATGCTCTTCTTGCTGGAATTGTCGGTTAAGCTCATTTTCCACCTTTGACTCGTTGCAGGAATCCACATGAGGCTTGTACTGTGCTACGGTGTATACCGAAACAAGTCCAACTTCTCTCATGATTCTGCCGATCTTTCGTCTGGATACAATCATGTTCCGTTTCTTCAATTCAAACTTGATTTTGCGAGTGCCATAGGTGTTTCGGCTGTTGTGGAAAATCTCCTGAATTGCTTCGACCAGTTCGTCTTCAGATTGCTTTTCCTGGGCTTCGTAGTAATACGTACTTCTAGGCAATTGTAGGACGCTGCACATTGCTGATATCGAGTATTTGTGCGCATTGTTGCGAATCACATTTACTTTCGTCCTATTATCAGCGCAGCTTGCTTTAAAATATCGTTCTCCATGAGCAGTTGCTTATTTTCTTTGCGCAAACGAATGAGTTCTTCCTGTTCAGGCGTGAGATTATCCTTCTCCTTAAACGAGCCTGAGGTTTTACTTTGCCGAATCCACTTATCCAATGCTGATGGCGTTAACTCATACTCACGGATAATGTCTTTCCGTGGCTTTCCATTCAGATAAAGTTCAACCATCTGTTGTTTGAATTCTGATGTGAATGTCCTTCGCTCCCGTTGGGTCATTGTAGACGCTCCTTTATTGCGGTAGCCTAAGTCTACTCGACCTTAATTTTTCTGTCTAACAAAGTGTAGCCGGTCCAGCAGCTGTATTGCGATGATAGCTGGTCTCATAATTTTCTCTATGCACTTTGTTCAAAGCCGCTTGTCCTGTGAATTGAGGTAGATACTTCATTTGTGTAACAATCGAGCAAAACACCTGTTCCGCCTTTATGCTTTGTTCAACCTGGCTTAGTACATCTGCATACCCCATATACATAGTGTGTAATGGTTGCACGGTACATCTTCCCCTCAACTTTTACACACATCATATGGGCCTTTATCCTTTAGGGTTCTACAGTATTGCTTAATCTTACGGTTTTCCTTTTCCTAACATTCCTGTGTATCCTTCACACCGAGCCCGCACAGGTTGTACTCCCTTGGCGTGATAAGAATGCTGAACACTAAAAGGGCCACGCCAAACCGTGGCCCTCCAGTCTACATTACGGAATTAATAAGACCCAGCACAGCTGCTTGCGTAGCCTCCACCGTAAGGAATGAGAAGGATGAACAACACAAAGATGATAAGGAACACGACCGCCCATTTCGTGAATCCATCATTTGCACCGTACATATGAACACCTCCTCGGAGAAGATGCTATATCGTACGCACCAACGAGCCGAATGAATAGGACAAGTGTTTCGGTCAATAGTTCAAATTCACACATAGAAGCACGCTTTAATGCACATTGTGTGAAGTCGATACTCCGCGACAATGTGCGACTATTCATGACCAACGTCCGAGGACCGATGTTTCAGACCACCACCAACGCCGGCAGAGAATCCGGAATGATCCTTTAACACCATCGAAACGATCACCCCTTTCGATGGGAGGCGATTGATACGTGCCACATTGGTTAGTGATGGTAGCCAGCACAACTCAGTGAGGCCTGTGTTCGATAAGCGGGGTACAAGGGTGGGTAGATACCGTTACAGAATAGCTGTCCGGGGACATATTTTGCAGCATATTGCACCATTAAGGAGGAACGAGAATGGACGGTTGCTTTGGTGGGTATACCCGTTGGGCTGTAGTATTCCTGATTATCTTTGTGCTGTTTATCTTAATTGTCCCCGCTACCGGTGCGGCATACTAAGCTGTCTTCATACGGTATCCATTAATTACAAGGAAGTGTGAAGATGGATAACGAACAGCGCGTTTATGGAGTTGTGTATGAATCTGACGAATCTAATGAGGACACCACTCATTCCCATGAAATTTTCTTGATTACATGGGACGGTAGAGTACTTCACACACATGGGTTTTCTGGTGTTACCTCGTTTAACGTTGGGCATCGGCACGGTTATGCAGGGGTAACAGCGCCAGCTCCAAGCGGTGTTCCACACACCCATGCTTACTCGACCGAAACAACATTTAATGACGGTCATCGGCATTTTATTTGCGGAAGGACCGGACCTGCAATTCCACTTCCGGGTGGTGGCCATTATCACTTTTTTGAGGGCGTAACCACAGTAAATGGGAGAACTCCACACAGCCATACCTACAGTGGAAGAACCGGGAACGAAATGTCTGTATAGTATCTCAGCAGTTTCCTCATTCAATTGGGGGGGACCATACGACTCTCCCCAATTGGGTGTTTTTGGAAGGGCGATATCGTTGGTTACACGCACTCATGCAATGGGTTTAACAGGCCAGCATGTAGTCTTTCGTACGAGGGACGGAGTAACTCACCACGGAGCCTTACAATCCGTAACGAATGATGGAATTTATGTACGTGCGATAGGTGGGCGTGGTACTCGGCTTGCAAATGGTACAAGCACGGATACGTCTAGCATTGTTTTGCTGCAGGACCTATCACAGTCTGCGGATCATGTGAAACAAGCCTTTTTCCCGTTCTTCTTCTTTCCATTTTTCGCACTTGCCTTTTTATGGCCATGGGCTTGGTGGTGGTATTAGGTACTGATTTAGAGAAAAAGGAGACAAAAGATGTTATTAGTGTTTTATACAAATCCCTCTAATTTAGAAGGCCCAGATCATTTGATCTAGGCCCTTTTTATGAAAGAACACGCTTAATTTGTTTGTTTCTTTCGTCGCCACGAAATGATCGCCTAGAATACCTCAAAAGCGGTATGAAAAGACGTCAACCCAATCTAGGTCAGCATCTGCATTCCATCATGGAAAATGCGGAACATAAGCTGCGAAATACCCGTCACACCGCGAACAGCGATAGTTGCCACCAATTCAACATTGTTAACATTTTTGGTTAAAACGGAGCCGGTATTAAGCGTGATTGTGGCGAGCTTCCGTCTGCTTGCTGCGTGTGGAATGGTTGTAGCAGCAGACAGTTTAAACCGTTTGCGAACTACCTTGGCGCGATCATCGATGACACTAGCCAATTGTCTACAGTCCCTTCGTTTGGAGTACTGCATCATATGCATGTCCGAAACAACCAGCAGGGACAATATTTATATAACGCTACTCACAACGTCTTTGATCCCCTGCCGAGGTACCCACTGTTGTGAATCCGTCGAACAATGGGGTCGTCATCGCGCCGTGCGGGCGCGTCACGGACGGCTCATATGGTAGAGCATCACCACGGACATGTGCCTCAGTCTTACGTATTTCCCTATCAATGGTGCAAAACTCACGCAGACGACTGATAATCCACTTTTCCCGCTCAGTAAATTGCTCTGCCTCGATGGCTAACGTCTGTTGCTCGCCCGTCATTCATCAAACACCCCACTTTCATAAAGACTGTGAATACCATTGGATATTCGTGTGTTCACGTTTGTTACCGTTCCGCCTTACTACAACTACATATGGGTACTTGTACATTTCAAAATGCTGTTCTCTTGCGTTTCATGCAGAACACCTATTCACGAAAGAGGGGATTCTCTTTGGCCCGGAAAAAGGATCCGGTAAATCGTATTCGACATATTATGTCCGGCGTAACTTCGACCAACAAAAACCATGCTCATCTGTTCGACAACGTCTCAGACGTGGTCATTTTCAAACCAGGTACTCATATGCATACTTTTCACGGGATTACTACAACCCAGGATGGCCACAGACACACTTACTCTGGAACGACGGGCCCTTCGATAAACGGAACAGGCCCACATGGCGGTGGCCCAAGACATTTTCATAGGTTTACAATTGTGTTTAATTCCGCTGACGGTCACACTCACCGCGTAACAGGCACAACTACTGTTAATAAAATCATTAGGAACAGTAGGCCTTAAGCTCATTTGATTACTATTTATCAACGTCGAGGGAACATAGTCGAATATCATGGGAAGGGATATTCTAACCGTGGTTCCCTCACGCCCCCATTTATTGGTGTCGAACGTGTCTCGGGAACTCTTTATCGTTCCCCATTCCTTGCGTTCTCGCGCCGCTGTTCCAACCGCTTCGCCTGTTCGTCAGATGGTGTTACTACTCGCCCATGGCATATACCGCAGTTAATTGGTCGTGTATTGGGCTTTATTTTGTTTTTACATACCCAGCATGGTTTCATAGGACACCACCTCGAAAACAGTTTTATATGGTTGGCCCGCTTGCAGGCTTTGTGATTTTTGTTACTCCTCGTTGCTCGCGTCATCTACAGAGGCTTGTACACCAAAAAGGCCACACCGAAGTGTGACCATCCTTTGGGAACCTGCAGGGGCTCAAAGTCCCTCAATATGCGCCGTATCCGCCACCGGTTCCGCAACTTGGAGCGGATGCAACTGCACCAACCGTAGGTACCAGTAAGAAGAACAAAACAAAAATAATCAGGAATACGACTGCCCAATGTGTGTATGCACCAAATGTACCCATACAATATCACCCTCCTAATTGTGAGACTGTGTATCGTACGCGGACAATTCGCAAGATTAAACGGACACATGTCGTTTCATGAGATCAATATTTCGCATAGCTGTGGTACGACTTCTCAGAGCATTTGTTCCTGCGGTCAAGCGCGTGATCGTTGAATGGCACATCGCAGAACTACTCTTGCCAGGATGTCTCTTCGCGCGTTTGACACCAGAAACAAGTCTGGTGCACTACTCATCCCGGCGGTGCTGGTTTCAACACCAGCGTTCGAGATCCGACTCGCGTGCGTCAATCGCAGGGTAACAACACGGTGCACTCGCGTTCCTGGGCACGCCCGGTCCGCGGTCAGACATCCAACGCCGGGTGTCCAAGCCGGGGTGATAATCGCACCGAGAAGAGTCACCCTACCACCTTCTGATACTGATTGTGGGGTGACTTACCACATATGGGCACACAAAAAGACGCCTGCTTGGTGTATTAGCAAGCGCCTTCTCATTAGGGCCTCATACCCTAATACACGGGTTATTTTGTCATGTGCTGTTAAACCACTGTGGTTTTACCGCTGATTTTGTCGTATCCCCTCGCGGTGATAAAGAATGCTGTACACTAAGGGGCCACAACCAAAGCGTGCCCCCTCCAGTCTACATTAGGGAATTAATATGACCCAGCACAGCTGCTTGCGTATCCTCCACCGTAAGGAACGAGAAGGATGAACAACACAAAGATAACAAGGAACACGACCGCCCATTTCGTGAATCCATCATTTGCACCGTACATATGAACACCTCCTCGCGAGAAGATGCTACATAGTACTCACCACACGAGCCGAATGAATGGGACAAGTGCTTCGATCATTATCCTCATATTCATACTTTTGGACCTACAATGAAGAACAAAATCTCCTCGAACTCGTTTGCGCGGCGATTTCAAAGCTACGTTCACGCCTCGATGTCAGCCAAACGCGATCTCATCTACCGCCATTCACAAGCCGCGACAATTAACACGCTTTAAGAGTGGATATCCCTTCGCTTTCAAATTCCGCAAATCACTTATACTAATTGTCCTTAACCTTTGTCCACCGTTCGCCATTTAATAAATTATCTTTTATGAAAGGAGGTCATACCTCATGAGCCGTCATCATCATCACCGTCGCCACAGAAATGCCGGCGTGAATGTAACAGTTAATGCAAATCCTGAAATTCGTATCTCTGACACACAAGCGCAGGCACAAGCTCAACTGCAAGCACAGTTACAGGCTCAGTTCCAAGCTCAATTGCAAGCGCAGGAACAAATGCAAAAGGAACTGAAAAAAATTAGACATGCTCTCAAACGCAAACATAAAAAACACCGTCATTGTATGTAATGTTTAATTCATGAACTTCCTCCTTATATATATGCGGCATTACGCCATTACGTCCAACAGGAACGATAATTGACGTTTTGCCGTTAATTTTTTGTGCTCGAGACCGAGACACCTTGAAACAAACCCAGTGGGATTCCACAAAGCTGGTACAGCCCTTTCGGGTTTGAGCTGGGTAATTAAAACGGCAGGAATGCGAAATCAGTTGAACAAAGGTATCCAGGCACCGAGAAAATTGTCGCAATCAAATAGCAGTCAACAGTAACCCGACTGCCCACTTGCAGAGCGCTGAATTGCCGTGGCTCTACTTTTATTTTCACTGTTTGTTAATTAGGGAATACGGTCATCCGAGCAAAGGAAATAATGATTTTGATGTTCTAATGCTTTTAGGGGGATATTGGTGTCTAACTCACAAGCGGATTACAAGAATATTTATGAAGCCACCAAGAGATTTCGTGACGTAAGAATGGATCACTGGCTTCATCATGATTTGTTCTCACTTCAATGGTGGTTGCTACTGGCGCTAACCATCGTTCCTTGGTTTATATGGTGGAAACTTGCCGATAAACAGAGATTGCTCGAGCTTATGTGCTATGGAACCTTAATAGCGGCCATCTGTATCGCTCTGGATGCTATCGGTACGGTAAACCTCTGGTGGATGTATCGGTCAGAACTAATCATACAATTTCCTGGTCTTCTCGTAGCTGACATCTCTGATATACCCGTTGTCTTCATGTTGGTCTATCAATACTGTTCGACGTGGAAGTCGTTTATTATTGCAATGGTGTTCGTATCCATTGCGTTCGCATTTGTAATCGAACCATTATTTATGCGGGTACAATTATACAATCCTTTGTCGTGGGAATACGTCTATTCGTTTTTAGTGTACATGTTTATGGCTATGTTAATCAGATTAATGGTGATGAAATTGAAAGAACAAGCCGTAGAGCCACTTCAACGGTAACAAATGTCCTTATGGTCGCTTCGTCACACCCCAAAATGGCCGGATTGACATACAATACAAATCGGTGAAACCGTCATGACGTGTGGGGGTGGGGTCTTTGGCAAAACAGCAAACGAATCGTTCAAAACAGCCTTCCCACAATGGTAAATTACGGAACGAAACTGTCGATAATACCGAGGCAAACACCAATACACTGGTCACACGCATCAATACCTTTGTCAATCGGCGGAACACTGCAATTACTGTTATTAACACCATCGTGACCGTCGCCAGCATAGCAGTCGCGTTGCGGGCAATGAGACGTGGAGAAAACATTAACGACATGGATGATCAGCCAATAACCATACATAAACGTAATGAATAAGCAGGCAGCATAAGCCGACTGCCCATTTGTCAAATTGATGAAGCGAGTTTTTCCGCACCGGTTGGTACGTCTGCTCACTTCTGCGGCGTGCCACCCACACGTTGTATTTCTCCCCGGCCAATACATACGGGTCATCGTCCCTCGGAACTACCGTTGACATCGAAGGGAACAGTTTATCACTTCCCAGATATAATTTTCCGTTGGTTGTCGATCTCAAAGGCCAGGTCTAAGTATCCCTGCAGCCTCTCGACCAACCACCGTTCCTGGGCTGACAAGTTCTGTTTCTCAGGCTCAAGAAACCTGACCTTGTCATCTGTTGTCCTAGTCCTTGCCACGCTCATCATCCTTTCTTGCTACTGATCCCCAGAAGGTTGTGAATATCCGGTTGATTACTCTCGGGTTTGAATCGTGTAGCGTTCGTCCAGACTGGTTTCTGGAAGCATCACTCTTTCTCTCCATTCCCCCTTGCTTAGCCGCCCAGCCTAGTCTGTGGCGGTATTTTTTATCCCAGCACCTCAATCTCTATTTCCAACCTCGGATTCGTCTTGTCCACGTCAAAGTCCATCACCTGTGGCAGTACCCATCGGTCGTCTTCCCATACAACGCCTGTTAGAGCATCCTGAAGCAGTTTCAGCGAGTTATCTCAGTCATGCCTGCGCCGATCTCCCCAGTAATACCAAACCTTCAGCGCTACCTTCGTCCCATTCGGCACCATCTGCTGACGTCGCGCCAGCATCCAAGCCTTGGCTTCCCATGCAGCCTGTCGTTTGAATGCCATGGCCTTCGCTGTCGGTGCCCGCATGCGTCGGCCACCCTTGGTGAAATGTCGATAGGCATGATCGACGCTAGGAGGCGAAGGAAGTACCAATCGTGTAATACCAGTCATTCGGTCATCCGCCTGTTTGTCTTGTCCGGTATTCGTACCTATCAGCCCCGTTACCATTTGAGTATTTTGTATCAATCCTATGAGGCCGACCCCACTCACTCGCCCCCACACTGTTGACTCTGGCCCCATAGGAGATATATTTGCTAGGCATCTATCCGTACCGTTTAATTGGAAATCCGACTATGATCTAACACGCCGTGGGAACGGCAGACCACATTCGGGGATCGCAGCCCTGTGTCGTTCCCACCCCGTCCTCAGTAACTCACCATTACATTTGGACTTCTTCTTTCTAGTTCCACACCCGTACGTAACCGGCCATGTAAAATTCAATGATTGTGTAACAAACCTGCGGGACTCTCACTCCTTGCTAACGTGTTAATTTTCCAAGTCCCACAGGAGATATACAGACATTTGTTCGTACCCATAAAATGTGAACTTGATTAGTATGTATCAACGTCGTGGGAACGACGGTTGGATATCATGGGAAGGGATATTCCGACTGTGGTTCCCTCACGCTCCCATTTACCACTGCATTCGTGTCCCCCCAGATGTGTTCATGCATCGTCTCTTGTATGAAAGGCCTCAAAACTGTCCGGTCTGTACACGACATCGATGATGGATGCCGCATTCTAGGTCACCATTCACGCCATTATCGATTGTCACTAAATGGATCCGTTTAGACTCCTCCGACTGTCTCAGCCCAATATCCGTCTCTCCTACACGAAGAATGGCAAACTCGAGATCTGCATCTACTGTTTGTACAAGAGATGCGACGACCGTTCCCAAGTTTCATAGACATTGGCACCTCTCTTCGGTCTTGAAGGCGGCGTAAGTGACTCAATCCACGCTCTCTCCTCAGCTGTCATCTCGCGAATGACAATGGGTGTTACAACCAATGTTTCACGCGCAAGATCCCTGTTTGGTATTGGGTTGTGTCTTGAGCCAGACCAAATGTTCATATGGAAACCATCCCCTCTAGATTGATTCCCATAGGCTCCCTCACCGACATTGCATAATCCGTCGAAAAATAAGAGATTTTGCCGCTAGGAGTACAGCCGTGTTATCTCTTCTCAAACTCCTGCGCGGCCATCCTCAAGGCCTCACGCTTGGTATCCTCTGGTACATCCAGACCCATCAGATACCTGGTGACGCATGCTGCTATTTCAAGCACGGTCGGTGCCGTTTCGTTACCTGTGCTCACTGCGTATCTCCGTTCCTCCGTGCTAATCGGATCCGTAGCACCCTGTTTTCTCGTTCTAGCGTCACATTTGTCTCGAGCATGGTTCGCAAGTTCTCATCATCAACGATCGTGAGTCCGATGCGCTTCAGCATCTCAACGACCGGATCGAAGTTGTGCTGCTGGACCTTCCGTTGAGTCGGTGACTCCATGTCATCCATCCCCCTTCATGCTTGGGAACAGCTCAGCGAAATTCGAATAGCGCTCATCAGTCTCCGCAGGCTCGGTATGTCGCCGTGCCAAGCGTACGGAATTCACGCGAGCTTTGTATCAAGAACTGGGCATTCACACGCCCGTTCAAATCGACTTCGAATACATTGCGTCGGCCATCGGTGTTGAACTAAGGTTTTGCCCAGTCGGCAGCAAGGCGTTCATGAAAACACGTATCGCCCAGGTGGATAGTCGTTAGAGCAACGCGATGAACTCTTCGATCGCGCCTTGAAATGGGGCATCGTTTCGCGAAACCAGTTGATGGAGTCGATCGTCGGAACATTGGAAGAGGCGGTTGAGTCTTTAGTCGTTAACAAGCATCACGAAATACGTTATTGGATCGGGCTTTTCCTGGCAGTAATGACCGGGATTCGCAAAGGTGAAGTACTGGCACTCCGCTGGTCAGACATTGACTTTGAAGGTGCCACTGAGCAAATTCAGCAAAACCAATTAACGCACGAACATTCGATGATGCTTAGTACAGATCTCTAGGTCGAACGGAGTTTCCGAAGATTCGATTCCACGATTTAAGACATACTCATGCATCCTTGCTACTTAAACAAGGTGTACACCCAAAAATCGTCTCCGAACGACTCGGAAGTAGCTGATCAAGTTGGCGAAATGCTCGCTGCAGCTTCTAATCAGACTTCTATAATCATCTAATTCAACGGCCTTTAGTGGGATTGTCTGAGACGTTCGTGCTGCAAACTGTATAATCGAGGATAGAACCACATAGCCCCAATTGGGTATAATTACAACACTGTGCGTTTAGCGCACACAACAAAGACGATATACACAAATTAACTATAATTATGAGGTGGCGGATGAAAACTACATTACCTATCAGCTACGTTTGTTTGGCTAGCCTAATAGTTACAGGTTGTAGCAGCGCCCTGAATACTCAAAGTAATCATAAACCGATGAACTCAACTAACGTCGCCACCTCGAGGCCATCTATCGCTACCAATACATCATTTTCTGTCACTACCTCCATAAACGCTCCTCAGATTACTGGTCATAGCACTACTGAAGCTATAACTACATATCTAAAAACACTCGGGAATGTAAAATCCATATCAGTTAAAAATGTCGACACTTATCAAAGTGATGTCTTTGCCTATGCAACTTTCAACGAATTGAACACTCGTTATGAAGCTCTTTTTTATTTACAAAAACGAAATCAAGAGTACATTGTGATCGACGAAGACACCGCCAAAATACAGGCTGTTCCTGGCACCAAGTACACATTCCATGAACTTGGTGGAACCACTCGCTCAACTCCAGTTAGACCTTATACGATTACCGGCGGTATTGTTGAAGACCCGAACGTGCATACGGTACAAATTGTATTGCCAAACTCCGTACAATTACAGCCAATCAATGCGAATGAGAAGACGTACTTCAATGTTCAACTAGGGAACTCTACCAATCAAATTCAGCACATTGATTTCTTGAGTTCCTCCGGAAGAGTCATATACAAACGAAATCTCATGATTTGAGTCATTACCTAGTGTTAAATATTTCATCCTTTAGAACAGTACATTATAGCGAAGAGCGGTACCTTAGTGGCTCCGTAAATTTGTGATAACAACCGTTCCATCCACTTCCGATTGCTGAACATATTCGCAGCCGCTCTCGCAGATTCACCAAACGTTGGTGATCTACATATTCATTCTACACACGGCTCATTAGTTTTCGGGCCATAACGCGTGTCTCTGCTCCGCTAGCGATATTTTCGGCAGTCGGGACGTAGGCTGCATCTCTTCACAATGCAACATAAGCCCCTCCAATGTTCTACTGGTGCGGGACTGAGCTTGGAGGAACATCGCGCTTGTGTATCCCAAGCAAACTGAGCTTCACATTCGTTTTCCTCAACTTCTATATCCTCAATAGTTATGGGGTGTTTAGTGCGTTGTTGATTTTACGTTGACTTGTGGCGTTAAACCTCTCCGGAATTAGAACCACCCCTATGGAGTATTACATCCCAAACGAACCTTCGTGCGCCTGCTGCACTTGGCCAAGCCAATTTGAAAATGCTGGGCCCATCTTAATTGCAGAGTCAGGTTGATTGGGTGAAGTAGATGCTATATACACATAATCACCTTGTCCTGGTAAAATCACGACCACTGTATATAAAGCGATTCCCTGAAGTTCTGGGCTTATCAATTCAATGCCAATGACTTTACCTCCATCCGGTACCTTGACCAGTTCTCGCTTCCTCATTGGATTCAGGAATCCATGAATCACTTTAGTGTTCTTTGTCACATCCAAAACCTGTAGTTTTTGAAATCTCGGATCACCATAGGCAATAACTCGAATTTCGGATATGGTCAGATCCTGTAGACTCGGAGGCTTTATACCCTTTTTCGACGTTACGTCCCCAACTCCAGTCCACCAATGCGGGAATTCTTCTCTATAAACCCAATCGCGATTTGACTGACCTGGAATGCTCAAAATCGGATCACCGTTAGGTGCTTTTCCTATCCTTGGGCCGACGGACAACGGCAATACCATATCGATTCCATCATTAGGCCATGATACGTGTTGGTTGTAGTACGGCATTACGGGCAACAGTTTATAGGACAGGTACGGATATTCGATTATTCCAGCAGCAATAGCCACTGGTAAAATAACGGTTCCTATAATGATCCTCACAAATCGATTCACTCATTAAACACCTCCGATTCCTGCCTCAAAAACATGACGACACGACGATTTCCGCATATTGACTGTTACCGAAACCGTTCCTGTAAGCATTGAAATCATTGGACTAACATCCCTTCCACCTAATAGCATAGTTATCCATAAAAGGAATATATGCAATAGGAAGGTTGGGTAATCAAAGAGCAGTCAGCATAACCTGACTACCCTCCGTAAAACGTGAATCACCCTTACTTACATTGCGCCCGTCATTGTGTGTAATTCATAACAGGATGAGAAACAGGTTGGTGTTTCGATAAAAATGCTCACCCATTAACTAATTTGTATCAATTATGTCTAACGGCAGCGCGTATACACTCTACCCAATATGGAACATTAAGGATAATTGCAGTTTCAGGATTGGATGATCTGAGTGTATCTTGTGCTAAGAGCTGTTGTATGGATACTTATAACTTGGCGTTGGGGAGACTGGAGACAATGGAAGAAGTATCAAAGCACTATATTGTTCTTTATCAGTTGTGATTTACTCTACAACGTTATTTGCCACAACTATTTATTATGGAAATTTACACCGAGCAGGCTGTTCACGAGTCATACTGCGGTCAATCTGTTTGAGGACTTCGTGATTTATCCATGTGCTCTGATTTTGTATTTGGGGCGTTACCCTAAATCCATCCTTACAAAAATAATATGGAATATTCTGTGGGTGTTAATTTGGATTGGGATCGAATGGATAAATAAACTGTTGGGCTTAATCACCTATCATCATGGGTGGAATATATGGTGGTCCGTCTTACTGATGTCATTTGCAATTCCAATGGTACGTCTTCACTTTATAAAGCCACTTTGGACGTATGGCCTTTCCTTAATATGTATCGTTTTTCTTGTGTTTCTTTTCAAGGTGCCATTCGGTAAATGAAATCTGCTATCACTGCTGGATGATCATCACTTAGCCCCGAGAACGAAGCGAATATGTTACACCAGTTTACCGCTGATCATGCGTCCCTGTTGTCTGATATCGCGGTCAATTGTACGGTATTCATGCAAACACTGGATGATGAGACGTTCTCGGACGGCAAACGATTGCTGCTCAGTGCGTCTTGAAGCAAATTCAGCAGGTGGTGTTAGGCTCGAAGTGTGGACACAACGAATCGGGAATGTGAAAATAAGTAAATCGATTTGAGGTGTCTATGTTGGCAAATAAGTATGATGCGGATTTTAAGCTAAACACCGTGAAATTGGTTTTGGAAGAGGGGAAAGTAGCCTCCCAGGTGGCACGAGATCTCGGAATATCCCAAAAGACAGTTTACGGCTGGATTGCCCAGTATAAGAATGATCCGAAGCATCCCTTTGTGGGTTCCGGGAACTTGAAGCCAGAGGCCCAAGCAACGCGGGATTTGGAGCGCGAGAACCGCGAACTGAGAGAGGAACTTGAAATCTTAAAAAAGCGGTGCGCATCTTCAGCAACGACCGGAAGTAAGGTATCAGTTCATCTGCGATCACCGCTTCGACTTTTCGGTCCAGAGGATGTGCAAAGTGCTGCAAGTATTTCGAAGCGGGTACTATGCTTGGTTGAAACGCCCTGACAGCCAGCGGAAACAACGACGTCAGAAGTTGACGCGACGCATTCACGAAATCTTCCTGTCCTCTCGCCGTTTGTACGGGAGTCCAAAGATTACACAAGTTTTACGGGAGGAAGGCACTGTTGTTGGACAAAAGATGGTTGCTCAAATCATGCGTGAGAGCGGCCTGAAAAGCCGTACAGTGCGGAAATACAAAGCAACCACCAGCTCAAAACACAACCACCCAGTCCATGAAAACGTGTTGAATCAGACGTTTCAGGCGGAACGGCCAAACCAGGTGTGGATGTCCGATATCACTTATGTGTGGACCGCTGAAGGTTGGCTCTATGTTGCGAGTATCATGGACTTATTTACGCGGAAGATTGTCGGATGGCGGGCCGATTCGCGGATGACGAAGGAACTTGTTATCTCGGCTCTAGAGCAAGCCTATCAACGAGAAAAACCCGATAGCGGTGTCCTGCACCACTCGGACCGCGGAAGCCAGTATGCGTCAAAAGAGTATCAGGAGAAGCTGAGAGAGTACAAGATGATTGGTAGCATGAGCCGAAAAGGAAATTGTTATGATAATGCCTGTATCGAGTCATTCCACAGCGTGATCAAACGCGAGCTCATTCATCTGGAGAAATTCAAGACCCGTGGACGCGCAAAGCGGCAGATTTGGGAGTACATCGAGCGATGGTACAATCGTGGCCGAATTCATTCGTCCATCGGCTACAAAACACCTGTT
Source organism: Alicyclobacillus fastidiosus (assembly GCA_029166985.1). Taxonomy (GTDB): domain Bacteria; phylum Bacillota; class Bacilli; order Alicyclobacillales; family Alicyclobacillaceae; genus Alicyclobacillus; species Alicyclobacillus fastidiosus_A. The sequence continues at coordinate 1,541,564 of CP119138.1, read as the reverse complement.
CAGTTTCAGTCTATGTATGAACGTAGGCAGCTAAAAACGGCTGTCTAATGAAGTGACTTTGAATCTTCAAACATTCTCCGTTTGCTGTGTCCACCCTATTGACTTAATACCAACTGTAGCGGAGGCAAGCTCTATCCTGACTGCATGTACTGATGTGAAAGGAGGGAATATGCCTTGGTATCTGCTGTACAACTCCTGGCCGGCAATGCTCGTATTTTCAAACGTGGCACCGGCCCTACTACACGGACCCGAACGGTGAAATTGCCTGTCGGCGAAGAGTTGGTTATCAACGAAGGCTTTAACGACACGATCTTTGTGAAAAGTGGTACTCGACCAGTCCGTGCCACCCGTATAAGGGAATATCTATATGCGGAATCGGACGTGGATGTACTTGCCTAGCTGGACTCAGTTCACAAAATCTAACGGCGATATTATCGACGGCGTTAGAGTATACCCTCGGGGTGACCAAGAATGTTGAGTCATTGTTTTATCCTTGCAGTTTTATTGGGCCGAGGTTTATAACACCAGGACCAATTGATCACCTATTCTTCACCAAAAGTAACTTTGCTTCTTAAACTATCGGAGGCATACGTCCGATAAGCTCCGTTGAATTCTTGTCTTAGGCAAAGGTATGGATTTTTGAACGGGTCTTACAAAAGTAGTATGCAATCAGATATATGAAGATTTGGATTGGTACAGAGTAAATGAATCTCCAGTGAATAGGGTTGTAGGAGTCAATCCAATAAAATAATGGTTCTCCTACAAATGACGCAAATAACGCAAATAAAAATGATTTTACGAACGGATTTGCATTCGGTTTGATTTGTAGAAAAATCATGATCGTTACAGGCATTAGTGTGAAATCCCATGGAAAATACGTTGGTAGGATGGGAAGTATATTAAACCGATAATGCCATAAACCATATTGGTCCCCGATTACATCTAGAGCCACTGAAATAATAAGTGTCAAAAATCCTGCAAATAAAAACCTATCCCTATTCAAGTTGTTCCTTGAAACCGCGTACCAAACAAACCACGGGATAATAGTGATACATAGACCGATCCACCATTGCCACGAGAATACCTCATAGTGTACCCAAATATGAAGTTTTTCGTGAATTAGATCAGTGATTTGATTAAGATTTTTATCGATGACTTGTATATCTTGTTGTTGATTTGAAGACAAAATCAATTATCCTCTCCATAAAAGTTAGATTTTCTTTTAAGATGCCTATTTGCGCGGTAAGTATGCAGATTTGTTGTAAGATGTTTCCGTTATTGAGTGAAAGGGGTTGTTAAATTCAACAACAAGGCATCCTTCAAACCGGAGGTGGGTGATTTTAATTGTATGGGGAGTCACTTTAGAATGGGTACATGGAACTTTCCTAACACTTTGGAAATCTACTCAGATACACTACGATAGCGGATGGATAGATTAGATACTGGAACGACTAAATTACATAAGCATTGCTATTCATAAATTTAACCAGCACCTAGAATAGAAAAACATGTCTAATGATGTTTCTATTTCAGTTAAAGGGGCATATCCCCCACACCGCCCTCCCTCTGGAAGATCGTTCAGTGCCTCGCACCGTTATTCGCACGTCGCTTATGCGACGGTTTATTTTCGTGGGGCCCTGCTTCATCTTTCCGAAGAGTAATGACACTCAATATACAAAGCTGTACAGTATGTAACGTCACTCCTATGGGAAATAATGCTCAAACAGAGGGGTGAGTACATGGAGCACAACGTTAAACTGACATCTGCTGAAATGGCGGTTTTGTGGACTTCATACATGAATGACAGCTTGAGCATGTGTGTGTTTTCACAGTTTCTGCAACATGTTGATGATGACGACATCCGTCCGGTTGTGGAACATGCTTTAAGTTTGTGTCAAAGACATATCCAAAGTTATAGACAATTGCTCACTAAAGAAAACTTCCCAATCCCTGTCGGTTTCACCGATGAGGATGTGAATTTAGGTGCTCCAAGATTATATTCAGATGCGTTCTATCTTAAGTATATAGACGGCATGGCCATGGTTGGGATGACGTCGGCCTCAGCAGCACTTGCAGGGGCGACGCGCGACGACGTCCGAGAAATGTATACATCATTGCTTATGGAGTCTGTTGCACTTCACAATACGGCTATACCAATTTTGTTGGACAAAGGAATTTACGTAAGAGCTCCAATTATATCTACACCTTCACAAGTTGACTTTGTGAAGAAGCAAAATTTTTTAACTGGATTCTTTGGTGAACGCCGACCCCTTAACGCTATAGAGATCACAAACCTCAATATCAATATATTTAGGAACTGCCTGGGCGAAGCTTTACTTTTAGGATTTGCACAAACAGCTCAGTCCAAAAAAGTTCGCCAATACATGGAGCGGGGAAAAGATATCTCGGCAAAACACATTAAAGTTTTTTCAGACATACTGTCTCACGATGACTTGCCTCCGGCTGTTTCTTGGGCAACAGACGTTTCAAATTCAACAACGCATACTTTTAGCGACAAATTAATGATGTTCCATGTTGCGGCACTAACTGGTGCAGGGGTTGGAAACTACGGAATTGCAATCGGTACAAGCCCACGTCGAGATTTGGGGGCGGCATTCCTTCGTTTGCAAGGAGAAGTCATGCTGTATGGAGAAGATGGAGCTGAGATTGCCATTGAGAATGGGTGGCTTGAGCAACCACCTATGGCAGATGATCGTACGGAGTTGGCAAGACACAAATAATCCTGTTCACCAAGCTATAGGGAGTGAACATCTGCTAAAGATCCGTTCGATACAATCGGAATATCGTCTTCATCCAGGCTTCACAAGGCGCCTATGTAATCAGTGGTGTCGCGGATCATAGCCCAAGACGATTTCAATAACATCGTTTTGCCTCAGGACAGCCGTACTGACGAGTGGCTGTCCCTTAGCGTACATACACATTTGATTCAATGGGCATTTTAGATCACTTAGGGGAGCTTGATCGGGGTATCCTCCATACGTCCAGATGGATGGATGCTCGCTCCCTTTCTAAGGCACGCGATCCGCACTAGCCATCCTACAACAATTGAACTAATGCTAAGCCTGACCGTGGGGTGAGTGGTTTGAGTGATTCAGACAACATCGGCCGCACTTACGTTATTATCGGCGCTGGATCGATATGCTGTCTCTTAGCGGTCTTGTTCGTTGCAATTTACCTGTCTCATCAAAATGTCCCACTTCCCGATGATGCTCATCAGGCCGTAAAGTGGACCAGTGGGCCTTTTCCGCAAATGCACTCATGGCTTTTACGAATTGTTCATCGTTTCACGGACTAGCTCGATGAGATTTGCTGAATTGAATCGAACTGGGCCGAACAGGAATATTACACATCCTGGCGTTGCTGCTGCAATATCGTACAATATCGTATAGCCGCGCACGCCGACATGAGTCATCGGTGGGCGCGGCTGCTTTGTGCAACGAAGCGAGTGTCATAATGAATCCCCACATCAAGAGGTAACGATGCAGGGACACGGAAAGAGTATGGTTTACGAGTAACAGTATGCACCTATGTGTCTGGCGTTTCAATGATACGTGTGCAGTACACGTGTATTGAGGCGTGCACACTAGAAATAGCCAATTAGACCAAACTCGCGTCGCATCTGGCCAATGGCCCATCGATGGACGAATACGGAAGGCCGATGAAGAAATCAGGAAAGATTGCTTATCGAACACAGAAAAGGACGGCCAAGCATTAGCCGCCCCCTATCAGTGAGGATTGGACACCCTCACAGCACCCTTACGAAGTCAATCGCTCCAATAGCGATGAACAGAACTTGATTGCTCGGAGCATATCCTGGGACGGGCTCCACTAGTCCTAACAGATCCGCGCGCGCGAACGCGATGACCCCTTCTACAACGCTATTGTCAAAGGCCACTTCAACGCTCCGTCCACTTAATCGATTTAGTTCCTGAACGAATGTCTCTCGAAAAGCCATAAATGTCCCTCCTCATCAGGCCGCAGTCACGGACTCAATCTTTCTGATGGGAATCAAAACGATGTTTGAGGTGGTTTCAACGACTACGACGTAATCCCGCTCGACCCTAATAAGGGTCCCAGTTATGGATTCAAACTGAGTGGTAATCACTACATTCTGATCTAACAGGTGCAGGAGGGCCTGACGGAGATTTGCCGGGCCTTGTGGGCGCACCGGAAATAGCCCCTCTATGGTATCAAGAAGGTCGCTACCTCCAATGTTTCCGATCCCCGTAGCATTGATGTTGACATTTCCAACACCCTGTTGCACCGCATCGCTATCTGTGTTGCCTGTCAATCCTGACCGTGCCAATGAGCATCGTTCCTTTCTATATTGGACTTGCTACCAGTTGTATGAAGTCCTTTACATCGATTCCACAGATATACAACCATTTTCTTGAAAAACGGTATTTGTCCACGTCTTCGTGTCAGCAGGGCATCTATACGTATCCTTGATGAGATCAAAGGGATATAGTATTAGAAATCGGCGGTTAGAGCGACAGGTCGTGCCAGAACACATTCCTTTCGGGAGACGTCCTCTAACCACCGATTTCCATTTCAATCAATCCCCGGTCCAACGAGTAAGGACAACCAAACAACCTACGATACCCAACCAGCATATGACGACACAGTCGATCGGCGATGCGTCCAATTTAGCCACAATGAGCTATTGATCCCAAGTTTGGTGGAATCGTATGGTAGTGACAAGTTACTCTACGGAGGTATGGTTATACCTTTACATATTGAGGTGCCTATTATTGACTCATTCTTATTCACGAGAGAAACCAGATTTACTGGCGCGATTGCGCAGAATTGAAGGCCAAATCCGAGGGGTTCAAAAGATGCTGGACGAAGACAGGTACTGTATTGACGTCTTGACGCAGCTCTCCGCCATTAAGCAGGCTACTCACGCCGTCGCCTTGTCGGTTTTGCAAGCTCACACACGGGGCTGCGTCGCCTCTGCTATCCGTGATGAATACTCGGAGGAAGACAAAATAACGGAACTCATGGAAGTGATTCGCCAATTTACTAAGTAAATCATACATAGCCTAAATTGGCGCAATAAGGAGATTGACATTAAATGGAAGAAGCAAGAGTGTTGACACTGCCTGTGGAAGGAATGACGTGCGCGGCGTGTGCGGCCCGAATTGAAAAAGTCGTTGGGAAGCTCGAAGGGGTTAAGAACGTCAATGTGAATCTGGCGTCGGAAAAAGCACATGTCGTGATCGGACCTGGAACAACCTGGGAAAACGTGGTGCGACGAATCGAGAAGACCGGGTACTCGGTTCCCGAATATACGGCGGAGTTGAAGATTAATGGCCTAGTAGGTCCGGCAGGTGCATCTCATATCGAAGAACTTCTCGTCCGATTGGATGGAGTGGAATCCGCTAAGGTCGATCCCGTTTCGGGCAAGACAGTAATCAAGTATGTCTCTGGTGTTACTGATCAAACAGAGTGCATCCGCGTTATCGAGCGGGCTGGTTACGAAGCCATTGGGGTGTCCCAGACGGATATATTGGACGCTCACGAGAAGAGAAGACGCGCGTATCGACGTGATCTTGTGATATTTGTGTTCTCGGCGATTGTCGCACTGCCGTTTTTGGTGGAAATGGTCGCCATGACCGTCATGGGCATCATCATGGCCGTTATGATGCTCGGTATGGCAGCAAACATGAACATGTCAGCTCCGACTGGAACTACGACAACCACCAGTATGCCTTTGATGGTTTGGATATCAAACCATAACAACCTGATACCAGCTTGGTTAGCGCTCGCACTAGCGACGCCGATTCAATTCATCACCGGATGGCGATTCTACCGCGGAGCCTATCACGCGGTACGCAATCGGACAGCCACGATGGACGTGCTTGTTGCGCTCGGAACGACGGTAGCCTACGTCACGGGCGCTGTTTTGACGTTCTCTACTCACCAGGGCAACAACAGCTATTGCGGAAGCGCAGCCGTTATTATTACACTGGTATTTTTAGGGAAGGTTCTTGAGGGGCGAGCAAAACAGAAATCAGGGGCAGCCATTGAAGCGCTCGCAAAGTTAAGTGCGAAGGTGGCTCACGTCATACGCGATGATACAGAAGTAGACGTACCCGTTGAAGACTTACGTATTGGTGACGTGATACGGGTTCGAGCTGGCGAAAAGGTGCCTATGGATGGAGAAATTATCAAAGGGACATCGATGATCGACGAATCGTTTTTGACGGGTGAATCACTTCCGGTCAAGAAAACGATCGGTGATTCTGTGTATGGCGCAACAGTAAATCAAATGGGACCGCTCTTGGTTCGTGTATTAACGACAAGCGAGGACACAGCTCTTGCACAAGTCATTCGCATCGTGGATGAAGCACAGGGTTCCAAAGCTTCGGTTCAACGTCTGGCAGATATCATTTCTCTTTTTCTAGTACCGACCGTTTTGGTTATTGCGTTGGAAGCTTTTCTATTATGGGGGTTCTGGGGTACCTGGTCACATGCGTTGATGGCGACCATTGCGTGCCTGGTCGTCGCGTGCCCCTGCTCACTAGGACTTGCTACACCAACCGCCATTATGGTCGCAAGTGGGTTGGGAGCAGAAAATGGGATCCTCATTAAGAGTGGAGAATATCTTGAAGTCGCACACAAAGTAAACACGGTGATTTTCGATAAGACCGGAACATTGACAGTAGGTAAACCGATTGTGACCGATATCGTTCCCCGTGAACCGCAGCGTGAAAAACTATTACTCAAACACGCAGCGTCACTGGAATCCTACAGCGAACATCCGTTGGGACGAGCCATCGTTGATTACGCGAATCAACAGAAAATTGGTCTGCTTCCGGTCACAGACGTTAGCATCATCAGCGGCCAGGGTATTATTGGGACGGTTCATGGGTGTTCCGTTATTGTTGGTAACTCTACATTGCTTGAAATGAACGGCATTCACGGCTTCGAAGATGTGACGACGACGAATTTGGAGCTTCAAGCAAAAACGGTCGTGCACGTGGCCTCTAGTGGAATCTATTTAGGGACCATCGCAATAGCAGACAAAATTAAGGACGACGCTGTCTCTACTGTACGCAAACTTCAAGACATGGACATCCAAGCTTGGTTGATCACGGGCGACAATGAACAAACAGCCAACGCAGTGGCGAAACAGGTTGGCATACACAATGTCCTGTCGGGTGTATTACCGGCCGACAAAGCAAAAAAAGTGGAAGAATTAAGGAAGAGCGGAAAAATCGTGGCTATGGTCGGCGATGGCATCAACGATGCGCCCGCACTCGCGGCGGCACATATCGGCATCGCCATGGGAACTGGGGCTGACGTCGCCATCGAAGCCGCAGACATCGCCATCATGCACGCGCGAACAAGTGGCGTGACAGATGCGATTTACCTGTCCAAGAGGGCCATGCGTACAATTCGGGTCAACCTGTTCTGGGCGTTCATCTACAATGCCATCGCAGTTCCGCTCGCAGCACTTGGTGCATTTAATCCAATGATTGCAGGCGCAGCAATGGCTTTTAGTTCGGTTTCTGTCGTGTCCAACAGCTTGTTGCTCAAGCGTATCAAATTCGGGCGGACGGAAGGCACACCCGAAGCGCATTCGTTCAGGGCCGTCTAATCGTTCAAGGCGTGCTCGCGCGCGTAAATGGCTAGTTGAACGCGGTTTTTGATATGTAACTTAGCCATGATGTTCTTCAGGTGGTTCTTGACCGTGTTTTCCGAAATGAAGAGCGCTTCCGCGATACCCTTGTTGGTAAATCCCTGCTGGACGCATTGGAGAATCTCTCGTTCGCGGGTAGTCAGTGTACTCGGAACGGAAGCGATGTCCTTTGTCGAACTCGTTTTGAACTCAGCGAGGATTTTCTCTGCTATCGGTTGCGTCACCGGGGCATCGCCTTCCAAAATGCCAAGCAAATACTTGACCCACTCAGCGGGCTGCAGGCTCTTGACCAAATAACCTTGAGCCCCGTTGCGAATGGCTTCAAACAAGTCGGCTGCATCGTCCGAGACGCTGAGAATGACAACAGTCATATAGGGTAGTTCGCGCTTAATGACCTGGGTTGCCTCGAAACCGTTGAGGATGGGCATATTGATGTCCATCAACACTAAGTCCGGCATCCACCGCATTGCCATATCGACCGCGTCTTGCCCGTTCGTTGCCTCTGCAACAACACGAAGACGCGGTTCTGCATCAAGTAGGATACGGATAGCTTTGCGAGCAACTTCGCTATCATCAGCAATTAGAATATCGTAAGTTTTCATGGAATCCTCCCGTCGCGGTCATGTTCGTCGGATTTTAACCCCTATATTCCATAGTATAGTGCAAGTACGCAGTCTTTTTGTGAAAATGGTCACGGAGGTTCGCATGATTCCCTTACGCATCAAGATTTCCTTGTTTTTGATACCAGCCATCGTCATCGGATTATTTGAGACGCTTCGGCATACCTTGTTGGAGAACATCCTGCCAATTGAACTAGGCAACTGGTTGACGGCTTGCATTGATGCGGGTGTGATCGCATTAGTGGCCCGAAGCCTGTTTCTCGCGTATGCCAATAAAGAGCGCGAGTTGAGTCGGGAACGAGCCTCCCGGGCAGTGATGGAGGAACGTGAGCGATTAGCGCGCGTACTTCATGACCAGATCGCCCAGTCGATTTTTTATTCAGGTGTTCAGGTTTCCGCCGCGAAGGTGAAATTGCAGCAAGGCAGGGACGGAAGCGTGGAACAAAATCTGAATGATGTTCTCCTCTCGTTGCGCGAAATAGATGAGAACGTACGACAAGCAATATTCAACCTAAAGCAGGATACCATAGGAGGATCCGATTTTCGTAAACGGATCCGTTTATTCTTAGATAAGACGCTATCCGGAAAAAGTATTTCATGGGATCTTGAGATGTCAGAGGGTGATATCACGCTGAGTGCAGCGGATCAAGTTCAACTGTTCGGGATTCTTCAGGAGGGGATCACAAATATTGTGAAACACTCCAAAGCGACTCAAGTCACTGTTCGATTGATGTCAAGGAGTGAAGACAATGCGCATTGGTCGTTTACAATTCAGGACAATGGGATAGGATTCAACCTCCAAAATGTTCGAGACGGACGCTATGGAATGGAAATCATGGCGAACAGAGCGAGAGATATCGGGGCCGATTTTCACGTAGAATCGTCGCCCGGAAATACGCAAATACGAGTTGAGAGATAAAGCGAATGTGACGTCAGTCACAAAAAACACCTTGGCAACTGTTGAAGGTGTGAAAAGCGTTGTTGCACAATTCGGGAACAGTCGAGCAATTGTGCTCTATCATGAGTTATCCACCAACGTGGAAGTACTTGAGATGCCATTCAAGACGCAGGATATGATATCGAATAAATTCAGGCCCGCCATTCAGGAAACTTCCATGTAGCGGGCCTTTGTCAATGATTCTGATTCATCGAAGCAACAAGTATCAGGACACGTGATTTTATGTTCAGTAGTTTTCCAACAATCCATAGGGAATACAGATGGGTACACCCGTGTGTAAACACCCCACTACATCAGCACGAATTCGGAAGACATCCCGCAGGATGTCTGGTGTTAATACTTTCGAAGGACTCCCTTCACGAACTACGCTTCCAGAGCGAATAACCGCCATATAGTGAGCAAAACGTGCGGCATGGTTCAAATCATGGACGACCATAACAATGGTACAATGCTGGGTCTCATTCAGGCGCTTAAGCAGTTCCAGCACCTCAAATTGATGAGCCATATCGAGAAAAGTGGTCGGCTCATCGAGCAAAAGGATATCTGTCCCCTGGGCTATCGCCATCGCGATCCAGGCTCGTTGCCGTTGACCTCCCGACAATGCGTCAACTGGACGGTCAATAAACTCATTTACACCTGTTACATCGATTGCCCATTGAATCATTTCCAAATCTTCTTTCGACATTCGCTGTAATCCAGATTGGTACGGTGAACGGCCGTATGACACGAGATCCCGAACACTGAGTCCTTCAGGAGCAATTGGATTTTGGGGTAGTATCGATAGTTTCTTCGCAACCTCTTTAGTCGGATACTGATGAATACTTTTCCCATCCAAATAAATGATACCTTGGGATGGTCGCAAGATCCGAGCAAGCGTCTTAAGAATAGTCGATTTACCGGAACCATTGGGTCCGACAAGCGCCGTGATTTTTGATTCTGGTAATGTTAAATTGAGGTTTTCGACGATGATTTTTGATTCGTAGGCTATTGACACGTCGTTCATCTGTAATGTCGTCACACTATTTCCCCCTAACGCCGTGTTCGAGATACAAGGTATAGAAAAAATGGGGCACCAAACAGTGAGGTAATCGCCCCGACCGGAAGTCCACTCGCAACATTTCCGAACACCAGACCCGCAATTTGGGTAACAAAGTCAGCCAGCAACAGTAAACAAGCCGAAATTAGTATGCTGATCGGAAAAACCCGGTACGCATTATGACCGACAAGTCGCCTAGCGATATGAGGTCCAATGAGTCCGATAAAACTGATTGCACCAACCACCGATACGGCGCTTGCAGTCAGCAATGCGGCAACTACAAACAGGCTCAATCGCGATCGTTGTAGCCGAACACCTAACCCGATGCTTACCACATCTCCCAGCTGCAGCAGATTCGCTGTACGACAACAACACAGGCCAAGTGGAATGGTTACCAGTGCCCATGGCCAAATGGTCAACCAATCAGACCATACTTTCGCGTCCAATGAGCCAACGATCCATAGCATGACGGTCGGCAATTTATCATTATTTTGAATCAAAAATAGAGATGAAGCTGAGGAGAGAATAGCTGATACAACGATGCCCTTCAGCACCAAAACAAATGGTCCGTCCTTAAGCTTATTCGTGATGGCGTACATAATAATGATTGAACCGATCCCACCGAGTAACGCAGCGATTGGCAACAGATAAGGGTACTTTTCCGCATTGGGTATGTAAATTAGCCAGAGCACAATTCCTAAAATACTGCCGGAGGACACACCTGTTAGGCTCGGCTCTGCGAGTGGGTTACGAGTCAAAGCTTGCATCAATGCTCCAGCGAGTCCTAGCATTCCCCCTGCAACAGGCGCGATCAGACTGCGAGGCAATCGTAAATTCCAGACGATCCAACGTTGATATTCCACAGCCGGGTGATTCATGATAGCTCGAATAACATCCCAAGGAGAAATATAGACGCTACCTAATCCGACATGAAGTACGAAAATAGTCAGGAGAAAGGCTGTAAAGAGTATAATTAAGAAATAGAATCGTGTTCTTTGGGCAGTAGATATGCCCGTCATGCCCGCTCCCTCCCAAACCGGCGTCCTAAAAATAACAACAAAAGCGGGCCACCCAAAAGCGTTGTCCAGACACCAACCGGAATCTCAATTGGCGAAAATAGTGTTCGTGCTAAAAAATCGGCGAAGGTCAACAATACAGCACCAACAAGCATAGATACAGGTATGATCCGCAGCGTGTCCTGTGTCCGCAAAAGATGTCGTGTAATATGCGGTGCCAACATGGCGATGTAACTAATTGGTCCACACGTGGCGACGACCGGTGCGACGAGCGCAATAGCCAATAGGAAAATGATGAGGCGAAGAACACTCACCTTCAAGCCCAAACCCGCAGACAATTCATCCCCTAATTGCAAAATGTTTAACTGCCTAGCAAATAAGTATGAGACGCAGAGTACGACAACCCAGGGTAAAATGAGTTCCACTTGCCTCCATGTTCTATTCTCAAGTCCCCCAACAAAATAATCGTAGAAGAGACTGATTGTATCCTGTTGACCGAGGCTGACGATTGTAGTGATGATGGCGTTTAGCAGAGAAGAAACAGCCACCCCGATGAGAATCACACGAACTGTCGACTTATCTCGCCAGCTTGCAAGTACGACAAATCCTCCGCCAATTACGCCGCCAAGTAAAGCAAGCCAAGGCTGCCATGCATACGAGATAGGCAATTGAAAGATAATGATGGCCGCCATGACGGCAGCAGATCCCGAAGACACTCCAAGCAATTCGGGGTCGGCCAGAGCATTTCGCATCACATTTTGGAGCATAACTCCTGAGACAGAAAGCATTGCACCAGCAAGACTTCCCAGAATAAATCTGGGAAGTCGCGACTGCATAACGAGTACGTGATTGACGGTATTGTCGCTGTTTGTAAATATGGCCCATAACTGCACCGGTTGCAGGAACGGGGCCCCCACCATCAGTCCTACAAAACCAACACATACGAGAAGTAAGAAGCATACCGTCACCGTTGTAACGATCGAATTCTTTGGATATCTAATGAAACGGGTCATCGAGAATCCCTTCTCACTCATTTGGAAGTCTGAGCGGTTGATGCTAGGTTGGGATACAGTTTAGGCATGGCTTGATCGAGAATCTGTTCCAATCCCATGCCGCCCCTGTCATCGTGCCAAACATTGGGGTTTACTTCATAGACTCGGTGATCTTTTACCGCTTTTAATTGTTGCCATATTGGGTTTGAAGCAAGTTGAGAAGACAGCGTTGGTGCCTTCGGATTATCTAATTGAGCGATTGATTCGACGAAGATGACGTCCGGATTCACACTGAGGATTTTATCCAACGAAATGTTCATCCCCTGCGCTCCGTGTCCCCCCCATGGATACTTGCTGATTGCTGCAAGTACGGACGCAGACGGGTCGTCAATGGTAGGAACTGAAAGTGAAGTCGGAGAATCTCCCCAGATCACTAGGGACGTCTGATTTTTTGGCGATTTTTTAATGTCCGCGTTCAGAGCTTTCATAAACCCATTTGCATCTTGTTCCGCGATTGCCTTGTGACCTGTTAGAATACCCAAGTTAATCAAATCCTGCATAGACTGCTTGTATCCACCGCTACGAGAGATCAAGTACATTTGTGTTGCACCTTTGAGCGCAGGTTTAAGTTGCGCGTGCGGATACGCGTCCCCGATCACTAAATCAGGGTGATCAGCGAGTATGTCCTCAACGTTCGGCTGTTCCCACGAACCACCAACGGACTTCATGTTCTTGGCGCCATTTCCATACACCATTTGCGCAAATGATAAATCACCATTTCCATAGGCGATATTTTCTTGACTTACACCAAGATCTTTCAGCATCTGGATTGAGGATGGGTCCAGACAAACAAAGCTAGTGGCTGGATGTTTTAGAACGACTTTTGAACCGGTTCCGTCTGTGACACTCACCGTAGTGGAGGCTGACCCTGTTGTAGGTATTGTCTGGGATGCATTTTCGGTATTTTTTGTAGAACCAGTGGTTCCACACCCTGCGAGGGCTAATGAGAGACACACCGAAACCACTCCAGCAACTGCACCTTTATGTCCCATTTTCATACTAAATAACCTTCCTTCAAGATATTGTGGGGAGTACTTGTAGCCTTGGACCAACCCCATAATCTGAGACCTCAGTAGCTCAGTGTTCAATGAAATTCTGGAGCTGATATGTATAGCTAACCAGTTCTTGCTGAATCTCGCCCCTGAATAAGTGACCTTGGACAATAGCATGAACAGATTCTTGTGTAACGTTCCGATACCAAACGCCCTGTGGATATACAACAACCGAGCACGAATCCACACACCGCCCTGTGCATCGCGTTTCTGTGATCCGAATGTGATCACCGTTTAGGCGAGTCACCTCTCTACGAAACATCTGTAACAGGTGTTCCCCACCTTCACGGTGACAACAACCTCCATTACAGACTAATACATGGTATGTAAGTCGATGCATGCGCTGATTCGAATCCTGTCTTTTGCGAAGCCTCTCTTCTTCGCTGTTCAATTCACGCTTATTCGTGTCACGATCTATAGAACTGCTTCTCTCCACTTCGTATCCCCCTAGCGGCGAAATCCAGCGTTGTCTGCACTGACCATGGAGCGTCCCATCTACGTGACCGATTGTACGAGTAGAGAATCGGATTGTCGCTGACCCGTTAGGGCTATTTAAGAAGGAGACTTTGGCGAAGTTTTGAACGTTAGAGGGATAACCATCGACCCCAGATATGTCGAAGGAGGGTATCCTATACCCTGTTTTGAGACGCCAGTGGCAGAACATTGAATAGCAATGGCTGTCACCTACATATCACTGTTACAATGATTTACAAAGAGCCGCCTAGGTAGCCGGAAAGATGCGTTATGCGGTCAAAGGAGGTAAATACGTGGATATCCGATGGAATATTGGGGAGCACCGTGAAGATGACCGGATTTTTGATTCGTTGTTTGAAGTCGATGAATGGGCCGATGCAATAGCCATGGAGTTTCTCCAAGGTCATCGTGATGGGTACATCACCCCTGACGAAAGAGTAGCATGGGCCCTTTGCTACTTCCTAGCTCGATATGACATAATGGACAATTTTAAGGTGCATGCCGCAGAGAGTCGGATGGACGGTCGGCAAGTCTATAAAGTGTGGGTAACACCTATTGTGGGGTAATGCAGCTACAGTAGAAGTTTTCTCCCCATCAACTTGTTTTTAACAACCTCAATCCATGGTTTCTGACTTCAATGCGCTTAGGCAGTCACGTCCACATTCGTGCCTTTTCCTAGTGAAGCATTCACCTGACTCACTAGATGATCGCTTTGAGCACTCCCAGTGGATTCGGACAGCTGTTGCTCTTTCTGTTCGTCCTGTTGCAGAGTATTCTGAGCTTGTTTTACCTCTTGTTGAATTTGACTTAATTGTGTACTCGAGGACGAACTCGCGGTACCCTCTTGCTCAATTTCTTGTTCCTGAGATTCATATTGCTGCAGTGTTTGCTGATCCTGTTGGACTTTTTGTTGTACCTGGACCGGCTACACTTTGTTAGACAGAAAAATTAAGGTCGAGTAGACTTAGGCTACCGCAATAAAGGAGCGTCTACAATGACCCAACGGGAGCGAAGGACATTCACATCAGAATTCAAACAACAGATGGTTGAACTTTATCTGAATGGAAAGCCACGGAAAGACATTATCCGTGAGTATGAGTTAACGCCATCAGCATTGGATAAGTGGATTCGGCAAAGTAAAACCTCAGGCTCGTTTAAGGAGAAGGATAATCTCACGCCTGAACAGGAAGAACTCATTCGTTTGCGCAAAGAAAATAAGCAACTGCTCATGGAGAACGATATTTTAAAGCAAGCTGCGCTGATAATAGGACGAAAGTAAATGTGATTCGCAACAATGCGCACAAATACTCGATATCAGCAATGTGCAGCGTCCTACAATTGCCTAGAAGTACGTATTACTACGAAGCCCAGGAAAAGCAATCTGAAGACGAACTGGTCGAAGCAATTCAGGAGATTTTCCACAACAGCCGAAACACCTATGGCACTCGCAAAATCAAGTTTGAATTGAAGAAACGGAACATGATTGTATCCAGACGAAAGATCGGCAGAATCATGAGAGAAGTTGGACTTGTTTCGGTATACACCGTAGCACAGTACAAGCCTCATGTGGATTCCTGCAACGAGTCAAAGGTGGAAAATGAGCTTAACCGACAATTCCAGCAAGAAGAGCATCTAGCCGTTGTTGTGAGTGACCTAACATACGTGAGAGTCGAAGGAAAGTGGCAATACGTATGCTTATTAGTCGATCTCTTTAATCGCGAGATCATCGGTCATAGTGCCGGTGCACACAAAGATGCACAGCTTGTTCATCAAGCTATTGCGTCGGTTCAGGGAAACCTGAGTAACGTCCAGATGTTTCATACGGACCGTGGAAGCGAGTTTAAAAATAAGCTCATTGACGAAGCCCTGACAGTGTTTCAAATTAGGCGTTCATTGAGTTTGAAAGGATGTCCATATGATAATGCCGTAGCGGAAGCAACCTTCAAAATTTTCAAGACAGAGTTTGTTCAGGGTCGTCACTTTGACAGCTTGAAACAACTAAAGCTTGAATTAGATGATTATGTGCACTGGTACAATCACATCAGAATTCACGGTACGCTCGGCTACTCAACACCGGTTGAATACAAATCTACCCACCTTAAAAAAGTTGTTTAATTTAGTGTTGACGATCCAACCTGCTGTAAAGACGAGGAAGATGACACTCCGGAAATACTCATATGTATTCACCCTTACTCTCAATGTATGGACCCGTAAAAGACGCATAACTACCTGGTAACGGCCAATGTGGTGTATGTATCCTTGCAGTTTTTAGCTATTCACTGTACCTACCACGAAAATATAACACGGACAAAGTGGACCAACCTGAAAGCTAGCTTAAAGTACAAAAAATGCGTTTCTCTTGTCTACATGGAGGGCTACAAGGGCTATCAGAATGAACGCAAGGAACAGTTAAACATACGAACATGAAGGACTTGAGAACAACAGAAACGGGCGACCATTCAGCCGCCCGCTCATCCCTAAGCGCTCACGCACTCACAGACGAACCCATAGCTCCCCGTGCCCTTCGGTTACTACGAACGGTAACCATGCTCGCAAAGGCGACAAGAACTGCACAAAATAGGATCGTCAAGATAAACGTCCCTGCGTACCCAGTCTTCGCGATGCCGCCTGTGACAATCCCAACCCAACAAAAGTCACTGTCTCCGAATGTCGTATTGGCGAGGCCAAGCGAACCAAGAAAAGCCAAGAGGAGGGCCGGTAACGCAGTAATGAGAAGGCCATTGACAAACGAGCCGATCATCGCTCCCCGTCGACCGCCTGTGGCGTTGCCAAATACGCCAGCCGTTCCACCGTCAAAAAAGTGTGGAACCATACCAGGAATGATCAATGCGAGGCCGAGTGGCCCCATGAGGAACATGCCGACAATGCCTCCGACGAGGCTCGAGATAAATCCGACGAGGACGGCAGTCGGAGCAAACGTAAACGTGGTGGGACAGTCAAGGGCTGGTAATGCATTCGGCACGATTTTCAGCGCAATGCCTTGGAATGCCGGAACAAGCTCTGAAAGAATCATGCGTACGCCCATGAGCACAATCGCAATGCCCCCACCAAATGTCAGCGCCTGGGTCAGCGAATACATGACATAGTTGCTGCCTTGTGTGTACTCGGCAATCGATTTTGCCCCAGCAATAACAGCAAGGAGAATATAAATGATGATCATCGTCAGGGTCGTCATCACCAATGAATCACGGAGAAAACCAACTTTCGGTGAGACCTTGATTTCCTCGGTGGTTCGGCTATTTTTGCCGACGACTTTACCTATCGCAGCAGCTGTGATGTAGCCAAGTGAATTGAAGTGCCCTAGTGCAAAATCCGCACCACCAGTGACCTGTTTCATGAACGGATGAACAAATGCAGGCATCACGGTGCCAACCGTACCGAGCACGATGCCTCCAAGAATCGTCTCACTCGCGCCATGGATACCAGCACTGCCCAATACTACTGCGAGGACGGTGGCCATGAAAAACAAATGGTGTCCCGTTAAGAAGATAAACTTTGCAGGTGTAATACGTGCCAAAATCAGGTTGACGACAAAGCCTACGCCCATGATGATCGCGGTCTCGGCACCAAACGACTTCTGCGCGAGGGCGACAATCGCCTCATTTGTCGGTATGACGCCATGCAAGTGAAGTCCCGACTGAACCATGTTGCCAAGTGGGGAAAGCGCGCTTGAGATAATGCCCGCGCCGCCCGTCAAGATTAGGAACCCGACGATCACCTTGAGTGTTCCCGTCACCACATCATTCACAGATTTTCTTAGCGCCAAAAGACCAATGAGCGCCATAATCCCGACCAGCAATTGAGGCTGGCTTAAAATTTCGTTGACGATAAAGTGTAGAACGCCCATGTGATGTCACACCTCCTCACTTTGGCAGAACAGTCAACAGTTTTTCCTTCATCTCTCGTTTATCCACGTAGTTTTGGATCTCAATAATCGGCACTCCCTGATCTGCCAACAATTGCGAGAACTCAGATGACGTGACAATCACGTCTGCAGTCTCCGATTTTGCCATGCCGATGTCCGAAGTAGCCACGGACGCGTTGACACCTAATTCTCTGAGCACAGATTCAATCGTCATCCGAAGTACCATGCTACTTCCAAATCCCATTCCACAAACTGCAAGAATCTTCATACCAGTTCACATCCCTTTCATTCGTCATCTATAAGTCTAAGAAAGCACCTTCGCGATCACGTCCAGTACATCTTGGACCCGCTTTGCATGGCGAATCGCGAGCATGGACCCCTCGTCGGATAATAAGCGCATTAAATCAGCTAAGGCTTCGACGTGGCGGTGCCGATCGACCGCACCAAAAGCAATCGCCACGTCCACCGGATCGTTGTCCTTATGACCAAAGCGAACGCCTTTGCCCAAAGTGACCAAGCTCATGCAAACACGATTGACCCCATCTTCCGGTCGCGCGTGCAAGATGGCTACACCGGGAACAATCACCATGTACGGCCCGTTGGTATTGAGTGAACACTTCATCGCGTCGATGTACTTCGGCTGCACCGCTCCTGAGTGGACCAACAGCCGCCCGGCGCTCTCCACGACTTCCTCCCGGGCATTCGCATGGCACTGCACCCGAACAGTTTCTTCGGTTAGCAAATCGTACATTCTATACACCTTCTTTCTGTCTGTCGGAGAGTCTGTCGCCACTGGGGTTACGTCCCGACGAACAGTGAGGTAGGAGTTCAGGCGAGAGAGCATTCGATTAAGTTCTTGATCCACCACATCAGGTTTTGCAAAAACGAAATAGTGTTCCAGTACTTGTTTCACGGGTGCTTTGGCCAACTGCACCGCTGGTACCATTTCACAACCGCTGTCTACGGTCGTAATCCAATGGTTGATCCTCTCCCTATCTGCTGCAGGCAGCAGTGGATTCACGACGATATGCGGAAGCGGTACTGCACCAAGCGGCACTGTCGATACGATGATGTCCGCCTCGTCGGCTCTGGCATGATACACGCTTGTCGCATCTACCACCCTGACAACACGCAGATTTACGAAACTTGATTCGATGCGCGACCTCAGAATTTTCCCTGTACCTATTCCGCTGGCACAAACAACAAGAACTCGGGACTGGGTGCCAACCGGAATCGGTTGTACTCGCCGCCGCTCTAACGCTGCCCCAAGGTGTAGCGCAATGAATCCGATTTCAGCGGCACTGGGGGATCGACCGACAACACTCTCAATACATCGTCCCGCTACGACGGCAGCGTAATAGGCAAGTGCATGATCGGATTGGATGACGTCCAACATGTCGTTCTGAACAGCAATCCCGTGCATGAGCCGATACACCATCGGTTTCACGTGAAGGACCAATCCCTGAAACAGGTCTTTATCCGTACTCAACACAAGGCCAAGCGTTTCATCGACGGCTACAAGCATTCGTGAAACGATGTCTACCACAAATGTGTCCTGTTCTTCCATATCTACCACTGGTACCCTATTGCTGTAGACGCCTAGTAAAAAGAGTGTGATGAAAGCAATCTCCTCATCTGAAAACGCGACGTGTGTGGTTTCGTATAGCCTTTGGGCGATATTTGCTGCAACGTGAAATTCGTTCGTGTCCTGCAATTGCTTCAAATTTGCTTTCGAGAACAAAACCGTTTTCTGATGTCGAATTCGCTTCACTTGCATGGCCAAGTAAAGTGGCAAATCTGGCCAAGGAAATTGCGTCGTTGTTGGCGTATCTTTGCAAGTCGCTAGAGCAGTCATAACCTGTTCGATGTCGCTCGCATCAATAAGCGTCTCGAATAGAAAACCATCCGTCTGCTCGTGAAAGGATTGAATCAGATCTTCTGGATGCATGCTAGACATCGAACTGTGACTTCGTTGTCCAATTGTCGTGATCAACGTGAAACAGGCCTGTCGGACTTGAAGTTCTGCCCCTTGCACTTTGGCTCCAAAATGCGGCTTTCGGATGAGTTGAAGACCGAGATTGCAGAGCCATGACTCTGCCTTATCCATATCCGCATAAACGGTCCGCGGACTAACTCCAAGTACATCCTGAACTTGCTTCACGACAACCGGTTGGTCTGCTGTGAGTAACACGGCGAGCAACCGGTGTAACCGATGGTTCGGATCTGTGTCCTCTGGATGCAGTCTAGAAAGTTCCGACCGAAGACAAGTTTTTTGCGGTTCATCACCATTCAGCCAAATTCCGGCACGGGAATGAACTAAGTCCAGCGAATACTCCACACATACACCGGAGATCTCTTCTAAGTCGTAACGAATACTGCGCTGTGTCAGACCATACTTTCCAGCCAAATCGCTTGTTGTAATAGGCTCGCGAGCCACTAGCAAGTCCTTCAACATTTCCAATACTCGAGGCTTTAACGCAGGCAAAGATGTCTTTTTGATTTCCATCCCCCCATCGAACAACGATTCATGCGGAAACAAGTTGCAGGATTTCGCGCAACCTTGAAACCCCTTACAAAATTGATGGTATGCTCGAAGTTGAATCCAATCAACAGCGAGAAGTTGTAACTGATTTCCGGTTGGGCGCGGAAAAGCGGTTCAAGAGAAGGGGTCATCTTGAATGACTACATGCGGATGACGAACGACTCCGGAATCCAGCACACATGGCAGATCATCGTTTTGCCGCATTTCAAAAACTTCAATGGGCACACACGCAGCATCATCCAGATGTCAAACCAGGTACATTGACATGGAATAGAGGATAAGTAACCTGACTATCCGGTTTGTGCTACCTTCACTTTTCACGACCTTCGTGTTGTTTTCCACCGCCCACTGAACAGCACCTAATAGACAATAAGCTTTTACTATTCAGATGCCGCATTTCGACGGACTTTGCGAGCATGAGTATCTATACTCGTTTTGTGTAGGAGGGTGGTATGTGTGGCCGCCATGATCGTCAGCGATGGAGGGGCTGGCGATTCCCTGAACCCTTACCCCGATTTGCAGCCTACGCTCACGTGGGCTGTCTCTTTTGTCCTCCGCTCGGCGTTGGAGGTGTCCATGTAGAGTCACTTGCATGCTCAATTACCGCGCGTCCGGTGTACTTTACTCGTGAGGCTCCTATCCCCTAAAGAGGACGTTCACAAACACCAATAATAGCCATAAACATTGCTCCTCCCCCCAGTGAATGCTAGAATGCCTTTTGCTGTTTAATATTAGGACTTTATTTTGAATGGATTCTAGATGTCCTTGAACTAGTATCCATACGGAATACGTCAAAAGACGATAGTTATCAAGGCATATCCCTTTGCCCCCTATCGGATCAGGGCTCGTTACTATCACGACTGCACCGACAAAGCATCTTTATCAGCATCCTGGAAGTAAGCCGTAATGTATTACACCATGCCGGACGGAACGGCTTAAGTCGTTTTGAATGAACCGATAACTACTTTCTCACGTGTAGTGACAAGGGCCATGGCATTCAGAACCTAGATGGAATTTTGCAGGGGACGAATCAGTCGCTACACAGATTAGGAATTGGGTTGGCAAGTGTCAAGTGGTCAATGGACGAGGTACATATTACGACATCTTCAGAGGGGACTGTCATTGTTGCGCTCAAACGGGAAAGAAGACGAAAATTCTCAACTACACCAGCTAAATCGTCTTTTATCTGTTAGTGAAATTGCAGCTGGGATAGCACATGAGGTCAAAAATCCACTGACGTCCGTCAAAGGATTTCTACAATTATTGCACGAGAAATATGCCGACGAATATTGTGAAATTGCCGAATCTGAACTGGATAACGCTATTTCTATCATCACGAACTTTTTACAGGTCGCTAGACCCAATATGGATGATGAACCGTACCAGGAAGTCAATATCGCAACCGAATTGGAATCGATTTTAGATTTATTTTTAGATCGTCAGTACCTGGTACCGGTCATTAAGGAATTTCAGGACACGCATATCACTTTGTACGCCAGACGAAATCAGCTTAAAAGGGCACTTTTCAATCTGTTGAAAAATGCATTCGAATCCATTCCTGATCGGGGATCTATACGCATCCAACATTATGCCCAAGGAAGCCAGCTGGTTGTAGTCATCCAAGATACAGGTGTAGGGATTGACGAAGATAAGTTGCCCTTGCTGGGCACCCCATTTATTACCACCAAAGACGATGGAACAGGAATGGGACTCCCTCAAGTATATTCTGCCGTGTATCAACATGGTGGCAGCATCGATGTGGAGAGCAAAAAGAACGTAGGAACCACGTTCTATATTTATCTACCCATTCACGTTCAGGAGGAAGCTCATTTGAATACGATTATGGATGTTGTTTGTCATCCGGATCAGAGTATCCAACAATTTATTGAGGTAAACAAAGAGAAGTTTCGAGAGTGTTTAGTCTCAGAACAGACCGAGCTAACCTACACAATAGAGGAAGTCAAAGAGATTGCCAACATAGATCTCATCAACAACGCTTTTAATTTAATTTATCTTAGCCTCAATAACCGCCCTCACGAGGTAGTTACCTTTGCTAAGAGGGAAGGGAAAACATGGGCTCAACATTCGCTAAAATTAAATTATAAATTAGAATGGGTTCAAACGCTGCGAAAAGTCTTTTGGGACTTTTTCTATAATTATTGCCGTATTCAAAAAGAGCATAATTTCGAAGACTTCTTCAAAATTGAACGAACCGTCAACTACAATCTGGATACCTTTTTAAATCATTTCAATATTAGCTACAACCAGTTTAAGGATGAAGTGTTACAGACACAACGCGAATTGGTTGCAGACCTAAGTGTACCAATCATTCCTTTAACTCGAACCGTATCAATCCTCCCATTAATAGGAACGATCGATACGTGTCGTGCCCAAACCGTACAGGAAAAGGTTCTGCACCAAATCGAATTACTTCAAATTGAGACCATCATCATCGACTTTTCTGGTATTCCATATTTGGATACACCCGTGGTAACACATTTGATCCGCCTTTTCGATGGGATTGAGCTGATGGGTTGTAAAACAGTTCTCACGGGGATTCGGGCAGAAGTGGCGAATGCACTGGTCGAAATGGGCGTTTCAATTCGCCATAATGTAATCAAAAAGGGAACTTTGCAACAAGCGCTGGAATCTATAGGATTTAACAATGAACTGCTTGCTCCTCAAAACACGTAAGACGTTTGTTTGATAATTGAAGGTCGATTTTCCAAGGAATGTAGCCGTTTCGTCCGTTTGCATACGGGGACACCTCTATGTCCCCGTATGCGATCTAACTGACTCCGCAAAACCTGTACGAAACGTCCGGAAGCAAATATCGCAGGATACCGAAAGCGACAATGCCTAGGCGCGTGGGTATCAAAGTACCCCCAATATACAGATCCCTCTTTCTCATCCCCCTGCTTGATACCCGCACACGAATGTTTACGTTCTGTATAAGAGAATTTTACATTTCGTTAACGATGCTCCTGTATAGTCATCCCAGATACAAAACAATCATTGTAAGAATGGTGGTACAGGGATGACAAACAAGACTCGACGACGACTAGCGATTCAATCAACCGGGTAGTGTCCCGTCAAGTGGTGTAAATTCGAGTGCAACCACATAGTGCGGCTATTTATGTAATACTGACGTGGGTGCCAGTAGTTGCTGTTCATCCGTTCCGGTGAGTTTAGCCATCGACTCGCGGCTAAAGTAGCGTCTCGCGACGACCCACTCATCGTTCTGCTCCTGGAGAATGGCTCCTCCAAGACGTACGACAGAATCCCGATTCGGGAATATGCCAACGACATCGAATCGGCGCCGTAGTTCGCGATTCAATCGCTCCAGCGGATTGGTCGAACAGATTTGCTTCCAATGCTCCTTGGGGAATGCCATGTATGCTAAAACGTCTTCCTCAGCCCGCTCCAAAACGTTCATCGCTTTGGGGAACTTTGCCTGAAGTTGCTCCAGGACGACAGCCAGTTGTTGCTTGGCTGTTTCTTGCGTTGGCTGAGCAAAAATCGTCCGGACAATAGACGAGACCATCTGTTGCGACGCCCTGGGCACCTGGCTTAGGATGTTACGCATCGTGTGAACACGGCAACGTTGCCACGTCGCTCCTGTCAAGGCAGAACCAATTGCATTTCGTAGTCCTTCGTGTGCATCGCTAATCGCCAACTGTACACCGCTCAATCCACGGGCAACGAGGCTACGAATAAATGTGAGCCAGAACGAGCCATCCTCGCTCGTGCCAATATCAAAACCCAGCACTTCTCGCTCGCCGGTATCTCGCACGCCAATGGCAATCACAAATGCCATACTCTGAACTCTTCCGCCTTCTCGAACCTTTGGGAACGTTGCATCTAACCACACATATGGATACGCCCCTTCTAGAGGACGATTCTTAAACGATTGCACCACATCGTCGAGTTCTTTGCAGATGCGGGAGACTTCACTTTTGCTAATACCCTGAATCCCAAGTGACTCAACCAATTCATCCACCTTACGCGTACTTACACCATGCACGTACGCTTCTTGGACAACGGCCAGCAGAGCCTTCTCCGCCTTCCGACGAGGCTCCAGGATACTGGGGAAGTAGCTGCCCTTTCGAAGCTTTGGAATTTGTAAGTCAATCGTTCCAACGCGAGTATCCCATTCTCGCTCTCTGTGTCCATTGCGACTATTGCTGCGCTTTTCACTACGTTCATACCGTTCTGCACCGATGAGTGAACTGACTTCAACATCCATAACGGCTTGGGTGAGGATTTTCAGTCCTTCTTTTAGAAAATCTACATCCCCATCTTCTAACCCGATCTTGCGAATCAAATCCAAAAGTGCGATCTTATCCATATAAGCCATCGATGTGCCTCCTCTACTGATTGCTCGTCACTTTTAGTAGATTGCACTCGATGGCTTTTTCGTCAAGATGCATCTTCCGAATTTACACCACTACCTGACACTCTAACATCAACCGCGTTTCGAAATAGGGGTATAAAGTTCAAGGTTATCACTCTGCTAACGTGTATGATTATTTTTTCATTAGCCATTACCAATCTGCTCGGCGTACATACAACCAACCAAGTAATCGGCGAATCCAGCGAATCGAAATTAACTTCACAAATATCCATCGGACGCCACCTAATGGAAAACCAGTACAACGGGGACTGGCAAGTGACATCAGGAAAGCTGTGGAAAGGAGACTCCGTTTTAAACGGAAACAATAACATTCCAACATTACTCGGTTCTGAGATCGGTGACATGGTCACCATTTATCAAGGGAATCAAGCTGTGGCTACCAGTTTCAAAACGAACGACGGGAAATACTTGGTGGGTGGTACGTTACCGTCTAATGTACAACAGACTGTCCTTGAGAAGGGTGAAACATATATTGGTCAACAGACGATAGGCGGGCAACTTTACGAAGTGGCCTTTCAGCCAATACAGGACAACTCCAACAAGGTGATCGGTGCATGGTCATTGACTTCTCCACTTACTCAGTTGGTGCGTCAGCAGACGGTGTATCAGTACGAGAGTTTCATCGTAGCGATTCTCGTGTTGATTTTTGGACTCGGTATCGGATGGTTTATGACCAATCGCATGGTCAGGCCACTAAAAAAATTGATAGGCACTGCACACGAAATTGGCACAGGGAATTTAGCTGTACATCTCAGTGATATTCAATCTACAGACGAAATCGGCCAGCTCGGAAAAGTTTTCAACCAAATGATCTTATCCTTGAGAACTTTAATCAACGAATTGACGAGTACTTCCCACAAACTAGGAACCTCATCAGAGCAGTTTTTTAATAGTGCAGAAGAAACAAACAAGGCGGCCCAACAAGTAGCGATGACGATCCAGGAAACCGCAATTACTGTCGGTGAACAAGCAGAACGCGCGAAAGCAAGTATGACGGCAGTGGAGGAAATGTCCCATAGCGTGAACCAAATCGCAACCAGTGCACAATCTGTCACAGACTCAGCGATGAGCACTTCAGATATAGCTGGTAATGGGAATCAATCTGTGCAATCAGCTGTCGAGCAAATGAATGCTGTTGGCGAAAGTATTGAGTCGCTCTCCGGCCTGGTAGATACAGTAAGTCAGCGCTCCCAGGATATTGGACGAATCATCGAGATCATAACTCAGCTGGCATCTCAAACTGATTTGCTCGCATTGAACGCAGCCATCGAGGCTGCACGGGCTGGTGAACATGGACGTGGTTTTGCTGTCGTGGCTAGCGAGGTCAGGAAACTTGCCGAACAGTCTTCCGACGCTGCACGGCAAATTGCTCAATCCATTGCCACCATGCAGTCAGACACAAAACAGGCTGTGAAATCGATGCACACTGCTCAAGTCGATGTACGACAAGGGATCGAAGCCGTTAACACCGCAGGCGTCTCATTTGGAAACATTCAAATGGCGGTACAGCATGTTGCAGATCAGATATTAGAAGTATCCTCAGCATGTCAGCAACTGTCGGCCAGTTCGATAGAAGTGCTTGGTTCGATCCGATTTATTTCGGATGCCACTTCTCAGACAGCCGCTAGCACAGAAACCATTGCCGCTTCCGCTGAAGAGCAGTTGGCTACCATGGAGGACGTAACAGAATCAGCTCAACGGCTATCTCAAATGGCTGACCAGATGCAGAAGCTGGCATCAAAATTCAAACTATAACCTCCCCTTTTATGATCGAGTAGGAGGGGGCGCCTAGCCCCCGTCCTCTCACACCACCGTACATGCGGGTCCGCATACGGCGGTTCATGAAGCACTACGAAGTTGCAAGAACCTCTCCTGTATACTCCGCAGACCAAGTTCCTCAAAGTATGTTTTGTCCATGGCGTTGTTTAAGTTTCTTGCCATTTCCCAACTTCCGCGTCGAGCGTTTGCCATCATGAGTACAACCCATTCGGGTTGCTTCAGTGCACGCAGTTCGCGGATTCTTGTTCGTACCCGCTTCCACTGTTTCCATATGCACATCCGCAATCTTCGTCGTATCCATTCATCGAATCGTTCGCAGTGTCTCTTCATTTCAGCAAGTCGAAAATATGCCACCCATCCTAGGATATAGGCATTCAGTTGGCGCACTCGTTCTTGCAAAGACACACTTCTCGTTCGATTCGTGATTTCTCGAACGCGGTCTTTGAATCGCTCAATCGTTTTGTCTGCTAGTCGTATCGGGGCGCGTTTATGTGACAGAAAACTGTACCCTAGAAACTTTCGCTTCCACGGTCTGTCTACTGCACTCTTGCCCCGATTTACTTTGAGTTTCAGGTTGTCCTCCAAGTACCTTGTCAGGGATGCCTTCACGCGGTCTCCGGCGCGACGGCTTTTGACATAGATATTGCAATCATCGGCGTATCGGACGAACTTGTGTCCTCGCCGTTCCAGCTCTTTGTCAAAGTCGTCGAGCAGAATGTTTGCGAGTAACGGGCTGAGCGGTCCACCCTGCGGTGTTCCCAGCTCTGTTCTTGTTGCAATCCCGTTCACCATGACACCTGCATTCAGATACGCCCGTATCAGCCTCAGCACTCGCTTGTCCTTCACCCTACGTGCTACCCGCGACATCAAGATGTCGTGGTTCACGCGGTCAAAGAATTTCTCCAAGTCCATGTCTACCGTCCATCGGTAGCCCGCTTGGATGTGCTTTTGTGCCTGGAGTACTGCATCATGCGCTTTCCGCCCAGGGCGGAAACCGTAGCTGTGCTCGCTGAATGTCGGATCGAAAATGGGTGTTAGCACTTGGAGTAGCGCTTGCTGGATGAGTCGGTCAATCACGGTTGGGATTCCCAATCCCCGCTTCCCGCCTCCGGATTTCGGGATTTCGACCCGTCTGACTGGTTGCGGTTTGTAGGTCTCCGCGAGCAACTGCTGGCGAATGCTAGCCCAGTGTTCGACGACGTAACCTCGTAAGGATTTTACGTCTACACCATCTACACCCGGCGCTCCCTTGTTCAACTCGACCCTGTCTAGGGCATAGAGCATGTTTTGTCGCTCTAGCACCTTTTCCAGCAAGGATGTACCGCCTTCGCAGGTTGGGGTCTCTACTTGTGCCGACGACGAACTGAGCCCTCGCGTATCAGTCCCTTGCGGCTTCACCGCTTCCTCCTGACTCGAGGTTCCTTGCGGAGTTTTCTGCTGTCGTTGCTCGTCATGCGAACGCATACAGTCCAACCTCACTTCATGTTCAGCCCTTCCACAAAATGTGTACACATTTATGTACTATGGCGTCTGCTGACTCCTGCCCGTTCAGCGCCGACTCACATCGACGGTTACTAGCTTTGCTAGCATATCGGACAGGTCTCCCCGGATAAGAACGGACTCTTTCCCCTCATGCACCTGCCGCAGTCTACTGCTACAGTTCTTGGCGACTTTGGACTTCGTTGTGTTGTGGCAACTCGTCCAACTGTGACAGCCTCAAATGCGATTCGTGTACCTCAGGTCGAGGGTTTGCCTCCAGCTTCCTTCAGATTCCACCTCGCGGTGGACACCCTTGCTCTTGGCTAACGGTAGGTATGTCGCCAACCCCCGTTCAGGACTTTCACCCTATAGATTCCGCCCGTGCCGGGCGTACACAAAGAGCGGGATTTCTCCTTGAGGAATCCCGCTTTTGTATACCACAACCATGTATTCAATGGATCAAACGAGACGTTTTCTTCTATCATCCATAAAAACGTTAAATCTCTTCACCTACCGCCGACTTTGGTCTGCCCAACAAAAAACCTTGTCCATAATGGACACCGCACTGTTGTATGCACGCGAGTTCGTCGGGTGTTTCGATCCCTTCCGCGATCACTTTACCTGCGAATCCTGAACTAATATAGTTGATTGCGCGAACGATATCCTGTTTGGTTGAATCATTTTCAATTCCTCTCACTAGTTCCATATCAACTTTGACGAAATCTGGCTTGACCTGCATCAATGTAACGAGACCAGAATAACCAGCGCCTACGTCATCAATCGCTATTTGATACCCTTGATCTCGATAGTGCTTCACCACTTTAAGGAATGAAGGATAATCGTCAATCGCATGATGTTCCGTAATTTCAAAAACGATTTGCTTTGGATCTAGTCCAACTTCCTCAATCACCTTAAGAGTCTCACCCTGGCGAAATGTAGGTTCAGACAATATTTTCGGCGAAAGATTAATAAACAACTTGTCACCTGGTCCCACTTTTGATTGTCGAATGGACTGATTTCTACAAATCCGTTCAACGTCGAGCAGATATCCAAGCTGCTCTGCACAATCAAAAAGGACTCGAGGGTGCTCCAAGTCCGATCCCATGGGACCTCTCGACAAACCTTCCCAACCAAACGGTGTCATCGTCTCCAGATGAATAATCGGTTGATAATAACTAGAGATATTTTTTGATTCAATAAGTCGCTCCAGCTCCTCGATCAGAAAAAGCGGTTTTGTGCCGGAACCTCTCCGAGCGTTCCTCCCCGCCAACGTAATTAATTGATACAAGCGCTCACCTGGCCGTTGTTCGTCAATAGATAGAGCGGAAGAGAGACCATACCGCAGCCTCAATGAGGTATACCCAACGAAGCTGACTCGTGCATTGACGATGTCCTGCGTTCGATGGACGAATTCATGAATATTCCGGATGTGCTCAGCACTCAATACAACTTGAGGCAGCAGAATCGTGAAGCCATCATCCCATATGCGGAGTGCTTGGACGTTTGTCCACGGGCATGCGCTCTCTGAAATGAGTTCGTGCAACGTATCGGAAAGTACCTCGAGAACATGATTGCTCGCCCCGTATCCATGCACCTGCTCGAATTCGCTAAAATCAACCACGTCTATGTAAAGGACAGACAAATTTGTAAATTCGCAGTCTAGATGGTTACTTGTATATACATTAATGCCATCTAACAATATCGGTGTACGATTCACAGAAGGTGAAATCATCATAAGGTCTACCTCTCCTGCTTGATCCGGATCGATAATTCATCATACCTGTCTATTCATAAATCTATGTAAAACGCCTGTAATGTTTTGGTTAAATTCGTCGAATTATGTCGAACCCTTCTACCTTATTCTTCACCAAGATGCATGAAGCGATAAATAAAGCCCTCATCCGCTGATGAGGGCTTTACTCGGCAACCCTTGATGGATTACCTAGCGGTCCTTCTTGGTGACCGCATGCCGAAACTATAACACAAGTACAAAAGAGGACGGTAGGAATAAAAGCCCTGTTGATTACGTAAACCATTGTCCGCGGGGCACTGGATAGTATTCTCCCGCGACGAGTTCCGAAGGAACGGCTGCCTCGATTTGCAAAAGGTCCTCTCGGCTGAGGTTCACGTCGAGCGCTCCGAGTGATTCCTGGAGTTGCGCTGGTTTTCGAGCCCCTACCAACGGAATCACATCCTCACCACGCGATAGGACCCACGCCACTGCAAGTTGCGAAACAGTCGCTTGTTTTTGCTCGGCGACCTTTCGCAAGGCATCAACAAGTGCTAAGTTCCGAGCTAGATTTTCACCGGCAAACCGAGGACCATTTCTCCGCTTGTCGTCGGAACTCAACACCCGATCCTGTGACCATGAACCACTCAATATTCCTCTCGAGAGCACACCATAGGCGGAGATCGAAATCCCTAGTTCTCTTAGTGTCGGCAGAATATCCGACTCAATCCCACGGTTAAATAAAGAGTACTCAATCTGCAACCAACGAATGGAATGCACAGCGTTCGCACGACGAATCTGATCCACACCGACTTCGGATAGGCCGATGTGACGCACATATCCTTCCGCCACCAACTCAGCAATTTCTCCAACGGTTTCCTCGATTGGCACGTTCGGATCGATTCGGGCAGGCTGATACAAGTCGATGTATTCAACACCTAGACGCTTCAACGTATCTGTCAAAAACGTTTTCACGACAGGTTCGCGTTCACGTACAGCGCCGACACTCCCCTGCAGAGAGTGTAACCGTCCATCAAACTTTACGGAGATAAAGGCATTGTCACGCCGTACTCCTTGCAAAGCCTCCCGTAAAAGTAGTTCGTTGTGACCGTCACCATAGAAGTCCCCTGTATCGAATAGAGTGATGCCCGCCTCCAGTGCCGATTGGATCGTAGCAATACTCTCACTCCGATCCGCCTGACCATAGAGCCACGACATCCCCATGCACCCCAGACCAATCTCGGACACTTGTGGACCATTAGAGCCAACAGATCGACGCTTCAACGATATGTGCCCCCTTTATTTTGAATGACCGATGGGGATACCAATAACATGTACGTTCTAGACGAAGACATAACCACCCGATATACACGTAAATAAGTAGTACGTCCATTGTATTGGAAGGTGTTACAATAACAAGTCTATGATTGAATGGTAATATGAGTTAAAATTATTACGTGCTCGAAAAACGTTTCCATGATCATCCTTGTGCCCGTGATGGAACTGTGATCCAGTCGTTGTAGACTTGTAACATGCGGTCGATCCGTTCGAAATCAATCGGCTTCTCCAAATAATAATGAGCTCCGCACGATTCTGCCAATTGCTTTGCTGCAAAATTTGCATCTCCAGAACACATGGTAATGAATACGTCGGGTCGAGCTCGTCTAACAGTTCGACACAGATCAAAACCGGTAAATTGCCCCATGTGTACGTCAATGGAGATCACATCGACGACCGTGCTCCCCAATAATTTCACTGCGTCATCATAGTTCCTCGCCTTACCAACCACTCGTACATCGTCTCTAGCGTGATAAGACAGCGTTAACAGCTCCAAAATCTCGGGTGAATCATCGACTAACAAAATACAAACAGACATCGCTCATCCTCCGTGGCGACTGCGCCTCTATCGGCTCACGCCCTGAAACGTGTGGCTGTAGCCCCCTCGACTTTTGCTCGGGTTTCGGCATAGTCACTTACACCCAACAAATTATACGTACATCATTTGTGACATTTGTGTACACAACGAAAACAATGTGCAACAATCCTGTCGATTTAGACTGAATAATCTTATCTAAGTAGGGTGTATTTGGATATTACATGTTCGAATTGAAAATAGATTCATTTATGTTTGCTATGCAGGTTTATCCATTAAATTTACAGGAAGGCAAACAAGGTGCTCTTGTCCGCAACGGTTGGAATTTCAGCAGTTCTCTTAGCACGGAACGTCCTATTCTCAATCCTCCGGGATACAGGCGTGTTCTTTACGACGCTGGCACAGGAGTCACTGACAGTAGTGCAAAATGAGCCGGTTTCTTTCTCCACGGCCGGTGTAGACGTCCCTGGAGGCTATCATTCGTATCAACTGGTGGCCACCGTCACAAATCCTGTACGCAACGTGGCTGATGCAGTCGGTCCTGTGACGTTTACACGCATTTCGTTGCAATAACATCGTTTGTAGTAAGGTGAACGCCTAGTCCGTCCTTTTGCTCGACCCCGGGAGATGGTCGTACGATGCCTCACGTCAACGACTGAATCTTCACGCCATAAAACGACCTCCTAGCCAGCTTTCCATAGGATTCCCACACGACATAAACAGAATGTACGCATCACAATATATACATGTGGATTCACTAAGGAATAGGACATGCTGAGGTTCAGCATCCGATGTGAATGCAGTTCAACAAGTGGCTCCAACTTATCATGTGGATATATGTCTAATCTTCGCAAATGATACCCCTAAGGTGGGGCAAGGAGGGAACATGATGACCGCGGATTGGATTTGGGGTGTGGGAGGCGTTGTGATCGTAGCGGCTCCTTTAATTTACTTAAGTATGTACTTCAAAAACAAAAGCAGGAGTCGTGAGTAGGGCTAATGAAAGGCACCCAGAACGGGGTGCCTTTACGATTATTCTATTCTATCACGTATATTTTCCCTCTCATGCACACGGTTCAAAAATCTATCCCAGTACCATATGCCGAAAAATGTCCCGGCGATCATGACAGTTGCGATCAACATCCAGACAACCGTATCATTCTCCATCCCTGTAAACCATGACATCATTTCTGGCCCCAACATCTCACCCCCTTCTACCGTGTTCATACCAAATAGTGTGCAACTGAGCGTACGAGAACAATCTGGACAAAAGTGGTTGCCCTGCCTTCTGGTCTTCGACGTGGCGCGAATGTTATACCGTCACCGACGCCCTCCTCTCAAACTCGAAGTGCATCCCATGTGAGGATACTGGGCGGTCGGATAATCCAACGTGTTTGTACAGAGAATACCTGTGATGCTTTTCTGATGTGCAGCAGGGGGTTATGTGTTCTGATGTTCAAGTCCTCGAAGATCGAGTATCTGCCGCCGAATGTGTTCCGGAGATTAGAAGAACGGAAAAATCATGCGAGACAACAAGGTAAGGATATCATTGACTGCGGCACGGCGAATCCAAGTGGTGCTCCCCCCGCAGAAGTGGTATGGGCACTTCAAAGAGCCTCACAGGTTTCCGAAAACAGTCACTACGCACCTACGCGAGGAATTAACGAATTCCGCCAAGAGATCGCAAATTGGTACCGTGTACGCTTTGGCGTGGACATCGATCCTGATACGGAAGTACACACGCTTCTTGGTTCCAAAGAAGGGTTATTCGACATTTCGCTCACCTATCTGGGACAGCGGGATGTTGCACTCATCCCAGATCCCTCCTTCCCGACTTACCACGACGGAGCGTACATGGCGGGTGCCGACATTTACCGCCTGCCGCTGCGCAAAGAAAATCACTATCTTCCCAGACTGGACAACATTCCGCTGTTCATCCTCAAGCGAGCTAGAGTGTTGTTTTTAAATTATCCGCATAACCCTACGGGAGCCATGGCGCCACCGGAGTTTATGAGAGATGTCATTTCCTTCGCTAAAGAACACGACATCATCGTTTGTTACGACAATGCGTTCTCCGAGCTTACATTTGACGGAAACAAAGCACCAAGCTTTCTCGAATACGAGGGGGCGAAAGACGTCGGCATTGAACTATTTACTTTCTCAAAGGCTTTTAACATGTCAGGCTGGCGACTTGCCTTCGCCGTGGGTAACCGGCACATCATCGGCTCTCTGGTCGAATTTCACGCAGAGGCTCACACAGGCATGTTCCCTGTTATCCAATGGGCTGGCGTAACGGCCTTGAAAGACATTTGGCCGACCAGTTTCTTGGCAGAGCAACGTGCCGATTATCAAAGAAAACGGGACTACGCACTGAACAAATTTGCACAAATTGGGTGGCCAGTGGATAAACCGGCTGGTGCCATTTATCTGTGGGTACCTACTCCACACGGCACGACATGTGAGGAGTTCGCCGATATGCTCCTCGACAACTATGGCTTGCTGGTCGCACCCGGCATAGGATTTGGGGACACCGGTCACGGCTTTATAAGAATTTCAATGACGTGTAAATTGGAAGACTTCAAAAGGGGAATTGATTACTTGTGTGACGCAATTCAGATGGCAGCAAAACCGACAACCTGAAATTCGAGCGGCGTCCGTGAAGATGGCCGTTCAGAGGCAAAAAAAGGACAGTCGCTGGCACTGCGACTGTCCTAGAGGAAAGGAATGTAATGGAACGTCGTAAACGGCAGACAATCCGAGTGCAATTATAGCCATCCATCTTTAAGCGCAGGTTAAGACTTTATGTAAATTGCGTGAAGTGAAGTGCGCAATGCGGTGGAAGAAGCCATCTCATCTTCATCGATTTGATGACGCCGTCCAAACTTTCATTTTCGCGATGCACAGGAGTAATAAGGGAAGACATATGATGTCGAATGGAAATATGTACGTTAGCCAAACATGTTGCGGATACCAAAACCATGACGCAGTATCACTCGATGGCAGAAGTGCGATGATACATTCCAATGGAGCTACGAACCATATCGTCCTTCTCCAGGCCTTCATATTCAGCCATTTCGCAACGCCGTAGCACGTGATGAAGAAATACAGTGAAACTGCGGTAAATGCCCCAAAAACGATGATAAAGACGACAACCGAATCAATGTTCCGCACGAATTCGAACAACGATACAAAGCGGACTAAGGAGAAGTATGGGTCGACTAAACGGCCGGAGAGTTCATAGCCAAATGTAACAATCGTCATGAGCATACACCAAATCACTAAAACAGATGCAGAAAGCAGTCCTAGAGTGCCTGCCATGATGGACTTTTTAGGGGTGACCATCAGCGGAATGAAAACCAAAAATCCAAGTGATACGCCGAAGGCTGAGGCGAAAGGAGTTGAACCTTGGAGGATTCCACGTACCCCACTATCCGAAACCAGTGGCGATAGTGCATGCCATTTTGCATTGGGTAAATCTAGAAACCATGTAATCAAGATGGTTATCAGAATGACTGGACCAACCAACTCACCAAACCGGCCGATGCCTTCAATCCCTCCTCTGAATGTCAAGTACACCACAAGAAACATGATCAACGCCACCAGGACGAAAATAGGCGTTTTATCGAATAGAACCCGATGAATTAAGTCCGACGTACCCCGAAGTTGAATCGCACTGGTCACACAAAGCATACACAGGTACTGAATCGATACTATTTGCCCTAACGCATTTCCCAATAGCGTGCGGCTGTATTCGAAGATTGTTTGATGTGGAAATAAAAGACCAAGCTGTTGTATCACATAGCTAAAGAATAGGCCAAGTACTGTGGCAACGACAGCTGACATCCAGGCACCCTGATCGGCAATCTTGACAGTCGGTGAAATAACATACCAAAGACTTAGTGAGGTTAGTGCGATAAACATCAACCAAAACATTTGGGATGCCGAGACTTTCACACACAAATCCCCCTATTATTTCATCCACGATTAACCCGTAAACAGTTGACCTGTTTTCAGGTCCCCTCCATGCAATATCGAAACATCGGTCTGTACGATTACGTTCACCCGTGAGAATTCCGTCGGCCAGTTTCCTTTTAAGTTTCTCCATACCCCCGGATCCGATCTGTGAACTGCCTCACCGAACCCAAAAATATCTGCTTTATACTGATCCCGTGCCCTCAGAATCAGTTGACGCATACTTTGGGATATGTTTGCATTTAGCTTTTGTTCGATTACATCGACATCGGTGAGTTTGGCTGGGCTAAGTTGGGTATGATTTTCAATCACTGTTCCCTTGCCGCACAGAGTCACATAGGCTGTTATATCTCCACCTTGTGTCGATACGCGAATATTCGAACGCAATTGTGTCATTTTAAGGCTTATGAGCCCCCCAGATAAGATGGGCTCGGTCAATGTGACACGTTTTAGCTTATTGACTCCCCAAAGGTACAATAAGGACTGCTCGCCGGTTAGGTATCCCTGCAATTTGAGATCGCGGCTGAAAATTGCTGTGCTGATCGAAAACGAAGGCGATTCCACACTCTGGCTTTGTTGATCCGCCGATGGCGTACTTGATCCTGTGCGGATGTCGATCACAGGTAAAGTCGGACACGTAGCGTCACTCATTGCATCGAACAGAAAGTCACGAAGCGTCGTTTCGTTTGTACTTAAAAATCTGTTTTCATCACCTGCCGCGATAGCAGAAAACGTCTCGAAAGCATATCTATTTTTCAAAAAATCATCAGCAGTCATTTCCTTGATGATGAACAAATTCGTTCGCAAAGAGTTTTTTGGATTTCTTACGAATTCGTCTAAATACGCACGAATGCCACTACGTGCAAGTTTCTCGCCAACGACAATGGCTTGCCGGTGGCCGGTGATCAATCGACGGGGTAGTTGATCTTGAACGTTCGCCAACGCATCGGACAAATCTTTTCCCTGCGCCTCCTCAACCCTGTACCCTCCAGTGTCCCCAGACGCTTTACCCGAGTCACTCGATTGTCCAGTCGAAGGATCCGCCAATTGCACGCTCGCTATAAATTCCCCATTTTCCAGCTTATCCAATCCCGTTCCAATAATAAACGCGACGTCATTTAACTCGTTGCTATCCCAACATCCCGTTGTTGTGAATAAGCACATGGTCGATACAACAAGTACTAGGTACACTTTTCTTAGCCCATTAAGCCTGTGAGGGATGAGCAAGCGGCAAATACTTGGAAAGATCATGTTTCCCCGTGTCCTTTACCGGAATATTTTCGACGGCTATTGGTCCAGCCGACTGCGAAGGTACGCGAGTTCATTTTCCATCGCGGTACACGGATGAAAACATCCTTGAACATACTTGCATGAGCAGGGGCAACCGGGAGCATATACGGAATACCGAATGATTCCAACGTAACCAAATGACATAATATAAAAATCAAACACACCGCTATTCCAAAAAAACCAAGCCATCCTGCCATAAATAGAACGCCAAAGCGAAGCAGACGCATGGAGGTTCCGAAGCTGTACCGCGGAACCGTAAAGGACGCTATTCCGGTAACCGATACGACGATAACCATCGGCGCCGAGACAATGCCTGCGTCCACGGCAGCTTGCCCGATGACTATGGACCCTACGCAGGTCACAGCTGAGCCGACCGATTTAGGCAAGCGAACGCCTGCTTCTCGAAGGCACTCGAACATAAATTCCATCACGAAGGCCTCAATAACGGCCGGAAACGGAATGACTTCTCGGGCGTTAGCGATACTTAACATGAGGCGATAAGGAATCATCTCTGGGTGAAAAGTACTGGCGGCAACATAGAATGACGGAAAGGTCAACGACAGAAACACCAGTATAAATCGAATCCAGCGAATTGCAGTCGCATAAAGAAACCGCTCAGAATGGTCGTCCGGAGCCTGCATCGCAGCCCAAAATGTCATGGGAACAATCAATACAAACGGGGTACCATCGATCACGATGGCGACTTTCCCCTCCAGCAGAGACGAGGCAGCAACGTCGGGTCGTTCCGTATTCAGCACTTGAGGAAACGGTGAGAATGACGAGTCCTCAATGAACTCTTCAATATATCCAGCTTCAAGTATTCCGTCGATGTTAATCCGGTCGATCCGCTGACGTACTTGTTCCAAAACGGACTCATCGACAACCCCTGCAACATAGACGATCGCGATATCGGTATTCGTCATTTCTCCAACAGTTTTGGACTCCACTTTCAGAGCGGGATTACGAATTCTCCTTCTGAGCAGGGTCGTATTCGTTCTCAGGATTTCGGTAAATGAGTCTTTCGGACCACGAATGTTCCCCTCCGAGGTCGATTCCTCAATGGCACGCTCTTGCCCCCCTTGCATATTTATGGCTAACGCTGTGCGCTCGCCGTCCAGAAATACGACAACGCCTGCTTTAAGAAGTTCTTTGATGGCGTCATTCATCGTAGAGACTGTCTTGGCTTGAGCGACAGGAAGCAGTTCCCCTTGAACCACGTCTTTCAGACTTCGAATTCCGTCCAAACGATGCGGTAAATCATAATAAATGAGTGGTTTTAAGAGGGATTCATCTAAGGTCTTGGTATCAACCATACCATCCACGAAGACCAGCATAAACTTTACTTTTCGCCGTATCTCAAAAGTACGGAACACGATATCTGAACAGTCACATAAACGAATCCTCAAGGAGGACTCGACTTCCAATAAATTAGAGGCAATGGGCTCACTGTCACGTACGATAGTCTTGTTTTTCAGCTTCTTCATCCTGTTCACGCCTATTGTTATATTTCCATGCGCGCAGCTATTGTTCGTAACTGTTTTTCCCATTTTGTCGCGATTTATGACCGTTCATGACGTAAATCGATTCGCCAGAATCGGCATCCTCAGTGCTGCATTGAAACAGGTCGATCCCGGGCCCATCCCCCACCCAACCGTCTATTTGTGGCACATCGAGATTTTTTCGACATAGACTACGAGTATGCTAAGTCCTTAATCCAGCTCTGTCGGAAGCAGAATCAGAACAGCGAGGATCACTCTCACGGTGCAGAACAGAACCGAAGTACATTTGCATCTGTGTTTGAAATCACTTTCCGGTAAGGCGTTGATGATCAGAAAAATGGTAAAAAACACAATGGCGGTATCCCGAATGTGATGATCAAAAGATAATTGCCGCTCCATTGCCCC
This sequence comes from Alicyclobacillus fastidiosus, assembly GCA_029166985.1. GTDB lineage: Bacteria > Bacillota > Bacilli > Alicyclobacillales > Alicyclobacillaceae > Alicyclobacillus > Alicyclobacillus fastidiosus_A. The sequence goes on along the minus strand of CP119138.1, from coordinate 1,502,822 downwards.
TCCTTTCTGTACCACATGAGTTCATGGTATGCCTGCAAGCGCATTCGTGTTCAAGAAGAGGAGCTTCCCCGGCTCCTCCCTGTTGGCCGCTCCCTACATTCAGCCCAGTCAACATCCTTGTTGTTTAGAGGGTCAAGCTCTATTTGGGCATTTCGTCGATGCAGGATACACAAACCAATTTACCTTTGAAACATTTCGTATCATCCTTGTTTCCACATAAAATACAGGCGGCATCGCACTTGCTCAAGATGACTGTCTTACCGTCGGTGAATATCTCAAATTGATCCCACGCTTGAATCGAGAGCGTTCGCCGCAATTCCACCGGAATGACAATTCGTCCTAGTACGTCTGTTTTTCGAATGATTCCCGTTGGCTTCATTCATTTCTCTTCCCCTTCTTAAAGACGTACTTCATATATATATTTCTTCAGGGATAGACGTTCATGGTTTGGGCTCAACTCCTGCTCAGGAGGCTCTGTACATTCGCTAACCTCCTCTGAAATACAAAAAAGCCCCTGCTGATTCAATCAGAGAAGGGCTTTTTTGTATCTTTAACGAGGATAGTGTAAAACTGCCCTTGCTAAAACTCAGCAGTCACAGTCCCGCCCGTCTGGGTTTGACCCTCCAGGGCAACCGGGATCGACGACCTCGTGCTTCGTCATGGGTTGGTAATAGTGCCGCGGTACATTCACAATGACATGGCGTTGCACATTCACAATTGGATGGATTACGGGAACTTCACGTGGAACATAGCAGTTTCGGACGACGTATTGTGGATCACAGACGATAGGTGCGCATTTGTGAAGCATGGGGTGCGGTGTCGGATGTGAAGCCATATAAGCTGGATGGTATGCTTTCTTCATCTTTTTGCTTTTCTTCACGGATTTTTGCATACCCATTCCGTATTGGACATAGCTCATCTTTGGGTGTACAGAGACCGATATAGTCGGATCCGAGGGAGACTCTGCATCGTAGTGTTCCCAATCGGATTCTGGTTCTGGAGTGGACGCGGATTCATAGTCGTGTGCATACTTGTGCGGACCATGCCCCTTTCCATATGGGTACTTCTGTCCACCAGTCTGTTCAGTCATATCGGATATTCGCCCCTTTCGGAAGATACAATAGGGTATGAATACCTAATAACGAAATCCCTAGTCATTCGGCCATTTTTCCTCAACTGAGAGAGGCCCAAAATGATGTGATAGGCCCATTATTCGTCCCGACAGCCGAACTAACTTGGGTACCGCCAAACATGAAAAGTTCACTTGCGCCGAACAGGGCTCATGACAAACCTGCTTTCAGGCAATGCGGCATCTTATCCAGACTGTACCTCAAGGTTTGATCCGGGACGTCAAACACGATCTGATTGACGAGAAATCGATGCTGGCTTTCATGACTTCAACCGTGATCCCTTCACCAGGACAGCGGTGTCCTTGAGCAGGATGGCTGCCGCCTTGGGGAATCAAATGAAACAAGTTGCCGTTCCAGTTTTGAAAACGCTCAGGCCGAAGCTCTTCTGGATTGTCCCAGAGTCGTGCGTCGTGATTGGTGCCACATATGTCAAGGACCACGAGTGTTCCTTTTTTGAATTCGCACTCGCCAAAGCAGCAGCAAAGGTAATGAAGGTGGCGATCGCTACAATCGCCCGCAGCACGTTGATCAGTTCTACCGCAGCCGTCTGCGCGTCCAAATGACTGCTATCGAGACCCTCGTGAAACGCCATCGCAGCAAGTGCCGTACCGTCACCGTCGCTCACCTGGAGTTTCCCGGCACGAACGTCCTAAATGCTTCTAATCCACTCCTCTGCTCTATTTCTTGCCCTTCTTCCTTGCCAGTGAAGTTGACCGATTGTCTCAACAGTTTATTGGTGATGTTCAAAAGCCCGCCATCAGACAGGCGGGCTACATGCTGATGAGCGTTGTAATGTGGTTAGCGTACGAGCAATCGTAGCAGGGTACCCGTACTCAACTGGCTGTGAATGCTCGGACTCTGTCCGTCCGCTTGTGCAAGATACCGCGAACTTCGACGATCACGTCTTCGTCAATCACGGAGAGTGCTTGAAGCAATTCGCGATCCAGGTCGACCAGTTCCGCTAAGAACTGCTCGTTTTCCACTTGACTGTGTTTTACAAAGTCATTCGGCGGACTGACGGCGGATCGAACTTGTGTGCGCAGGGTTTCTATTTCTCGAATATAGTCCTCGAAGGCTTTCACTGCCTCGATTCCTTCCATCGGTGGATACGGGTTCTCCCTCGTCGGCTGCGGCAGTTTTTGCCGCAGTGTATGAAGTTCAGTACGCAACTGGGCTGTGTACTGCGCCAATGCATCGTCGCACAGATTTCTCAATTGAATACTTTGATCCCGAAAAGCGTTCGCAGGATTCTTGTAATCGTAGCTCCAGAGATCGAGCGTGCCCTTGAGTAATCCACTAATGACACCCGATGGCGCCAGTGCGATACCGTATTTACTTAGTCGCCCCATTTGCTGTGCCCCCCGCAGTGTCCAGGCTCATTTGTGGATTGCCGATGTAATAAGGCTTGCCAACCGCCATATTCGGTGCCGAGACGATGCCGCGCTGCGCCATCAGCATCGCTGTGTAATACCGCACCGCGTCCAATTCGGACAGTCCGAATGCACGCAGCGAAATCAATTCCTTCATTCGCTCGTCTTTTGGAAACACCAACGCTTTCACATCGTTGAGCGTCAATCCGTAGACAGAGAGAAACTCCTGCAGATGATCTTTCACGAGTTCGATAATATCAGGCATTTTTTCGTTCACGCGCTCAAGTTCGGTCAACTGAACAATTTTATTGATCGACTGCTCAATCACAGGTCCCGCGTAGGCGTCAACCTCTTTCATGGTCACGTAATGTCCCGCAATGGGCATATGTTGTACCAATTTCAACGCGTCGTCTTTCGTGTCTACATGGACATAACAACTGACGTGGTAACCCATTTCCGCCATTTCACGCGAATAGGCGATGCCTTCGACTTCGAGAATGAGCTTGGCGCGATTGATATAGATGACTTCGTACTGCCAAGGACTGTTGCCTCCGAAAAACGCCTGCTGAAACGTGCCGATGATCGGCCGATCCGGCGTCTTGATGGTATACTGACCCGTCTCGTAAACGTCCATGATCGCGCCACGAGATTTGAGAACCGCAAAGTGGTTGCTTTCCACTGTCAACAGGGAGCCATTCATGATGGTGTTATCCGGATAGTGATAGGCCAGCACATTTGGCCCCATCAATTCTTTGCCATCCTGAGTTAACGTACTGATCACCTGGCGAATTCCAGCCATGTTCGCATCCCCTCTTCACGAGCACACATTTGCGAAACTGTTGACGTTCGATTCCCTTCTGTGTACCTAGTCCGATGCGTTCCCCTCTTCCTCTGCCGGGAACACGGACAACGTTTCTGTCACGGTATTTAATTCGATGGTCAAGCGCGCATCAACAAAAAACCTCAATCCAAACAAACCTGCGCCCGCACCCGGAAAGTCTGGATCGACAACGCACGGGACGTTCCGGTACATTCGTGTGTCAAAGTACAGGTCACACTGGGATCGATATGCGCTGGTCGCTCCACCTACTCCCATGATTTGTTGAGTGCCCAAGCGCGGTAAACGCAGTGCCTGCGCCACTTGACCACTGAAGGTAAGCTCGTAAGCGCCTGTGTCCAGAATCATGTCCGGTACGATGAAACGATTCACCTGAAGCGGAAAATAAAAAGCATCAGCAGTGACATCCCCACGAATCCTAGCGATACGTTGCCGCGGCATCGTGCGACCTCCCCACCATAGGGCTCTGACACATAATCTATTCTGGTTTCCTTAATTAATTTACGCTTCAAGAAATATGATCGACTCGCATATGCGAAATTGCTGATCAACCACACCACCACCACGGCGCCGACGGCCATCATACGCATGACGCTGGGCCGTTTGGGGATCTGACGGTGGTGGCGGTGGTCACCACGGGTGACAAAGAAGGTCCCATTCGGCGTGAGAGGTACTGAAAGGGCGTCGAAGCATGACGTAGTGCCAGGTAGCGGATTGCGAAGGGTATAGAACGGAAGACAAAAAGTTTGTTCTGCGCTAATTGCAGGTGTAGGCCCGCTTGCCATGACCACGCTTACCCACACCCGCCCCATATCACATACACATGTATGGGCGCGGCAATGGGTAGCTACACTCAGGATACTGCTCGATACTGTACTGCGGGATAGGTAGAAGCTTGTTCCAATTGACACCCAACGTCTCCAAGGCTTTTGCGAACGCATTCTGATGAGCGTTGTCCCGCACGATCAGGAACGCCAATGTTTCACGGAACGTCTTATTGCTACTCATTTCATAAATCCTAGACTTCTGGAGAACGCCTGTCGATTCAAGAACCAAATTGTCAAGAAGGTTACTGACAAGGTTGCCGTGATCGTATACCCACGACCCATTCCACGGGTTCCCTGTGCTGTCTACAGGAAGAGAGCTCTGTGCCCCAATGATGTAGTGATACGGATTTGCGTCGTGTGCGGCTGTTTCCAACGCGGCGGAGCTGGCTTCAGGGGATTCTCCGGATTCGTTTAGCAGTTGGTTGATCGTGGTTTGTACTAACTCGACGTGACTGATTTCCTCAATGAACACGCCCCGGATCAGATCCCGGTATGGCTTGGCCTTTCCACGAAAGTTGGCACTTTGAAACGAGAACTGCATCATCGTCCTCATCTCTCCAAATCTACAATCCTGCAGCCGAAGGAACGCCGCTCCCAAGTCTCGTTTGGTACTAATTTCCCGCGACAAATGATTGAATGCAAATATGCCCGCAGAGGCAGATGTTCAGTCTGACGTCCCATGCGCATACCGTTACGAATATCACAAGGAGCACAAAGCACACGGAGGAGAGTTGAAATGTTCCGCAAAAAAGTGACGGTGCATGAAACAAGTCTCACACATCAGGAAGCATCTCAAATCGTTCGGGAAGCTCATCGGTTTAGCAGTGACATCTACATCGAAAAGGGCAATAAAACAGCTAGCGCGAAAAGTGTGCTGGGTTTGATCGCACTGATGATTTCACCTGGAGAAACGGTGACCGTGGCAGCTAGCGGTACAGACGCAGGGCTCGCCGTTCAATCCATATCGACATTATTAGAGAAATAGCAGGCGAGAGGCTGTCAGCAAGTGGCGTACCCGCTGCTGCAGGGACGCCTCTTGTTCCTCACACAGAGGCTTTGGACAGGGATGTCCTATTCACACTACAGTTAGAAAGTAAAAAATCCCGCATAGCGGGACTAAATACGCACAATTGAGCTCGGGTGATAGAGGAAATAAAACAAGGTTCCAATAAAACACACCAGGCTGATGAATATCCTAGAAATTCTTCGCAACTCTTTCGGCATCGGCATACTGATGATGATGCCAATCAAAAATGACGATAGCATGATACCTGCAAGATAGGCTAATCCCCAATACAATTCATGTCGCGTCAACGGGAACGCTTTTTCATAGTTGAACGTCACGATGAAACCTCCCGCATACACGTTCTGCGTAAATCCGCTAAAACCTTCCGAATAGGTTGTTCTCATTCGCTTACTTCATTTTACATACAAAGGTTCCTGCGGTGGAGGACCCGGGCGATCCGTCGAATCCCTTCGTCCAAATATTGAGCCTCCAATGCAGCAAAATTGATTTGAAAACCTGCGTGCGCATCTGTCAAGGAAAATGCCTCGTCAGGCATGGCGAGAACCCCTTCTTCCAAACACGCATGAAAAAATGAAAAACCCAGCTTCCGAGGTGTCGTCACCCACGAACTAAATCCACAATCCGACGGATGATAAATACATGACGCCGGTAGCCACCGCGAGCAACTCGCCATAGCATCATTCCGTCGCTTCCGGTACAACGCTCGCTTTACTGAAAGGGAATCCTCGAACGATTCTGACTCAAGCAGTTTAAGCAAGAGATGTTGATTCAAAGTTGAAGTGTGACCATCGGCTAGAAACTTTTTTCGTTCCATTTTCCCAACCACTTGCGCCGGGCAAACCATCATTCCCAATCGAAAGCTGGGATGCGTCAAGTGACTAAACGACGCTAAGTAATACAGCGGCGTAGTTGGATCTGCCAGCGACAGCATCGATACAGGTGGCTGCTCGCCGTAATAGAACCCTGCATAATAATCGTCCTCAACCAATGTAAATCGATAGCTTTGAGACCACTCAAGAAGTTTCTTTTTTTAATCCAATGAATAGGACCAGCCGGTTGGGTAGAGACCGTTTGGCATGGCATACACCAGCGATACTCTCCTGGACTTCAACGCTTGCTCCAAGGGACTTAAATCAATGCCGTCGGAACCAATCGGCAACGTGTAGATGCGAGCGCCATGGTCGCGAAAGACCTCTTGAGCTGCTAGATAACACATTTCTGGGACGAACACGATGGAATCTTGTGTCACTTCAAGTGAGGCAATGAGCTGCAGGGCCTGTTGTGTACCTGATACCACACATAGTTGTTCCATCCTCGAATAAGCCCCATAGAGCGTCAACCACCCTTGAAGTCGAGATCTGAGCTCCGGAATTCCGAACGGATCGAATGATTCTTCCATCGTTGCCAACCTAACGCACTCTTGCACATGGGCTTGAAAAAACTGTAACTGCTCCTTGTCCGCCAGTGCAGTTCCACCTGATACAGGTATGATCCCAGGAAGGCTCGAACACCGCCTCAATTCGTGGACGAAGTGCGCATGTTTCTCAGCTTCTGGTTTCGGGAGGGGGATCGGCGATGTAACGACATCCGCTGTTACAATCGTCCCGCGCCGCGATTTGCTCTCCACCCATCCCTGTTGCTGAAGGACATGATAAGCCCGTTGAACGGTTTCCAAACTTACATTCAGGTGATTGGACAGTTCGCGTACACCGGGCAGCTTGTCTTCATATTTCCATTCCCGTCTACGAATTCCGTCCACCAATTGTTCTGCAATCTGCATATACATCGGTGTTGCAGTATCTGTACGCAGACGAATATAGGGCCGTCTCATTCTGATAAAACCTTCATTCTGTAGGTGGTTGACGAACGCAATCCCCCTCATTATACTCGTAAAAATTTGTTTGGATTGTTCTGGATGCTCCAGGCAGACCGAACAATAGACTTGGAGGTCTCCCGATGATGAACATCACGACAGACGGCATTCGCAAGCAAACTTTGGCCATCACGGATGCGACGGTTGTAGACCAATTGTTGCGGACGTGTCGAGTAGGTTTCTTAGGATTAGTCGATCGCGATGAGCCGTATGTTGTTCCTCTCAACTATGTATGGTATTTAGATAGCATTTACATTCACGGTGCACAATACGGAAGAAAAGCCGCCTTGCTCGCGAATTCGCCAAAGGCCACATTTACAGTCGCAAATGACGCAGGCACCATCGCTAACCCTGTTCCGGCCAAAACAGACACCGCCTACCTCAGCGCAATGGTATTTGGGCGAATTTGCATCGTAGAAGACCTCGAAGAAGCCACTTCGGCACTTGAAGCCATGCTGTGCAAATATGTGCCCGGATACTTCAATTCGCCGTTACACTCTGGACATGTACAATCCTACGTGTCCGGAGCCGGCAGTCACGTAGCCGTATACCGTTTACATGGAGATCAAATAACAGCCAAAAGGAACCCTGAACAGATGTCAATGATGTTCTATCCCGGTCGTACTCGAAAAGCCGATCTGCAACACGACCACAAGTGAGGCAGAACACGGGGTGCCACGCCACGACGAGGCACCCCCTGATCCGCCGTCTCTACGTCGGCATAAGCCCTCACCAATCGTAGTCTCGTTCATATCCACTCTCAATCAAGAGATCACCTGCGACCCGCTTGAAATCCTGTACCAATGAACCATCGAGTTCTTGTCGCCACGAACCGATTTCCCCTTTTCGAAACGTGTTCGAGTGTTGGGGGTCAATACTAGCCTCCATGAGATTTACCATCTCTTCATAAGGAACCGGTGGCTTCAGTCCATCCCATAAATAGTGCACTATGCTCATGATCGTCTCTCTACGAGAAGCGCTCGATCTCATAAGGTCCTCAAACGTAATGGATAACGTATTCGGATCCGCCTTCCATTGGTAAAACGGACGATTCCAGGCGGTGAAATCGGGCCAAATCCCTGGCACACCGTGAATGAGCTTTAGAATACGATCCCGCTGATTGGTGGTACGTCGCTTGAAATCATCGTATAGTGGGTGCTCCCCCCAGTGATCTGGTATAAAATAGGATAATGACACGAGAACATCGCGTGGATCACGATAAATAAACACGTGTTTCAAATGAAGACGCCTTAACATATATGCGTATTGCTCAGAATAAAACATGTGGCCCAATCCAAATTCGTTCGGTTGCAGCTGTGCCAACCGATAGAAGTGATCTTTGAATGTGTCTACATGTTGAACTGGATGGTCGACAAAAAATTTCTTGTCTGCATTGCCGATATCATTGGAGACGTTCGGCATTCCGTTCAAGATTTGATGCAATAAGTGTGTTCCGCTTTTTGGAACAGAAGACATAATAAAAGGCGGCAAACGGTCACATTGCCCGTTGTGTTGCACTGTAATTCCCCCTAACGAGTCCACTCAGCTCCTTGTTTTAAATATTCAGCGCGCCGCAGGAATGTTTGGACAAAACGTCAGAACGTCCCCAGCGGGCATAGACGCTCCGGCTTTTGGCCCATGGCGTCCCTCAGCGCTGTAGGCAACCATCCACTCGCTTTCTGGACTTATGTCATATGGTGTGGTGAACGGTGGAGAATCGCCTACGAAGCCTGGAGGGAACTTATGGTTAAATATATCGTCCAACGCGGAGACACCTTGGGGACCATAGCAGCGAAGTACGACACAACGGTCGAAGCCATTGCGAAAGCAAATGGCATTCGAAATCCGAATGTCATTCACAAGGGACAAATATTGCGCGTGCCAAGCCCACACTACGATCCGGTCGTCAAACAGAAACACCAATCCATGAGCCACTACTGGAACAAGGAATGATCAAGGATGCCCTCGTCTGTTACCCGGATGAGGGCATCCTTGATGCCAACAGGCAATTACACTGGTATTTGAGAAAACGAAAAAGACCGCACATGGCGGTCTCTTCCTGTAAGTCGTCGATGGTTTTGAAAATCCCCTAATCGGTCATCTCCATTACACATCATCCTCCTTACAACGATTATTTTGCACAGAAAAGAGCGATTTATACACCAACTTCATGGAGCTCATCCGGAACATGCATCACGGTGGATTTATAGACCAAATGGCGTGCAAAACGCACCAATCGATTACATCCATCGACCAAAAACAGGTGACAATCACTTGATGAATTCCAATTATCACGCATGATTGATGAATTACGATCCACAAACATCGCATATGTATGAACCAGCACAACGGTACGACTGGAGGAATGACGATGTCCGAAATGAGAGAGGATCAGCGATTGTGCGTATTGTCATCCTATATCGAAGGGGAAGTGTCCCAATATTGGATCACCACTGAGGATGGAATGAGCATGCTTTGTAGCGACATTTGGAACCACCAAGGGCGCAGCCTACAAAGTTCATTATCGAATTTAGAAGGGCGTCGTGTGCGAGTAACCATTCAACCGCTGGATTGATAGAGCTAAGGCCACTCTGGCGTGTCATGCCGCTCGAGTGGCGAGCATCTCTGCAGGCCTTTCCGGATAGGAAACAGACGTTGTGCGTTAACCCGAATCACGGACTTCCTCAACTTTGATCAATCGTTGCGCATAAACGCACACCAGCACGCGCCGCCAATGAAGCCGATACAAAACGTGAGCCATCCGACGCCCGCGATTAATTCCCACATATGTATCACCTCAATGATTCCCATACTTATGACGGCAGCCTAATGCCCATGACCGCAATTTGCCCGGTACGAACCAGTGAGATCGGTTTGTGTTTGAACCACACAGACCTCGGCCAGAATGAATGAATGAATGGAGCTACACTCCTTCTTTCCATCCCCTACATTTGACCGCCAGGCACATGCTGTGGCGGTATTTTCTATACAAGGGCCCTCATGTAGCGCCCCCTATCCGATGCAAATTAAAACATGGTGTTCGGCTTAATTTCGAACTTGCTCCTGCCTCTCCCTTCTTGTCTTTCAAATTCGCGCACGTTGCCCTCGAGCATCTCTTTGTTCTCATGAACCAATACCAATTCACCATTCTTATAGAGCCCCCAGCGTGGCCTTGCAAGCCCTCTTGATGGTGCCATACGCTTCCCTCCCAGTTTGTGACCATAACGTTACTGTCCCCAATGGCACGGATTCAACCCGGTTGCTCGAACGAAGCACCTTGGTGTTAGACAAGTTTTAACCCACTGAGGAAGATTAACACCGACATGACGAGACGAAGTGGCCTAGATGGTACTTTCGTGGCAAGGGCGCTGCCGATCACGACGCCTGGGATGGAGCCGATCAAAAGATTTCCTACAAGCACGTAATTCACGTGTCCCAACCCCGCGTTCAACGCACCTGCTACGGTTGCCAAGAGAAATGCATGAGCTATGTCGGTCCCTACCATCTCGGGCCCATTCAGCCGGTACAAGTACAGCATGGCCAGCGCGAACAATGAGCCGGATCCAATCGAAGTCAATCCAACGATGAATCCGAATATGACACCAATCAAGATGGTTACTCCAGCTTTTTCTTCCAACGGCTTTGCCTGCCATCGGTTCACTTTCAATCGATTATCGAGTACCACGCGAACGAAGGTCCCAACTGCCGCGACCATGAGGACGACACCCAATAGATACTGAATCAGTTGTTCTTCATTGTGATACCAACCACTAAATACGTGAAGTCCAAGCACCGCAATGACCGCACCAGGAATACTCCCATACGCTAAATATTTTACAAGTCGGTAATTTACCGTCTTCTGTCTCGCATGTTGAACAAAACCGAAGAGCTTAGTTATCGAGTTGTACACGAGATCGGTGCCAACGGCGATCGAAGGATGAATTCCAATCAATACGAGGATGGGCGTCAACAGCGAGGCGGCTCCAACACCTGTAAGTCCAACTAAAGTACCAACAAGTAATCCCATCATGGCAATACCGATACTCATTCAGTCTCATTCCCAACTATATATATACACTTTAACGGGATTATATAGACGCGGATTACATTTGTAAATAAGAAATACTAATAGAAACGATAATATTTTCTTATCATTAAATCCGCCTTAAGTTCGTCAGAATCCAGCATCAACCACGTTTTATTCTTTACAGAACGGTGCGTACACTTAACAGTTTTTCCGCAACGCATTAACATAACACCATTACACTTGTTTTGGCGGGACGACAGACGTGGTCGTCACAGCTCAGCAGCGTTGGCATGGGGCTGTTGAGCAACAAAGCGAGTGAGGCGAACGAATTGGTGGTCCTATTCGTGTGCATCCTGTTCGGGATTACTCCATTTGCGGTTTGGTGGAATTATCGAATGAACACCAAACTTGAACACAAAATTACGCCAATTGAATATGTCATATCGGTGATACCACACGAATACATCCACATAACCTTCGACGACTTTGAGATATAACTTCCCAAGCAAGTAGCAGGGCCCGCGCACGGACCCTGACTGTCACGATTGTCATATAGACAACTTGAACTTTAGTACATTGGCGAGCAATTCTTCCGACAAGTGGGAAAGTGACGAAGATGATGCTGTGATTTCCTGCATTGAAGCCAATTGTTCTTCCGACGTCGCAGAAATATCTTGCGTCCCATTAGACACCGTGGCGGCGACTGCTGAGCTCTCCTCGATGGATACAGCAAACATTTTTGTTGCAGTCGAAATCTCTTGAATAGAATTGGAAACTTCACGAATCACGTTTGCCACGTCGTTGACCGAATCGGTAATGTTCCTGAACGCATCTCCAGCTGAATTGACTGATTCAATACCCGTCGAAACTTCACGGTTCGTCGCTTCCGCAGCCAGTACAGCATCGTTGGTTCGATTTTGAATTGTGCTAATAAGCGCCATAATTCGTTGAGCCGATGTATTCGACTGCTCGGCTAGTTTCCGAACCTCGTTCGCTACAATTGCAAATCCCTTTCCATGCTCTCCAGCTCTTGCACTCTCAATCGCAGCGTTAAGCGACAAGAGATTGGTCTGAGCAGCAATCCCCTGAATCACATGAACAATTTGGCCGATCTCCGTCGATTGGTCGCCAAGTTCTTTAACGACTGCCGTGAGCGATTTTACCGTACTATCAATGGATTGCATCTGGTCGATAGCCATTGATACGGATTTTTGACCCTCGTCTGCCATTGTTGTGGCTAGTGACGTGGATGTAGACGACTGTTCTGCACTCACTGCGATCTCTTGCATTTTGGCCGACAATTCCTGAACGAGTAGAGCACTGGCTTGAATACTTTGAGACTGTTCTTCACTGCCTGCGGCAATTTGTTGAATGGTTTGTGCTATGTTTTGCGTCGCTTCGGTGGTTTGTTCCGCACTTGCCGTCAACTGTTCTGATGACGCTGCCACTTGTTGTGCATGAAGCTCTACGTTGGCAATGAGTGCGCTTAGATCGTTCTTCAATAAATTCGTTGCTTTAGCAAGGTCTGCGATCTCATCGTTCGAAGAAACGATCATGTCCTCATCCGTGAAATCTCCACTTGCAACCTTTTTCAATCTTGCTACCACGTTGTGAAGAGGTTTTAGTGCCCGTCGAGTATAGAGCGCTCCGGCTACCCCGATGAGTATGGCAATGACCCCAATGATCATGCCGATCAGTGTGCCCTGGCGACCATAACTAATGGCCTCATTCGAATCGCTGGTAACTCGTACCTTGGCATCTGCGGTCAGTTGATTTAATGCGTTTTGCAGATTCGTGAACACAGTTGTTTCTGCCGACGTATCAAAAATCGTGTGATTTGCGGTTGCATGATTTTGAGCGTCTTGCTGTTCGACTTTCTGTACCAGTGCTAAATACGCATTCGCCGCAACCATCGCGGTGTTTACATGACCTCGTTCCCGAGAGTTCAAATCGGCAATCTTTGACAGTGATTTCAACGAACTGAGAAGGTCCGATTGTGAACTGTTCATCGCCGCAATCACTGCGCTGGTAGTCGCTTTAGGCGTATTCGCAGGGATGCCGGCCAAATAGAGCATGTTATCATCATCTGTCATAAAATCGAGATTCGCCTTCTGTGAATCAATCGTGTAGATCAAATCTTCATTTTTGACGTTCGATACCTTGTTGTTCATATTCGTCGACATCACATATGTAGTTGTTGCGGTTCCAGCGATAAGCACTCCGAGTAAACAGAAAACGGCTGTAACTCGCGAGGATAACGCTATGTGTTTTTTTCTTTCTGACATTGACTGCCCTCCTGATTTACGGTCTTACAAAGACTTGAAACAAGCCGATAGCCTATTCATTATGAGGGCAGCGATCGAATAAATAAATACAATTTTGTAAGTTACAGATGTGCCGGCAGTACGGCAGGTTTGTACATCGAAAGTGGTACTTCAAGAGCGCTTCTGCTTGCCTAAAATGGCATTAAACCCTTTTATAGAGGCACTCAGCCAAGCACCGCCTGCTGCATACCCCGATACGACGTCACTCGGATAGTGAACTCCTAAATAAATTCGACTGATGCCAGTCATAAATACCATAAACATTCCGACAACGCAGGTGACTGCTTTCAAGAGAGCATTCCGAATGCCTCTGCATATGAAATAGGTGATCGTTCCATAAAAGATCACAGAACCCATCGAATGGCCGCTCGGAAAGCTATAGCCCCGCTCAAGAACCAGCCGATGAATGTCGGGTCGACGACGACGAAAGATGGACTTCAGCACTTCATTGAAACCAACACCTGCAGCATTAGCGACCAAGATGCTGGCAGCTTCGCGCCTTCGCCCCTTGACCAACAGAACGAACGTCGCAAACGCGACGAAGATCGATACAGGGAGTGGCGACCCGAGGAAAGTAAACCACTTCATCAATCGTGTGTTCGGGCGGTCGATCCTGGACTGTACGAGGCGAATGATCTTCATATCGAAACCCAACAACTTATGTAGCTCTAATTTTTCGACAAATATGGCAAACGTGGCTAAAAAGGAAAGTAAAAACACCACGGAAGAAAACAGAGACCTCGTTTTGCGCGCCGAATGCATTTGTGTCCCCCCTGACCCCGCTTTTAAAACATGCGTTTGAAGTCTGTGATATGCTGACCCCAATAGCTGTGCGGGCCGATACTGATATACCCCACTTTGCCTAGACCACCGCCTTCTTGGAGTACTCGATCACCACCCGCATAAATTCCCACATGCTTGCCTCGTTCAAAGATGATCAAATCCCCGACCTTTGCATTACTTCGAGGGATGATCGTTCCAACCGAAGTATACTGGGATTTGCTTGCGCCAGTCATCTTGTACCCCAGCGCGTGATGGTACACATAAGCTGTAAAATTGCTACAGTCAAAACCATATTGACCGCGGTCCTCACTGTGACCCCAAATGTAGGGAGTTCCGATTTTACCTTTAGCAATATTCATGACAGCGTTCCCTTTCGCTTGCGGCGAGTCGTTTACGCCTGCCAGAGGATGAACACTGGGATCCATTTGAACACCTGGCACCGGACCCTGAGCGTACGCCATGGTGCTCGCCGATAAGCCATCGGGATCCTGGGGTGATACGACCGATTTCGTTTGCGAGTGACCGTTTCTAGTGACCGTCACTTGTTTTACGGGTTTACCTGGTGCAGCATACGATGCGTAATTCGATACACCATGCGTATCATTCATTTCCAGTATATTTTCTCCTGTCGCTGTTTCCGGGGCGGAGGTGGCATTTACATAGAGCGTTTGGGTTTTTGCATCGTAGGACGAACCAGTCACACGCACGACATCAGACGAATTTCGCGAACAACCGACAGTTAACAGTGGAAGTAACATCATTGCGGCCAACATTGAGCGACACTGCATACAATTCGCCTCCACACTTTTTTGATATCGTGCCCGATTTTAAAATGAAAACCCTGAAACCCCGATCCTTGAAAAATTTACGACCAAAACCATTGGGAGTAGACCCATTTGATGACAAGCATCAAGAAGCCGACGGCGATATTCACCCACCCCAGCACTTGTGTCCACTTTTTCTCTCTCATCATCCCTTGCGCGTTATACACCTTTACATCCACCCACAAGAGCAGTCCACCCGTGATGATGCACAGCACTGCAAAGAGGAAAGGGTAGGTCTGAGTGATATCAAAGGTAATCATGCGGCCACCTCATGTACCTTTCATGCCGACGCGATGAATTTTAACGGTAATTTGCACATCCATGGATGCTTTTGGATATAATTGATCCCACATCTCTCTAGTCCGAACGTTGCGATCCCAATACTGCCGCTTTCTCGCACGAACGTACTCCCCGAATCCGATAACGTCGACGTCCTCGGCTTTGGTTTGCTCAATGAACTCTTTCGTATTAGCCTGTAAACTCTGCTCGACTTCCCCTTCGATTTCGCGGATGATTTTCGGATTATCGACACTGAAATTCTCCGAGGTCTTCTCAGTGATACTGTTATCCAAATGCAGCACGACGGTAAAATGCGGAATTCCATTTCGAATGTCCACCTTGATTCGTCTCTTCCTTCGGTAGCCCTGGACCATGACAGCACCGGATTGATTTGGAACCGGCACCATCATCGAGTATCCACCGCGACTGATACCGGCGAGTTCCATATAGGTCGCGATATCGAATGTTTTTTTAGTGGTACTGACCATCTTATAGCCTTTGAAGAAGGCCAAGCCCGCAACGTTGATGTTATCCTTCTGTGTAATTTCAACGTAAGGAAGAACGCCCTGACGCCCCTTGGACACAGCCTTACTCTCAAACTTCCCAAGGAAATCATTCGGAAGTTTCCCCATCTGTCTGGCGTGATCCATCGTCGACATCAAATACAGGGTAGGTACTCGCTCTAACGGGGGAGCCGTCCTCATCACCTCAGCGGCATCGCCCTTGGAGACCATCAACCATGCAGTCCGCCTCACTTCTGGATTCCGACGCAACGTATCAGTTACCGTCTCAAGCCCTTCATGTCGCGCAAATTCTTCTGAGATGACGATGACGCGCAAGTGTCCCAGAAAAAGTTTGTCCGCTACCTGTTGTTGAAGTCGTTGAATGGCTTCACTTAAGGTCTTTCCGTTCGAGTGCAGGACCCAAACTGCCTCTTGTGGATTTCCACTACCGCCACCACCGGTTTCCCCTGGCCCAAGCGGAATTCGGCCAGGTACCGCAATTTGCGCAGTCAGGCGCAAAGCAGCCTTGCCTGGGGCAGACGACGGAATAGACGACATCACATCCGAGGGCTCATCGGCTGCCCCTTGGTCGCTTCCGTCGGTTGTTTGCGATCCCATGGTGTCGATGGATAATCCTAAAACGGTTGCTCGTTGTTCGACTTCAAGACGATCCCAGCAGCCCGTAAGCAAAGGCGTGATGAAAATCACCGTCCAGAGCAAACGAAGTCGAACTGCCCAATTACGCGTTGGCATGGATATCGTCCCTCTGTTTACGAATCTTCGCGACGACCAACAAAATGAGGGGATATACGACCGTCAGCACCATGCCCACACGGCCAGCGATTTCAATCACTCGATATAATTGAACGATGTTGGGCGGCAACATGGCGATGAGAAAGACAAATGGCAGGATAAAAAAAGCGAGCATGCTGTGATCGCGCAAATGAAAGAGATCCTTGATCGCTCGAACAGTGAGTGAATACGTAGAATACAGGGTAGTGAACACGGCCGTAACCCAAAGCGCGAGGAAGACAGCGTCCAACCGTTCGAGAACTTCGCCAGGCATCATCGTCGTTTTCGCCAATTCTAATGTGGGCCAAAGAAGCAGTTTGATTTCTTCAGATCCAAACACGGCCAACGTCGCGACAACCGTAACCAAATACATTCCACCAGAAATGATCAGGGCCCAGAAGCTGGAAGTCATAGCACGGCTGGGTGAGCGCATCGCTGGAATCACAAACGTCATGATAAACGAGCCTTGAAAAAGTGCACACACTGTCAACGCACCCATGACCATACCCATCATGCTCGGTTCATTGCCAATGAGCGGTTGTACGTTGAGGAAATTCGCATTTTTCGTCGTGAATGCTAAGATAAAAAGTGCTGGACCCAGCAGAAACGGCAGATAAAAGAGGTGCGCGTATGCGAATGTTGTCATGTTCGTTCGCGTACAGATCGCCGCCAATAACAACATCACGATGGTCGTTACGTTGACCGGTGTTCTGGGAAGTACAGCAGTGACGACCACTTCGCCAAATTCACGAGCGCCAAGCGATGTCAAAACGGCAAAAAACAATACGATTAAAACACTCCCACACCGAGCGAGCCACTTCCCGATAATTCGCTCGCTATACTCGATGATCGATTGACTGGGAAAGCGCATGCCTAATCTCGTGATCAGCCACAGCCCGATAAACGCCATCAGAATCCCAAGGATCGTGACCAGCGGAGCGCCCGTGTTCGCACCTTCCACCGCGAAGCGTGGCAGAGCCAGAACACCGACGCCAATAATGGTGCTGATCAATATCGCTGCGGCTTCAATCCCGGTAACGGTGTGGAAACTGTGTTTAATCATAAATTACCTCAACTTCCGTGGATGAACTGGATCGAGTGTATGACTGGGTTGCTGGACGAAGTGATCCATAGTTTCGCGACCCAAACGCTCAGGGTTTTGCGGATGCAGTTGTTTCGGCCGCTTCGACATCCACCACAGCGGTGCGCGGATCAACAGATCCTTTAACCCTTGCCAATCACCAGGGACAAACGGACTTAAATATGGGACGCCAAAGGAGCGTAGCGTGAGCATGTGGTGCGTGACGAGAATCAGCCCGAGCATCACCCCGTATAGCCCAAAGATGCCAGAGAGTATCGTAAAGAAGAACTGCAAAATTCGTAGTGACGTGGCAACGTTGTACGCAGGTGTCGCAAACGAGCCGATCGTCGTCAAAGCGATGACAACCACCGTGATCGGACTAGCAAATCCAGCAGATACAGCCGCTTGACCGATCACAAGCACACCGACGATGGACAAAGCGCCGCCAACTTGCTGTGGCAACCGCAATGTCGCCTCGCGCAAGACTTCCATGGAGACTTGCATGAGAAGAACCTCGATGACAGCTGGAAAGGGAACCCCGGCGCGACCACCTGCCACCGCCACCGCGAACTTCGTTGGAATCAAATCCGGGCTGAACGCGATCACGGCTACGTAGAGCGCTGGAAAGATGAGTGAAAACGTGAGCGCTACCACGCGAACCAAGCGAACCAAACTTCCCATCAAAGGACGTTCCGTGTAATCGTCCACCGTTTGGTAGAATTGTGAAAAGACAGCAGGCGCAATTAAGGTAAACGGGGTCCCGTCGGTGAGAATGACGACTCGCCCTTCCAATAGATTGGCCACACATTTATCAGGGCGTTCCGTGTTTTGAATTTGCGGAAATGGGCTCCAGTGATTGTCCTCAATGAATTGCTCCAGGTAACCTGCATCGAGCACGCCATCAATATTGATGGCCGCTATACGGTCCTCCACCTCCTGTACTAAAGCCGGCATCGTAATTCCCTCGATATAACAAATCGCCACTTTGGTCTTGGTCAATTGGCCAACGGTCAAGATCTTGATGCGGAAATTCGGCGTCTGTAATCGGTAGCGAAGTAGAGTGATGTTCGTCGCCAACGATTCGATCAGACCGTCCCGACCACCTCGAATAACCTGTTCTGTCTGCGGCTGAGAAACGGACCGCTGTTCGACGTTGCGGGTGGAGATTTGAATGGCCTCATCCAACCCTTGGACCAAAACCACGGTGTCGCCGCGGAAAAACGCTTCAGCCATTTTGACAAGACGGTGTTCCAAAAATAGTTCGCCGAAAAAAATGGTGTCCTTGATCAGGACGTCCTTTAATTCTCTCGACTTCAGCTTTTTCCCGTCAATATGTGTTGGCCCGCTCATGAGTGCTTTCAAGATGTCCTCGGCGATGACCTCACGATTGACCAAATTCGAAAAGTACATGACGGCCGCCGGATATTGTCCAAACACGCGGATCTCGCGAATGACAAAGTCATCATTCATCCCTAATGTCTCTTCGAAAAATTTGATGGTCTTCTGAAGATCACCGTCGAAAAGCTCGTCTTGATGCTTGGAGAAAACCTGATCTGGAGGCACTTGTTGAACCTGTTTCTTGTGTGCAGCAATTCGTCTCCACATGGTCAAGGTTACCTCCTTGGCGGCTTGCTATGGATCTTTTTCAAAATTTATCCTGTGCAGTGCCGAAGAAAATATTCCCTGCCCCTTGATCCAAGCCGCGTGGAATCGGCAAGACGTGAAAAAGACCGCCCTTGGCGGTCTTTTCCTGTAAGTCGTCGATGGTTTTGAGGATACCTCAGTCGGTCATCTCCATTACACATCATCTCCCTACGACCATTATGCTGTGTAGGGGGCCAACGAATTATGCGCGGTCGAGGTCAACCTTCGCCCTTTCATCTCCACTGCATGCCACCGACAACATACTTACTCTTCATTCGCCGATTGTGTTGTTTCAGGCATTGACTGCTCGGAATCGGGCGTAATTTCGTAAGCGCTTACACGCTGTACAGTCTGCTCTATCAAAAATGAGAAGTTTTCGCCGTCATTCATCATTAACACCTCTTTCGTCCATTGTGGTTCACTGGCATCTGGGCCACTGTTAGCCCCAACCATCACGCTAACAGCGATGGCGACCACATACGTCGCCCCTACCTGACGAAGACCCAGTACTGAGTATACGGTGTTCCATGAGCGAAGTCTGTCGAAATTGGGCAACTGAGACTGCTGATAAAATGGATTATAGACAACCTTCTTCGAAAAAGTATTGAAACAGTGGGCTAGTGCTGTCGTCAGGTCCGTGACACAGGCGACCACGTAGCGTGATCGCCTGATCCTATGACCAATTAGCGGGCTTTTGCTTCGGAGGCTTCGACTTGATCACGGGCTGCACCGGTTTTGCTTCAACAGGTTGAACTAGTTTAGGCTTTACGGTCTTCTGCACGTCATCATCACCTCTTTACGAAGGATAGGATGCCCGCTGTCTCTTCATGGTCTCATCCACAAAACTGGAATTTGGACACGCATGATCAAAAAAATCGCCCCCGCATCTCTGCAAGGGCGAAGTTAGGGGGTTAAAGAAGAGAGTGAGTCGTCACATCAACATCATGTAGTGTATCGTTCAAACGTTGAAAATGTATTGAAAATTTCAATAATAGCAAATGCAATCGAAATCCATCCCCACCATGCGTCTTGCGTTTACACGCCTCCAGCCTGCACCGGCACCCTGCCAAGTAGGTATTGTCATATTTTTATACCGTATGAGCACAATAAAACATCATTAAAAAGGTGGACATGATGGACGCTTGTCAGTGCTACTATAGAAGGCTGTCTGGGTTTCGATTACATGGCTTTTAGGGGGAATACCTTTGTCACTGGCCCTGCAGGTCATTGATCACAATGTCAATCAGACAACCGAATTGATTCATGAAAAAATGCAAATATGGATCCACTACGAACTGTTCACCTGGCGATGGTGGCTAGGCGTATTCTTTTCAATTGTACCCTGGGCTGTCTGGTACGTCTTAACAAGGAGAAACAGTATGAGGGATCGGCTACTGTTCGTGGGCTTCATGGTGAGTTTGATCGCCGTGGCGTTGGATGTCCTAGGAGATCAGTACGGATTATGGCACTATCGATTCAATGTAGTGCCGATTATCCCGACGTATTTCCCGTGGGACCTCACCCTGATGCCCATAACCGTCATGTTTTTTCTCCAAATTACCCCCAATGCAAACCCACTGCTAAAATCAGTCGTGTTTGCTCTAGCCTCGTCTCTGATTGGAGAACCTGTTTTCTATTGGATGGATATTTATAACCCAATCCATTGGAAGTTTGCTTATTCGATCCCCATTCAAATAGCGATATTTCTTATTGCATATTACTTTTGCAAAACCCGCTCAAAATTCGCACCCTACGAGTAGGCCACTACAGACGTCTTCGCGATCTAACAAAGGCAGTCGGCATGCGCCAACTGCCCGTTAGTCGGTTGAACCGAGGGTGAACAACGAAGGCATCGGATGATTCCCTATCGTTTCAGTCTGTACGGTACTGCTAAAACCTTCACAGACTTACTCAGGACCAACCACGCCATCAGGATACTACCTGTTTTGTTGTGCAGCAGCTTATGCCACCATTTCTTCGTGATAAACTGTGAGACAACCACCGTAATGTCTTCGGGATCGTATCTGTCCAACTCGAGTTCGACAAACCGCTGAATTCGTCTGGCAACAGATCTGTACTGCGAGTGAATCACGACCAAGCGCACGCCAGAATTTAGCCGTTCCCACTGCGCGCGCAGGGTTCTTTCCACTTCTTCAGCCTCTTCTTGACTATTCTGAGCAATCACCGATACCGCTACAACGTGTTTGAAATTCGCTAGCGCATACTCGAGTGCGTGAACTGACGACTTATTGACCGACGCAATCGGTACGAGTGTAATGCTGTCTCTGTCTGGCTGAAGCGGGCGCGAAAAGTCGTACTTTAGGTCCTCGCGGATTTCCCGATAATGCCGTTGAATTTTACTGAACATGATGACCAGCAGTGGAACGCAGACAATGACCAGCCATGCGCCGCTCGTGAAACGTGTGATCCCAAATAT
Source organism: Alicyclobacillus fastidiosus (assembly GCA_029166985.1). Classification (GTDB taxonomy): domain Bacteria; phylum Bacillota; class Bacilli; order Alicyclobacillales; family Alicyclobacillaceae; genus Alicyclobacillus; species Alicyclobacillus fastidiosus_A. Next base: position 1,481,063 of record CP119138.1, on the reverse strand, counting down.
CAAACACGCTGCGGCGGTTAGAACAAAACCGCACCCACTCCCGCAGGCCCGAGAAACCCACTTGCCCTCCCGGTGTCGAATGGTGCGCACTAGCATCCCAAGTTGAGAGACGCTAAATGTGTAAAAGACTGAAACGCCGTATAGAGGCATCAAGCCACTGACTTTTGCATCAAAACCAATCGTTAAAATCAGCGAAATGAGCGTTAAGAACACAATGCCATTGCTATATACGAGTCTGTCCCCTTTGTGCAACAGCCAACGTGGCATAAATCCATCACGAGCCATCGATGACCATAGTGCTGGACACCCTGTGAACGCAGTATTGGCCGCGATCGCCAAAATGCACATGGTGGACATCGAAACAATCACCGTCACGATGTATCCCACCCCGTGAGTTCCAAACAGAATCATCGATTCCTGGTTGATGAGAGGCACATCTGGATTGTACTTCAGGCCGTGAAGCACCGCCGTCCCGGACACAATCATGAACAGGATGCTCAAAGTGACCACAAGTGTGAGAAGAAGCCGCTGGGCCCTGCGTGGAGATGGTTCTTTAAAAACAGGCACGGAATTCGACACCGCTTCCACACCTGTTAACGCGCTACACCCACTGGCGAACATCCTCAGGAATAGAAACAAGCCCATTCCCTGTACAGCGTGCATTCCAGTCAAAGTAGGGACGTGGATGCTGGCAGGATGAGTAAGCGCCTTGACGATTGCAGTGGCGCCGAGAAGCAGGATGCAACCGATGAAAATGTAAGTAAACGGGACGAATACGTTCGCCGACTCACTCGTACCACGCAAGTTGATCAACATGATCATCAGCGTCAATACGATATTCGCAACTAATTTATGATGACCGATGAACGGGATAACGGGCCCAATCGCATCAATGCCTGCAGCGATCGACACGGCCACGGTCAACGTGTATCCCACTATCAATGTCGAGGCTGCGGACAGTCCCCAATACTTGCCCAAGTCGTGTAATCCAATGGCATATGCCCCACCACCACGAGGATACTCCTGAATGATGCTGCGATAGGCAAAATACAATAGAAATGCCAACGCGACGATAATAAAGGTGCCTAGCATCGAAAAGCCCAAAACGTCCGAGATGTACGCCTTCGAACTCGCCGCCCCAATCACGGACACCAACACTAGTTCCATTTGATCCGTGGCGTAGGCAACGCTAGACAGCGCATCTGGCGTCATGACGGCCATGCCTTTGATCACGCCAATTTTTGCGTGGCCCATTTCACGCGTCTTGAGCGGTCGCCCAATGAGCAGGCGTTTCAGTGTTGTGACCAAGATGTGTGCCCTCCAGTACAGCCGAATATCTCCCGGGTACGACAATATCCTCTATGGATAGTTTTCCCGCATGTCACAGTCATAATGTACCACGAATCGTGCAAAGTTCACCCCCTATGAAACTTTTGATCCTCCTAAATTGTCTGCAAAGATTAGCTCGTTCCACTTCAGCCTCAATCGTTGTTCGGGCATTGACTATTATGCGCGTCCATACGGAGACTCGCACCCCGTGATTGTGCATCTCGGCCACCGTGTCAGACCGGAGTTTTGGCTCTTCGCTATCCTGCTCCATCAACAGCCACCATGGTGGATTAAAGTAATCATAGTGACAGGACTCGATCACTTCCAGGGAAGGCTGAATCAGCTCATTCCATGTGAGGCCCAGCTGTACCATCGGCAAACGCGATCGCGCCTTTTGATGTGCAATCGCATTTCCACCTACAATCAAGGCCCGTGAAACCGCATGGGTCGCTTGGAGGACGTCGCAAATGAAATCGACGGTGATTTCACTTTTCACGTCGATCATCAACGGTAGGGACGTCGCCAAAATGACATCCTTCAACAACGGGATCTGATACTGTTCAGTCGCGGTCAAGCATTGAATCTCCGAGTACGTAAATGCCTCAACGCACGCGTCCACGTGCCACAGTCGATTCAGACACTCGTCATGTAAATGATGCATTTTGTTCTAGCGTATTTGTAAAGACAAAACGAAAAATTCGAAAATCCAGAAAACGCGCGTTCCGAAGCGCGTTCCGAAGCGCGTTCCGAAGCGCGTTCCGAAGCGCGTTCCGAAGCGCGTTCCGAAGCGCGTTGAAGCGCGTTGAAGCGCGTTAATGAAGATGGCCACTGCGAACCATGTCGCAATGGCCATCATATCGATCGAGTGCTGAGCGCGGTTCCTCAATTTCTCTTCTCGTACACGAGCGGGAAACTGTCACCCGTTAAACGTTCGCCTGCTGAAACGTGAATATAGTCTTCCATGGGATGATGTCCGCTCGGCTCAAAACGGATGTGTTCCGGCATGTAATGCACGGCGATGGCGCGGCGTTTCCTTGGGCTGCGGTTGGGTCCGCTGCCATGCCAGGTAAGGCAATGATGGTAGCCAACCTGGCCTTTCTTAATTTCAAATGGAACACATTCAACTCTAGCACCTTCTGGTAATTGTCTTGGGTCGTTGTGCATTGCTTTAAAGTCTTCTGAATCCGCGATGTATGGACTTTGATTTCCCCACTTATGACTCCCCGGCACCATCCACATGCAACCGTTTTCAATTGTAGCGTCGTCCAGTGCCACCCATGCGCTCACAAGATCCGCTGGTTGAATGATGGGCCACGCCGGATGGTCCTGATGCCAGTTTCCCGGCCCCCCGATTTGAGGAGGCTTATATTGCACTTGGTCATGCCATATCCTCAAGGCCTTTGTTTGACAAAGCTGTGCGACTTCTTCACAGATCGTCGGATTGGCTGCATGGCGAAAATATGCGTCGCTGGTCATCCACATATTGACGATTTGAATGACCGTGGGTTTTTTGGTCATAGCCAGCCCATGTCCGTGTTCTTCAAGCATGTTGCGATTCAATACCGGCTTTTTCACCGACTTTCCTTCCATGACCAGATCCAAATCCTTACGGAGTACGTCTACTTCCTCATCGCTTAAAACAACTTCACCTTTTAAAAACCCGTTTTTCTCGAACGTTTCCAGTTGTCGTTTCGTCAGCATCAGGTCGTCCTCCCTCATTCCGAAGTGACACGGTCACTTTGGGTCAGCCCCTTCGCAGCCGCCCGATCATGTCCTACGACATTGCACAAATCACCATATGTGATTTACAACGAGTTATCGTATATCACGACTGTATATCTCTTTTTTAGTTATGTCGTTGGAATTTCCACTCACGAAATTGCACTTCTCGCAGGATTTATCGACGCCATCTCGAAGCCATTTACATGGACGATCAAGCGCGCATTCGGATACCTGTCGGACGGCTTTGTCAACTCACCCCCACCGTTAACTTCGCCAATCGAATGCAGACGGTCCCTGGTCAAACATGGGGACCACGAATCATTCCCGACTGTCAGTTGCTGTACGTCGTTACGGGAAGTGCCGTTCTCCACCTCGGATGCGACACACTGTTCCTCAGCGCCGGAGACTGTGTTTTTTACGGCTCCGCGAATCCACACAAAATTGTGTCATCTGAGGCCGATCCTTTCTCGTTTACAAGCATCCATTACAGTTGGCAAAGTGACTCCTTAACCGCAGTGCACCCAGTGACAGGCATTCGAGATTGCCACGGAGACGAGCTTTTAGCAGTCCCTTCAAGCTATGCAATCGATGTAGACGATTATGGAGAGGTAGAGTTTCCGCACTATTGCAGCATTCCACACCTAGAAGAGCAATTCATGCGTATCGTGGACGAATATCGCAGCCCATCGATGGAGCATGGGATGATGCTTCGCGCGCTCCTGATCCAATTGCTGCTGAGCATCATCCGCCACCACATCCAGCACGTGAGACAACAGGATGGGAAGCATCGAGTTGCTCCTGCGTTAGATGCTATCCGGCAATCGCCACAGAAACATTGGTCGGTTCATCAACTGGCGACACTCTGCGGCTACCACCCGACCTACTTTGCAGCACTGTTTAGAGACGTGATGGGTCGTTCGCCAAAGCAGTATCAAATGCTCGAACGGATCCAGAGAGCAAAGGAAATGCTTCTCATCACAGACACGACACAAGAAGCTGCCGAGGCGCTGGGCTATTCTAGCGTCCATTACTTTTGCCGAAATTTTAAGACTGTGACGGGTATCACGCCGGGCCAGTTTAAAAGGCAAAGCAGAGAGGTATGATGCCACCCTCATCCCACACACCCCAGAGAAATGCCCGGTAGACCCAGTGCGACTGTCACAACTTCAGTGAGCCACCAAGTATGCCCGAAAGATAATAACGCATTGTGAGCCCAATTAAGATGATCACGGGCACCGCGGCAATCACATACGCGGCGAAGATATTGCCCTGTGGGACCAGCGTGGTGAAACTTCCAGCATATTGCATAATGCCGGCGGAGATCGTGTATTTGCTCGAGGTACTAAGAGCAAGGGTTGGCCAGAGGTAGTCGCCCCAGACGTTGAGGATCCCCAGAATCGACACCGTTCCTAGGCTGGGAATCGCCAATGGGACGGCGATGCGTAAAAACATGTAGGCGTGGCTAGCTCCGTCGACACGAGCAGCTTCAAACAGATCCTCCGGAATGGAGGAAAAAAAGGTTCGCAAGATAAAGACGCCTAGCGCTTGCAAGCCAGCAGCATACGGCAATATCAACGACCACCTCGTGTTGATCAACCCGAAGTTCTTGATCTCCAAGAATTGTCCAATCAGTGTCAAGACCCCAGGAATCATCAGCAAGCCGAGATATAGGGCAAAGAAGATCTCCTTTCCCGGAAATTTGTAGCGGGCAAATACATACGCACTCATCGCAGCGGCAATAAGACCGATGAGCACGGAAATGATCCCGACGTAGAGCGTGTTCCAGAAATACTGATGAACTCCACTCCAAGCCGCTGCATAGTTATGCCAAATCAATTGCGACGGCCAACCCAAGGGATCTTTCACATAATTGGTGGTGCTTTTTAGGGAATTCTCGACCATGATAAACAGCGGGTAATAAGTTGGGATCAGCACGATAACAAGGAATGCGATGCGTCCCCCTGCCTTCCATCTCCTATTTTTCATCTCCCCGCCTCCTGTCCATGATCATGTAAACCAGTGTGATGACCGCGATCACGACGAACAACACCGTGCCAATCGCAGCTCCAAGCCCGTATTCATCATTGTTGAATGCTGCTGTATACATGGATAGTCCAGGCACCTGGGTGGCGTAACCCGGTCCGCCGTTCGTCAACAGGAGTATCATAATGAAGTTCTGCATCGATCCGATGACCGACAAGATAACCACCAGCTTAATTTGACCGCGTAGGGCAGGGAGATCGACATTTAGAAATCGTTTCCACGAACTGCTGCTGTCGATAGCAAACGCATCGTAGAGTTCGTGGCTCACCCCCTGTAATCCGGCTAGATAAATCAAAAACGGAAGCCCGGCCACCCAAGGAAAGCCAACCCCAATGAGCGCATAAATGGCGACATGTGGAGCGCTCAACCACCCATTCTCGAGCGCGCCGAGTCCAAGAAACTGAAGAATTTTGTTGATGGGCCCGAGGTATGGATTAAAGATAAACGCCCAAATGGACAGGTTGACGATAAATGGCACGGCCATCGGCAACACCAGCAGCACCTTGACGATATAGGACAATCTTCGGTTTTGGATGCCGTTCACCGCCACGGCCGCAGCGAGAGGGACGACAAGTGCGACCAGCACCATCCCGACCGTCATAATTCCTTGATGTAGCCACTCTAACGGCGTCGTACGGGCGCTGAGATAGGTAGCGTAATTTGACAAGCCTGCAAAACTGGGTTTGCTGAATCCGTTCCAGTTGAAAAAGGAATAGACTAGTGTACTCACACTGGGATAGTAATATAGACAGATGATCAGGATGAACGACGGCAACATCATCCACCATGGCACGTGTCGCCAACTGCTCCGCGATTTCTTCACTCGTGTCGATGGGGCCACGGCGACAGGGTGCGTATCGTCCATCACAACACTGCTGTTTCTCCCCAATTGACAGTCCTCCTTCGAACAGGAATGGGCTTGTGCCCTTGGCCATGTTGTACAGAACAAAGCTTCCTACGTCAGATACTTGGACAAGTCCACGTGATTCTGTGCGGCCCACGCATCCGTCTGTTGCTCGATTAGTTGGTCCCATTGGTCTGAGAATTGCGAAAACGTCAACTGATTGGTTAAATACCCAGTGAGGATTTTGTATCCCTGGTTAGCCGCGGTCGGCGTCAACGTGTTGTCGAGAATTCCGTCGACGATAACCGGGGGTTTTAGGGTGTCGGGGGGCTGAATAGCGGTTTTCAGGCTAGCCGTCACCGCTTTGGTACCGATCATGGTCGGTACGGTCGTACCACGTTGATTGATCACTTCTTCGCTGTGTGCCGGCGTTGTGATGTATTTCAACCAGTCGACGACTACCTTCTCCTTGGTGGGTGTCATCGTGTGATCGGCTTTCTCTGTTGACACGTAGTACTGCCAATCCGCCGTCGGCGCATTCACCACATAGCTGATGTCGGTGTTTCCCGCATAAGGAGTCGCCGCTTTCGTGATATTTGGAAACGGGATCACACCGTACTGTTTGTCCGTCCAGCCGAGCTGTTTCAACTGTGAAAACGCACCGCTCGTCAGAAATACCATGGCCAGCTTATTGTCGATAAAAGGCGTCATGAGCCAAGTAGATGCGAGGTTTTGCCCGTTTGGACCACTTGTGTAATCGACCGAGTTCGGTTCCCAATAAGCGGAGAACTGTTTCAGAAGTTTAAATGCTTCCGCGTATCGCGGATCCTTCATCGTGAAGAGTCCCTTTTTGACGCCTACTGCGTAATCGAGGCTCCCGGTCTCAAACCGGTTGTGATCCACATCGAATGCCTGCAAGTCCGACTGAAAAAACGACGTCATGACATAGCGTTCAAACCAACTAGGTGCGGAATCCTGTTCACCTGGTCCGAGGGCTAGGCCAAACGGCCAATACCCCTTCGCACGCAAGCGTTTTGAATCCTGAAGAAGCTGTGTGAAGTTGCGAGGAGGGGTTTTAATACCTGCGGCTTTGAACACCTGTTTGTTGTAAAACACAGCAGCCCCCACGAGCTCTGCAGAGTCCACGTAAATATCGCCGTTCGGAGCGGTCACGTCGCGGATAATAGCGGGATCGAAAGCGTCTATCCAATGCTGATTACCCGGAATGTATGGGTTCGGTTGTTCGAGATAGGGCTTCAAGTTGACAAATAGCCCCGCAGGATATGCGCCACTATTTACCTGGTTCTCTTGCGCCCAGACGATGTCTGGCGCTTCACCTGCGTTCGCCTTGGCGACTAGGCCACCGGGCGAACCCAAGACGCCTGTCATGGCCACGGGTAAAAAATGAATACTCACGTTTGGGTGAAGCTTTTCGTATTGCTTTGCCAATGTCCCTAATTGTGTACTCGGATGTGGATTGTCCTCCGTTGGTTGAATCGGCGTGTAGCCTTGTGCATCCATCGTGATCACGATCTTGCTACTACTGCCACCGCTAGCACCAACACCGCCATCACTTGTAGCGTTGCTTCCGGTATCCGTCTTTGCGGCCGCGCTCTGGTTCGCTTGCTCATTCGCAGGGGCAGCACACCCTCCTGCCGTAAGAACCACCCCGCATAGACAGACAGAAATCCACTTCCATCGCCTAAGACTTCGCATCCACTTCACCGGCCCTTAACATAAAATACGGATATTTCCCCGTCGTGGGAGCATTGAATTCACCTTTGCTGTGTTGCATGATCCACTGCTACACGATCCCGCCCGGACAACTGTCGCAAATGGTACATCAGCATTTTGATAGCGCTTTCTTAATAGGAATGGCTAGCTCATTACGGGATTCAGCATACGAAAACGGACGCCGTATTGTTGACCACGGTGATGTGACCGAGTTGGAACGAGTCAGGAGAAAATCGTCACAACCGCTAAATCATTGACTCCCCCCCTCATCTCCTGCGGCTATCGGCAGCTTCTACCGAGCGCCTCTAGCGGGTAATTTCCGACCGGCACGTATGGTCATCTCGGTCAGAGTTCAAAGATTACGACTGCTCCAGTCGATATCACCATTTTGTTTGCTAGTAAATATGAAGTCATGGCTTATATCGCCATCTTCATGTTGGATGCTGCCATGTGTCACCATCACGCAACATGGGCTTGTCCAACTGGGTCACAGTGGCTCCCCCGCGGTGGGTTCGTCTTATGGGGCACCTGCGTCCTCCTGCTCCTCTGTCATTCATCCAAGCAGTCCGCACATATGGTTTCTTAATTCGCCAAATGAGGTGGTCGAATGAAGACATATGACTTTCGGGCCTTTCTCAACGGCCAACTGATTCCGACGCAAAAACGCAAGTCGCGGTTCTCCCTCTTCCCACTGTCGACTAGCCCGCTTGTAGTGTTCGTGATGGACCCTTCAATACAAAATGCCGTGTTCACGGTCACTTCCACCTAGCGATTGGATTCCTATCAACTCGACCCTCACGATGATGCCTTCCGCCCGTTACATGGTACACTTTGTACGGGGGGCGAGCCCCCCGTACAGTAAGTGAAACCATGCCCCCACTTGACCAAACGATTTGTTCCGCAATATGATCAGGTAACTCGTACTAGAACGATGAATAGTTTGGGTTCATTTCCCAAATGATAAGTGGACTTGATGGAAATCGCGCGCGTCGCGCGTACGGAGGAGGATACATATGAGTGATATTCGATATGTGGCCAACGTGATTGTCTACGAGGACGGGCATTGTGACGTGATATGGGACTCGTCCGTTTCTGACGAAGATTGCTACAGAGCCCTAAAGCAGATTACGCAGGACATGGAAGCTGCTTTAGGTATTGACCCACCGACCCCTCCAACCCCACCAAGAAAGGCCACAATCACGCGTCTGAAGTAGTAAGTACTGCGAGTTGTAAGATACCCCAGTAGAGCTCACCGCGGCGTTCGACGTTCGACGATGCGCACCGAGGTGAGCTGAACCACCTTCAACGTCGATATGCCGCCTATACTGACTTCCCAAATCGCTTTCTAACACCTATGTAAATTGAAATATTCTATCAATTTGACTGTGAGTCAACATCCCTGATGTCGTTCAGTGTATCGTGTATGATGGACTTCGCCAGCGAGAGGTTTCCGTGAACCACCTGAATTTCCACTTGCTTCAGCCCTTCAATTGCCCAGGCGAGGGCAGTGATCAAGCGCATCACGTCCTGGTCAAAACCTTGTTCACCATCGGAAAAACGTTTTGAAATTTCATCTGTCCATTCCATGAACTGTGCCTCCACGACTGATCAAATGCCCACAAGAATATATATGTGTCTCGAGTGTACAGAATACTTGTATTTGACATGTTCCTAAAATGCAGATTTCTATGGCTGACCGCAAAACACCCGCATCAGCATGTTAATGTGAGATATTCAGGGAGTTTTCGATGAAGAGGAGTGAAGGATAATACTGTGGTATCACAACTCTATCGTCATAAAGACACTATTTGAATCCTCAACGTAATCCGAAAACGGATCACAATACGCAAACCCAAAGCTCGCATATAATCGCCTCGCTGGCTCAAACGCAACCATCGATCCGGTCTCCAAACTCAACCGCCGGTACCCACGTCGTCTAGCTTCCTCGATGATGTACTGAAGGACGCGCTTCGCCACACCCCTTCGCAAATGGGATGAAGAGGTTCGCATGGATTTGATCTCGCCGTGCTGCTCGTCGAGTTCTTTCAATGCCCCGCAGCCAGCTAATTCGTCTCCCTCCCACGCGCTCCAAAATGTAATGTCTGGTTGCCGCAATGACTCGAGCCCCAGTGCGTGGATACTTTCCGGTGGGGAGTGTAGCGCCATACTCTGAAGATGCTCCCTGATCAGTTCCGCCACTTCACGCCCACTTAAATCATCTAATTTGATCTCCACAGCAAAACCTCCCAATCAGAACGTAACGCCATACACGTCACTGTATTCCTCATCTCTAGTCCAGGTCCTTTCGACGAAAATCATAGTCCTCACCGAGGTATGGATGACAAAACTTTAGATTCAGATTAATATCGAAGCAACACGGTCCACATTCTACGTAGAGGACGGTAATGACATGGCGAAGTTGACACCCTACTTTTATTCTGAGGATGCCAGAGCACAGGCGCAATTTTATGTGCAAGCCCTGGGTGGGGAAATCCACAGCCAGATGACGTATGGACAAGCCCCTGGCACCGATGAAGCTCTCAAGGATAAGATCATTCATATGGCGTTCAGCGCCGCAGGCGTGAACTTCTACATTGCCGATACCATGCACCAGACGCCTGCCAGCAACAGCGGGTTCGATTTATCCCTCGAATTCAAAACCGACGAAGAAGCTCAGCAGGCGTTCTCCAACCTGTCGGAAGGCGGGCAAGTGATCATGCCTCTAGAGAAGCAATTCTGGGGCAGTCTATTCGGCCGCTTGGAGGACAAATACGGCATCAAGTGGCAAGTCACTACCGAGGCACAAGGTTGACCGGAGCTTCCACGAGGATCTGATGCGTCAGAGGCGCGCGGCGGGCGACAAACGATGTCGGCTGGCTGGCGCCTCTGTGAGCTTATTTAGCCAAACCGTTGGGCAACCTTGTCGTAGTCGTACATGATGGAGATACAAATGACCTTCGTCTTTGTGCTGATCGCGGCAGTAGCCTTTTATTACATCGTTTTTACGATGCCTCATCTATCTTAGCTCCTTTCCTTTCGGCAGACGCTTCATCCTCAAGCAATGCTATGTTCTAGCATAGACTGGTCTTTCCGTTATGTACGAGTATCTGTCCTTACGTAGCGTAGCGTACGCAACGGTGCAGATGATGCATCGATTCGATGTTCCAACGGTTTCACTACATTCATGAGTGAAAAAAATAGGACCTTCACCCCGAGGGGCTTCGGTCCTGTTGCAAATCGTTTAACGTCGTCTCATGTTGATCTGTAATACGGCGGCAATGCCGGCCGGATTCGACGGGGATCGAAGGGCGCCCTGTGGAAAATTGAAACCGGCTATGACAATATCATTGCGTCCAACCAGAAGAAAAGGCCGAACATTAAAGGTTCTCCCGGGGTTAAAGTTAGACGTATTTTGGTTAGGCTGGTCAATCAGAACCGGCTCTCCATTGATCAATACGATTCCATAGTTGTCCGTCGAGAGTTTCAATTGAGCAGAGCTTATTCTGCGGAGATCCCCTAAGCGTATCCGAAATGACTGAGCAACTACGGCGGCGGAATTCGTTGGGTCATTCGCGCCCCACACATATGAAGCGGGGCTCAAATCGACCCAAGCTGGATTTCTCTCAATAACCGTTGCATTGGTCCATGTGTTGTTGGTAGCAATGACGGTCGACGGTGCAGTTACCTCCACTGGTTTTCGAGTAGCCAGGAGTTTTTTTGCAGCGACTAATTGCGTCTGGATATTCGGCAATTGTTTTTGATTTTGGTAAGTTTTCATGATTCACCCTTCCTTATTGAGGATTTGTATATTAAACGCTGAAACGGAAGTATTGAAACGGACAAGCGTACAAAAGCGCTACAGTGCACACTCCGGCTCCCGTTTGTTCACACAACAGGACATAACTTAACGTTTCGCAAATAGGCTCTCATGTACGTATCGCATCTGGAATGAAGTGAAATTGAGTCATACACCAATTGAGAAGAGTATTTCGCGGGCCATTTTCCTGGGGATTTGGGGGTGTTTCTTCTACCACATATGAACTTACCCAATCGATACTGGGATCGCAGGCTGAGTTTTAGACTCTAACTTCTATCCTTCTTCATTCGAATTCTTAACCGTGTTGTCCGCGTTCGACTAGTTTCCTCGTAATGTTTCTGTTGGCAACCGAGATTGGGACAATCACTAAATAGGCTAAAGCAGAATACCACCATCTCAAACCGTTGTAGTAATAGAATGTAGAGCGTGTAGCCACGGCTTCGTACAGGGTGCACAGTGTGTCAGTCGCTAGTACAAAAGCCCCTTTTGAAATCCAGGTTCTTTTGTGTGGACAGACTTAAGAATGATGGCATTTCCATTTGACATATGTAGCGCAACAACACATTTACAAATAGTTTCATAAGCACCAATTACTAATTAACCCTATCCTTCATGACAGAATTAAGAAAATCACTGCGTCCGGTTAACGTTTTGTATCAGTCTGCCCGCTCCACCTCGCTCGAGATATCAGAAGCTGAGTTATCCAGATAGATGCAGGAGAAGTCGGAGGGATAGAGACAGGTGAACATAACGCGCGAGGGTTGCCCTTCTGCCCCATCCCAAAGACGTGTCATATTATAGTCTGTTTTCTTTCCGTTAGATACGAACAGACACCTAGAAGAGTAAAGGCGGCTTTTACGTTTCAGCCAAAATGGGCCAATTTGCTGAGTCATGTGACCTTCGACAGGACAACTTTCTAGACATAAATCTAAATGGACACTGAAACTGTGGAGGCGATGTTATGTACGGAGCATTTGGCGGATATACCCGATGGGCTGTAGTGTTCTTAATTATCTTTGTTCTGTTCTTCTTGCTTGTACCAGCCGTTGGTTATGGCGCAGCTACCAGCTGTGGGGGAGCATACTAATAAAAAACCACCCCATCGAAAGGTGGACTTACACAGATTTTAGTCGAACACAGGCGTCCTATAAGGACGCCTTTCTATTACTGAATAGGAGGTAAGACTATGATTACACGCGCTCATGCAATGCGGTTTATTGGACAGCACATCCACTTTCGCACGAGAGATGGGGCAACTCACCACGGGATTCTGCATTCCGTTACAAATGACGGAATTTACGTACGGCCCATAAGAGGAGGAACCACTCGTCTTGCGAGTGAAACAGACGTCAGTTCTGCAAACATTGATTTGCTACAGAACATACCTAACTCTACGGATGAGGTTCAAGAGGTTTTTTGGCCATTTCTCTTCTTTCCCTTATTCGCTCTCACTGCGCTGGCGGCATATCCGTATTACGGATATGGTTACGGATACGGTGGATACTACTGGTAATAACCAAGTGCACCTCCAAGGGGCTACACTTGAAGTCTCTTGGGGGTGTAATAATAAGGAGCTAGAAAGAAGAACGGACACAGATAATCAAAAACTACGGCCCATCGGGTGTAACCACCAAATGCTCCATCGTACATGCTAGCCACCTCCCTCCACCAACGTAATTTACGGTATGGAGGGAGTTCAGTCGTGAGGCGGTGTGTGTCCTATAGAGTAATAGACCGTATGAGCTATACAGGTAAACTACCCCTCTTCAAGGGCAGGTGGAACATGCTAGTAACAACTTGCGGGCTACGACGGTTATCCAGATCATTGTCAACCGCATCACCCGTGCCCGCAACCGTACCGAGTTTGTGGTCCGTGGTGGTGGTTCCCACTCGTTGTTCCATTCTTTTGTTGGTAGGTAATCGTCTCAGATATTGAAGCACTGACTTTCCGTTACTACGTGTGTGCCGTCTTCTTGTATTGACTCGCCCTTCGTTTGAACAAGCCAGAATCATACACAGTTCCATTTTTATTAAAGGTCAATCAAGTCACTTTATTTACTCTGTAGAATACGGTATTCCGTATAGTGTTAAACATTATTAAGTTGATAGATTCTCATATATGGTGCGGTTCATCGTGACAGCTCAAATGGCAAGTTTTTGTGCCATCCTACACTCTACTGCTCCTGCTCCTTTATCACCTGTTCAATCCCCAACAGAATCAGCTTCAAACCGAACTCAAACGCCCCATCGGTCCCCATCAGCTCGAACAGCCCGTTCTTATACGTCCTCCGGAACAATCCCGCTTCCGTCTCGCTCATGGAATCCAAAAGGCGATTCAGCTCGCCGACCGGAAGCACTCCCTGCTCGTTAAGTATCGCTGAGGCATTAAGCTGATCCTGATAATCGTCCAGAATGAAGCCCAAGACATAGTTCTGAAGCGTAAGAATCGCTTGTAATTTCTGCTCTTGCTCAAGTGGCGTCGATTCGACGCAAAGAAGCATACGGTTGGTGAACCGGATGATGTCCGGCTCGAGGGGCAGCGTCAGCATCATAAGCTGCGTGGAGCAGGGATATCGGCAGAGCACACTCCGCAGCGTTACCGCAAGCCCCTCCAGTTGCTCCTTCCAGTCCCCCTCGGAGTGGAACTCGTCCAGGATCACTTTCGATACCTGGTTGGCCAGACGCTGGTAGAGATGCTGCTTGCTCTTGAAGTACCAGTACAGAGAGGGAGCCTGGATCCCCAGCCGGTCGGCCAATCGCCGCATGCTGAATTTCTCGATGCCATCCTCCCCAAGAAGCTCCCACGAGGCTTCAAAAATCTTATCCTCCGAAATCTGAGGCTGCTTTTTCATCGGTATCCGCCCTTTGAACTAACAGTGTAAGTTTATGCTTTACAGGTTCATATGTTCATGATATCGTCTTACACTGTAAGGTTCAATCTAACACTGTAAGATTGAGCCTAAACGGAGGGATTTCCTATGAAACAAACCAACAAGATTTTGGTCTTAATCGCCCTCATCATTGGCATGATCTTTTCGGAGCTGGATGAGACAGTGATTTCGACGGCAATGCCTACCATCATCCGCGAACTGCACGACATGACGCTGTACGGCTGGGTAGCCGGTATCTACATGCTGACCATGACCGCCTGCATGCCCATCTTGGGCAAGCTGTCCGACATCTTCGGACGCAAGCGGCTTTATCTAATCAGTATCGCTCTCTTTATGATCGGCTCCCTTGTGAGCGGCTCTGCCCCTACGATGGAGCTACTGCTTCTAGGCCGCGCCATCCAAGGGGTCGGAGCAGGCGGTCTGATGCCGCTGGCGATGGTTATTTTCGGAATAACTTTTACGGTAGAGCAGCGTGTCAAGCTGCAGGGGCTGTTCAGCATCATGATGATTCTGCCTCAGCTAGTCGGTCCGATGATCGGCGGCTATGTGGTGGATCATATGAGTTGGCACTGGGTGTTCCTGATCAATCTTCCCGTCAGCGCGCTGGCTGCCCTTCTAATGTTCCTGGGACTGCATGAAGAGAAACATCGTGAATCGCGCTCAGTGGATTACGCGGGAGCACTGACTCTGGTGGGGTCCATCCTGTCCCTGTTGCTGACTCCTGTGCTGATCGAAAACAAGGGCCTGACATGGATCTCTCCGCTGGTTCTGGCGCTGCTCGGAGTTTCCGCCGTCCTGCTGGTTCTGTTCATACTCGTCGAACGCCAGGCCGCGGAGCCCATCATTCCCCTGCGCCTCTTACGGAACCGCAACATCGTCGTCATGGCCGTTCTGATGTTCACGGTTATGTGCGGCATAATGGGGGCTGTGTCCTCCTTCCCATATTACGCCCAGATCGCCATGGGCTTCTCGGCAACGGTATCCGGCTACTTCACGCTGATGGCCATGGTTGGCGCCATCCCGTTCAGCCTAGCGTTTGGGTTCCTAATTTCCCGCATGCCGTATCGTACGCTGTTCATCGCTTCGCTCCTGTTCCCGGTTGCGGGATTACTGCTGGCACTCTGGATCCATTCGGACCAAAACTTCTTCTATCCCGCCCTCTGCTTCTTCATCATGGGCATCGGCACAGGTACCTTGATGGCCGGGGATACCCTGCTCATTCAGGAATCCACGGAAGAAGCGGACCGGGGCGTTGCGCAATCCACCGTGCAGTTGTTTCAAACCATGGGCGCTAGCATTGGCGTGAGCGTCTTTGGAAGTCTGCTTGCCGGGCGCCTGAAGAGCGGCTTGGCTGCCGTGAAGGACATTCCTCCCCGTGGCAACGAAGAGTTCAATCTAAACGGTCTGAATCTGTCGGACTTCGCGCCTGAGCTTAGGGAAAAGGTGACGGGCGTCCTGACGAACGCCTTTCATCAACAGTTCGGACTGGCTCTTGTCTTCGCCGTCGCCGCCGTCGTCATCTGCTTTTTCTTCGGTAAGGGCATGCTTGTTTCGGAGGCTCCGTCCGCTCCATCCGAAGGCACAGCCGCTGAGCCTGCTCCCGTAACCGTTTCGCAGGGTGATTAATCTTGAAGTCATAAATTGACCGCCTACCCAATGGAGGCGGTCAATTCTTTTTCACGCCTTTACAGAGTCCCAGCACGGTTCACTCCTAATATTTCGCATAACTGTGATACGACTTCTTACAGCATTCGTTCCTGTGATCGAGCGCATGATGTTCTTCAGTTCATTAGGTCACTGTAAACCTGCGCTCCTATGTGTGGCTCTTCACGCGTTTGACGCCAGAATTGAATACGACGAAGACAATCAAGCCGGGCCGTGTCGCCGTGGAAGAGCACGTTGAATGTGCATAATGTGGTGTAGTGTACAGGGGTTGTTAGGATGAGCAGACCAACAAGAAACGCAATCATTTTTCTGACCATTTTCCTGATGGTGAACGGATTATTCGACCCAAAAGTGACAGCAAAGTATCGTTCACTTTTCATTAGTCGGGCTATGTCGCAAATTATCATTCTGGCGTTCATTGTTTCGTAATGGTTTTACGCCGAAAGACAGAGCGCACGCACCCAGTCGATGATGCCAACGGGACGAATGTTGCATTGTAGGTACATACTGTTGGCGAGATCGAAGCAACTGATCCCATACATTCGTGCAATGTATGGGATCCAGCCAGGATACCAAAGAGGACAATCTGCCCGGACAAAGATGATATCCCATGAACGTTGGGTTTGCGTCAATTGTTCGGACTTCCGTGAATATAACTGTGTAACAGAGCTACGCATCCGACTATGTTAGAGTATGTTTGGTGTCACGGAGGAGACCACAATGGCCAACAATCCCATGGACTACTTGAAGCAACTGGAACAGATGGGTGAACAAATTCGACAAATGTTTGGTAACCAGGATCTTGTAAAGAACATGATGCCAAACATGCCTGACTTCCTCAATACAACACAGCCGATGTGGAACACACCACATGCCCCCGGCTTCAATTCGAATAAAGGGCAATATCCGCGCGTTGACTTGTATGAAACAGCTAACGATCTCGTCGCGGTCGTCGAAGTTCCAAGCCTACAGTCCGCCAATGATGTGTCTATATCTGTTGATGTGCACAGACTCTATATCAATGGCTCAATAAACAGGAGTTACGCCAATATTCCGCGCAACCAGTTGCATTTATCGGAACTTCATCAAGGCGTCTTTGAACGAGAAATTTCCTTACCTCTTCCCGTTCTTCGGGACGAGGTACGTGCTGAATATAAGAATGGAGTGTTAAATATTATTATGCGAAAAGACTTGCGTGGTCCAGAACAGTCACGTGGAAACTCAGTATCCATTGATTTTTAGCCACGCGCGAAGAAATGGAATTTATTGCCATACTTTTGAAGTTATGGAGTAGTCACGGGAGGAGTGAAGTGTACCGGAACTGGACACCCGGTGTCAATTGCACTTCCCGACATGAAATCATAATGACTAATTGGTGAATCAATCAAATCGTTATCGTAGATAAAAACCGCATTTATTTGCGTATGATTCAGGTACCCCATATTATAGCCGAATCCATGGTTTGCTTTCATATGCCCACTCCAGCCAAACTGCATGTTCTCCCCGACAAATATCCCCGAAGTGTGATTAATATTGTTCACGATGATGTTGCCAAATACCATACTCAAGGGGAAACTACGAAGTTCATCCACTCCATCACATCCCCTGCAATGTATTCCCATTCTTAATTTCGTTTTCTATGACGGGCTGGTCGACCATGTCGTTGTCCGCGTAAAGATATGCCCCAAGCGGAGCCGCTTGATTAAGTCCCATAATTTGCCCGATACCCATGACCAATTTACCGTTTGCGTCCCACCCTAACTGATTATTATTTCCGACGAACACACCAACTTGAGTGTTCATGCTGTTGATATTCACCATGTTAAACGTAATAGCAATCGCCACAACAAATCCTCCATTCTAATGTTGAAATATTCCCCGAACACAAGCCATAGCATATACAACAACAGCGAATTAGGAGGGACGTAAAATGCCACGTATTTCTGTTGGGGAACTTTACGTTGACAGTATTGATTCCACTTCTGGATGGTTCCATGGACAAAACACCCCATGCCATTGGCGACATATCGAGAACAGTAATGAAGGATTTGGAGAAGTGCTCGGCGAGAGAAATGCCATTCACTGTGTTCTCCTCGTTGTCGGCGACCAGGATATCATGGATACCTTCATGCCCGACTCTGAGCAAGAAAACAAGTAACTGTTTGACTGTATGCCAATATCCGCATGTCTGATTCGGTTCGGTCGTATCAAATTACGAATGAGGTCACGTAAATGCTTAGAAATTGGATTCATCGCAAAGATGCGACTAAGCTTGCAGCGATTCAAGAGCGACTCCATCATATCGAGCTGGCTCTTCAGCAGATGACTAACCAAGGTGCGAAGAACAGCATTTATATTGATACGTTACACGTTCACGATCCGGTACTCGAAAAATTGGAGTTTCGATTAGATCAGCTCGACATTGACGAGCTGAGTGGTGCGCTAAACCTAGGAAATAATTTCGGCGTTCGAGTTGGCAGGAACTTTCATCGAACGAAAATGGATTCAGCTCAAAACGGAAGGTCCACCCAAAGCGAGCAGGACCTGTCGGATCTTAACAAAGAGGAAGCGAACGGATCGGGAATGCAGAAAACGAATAAGGGGTTCACATTTCGGTTTACCTAGTGGGAGGTCCCTATGAATTCCTATTTCTCGCCCAGTTTCGTCATTGGGTCGATTCGCATCGGTACCATCACATCAGCCTCTGCCCTCAATGTCGGCAACAACTGGCCGACCAATTTTGAAAGTCACACGAAGCATAATCAAGGCTTCGGCAATATCCACGGAAACAACCATCAGATCCGTGATGCACAATCCTTTTTGAACGATCCCGATGTCTTCGACATGATGAATATATCTCCTGAGACCGAGATTCCCAACTGGATGAAGGATATGATTAAACCCAAACCCCCACTTACCAAAATGGGCGGTAACAGTCCGACTGAAAGTCCTAATACAACTCATGGCAAGATGCCGTGAATCATAACAATTGCCGCCAATTCCGGAATCATCATAGGCGCCACAACAGTGAGGGAGTTCCACGTGGATAGGCGAGGTTTGCCTAAAAACAGGTGTGAAACGTGTTATACCGAATCACTAGTCAGCGATAGCGATTCAAAACACCGGCGTCTATAAACATGGATGATCATGGAATTTGACATTCACTCATCAAGCAACGTGGTGTTTTGGCGATACTTACAGGGGGGTGTTAAGGGAGCGAATTGTTACGCATGGTTGAGCCCGTTGAAGACGACGTTGGAGCCCACCTTATTTCTCGCTACATGCTTCCTATGCCGGAGAGTTCGCAACAGTGATAAGGTACTCATTCGGCAATGAACTGTGTCCAGAACTATTCTGCAGTAAACAACACTGCATCACATCCCCTGGAGTGTATTTCCGTTCTTCATTTCATTTTCAATGACAGGCTCGTCGACGATGTCATTGTCCGCGTATAGATATGCTCCAAGCGAAGCTGCTTGATTAATCCCCATAATTTGCCCAATGCCTTGCACTAATTTCCCATTAGAATCCCACCCTAACTGATTATTGTTTCCGACAAATACACCAGCCTGAGTGTTCATGTTGCAGATATTTATCATGTTGAACGTTATAGAAATGGCCACATGGTCTCCCACCTTGGTATAGGCATATTACCAAACACGAGCACTAAAGCTGCAGCAGAATGTAATCGTCTATATTTTCGGAATGTCATTGTGTTTCGTAACCGACGAGCGAATATATGTCTGTCCCCATGAATCCAGGATAGTACGGTTGGATTCATCGTATTCCTAACTCCGCTGTCCAAGTCCAAAATTCATCTGTAAAATGAACGCCAGGTGATTTGACATTATCCCTAAAGCTTAATTTATTTGGATACTTAGTTCACAGTATTCATTAGGCATCATTCACTGTCATCCTAGCGATAGGGATAGGGATTTATCCCGCTGTATGTACGATTTTCTGGAGAGAGCAGACAAATAAAGTCTTAGATGGCACTGCAGGAGCCTTTGATTGCCGCAAAAGCCCCTGCTCTTTCAATGGGATAAGCCAAATCGTAAATCACGCATGCACATGTGCATTCATCGGACAGTTTAATGTATTTCAATATGAACTGAGTTTCTTCTGCATCCGTTTATAGTACCAACCTTCAAGACCTAATAGTCCTATTCGATATGATTTATAAGTGCAATTATAACTTGTTACACGGCATTTAAATTCATATGTGGCATTGTGATTCATGAGGTTTTGTAGATGATTTGTAGATCATTTGTAGACGCTGACGAGAAAGGCGGTAGCCTTTAGAAGGTCACCGCCCTTTGTTTTGTTTACCGTTAAACTGTTTCGCCTGCAGAATACATATTCGGCTGGCGCGCTGCCCCCATATTGATCGCGTTTATGATTTCCATTTCGATCTTTTGGTTCTTTTTCCGTAAACCGCCCTGGATGAAGAAAGCATCAAAAAGTGACCAGATTCCTAAACCGCCGGCCGTAAGTGTCATTACAATGCCTCGCCCGATATATCCCATGTAATACCGATGCGCACCAATTGCTCCAAGGAACAGCCAGAGAATCCACGCGACGGCAGCTGACTTCTTTTTACCGTCATATTCGGACTGCAACAACGCCAGTTGGCGCGCATCCATGTTCTGTTTTGCCGCAAGATTCATACTCATGAGTTCATCACCCTCCGAAGAATGTGTATTCACCAAACATGGACAAATATCCTTCAATTATAAGTTTTATCCAGATACATGATACTACTCTTGCGCAGGCGTTCCACCGCGACTCCTTCTTACACGCTGCTTTGGTGCAGATTGCTCTTGTAGCAGCGAGTCAAATAGTCCATCTAATTGGTCAATGTATACGCGCAAATCTTTGACCGCCTGATGTTCGGTTTCTTGTTCCAACACTTCTACCTTAGATTTAATTTGAGCGGTTAGGAAATCGGCGAATTGGCGTTCAAGCATGTGCGCTCCTCCACATCTCGATTTTACAAATCTCGTCATACTTCAATCCGGTTCCTTCTCCTTCACAGCCTTCGGAGTGATAATCCATTCAGCCGTCTCCGTCGTAATAAAAGAGCTCCGCCCATTCTCCACAGATGTCACATCTAAGGAATTTCATCACCGTTGTATCCTCCTTGCTAATGCATAAGGAAATTCATCAATGGACTTAACATGGGCCGTTCCGAGTGGAGCAGATATCGTTTTGTTATCCTGTCGAGTCTCGTCTACCAGAATCACTATGGGCTTCTCATTCCACTTCTGGGATATCCACCATTCCCTGCGCTTTTTCCACTTTGACGCCCACACCTTTGATGTGATCGGAGTGCGTTGATACTCGATAAGCAGGATCTGACCTCGCCATTTACACATGACGTCAAATTGCTTATCAGGCTCAGTGATCCACTTCTCTGGTCGTCCTCCAAAGAAAGTAAGACGCAACCATATATCACCGATACCAAGCCAATGTTCGGCGCGCTGACTGACGCCATTTACAGGTCGAAAATCGAATCCATATTTACGTCTAGCCTGCTTTGTCAGGCGTCTTCGAGCAGGTACTCCACTCGGGCTTAACAGCGTTTCAAAGGTGTCTGGATATTTACTGAGAAACTCCCTAGCGCGCTTAACAGGCTCCTTTCGATTAGATAGATCAGGATGCCTCGCCAACTGGTCCGCGGTGAACAATCGCCCAGCCGCCGCCAATGACACAGAGAAACGATACAGCCGATCAGATAACTCTTTAGAAAAAAAAGTAGGCACTTGTCTACCACTCCAAATCACGCGGAACATCAATTTGTTTTACAACGGCACCATCGCCGTCATTTCGCGCCGTTACATTCTCATCCTCATCGCTGATCCGCACATCCCCGGGAGGTACATTCCAGAACCCCTCGGGTAATGACTGTTCCTCTATCCACTCCTGTAGAACGTCGTCCGGAATATACCCTGTTTGCACTTCACGTTCTCCGTCAGGCGTCTGATAAATCATCCTTCCTTTGATGTTTTTAAGGTGTGCAGCATACTCATTACGGAGCAGAATGTTTGAATCTAATTCATCCTGCGTGCGGTACGCCATGGTTGCATCCATCTGGCCCCGAATGCTCGTTGGCAGCGTTTCATTCGAGGGCCTTTGGGTACCGTAGACGATGCTCACACGCGGTTCACGACCGATACTTGCGATTGCTTTTAAGTGTGCAAGACACGACTTACGAAGAGCTTCATCCTCATCGTTGTGCGCGTACGCTGGTGATAATTCACCTCCTTCATCAACAACAAGGAGGATGCGTTTAAACTTTGTGATCGGCTTGAAACGTGCACGCTCTTCTCGTACAACCGCTAACCTAGCATTCATATCCTCATGGATTTCCTTTAACGCTTTGAGCGCTTCCTCGACGCCGGCATATACGCGGCCAGCAACTTGTGGAAGGTCACGAAAGTGGCTGAAGGACGCTCCACCCTTCATATCAATAATGTGAATTTCGACTTCATGCGCAGTCTTCTCACGTATGACCTGACCCAAGATAAGCTCGATTGCTTTTGTTTTACCACTACCGGTTACACCTCCGATTTTTGTGTGAGGGATTGCATCGAAATCGTGGTAAACCTTCCTGCCCCACGTCGTGACGCCGAGCAATACTCTCCATCCTTGGACATCCGCTTCAGTGACTTTGTACTCCTTCGCAACACGGTCCTTCTGCCAGTTCACCCATATCACTGCGGCGCCGATACCAAAGCAGATGGGAACGAGAGGAGCGCCGGCTAGAGCTGTACCAACACCAAGCAAAGCTGATGTGAATACCGTTTTAGTCCCACCCATGACGAGTGCTCGCGCACCCATGCAAACAACGATTCCTGCTATCCCTTGTGTGACAACATGAGCCCTATCTGAACGTTCTTTCGGCGTCATTACCGCCATACAATCGCCTCAATTCATGAAATCGAATAGCGTTGTGAGATAGTGCATCCGTTGCGCACAGGCCATCCATAGATCGGTTCTTGTGTGAGCGTCGAGGTTGTTAGCTGCGGATGATTTAAGGTAAGCGCGGATGATCTGCATCTGGTATTTGTTCATTGCACCGTTGATGAGCTTCTCAAGATACTCAGCGCTCACCGCTTTGTCTTTTGGGAGTTCTTCGATACCATGGCGAATCAACTCTTGCTATCGATCGGAGCGTGCTTGTAATTCTGAAACCAACCGGCCAAACGCGGGTCATTGTAGTTTTTAATCGAGTTGTGGATGAAACGTTCTTTCACGTCCCACATCGACGGTGCATCTGATTTTCCCGGAACGAACGCAGCCTTTGCTGCTTTACCTATAGCCCTCCCAATGACGAAACCAAGGACCATATGAAACCCTCCTCAGTCGTGGAAGCTGTAAACGTCTTTCTCCTCTTGGCCGAAGATGTGCTGAATATTGTCAGGTGTAAGTAGCTTCGTTATCGGGTCTGGGTCGATAGGCAGGAGGTCCAATATATCAGGACCTAACCATCCTGCAATTGCCGCAGCACCAATGCCGATACCGACTTTGAATGTACCGATGAAGAATTGAGTGATCACATGTCACCCTCCCATTAGCGTGGTGATCAACTGAACAATGTCATGCAGGTTGGACTGCGTCATCGGGTCGGCTGAGTTTACTTTGACGGCTTTCTTTGCGGCGTAAAGGATGATGCGACTCCACACGTTTCAGCGCCTCCTCGTACGGATAAACGGAGAGACGAATACGTTTTTCCCACTGCTGCATCACTAGACGCACGGCAATCACGCCGAATACCGTTGTCATGGTCATACAATCCACTCCATCACCAGTTTGACGGCTTGCGTTAGCTTCTCAGGTATCTCATCCTTTGGGACGCCTGCTTCATTCAACAGCTTTGCGGCCTTGTGGCAAGCCTCCACGTAAGAATCAAGACCTTGTGGAACCTCGCTCGGTGCCTTGAACGGCATCTTCACGTTCACCCCTCCGTCGCCTGGAGCGCGTCACGATACAGCCACTCCAGTTCTTCGACTGTGTCAGCAACGCCATACACCCGATACCCCGCCTCAATCCAACTCGCCAACCATTCCAACGTGCATTGATAAACCTCGGCCTCTCCGATGATCACAAAGACCAATTCACCGTTCTCAAACATCACTTGTCACCCATTTTCACTTGAAACGATGTTTCACCACTTGGTGGTTTCTGCTGTCGCTTGATCTCTCGTGCCAATTGCTGTTTCACCCAGCCAGAGAAATTAATCTTGCGTGAGAACCGGAACATCTCCCGTTCCTCCGGCTTGTTGAGATTGAAGGAAACATGTCGCTTCGTCTCTCCATATTCCACCGTCTATCACCTCTCGTGTTGTTGTGGTTCTACGATATACCGAGGTGGCTTGGGGATATGCGTGGACACCGATAAAAAAATTTCACGAAACAAGGAATGGAGGATAGGACAAAGAATTATGTGTGTGGTGATGAAAATGGTCGTAACTAACCTGAAAAACATTCTGGTTTCACGTGGAATTAAGCAAAAATGGTTAGCGAACGAGGCGAAAGTAGATCCTACCACATTGAGTAAATTGGTTCGTGGTAAGGCTACACCTACACTTGAAGTGGCTTTTAGGATCGCGAAGGTATTGAATATGAGAATAGATGAGTTGTGGTTTTACGAGGATGATGAAAAAAGCCCTCACTGAGTTAATCAGTTGAGGGCTTTTGTGTTCTAAGAAACTGGATATACGACAGCGCGTGACTTAACTGTTCGTCGTCAAGGCACAAAAACCGCGCCCTTTAATCGTCTCGTGATCGGGCGCGGCCCTTCATCATGCAACAAGCACTCAGGATTTTCAGGATGTCCGAAGGGTGGTACGATATACATCACAGAGCTCACCACGCCTCTCGACGATGCGGACCAGGGTGGGCCATTTTCATTTACGCTACGAGTCAACATCCGCCGACACTTGTCTCCATCTTCGATTAGGGGAAGATGCCTATCTATCGCTGGGATACATCTCTCTTAACGTATCAAACACAGACTTTTTACGCACTGCTATGTTGTGCGTTGACGGTTTACATTGAGGACGGTGTTTAAGATCAAATATTATTACTTACCCTGGGCATATCCAATTGTAGGGATAATTGTGCTATACATTTTAGCTCAACTTCCTCAACTGGCCTCTTATAATTCTGGGTGGCTGGGCGGAACTTTTTACGTATCAATGTATATATGGGCCCTGTTATCTCTTCCTTATTGTCTCACTATGCTTCGCAAACAGGACTCAGGTTCAAACAATAAGCATAGGGGATCTAAGCACTGACACAGAGTGCAACCTTGGTCTTAAGGTTATTATGAAATACATCAGCCACTGTTCGGGAAGGTGGCTGCTTTGTCACTAAATTCGGTTGTTTTACCACAGGGACTTGGTGGCCAACGCTGATTATATCAGCATTAGGAAACTGCAGAGTCGGGGAGATTCGAAAATTAAATGGCGAACAGGTTGAACCATTCAAACTGCTTTCCCTCGGTAACCACTTCTGAAGCACGACCAAAAGAAAGAGAGCATCCATCATCATCGCCGGTAATGAATGGATGCCCACTGTCTGTGTCGTTACTAGTGTATCCGGGAAACTGATTGATTATGACAACCTGCATCCAGTTTGCACTTTTATTGGGCACAAATTCGTTCGGCCTAATTAAACAAAAACTCCGCGCCCTCTAGATGGCATCATGTAGGGCGCGGATATAACAATGCAACAATGCAACATGTACCAGGGTAAATGTAGAATGCCCAGTGAAAGCGTTACAATGCAATTAACAGCCCTCACGGCATTAGCTCCTTAAAACGATGAACGCCTCGTGAAAACCATGACGGAATGTAGGGATAAGGTCCACCGGATCGCTTGTCGGCCTGCTGAGCATCATACGACAGTTGAATATTTTGATGAGATAGGCAAATTGCAACGAGGAATACAGCCAAAAGCCCAAATGCGCATATCCCAAAGATAATAGCTAGCTCGCGACCCTCGCTCCTTGAATCACGCAAACACTCACCCCACGGTAATGCTTTGTATCACGCATAGAAACAGCTTGCACGAGACATGGTACAAAATACACAACAGAACTCCCCGCGCGCGTCGAGAGACATCGGACCACGGTGATGCTTTTTCATGTCCAATCGTTTTGGCACCGTACAAGGGCCATAGTCAGGTTCAAACGCCTTCTCCACCACATAAGGTGAAATGTTCACGTTCACTTGTGGGGGGATATCGATGTACGCACATGTTATTACATTTGTTACGGGTCCAGATACAAAACGAGAGTCCGAACGTATGGCATATCAAGCGATGACATGGCTCTGTGATCAAGATGGATTTGTCGGAGCAAACTTTCTGGCGGATTATGAAAACGGCGAGCACAAATGGATTACAATCTGGGATACAGCCGAGGAGCCCAATGTGAGTGAGGCAGAATTATCTAAAATGAAAGAGATCATAGGCAATAAGTATCATTGGGGAGTCACCATCGAGGAGTTCCAGGTTTATGAGGCAAAGCCTAACAAATAAACGCGTGCCCGTCGTATCACAGTGTTCTAGACAAGGTAACCCCCATAGATACAAGTACCGACAAAAATATTGGCTCATCAATGTCACGCGCCAAGACATCTCCAAGCTTGTCTACATATCGTGGAAAGGTAAAGGAGATGATCCATATGTTTACTGTTTATGATGTAGGTACCAGTACCCCAGGAACAACCAATGGTTCGTTATCTCGAGCTATTCCTGGAACACCCTCGAACATTGTCCTTGCAGCGTTTGGCGTGGCCACTGGTGCAGCGCCTAACAAGGTACTCTTGTCGGCGACTGTAGGCATCTCAGCTACCTTGTTAACCCCAGATGTACTGTTTTCAATCATCAGAGACACAGGGGTTATCTTTACGACACTCGCCGAGGCTTCCGTTAGTGCCACACAAGATGAGACGGTCTCGTTCTCGGCGGTCGATTCAAACGTGCCGGCAGGTTACCACTCATACCAACTCATCGCTACGGTGACGAATTCATCGCTCAACTCTGCGAATGTCGTTGGGCCCGTCACGTTCACCGGAATTTCGTTGCAGTAAGTCGTCACATAAGTAGTTGTATTCCAACCAGAAATGCCTCACAGCCTCGTAGGGCGTTACATGTCCTAACAATGCCCCATCTGCGTACGACGTGTGCATCGAATCGAGTAGGAGGGGGCGCCTAGCCCCCGTCCTCTCACACCACCGTACATGCGGGTCCGCATACGGCGGTTCATGAAGCACTACGAAGTTGCAAGAACCTCTCCTGTATACTCCGCAGACCAAGTTCCTCAAAGTATGTTTTGTCCATGGCGTTGTTTAAGTTTCTTGCCATTTCCCAACTTCCGCGTCGAGCGTTTGCCATCATGAGTACAACCCATTCGGGTTGCTTCAGTGCACGCAGTTCGCGGATTCTTGTTCGTACCCGCTTCCACTGTTTCCATATGCACATCCGCAATCTTCGTCGTATCCATTCATCGAATCGTTCGCAGTGTCTCTTCATTTCAGCAAGTCGAAAATATGCCACCCATCCTAGGATATAGGCATTCAGTTGGCGCACTCGTTCTTGCAAAGACACACTTCTCGTTCGATTCGTGATTTCTCGAACGCGGTCTTTGAATCGCTCAATCGTTTTGTCTGCTAGTCGTATCGGGGCGCGTTTATGTGACAGAAAACTGTACCCTAGAAACTTTCGCTTCCACGGTCTGTCTACTGCACTCTTGCCCCGATTTACTTTGAGTTTCAGGTTGTCCTCCAAGTACCTTGTCAGGGATGCCTTCACGCGGTCTCCGGCGCGACGGCTTTTGACATAGATATTGCAATCATCGGCGTATCGGACGAACTTGTGTCCTCGCCGTTCCAGCTCTTTGTCAAAGTCGTCGAGCAGAATGTTTGCGAGTAACGGGCTGAGCGGTCCACCCTGCGGTGTTCCCAGCTCTGTTCTTGTTGCAATCCCGTTCACCATGACACCTGCATTCAGATACGCCCGTATCAGCCTCAGCACTCGCTTGTCCTTCACCCTACGTGCTACCCGCGACATCAAGATGTCGTGGTTCACGCGGTCAAAGAATTTCTCCAAGTCCATGTCTACCGTCCATCGGTAGCCCGCTTGGATGTGCTTTTGTGCCTGGAGTACTGCATCATGCGCTTTCCGCCCAGGGCGGAAACCGTAGCTGTGCTCGCTGAATGTCGGATCGAAAATGGGTGTTAGCACTTGGAGTAGCGCTTGCTGGATGAGTCGGTCAATCACGGTTGGGATTCCCAATCCCCGCTTCCCGCCTCCGGATTTCGGGATTTCGACCCGTCTGACTGGTTGCGGTTTGTAGGTCTCCGCGAGCAACTGCTGGCGAATGCTAGCCCAGTGTTCGACGACGTAACCTCGTAAGGATTTTACGTCTACACCATCTACACCCGGCGCTCCCTTGTTCAACTCGACCCTGTCTAGGGCATAGAGCATGTTTTGTCGCTCTAGCACCTTTTCCAGCAAGGATGTACCGCCTTCGCAGGTTGGGGTCTCTACTTGTGCCGACGACGAACTGAGCCCTCGCGTATCAGTCCCTTGCGGCTTCACCGCTTCCTCCTGACTCGAGGTTCCTTGCGGAGTTTTCTGCTGTCGTTGCTCGTCATGCGAACGCATACAGTCCAACCTCACTTCATGTTCAGCCCTTCCACAAAATGTGTACACATTTATGTACTATGGCGTCTGCTGACTCCTGCCCGTTCAGCGCCGACTCACATCGACGGTTACTAGCTTTGCTAGCATATCGGACAGGTCTCCCCGGATAAGAACGGACTCTTTCCCCTCATGCACCTGCCGCAGTCTACTGCTACAGTTCTTGGCGACTTTGGACTTCGTTGTGTTGTGGCAACTCGTCCAACTGTGACAGCCTCAAATGCGATTCGTGTACCTCAGGTCGAGGGTTTGCCTCCAGCTTCCTTCAGATTCCACCTCGCGGTGGACACCCTTGCTCTTGGCTAACGGTAGGTATGTCGCCAACCCCCGTTCAGGACTTTCACCCTATAGATTCCGCCCGTGCCGGGCGTACACATAAAAAAGGACGGCTAATAAGTAGCCGTCCCTATTGATGTTTAGAAACATCACAGCAGCCTTACGAAGTCAATCGCATCAATCGCGATGTAAAGAACTTGGTTAGTCGGAGCATATCCGGGGACTGACTCCACAAGTCCTAAGAGATCCGCGCGCGCGAACGCGATAACCCCTTCGACCATACTGTTGTTAAATGCAACTTCGACGCTTCGTCCGGTCAAGCGATTCAATTCGTTTACAAATAACGCTGCCACGATTATCCCTCCTCGTTAGGCTCTTGTCACGGATTCAATCTTTCGAATCGGAATCAGAACAACATTTGAGGTTGTTTCAACAACCACGACATAATCCCGCTCCACCCTAATAAGGGTCCCAGTAATGGATTCAAACTGAGTCGTGATCACTACATTCTGATTTAACAGACGCAAAAGAGCCTGCCGAAGATTGGCTGGTCCTTCTGGGCGCACAGGAAATAGCCCTTCTATGGTATCAAGAAGGCTGCCCCCTCCAATGTTTCCGATCCCTGCAGCATTGATGTTGACATTTCCAACACCCTCTTGCACCGGGCCACTAGCCGTGTTGTCAGGTAATCTTGACAGTGCCATTGAGCATCGTTCCTTTCTGTTGGACTTGCTACAGTTGTATGAAATCCCCAACATCGACTCCATAGATATACAACCATTATTTTGAAACCAGATGTTTGTCCACGTGTTTCAGCCCATGAGGATATCTATACGTGTCCTAGGAGAAATCAAGTTGATATTGTGTTAGAAATCGGTGGTTAGCGTGACAGACCGTGCCAGGGCGTTCCTTTAGGGTAATGTACAATGTCACCTAATCACCGGTTTGCCTGTGTCATCAAATAAAGCCCCGGTAAAAGAGTGGTTTTTCTTTTGGAGGGAACATCGCTACATACAGTTTCTACGCTTTGTACGTTGACGCGTCTACACATCGGTATCCCATGTACACGCTTGTTGAAGCAGGATTGGCTCAGGAGGCCATTCACAAATTCGCTGTGGAGCATGAGATGAAGGTGGCTGAACTAGAGTCGGTTGGTCGTTTAACCTCTTCATCAATTGTTCATGACGAGGACCCGAGAACTGTCCATCATCGCAAAGGCGCGTGATGAGGGGGTAGAAATGGAGCCGCTGGCACTTGGCTGGAGATGACAGATAGAAATACAAAAAAGAACACTCAATGAGTGCTCTTTAGGCCATATTTAGGCACGTTACGCATGTAAATATTGCGAACGTAATATTTAGGCGTAATGTGTACTTACGGTTTTCCCTTGCTCGTTAAGCCCTTTGATCACTAAAGGATTATTATCGCGGTCATTGTTTGTATTGTGCTTTATCACGGACAAGAAATACCCGTCCTTCGATACAGGAACCTCAGAGACAAAATTGTCTTTACGACCATTGATTTTTACTTTTGCAATTGCCCCGCCGTTAGCTACCCCGGCGATGTAGATGTAATTCCCCATGACTGCTTTAGAGAACACTAGGGGCTCATTTTCTTTGTTCTCAAAAACGATAATCCCCACCTTCTGGCTATCCATTGACCTTGGTACACTAAGTGTTGCCATATACGGTTTTTTATTGACGGTGCATGTTCCGAGTACCAGATACCGGTCTTGTGAAGATTTCACTGCTACCACGTTTAACCCATTATGTGTTTTGTAAATGTCCCTGTGGTACCCCATAAAGCGTTCGTACTGCTCAGCTGCGTAGTTCTGCAACTGTCCAGGAGTCGTACCTTCACTTACCGTGGAAGTTGCTGTTCCTACGTTGTGTGCAAAAGTGATGGAAGGAGCAGACGTGTATACTAATCCGAAAAGCACTAACCCCAATTTCAACAACACACGCAAGAAGAACAGACCTTTCTTTTTTGGTGTAGTATTCCTTGAATCAGCCCTGCAATTCGGAAACCGTTACAGTTTCTAAGCGACTTTCATCGATGCAACGACGTATCGATTTCCGACATATACTCTTATCGAATCCGGGCGCATCAAGAGGCCATTCACAAATTCGCTGTGGAGCATGAGATGAAGGTGGCAGAACTGGAGCCGGAAGGCGTGTGGATGGAGATGAAGGATGGAGCTTTGGTGAGGTACAGTGTGCGGGAAAAATAATAGAAACCTATTCTCTTTTATTTGTTAAAATACTTACTATAAAATGTAACGGGGATCAAAGGGGATACGGTTATGGCTTTAAAAGTTTTTGTTAGTTCTGTTTCTAGAGGATTGGAGGAGTTACGCCGGCAATTATGGCAGTTTGTTGAGTCCGCCGGACATACTCCAATTTACTTCGAATCAGCCGACTTTGACAAAATGCAACGAAATGATATGATGCAGACTTGTCTTGAAAAGGTTGAGAGTTGTCACGCTTTCGTGCTCGTGATTGGACGTGAACCCGGATATGTAGTTGAATCCCTCCACAAAACGGTTACCCATTTAGAACTCTTAAAAGCCCTCTCGACGAACAAAACAGTTTTTGCATTCGCCGAAAGATATATATTTGATTTCTATATGAACGAATTCCAGGCTGCAAAAACCAGACTTTCTGAAAATGGAAATACTTCGCCATCATTCGATGAAATTTATAATTCAATTGGCTCTCCTTCTCTAAAAAGGGATGCATTAAGAATATTTCACGAAGCGTTCCAAAGCATTCCATGGATGTTTAAGTTTGATTCTGTAGAGGAAATCAAGAATTGCTTATTATCCGAATTCAGTGCTCTATTGGCGACTCACGTTCAACTAAGAAATAAGAATCAGATCAATTCGTTATCGGAAACTACACGAGCCAGTGAACGCTTTGCTCATTTTAACTCGTTTTATAGACGACTAAAACCATACATTAAACAAATTAAATATGAAGACATTAAGACCGTCCTTAAAATTGTACAGTCGAATTTAAAGGGCGGACTAATTACACTTGAACAGGGTGCAGGAATCCAAACGCCAATGGTGAATTTGGGTGATTGCCATGGAACTTCCGTCTATAAATATGACGAAGAAACAAACAAACTTCAGTTCTTTTCGGGTTCTGGCTTGGCGAATGAACGAGACCCTTTTGATCCAGATGATGAAAGTTCCTTTGTTGCGCGTACGTATCGTGAGTCAGACGGTCCTGCAACAGTAAATGAAGAGGACAATAACTTGTACGTATGTCACAAATTTGGGAAGTACGTTTTCACTGCCCATTTTCCGATAAAGGAAAACCACTTAGGAAATATAGAGCATTTATTTTCTAAGGCTGACGAGTTATACTCAGGCATAATGAGTCTACAGGCTAACATTTCCGTTGTAGAGTTTTTTGGTCTTTTCTTGGAAGGGGATAATTAACATGGCGAAGAATGCTCGGTCACTAGGTAAAATTTCCGTGTCTCTTGAACAGCTGAGCAAACGGCAAAGTGCACAATTGGTGCAAACAGTCCGTGTTCTTGCGTCTGTTGAAAGGAAAATCTCTTCACAACAGCTCCCCCAATCAAAACGTGCATAATTTTTTCGGTTGAATATAAAACCCCGTCTGAAGACGGGGCTTTTATTATGTGATATACAAAGCGAATTGAACATGCCCATGTTCCTTCAGCTCATTGACAGTGTGACGCAAAAGAAGACGGCCTTAGTCGCCATTCTCTGTATCGGTTAGTCCATCGGGCAGAGATCAGGTTGCCGAAGGGCCGTAGCCTGTCCATTACCTACAGGAGAATCCTGCGTCGTATTGAAAAGTGTACTCTGCTTCTCACTGTGTCGATGACGTACTGTGCTGAGATACGGACCACTGTCAACAACGGTTTGAAACTCCTCAAAATCATCGGCCGAAAATTCCCCAGTTTTATCGGTTATACCTCAGCGCCTAGCGAGTCATCGGTTTACCGTCTTCGCCTATGTGCAAGAACCCGGCCTTCTTCTTCTCCTGAATCCTGAAGCTCTCTCCACGGATATTTACCGTGGTAGAGTGGTGTAAGATGCGATCCAGAATTGCTGTTGCAAGCACATTGTCTCCAAAGATATCTCCCCACTCGGAATAGGACTTGTTTGAAGTGAGGACCATTGCCCCTTTTTCGTATCGTTCCGCCACGAGCTGAAAGAATAAATGTGCCGCAGCATTATTCATCTTTCGGTACCCAATCTCGTCTACAATCAGCAGCGCTGGCTTGGTATATTGCCGCAGTTTACGGCGAATGGTTCCTTTCTCATGTGCCTCTTCAAGTGACTCAACTAAATCATTTGCTGTGGTGAAGTAGACTGAATGCCGTTGGCGAATCGCCTCCAGTCCGAGTGCTACAGCAAGATGTGTTTTCCCAACGCCCGGTGGCCCTAAGAAAATCACGTTCTCTTGGTGGCTCAGAAAGCGCATGGTCGCTAAATCGCGCATTCTTCGCTCGTCAACGGAGGGTTGAAATGTGAAGTCAAACTCCTCAAGCGTCTTCTGAAACGGAAGCCTGGCGAAACGAGTCCGCGTGAGTATAATGCGTTCGTATTTGGCACGCAGTTCCTCCTGCAGGAGATTGTCCAAGAATTCAAGGTAAGATATATTTTCTTTGGAAGCCTGCTCAGCATGCTGGTAAAGGACCTCGGGTAGCCGAGACCACCCTAATTCTTCGCATGCGTGCTGAATTCGTTGTTCAAGCATCAGCGTACGACCTCCTCTTTCAGAAGACGGTCATACACCGAGAGCGGGCGACGCATCACTTCGGGTGCTGGATTTTCAATGAGGCGTGGGATAGGTTGGGGAACCTTTTGTTTGCCTCCTGCGAGAATCCCCTCGAAGTGTTTTTTGTTCCTCGAAACCTGGTGCTTGCCTGTGCACTTTGTGTGTTCGGCGACCAGCTTTCCAGCGTGGAAGAACCGGATTACACCGTTACGCTCATCCTGTATTTCAACCATATAGCCCACCAATGGATACGGCACAGAGTAACGATTTGTTTCGTATGTAACCAACGCGTCAGAAGGTACTTTGCGTAGATGACGCTCCGCACTTTCAAAGGGCATTGTATTCATCGGTAGAAGTTGTTCTTCTGGGAACCTGTCTATTGGCCGTTGGTGAGTGGTGCCATGGACGCGGACATTCGCCACCGTGTCTAACCAGTACCTTACTTGCCGGTTCAAATCATCAAGCCCAGTGAACGTTCGGACTCTTGGCCAGAAGTTCCTTCGGACGTATTTGACCCCATTTTCCACCTTTCCCTTCGTACGAGCGCGGTAGGGTTTACAGCGCCTGACCTTAAACCCATGGTGTGCTGCAAAGGCGGCGAACCGCTCATTCCAAATCGGCTTGCCTCGGTCATCCTGACCGGCCACCACAGTCTTCATGTTATCGTATAGACATGTCGCGGTTATTCCATTGAAATATGCCGCGGCCCTTACATGGCAACCCATGAGTGTTTCTAGCTTCTCATTCTCCGTAAATTCTAAGTACATCATGCGAGAGTAGCCCAATACCATCACAAACGCATAAATCCTCTTCCTGTGTCCATGCCAGTTCACTGTGAAGCTACCCCAGTCTACCTGAGCTTGTTCACCGGGCAGCGTCTCGAATCGTGTGGTAGCCTTCTCTTCAACGGCTTGCCGGTGCGGCTTCATAAATACACGCAGTTGCGTCATTCCACCGTCATATCCCATCTCTGAAATCTCATCAAAGATAACGGTCGCGTTCACGCAACCCTCGCTCATACGCTGCAACACGTATTCCCGGTACGGGTCAATTTTCTTTGGTTTGTAAGTGCCACGTTTATATATACCGGGGGCGGATTCTCGTAACCACTTACGAACCGTTTTTCGGTCGCGTCCGACTTCGCGGGCAATTTGTGACACACTCATACCCTTATCATGCATATCCCTAATCACAAAAAACTCCCCATTCTTGACCAAGATTCTCTCCCCTCCAGGGGAGATTGTCAGGTTTTAGGTAGGGAATTTTCAACCGATTATATTGAGGATTTTACAACCGATGTTCACACCACGTCTCCATCCCATGATTGAAACAAGTTCAGAGAGCTCATCAAATGCTGTACATACCAGATCGGCATATAGGTTGTTGTCTTCTTCGAGTTCGGGTCTACAGCGGCTATTCCATTGGCCTCTTGAATCAGCTTTCCGTTTACGTAAATCCCCATCGTGCCATTGCCGGAAGACGTGTTGGGAGATACTGTAGAAGACGTCTTCAAACTCCACGAATGCCCATTCCACGTGCTTTGTATGCCAAAGGATTTGAACATCTGCATCACGTACCAATTGGCATGCTTCGATTGTAGCCTCTTTCGTTTTTAATTGGCATTTTAAATATTCAAACCATAAAGGTTGGAAATGATAATGCCAGAGTTTTCAATCATGATGTAATTGGTAGTCAAAGCTCCATAAAAATATGCGGAGAATGGAAACTCGAAAAAGGACGGTGAAAGCCGTCCATCTACTCAAATTTTGTCGAGCACAAGAACTGTCCTGATCGCTTGCTGATGAGGTTCGACGTATCGAGGAGGAAATGATCCGATGTGATTTCTGTAGCTTTCCTTTTCACATAGACATTGCATCAAAATGAATTTACACGTTCAATACTCCATTATATCCCATACAACGACTAACATTACATAAACGTTCATCGCGTTCATACTTCAATGTTACCTCGGGATTTAACGTTCGGTGCGTCTCTTAATTAAATTAAAGAACAGAAAAAACAAAATCAGAGACAATACAATTTCAAAAATCCTCTTTGCCATTACCCAAAACAACGTCAAACTATCCGAATAACTGTGGAGATACCCAGATTCGTGTGCCCACGAATAATCGCTAAAGTATACAAAAATGGCTAGAAATATTGCCATGATAATTACAACCAATGATTTCAAATTTGCCTTATACATTTGAATTAATTTCGTAATGTATGAAAACCATAGAGGATAACCAACGCAAGACACAAAAAAGATAAGTATCCCAAAGACATGACTCCCAGGATCCTCCCAACCGATTGAATGCCAAACGAATGCGACAGCAACAAAGTACACTATCGTCGCCAGCGCAGGGAGTATTAAGATTTGTGTCAACATTCCAATTTTAGTATTTTTCACTGTTGTTGTAACCTCCAGTTACATATTACATTATGTGATTGCTTGAGGATAAGTGCTGAATAACAGCACTTATCCTCAAGTTCCGAATTAATCAGGTTGAAATTGTAATTTCGTTGGTATCCGGATTCCAGATTCCAAAGTCAGCCGCCTGTGGGTCGACACTGTATGGCGATTCACCTTCACCAGTTTCCGCTACGCCCATCATATACTCATGTTCCCCAACTGGGCTGTCATCCTTAAAGTAACTTGTGTCAACTGTTGCAGAAGTTAAGAGTTGATTTACTTCAGTTATGCAATCATAGACATCGAGTTCATAAGTGGGGATATTTGCCCGCAAGTACTCATACTCGTTATAAGCAGCTTCTGTATGAGCTGAACTCAACCCAATAAACACGATGTTGTTAAGATTGTACCCAGTATTGTCACCCAATAGCCAGTTACGGAAGTAAGTTAAGTTCGAAAAAGTGTACCCGTCTGGAGCCCAAGTCGTATCACCGGCTGGGTCAAATTTCCCTGGACTGTCGATCGGACTCCCACTATGGTCAAATGATGAGTAATAGACCTTCCCATTATAATAGATAGCCGCTGCTTCATGTCCCTGTTCTCCTGCAGCGTTCGGTTTACTCAAACAAAAGATACCCGTAGTAGGATATTGCCCTACTGTAAGTAGTGGAGAAACAGACTGCGAAGTCCCCGTCGCTGTCGCTGTTTTAGAAACGTTAACGGGTGCGCTAGCTGGACTGTTATTCATGTACTGGTTTTGCTGTGTTGCAGTAATCTTTACATTGCCGGAAGATAAGGGCTTTACATCGATGGTTCTGCTCCAGGTTCCGTCAGCCTTAACAACTGCAATTCCTGTTACTTGATGACCAGCGGCATCCGTTAGACTAATGTTTATGTAGCATCGCGGTGTTCCAGTCCCAGAAACGGTATAACTAGTTTCGTTTGACGAAGAAATCGTCTGTTCACTCGAAGAAACTTGTGGGGCTACTGGTGCGGTGAGATTTTTCACAACCGTATTTGTTGTCGGAGCACTAGTATTGCCTTGAGAATCAGTTTGTGTGGCCGATATTTCCACATTACCGTCCGCCAGGGAACTGACATTGGCGTTTTGAATTTGCCATACTCCAGTTTGATCAACAACACTTTTCAAAGTCAACGTATGACCACTCTGATCTGATAACGTGACATTCACGCTATCTCCAACTGTTCCTGTTCCACCTACTAAATAACTTGTGACATCTGTTGAGTTTATTGGCATTGCAATGAGTTGAGGAGACGAGACGGACGTATTCGAGTCCGATGTAGAAGCGTACACAAATGGGGTACTCGAGAAAAGGGCAGTTCCAAGTGTAAGTGTTGCTATGGCAGCACCCTGTTTCCATTGTTTCAATGCATCTTCCTCCTTCAGTAATTTGGGATTACTCCAACCCCTTATATCGAACACTTGGCCATAGCCTGCCAGTCCCGCACGGGACTAATTGTCTGCCTCCTCAAAGTGAGCAAGCCCCGGTAGTTGACCGGAGCCGAGGGTATTGAATTAGGCGGAAACCTGCCCCTCACTCGAGGCAGAGGGTTGCACTTGATCAGCGGATGCCAGGGAGTCGATCTCTTTGGTGCTCTGGAACAGCGGTAGAGCGCTGATTGCGTCCACGGCTTTATCGGCCACGCTAAGCGCATCCGAGATAGCCGAAGATCTCACCGTCAGGCCTAGTTTCTTTGCCTCGGTCGAAACCACGAGCGCGATCCCTGTCTTCTGGTCTGGCGTCAGTTCGTTCAAGCGCTTGCCTGACGCATACAGGACTTGTCCAGCCAGCTGGACGAGCTTGTTGTTGCTCAGCTCGTTCTCGGTGTGCGACAGCTTCAGCTTCAGCTCTTCAACCTTCGGCGAATGAAGAACCTCACCGGCTAGCTTCTCGCCTTCCTGGACGACCGGAGCGAATGCGGAAGAATGATCCTTGAGAAACTTCACTGTCGGTTTTATGAACTGGAACTTCTTTTCGAGACCTGCGACAGCGAGCGAGTAGACGGCGATAGCTTCTGGGGACGTTGTGATTTGTACAAGAGTCATATCTGATCACCTTAACCTTCCAAAAGTTTTTGTGCTTGCGCGAGAAGGGACAGTGCTTGCTCTATGTCATCCGAGCTGGGCCCGGTTGATTCTGGAGTCGTCGTGACAGGGGGAGGTGTTGGTGTCGGCATCGTGAAATTGAAGCCGCCTGTAATCTTGTTTGCCGTCACATTGCCCAAGGACGGCCATGGAACGTACACAGCCCCGTTGTAGACAACACCCACGATCTGCTTACCATTGGCCGTGACAGTAGAACCAGACACCGTATAGGTCACCTTCAGCGCGTCGAACGCGGCGATCGGAACATACGTCACATTGTCCATTGCGATCCCGTCAGTGATTGCCACACCATTGATCTGAATCTTCTCGGATGGATATGTCGGAGAAGGATCTGGCGTTGTCTTGGGTTGCAGAGCCGCAGCGATGGCCGCCCATGTCGCGGGCCCGACCACACCATCGACGGTTAGCCCGTGCGCCGACTGAAACGCTTTGACAGCTGTCTGCGTACCCGCACCGAAATCGCCATCCACAGTCAGAGCGGGATTGGCCCCGAGCGTGTTCAAGTCTTTCTGCAGCGTTTCGACTGCGGCACCCGTGGAATTCAGCTGTACGGTTGGGTTGCTCATTGGCGTTAGGTCTCCTTCCGTGTAGTTTCCTTGGAGCGCGGCCACAGAGGACGCGTAGCTCATGTCGACATTC
Organism: Alicyclobacillus fastidiosus; assembly: GCA_029166985.1. Classification (GTDB taxonomy): domain Bacteria; phylum Bacillota; class Bacilli; order Alicyclobacillales; family Alicyclobacillaceae; genus Alicyclobacillus; species Alicyclobacillus fastidiosus_A. Next base: position 1,442,092 of record CP119138.1, on the reverse strand, counting down.
CCGGAAATACCAGTGACCGTCGCGGTGTCCGTGTACTGCCGCATGAGGTAAGACGTCCATTCGGCGAACTGAGAGGGTGCAGAGACGCCATAGGCTGATACCCATAGCGGAATATCCCCGAGGCCAGATAGGTCGAACATGTTAGCGTACCAGGGGCCCGTGTAGAGCATCACCTTACGCCCTGTCTGCGCCTCTAAGTAGCTGACGAACGTTCGCACCCACGCCACGATTTGCGCACCTGTGAGGTGCCCTGCACTTGTCGGAGACTCGAGGTCAAGCACCGGCATCAGGTCTGTAGACGTCTGTTGGAGGATAGAGACGAAATGCTTCGCCTCGGCCGTCGGGTCGTTAGACTCTGGATGGGCAAAATGATAAGCGCCCACCGGAAGTCCAACCGATTGAGCGCCTTGTACGTGTGATGTAAATGTGGAGTCGTTTAGGGTCACACCCTCTGTAGCCTTCGCGTAGACTGCTGAGACACCGGACGCCTTGACTGCGGACCAATCAACCGTGGTCTGATAACTAGAGACGTCCAGGACTTTGTTGGTCAAGAAACCACCTCCTAATGAATGTGAGTCGTTGCCCATTTGCCGATGATGGCAAGGACAGTGCCGCCAAGCACTGTACCGCCAATGTTTCTTAGTCCTTTGATGAACCGCTCATTGTTACGCGAACGCTCATCGGCGGCGCGCGCCAAGGTCATCGCATCTCCTGCGGTATTCTCGACATTACTCACTCGCGGACCTAGGTCTTTCACCGCTTCGTGCGTTTTTTGAGAGACGTCATATACATCCCGTAGCGTGATGACGACTCCTTCTGGTTGTTGCTCCATCACACCACCCTCACCTTCGCACACACTTCGATTTGCACATGCTCGTCTAACGCCAGCGTAGACGGTGTCAGTCCATCCACGCCTACACCGGCGAGCCCTAGCGCCCATTCGACGTACTTGGAGCAGTACCGGCGGCGCCGTTCGCGGTACCGTCGCCCACACCTTTTCAAGGTGAGTATGTAGACGACCAGCCAGAAGATGCCCATCCAGTCATACGGCAGACCGTTTTCTTTCGGGAGCGCGCCGAGGAACGCGCGCCTCTGATTGTCGTTGATCTTGAGATGCCCGATGTCGTACTCACCTGCGTAATCGCCCAGGTTCGCAGGCCCTGACTTCCGGCCGCCCTGGGCTTCGTACACTGTATTGCCCCCGACATACACAGCCACGTGGCAATACAGATGAGCGACTTTTTGCTTCTGCTCGCGTTCAAGCAGGAACTCTCCGAAGGCGATTAGATCTTCGATAGGCCGATCGATGCTCGAGCGAACGAATATCAAATCCCCGCGCTGTAACATTGATTCACCTCATTTCTGGGCATAAAAAAAGCGCCTTTATTGGCGCTACTGATAAACAACCTTATCCAAAATCACGTACTTTCCGCTGTTTCCAACTTGCAGCAACATCACCCTATCGTTTGCTTGAGGTGTATAGGAGCCAGCATGCGGGTATGGACCGACAGGTGTCCGCGACGTGTCATCGTCAAATATGACATTTGGCAACCCAGTCGAGTAATTCGGATCAATGGTCCCCATTACGGCAGGTTTCGGTACCCGTTTCCGATTTCCGCCGCCCATCTGCTTTTGGATCTCTGAACGCACAGCTTGTAGGAACATCGCTGCCGACTGCTGTGACATCATATCGACACCACCTCATTTGCAACGTGTTGCATCATGCCCCCCGCCTGCAGAGGCATCGTCCATGACTGCTCTTCGAACTTCCCATCTATGCCAAGTGGGTTGTGGGTGAAATGGTAAACGTCATCGTAGGAGTGAATCGGCATGACCGCGGTACTGAAATTGACCTGGTGAATCATCGTATCCTGCGATGCCTGCTGTTCCACAATGCCCTGTAAGCTATCGAGATCCGTAGCCTGAACATCGATGTATTTCGTGACCACACGCCCCTTACTAACTGTGCTGGATGGGCTATTCGGATCAGAGTTCGTATAGGTGTAGGTCAGATACAGATCGCTCGCCTCACTGACGACACCAATCCATGTATTCGGTACCGAAAAATAATCCTCCGTCGACGTGGCCCCGTTTGATCCACCAAAGATGACACTCTGACCATCTGTGACATAGGAGTATTCTTCGGCGCGGACTTGCGGCGTTTGATAGGGATGGGAGGTGAAGTATCCATTCTCGTCCACGTGTAGCGTCTGATAGTTGATGAGCTTCAGAAGCTGATTCGCCACATCGAGACGGGAAGTGTCCGGGGGCCAATCTAACCACGTCGGCAGCGTCTTGTCTGTAGGGTCGATGTTGATTTTGGTGATCCCCGCGCCGGCCAGAATGCTTTTGACCGCTTCAACGTAATTGTCACCTTCGTTCACCACGTACCTTGCATCAAATCCCCAATCCGTTAGCTGTTGCATGGGATCGTAAGCTTGCACATCGCGGTACCGATTCAAGCCTTGGTATTTCGTCGTTGGACTGCTCAGAAGGAAGATGCCTTGCGCCCATTCCACGTATCCAACCGGCAAGTACAAGCGAGCAAACACTTGGATACGATCTTGGGGCCAATTGATGCCCCCATCGTCCTTAATGGTAAGAGTCGCAGACCGCTTGATTTGATCGGCGGTGCTGTCCATCGTGATACTCCCCTGATTTGCCTGGACCAAGTTCGTGATGTCTCGGATGTACTGTTCATCCTTCGTAAGATGTGCATATCGGAAATAAAGCCGCCTGTTGCCTTGGATGGCATGCAGAGCGGCTTTCACCTGGGCGTCGGTGTATCCACTTTGGGCTAGAGGAAGCATCAGACAGCCTCCTCATAATCGACCGCGTTTACGGTCAATTGAACCTGCGTTCCCCATGTTTGCTCAGTCTCAGGAACAGACGCAATCACCCCGTATTTCTTACGGCCACGCGCATCGCGGTAGAGAAGCGTCGATTGTCGGTCAATCAAGGACCGCAGAGCCTCTAAATCGCCGCTCGATGACAGGCAGTCGATGGTGACGACAACTTGGTCTGTCTCCTGGTCAGCAATGTCGGCCACTGGCAGTGTTCGCCCCTCAAACTGCATCGAGGAGTGCGACTGTCCATTTTGTACCTCCCAAGTGGCAACAACGGTTGAACTAGTGATAGTATTCACCGCTTATTGAATTAACCTCCGTTAGCGCAGTACGTCACTTACCAAAACGCCACCATAACCGCTTTATTCGCTCCCAGTCCAAAACGCAAACCAATATCGGCTTGATAAAACAACGGCTTGGACAACTGAAGCCCGTTGAACTGACTTTCCATAAACTCCTGAAGTTCAAGTAAATATTCCACAACACCCCCCCAAACTGCTTGTGCTCTTCTGCCCATTACCTCAAGTAGAGGGCGACACCTTTCGATGCTCATAAATCCACAATCTCCACACCTCTTGGTGACGCCAAAAGCTGCAATTTGCTTGCACGGTCGCTAATGTACCAGATGAAATCATCCATTGGATCGGCAACAAAGGACTTTATCGAGTAACCCTGCTCAAAAGAAATGTGTATGTCATGTGATATAGAGTCAATTGAAATCGACTTAATCACTGCCGCATCCAATCCATTCATCAACTCAGCTATTTCGTCTAACTCTTGCTTGTCATCGACTTGTGCTTGTCTTGAACCGACAAGAACCTCAGTCGTATTTGCGTAATGCCAAGTAGGCTCTATCCATACTGAGTACCCATGATTATCGTCAGGATTACAGTTCAAGTAGAGAATCAATGTGTTGCCCGCAAGTCTTCGAAAGGTGACCCTCTGACCTATCACTCGCTGAATACACTCGTCAATTTCCGTCCCCAACACGGTGTCACCTCATATCAATTGTGGCTGCTCTTATGGGACTATCCTGCTCCGATTGCGACGGAACCTTGGTCACATTGCCACCGTATTTTCATGCAGAATCCAAGGACGTTTCCTTCTGGGACATGTGCAACCGTTAGCTGAACAATTAGTGGCAGTTTTCCAATGTGTTTTCCAAGACCGCTGGACCTAATTTATGTGTCTTGGAGTTTGATAGCCGAACCTGGACACGCGTATTGACGGGAACACCATATGATATAGCGTAAAAGTTTCCTACCCATGTAATTCCTTTAATAAAACTTTGCGGGTCGTGAACAGGAGTCAGGTTGAATCGCCAACTGATTTCCCCTTGAACCTGAGCGAATCCTTCGTAACTGTCATAATCACCGAAGGATGAGGGTGCGGGAAGCCAATCAGCATGAATGCTTACACTTTCTCGTTCCCACCAGGAACTATTTGGAGCATCGGTGTATCGCCTTTTGACTTTGGTTATTAACGCCACACCACGAGCATTAGGAATCGAATTTACTGGATTAAGCACTACACTGCACGGGTAAGACACATCTACTCTTTGTTGTTGTGATACATTTGACGCCCATGCAGTTTCAGGTTGTAATCCAAGCAAAAAGAATAATATCAAACCTGTCCTTAAAATCTTCATCACTATCCCTCCAAATTTCTTAGGATAGGTTTTCCAGTTTCGAGACAGTGAATCCATTCCGATTGTCTTCTGTCATATTCCGCAGTGATACAGATACACACCGCCCTGACCCAATCGTCCAGCCATGGCGACGATATGTTCAAATGCCTCGATGACCTCGTCTCTCTCTAGGACGAGTGTTTCATATTGTCCCGCCGATTCTACCCGATCTCCAACTATGAATTTGCCAGTGAGTTCCATATGATTCGGTGAATTTTCGAATAAATCTCGCCAAGCCCTGAAGATTGCTTTCAATGAGTACGAAGACTTCTCATCAAAGAGCGTGACACCATGATAATTGATACCACGTTCGTTCGGACTCCCTGCTAACACAGGGTTCTTACTGGGTATCCAATTCAACGTGTCCAGAATGTATTGAATAACATCATCGTTGATGGTGACCGAGTCAATGACATCTTCGGTTTCCGACCGCTGCCTCCAAAAGTTCTGTATGTCTGTCGCTCCCTTGATGAGGTAAAACTCGTGTTCCAAACTCAAGGCGAATCCTCCTCCATCTGACCGAGTTCGTTCTTCAGCTAAACTCTACCCTTTAACGACATACCCCATGATTAACCAGAAACGATTTCAGCAGTGGCTTCACGCTTTGTTTGTGGCTGCTTTCGGGCTGGGTGAAGCGGGTGAGTTCTAGTTGTTCCAATAAGCGTTCTAAGTCATTGGAGACGTTCTTCGGCAACAAAGCGAGGACAGAACCGAGACGTTCCTGTAGTTCAGACAATGCGAACTCGCCATCCATGTATCGCTCGCACAAGATCAACAGTTTTTCACGCCAATCTGGATGAAAATCCACTGGATACACCCCTAGTTCTTCTTCAGCTCTACTGCCCGTTAGTTAAATAGTATAATTATCCACAAAAGGATTATATAACAACGTACCCCAACAAAAAGCAGTCAGCATAAGCCGACTGCCCACTTGTCGAACTGATATAACGCCTTCTTCCGCGCCAACCGGTATTCCTCATCCGTCAACGCTACACCGTCCCGTGCCGCGATCCTGCATACTTCTTTCCAATGCTCGTCCATCACGTATTTGTGCCACAAGATTAGGTACCACTCGTGGTGATACTCATTCATGTCCTCAAGCGTCAGACTGACGGTTCGCTTTAACATCACCAGTCGCTCATGCTCCGCTCTGGCCTCCGCGACTTCCTTCATCCTACACTCTGCATATCGCTCTGGCCCTGTAAGATGCACAGGGTCCTCTCGATGCCGCTCTGTGAGCATCGCATGCCCATCACGCAACGCCTGAGCTTCAACAGGGTCTTCCGAACGCGCGCGCTCGAGTCGCACAGCCACCGTGTACGTGTCTGCATATCTCCGATCCGACATATCCACTGCTTTACCCACAGACTGTGCAATGTAGTGGAAACCTTCCGACATCTCTTGTGTTCTCAGCGCAGCCAACACTGCCGGATCGTCCTCACTTGGTCCCGAGAACGAGGTGCATATGTTACATCTAGTCAGTTCACCGCTGATAATGCGCTCCTGCTGTCGGATATCACGGTCAATCGTGCGGTACTCGTGTAAACGCTGGATGATGAGGCGTTCTCGGACTGTAAACGATTCTGCATCGATATCGAGAGTCATTTGTTCACTCATGTCATCACCCCATGATTTCAATCTCTATTTCCAGCCTTGGATTCTGCTTGTCCACATCGAAGTCCATCACCTGTGGCAATACCCATCGGTCGTCTTCCCATACAACGCCTGTCAGCGCGTCTTGAAGCAACTTCAGCGGGTTATCCTGGTCATGTCTCCACCGATCGCCCCAGTAGTACCTTCGAGGGATAGCATGTTTAACACAAGAGGCGGGACTTAGTCATAGGTGCTATCCCTCTCCTTTCTCCCGCCATCAGCAACTGCTTTCACGTCACGCTTTCTAAGTACATAAAATCCCATGCCAAACATCTATTTCTCGGTCTCCGACTGCCTTAGTGTACGGATGAAATAGAGATGCAATCGAAGAATCAAGATACCAATGAGATACGCAACTGCAGAGTACCAAATGTTCCAGTGCCGATATGTTACATACTTAAAATGGACATTGAGCAACTCAATACAATCAGATATAGCTGTAACCAACACCATGTAGATAAGGAACCGCGATCTACGTGAAGGCATAAAATTTAAAACGACAACTCCACTGGCAGGCGGGAATAACACGTCTATAATGGTTACCTGCCAATCAGACTTCGGTGTAGCCATGTCATACAGGTGGAACGACAGAGCGAGCACAATATCCGCCGCAAAAGTTAAAGCCACCATCAGAATCCATGTGATGTATATTTCGAGTCGTGTCAATCTTTTTGGCATGACCCAAACGGTGAATATCGCAACTACACACTCAATACCTGGGAGCCAATACACCAAACAACAGCCACCTTACTCGCCACAGAGTCGAACCGCAAAAACTGCGCCCTTGGATATTTACATATGTTGCCACTTGTTCAGTAGCAATATGAGCACCCATTCATCCTTCAACCGTTCCTCAATCTCACTCAACCAGTGCATTCAAATCACTCCCGTATTAGACATCTGTCAATGTCGATCCGACACAAATCGGACTATAATATGGCACCTTCATTAGTAACCCGGGAACGACAGGTTGGTTCCCCCTTTAGCCTCCCCTGTCGTTCCCGGCCCTCTGTTACTCCCCCCATCTCACTCCTCGGCTTTAGCACAACATCCGTCTCACCTACACGAAGAATGGCAAACTCGAGATCTCCGTTCTCCACTGCTTGTACAAGGGATGCGACGTGTTCGTTTATTTCGGTTGGTGTTGGCATCGGCGTTCATCCTCCTCATACGCTTAGCGTCTGTTGTATCGCTCCGTAGTTCATTAGCAGAACTTCCCTAGCCTTGACCCGTTCTTCACCGGCATCCTGCGGAAGAGCGTATTTGTACGTGTCAACGAATCCTCGGTGCCACTCTGGATACAGTTCATTGACCAGTGGATCTTCGTAGTAACTGACAATGGCCTGCCCTTTGATGCCTCTCAACAATTCTGCGAGATCCCGATGATCGCGTTCGTTAAAATTGCCCTTGTAACGATTCTCACGCCCCACATACGGCGGGTCACAATAGAACAGTGTGTCTGGCGAGTCGTAACATTCGATCACTTCTCGGAAGTCACGGCACTCAATTTGCACGTTTGCGAATCGATCTGCGAAATCAACTAATCGGTCACATGCAGTCCTGTATCACGAGCTGGATTTGTGGCGCTACTATGCCTCCACCCGGAACGATGATTGTTTCCGGCTGCGATGGCCGATCGGTTCAAGTAAAACCACCTGACTGCACGTTCAAACGGATCCTCTGGTTTCTCTGCCCATTTCCACTCGTTGTACAGTTGCCTGGAATACGGTATGGTGATGCACTTCCCGGCCAACACGTGAGGTTTATCTCGTAGAACCATCAAAAAATTGACCACTTCACCGTCGATGTCGTTGTATACCTCGTAAGACACAGGTGCCTTAGCCGTGATGACACTAGCGCCACCCCCGAATGGTTCAACGTAGCACCTGTGCTGTGGCATCAAACGGATGATGTCGTCTGCCAACTTGGACTTGCCACCAAACCAGATAAGTGGTGTTTGCACAGCAACCACCTCCTCACATCGCATCTACGGCCTCGGACGCCTTGTCTCGCACCGCCTGTTTAGCTTGCCGTCGTATGTGTCCTAGAGCTTGATACGAAAGCCCCAGCGCCTCGCCTAAAAGCGCAACCGGTACATCCAGCTCGAGCACCCGCACAATGGCATCCTTCTGGTCCGGGTTGAGCTTGTGCGATATCTTGTCGGCTTCATCTGGCTTTTGAGATCCCCACACGCCACCGGTGCGCTTCCCGATCTTCCGTTTCCTCACTCTATCCATCGCGAGAATAGCCACCTCATCAACGTCACGTCCCATGGCATCCGCGATCATGTCGATGGCATATCCAGCACGCCATGCTTCCTCGAACCTCTGAACTTCTTTCATGTCCCATATGAGGTTCATGTCTTCACAGGCGATGTATCGATTGTTCACGACGATTTTCAAATGCTGCCGTTCAAGTGCTTGGATACGGTACTCATCTTCTGCAACATCCAACGCAATGCTCATCTCACCAACGCCTCGCAATACTCTTTGACCTGCCCAATCTGGTTCTTCATCGTCACGTTCTCGGCGTAAATCTTGATGTACTCATCATTCGGTATAGCCCTCATGTTGTTGTCTCTGAGCCATTGGATGACTACTGGTGGTGGGGTCATCAGTCGTAATCCTCATCGTCAGTGTCGTGGTACTCTAAGTCACAATCATCAATGTCCAAAATTACCTTTGTCTTGTGGGCGAACATCTTGAACAGAAACGCTTCGAATCCATAAAGACCACCCATGGCATCCCTGGGACCAATATCATTTCCGTCAATGCGTGCGCCGCCGATCTTGCCTTCTCTATCAACATGGAACCGATAGCGGCATTGATATCTTGCTACGTCGGTTTTCGGGTCCATGGAGATGAAAGTGAGTATGCTATGCGGGTCATCGATATCTAACGTGATTTCGTCATCGTCACGGTCGCCATGCTCAATGACATAGGCTTTGAATTTCTCAACGATTTCGGACAGCTTAATTTCGTTTGGAACATCCCCGAACATCTCATCCATGCGCTCTTTCAAAGCCTGAATACCGTCGACGCGAACGGCCTGGTCTAGCATCTCCTTGACTGAGGCAAGTACCAATTCGTTGTATTGCTTGATGTCCAGTTCTCCTAGATCGCAAGCTGTTCCTCAACATGCTTCTTCAGAGACTTTCCAAAGTCGCTATAGCTACGGAAAATGTCTTGGACAGTTTCTTTAATGGTCGACTCCAACGTCTTCTTGACCTGAGCCTCAATAAAGCCGTCCTTGGCTATCTCATCAAATGAATTCAGTACAATCTCACGTAAGTCCATCACTTTTCCTCCTCAAACTCCTGCGTGGCCATCCTCAAGGCTTCACGCTTGGCTTCGTCTGGAATATCCAGTGCCATTAGGTACCTCGTGACGAATGCTGCTATCTCAAGCACTGATGGTGCATTGCTCGTGTCTTGCACTTGCGTTCCATGCCTCCAAATACCATCCCCCGCCGCGAAGCGAGCGTTACATACTACCGACATCGATACATTCAGGTTTGCGTTCCCCCGCCGATGCGCCAGCGTAGCCCTGCAGCTGCTCGAGCAACCTAACGATGCGGTCGTAACTCTCACCCCACATGGCGCGGCCTTCTTCGCTAAAAGCCAGCCATTCAAACAGCGTTTGTGTGGGCATCTCGAGTTTGAGGGCTAGGTTGTATTCGATGCTCGCCCCACGTGACTTGCTCCACCCTGGCAGTAAAAGCATCTTGTCGCAGTCCATCATCCCTTTGAGTGCCGAACGCATGTATTGCTGCCATGTGCCGTTGTCGATGCGAATCTCGCCTAGGGTGAATACCTCGTGCCCGACGCTCCGTAGCACCCGGGCGGCCTCCGCGAACAGGTCACGGTTGTACTTCGGTAATCCGCTCATTGGGCCGGATAGGTAGATTCTCATGATCGTTATCACCCTCTCTAGGAGAAATAGGAGAACAAAAACATTTTTCTATGGTTGGCTCACTTGCAGGCCTTGTGCTCGTTGTTACTGCACGTTGCTCGCGGGAGCGACCTTTACTGGCTTCGGGCCAATTCAGGTACCTTGATAAGCGTTACGCACCGGCCCGTTATCCCTCAGCTGATCAATCGGACTCTGCAAACTTGCTGAGTCAAACTTCGTGCCGACATGTAACCGCAATTTCAGGTAATCTTCTGTTGGCATTAGCTGTTTCAGTTGCCGATTTTGAGCGGTCAAATAATCGATCTCCCTGAGCAGAGACGGAATAACCGCGCTGTATATGTGACTCACGTTTCGTTCCAACTCTGACAGGCGTTGCTCAAACGTTAATCCATCACGAATCCCCATCCGAAGGTCTCCTTTCGAGATTCACGAATCTCTGGTTCTGCTTCATGAACACGAGTTCTGCGGTACCGGTTGGGCCATTTCGGTTCTTCGCAACGATGAATTCCATGATGTTCTGCTTGTCCGTTTCTGGGTTGTAATACTCATCCCGGTACAGAAAGGCCACGATATCCGCGTCTTGTTCGATGCTCCCAGAGTCCCGGAGGTCGGACAGCATTGGGCGTTTGTTTGCTCGCTCTTCACATTTCCGAGATAGCTGCGATAGTGCGACGAACGTGCAGTTCAGGTCCTTCGCCGTGGCCTTACACATTTGGCTGATCTCGCTGACCTCTTCGTTTCGGCTACGCCCGGTCTGCCTCACCAGTTGGAGATAATCCAGGTAGACAACCAGCTTCATGGACTCAGGCATTCGGCGTCTTAGCTTTCTCAAGGTCGATCGAATGTGCGACATGGTCACCATCGATGTGTCGTCGATGAAGAGCGAGCGGTCACTGAATCCACTCATTGTCGTAGACAGGTCGGGAAACTGGTCATCCTCGATAAGGCCGTTTCTGAGTGAAAACAGGGACACGGTTGTATGGGCCGCAAGCAGTCGGTCAAACAGTTGCTCTTTCCCCATCTCCGCTGAAAAAATCACGCCTGTTGCCTGTTGGGATGTAGCTACTGCTGCGTGGAGCATGAATGCCGTTTTCCCCATCGATGGGCGCGCGGCCACAATCACAAAGTCTTTTTCCTGCCATCCGCCGATTAGCTTGTCCACGTCGTTTAGCCCTGTCGGCACCCCCATCACTTTGCCGCGATTCTCGAAACGATGTTCAATCGTCGCCCAATGCTCCATGAGACCGTCGGCTACGTGAGTCGGGCCCTTGTCGCCCTCGAGCTTATGTGTGACTTGGGCTAGCGCCTTTTCAGCGGTGTCCAAAGCCGTAGTGGGATCGGAGTCATCATTAGCGAGTTGGACAAGTTGCTTGCCGACATCCGCTACTGCCCGAAGCAGGGCAGCCTGACGCACAATCTGAGCGATTTCCTTGATGCTGCTTGGCATCGCGCGACTAATGTCGCAAATTTCAGCGATGATCCCCGAGTTCATCCGCTTCTGGAGTTTCTTCATGATCACGAACAGATTCACTTGCTCGCCCATTTCGCGCATGTATGCCGCTGTCCGAAACATCAAACTGCACTCAGGGTCCAAGAAATCCGCATAGGTGATGTCAATCTCATCCAGCGTGTCCGGGTAATTGACGACGGTCGACACGACCGCCGATTCCGTTTCACGAAGTCCCGCGTTTAGCAAACTTGTCCCACTCCTGTACTTCTGGTGGAAGTCCTGCAGGCACGTACCGCGACGTCTCTGGAGATGCCCTGCTGGCGACTAAACGAGCTTGGAAATTAATCGGCTCGACGTTAGATTTGAGCGCCAACTCCTTCTCCCACAGTTCCTCAACTCTCTCCGCGCAGTAAGTAAACGTGTGGATTTTAGGGTTCTGCTCAAACTTTTCACGAATGACCCTTTTGACGAATTCGATGGGCACATTGGACACGTGGAATTTTTTAATCCAGTCCAGCGCCTCTTTCTTGGCCACGTAGTTTGGGTTAGCCCCACACGCTACCATCTCGAACTCAATCTCTTGGCAATATTGCTCAATTGTCAGTTCTGATTTTTGTGGTAGTGGCATAGGCTTGTCCTGTGGTGATTCTTCAACGGCATCAGAGTCACCATGACCACCTAGAGTATCGTGATCACTACTACTGGTATGGTTAGGTATGGTTTGGTTACTCACGAGTATGTCGTCGTCTTGTGTGCGTGACGTACGCGTGACACTTGCGTTATTTAATTGCGACGTTACGTTTGCGTTCTTCTTACGTTCGCGCGCCTTCTTCTGCCGTTCCCTATTCTTTTCTTTCCTGTCATTAAGCTTTCCGATGTAATCATCCCAGTCATGGAGACGCATATCCTCATCAACGAAACCAGAATGTTGCAGGGCTTGTATCAGAAGGTCAGGATCTCCATCCCACATCACTGCATCCGCTATGTCCTCATTTGTGTACTTGCTTAGATAACCATCTTCGGCGTAGTCGATTGCCCACCACCACAGCATGTGCAAAATGCCTATAGTAGTTGGACGGCTCACGCCCAATGATCGCGCGAGACGCTTTGTCTTCGGATGCTCAGCAAGCGTTTGGTGAGACTCTATCCATGCCAACCGTAATCACCTCCCCGTAAACAGTCGTTGTTCAAAACTGTATGCTGCTGTAAAATGTCGTCAGAGTTTCTTGTGATGTCACTAATCCCTGCTCGTTTGGCAGAACGAGCAGGGCATCCTTTTGCCATTAGGCAATTAGCACAATGGTTCCAGCCTCGATTTGCTCATCCAGCTCTTTCTGGAGATACTGTTGAACCGTATCCATTGCTTCCACTTTCCACGCACCGCCATCACTCTCAAACAATGCACATTCTGGACCAGACCGCATACGGAACACGAAATTGCTTTCCGGTTGCCGAACCTCCACAAAGGTTCGATATGGAGCCAATTTAACTGGGTTAGGTACCTTGACGCTCCCTACCGTGGCAACTCCTGTCTTGGCTGTTACCTGTTGGGATACCCCATCGTCTCCAAAGGTCGCTACGTTCTCATCTTTGATGTTTCCGACAACTTTCAGCATGTCGTCGCGGTGTGCGTTCGTGACAAATACCGACTGGGGTTTGATGTTGAAATCCTCGGCGCCGTACCACTTATCACAACGGAATTCGGGAATCATTGCTTTTGCTTGAACGAGCAGATTTCTCTTGCGATCGCGGGTGAAGTTCGTGAGCACATTCACAGTCGTTGGATCCTCGACGTGAATCATAAGCGTTTGCGAACCATCAAATTCTGATTTGAGGTACTGAACAAGACCAGACAGGCTATGAACTACGATGGCTTTACACGTTGGTTCGTCGATCACATGCATCGGTTGAGTCGATAGAATTTGACCGCCTACTTCTTCGGTACGGGTGTTGCCAAGGCCAATTAGATACTGAAGTGCTTCCTTAATCATCCGTTACACTCTCCCTGCTTGTTTTCTTTCGAGGTAGGACACGTTGGTGTCGGTCGGTACCTCCGACTCCTTGTACGGTGTATCATCGAACAGCTTCATCTGCTGCAACTCTTGAGCAACAGTCTCACCGGTACCCGATACACCCATGGCAATTTTGGTGATGAGTCCTTTGGCCGGTGCCAAAGTCGTCTTCGTTTCGATACTGACGTCCGCGATGTCGCGGTTTTCATCCGCTTTAAAATTGAACGTCACGACAAGCTTCCTGGCCTTTTTGGCATCCGTATTCGGGTCCATGATGTTTGCCAGCACTTTCTTCACCTCAAGGTCAACCCGTTCGGCAAGTCCTCCGCCTGCCATTTCCGCAAGGTTCATATGTACCTTCCTTTCTAATTTGAGTAGACGTAAGATGCTTGTCCCATCACCTCCTTACCGGAACCACAATGGTTTGACCTGGTTGAATATCAGTGATGATACGATTCTTTTGCTCTATCCACGATTCCACGGCATCCGTGTTATCTCGGCTGTCAAAGCGATTTGAAATGCCCCAAAGTGTATCCCCCGCCTGAACTATGTAAGTCTTGGTGTGTGTGTCTCGAGGAACGTCGCCTCGATTCATACCGAACGCAGCTGCTCCAATCGTCACCAGTCCAATACCGACCAGCGAAGCGTATCCGCCAAGAATCATGTTCCTTGCCTCCCCTTGTAGAATTTCGATTGAATCGGTAGAATCGAAGTACAGTGTTTTCCCGAAGGACTCTCGTTGGCGCGAGGGTCTTTTTTAATGACCTCATCCCATATCGGCTTAGCTCGTTCTACCGCTTCGCGTATCCTCTGATTCGTTTTACTCACCCCCTAGTTGGCTTGAACATATCTCCGCGACTTGAGCTTGTTGTAGTGGTCCTGACTCAATCGCATCATCGAAAATCCATATTCAATGCACTGGCTCCCAACGTAGTTGTGGAGAGCGACTATCGCGTCGAAGCACTGCAACAGGTGCTCATATCTCCGCTTGTGGTCTGCGTCGGTTTCGACGGATGGTAGCGTGCTCGCCGGTGACTTACGAATGAAATCCATTGCCTCTTCCATTTCCTCGAGACATCTTTCCCGGATACTCGCTCGATGCGTGTCCACGTTCGGTCCATCAAGCCATGCCGGACCATATCCCCCGGTTAGCTCCCGAGCGAGTTCCATGTACATCGCCGGATGGTCTAGTGCCTCTGCAAAGCGCGGCGCCATGTCTGGAGCGATCTCTCGCTTGCCCTGCTCGATGGCACTGACCATCTGCTGGCTGTACGGAACCGGGACGTCTCCTTGCCGCATCCCTCGACTCGTACGGCTAATCTTCAACGCGTGTGGTATTGGCATCGTGTTCTCTTCCTCTCTAGTGGTATGAAGTTGTCAACGTACTACTGAATCGCGTGGTACGATTTATCCGTGAAAGTCACCACAGTACATAGACACTGAACCTACTGCCCCGAAACACTCTCTTCTCTGTTTATCGCCGCAACGGATATCCTCATCCGGGTCTGTTCGACTCACTGGCAGGCTGCGGGTTATTTTCACCAATCAATTTATCTGCGCCTATCTCGATTAGTTCCCGACTCATCTCCGACCAACTGACTCCGAAAAATCTACGCTGTTTCAAAATCATCAGTTTCTGCTCTAATTCTCTCGGGATCGAAACCATGAATCTTTTCATCTCAGTAGCCATGAAATTCACCTCGTTTCGACATGTCCAGCTCAATTCGATGGTGTTACACTGTTACACAGAACCTGAAATTTCTTTCTAGGTTCATAAGAGAATGGAGGAACGTTGATTGAACGAACGAACAGAGAAGTTAGTTGACACCATCCAGCAACTCATCGAAGCTCTCACCAGCGAATTGCTTGAACAGTACGACGACGTGAAAATTAACTTCTCGGTCGACGCGAACCATTCTCACGCTACGCTCTCGTAGCACCCCGACTTTCACCACTGCCGATCCGACCATCGGTGGTGGTGGAGTCCATCTTCAATTCCTGCTCCAATCAATTACCTCCAGCTTGTCCGACTCCACTCGGGCGGCTGCCCCTCACACCTCTCTAGGAGCGATGTATGATGCCATTTGAAGTCCGCCTCGCCAGATTGCAACTCACCGATTCAGAACAGCGCTTTTTGCGCTTTCGCAGTTGAATCGCTCCCCGTTCATCCAACGCAAAAATTGATCCTTGTAAATCCGGTGACTTTTTTCGCTGATCCGATGAACCGGGAACCCATCGTCATGCATTATTCGTCGGGCAGTTGATTTTGAGACGCCCATAATCTCTGCTAGCTCCTTGCAGCCAAAAACAAACGGGATGTCGTCTGCCGTTCGGAACATGTACACCACCTCGCTCCTTGACAATTTGATAAGCGCTACTGTTCGACAGGATCCGTCTCCTGAATGTGGAAGTTGTTTGGTGCCACCCATCAACCCACGAAAGAAGGTGAGATACATGTCGACAACTGGTCAGAAACCCGGTAAGGGTGTTTATACCTGTACACGTTGTGGAGAAGTTGTACGTCTGCCACAAGACCATGACACATTGCCACCGTGCCCTAAATGCCACGGCACCAACTTCAGACCGTAAAAGCCGTTCCAACGCATATCACGACGCTTCGTGTGTGCGTTGGATTTCCCAACTCTGGATGTTATGACACCCCCCTGCGAGTCCATGCTCCAGAAGCAGATATATAACTTACCGCGCCACACGTATTTAGTAACAAAATCCTCCATGTTACACCTCCTTAAGCTGTATTCACCGAATCGCACATTTCGTGCGATTGCTCATCAAAAAAAAGTTCCTGAACAGACACTCCGTAATATGTTGATAATTTAATTTTGATGTCATCTCGCGGAATACGTCTCGCATTCTCGTACATCTATAATGCACTTACACTAATTCCTACGGCACAAGCCACCTCTTCGCGGGATTTAGTTCCACGAAGTGTAACAAGACGTTCAGCGATTACTCGGTTCATTCTCACACCCCCATCGCACGATACGTGGTACAAACACACACTACAGCACGTTTCGTGCTATGTAACACATTTCGTGCGATTTTATTTAATTTCACACGTTGCGTGTTAAAATGGTATTGGAAAGGGGCTGTGACGATGGCCTCGTTTGGAGTAAGACTCCGCCAACTTAGGACCAAAGCATCTCTGACACAAGAAGAATTGGGTAAACAGTTCAAAATAAGTCCTAGCACTATTGGTATGTACGAACGGGACGAGCGTGAACCTTCCCTTGAACTTCTTCAAAGGTTGGCCGAGTTCTTTGAGGTTACGATTGACTATCTTGTAAGCGGAAAACAACCAAATATCGATCCTGACTTAGGCCTTGATATTAGTGACCTTTCTGCTGAAGAAGTCGAGTTCCTAAACGAACTCAAAGAGGAAGTTGCTTTCAAGGACTTTCTGAAGGATCCAGAAGAGAAAAAGCGCGAGCTCATCGAAACAGTAAAGATGCTCATGCGCGGACGAAAGAAATAAGCTTCGGCGGTAGCGAAAAACGTTGCCGCCTTCATTTAAACCCTTAAACCGAACATATGTTTGCATACATGGGGGAAGCGACATGTTAGAGACATCAACTGCAGTGACAGACGTACAGAAATTCACGCGAGCTTTGTATCAAGACCTGGGTATTTACACCCCGGGTCAAATCGACTTCGAATACATAGCGTCGGCTATCGGTATTGAAATAAGGTTTTGCCCAGTCGGTAGCAAGGCGTTCATGAAAACACGTATCGCCCAGGTGGATAGTCGTTTATCCGCGGTAGAGCAACGCAATGAACTAGCTCACGAGATCGCACACATTATTTTGCATAGTGGTTCTCAACTGCATCTACCGAAATTGTTTATAGAGTTACAGGAGCGACAAGCCAACATTTTGGCTGCGGAACTGTTGGCCCCGATGTATATGGTCAAGCAATTATTCGAATCCGAGTCGATGCCAAACGATGAGCGGTTGGCTGCGATCGCACTGTCAGAGGTGTTCCACCTCACGCCGCCCATGGGTAAAGCAAGAATCGCCAAATACAAACAGCTTCTTTGGTACGAACACACGCCTCAATTTGGTCGTGATTTTGACAACTCGATTTGGATTGGATACACGCGACTCATGTTCAAGAACGGCCAAGTCGTAGGACGCCGCAGACACGTTGACTAAGGAGATGATTAACGTGAGTTATTATCCGGTTAGTGTTTATGGAGCGATTCCAAGCTTGAATGTCACTTATGTCGATACAGTCAGTAATCCACCTCAGTTGGCCGTGAAATCCTATGCACCCTATAAACGGTTTGCGGTTGAAATCGTTGACGACGGTTTAGACACCGCCGGTCTACGAACCGGTGACTATGCTGTGTTTCGTGAACAGGGATGGCCAAACGATGAGCTCCAAGTCGTCTGCGTTGCATTCGGAAACGACATGACACTTCGGATCCTTGAAGGCATTCAAATACGCGAACCATTCCTTCGCACCGCGCGCGACGTGATCAGGGAACAACGGCACCGGAACGATTTCATCGTTCTCGGCGTCCTTGACGGAATCATCAAAGCGGACTTCGTTGAGTTCTTGGAAGTCGAAGAAGAAGCCTTCGATTGGGGATGTTAGTGTGGCTACCGGTCGAATTATAGAGCGAAAAAACGGCTACGGTTATGTCATCTCTGCAGGTCGCGATCCTGTTACCGGTAAGTACAAACAGATCTGGCGCACTGGATTCAAAACAAAAGCTGAAGCACGTGAGCGATTACGGCGCCATCTTAATGAAATCGCGGATGGAAACACTCCTACCGACATGACGGTTTCAGAATGGCTTAAGCGATGGCTGAATAGTGAATGTATCGATATGAAACCTTCAACTATTACATCGTATGAGCTCTGTGTTAATCGTTATTTGAATCCGCGCATAGGCAACATTCGCTTGGACAAATTAAATCACACAGATATTAACCGTATGTATGCCCATTACCTAAAATCCTTGTCTTCGGTTACGGTCCACCGTATACATCGAACTCTGAAGGCGGCTCTAAACCGCGCAATTAAACGCGGAATATTGAACGATAGTCCCATGAAACGAGTAGATGTGCCAGACAGGCGCTCACCAAAACGAAATACTTTAAATGTACGCCAGGCCAAATTAATGATGGAATGGCTCAAGCACAAAGGGTATGTAGCATATTACGGGGCGTTTCTTGCTACATATGGCGGTTTACGGTTGGGTGAAGTGTGCGGCCTGCAATGGCGCGATGTAGATTTGGAAAGAAGCACGCTCTACATACGCCGTGCACGGCAGCGACATAAAAGGCGGGATATTCTGATTGAACCAAAGACAGCTGACAGTACAAGGGACATCGTTCTGCCGGAGTTCGCAATCAACGAAATGACCGCATGGAAGGCACGTTTAAAAAATGAAATGGATATCGCAGGTAAACCATGGAGTGATGAAGAATATGTTGTCCAGCTACCCGGACTAAAGGCGCCAGAACCGCATGCATTTGCACAAGGTGTAAAATCAGCCCTGGCTGCCCTAGGATTGCCAATCATCACGTTCCACGATCTTCGTCATACGCATGCAACTTGGTTGTTGGAAAGTGGAGTTGATCTCAAAACCGTTAGTCAACGATTAGGACATTCATCAATCGCAGTAACTGCCGATGTGTATAGTCATGTCACCCGAAAAATGCAAAAAGAAGCTATGAGTAAATTGGAAAAAATGATTGGGCTCGAGCAAGCCGAAAAATAAAATTTGTAGATGATTTGTAGATGGCACCGCAGGAGCCTTTGATTTTCTCAAAAGCCCCTGCGTTTTCGATGGGTCAGAAAAACCGGAGAATACGCGTCAGATATACGTTCATGCATACTTTTTCTATATTTCAATAAGAACTGAGTTTCTTCTGCATCCGTTTATAGTACCAACCTTCAAGACCTAATAGTTCACGTAGATAAGTCATTAAAGGCATCGGATTGAACCCCAAATCATCGCACCCTCTTAATTTACCGTTTACACATACTCTACACCCTCTTTGGTCCTAAACGACCAAGGAATTTGTGGAATTTGTGTCGCACCGGCGAAAACGCGAGTCAATCCTCTAAACTGTGAACCCTCGCTCCCGGCTTCACAATTCCCAAAGAAACGGCATAATCGACGATGCTCGGTATGACGTACGCGTCATGAACGTCAATCGTGTTATCTATGTAATCCCCTTTGATACTTGAATCGACGCGGATTCCGTCTAAGCGCAACAGGGAGTCCAAAGGGTGTCCCGTTAGCGTGTCAACATACAACGTGACCAACGACCTCTCACTCAGTCGAATAGCACCAAATGCCTGTTCTTCAGCCGTTTGTAACAACAACCACTCCGACTCCTCAAGAAACTTGACCTCCACATCGCGACACCTTGATTCGATAAGGCTCTTTAATTCGCTTTTGTCCATACGCGTTCTCCATTCAGCTACAGTAGCACTCGTTGTATGTTGTAAGGCAGTTCGTCAGTATCTGCCATCGTTTAGCGTCAGGGGGTGAGACTCTAAATTCTCCACATTCCTCCTCAAATCCTTCGAATGGAACTCGAATGTGTCGCAAAAGAAGCGTGACCCATCACCCGCACCTACACGGACGTTTCGAACCGACAAAGGGTATACACGGGTAAGTAATCAATCAGATTGGAGAATAAAAAAGTGGCCCTGCATATGTGCAAGGCCGATCAGGGGGAATCACGACTGAACATGCACAGAGGGTTGCATCCGCTGAACCGCGTATCGTGGCCGACTTTGGAACCTCATTGAAACGAGACGACTGCAAGCCCCACCTTCGCTCAACAGACATGACGGCCACTCATACCGTCCTCCCCTGGTGTTCATGTCGGAAGTGTACTCCGTCTCTCTGAATACAGCCTGTGCGTAGGCTGAATCTCTCCTGAAATCACTTCCGACCGACGCCAGATCTCAGTTCTCTATCTTGTGCCCATAATGTTTTTTCACGTTTTCAATTGCATCGCCGTCGATGATATACTCAGCATGCGGTGAGGACAACACGATCACGCGATTTTGGAGGTCGAACTTCGTGTCCCCTAGATGGATTTCATACGTCTCACCCGCATCTGTTGTGATCATGATTTCTCCCCATTGTTTTAACTGGTCTTGTACCGACTCCATTTTCATCTACAATCACCTCACGATAACCTTGCCTCTTCCTGGTTGATTCTATGCCCTTTTCCCCGCTCAACTCGAGGGAAGAGCCGCCCCCATCCATTTACCAAACCAATGCATCGAAGTTGGGGAGAAACGGAAGTCTAAAATTAGGTCAAATAAGTTTGAGGAGAGGGCAGGTAAGAAATGCAGTTGCCGGAGTGTGCGTTGTTCGCATGGTTTACCATTATCGCGTTTTCGTTAGTGCCTAAGAACTTGTCCGTTCTCGACTTTGTCTTTTTGTACTGCATTGTTTTAATTCTCACCACAACAACGTTCACGACATTTGATATCGATGTGCACGTAGTGACGATAAGAAAAACTGTGACCATATCCATTGCCACGATCATCTGCAGAATCATCACCATCCCGCTGCTGATTATGATGGCGGTCGACGCCTTGCACTTCTCTGCACTACGGAAACGTAAGTGGCTCATCGCCATTGGGATTTGGATGATACTCGTCGGATTCGATTGGCTTCTCGCCTTCCTCAAAGTCATCACCTATCGTCACTTATTCATATGGCACGCCGTGTCCACATGTATCACGTACTTCGGCTTCATCGCGATTGCATGGTGCCTGACGTGGTGGTACAGGAGGTTTGACAGGAAGAACGTGAGTCGAGCGTGATTGCCCTCAAAGTATACGATAACCACTTTGACGCCAACGAATGGACCGTAATTTTAGCGATTGTCGTAGGCATTTGCGTGATCTTTGCACTCCCTCGCCGCTTCTCTAGCAAGCTTTCCATTCTATTCTTCATGTGCGGCGTGACGTTCGGGTTCTTCTTTGACCATGTCCTCAGCGTAATACCAGTGAGTTTTTATGACGTCAACGATAACTCGAAGTTTGAACTCATGGATTTCGTCTCGTATTGGATGTACGGTCCCGTAAGTTACTTTTTTTTCTTCCTGTACGATGCTTTAAAAGTAAAAATTAAGTTCAGTCCACTTTATATTCTCGGCTTCGCATCGGCCTCTACATGCCTTGAATGGGGCACACTCAAAGCCGGAATATTCCACTACCAACATGGTTATGGTCTAGGGGTCTCCTTTGTCATCTACCTGATCGTTCATTCCATCTGGGTCGGGTTCTTTTATCTGTTGAAACACGCCGATGCACACACCAGACATGTCGGATAAACTGAAGGTTGAAAAGCCATCTGGTAGAACTGCGATGGAGCTGCCATGCGTGCACAAGTGGGTAAATCGATGATGAAAGGGATTAGCCGTGAAACCAAGACACATTCGAACCATTCTCACGATTGGTATACCGATTATTTGCATATTGGTATCACTCGTCACGTCACGCTGGGGTTTTTTCGCCTTTTGTCTGACGCCAGCATTCCTATCGTGGGGGAAGTTTTGGGGAAAAGACGACAAATAAATCTCGCGAGCACAGCAAACCGCGTACGTAAATCCAAACAGCTCTCACTCTTCCTGAATATATTCCAGTATTCGATATTCTGGCATGGAAAGTAGTGTGATACATGGCAAACGAAATTAACGTACCCGTCGATCAGCCAACGATTACCGCGGCCATTGCAGCAGCAAACACTTATGACACCATCCGTGTTGCGCCAGGCATCTATTACGAGACCGTGGTCATCGACAAGATCGTGCAATTGTTGGGTGCTCAAGCAGGTGTTGATGCCACAAGTCGCGGTGCGTTCGCCATGGAAAGTATCATCGTATCAAGTGATACAACCGGATCGGTTCAAATTCAATCCGACAATGTGGTTTTTGATGGGTTTACCGTCGAAATGAACACGCAATGGGCGGGGATTTTTGCGCCAACAACCGTATCTGGCTATTCGATTCAAAACAACATCATCAGAAACAACGTGACGGGTATGTATGTCCATTCGAACGGGGAGAAGATGGTACAAATTCGAAATAATCTTTTGGTCGACAACAGCGGCTTTGGAAACGCCATTTACTCGTCACTTGGTGCGTCAAATCTCTTAATTGAGGCGAATTATTTTGCCGGCGGCCATAGTGAAGCTTCCATCAATATCGGTGGTGACCCAGGCACGGCCAACAATAATTTGACCATCGCTCGCAATCGATTTTTTCGCGACAATTCGATCGCATTGACCAGCACGACGAATGTCAAGCTAATCGGAAACACCATGCAAGAGACTCAGGGATCTTCCGTATTCTTCGGCGGCGCGACAAACTACACGGAAATCGACGGGAATGTTCTTGAAGGTGGGATATCATCTGGCATTCGAGTGACAACAGCCTTTAGTGGTGGCGTACCGAATGCCAATATCGTGGCACATGATAACTCCATTCAAGGAAATGCAGTGGCTGGACTGAACTTGGACACCGGCGCCTACGATGCTGCCACGCCAAATTTGCGACTGGATGCCACAAACAACTGGTGGGGAAGCCCAACCGGCCCGGCCCCCATTGGAACCGGAAATTCTGTGATCGATCCAGACGGCGTCACCGAATATGTCCCCTTTCTGACATCCAACCCGCTTCCGGCTCCCGAGGTCGTCCGTACGACAGGCCCAGTTCTCCGCACAGGAACGGACGCGCAGTCCATCTACGTGTCCATCCTGAACAACGACACGAATAACCAAGCATCGATTCAGATACTCGGATTTGACCTGTCCGACGGGAGCAAAGTCCCCTACGTACACGAGCTGTTCTATCTATCGCCCGTAACCGATACAACGAGAACGTATCATGTACAGTTTACATCGCAATATGAGTTTCAATTCGGCATGACTGGCACGCTCGACGTCAACATCGCTGTTTGGGGACTGGATTCGTCCGGCAAGGTCATCTCCTCTATCCGCTTGGTGGCAGAAGAAATGACAAGCATCCAGATGCTGACACCTGGTGTGCCCTAAACGCCCATCCCAAGTGCGACGCCCTGACGAAAGAGGGGATCCTTCCCCTCGTCGGGCAACCCTCTCACAGACTGTTGAGTTCGATCACGTTGCCATCGGGATCGCAAACGTAGATTTGTTTCCACCCTGTGGCACTGCCTGGATTGGCAACGAACGGGACGCCTATCGACGATAAGTGTCTAATGGCGGCATCATAGTTGGCAATGCGAATGGCAAAGTGACTCTCCATCGAATCGATAGTCGGGATCTCCCGCAACGTCTGCGCCCTTGGATTGACAATCAGGTGTAGTTGTTGAGCACCGATGGCGAACCACGTTCCCGGAAAGTGGAAATTCGGTCGTTCTATCTCCTGAAGTCCTAAAACCTTCTTGTAGAATCGTCTAGCGCTCGTAAGGTCGGTGACTGCCAGAGAAACGTGTTGCACATACTCACAAATGATCACAGAGGTTGCCTCCTTCGCGGCAAATTCGGCCAAGGCTTACCTGGATGTCCTTATCGTCAACTCAGCATGCGACTGATAACATGGGTAGGAAGCTGGATGAAATCAGGAGATGTGAAATCCATATACGAAACCACGCGGATGACTACTCCCCTTCAAATTCGCTTTGAAACTCGGTGTAACGAGTTATTTTATGTCGTTTTTTACGAAAGATACCTTGTCACCCAACGTATCTTTTTCTCCGTTGCGGGTGATAAGAGGCGGAGCACCGCGGGGAATTTGGCAGAGTAACGACAAAGAATCGAAGGAAAGGGAGAAAGCTGATATGCACGAGAGGCAATTGCGAGATAACCAACTACGTGTGTTGTGGATCGCTCGCATTGATTACTCACGAAACAGCGGCGTAAAGCCCCATGTGCACGATGACTTTTTTCAGTTCATCCTGGTGACGGAAGGCGCGGGATCTATTCGTGTACAAGACCAGTCGTTCCCGTGTCGGACAGGCGATGGTTTTTTGTTTGAGCAGGGCGTTGAGCACAGTTTCCATTACACCGCTGATACGACCACGCTCGACTTCAAGTTCATCGTCCAGGACGAGCTAGTTGACTTCATTCGCACATTCAACGTCCTGGGTCCGCAAATGGTGACGGATACAACCCAATTTGCACAGCTGTTTCACCTATCCTGTGCGAATCTACGCACTCCCAACACAATGTTTCCTTATCGAATCGACGTCGGATTCAAGAGCGCCTTATTATCGATTCTTCATAGCAACAGAGGCCCTGCCACACACAATGAAATACAAAGTCCGATCCCGCAGGGTGTGTCAAGCGATCACCCCATAGTACAGCAGATGATCGCTTATCTCAAAGAACATCTTCAATCGCGGGTTATATTGCAGGAAGTCGCTGGTCATATGGGCTATCATCCACACTATCTCATCGACCTGTTCCGTGCAAAGACTGGCATTACCCCGATTCAATACCTGCAAAATATCCGTCTCGAGAAGGCCATGGAATTTCTCTCCATGACCAATGTCCCGATCGCGGATGTAGCCGAACGGGTCGGCCTGACGCCGCACTACTTCTCGAGGCTGTTTCACGATAAGATTGGCATCTCGCCTTCGGACTACCGCGAACAGACGAGAACTGTCATCGGAAAAGACATTATTCTCGAACAGGACTTCATCACCGACGCGCAACCACCCATCTTGAGTTTCTGAGCTACTGGTGGATCGATCTAAAAGAAGGTCGGTCCACGTATGTGGAAACCGACCTTTCGAACGAATTCTTGCCGCATCTCTACCTCATCAATACACCACCGTTGATATCCAACGTCTCACCCGTGATGAAGGAACTCTGTTCGGTTGCGAGAAAGACGATACTGCGACTCACGTCTTGGGGAACGCCAGCGCGACCCAGAGGAATGCCCGCGATAGTAGCGTCACGCGCCTCTGGAGTTGTAAATGTCGCATGAAACTTCGTATCGTCGATGAATCCTGGGGCGACACAATTGACGCGAATCCCATATGGGGCGAGCTCTCTCGCTAGTCCACGAGTGAACGTGACAATCGCTCCCTTCGAAGCACCGTACGCAATGGCCCTCAAGCCCCCGCCATTGTGTGCTGCAAGGGAACTCAAATTGATGATATTGCCAAAGCCCTTCGCCTTCATTCCAGGGATCACCGCTTTACTCGTGAACACGGCCGACGTGACGTTGACGTCCATAACCTGTTTCCACAGATCCATCGTCATATCCTCGACTGCCCGACGTTCCACAAGCGTACCGGTATTGTTTACCAAAATGTCAATGCTGTCACCGAACGACTTTTCCGTTTGTTCAACGAGACTTTGAATTTGTTCTTCATTCGTAACATCAGCCTGAATCGCGACGGCGTGTCCTCCCCGCTTCCGGATGGTTTCAACCGTCTCATCAGCACCGTCTCGATTACTCAGGTAATTCACGGCAACTTTCGCGCCTAATTCGGCAAGGTCAAGGGCAACCGCACGGCCAATTCCCCCACTCGCTCCTGTAACAAGTGCAATTTTTCCGCTAAGTTCCATGTATTTCACATTCATATCCCATACCACCTTTGTTTGAATTCAACCATTGTCAACATGCCACACCACGTCCGTTACAAAGAAGCGCACTGGGCTATTTCGAACGGACTGCGTGGTTTACGTAGTTGCCCTTGCCGCTCTTGAACCCTGGATTGGCAAGGGGGAGAATAACAAGGCCCGCAACAATCAGGCATACCGCATTAAATATCGTTCCATACAAGAAATGACCAGTAGACTGAATCAGAAATCCGACGATAAAAGGGCCGAAGAATCCTCCAAGGTTCGCAATTCCATTGATAAACCCAACTGTCCCACCTAGGTTGTTCGAAGCGAAAATCGATGCTGGAATCGCCCAAACGACGCCGTTATATGAATTCATGACACCAACGGCGAGGATTGTACAGACGAGGCTCCATACTGGGTGAGAAGCCCCGATTAACACGGACGCCACCAGGAAAATGGCGCCAATCATCAATGGATAGGAAGCATGTTTTATGCGCTCACCGGTTCTGTCGGAATGATTGGAGTTGATAATAATCCCGATCATTGCAGCAATCCAGGGAAGAGCTGTGAGATACCCCACCCCGACGCTTCCTTGGTGGCTGAAGCTCTTCACGATGGTAGGCAACCACATGCTGACTCCGTAATACCCAATCTGTTCGAAGAGCAGGTAGACGAGCAAGATCCACACACGTTTGTCGCGCAGCGCTTCCAGGTAATTGGTCTTACCTCGCGGAATGGAATTCTGCTCTGCTTCTAGCGCAGTCACGATGTAGTTTCTTTCTTCCTCAGAAATCCAATTGGCCTGCCTAGGGTCGTCGGATATAAAAATCCACCAAACGATCGCCCACACCCAAGGCATTGCTCCTTCAATAAAAAATAACCACCGCCAATTCAACAGGTACAAGATCCAACCGGATAGCGGAGCCATCACGATGGACCCGAGCGATTGACACAGGATCCAATATCCAGTTGCTCTAGCGCGTTCATGACTCGGGAACCACCTGCTAAATAACACAATGGTCGAAGGGAATACGCCACCTTCCGCTAAACCAAGCATAAATCTCGCGATTAATAACTCGGTTAGGTTGTGTGCAAGCCCGGTCAACATCGCGAACAGGCCCCAGATGATCAGCAACCAAAATACGATTTTCTTGGGACTGCTTCGCGATGCCATATAGCCTCCGGCCATTTGCGTAAACAAATACCCGAAAAATAATATGCCTGAGACCAGTCCGGAAGCCGTAGCGCCAAACCCCAGGTCCTTCTCCATGCCGGAAAATGCAAAACTAACATTCGATTTATCGATATATGCAATTGTGTACATCAGCAAAGCCACTGGAATAATGCGCAACCAACGTCTTGACGGGACACTCTTATCCATCTCATTCACCCCGTTCTCAAGGTTCTTTCATCCACACAGCCGTGACGTCCTCTGTTCGTGAAGTTCCGGTGTTGTCGTTCATATCCGCAAAACCGCCCCCTCATACCGAAAACACTGATTAACTTCCCACACCCCTCTGCAAAAACCTAGAATGAATGCGTTTTCAGCTGTTTATAGGGTACAGTCGCGAAGGTCTATGATCCATGTCGGAACTTCATGAGTTCTTGCCTAATACTCATATTTAGATGGCAGTAGGAACGGGTTAGTCATCATCGACAGAACAGGTCTCCACCTATTGGCTATACGGTGCATACGCCTCATTTCACAATAAAATGTTGATAATTCCGAGCGACTTAATTAGTCTTATACATATTGTTCGACACAGTGACCAAGGGATGTTCTTATCGCGACCGATGCCCGCTCGTCCACGACATTGGCCGCTCGAAAGGTACACAACGACTAGAGCTTTGAGCGCAAAGGAGGTTGAGGCATGAAGACAAGTGTCCCGCTATATCAACACCTAAAGAACAAAATTCTCAAGGATATACAAGATGGGAAGTGGCATATCGGGGACAAGATCCCCTCAGAATCTGAGTTGGCTGAAGAAATGGGAGTTAGTCGAATTACCGTCCGCCAGGCCATTCGGGATTTGGTTTCGTTAGGCTACCTAATTCGGAGGCAGGGCAAAGGAACGTACCTCGTCGGCAGGGAACAGGCATTCGCCGCCTCGAAACTGCACGGTTTTGCGGAGGAACTGCGATCTCACGGACACGCCGTGGAGATCGAACTGAAAGGGATCCACGTAACGACGTGCCCGATGATCGTCGCAGAGTTTCTCGGCGTCAAACCGTCAAGTGACGTAATTCAAATTCGCCGTCTGGCCAAAGTCGAGGGTACCCCTATTTTTCGCGAGACGTCCTATTTGGTTCCTCCCCCACAACTCAACCTGGATACTGCGCTCGAATTGCGGGATGTATACAATCACGTCTACGGTTTCTTTGAGCAGTACGGCGTGAAAATCTCGTTCGGACGACAAGAGATCTATGCGACACGTGCAGTCTACGAGGACATTCAGGAACTATCTATCAAGTCCGATGAGCCCATCCTGATGATCCGTCGCGTGACGTCGGACGAGACCGGGACCCCGGTTGAATTCTCTGAGGTTCGGTACGCGTCCAGTCGTTACCACTTTGAGGTCAAGCTGTCGCGGGAATAACCGTCGTTGTGTGCTGTCATACTCCCTTCTACGGTGTTATAACGTCATTACAAAACAAACAAAAACACTAGGTTTAATGTATTTTAGAATGAATTCGGTCTACCCCGAAGATATACTTGACATAGATCGCGCTCTCTTGTCAGGGTCAAACGGCTCCTTTACATGGACATGGGCCAAAGGAACGCTCAAAGGCGTTATGAGAACAGTCAGAGTATACGGGAGGATGTAACCCATGGAGGTATTTCATCAGTTGCAGTTCGCCGGATCGACTCTGGCGATGACGTTGCATCGACCTGTAGAAGAACCGAGTGCAGTACAGGAATTCGCGCGAAAGTGCCCAGTCGTCGTCATCTGCCACGGCTTTGTTGGCAATCGCATCGGCGTGAACCGCCTGTTCGTGACAACGAGTCGGCTCCTTGAACAAGCAGGGTTTCTCGTCGTGCGCTTTGACTATGCCGGATGTGGAGAAAGCACTGGCGACTATGGAGCACTGGGTTTATCTTCGATGATTGAGCAAACCCATTGCGTGTTAGACTATGTCTACTCCTTAGATGGCGTTGACACTGAGGAGCTCACCCTGCTGGGACATAGTCTTGGCGGTGCGGTAGCCGTATTGACTGCCAACTCGGACCCCCGCGTCAAAAACTTGATCCTATGGTCCGCTGTGGCGCATCCCTTCGAGGAGATCACAGCCATCACAGGCAGTGACGTACAAAACGACTGCTATCGACTGGGTACCACCTGTTACCTCGGGTATGACTTGACACCTTCATATTTTGACTCGCTATTAGCACACGATCCGCTCGAAGCCGCCAAACACTTTACGGGCCGGACACTTGTGGTCCACGGGACATCGGACGAAGAGATTCCTGTGAGCAATTGTTCACGCTATTTAGATGCATTCGGCTCAAATTCAAGGACGTGCCGAGTCGAAGTCTTGCGGGAGGCTGACCACACCTACTCGACTGGATGCAGTTCAGAAGATCTGCGACGATTGACGTTGGATTGGTTGAATGCGGTTCGTCACCCCCAAGAGCGACACACCACGCGATAGAGAGACATATCCCCCCAAAAAAAGCATTGCGATGTGAAACAGTCAGAGGAATTGGCTGTTATTTAACTTGTTATGACATCATAACAAAACAGGCGAAAATGAGCGGATACTCCACGCTTTCGTTGCCCCCCCGTACCACTGGCACATATACTCGGCTTATCAAAACCCATAATTCTCAGTTGTATAGTCGGTATATTTGGAGGGGTACTCGTATGAATAAAATAGCCATCGCCGGATCCGTCTTGTTGGCGAGTTTAGGGCTTGTTGCCTGCGGTACACAGAGTTCAGCAGGCTCTTCTGCAAATGATCAGGCGAACAGTACCGGGGCATCGTCATCGACGAAACCGGTCACGCTGTACTTCGGGTCTTACAGTGTTACGAAAAATGTGTATGAGAATGAGTTGTTTCCAGCATTCGAGAAGTACTGGAAGGCTAAAACTGGTCAGACTGTGACTTTCAATGCTTCGTTTGACGCTTCTGGCGCTGAGGCTCGGGCTATCGCCAGCGGGCTCCCGGTCGACGTCGCCGCCTTGTCGCTAGAAGACGACGTCAACAAAATTCAGCAGGCGGGACTGATTACGCACAATTGGAAATCTGGTCCCACTGGCGGTATGGTGACGGACTCGATTGTGGCCATCGGTGTGAGAAGTGGGAATCCCAAACATATCACCACCTGGTCCGACCTTGCAAAGCCAGGTGTGGTCGTCGATCTCCCGAACCCCTCTACCTCTGGCGGAGCAAAGTGGGATATCAACGCGATCTACTATGCGACGTCCCGCAGCAACGGTGCTAAAGATGCAGAATCGCTATTGGAGAAGATCCTGAAGAATGTCGACGTACTCGACAAGTCCGGTGAGGCATCAATGACCACGTTCACCAGCGGCACCGGGGATGCAATCGTAAGTTACGAAAATGAGATTTTGGAAGCAAGCAACAATCTAAAGACGTTCGACGAGGTAATACCGAGTTCCACGATGCTCATCGAAAACCCAATCGCCGTCGTCGACAAGAACGTCGATAAGCATGGCGACCGTCAAGTGGCAGAGGCATTCGTACAGTGGTTAGAGGGTGCGACTGCTCAGCAAATCTACATGAACGCAGGTTTTAGGCCAGTCGACCCAGCGCTGAAGACGAAAGCGGACTCCCTTTACAAGACGCCTAAAGACCTATTCACCGTGGCACAGCTGGGCGGATGGAACAAGATCAACGCGGACCTTTATTCGACAAACGGTATTTGGAACACCGTCCTGGAGTCAAAATAAATGCGTATCAAACTCCGGCATTTTGCATTCACGACGTTTTCAGGATACCTGATATTGCTCATCGTGCTTCCAATTGGAGCCATCTTTCAACAAGCGTTTTCAAACGGCTGGCGTGCTTTTCTACGATCCGTCACCGGCCCGATGGCAGTTTCGGCGTTTGAACTCACGGTCGAAACCGCACTGATCGCAGCGCTGATCAACGTGATAGCTGGAACGTTTGTCGCGTACATGTTCGAGAGACAAATACCGGGGAAAACCGTGCTGAACGCAATCGTGGACCTCCCTTTTGCGATTCCAACGACCGTCAGTGGATTGATGCTCATCTTTCTCTACGGACCAACCTCCCCAATTGGGATGTGGTTTCTCCGTCACGGCATTCATCTGATCTACTCTCCTGTGGCGATCGTCATCGCGATGGTTTTTGTCACCTTTCCGTACACAGTGCGTTCTGTCCAACCACTGCTCGGCGACATGGACCGCGGAATGCAGGAGGCTGCAGCGACTTTGGGGGCCCGCCCCTTCAGAGTATTTCGCTCCATCGTATTTCCGACCATTTTACCCGGTGTGCTCTCGGGGTTCTCACTCAGTTTCAGCCGAGCACTCGCTGAGTTCGGTGCAGTGGTCATGGTAGCCGGGAACAAGCCCATGCACACGGAAGTCGCGGCTGTCTATCTTTACGGGTTACTCGAAAACGACGACCAACAAGGCTCTGCGGCCGTGTCAGTCGTGCTTGTAGCGGTTGCCTTACTCGCTCTCATATACCAGTTCTACCTGCTGCATGACAGACCGAGAGGTACTCTTAGGTCGATCTTCGCAAGGATCTTCCGTCAGGGGAGGGACATCCATGATACGCCGAATGTCACTCTTTAGTATCACTTACATTTGGTTTCTTGTGCTCATCATTCTACCTGTGGCAGGCATTGTAGCAGGCGCGTTGCAACATGGCGTCAGCTCGTTCACGAAAGAATTGGCCGCGCCGGAGGCGTTGTTTTCACTCAAATTGACCGCTGAAATTACACTGTGTACCGTCTCATTGAATACGATCGCCGGCGTGCTGGTGGCACTTCACATCGCACGCAAGGGCGTAGGCTGGAAAGTGTTCAACGTGATCGTCGACTTGCCGTTCGCCGTATCTCCGGTCATCGCAGGTTTGGCTCTCGTGCTTATGTATGGTCCAAATACGTTTGTCGGTGGAGTACTGCAACATGCCAACATCAAATTTATATTTGCCATGCCTGGAATGGTAGCCGCCACACTGTTCGTCACATTCCCATTTGTCGTGCGCGAGCTCGTCCCGCATCTGATGCAAATCGGCATCGGCGAGGAGGAGGCCGCTTTTACGCTGGGAGCAGGTCCATGGGTTACGTTTTGGAAAGTGACGTTCCCGGAAATCAAATGGAGTGTAATGTATGGCGTGATGTTGACAATATCAAGATCCTTGGGTGAATTTGGTGCGGTCCTGGTCGTGTCTGGAAGCGTCATCATGGTCACTCAATCTGCCACCCTCTACGTCTATCAGGCGACTGCGGACAACCAGATGGCGGCTGCATATGCCGTGTCCCTCGTTTTAGCCGCTGGTTCATTTGTGACGCTCATCCTGCTTCAACTGACAAAGAGAAAACAAGGGAGTGATTCGCGTTGACGATAGAAGTCCAAGATGTGGTTAAACACTTCACTGGGACGTACGGGGCTCTACGGGGCGTTAGCTTTTCCATTGAAAACGGTGAAATGATCGGCTTTTTAGGTCCCAGTGGGAGTGGCAAGACGACCTTGCTTCGCATCATCGCGGGATTGGAACGTCAGACCTCTGGAGAGGTAAAAATCAGGGGAGAATCGGTTGACGGCGTACCACCCCAACGACGTGGCGTTGGCTTTGTCTTTCAAAACTATGCCTTATTTAAACACATGACTGTATTTGACAATATTGCGTTTGGCCTGCGGGTACAAAAGCTCCCATCCGACCGGGTGCACAAACGTGTCAGTGAAATGCTGAACCTGGTTCGACTGGGAGGACTAGAGCGTCGATACCCACGTGAATTGTCCGGAGGGCAAGCGCAACGAGTGGCTTTGGCGAGAGCTCTTGCACCAAATCCTAGCGTACTTTTGTTGGACGAACCATTTTCGGCAATTGATTCACAAGTTCGGCGTGAACTTCGCAAGTGGATTCGGCAAATCCATGATGAAGTCGGGATCACGAGTATATTCGTCACGCACGACCAAGAAGAAGCACTCGAGGTCGCCGACCGCGTACTCGTGATGAATCAAGGGCACATTGAGCAATTCGCAACGCCAAAAGAAGTGTACGAAACACCATCAAACCTCTTCGTGGCTGGTTTCGTCGGGGAGGCAAATCGATTTACAGGAACCGTTCAACGTGAGACCGTGTCGATAGGTCCTATTCAACTCCCTGTCAAAGGACACCCTGAAGCCTCAGAGGTCAGCGTCGTCATCCGGCCAACGGATATCGAAATCCGATCTCCCCGAATAGAAGACGACGCAATCGGCACCGTTGTCCAATCGCGCTTCAAGGGTACACACTACGACCTCGAAATCCGCTTGACAGGGAGCCATGCGATTCACACCTATGTTGCGTCCAATGATCACCCTGTCATCCAAGTAGGGGATTTGGTCGCCCTCGAGATTCGCAACTACCGGGTTTTCTAATGTCGGCATGCTCTCCCTTGCCACTCATCGGCTACACGGAGGACCATCCGGGCGTGCGGATGGTTTTCCTCGTTGCGATGACGAAAGCGGCCTTTCCCCATGCAGCTACGGGTGATTGGGTTCGAGCGAAAGTTGGACAACTAGTCCCTAATAGACTTGTAAAGCTCGATCAAATTCCCGTCAGGATCACAAAAATGAGCGACTCGGGATCCCCAGTCCACCATATCGGTCGGCGGTGTGACAAAGTGAATGCCCTTCCCCAACAATTTCCTATATACCTCATCCACATCTTCGATCTCAAATTGAAGCACGAATTGCGGTGACGACGTGGTAGAAGCCGTGCTTATGGCAGCAGGCATTCTCTCTCGCGCAAAAAGCGCCAACTGTTTTTCTTCAAAATACGCGTACTCCATTTCATCGTTATGCCATCCTTTGAATTCCAAAACGTCCCTGTAAAATGCGAGGCTTTCACGAAAATTACGGACCAAGAGCCTGGTAGCGTGAAACTCCATTCAAATCCTCCTCGCACTGAATGTTACTCCACATCGTACGAAACTCTGCAGACTTACAGTACAACGAGTTGCGCATCAAGCAACTCCCCCACACGCACTTGAATTGGCTATATGTAGAGTACACGTTTCATTGAACATCAAAAACGACCGTGCCTATAATAAAGGTGCCTGATATCCTTCACCTTGATCTCCTCGCACGCCTCCTCTCCAAGGCCATCTGTGCGAGGAGATTTTCACGTTTACTGCGACTTGTAAAACTCCATACTTGATTGTGATGTTTGGTGAATCGACGAGGCGGTGAGGTCACCGTTTCCATCCTCGATCCCAAGACGCTCAAAGTATGCAATTACCGCTTGAAGCCGGTCAGGTTACGTTGATACCTAAGGGGCGCTCGCTCGAGTAGCCCCTCATGCATCAGGTCGGCTGGGCGGGATCCTGCGCCACGCAAGCTCGATACTTGAACCGTCGCTCGGTATCAGAACTCGAATCCGCGAACCTTCGCAAAGACCATGGTATGGCGCAGGGATCCACTGACGTCACATGCTTCATTGCGCAACATGCCCTCCAACGTAAAACCGAGTCGCTCGGGTACACGAGCACTGCGTGTATTCGTAGAGTCACAGCGGATTTCGATGCGATTGGCCAACAACGAGCGAATGGCAAAATCGGTAATGCCCTCGACCGCTTCCGTCATGAAGCCTTTCCCGCTCTGTGATGTTCGAATCCAATATCCTATTTCAAACTTTTTGGCTTCCCAATCGATGCGATGCAAGCCACTACCACCTACGAATGCTCCTGTTTCCTTATGATAGATATGTAGCCGCAACTCGGAGCGCTCTAAAAACTTCAGCCGTGCTACACGCACGTTCTCCTCAGTTTCATCGATGGTCGGCAGGTGTTTCGCCCACGGCATCCATGGGCGCAACTCGTCAATGCTTTCCCGAATCGCCATATTTACCGCGGCGCCGTCCCCCCATCGTGGAGACCGGATCAAAAGCCGATCCGTTTCAAACTCCTCTACGAAATCCATCAAGATTTTACTCGTCCCCAATTCCCCCGCTCCTTTACCCTTTGCCCACGATGACGCTGCGTCTGAAATTCCGGTATTATGGATGGAGTTTCCCAGTTGACTCAGTTGTAAATCCCTCTTCGAATGAGGTTCGCCGTGACCGGCTCTCTGCCAAGTTCCCGCGCCCACACAGACAACTGGCCTATATGATGAATTTCATGAGCGATGATATGGTCTAATATCTCACCCTCCCGAAATGTTTCCTGTTGACCTGTTCGTGGATGATAAACCGTCACCTTCTCT
The DNA here is from genome assembly GCA_029166985.1 of Alicyclobacillus fastidiosus. Classification (GTDB taxonomy): domain Bacteria; phylum Bacillota; class Bacilli; order Alicyclobacillales; family Alicyclobacillaceae; genus Alicyclobacillus; species Alicyclobacillus fastidiosus_A. The sequence goes on along the minus strand of CP119138.1, from coordinate 1,406,576 downwards.
TGGTGGCGGCTGTCCGTCCAGTTTAAGACGAAGTCACCGACCACAGGGTGAAGGGTTCTCGAGAGTGACACAACGCGCTCTAGGCTCGCATGTGCTTCGAAGTCGTCGTCGAGATCGGGACGCCCTGTGATATCACAAATCCAACTGTATTCGACCGCAACGATGTGAAACAGCGTTTTCAAAATTCCCCCAACCCCTGCCCCACGCGATTTGAGCAGGTCACCCTCCGGAACCGTTTCGCACCAAGAAAACCAGTCATCCCGAACCTGCCAGTTGTACTGAAATAGAGTTTTCATGAACGCCCACACCCATCAGTAAAATTTTACCTAAGATTTCGACATTCGCCTGTTCAATCCTCTGTCACTGGTCTGAAATACAGTCATAAAGACATACTCGTAGACTAGGTCGATCCCGCTGGAATAACCCCCTGCCCTTTCCCACGGTCATACGTTGCAGCACAAGAGGTGGACGTTGGAGGTCCCCCAATATGCAATCGCGATTGGGAGATTGGTTAGTGGCACAGGAGTTTGGATCTAGAAGTTTGGATCTAGGATTTAGCCTAGGCATGGAGTCCTGGCTGTAAGTCGCGTTCAATTTCGTTCTGTTTTTCGTCGCCTACTCGTATAGAATCAAAGTTGAGGAAACTTCCTTAATTTCACACTTTGGAGATACCTATAGACAGTATTAGAAAAAGACGTCGAGATTAATACCATTTATTGATTAGCGTGACGAGGTGATTCCATGCGGTTCTATACATCGATTATGTTTTTGGGCACGATCACTGGTCTAGTGCTTGGAGCCTTCGGATTGCCGGTTCGCGTACCAGCAACAAATTGGTGGACCTGGTTCCCACCAATTGGATTCCGTGCCGCGTCTAGCTTAGGCTTAGGCACCTTAGGGCTTCTAATAGGGCTTTTCGTTGATTTCATGAGAATGAATAGACGGACTCGATTACCTGAGATATTCTTCTGGTGCAATGGGTTTGCGATTGTCGCTCTTCTCGTATCGATGGTTCAGATATACCGATTAGCAGCATCAGATGCCGACCAAAATTGGGGCACTGTCAACGACTGCCTCTTTACTTTCGATTCTGCGGAACAAGTGTTAGCGAAGAATCCATCACGTGCTGACCTCGAATTTGTATCTACAGAATTAAGAGAAGCAGGTGCGAAGTTATACGTTGTTTCTGAATATTACGATAGAGATAGACAACAAAACATAAGTATGGATGATGTGTCAGCTGGATTGTCCGGTGCTGGTATCATGCTTTTATCCTCCAATCCAGACGACGTACACCAAGCGAAACGGTTCATTGAACATGCAGCAGAGATATTCACGACTGTTGAAAAGCGAGCGAATGGTTCCTACAATCAAGAAAATGCTCAAGCCATCTTAAGCGCTATTTCGTCCACCGAGCCGACAGCTTTGAAACAGTATTTCGGAGTTCCATAACACCTTCACTTTCTTCACCCTGCGGCTCGGCGTCTTGTAACAAACCAGCGATCACGAAATTCGCCTATCAACAAAGCACAACCCGCTCCCCGACCGGTTACCTCAATTGCTCGATTTGACTCTCCAAAAATTCACCGATCCTCTTGACTATTCTCTCTGAAAAATCGAACTCGATGCCCGTTCTCCGATAAATATCCGAGATGGAATCATTAAAATCTGTACTGGCCCCCTGTTTGTACAGAGTGACTCCACGCTTTGGATCCGCGCGATACAACTCAAAAAGCTGCAATGCACCAAGTTCGGAGATCGAATACTCTATTGCGTAAAACGGATACAAGAAAAAATGGATGGTGTCGAACCAACTCGCCGCGACTTCGGATTCAAGACCCGATGCGTCTACCGGACTGAGCCTAAACCGTTTGCAAATCTCTAAGTATTTCCTATCGCGCTCCTGGGCGGTGTGGTCCGGGTGGGTATACATCCAATGTTCAAACATGTCCCGAGTCAGAGGACCAATCAGTAGCCCTAAAGACCGACGGAGTTCCTCACGCTGTGCACGCTTAAACTCCTGCTCATTCGGATAAAACGTGCCCAGTCTATCTAATAGCAGTAGTTCCATCCCGTGCGAATAAAGTTCTGTCACCTCATCGCGCCAATTCTGCTCGTCAAAGTCATTGTTCAGATAGATATGGATGGCATGCCCCATCTCATGAATCAAGGCGATAATCGCAGTGAAAGACGGACTGAAGTTGGCAAACACAAATGCATTCTTGCTGGCTGGCAGCGGATCCATAAAGCCGCCCATCTGCTTCCCCGGCCTGCTTTCTACGTCTAGAAGTCGGTGTTGTCTCATGAACGCAAATCGTTCCGCGAAGTATGCGTCCGTCTTCTCCAACATCGCATGGACGCCATCCATCAACTCGGTGACCGTGGTGTATGGCATGGAATGCAGCATCTTCGCTGTACTATCCCATGGACGATACGTGTTCACTCCCAGTTCTGAGCGAAATACATCTGCAAGCCGATTCCAGGCTGGGACGATGTACCTTTCAACTGCTCTGTGGAAATCGTAACAATCCTGCACACTGTATTCTCGGTTCTTGGCCTGAAACATATAGTCGCGGTAGTTGCCAAAGCCAGCATTCAACGCCATCTCGTGACGCAGACGGACGAGTTCATTCATGATGTCGTCGATGTCCGGTTTCACCTTATTTCGAGCCTCGGCGAGTGCCATCCAAGCGGATTGACGGATGGTTCTGTCCTGGTGATCAAGTAGCGCCTGAACGAATGCGTACGGCTTGGTCTCACCTTCCCAATCGACCGTCATTGCGCCCCTTATTTCACTGTACTTCACCCCTAGTTTCTTCTCGCGAACCGTCAGCGGAATGTTCACTTCACAAAATCGCTGCAGCCTGGCAGTCCTGACTCGTTTCATTGCGCCATAGCGACTGTCATGGAGTTCTCCTGTGAACCGACAGGAACAAAATTTTTTATCCAATTCCCCTTGATACTTTAAGAGAATGGGTTGAACGACTGTTTGGTCATGTAGATGCATGTCGCGCTTGAGTTTGTTGCCTGTATCGCGATAAAAGTCGATCTTGTGCCCCGTTACGGCCTCTTGAATTCGACCCATAAGCGTTCGTTCCAAGTCGATCCAATCCTCTAAATCAGCGACTGACTTGATCTCACCTTGAACGAGAGCCTCAAGCCTCATCTCCAACGCCTTGACGTCTTTCAGATCAATGTCATCCAAATAATACTTTGGCGAATTACGAAGGCCTGACATCATGACACCTCCGAATCCAGGATGAAATCATCAACTTGCTTGCACTGCTCACTTACCGCCCCAAGCTTTTTTATGATACCGTGCGATATGCGAAAACAACTCTTCGCCGTGTTCGGGCAACTCAGACTTTGGCGTGAAATTCAGATACATCGCCCTGTACAATTCGGGAACCACTTTATAGTCGTGAATGTACGACGTCGTGTGAAATCCGCACTTATCCCAGAATCGAGTCCGTTTGGCATTTGGATGGTCATCCGGCTCTTGTTCCCTTTCGGATTCCACTTCGATGACAAGACCATCGTATCCTTCCTGTACTGCCCACTCCTTGATGTAGTCCACAAACTGGGCACCAATGCCGTGCCTGCGCCTGTCTTCCCGAACGCCCAAATAGTCAATGAGTAACGCATTGAGATCGTGAAGCTTCGCTGAAAGCGCCATGGCGACAACGTCGGAACCCTCCATGCCGACATGCAGAAAACTGTCTCCCGAATCTAACAACCGCCTTACGATAGTTTTACTTTTTGTTCCATGACTAAATGCTTGTTGATAGACAACCTCCAATGCGTCCCACAATGGTTCATTCCAATTGCCTGCAGTGCGAAATTCCAACGAATACACCCCATCTGTAGCTATATAACCATACGAGTCTCGAACCCAATGACTTATCGGTGGTATCGGTCGTCATATATTCCTATCCAGCGCGAATAAAGGGAGCATATGCCCTCTCACGCATTTGCTCCCTTATGGTACACCTTCCGCTAGGGCCATTTCCGCTCAAACGACACGGTTCAAAAATGCGATGCAAGCCACGCGTGGACCTCTGGCACGCGATTGACCCAGACCGTCAAATGACCATCATCAGAGCTGAGTCGAACATCGGCGTCAGGTACGTTATGAGCTAGCCATTCACCGTGGCTGAAAGGAACCATTAAGTCTTGCTCACCTTGCCATATTTGTACAGGTACTTGAATCGACGATAAAGAGAAGCCCCACGGTTTGACAAAAGCGAGATCGTCATCCAACCAACCGTAAATGCCACTGGTCAACGAGTCTTGCATGATCTTCGCAACTTGCTCACTAAACGCACCTCTGAACACGGCAACATCAGGTCCGCTCAACAGTGTTCTCATATGCTCTGCCATTGCCTTCGGCTCCTGGCCGAGAAGTGCTGGTACATGCGGTTCGAGGTATGCACGAAGTGCGTCCTCTCCCTGTATTGCTGCGGTGAATTCCTCCACGTTGTCTTCGCCCATGCCGGCCAAAAACGCAAGTCCTTCAGCATCTATTGGGGCGACACCGGCCAGCGAGGCTGCGGCGACGACGCGATGGCCAAGTAGAGCGGCACAAGCCAGCGCATGCGGGCCACCTCCAGAGATTCCCCAGGTCGCAAATCGCTCGATACCGAGCGCGTCAGCCAGATCTAGCGTGTCCTTAGCTGCCGATGCCACACTACGTCCCGGCTGACGCGTCGATTGCCCATAACCCGGTCGACCGTAGCTTACAATGCGTAGACCCCGTGCCACCGCATCTTCCACGTGCTCCTGAATCAGACCCGCTGCCGAAGGGGTACCATTATGTACGAGAATTGCAGGGCGATTCTCTTCTCCTGCCTCGACAACCTCTACGTCACGTCCGTCGGGAAGCGTGACCAACCGTTTTCTTTGTTCAGTCAAGGCCCGTACCTCCTAGTTCGATATGTAACATCACGTGATCATCATATCATTCCTAAGATTCCTATAGATTGACTTCGCCTGCAAGCAGCTAAGGGCAAGGCCCCGAAGCCTCGCCCTGATTTGCTCCCTGAGATTACGTTCGACGCATATAGGAGCGAACGGTAAGAGGTGCAAAGATGATCACAGCGGCCGCTGCCCCGATGAGGGAGATCGCGAAGTCAGAACCGATAGTTCCTGCGTTCGTCAGATCGCGTACCGCCGTGACGAGGTGCGAGATCGGATTGAACTTGACGAACCACTGAAGCCAATCCGGCATAGTCTTGACCGGCACGAACGCGTTCGAGAGAAACGTCAGCGGAAACAGTATGAGCATCGAGATGCCCTGTACGCTTGAGGCGGTACGAGCAATGACGCCAAAAAAGGCGAATATCCAGCTGATGGCCCAAGAGCAAACGATCACGAGCACCGCAGCGATGACGACGTCCCCGAATCCGCCGTGCGGTCGATAGCCGATAGCATACCCCATCGCAAACGTGAGCACCGTCGCTATCGTATACCGCACGGTGTCCGCCAACAGGGCTCCGGCCAGTGGCGCTATCCGCGCGATGGGCAGGGACTTGAATCGGTCGAACACGCCTTTGTCCATGTCCTCTCGCAGTTGAACACCTGTGACGACCGAGGTCGTGATCACCGTCTGTACGAGAATGCCAGGAATAATGACCGGTAAATAACTTTGCACGTTTCCGGAAATGGCCCCACCGAAGATGTACGTAAACATCAGGGTGAAAATGATTGGCTGAAGTGTGACGTCAAACAACTGCTCAGGCGTACGCCTGATCTTCAACAGGCCTCGATAAGCCATCGTGAACGAGTTGCGTATCGATTGACCGATGCTCGTGTGATTTTTCAGTGGCCGGTTGGCACCGGGTGTCATATGAAGACTACTCACGCTCGGATCGCCCCCGCTCCGTTCAATTGATCTGATGTAAGTGACGGATCATCCTCTACACCGTGTCCCGTGATGGTCAGGAACACCTCATCGAGGGTCGGTTTTTGTACGCTCATCTCAGCCAGGTGAATTTCCGATTCGCGAAGGGTGATGAGTAAATCGGTGACTCTATCCGCATCTGCCATCGGTGCGGTGATCCGCCCAGCTTCCGGCGACACGATGGACTGGACACCGAGTACCTTCTCCACGGCGTGGCGGGCGCTCTCGATGTCCGCAGGGTTTTGAACCCGCAACTGGAGCGAGGAGGTGCCAACGGACGCTTTCAAGTCATCCACGGTTCCTTCAGCAACGACCTTCCCACGGTCGATCACGGCGATGCGATCAGCCAACTGATCTGCCTCATCGAGATACTGCGTCGTCAGCAGTACGGTCGATCCGTTCTTTACCAACCGTCGAATCGTATCCCACATCTGTGCACGCGTGCGCGGATCGAGTCCGGTCGTCGGTTCGTCCAAGAAGATCAGCGGTGGCTGTGCTATGAGGCTGGCCGCTAGATCAAGTCGGCGACGCATTCCGCCAGAGAACTTCTTCAACGGTCGCTTGGCAGCTTCCAGCAGACCAAATTCCTCCAGTAGCTCCATTGCCTTGCGCCGTGCCTCCGCACGCCCGAGTCCGAGCAATCGTGAGAAGATGATTAGGTTCTCAGTGGCGCTTAATGTCTCGTCGACCGACGCGTATTGACCGGTCACCCCGATGAGCTGACGGACGATCTGTGACTCCTTCATCACGTCGTGCCCGAAAATCCGGGCCGAACCCGCATCCGGTCGCAGCAACGTAGCTAACATCCGAATCGTTGTGGTCTTGCCTGCCCCATTCGGACCGAGCACTCCATAAACCGTACCAGCGCGCACGTTCAGGTCAACGCCATCGACAGCGCGGTTGTCGCCAAATACCTTAACCAGACCGCGTGCCTCGACGGCCCAATCACCGGCATTTAGGGCCGGTCCCTTTCTGTGTAAACTCTGCATTGCGACGCCTCCTCAATTACTGAACATAGGGCAACACTAACGCACATTTATGAACAAGACATGAACGATACACAATTCCATGGCCATAAGCTGACCGATTCTAAACTTGACTTCTGTAGTCAACATTGGTTTCATTATAGTCATTAGTTAAATCTAATTTATTTTGGTAGTTGCTTCTAACCACAGACACTTAGTGAAGGGGTGGGACGATGGATTGGATCTGGCACAAAGATATAGAACATCGAGTGCAAATGGCATTCTCGCATGAAATGAGCCCACGTCTCTGTAGGTTCCCCTCGGCTAAAGTGTTGTCCATCAAAGAGTGTATCGTCGATGTATTCACTCGAGTCCGATTTTCATCCGATGTCGTCTGTGAAGTGATGGCGGGCCGTGGAATGGTCATCTAACTAACATCACAAGGAGAGATAATTCATATGGCAAGACGAACAGGTGCTAAACATAAACTTTGCCGAACGGTTGGAGAGGCACTCTGCGGGTCCCCAAAGTGCCCGGCATTGAAACGGCCTTATCCGCCAGGGCAACACGGTCCAGCGAAACGAATGAAACGAAGCGAATACGGTGTTCAGTTGTTGGAGAAGCAAAAACTGCGCCATATCTACGGTGTCCAAGAAAAACAGTTTCGCCGTTATTATGAAGAGGCTGCTCGCCGCTCTGGAATCACGGGTGACACGCTGCTCACCATACTAGAAACCCGACTTGACAACCTGGTATTCCGCCTTGGTTTCTCGAACACGATTGATGGTGCTCGGCAATTGGTCAATCACGGACACGTCGCGGTCAATGGCCGACGCGTGGACATCCCCTCTTACCGCGCGCGTGTAGGGGATATCATTGGATTAACAAATCAGGGCCATAAGGTTTCAGTCATTGACGAGGCACTCGAAGGCCACGTGACTCGCCCTCCGTACTTAACTTTTGATGCAGCATCGACAACGGGAACCCTAGTGAGCATTCCAACGCGAAGCGAAATCCCCGTACACGTCAATGAAACACTCATTGTCGAATACTATTCTCGCTAAGAAATGAACTGTGGAGTGTGCACGTCTTGGGTGAACAACATTTTGAGACGGTGATTTTTAGCGAAGCCAACGAGACACAGAATGCCTTGTCTCTCCATGACTTACGCTGTGCATTGGATCGCCAACAAATTAAGATCGTCAATATTCAACGTTGCGAAGATCAACTTCTTGTAACATTTCGCAGGCTAGAGGACAATTGAATGTGCGATTGACGGGATCACAAAATCACCTAGACTACGTACTGCGGTCATACCACAGTCGCGTAATCTGGGTGCCCCGTTCATGGCCGCTCGATGCATCGAAATGTCCATCAGCTCCTCCCCCCGCCACTTCTCTATGTAGCGCAAATATGTTCTAAATCATTCAGATATATTTAAGATGAGCCCATAGCTCTAGATTTAGGCTATATTCACTATATGAAACCCCTTGCATGGAATGATGGAGGCGAGTAGAGATGGAAAACAGAATCGACGACGATTTAAAATCAGCACTTTCCGCAATCCCTTCGCTAAACCTCGACAACCTAGAGCAATTAAGGAAGGCTTCCTATGAGTTGGCTTTGTCTACACTCCCTGTCCATGATACCGTATCCGTTTCCGAACAATGGATTCAAGGACCAGAAGGCGCCCCTGACGTACGTCTGAGAGTATATAAGCCAATCGAAGCGTACACGAGCATGCCAGGCGTTCTATGGATACACGGTGGCGGTTTTATGCTTGGCAATCCTGAAATGAATGAGGGGCTATGTCAGCGCTTTGTGACGGAAGCCAATTGCATCGTTGTCTCCGTCGACTATCGACTTGCACCAGAGCATCCCTTTCCGGCGCCGTTAGAGGATTGCTACGCCGCGCTCACGTGGTTTCATGAACACGCGGATGACCTCAGTGTCGATCGATCACGGATCGCAATTGCTGGTGCTAGTGCTGGAGGTGGACTGACTGCCGGCTTGGCCTTACTCGCAAGAGATCGACAAGGACCGCCAATCACATTTCAGATGCCGTTGTACCCTATGATCGACGACCGAAACATCACGCCATCCAGCCACGAAATCACGGATCCAAGAGTGTGGAATCGGGAATCAAATTTGAAGGGATGGGCGGCATATCTGGGAACCAACGGAAGAGGGGATGTTTCGCAATATGCAGCTCCAAGTCGAGCTACGGATCTTTCCAACCTTCCTCCAGCCTACACTTGTGTCGGCGAGCTCGACCCATTTCGGGATGAGACGATAGATTTTGTGACCAGACTGATGCGCGCAGGCGTTTCGTGTGAATTCCATGTTTATCCAGGGTGCTTCCATGGTTTTGAATCCATGGTTCCTCAAGCAGAAGTGAGTCAACGCGCAATCAGTGAATACGTGCAAGCACTAAAGCGTGCACTCAAAGGTAAGTAAAGACCACGTTCAGGCGACTACACCAACTAAGCATCCGTGCTTCACGTTTGTTTTTTGGTTAAGTCGCCTCATTCCAAAAATCGACCACAACACTTACGAGCGCGGTGACTACCTACCGCGCATCGTTTGTTGGCATCGGAGCCACCTTGGTCACGGTATTTTGAGTACTGCTTGGGTCTTGCTGCGTCGTGTTATTCACTGAATTTCCAGTGGTGTTTCCGCCGGTCGTGCTCGTGGTATTGCCACCCGCTGTATTGGTCGTATTCCCTGCAGAATTTCCGGTCGAATTCTTCGTAGGGCTACTAGAGTTACTTCCAGTGCTATTACCGGTGCTGTTCCCAGTCGTATTGCCTGGCTTTTGCCCTGTGGAGGTACTTTTTGGCTGAGTGCCTGTGTATTTGCCACTAGCGCTGCTAGAACCAGAAGTCGATTTACTCGTCGTGGTGTTCCCTTGTGTACTCGTTTGTGTGCCCGTCTGCGTCGATGTGGGTGGTACATAATTGCCCTCGACCGTCACCAAAGTCCCATAGTTGACAAGGGACCATACGACCTTAGCGTTACTGATGGGCAGTTCGACGCATCCCACACTCTGCGGGAATCCATATGATGCGCGCGGAAACCCGTGAATAGCCTCGCCGCCGTCATAATAGTTAATATAGGGTACGCCGGGATCGGAATATTTTGTCCCATCCGGGTTGGTCCCCGTCATCGTCTGCGACACTAAGCGCTCATAGATAGCGAACGTCCCATTCGTCGACGGTGCCCCTGGGACGCCAGTGTTCGCCAGCGACTGATACACCCACTTGCCTTCCTGCCAGACGCGAAGTTCCTCCGGTGCCGGACTCTTGGTCACAAGGACGTACGTATACGGGTTTGGATTCTTGACCGCATCCTGGCCGAGGATTGCCTTCCATACTGCCTCACCGACCATTCCGTCGATCGGTAGGTCATTCACATGTTCCACCGCAATCACGGCGCCCCTGGTCATCTCTGTGTACGTATCTTCCGACCACTCTGACGCCAATTCCGAAGGAACTGCTCCGTAACGCCACGAGAACGAAACCTTCGGCGGAGAATCGAGGTTCGAAAGCGTTACAGTAGGCTGCGTGGTGGCATTCACGGCGAGCGGAAGATAACCCAATTCGGCGAGTCGCTCATTGAGCGCTAGCACCTCTGGCCCTGTCATGCCAAGTCCTAAAGACGGATAGGGTGACACGGGTTGAGTCTTGATGGAAATCGACGTGCCGTTCGTCGTATTCGTACTGTTCGTGACAGATGCAACAGAAACGGTTGCTTTGTCGTCCGTGCCATTGTTTGCCGATGGTGTCGACAGGCTGACACGACTGAGCGCACCACAACCCGCTTGGCTGATACCGAGGAAAATTAAAATCCCTAGAATAGATAGTTTCTGACTGCGTTGCATAAAGGCTCTCTCCTCGGCTTTCACTTCATGAGTATATGTATACTCGCGATGGCTCAGGTAAAGTGATGGCGAAAAGCGGAATCTGACACCTTGTATCATAATCCAATTCTTGTATAAAGAATACTACTGTTATACTACGCGATTTAACTTGAAAAAGTCACGAAATTATTACAATTCATCCAGAGCCATGGCTAAAGGATATAAGGAATAGTCATAGAAGAGGCAGGGTCATTTGTCTAATTCGTGTACTTGATGATAAGTCCTAAAATTTGAACCGGGGTAGACGTTTTAAATCCCATCCAAGATGCGGGCGTGCCTCAAGATATCTTACATCAGAACCGGGAGGTGATTATTTTAGCTTACCGAAATAATTACGATAGAATTTCATCATAGAGGGGGATTCACAAGTGAGTAGTAGTAAGAGTGTTCTTATCCCGTACGTACTTTTCGCATTTGTCCTTGGTTTCGCTTGGTTTATGCTCGCACCGATGGTACCCACCATCATGACGGAGCTCCACGCATCATTGTCATCAACTCTCTTGTTCATCTCATTTTACGGCTATGCCATGGTTATTGGTGCCATCCAAGCCGGGATCTGGACCGCCCACAAAGGACCGCGCCCCGTGCTGGCCTTAGCAATCATTCTATCGGTCGTCGGGTTGTTCCTACGCGTTTTCGCTCATACGTATGTGTTCTTTTTTATCTCCCAAGCCATAGCAGCGCTTGCGTACCCGTTCCTCATAGCGCCTATTGGCTCAGTTCTTCGGATGTCAAACGTTCGAAGTTTGAAAATGTCTACCGGATTTACGATTGGAATGCTATTTTTGGGAATGGGGTTTAGCGCTATCATAGCTTCCCACTTCACCATGACTGCTGGCCTCTGGGTTGGGTTCATCTTAAATTTCATCGTGGGAATTTGGCTCTTACTCGCACTTCGCAGCATTCCCCGCCCCGATGTCGCGACGTTTTTCCGCATCCGGATGACCTATTCGAACTGGTGGATCATCGGACTCGTCGTTTCGTCCACCAGTGTTATGATCGGCGGTGTGACGACATCGGCCCTCGGACATTTACATATCACTGACGCAGCTAGTTTGGGGGGATTATTATCCGGACTGACATTCCTCGGATCAGCCGTCGGAGCGGGCGTGTTCGGAGCTGTCGCAGAAGGTCGAACCAATGCCAAGCCACTCATCCGAACGTTAGCCATCCTCACACTTTTTTCAGTGCTGGTTGTCACACTGCTCATGACTGGACACCTAGGTCATTCGAAAGCCATGTTCGATATTATGTTTTTCCTTGCAGGTGTATTTGGAAACGGCTGGTACACACTGACGCTTGAAGAAGCTGCACGGCGAGCTATCGACGATGGAAGTGCCGGACTCAATACAGCAGGCTACAGTGTGGCATCAAATTTGGGTGTGGCCATCATACCAGTACTTCTCGGTCCACTTGTCATTTCACAGCCGTCGCTTTGGATTACCATAATCCTCATTCTATTTGTTATTGCCGTCATCCTCTCATTCGTGACGCGGGTACAGATTAGAGTGACCGACAAAATGTAACCGGAAGCGTACAGCCCAAACATGTGCTTTATAAATCAGTCAATCTATGATGGAGGCATGTTTGGGCGAACCGCACCAATCCCTTTTGAGAGTTAACAAAGCACGTCGCGTTAACTAAAATTGCTGGTCCGGGCATTTACCTGGGTCTCATCTAAAAAATCTGACCATTCTGTAATATATCCGAGGGATAGCATGTTCGGCACAAGAGGCGGGACTCAGTCACAAGTGCTATCCCCGCCCTTCTCTGTTACCTCAATCCATTGCGCGTATAACCATGCAAGCCGTGGACCGAGTTGTTCTTGAGTGATTACCCCCTTATGTGCTGCAAGTAAATTCGCGTGACGCCGTCGGTTGGCCCAAACACCGACACAGGCGGAACCCCTTTCTTCAGCAAAATAATAATCATGTCCGGAATAAATCCTTGTGCGATGCATTATTTGGCGCAGGTAATTGAAGAAACCAGGAGCCCCTCGAGACAAGCATGGACGGGGTTCTCCGTCTAGGAGACAGAACTCTCGGGTACACAGATGTCCTAAGCTCATGTAAACTAATTACAAAGGGAGGAAATTTCAGAATAGTGTTTTCTGATTATTCATTCATCTATCGTGCACAGTAGGAATCATTCATGGTCACGTGCACAAATCCGACAACGGGGGAACCACAAATGACTGAACCATCAGTAATAAAAACATTGAATGAAGCGTCGATCACGACTGCACACCGCTCCGCGACATTTGTTGTTTCACTTGGCCTCTTCTTTGACTTGTACGATATTTTTCTTGCTGGCGTACTCGGCACTGTCTTGGCGCAGCAATTTCACATCAGTTCCACGTTGCTTCCGCTCGTGATTGGGTCAAGCTTCCTCGGCATGTTCCTTGGTGCCATTATCCTCAACCGCTTTGCAGACATCTGGGGCAGAAAACGGGCGTTTATGTTTAACCTCCTATTTTTTTCAATATTCACATTCATCGGAGCTATCAGTCCAAATGTGACTATCCTTATTATTTGTCGGTTTCTCGCTGGGTTCGGCATTGGTGCAGAGACACCGCTTTGTGATGTGTACTTAACCGAGCTCTTGCCGAGTGCAAGCCGTGGTAAGTTCATTGCCTGGGCATACACATTTGGATTTTTAGCAATGCCCATTGAGGGGTTTATCGCACAAGGACTTGTTCCAACCCACCTGTGGGGTGTGGCCGGTTGGCGATGGATGTTTATCATTGGTTCTTTAGGTGCCTTTTTCGCGTGGATTCTGCAAAGCCAGCTGCCAGAATCTCCTCGTTGGTTGGAGTCTGTGGGCAGAACACAAGAAGCACGCAGGAACCTGCGTCAATTTGTCGACTTCCCATCGCAGAAATCGAGGACCGGGACAACGACGGCCGCAGTCAAATCAGAACCGCAAACAACACCCAAATCACCGGTTTCACTGCTGTTTAGCAAAAGCTACCTCGGTCGTACCCTCATGCTTTGGGTGTTTCAAGTGCTGCAAGCGGTCGGATATTACGGTTTCGGTACACTCGTACCCATTGTACTGGCTGCAAAGGGATATAACATCGTCCACTCATTGGAGTTTGTCGCCTTGACGTTTATCGGTTATCCCGTTGGTTCACTTCTGTCGCTGCCTTTTGTTGAGCGGATGGAGCGTAAATGGTTGATTGTCTGGTCAGCCATCGGTATGGCCCTGTTTGGTATTCTCTTCGGCATTGCCGGATCGTCAACACTCATTGTCATCTTCGGCTTCATTTATACGCTGATTAGCAACATTTTCTCGAACGCACTGCACATTTTCCAAGCGGAGATCTTTCCGACCAATGTTCGAGCGACCGCCGCTGGCTCAGCTTACAGCCTCAGTCGCTTAATGAGCGGCTTGATGCCTTTTGTGTTGCTGCCAGTACTCAAGCAAGACGGGGCAACAGCGATGTTCCTCGTCGTGGCGGCGGCGATGGTGCTCATCGTGATCGACATCGGCCTATTTGGCCCAAAGACAGTCAAGCGGGACTTGGAAACAGTCAACTCTGTGGGTGACAGTCTGGGTTTGTAGCGACGGGAAGTTGCCATGTGTCGCCGTTCCATCCCATCCACAGGTCAACAGCCCCGTTGCCGCTGGGAGGCATACGGGGCTGTTGCACAAATTCAGAACCATACCGCTTACAAGAGCCGTGCAAAAGCTCCTCATCCACGGTAATCTGGTACTGAGCCAAGACGTATCCCTCCTGGTGATTTTTGTCGGCAACCTAATTCTACCGAAGAGGGGGCGGGATGGCTTATCTACGTCTGTAGACCATACCCGTTTTCACACAATCATATGGACTTAACTGAATGTTCTTTGATGATACTGGAAACAATAAGGATTCTAAAAATGACCGATCTCATTGAAAAGAGTGGATACATGCAGTCAATCAGCTTTAATGCATTTGCGATCACCAATGAAATTAATCTCAACAAGATTGCCACTCATTGTGGAATCCCGAGAAAGTTCACGTGGGAAGAACCCTTAATTCTTACAAGCCGTACTCTACAACCTATTTACCAAAGGAATATGGATGAATCACAACGAGTACTGGTGTTTTCCTTTGGTAGCGTCGTCTTCATTAATTTCTCGAAACCACATGAGATAAAGGAATTTTTCAGGTTTATCGATTCGTTCGAGCAGGATATCGACCTCAGAGATCTAGGCAAATACACGGACGATTACAGCCTTCATATTAGAGAGACTGAAATAACTAGGCTAACCGATGAATATGTCGAAGTTCGTGAATACGAGGTTTTTTACCCTGAGTTAATCTCAACTGTCCTCGCAAAATCTGTTGCTCTTGAAAAAACAGAAGAACAGCTTGGGGACATCCTAGACAAGTTGGAAACTATGATTGACCAATTAGAAAAGGGGAGATTGAGAATTGGTAACAAACAGCTAGCACGAACGACTGCAAGAATCTTGCGTCACGAATACAACACGCTTGCATATATTATGATTCTGGACAAGCCGGATGTTACATGGACCAACAGCGCGGCAGCTGAATTCTACGAGCAAATGCAGGATTTTTTCGAACTTAATGATCGATATAAAATTTTAAAAAGTAAAACCGAAGTCTTATATAATATTATGGAAGGTTTCTCCACTATTAGCCACTCAATTCGAGGTTTATTTGTTGAGTGGATCGTTGTTGCTCTTATCGTCTTCGAAATCATCCTCACGATTCTGGGTATTATTGGGTGGATTCCGGAACCAGGATTCTCGCGTTAGCGGTATTTGGACAGTCGCTCTCGAAAACTGGGATAGAAACAATTTCCGCGAGGCACTCTATAAACACGATTTTTATTCTGACCGTGTACCAGAGGGAGGGTGAAAGTTGAATTGACGTCGGAGCAGCGCATTACCTTGCATGGTTTCAATAATTTGACTAAATCCTTAAGCTTTAACATGTATGATGTGTGCTATACCAAAACCAAACAAGAACGTGAGAAATACATCACCTATATCGATCACCAGTACAACGCGGAGCGATTGACAACCATCTTGAGGACGGTTGCTGACATTATCGGCGCTCATGTACTCAACATAGCAAAACAGAATTATGAACCCCAGGGAGCAAGTGTGACCATGCTAGTATCAGAGGGACCTATCGAAAAGGCACCACATGAATCGTTCGAAGAATCCCCCGGTCCGGCTCCAGGAATGGTCGTGGCACACCTAGACAAAAGCCACATCACAGTGCACACGTATCCGGAATATCATCCGCATGAGGGAATCAGCACCTTCCGCGCTGATATCGACGTCTCCACCTGCGGAGAAATCTCCCCGCTCAAGGCACTAAACTATCTGATCCAATCCTTCGACACGGATATTATGACAATTGATTATCGGGTGCGGGGATTTACGCGCGACATCAACGGTCACAAGCTGTTCATCGACCATGAAATCAGCTCCATCCAGAACTATATTCCAACCGAAATCAAAGACATGTACCATATGATTGACGTAAACGTCTATCAGGAAAACATTTTTCATACCAAGTGCAAGCTTCGCGAATTTGACTTGAACAACTATTTGTTCGGCTATACCAAGGATACGCTTAGCCTGAAGGAACAACAGGAAATCGAAAAGAGCGTCAAATGGGAGATGGATGAAATTTTTTATGGGAAAAATATGGTGTTTACCTGATACCACATTCGATGATCTGATTAATTCCCTTTACCTCGTTCTACCATTTTCCGTTCAATCACTTGCCGAACCGAAGTGAATACATATATAACGTTCAAATGAAGAGACTTGCCAATGTTCGTGCATGTGCACCGTTTTCCCCCATTTCATAGACGGTTAATCGGCTCATCAACTGTGGTGAGGCAATATTTGCTCTTTCCCATCGTCGATTCATCTCAAAAATCAGTTTTGACTTCGTGAGATCGGAATTTTTTCCGAGGGTGATGTGAGGTAAATATGCTTCTCGAATGTAACGATACCCGTATTTCCGAGAGTTCTGTATCTCTAGTGGTGTGAACCATTGCTCTTTATCTGGGTTGACGGTCCCTTGCAACATGTCGTCTTTGACTATGTCGAATAGGTGATTGTGCAAGTGGATTAGCCATGGTTCCTTTTGGATCCGCACGAAATACCACCCCACAGGCTGATAGAAGATTTCTCCGACAGATGCAACCGGTGTATCTGTCATTGAGCCAACTAGGTGCTCCTGAAGGTCGTGCAAAACATCAATATATCTGAGACTGTCCTTAAAATTTCCCTGAAGCAGCGTGATGTGAGGTAAATTGTACGTGTGCCCCAACTTGGGCTCCCAAGCAATTGTACTGTTCATTTCAACTTGAAAGGAGATTAGGGTATCCATCAGACGCTCGTTCGGAATCACTGCAAAACCGATTTTCATCATAACTCCCCATTCCTAGGCTAGTGAATGACCGAACTGATATCATGTGCTTCATGGAATACATGTACTCTCACTTTCCAATCGTCCCCATAGCGAGCTTCCGATAAGACATCTGGCATACTAAGTTCCCTTCGACGTAGACCTCCTGAATCGCTGGAGTTTGCCGATACTCACGGATTTTTAACAAATCGGCCGTTTTGCCAATCTCGATAGATCCGAGAGAATCGTTGATACGCAAGGCTTTTGCCGAATTCAATGAGACGAGATTTACGGCATCGACCATAGAGATGCCACTTCGGTAGAGACAAAAGACTGCTTGTAGCATCGATGGAGGATAGTAGTCTGAACATAAAATATCCACCGCACCGTGCGAAATGGCTTCGAGGGCCGATACGTTGTTACTGTGCGACTTGCCAAGCACGACGTTCGGTGCGCCCATTACCACGGCCAATCCTCTCTGTTTCGCCTCTATGGCGACTCCGAGTTCGACCGGAAATTCGCTGATTGCCACGTTCCAATTGCGCATCAGGTCAAGTTTTTCAATCGAGTCATCGTCATGCGAGGCGAGCGGAATTCCGTGGTTCTTTGCTACAGCGGCAAGGCGTGCCAATTCTTCGATATTTACCTTTGGTTGCCCCATACGCTTCGCCAACACATCATCCGCCTGCTCTTCAGACAAAGCGAGCTTTGACATAATCAACTTTTTCTGATGCTCAAGGCTGCGAAACTGCCCTTGCCCTGGTGAATGATCCATGAACGATACTTGTTCGATACTCTCTGATCCCAGCAACTCCTCGACATAAGGAACGGCTGTCAAATTTGTGATTTCGAACCGCAAGTGAAGCCGATGGCGGATGAGCGAATGTTGTCGAGACAGTTTGCGAATATCAAGAATCAGCCGTTTCACCGTGTCGTTCCGTCGGGCCCAGGAGCTAGACTGGTCCGCGTGCATACTTAATGCGTGGTAGATGGTCGTGATGCCCTGTGCCGCCAGTTTTCGCTCAAGTTCGTGAAACGAAACCTCAATGGGGAAGAGACTACCCGGCCGTGGCTGCATTTCCGTTTCGATGGCATCACTGTGAGTGTCAATCATACCAGGCAACACCCATTCGACAGCCTCGTCTTCTACTACTCGCGCTTTCAAAGAACGTGGCAACTGGTCGATGTCGACGATTTTGCCACCTCGAACTACAACGACACCGTGCTCAATAATGCCTGTAGGAGTCACAATATTTCCTTCGATGATATGTTCATGCTCCATCAGAATGCTTCGCCTCCTTTTATGAAGTGCATCGTCGTCATGACACCATAGTGATCACTTGGAAATACGCCCGTTTTCCCGTCAGGCTGATTCAATACAATTGAAGAATGTTCGAACCGGACGGTCGACGACTCAGTAGCCTTCCGGACATGCAGAATATAATCAATGCACGCTGCTTCGGGCCAATCCGCGCCAATACCGCGTATGGTGATACGCTCCGACTCTCCCCCTCCTAGCACGTAACTATCCTGGATTGTCCATTCGTTGTGACCGGCAAGTAACTCTCGTAACTCATGTAACGGTGTATTGAAGTCACCGCAAATTAGATTTGTGTGAATATCGATTTCGGCGTCAGTGGAGCATGCATCAAGAACGGCACTTAACTGCGCACGCTTTACTAGCATCCGATCCGGTAAATGCGTAAAATGTACATTCGCAATCTTCACGACTACACCGTGCCAGTCCAGGATGCCTAGGAGCGCCACCCGCTCTTCGCTTGAAGAATCCGTCGGCAACACAAGACGATGTGTCGATTGAATAGGTACCCGCGAAAGCATGGCCAGTCCACTGTCGCTCTCAACCGCCAGCCCTTTCAGCATGCGCGTTTTTCGCCTCGCCTGGGCGAACTGATAGTGCATACCAAGAGCGTTCGCCAACGATTTTGCTGTATCAACCGTCCCGTCAGCCGTTCGAAATGACTCCTGAAGAGTAATCACATCCGGGTCAAGGGATGAAATTTGTTTCGCGAGAGCCTGCATCCGCAGATCATAGTTCCCGTCGCATTTCCAGGTATTGATGGTTAAAATCCGGAGCGGTGACCTTTCCCTCATATCGAGTACTTCTCCAAAAAAAGTTCAAGATTCAGAAAGTCATTGAATCGCTCTTCCAGCACTTCTCTGGGCCAATCCCACCAAGCGATAGTAAGCAATCTCTCGGCCACTTGTTGCGGAAAGCGCGGACGAAGGGGTTTCGCAGGTACGCCCACGACGATAGTGTAGGGATCCACGTCTTTCGTCACCACCGCGCCTGCGCCAATGACCGCCCCCGTCCCCACCTTCACACCTGGCATCACCGTTGCGTTATGCCCAATCCAAACATCGTGTCCGATCATGACGCGATGTTCTTTTCTCCACTCAAAAAATTCCTCATCGTCGCGAGTATCGAAGTCGTAGGCTTGTCGTCGATACGTAAAATGGTGTTGTGTAACACGCCACATCGGATGATTCCCTGGGTTAAGGCGTACATGCGAGGCGATGGAGCAGAATTTCCCAACATCCGTATATACGATTTGCGCATCGCCAGCCGTGTAGCTGTAATCTCCCACCGTCGATAAATAAATGTTGCTTCCGGCCCCAATGTCAGCCCAACTTCCGATTTCGCTTTCCACTACTCGAGCCGTCCCGTGTATGCGTGGCTGTGGTCCCAGTTTCTTGTTGTCTTCGATGCTGTGATTCGCGACTTCATACATTTGTCTCTCTTCCTTTCTAATGGAAAATGAGTGCGCGGCGACAAGGGTCGCGCATTCGCCCACCTGCCGAGTCTCTAAGAGAAGCTCGCTCTACTGATCTGTGGCCGTCCGAGTCACAATACGTCCTCTTTGGTGGGACGATTCTTCAGACAAAAGGAGATATCTGAACACTGAAAGTGAAGCTCGCCTGTAACACTGTCGTATATCTCGTTAAGGAATAC
This sequence comes from Alicyclobacillus fastidiosus, assembly GCA_029166985.1. Lineage (GTDB taxonomy): Bacteria > Bacillota > Bacilli > Alicyclobacillales > Alicyclobacillaceae > Alicyclobacillus > Alicyclobacillus fastidiosus_A. The sequence continues at coordinate 1,386,440 of CP119138.1, read as the reverse complement.
GTCGTTCCTTCCGCAAAACTTGCATGACGCACCCGGGAAAGACTCGACCCGAAATGGGTAATCCTCAAACTGTATAGGCGTTACATCCGTAAAGGGTGGAATCGCATAGATCTTCTTTTCACGACCGGCACCGAACAAGTACAACGTCCCGCTCTGATGGAGCCGCGGCGTGTCCCAGCGCGGAATGGGACTCGGATTGAACAAGTAGCGATGGTGAACCAAACATGGATAATCCGCACCGATGGTGACCTCCCCCCATCGCACGATATCTTCGTATAGCGTCAACCAAATCCCGCTGTAATCCATCTCCGAATGTTTGCGCTTTGTTCCCAATTCTTTCGCATCGACTCTGCGCAGTGGTTCCGGTTGGGGTACTTGGAACACGAGAATTTGGTCCTCCCGGAGTTCTTCCTCCGGAATCCTGTGACGTGTCTGAATCAGCGTCGCTTTGGTTGTGTCAGTTGTAGTTGCGATTCCGCTCGTCTCTTCAATCAGCTTGCGAATGCTTACGGCGTTGACACTGTCATCGTTCCCTTGGTCTATAACCTTCACAGTGTCTTCCCGGCCAATTAGAGATAGTGTTAATTGTAAACCGCCTGTTCCCCACCCCCGACCAATAGGCATCTCTCGTGAGGCAAACGGAACTTGATGGCCTGGAATGGAGATGGCCTTCAGCGTAGCTCGGCGAATTTCACGCTTCGACGCCTCATCGAGAAACGCGAAATGATATTTATCTGATTGGAACCTCGGTTTGTTCAATTCCGTCTACGTCTCCCTTCTCGTCCTCCAGCGTCTTTTCGAACCTGTCTTTGACGCTGCGAATCCTATCCAACGACGCCTGGAATGTTGTGTAATGCGGTAACTTCAAGTGAGAAACGAACCCGTTTGATTCGAGACTATTGATGTGAAGCAAGATAAACTCCTCATCATGCGTAGGTCCGGTACCTGGCGTTTCGAGCGAACGCTCGAGAATGGACATCGAAATCGCCTTGACCTCGTTTTGACCGAAACACAGTCCGTATCCGAGCGAAAACTGCACTTCTCCCTGTTGGTCACTCATTTTAAAAGAATTGATGGACTCCACCTCTGTTACTAAAACTTCCCCGATATAGATTGAATCCTCGTCATCCACTGCGTACGGATAGGGAATGGACACAGCCAGGTAGCCAACGCGCAATTCGGCGATTGTCGGGTGAACTGTACCAAATCCACGCATGCTGCTATACGCGAATGCAGTCATTGCGCCAGTTTCCCCGCGGGCCAGCAGTTGCAGCCTTGCCTGCCTTGTCGTCGGAAACTGTACTTTTTGTCGTGTTACGTCAAACGGTTCCCGTTCCACCTCCGGTGACTGAACTGGTGCAATCAGCCCTTGTTCACGGAGAAGATCCGAAACCTTACGAAATGTTGGTGTTTCCCCGTTGTCAGTAACTTCCGAACGAACTTGGTCAAGGATCCATTTTAATTGGTTATCGTCTTCATTCATGAGGTCGAACCGAAGCAAACGATGCGTGTAGTCGTAGGTCGGACCTAGCATCTGCCCGCCCGGAATGTCTTTAAAGGAAGATGAAATTCTCCGAATCACTCGCATGTCTGAGGTGTAAACGGTGTTCGAGTAGTAGTTGCGCGGCAATGTAGAGCGATACGCGCAGAGGAGAAAAACCGCTTCGGCCGGATCTCCCTGCCCTTGTTTGATGGCAAGTGTCGCATAAGACGGCGCATAAAAGCCGGACTCACTGATCACCTTGTCGACGAGGCCTTGCAATTGTGATTGGATCTCTGCCACTTGCAGCGGAGATTTCGCATTAGAGAGGCGATAGAGATCGACCAATTGGTGCGACTGTTCAATGGCCTCCTGACCACCTGTGACCGTTGTATAGCCCACGGGTTACACCACCTTCTCAACGGATTCAATTTCGACGATCGTCGTTCGTGGCAACCCGATGATTTGCCCTGCTTCTGAAACAAGGAATATATCGATACCGAGCGGATACTCCACGTTCACCATTTCGCGTGCAAACATCCATTCTGAGTCCATGCCGATGACAGCGATGTGTCGCGTACCGTCAATGCCTGGACCTCGCAGTCTCATACAGAGACTCGCCGCTTCATCCACCTTCTCCGTTGTCTCAGCCAAAACATCAACTGCCAGGAACGCAGTTGCACTCTTGTGCGGATCCAAAAGCGTTCCTCGGTTGAGAGCTCCCATCAGTTCCCGTACATTCACAGTGGATATCTGTCCGCAATCGATAAATACATAGTCTGCGTCGCTTGAATTTGCTGAGAGACTGAACGTTTCCCACCTAAGGAACTCCCGCAATATGCTCGCCGACGATTCCTTCGCCACCACGGAGAAGCAGACTTCTTGATCTAAGAGGGCGAGTGCACACGCCGCTAACCCTGCGTTCCTCTTGCCCAACTCAAAAAGGCGTTCACATACTGTTACAATGGAGTAAATTCTTCCCGGACGAGCTGTGGCATCAACCAGTTGACGATAGACGTGTTGGGTATCGTGTACGGCATCATAGTCCATTACCTTATCCCTTTTTTGCATAGTGCTCCTCCATCGTCTCAAACTGAACTTTTGACTTCTCGACCCGCGCGTACTCCTCATACTGACGACGGTTTACACGCTTTTCCTCTTCAAGAAGCACTGGTTCCCACAAAAAGCTCTCGGGGATACTCGCATTGACAGCCGCATCCACGACCGCCAAGTAGTAAGCACGATCGGGCTCGTCACCCATTAGGACACCGATCCCACGATGCCCATTCACCGTAACGGTACACTGCGTCACCATGACTTCTCCGAGATAAAACGGTTGGCTGGCCACAGGATCGAACGTCTTCATCATCACGAGACTGTTTTCCGGTTTCCGATTCACATGAACCTCATGCGCGGCCTCGACCTGCGACGCGAGCCGCTCCAACAGGGTTCTGTCCCCTTCCACCAAAATTCGTGTCATTTGTTTCCGTTTCATACCGACACCTTCCAATGAAATGAACTAGAGTGTTTATCGAACGTTCCTTTACGAGACACCATGAACCGTTTAGAACTTTTCGATCGGCAGACGATAGGAGCTCACGACAAGCAATAGAATGGTGGAAGTCGAATATTTGCATGTTCTTTTGAAAATCACAACCAATGCTGCCAGATCCCACGATGCTAGTCGCATCACTTTCTGGAACTGAGCGAATCCGAGCTATCCACGGACAAAGTAACTTGTTAACATGTCGCGAGTATTGACGTTTTGTTTTGAATCAGTCATGTAAATTAAATTTGTGTAAACCGTTTGTTTTTGTGCGCCCCTCTAGGCACGTAAAAGGAGCAAGGATGGCTCCTTGCTCCCGTATCTCCCGCCCGACGAGACCTACCTTGTCTAGAGTTGCAAGTTGGTTTGCTGACGACTTATCGGCTCTGTCCTGATGCCAACGATTTTATCTTCAATCGTTTCTAACGATTGTCCGCCCTTCGTCTCGACACCAAAGGCGATAGAGACAATTGCACCAAGAACTGCCACTCCTGCGAGTAGATACATAAGGTCCGAAACACCTACCGCTTGTTTTACCAAAGGTAAGAAGAAAGTTCCGATGGCCGCTCCCACTTTCCCTGACATGGCTGCGAGGCCATGACCACCTGCCCGCAAGGATGTTGGATAAAGTTCAGCGGGAGATGTATACGTGGTTGCGCTGGGTCCCCAGTTATCACTGAGACTGTACAGCCCAAAAACTGCGAGTAACGCCCCGACCGGCAACCCTGTTGTTCCATGTGCAGACATGATTCCAACTAGAAACAAGCCGAGGCCCATTCCTATCATCCCAATGATTTGCTGCCATTTGCGGCCAACCCGTTCAATTGTTGCGATGGCTAAGAGCATGCCAGCAAAGCCAATCATGTTGATAGCAAGGTTACCTAACAGTGCTGGGATGCCCGAATGGAACCCAAGACCCTCCAATAATATTGGTTGGAAAATACCTACGCCATAAGCAAGAATGTCAAACAACAACCAGGACATTGTCACGAGGATAGTGATTCGAAGGAATTGAGGTGAAAACAGCTTCCAATATGGATACTTTCGATTCAAATTCTGTATCGGTAAGGCAGTGACGTTGCTGAATCCGATTTGTTGCAGTGAACTTCTTGCACTTTGCTCGCGATTCTTTGCCAGGAGCCAACGAGGTGACTCAGGCATGGCACTTCTCATAATGATGGCAATCAAGGCCGGTACTGCACCGGATGCCAGAATAAATCGCCATGCAGAGGGGCCGTGATCGACTGATAGGATAAAAATGGACACAAGGTTAGCAACGATTGATCCCACGCTAAGCATTCCAACTGTCGCTGCTAAAAACGCACCGCGTCGGCGACGTGGGATAATCTCGGAAACGTAACTCGCCGCAATCGGATAATCTGCGCCAATGCCGATCCCCAGCAGGAACCTGAAGATAATAACCCATGTCATGTTCGGAGCGAATCCTGACGCAAGGGCAAATAGGACGAAGAAGATCAAATCAATGACAAACATTTTTTTGCGGCCGATCACGTCCGTCAGGCGGCCCAGAAAGACTGCACCGAGCGCAGTGCCAATTAAGGCAGATGTACTTAACCAACTCGTTTCCAAACTCGATGGATGCAGGCTTGGGACGAGGTTGATTAACGCCGCACTAATCACATTGAGATCATAGCCGTCTACAAAAATCCCTGCTGCCGCTAGTGAAAATAAGCGTACATGGTGCCGACGAACTTGACTATCATCGAGTTGAGTCAAAACGTTCTGTGCTATTGTGGCCATCAACCGATTCCTCCTATATTCCTTTAGAATGACATTCACAACAAGTTAGTACACTGTTGACCAACGTGAGCGTCGGGTGATGTCATTCGTCATGTACGGAGTGTAGCTTGTCAACATGTAGGGGGTATTTTCTGAATGTAAAGAGTCTATTGATTCCGATCCAATTTCATGAAATGGGGGAAGTTTCGCTTGAGGTCAATGCCACACGGTTATCGATTTCCAAAATCCAACAATATCATGGTTCCGTTTGCAAAGGTGGAATCCGGTATAGGGACACCTCGAGGGGTATTTGTGCTAGGTGAGCAACCTCCGAATGCCTCAACGCATTGCCTGGTTCGCATAAATCCGCCTTTCAACGAATCATTCACGTGTTCGCAATACACGCTGCAATACTGTCTTTGCATACGCGGAAAAATCAGGTACATCACTGGGGCTACGGGCAATGGCCCACCTGAGTTTGTCAATTGCTCTTAATAACAACAGCGAATTGATCAACGGTTCATGTTCCCGATAGCAGTCTTGTGACATCCCTAACCCTTCAATGAATGCAAGGTATTCTTCATGGGTGGGATTATCTTGCGTTATGTGACATTTCAAAACTTGAATGATGTCCCAAAACGGAGCTAAAGTCACTTCGGCGCTGCCCCAATCCAACAAATAAACCTCACCCTCTGCCGAAACGATCGTATTCTTCAGTGAGATATCTCCGTGGCTCAGGCCGAGAGTGAATTGGTAATCATACAATTTCTCAAATAGGTTCCTTACAGTTTTAGACTGGTCATTCGTAAGTACTCCCAGTTCTACGAGTTTGTCCTCTTCAGTCAAACTATTGATGTTATAACTTAGAAATCCGTTCCACGTACCATCAAATCCGTCGTGTAGAGGTGCCGTAAATTGACCAGTCAGTGGGTTAGATAGATTCTCTCCGAATCCTTCGGCTTGTACTGTCTCGATAACGCTTACATAGGCGCCTAATTTTCTCCATGTCAAAAGTCTGTCGACAGAGTCATCTTCTCCATATGTACCAGCAACAAAAGATTCAATCATATATGCATATTCGTCGATTTTTCCGACGCTAAGTACCTTTGGACTTGGAATCCCTTTTTGGGTGGCCTGTATAAGACACCACGATTCCTTCTGGTAATCATGCAAAGCACGGTGGTGATTATTTAGCCGTATAATAACCTTTGTGTTCTCTGTTTCGACTAGGAAAATATGGTTCACTGATCCCTTGCCGACAATGGGGACAATGGACATTGCCGGCTCGTTGAAAAATGACGACACAACCTGCCTTATATAGCTCCGCATTCGTACACGTTCACCCCATCGCATGTCTGAATCTAATGGTTCGTCGATCTTTCCGCGTAGAAAGCTCATGGAGTATAGTCACGTTCGTCCCAGGACGCTAACTCACCCAATTTTACTGCTGTCTTCAGTCTACGTTCGATACTTGTGTTTCATCCCAGTAGCAAATTGTTCAAACCCAAGCTTTTGATAGTATGGAATAGTTTCAGATTCAGTAAACAGCGCTATATGAAGATTGCAACTACGGCCTTTTCCCACTCATCGACGAACGATTTCGGTGCCAATTCCTTGGTTTCGATAATCTGGATGAACAACTAGGCCACACCGCAGCAGTAGGTCACCTGGACCTGTATAACATTTGCCCTTATCACATGATAAGGGCTGCTCCAAATGTCGAAGATTAGTCTTTTTCAAACCCGTAATCCCGTTCGACTTTACATACTCTGGTTTTGTATCTGAGATACCAATCGGATTTACCAAGTTTTTGAGCAATCATGTGTCGTTCATTCCGCTTCCAATTCTGAATAGCTTCGAGAGATTCCCAATAGGATACGGTAATGCCTACACCTTCACGCGCACTTTCTACACCTAAAAATCCAGGTTGGACAGAAGCGAGCTTCACCATCTCATTTGCCATCTCTACATACCCTTTGTCCCGCTCCGTTCGCTCAGACGTAAAAATCACAGCATAGTAAGGGGGTTTTGGTGTTTGAGCAATCTCACTCGTCATGGTTTACCTCCATCCAGATTTGGCACACCGCTGTCCGGTTGCCGCGGGCATCTTTTCACATTTCGCAATGATATCGACGAAACGAAGAACGACAGCACAAACAGTGAAAGGACAATCGCGGCTGCAAACACCCATATCCCACCGTACATTCCTATCCACTCTGCAATCAGTCCGAGTCCTAAGACCGGAACGCTGACGCCTAGATAGGCAATCGCATAGTAACTCGAGACGGCGTCCGCTCTGCTGTCGCTCGGTGAGATCTCGGTGACGAGCCGCAAACTCCCCGAGGCCGTCGGTCCATGCCCCGCCCCGGCTATCACCGTGCTCGCCAAGAACAACCACAGGATGTGCGTGGAGATCGAGATCAGTACGCAGACGATCCCGGTGCTCAACAGAACGAATCCAATGAACATAGCCCTACCTAGGGGGATACTCTGAAATGAGATCTGCGCCAGCGTGGACGCGCCAAGCATCAGAAATACAACGGCACCCGAGATGGCGAGATTGTCGATACCGACCAATGTCGTCACAAAGGTTGGCGCGACGACCATAAAAAATCCGGCCACCGCCCAAGCGAGAACGGCAATGAATGTTGCAGTCAAGAAACGAGATCGAATGAATCTTGGGATACTTGGTACATGCAAACTGACCCCTTTAGTTTCTCTGCGCACGGTTTCCGACGTCGCCATGATGCCCAAACACGCGGGCACGAGAAGTGCCAAATGGATGTAGTACGGGAGCCGAATCGGGAATGGCGCGTACTGCGCCAATATTCCGGCGTAGAGCGGTCCAGTCGCAGTTCCGACAGCAATAGCTACGGAAGCCACTAGCGACGCGCCTTTCAGGTTCGTGGGCCGCAACTCTGCCAATGTCGCGATCGCAGTTCCGTTAAGCATACCTACACACAGGCCCTGAATGGCGCGCGCCAGGAGCAACATCCAGGTTCCATGGGCGAGTGCGAACACGATTGATGCAATCGCCGCCAGCATCACGCCACTGATCAACAATCTCTTTCGTCCCAACTTATCCGACAGTTGGCCAAAAACCAAGCTCGATGGAACCAACACGAACGCGTAGACAGCGAACAGCAAAGTGACCATCCCGCTAGAAAATCCCCACATGTGTCCATATACGCTGTACAGCGGTGCAGGAACATTTGTGCCTATCATCACCACAGCCAATGTATACGCCACAGACCAGAACGACAGTGCTGGAGAAAACCGCAATCTCATCATGACACCCCTAAATGTAATTTATTTTATTACAGTAATGAATAAGCAAACACTTGAATGCTCCGCTCGAAGCCAACGTAACGAGTACCTCATCTGATTTGTAATGTTTTTCATTACAGTTAAGCTCAAAAAAAGCTGTTCAGGTTGTATGCTGGACGCGTTCCAACACATCCGCAATCGTGTATTGATGAAAGTGCCGTTTCAACTCCTGCTCGCCTGCTTCAAAAATCCCCTCCATGGCCGTCTCGATGTGACCGCCGATCGGACACTTGGGATTCAGCTCTGGCCACTTTGGCATGACCGAACCATCGGTGAACAAGGCATATAACTCGTCGAGGTGAATCGCATCTGGAACCCGAGACAAATAAAATCCGCCTTTTGCTCCCTCCTTCGACGCAATGTAGCCATGCTTGCGGAGTACCGACAGGACCTTCCGTACACGAACTGGGTGAATGACAATGCTATTGGCAATATTATCACTCGTTCTAAGCCGATCTGGGGTGTACGCCAGCAAGACCAAACTATGGATAGCGATGACAAACTCGCTGTGCACACGAACACCCCCATGACTGGAATGTATTACATTACAGTTATAGTGTCAATATGTATCATTGCGCATCCGCGCACGCGAAGACTGACCCGAAGCAAGTACATGGGGGCACCACACTGTGCCCCCACCCCTTCGAAGCGTAGACAAACTACCTGTTGTTCACTAGGTGCGGTGTTGACGTCAGGCGATGCAACTTGTTGACGACACTAAACAGCGCTTTTACAGATGAGGTCATCACATCGTTGTCGATCCCGCAGCCCCAATGCACAGTGCCATCCGAACCAGTAATGCCAATATAGGTGACTGCCTGCGACTCTGAGCCAACTTCCAGAGCGTGTTCCTTATATACCAAGTTTGTATAGTCCATACCGAGATTTGTGCGAAGTGCGTTGCTGATGGCATCCAATCTTCCATTGCCGACACCGGCGAATTCTTTCAGTTCATCATCCATCCGCACCGTGGCCGTCGCTTCATAGTGATCCCGTCGCGTAAAACGGTAGTGTACGAGCTCAAACGGAGTTGTGATATTGACGTATTCTTCGACAAAAATGTCGTATATCTCAGCGGGTACCAGTTCCTTGTGCAGGCGGTCGGAAACTCCTTTCACGCAGTATCCCACTGATTCACGCATTTCCCCCGGCAGATCAATTCCGAAGTTTTGCTCAAGTACGTAACCGATGCCGCCTTTTCCAGACTGACTGTTGATTCGAATAATATCCCCCTCGTACTCTCTGCCGATATCCTTTGGGTCAATCAACAAATAGGGTACCGACCAACGCGGACCGTTCCCTTCCTCGCGCCATTTCATCCCCTTGGCGATTGCGTCCTGGTGCGATCCAGAAAATGCGGTGAAGACAAGTTCCCCGGCATAGGGATGTCGTTTGCCCACTTTCATTCTTGTCAGTCGTTCATATTCGGACATGATCTGAGGCATATTCGCTAAGTTCAGATGCGGATCCACGCCATGTGCGAACAAGTTCAAGGCCAGCGTGATGACATCCACATTGCCGGTTCTCTCCCCGTTGCCAAACAATGTTCCCTCGACTCTCTGCCCTCCGGCGAGCATCCCTAACTCTGCATCCGCAACACCCGTTCCTCGATCATTATGAGGATGTAGGGATAGAATAACGTGATCGCGGTAATTGAGGTGTTCACTCATGTACTCGATTTGGCTCGCGTAAATGTGGGGCATGGAGAGGGACACGGTGGCCGGAAGATTGATAATCACTTGATTGTCGGACGTAGGTTGCCACACATCTAGCACCCGATTACAAATCTGAAGCGCAAATTCCACTTCGGTTCCTGTGAAACTTTCCGGTGAATACTGAAATTGAAAGTTTCCCTCAGTTTGTGCGGCGCAGGATTTCACGAGCTCTGCACCACGAACTGCGATGTCGATGATTTCCGCTTTGGACTTTCTGAACACCTGCTCCCGCTGCGCGACGGAAGTGGAGTTATACAAGTGTACAATGGCTTTGTTCACACCTTGGAGCGCCTCAAAGGTCTTTCGGATAATGTGTTCTCTTGACTGAGTTAACACTTGAATCGTGACATCGTCAGGAATTAAATCCTGTTCGATCAGCGCGCGCAAAAATGCAAATTCCGTTTCTGATGCCGCCGGAAACCCTACTTCAATTTCCTTGAAACCAATTTTCAACAACAACTGAAAGTACTCCAACTTCTCCTGTAAATTCATCGGCACCACCAAAGCCTGGTTGCCATCCCGCAGATCGACACTGCACCATGTAGGAGCTGTTGTGATGTACTCCTTCTGCGTCCACTTCAAACTCGATACGGGTGGCGTAAAATATTCTCTAGTGTACTTGCCACGATGGTTCATACTTGCGTTCTCTCCACTATGCTGGCTCACTGGCTATCCCTCCAATTGATGTAGCTTATCAATAAAAACAGGTCGATCATCCTCAAGGGACGATCGACCTGTTGTCGAACGCGGTACCACCCTCGTTGATTCGGTAAAACCGAACCCAACTCAGCGCAACATCTCCGTGTTGCAACCCAATAACGCGGGTCAAGCGTTAGAACCTAGTGAGTCTTAAAGACCGTTCAGTCCAGCCACTTTGGGGTGAGTCGCGAAATCTGCTTGACTGCGTCGCACCATCCCGCAGTTCTCTGTACAAGCTCGAATCTCGTTTTGTCCCCATCATCGTGTTTCGATTTGAAAATCATCGTTGCAAACGTAAAAACAGACCACCGCCTCACCAAGAGACGACTGGTCTGTACCAACCGCGTTACCACTCTTATTGACCCGAATAGGTCCACCTCTGCCGCAGAACAACCTGCGAGACCTTTAACGGTGGTCAATCGTCTAGGCATACTGAAGTTCAGCCTAGCCGCTCCCGGGCGAGGTTCAGGAAGATCACATGCTGCGTCACACCACCCCGCAGCTCTCTGTCAGGTGAATGCCCCTGATGCTCCCGTTCAAAGCGTTTTAAACAGAAAAGAAATGAAGTTTTTGTATTTTCAAAATACCACGGACCAATCTCTAGGTCAATCTCGGCATTTTCTCTAAAGGACAACCACCCCAGCCACCGTCAAAGGTTTACCCGATGTTCTCTTGTCTCACTGCCATAGGATTTTCATGAAATCTCCTCTTGTTAACATGAGCATTTGCTCATACAATAGCAAAGGCAGAAACATGAGCGACAGCTCGCATTTATGTGCAAATCCGATGTGTGGGTTGCGCATCCAACGCCAAAAGGAGGTTACGATCGGCGTGATTCACCGTTATGCGAAGTTTGTCTCCAAGTACCGCTTTGCGATCATCCTGGTTTGGATCGCCATCACGGTCGTGGCAATGTTCACCTTACCCAGTCTCAGTCAGGTCGTCGCGAAGAAGGCGACGAGCGAGTTGCCAAACTCCGAACCTGTGATTCAAGCCGGAAAGTTACTCGATCAAATCAACCCCACGCACAAATCCAAAAGCTCCGCGGTCATCGCCATCCACAATTCGAACGGACTTACGTCCGCACAGCGGCTCTACCTTGAGAACAAGTTATCCTCCGTTCTAAGTCATCAAGCGACATATGGCGTGGTCGACATTCAAGATGAGAAATCTGCCGGTCAGAGTGCCAAATCGATGTTTGAAAGTAAAGACGGAACCACGGAAATTGCCCTGGTCGATTTCAAGTACGCTGACGATTCGGATCAAATTCAAACGGCGCTCAATCGGCTACATACGTTATTCAATGCGCCTCCAGCTGGAACGCAGGTGTATCTGACAGGTGATGCTCCGCTGTCCGTGGACGCCACCACGATCTCCCAACACGGTGTAGACAAAACCATGGGCGTCACTGTGGGCCTCGTATTGATCATCCTGCTCGTCGTGTTTCAATCGCTGCTCGCTCCATTGGTCACGCTGATCGCCATCGGTCTGTCCTTCTTGCTCTCGTCCAGTGTCGTCGCGTGGCTCGCGGCACACGGCCTACCCGTGAGCAGCTTCACACAGACATTTCTCGTCGCAGTCCTGTTCGGTGCAGGCACGGATTATACCATCATTATGCTCAACCGCTATCGGGAATCGTTGTCGAAGAGTGAAGATCGGATCGTGAGACTTGAAGAGACGCTGAGATCGATTGGTAAAACGGTCATATTTAGCGCCATAACCGTAATGGTATCATTCGCGGTCCTCTATTTTGCAAACTTTGGCCTATACCGTTCCGGCGTAGGTGTGGCCGTCGGCGTCCTGATTACGCTCCTGTGTTGTGTCACGTTTGTCCCAGCGATTATGGATACATTCCAGACCAAGTTGTTTTGGCCCCGGAAGATCAGGATTGGGCAAGCGCACTCCACTTCGAAGGTGTGGAGTGCGACGGGTGGCGTCGCCATCCGCAGACCCTGGTGGGCCTTGCTCTGCCTGGTCGTCGTCCTCGTCCCGATAGCGCTGCAGTTTACAGATAAGCGATCTTTTTCACCGATGGACGACATTCCATCAGCACCTTCGGTCCAAGGATTCAATGTCGTCTCGGCGTCGTTCGGGGCGGGTCACGTCCTGCCAATGAACATCGTCATCCACACGGATCGAAATCTGCGAACGCAAGCCGGCTTAACCACCATCTACAACGTGTCCAAAGCCATTTCAGCAATCCCTTCCGTCGATCAGGTCGAGAGTGCCACGCAACCTACTGGAACGGTGATTTCGCAATTCCAGTTGGCTACCCAAAACGGCCTCGCAGCAAACGGTTTGACTCAAGTGAATAGCGGCCTTTCGACGCTGAAGACCCAGTTGTCCTCCGGGAGCCATTCTGCGCATGGCGCGGCGGCCTCGACACAACAGCTGGTCACCGGTGCGAATGGACTAGCAACGGGTGTATCAACATTGAACAACGGCCTACTAGGTGCTGCAACAAGCAGTTGGAGTCTTGCACAAGGGGCCCAACAGGTGGCTACTGGTGCGAATGGACTCCAACAAGGCACGGCACAGTTCAGTTCGGGTCTCAATCAGGTAAGCAAGGATGCTCAATCGCTTGCAAACGGGATCCAACAGGCTTCTTCCGGTGTGAATCAGTTAGCGTCGGGGAGTGCCGCGCTACAAGCGGGTGACCAGCAGGCCAGTCAGTTGACACAGCAACTGGCCGATGCGTTGGCTGCATGGAGTCAGGCGCATCCGAACGAGTCAACTGCTCCTCAGTGGCAGCAGATCGAGCAGTTGATGCAAGCGAGCACTCAAGCCGCGCAAGCAGCGAGTGCAGGGGCGACGCAAGTAAATCGCGGTGCACAGAACTTAGCGACAAGCTTCCCAAGTTTGAATGAAGGCGCGCAACAGCTCCAGAGTGCGACCGACAAACTGGCGACTGCCTCGTCCTCGCTTGCGTCAGGTGCCAAAAAAGTCGCATCGGGCGCAACCCAGGTGGCGACCGGCGCCTCGTCGCTGCAGCAAGGGATCAACAAGCTCGCCAGTGGATCAACCACGCTCTCCTCCGGTAGCCGGCAACTGGCTGACGGCGTGACACAATTGCCGTCAGCGCTTCACTCCGTCGCGAATGGTATGGGACAAGCGGCAGACGCGACGAGCAAACTCGGTCAAGGCGTGAGCTCCGTCTCCGACGCATTGCAGGGGTCGCAGCAGGCGAAGACAAATGGGGATGCCGGATTTTACATCCCTGCCTCGGCGTTACACGACAGTGAGGTCAAACAAGCGATGGACGCCTACATCTCGCCAGATGGACATGTGGCCAACATCACAGTCATGCTGAACGAGAATCCGTACTCGGAACAAGCCATGAACGCTGTATCGACGATTCAAAGCGCGGCGACTGCCGCACTTCAGCAAAGCCCGATTCACTCGGGGACGATCATGAGTGCTGGTACCACACCGCAGCAGATGACCTTGAATCAGGTTTCGACTGGCGATTTTCTGAGAACGGTGTTGTTCATCCTGTTCGCCATTTTCATCCTTCTCGTGGTGATGCTGAGATCTATATTCACGCCGCTCTACATCTTGGCGTCACTCGTCATGACATACGGTGTGACAATGGGTGTACTCCAACTGACGTCGAAATTCGTCCTGCACAAGTCGGGGCTCAGTTGGTCTGTGCCGTTCTTCGTGTTCCTGCTTCTCGTCGCGCTTGGTGTAGACTACTCCATCTTCCTCTTCTCCCGGTTTCAAGAGGAATTGAAGTTAGGATTCACACCAAAACAAGCGATGCATCGGGCAATGAGTCAAATGGGCAACGTGATCTTCTCCGCGGCCTTGATCATGGGCGGAACGTTTGGATCGATGATGGCCTCTGGCGTGACATCCCTTATCGAAATCGGTCTCGCCGTCGTCGTTGGATTGTTCCTATACGCGTTCGTCCTGTTGGGTTTCTTCGTGCCAGCGCTGTCCTCGATTGTCGATACAGCGCATCACTGGCCGTTTTTTCACAAGCAGGATGAAGCTGTAACGGAGTGATCTCAACCATCTCGGCAGTCATTTTCCCGTCAATTGGTAGACAAAGGCCTCTTGACATGCGGGTGTTACCCAAGATACAATGACTCCAATTTCAAACAGTAACGGCTGCGATGAAGAGAGTACGGATTTGCGTCAGTGCAGAGAGTCGGTGGATGGTGAGAACCGATCTGGACAAATACCGGAAGTACACTTCTGAGCCGCGTGGTGAATTCCTGTTGGACACTAGCCATTGCCGGAAGCGTCTAGGCGCTTTCGTTATCTCAACGAAGTGAAGGCTATATGCCTTTATTAGGGTGGTACCGCGAGTCATATCTCGTCCCTTACTGGGGACGGGATTTTTTATTTTACAACGATATATCAGCAAAGGCTGAGATGGAGAGAGTACGTGTTGCATTGGGTGCAGAGAATCGGCGGTTGGTGCGAGCCGAAGCCAAGAAACACGGAAATACACTCCGGAGCCGTCCGGTGAACCCCTACGGGGCAGTAGCTGGAACCGGGCATACCAGTGCTCGTTACCGTAATCAAGTGAAAGGTTTTGTGCCTTTTATTAGGGTGGTACCGCGAGAAGCCTCGTCCCTAGTCAGGATGAGGCTTTTTGTTTTTCCTCCACCCTAGGCAATATCAGGCAACACAGACCTTTTATTAGGGTGGTACCGCGAGAAACCTCGTCCCTAATCCGGGCGAGGTTTCTCTTTTTTCATTGACACTAGGGAGGAATCTACGATGGCAGTAATCAGCCGAGAGACCACAACAAAACAAGTTCCATACAAACTGGCGAGCCGGTTGAATCACCCTGAGCCCACCGTTGTCTCGATTGGAAATGTCAAGATTGGCGATGGATCGGTGACCGTCATAGCTGGTCCGTGTTCTGTGGAGGGTCGCGAGCAGATCATCGAGATCGCGAGCGAATTGCAGAAAGCTGGAGCGCATATGCTGCGCGGAGGTGCGTTCAAACCACGTAGCTCACCGTACTCGTTTCAGGGTCTCGGCGAGACAGGACTCAAATTTTTGGCGGAAGCGCGCGAAGCCACTGGATTGCCTATCGTATCGGAAGTCATGGACATAGAAAATTTATCGATGGCATGTGAGTACATTGACGTGGTGCAAATTGGTGCGCGGAACATGCAAAACTACCCCTTGTTAAAGGCTGTTGGGAGAACGACGAAACCTGTCTTATTGAAACGAGGTCTATCAGCAACCATTGAAGAGTGGTTGATGTCTGCCGAGTACATTTTGAGTGAAGGCAATCCCAATGTCGTCCTCTGTGAACGAGGCATTCGAACGTTCGAGACCGCAACGCGCAACACCCTCGACCTGAATGCGATACCGGTCATTAAACACCTGAGTCATTTGCCGATCATCGTCGACCCGAGCCACGGAACCGGTATTGCTCGCTATGTGTGTGCGATGAGTATGGCGGCCGTTGCAGCCGGCGCGGATGGCCTCATTCTCGAAGCGCACCAGTCGCCGGAATCAGCCTTGTCTGATGGGCAGCAAAGCATTACGCCCAATGAGTTCTCAGAGCTCATGCACCAAGTCGAGGTTCTGGTCACCGCCTGTCGAACACAGAGAGAAGGTGTGACGGTTGGATAAGCGCGTAGAAGTCCTCAATGAATGTCGGGCGCTCATCGATGAAGTGGATCAGCAACTCATTTCCTGTCTCGCTAAACGATTCCAACTCTCGAAAGCCATTGGATCGATCAAACGCGATGCAGACGTCCGAGTTCACCAACCGGATCGAGCCAAGCAAGTCGAGGAACACTACGTAAACCTCGGCACCTCGCACGGTATCCAAAGGAACTTCGCCGTTGACCTATTTCACCTGATCCACGAGGAATCGTGTCGTATCCAACGCGTGGAGGAATGAAGTGTTCACGGACAGGGTGAACATACTTGTCGTAGCTTGACCACTTGCTTCGTGTCATTGCCGACGGGAAGGGGAGTCCGTCTCCCCTTCCGCATTACCGGATCTCCTCGTTCGACCGAATCGTCACAGCAGAACGCAAGAGCTGCAGGGCGTCAGGTACGTCTGCTATGTCGTACACGGGAATGACAAACGGGGGCGATTCGACGCGTGAAGTAACGTTCTTTCTCACCGAAACCGACTGATTGACCAGCCAGCATGCGTGCATGCCGCTTCGGTTGGCACCGAGCACATCATTATCCCAACTGTTTCCGACCATCACACTCTGTTCAGGCAAGATTCCCAAGGCGTCCAGCACAATATCGAACACCATAGGGTCCGGCTTTTCTGGTTTGTCATGACTTAATTCCGATTGTGTGGCATAGATGAATTCAAAGTAATTTTCTACGCAAAGCCTCGTTAACAACCTTCGCACTGTACGACTATCGCTGGTTGCCGTATTACTCAAAATGGCTTGCACGTATCCTAACTCCGACACTTTCCTCAAAATGCCTTGTGCACCAGGGCGAAGGTGTACCTCCATGCATTGATCGAGTGGCTGTAAATCCTGCCCACCGTTTGGCGGCGTAATCAATGTATCTCCCAAATCCCAGATTACGTGCGTAATCACGGCAACCGCTCCTATCAAACACCCGGATGTGGCTTGCTCTGTTCTATACGCAAGCACGATCACCAATATTCATAATATACTGTATAGTGTCGGCGGAAAGAGAAACAGACCGACCAAGCTACGGTAACCGTATGCTCGGTTGGCCTGCCAATGAGGTACAGTAGTGCTAACAACGATCATACAGCCTGACGTTCAGTCTCGCACGGGACCAAATGGCCGTCATCGGTATCGAGCATGCTGATATGTGGTGTCGCGAAAGGTTGGTCGCAATTTCCTCATTGACACCGCGATGCTCCGTTGATAATGTATAACGCAATACATGGATAATAAAGGTATCGGCGATGCAGAAAGACGCGCCACTTTCGCACCTGTGCCCTAGAGAAGGATCGCCACCCGGCTGAAAGCGATTCTCGCAGACGATAGCGGACACCACTTTCAAAGCTGTCTTGAGGATGCGTGCTGAAACAAGACCGGGGCGAACGTTATACGCGACGAGGATGCCAGATTCCGTCTTGGAAATCTGCATTAAATTTGGGTGGAACCACGGGAACAACGTTCTCGTCCCTGTAACAGGGATGAGAACGTTTTTTTTATTTTGCGTGCTGCTTCATACGGTTGTTCCCGATGCGTAGAGACTCGAGCGTCACTCGTCACGAGAGAGGACCGTTGACCGACAGGCGACACATCACTTGGCAAAGGGGAGATTAGAGATGACAGACTGCATGATACGACTCAAGGACGGATCAACAAGAACGGTGGTGGCTGGCACTACGTATGCACAACTCGCGGCAGGCATGGGTCCGCGTCTCGCGAAAGAGGCTGTTGCCGTCAAAGTTGACGGCGTCAGCCTGGATCTCGCCCGTGAAGTGGTGCCAGGCGGTCAAGTGGAGATCCTTACACTCCGCGACCTAGAGGGTGTCAACGTCATGCGCCACACCAATGCACACGTCATGGCGCAAGCGGTAGCCCGTCTCTTCCCTGGGACAAAACTTGCTATCGGCCCCGTGATCGACAACGGATTTTACTACGATTTCTCAGATTGCGCGTTCACCGTTGAAGATCTGCCGAAGATCGAACACGAGATGAATCAGATTATTCAAGCGGACTACCCCATCATTCGCGAAGTGCTATCACGCGACCAAGCAATCAAGTTGTTCTCGGAACGCGCGCAGCGGTTCAAAGTAGAACTCATTCACGAATTGGCACAAGCGGACACGATTACGGTCTATCGCCAAGGCGAGTTTGTCGACCTGTGCCGCGGACCGCACTTGCCGTCAACAGGACGCGTAAAAGCCTTCAAACTCACGTCCATTGCGGGCGCCTACTGGCGAGGGGATTCATCCCGTGAGCAACTCACGCGATTGTATGCTATCTCCTTTGCGAAAAAGTCCGATCTCGACGAACATCTACGCCTCTTGGAGGAGGCAAAGAGACGCGATCATCGCCGATTAGGGCGAGAATTAGATCTGTCTATGTTCTCGGAAGACGCACCAGGTATGCCTATCTTCCTACAGAATGGGATGCACATTCGGAACGAACTGGAGAACTTCGAACGTTCTCTCCAATCCGTTCAAGGCTACAACGAGGTGAAGACACCCGTCATCCTCAACAAGCGCCTATGGGAGCAATCAGGTCACTGGTCTCACTACAAGGAGAACATGTACATTACGCAAGTGGACGGGGATGATTTCGCACTTAAGCCAATGAACTGCCCTGGGCATATGCTGATCTACAAGAACCAACAACATTCATATCGAGAACTCCCGATTCGCATTGCTGAATATGGACATGTGCACCGACACGAACTAAGCGGAACACTCGGCGGAATGATGCGCGTGCGCTCCTTTACACAGGACGATGCCCACCTCTTCTGTCGACCGGATCAGATTGAAAGTGAGCTAAAAGAAGTCATCTATCTGATTGACAAAATCTACAGTGTGTTTGGGTTTTCGTATCAGATCGAGCTATCCACACGCCCTGATGGCTCACTCGGTTCGGATGAGTTATGGGAGCAGGCAGAAAGTGCACTGCAGAACGTACTGGACGAGTCTGGCATAGAGTATCATGTCAATCCCGGTGATGGAGCGTTCTATGGTCCTAAGATCGACTTTCATATTCAAGACGCAATTGGGCGGATGTGGCAATGCGCAACTGTGCAATTAGATTTTCAGCTTCCAGAGCGCTTTGAATTGGAGTATATCGCAGAGGACAATCAAAGACGGCGTCCAGTCGTCATTCATCGAGCCATTTTTGGATCGGTCGATCGCTTTATTGGCATTCTTACAGAACACTTTTCCGGCGCGTTCCCATTCTGGCTAGCGCCCGTCCAAGTGCGTGTCGCGTCCATGTCAGATGACTTCGTCGCCGATGCACGTGACATGGTATCGAAGTTACAATCCGTTGGCTTCCGTGTGGATTTGGACACTCGCCCTGAGAAAATTGGCTACAAAATTCGCGAGGCACAAGTCAAAAAGATTCCCTACACCCTTGTCATTGGCGAAAAAGAACGGTCCGGTCGTATCGTCAGCATTCGGAAGTACGGCCAGCGCGACCTACACGAAATGGCTCTGGATACGTTCATCGAGAGGTTGAAGAAAGAGGTGGCTAACAAGGCTCTACTCACAGATGCCAACTGACACCTATGGTTGATCTCGGGGATGTAAAGGACCTATGCAGGATGTGCCATACGCTGTATGGGTCCATCCCAAATTCTCACTTTTCAGATTGGCCCTTCACCTCGTTTGCCATCATGTGGTCAACCGTCGTGCCCTCCCACCGCGTTCTTCCGTATGCTACTTGTATCAATGGTACAAGGGGAGATTTACATGACCCATATCATACATCTGGTGCGGGGACAAATCGGTACCTTCACCTATGGGCGCGCAACACAAAAAACACGTATATTTACACTTCATCCTGGACAAGCGCTCAACATCCAGCGCGGCAAAGACACACTCCTGGTTCAATGTGGTCAACGACCAATGTCGTCAACCAAGTCAGTACGCCTACACCCTGGTCAGTGCGTAAGCGTGGTGTGTCCATTTGCCGGATCGTAATGCCCCATACGCTTATCGGTACACCCCGGGGGCACTATCCCTGCCACGACACCACCATAAAATCACCACATTCTCTCCATCTGAATTTCACATCTTGAACGTATCATGCATGGTATGTGAGCCTTCCTGCGCGAAAGACCTACCTCTCTTGTCTCAACGCCCGCGTAATAGGCGACTACTCTTCAAGACGCGATACTATATAGG
The DNA here is from genome assembly GCA_029166985.1 of Alicyclobacillus fastidiosus. Taxonomy (GTDB): domain Bacteria; phylum Bacillota; class Bacilli; order Alicyclobacillales; family Alicyclobacillaceae; genus Alicyclobacillus; species Alicyclobacillus fastidiosus_A. The sequence goes on along the minus strand of CP119138.1, from coordinate 1,366,131 downwards.
GCATTAGCCTGTATTTCGCTCGAATATTGGCCACTTCTAAAAACGGATCATTGGAGGAAACCATTAGCCCATGAAACAATCGTTATCGCCTACGCGGCAAATGCTCGTTAAGGTGCCAGAGATCACGGCCTACTTCTGGATTACAAAAGTGCTCACGACCGGAATGGGTGAAGTGACGTCCGACTTTTTGGTCTATCATATCAACCAATTTGTTGCGGTCGGACTCGGTGGAGTAGGATTAGTCGCCTCACTCATTCTCCAATTATCCGTACGCAAGTACATCGCGTGGGTTTACTGGCTGGTCGTCGTGATGGTCAGTATATTCGGAACCATGACAGCCGATGCGCTGCACGTTGAATTCGGCATTCCTTACTTCGTGACTACGACGTTCTTTGTTCTGGCATTGACCGTCATCTTCGTAGCCTGGTACGCAATCGAAAAGACGTTGTCAATACATAGCATCACTACGAGAAAGCGCGAGATGTTTTATTGGGCCACCGTATTGGCGACCTTCGCACTCGGCACGGCGACTGGTGATATGACGGCAACGACGATGCACTTGGGTTATTTCGCTTCCGGGGTGTTATTCACCGTCTTAATTGGGATCCCAGCGCTAGGGTATCGACTGTTTCGCCTCAATGGAATTTTCGCATTTTGGTTCGCTTACATCCTGACTCGCCCAGTGGGCGCCTCATTTGCCGACTGGATTTCAGTCTCCCACAGTGCGGGTGGACTTGGCATCGGGAAAGGGTTAGTCAGTCTGGTTCTAACCGTCGCGATCGCGATCTTGGTTGGCTATCTGACAGTTACCCACAAGGATATGAACGCCGGGCACCTGCGTGACCCCCGCAGGACGACCGGGTAAAACGGGTGTGTTCCGATGGGGGCATCTGACGCCTCTTGACGCCATGACATCTCCACACAATGTCCATGACATCTCCATCTTCACATCACACGGTGCAACTATAATCGATTGTGTCCACGAAATTCCCGTGCTACTTATCCATTGAGAACACAGAACTTAGTACCAAAACAAACCACCCCCCCGAACGGGTGGTTTGTTGCATATCTAGGTTTCGTAAGAAGCGTATCAGTACATCAAAGTACTGCTGAGTTGGTACTTTCAACGGAATTTTGAGTGTATCGCCCTATAGTGAAAGCGTGGGTAGGGTAGCGTTAGGAATGTGATTCCGCGTGATACCCTTCATGCTTACCAGGTCGGCGCACAGCTGCGCCGACCCCTTTTATCGTCTTTGGAACTGTCCCAGAAGGTAATATCTCCTCGCACAGATAGCCTTGGAGAGAAGGTGTGCGAGGAGACTACAACAGAGGTACGAGCAACCTAATTATAGGACCCATTCGTCTTGAGTCTCAATGAACCGTGTACAATACATCGATTCATTTCGTATCATGGACATGACAGACATGATGTAAAACACTGTCCCAACCCAGGTTTCACTGCAACGGCAATTGATTTGGTGACGAATCATATTGTTGTGGAGTTCATTCACAGAGAAGGATGGATGGCCCCTGACCACCGAAACGTATGTCCAGCAGATCGTCTCGATGCTGGAACCGCACAGAAACGAAGTCAATGCCGTTCCCATGCAAGCGTATATGAAAGATCAGTTTCCGTTCTTAGGCATTCGTACGCCTGAACGGAGGCGACTCACGAGGCAGATATTCAATGACATCGGGATCCCTGATGCCAATGATTTGCGTGCCGTGATCCTTCGGCTCTGGGACATGCCGCAACGCGAGTACCAATACGTTAGCCTCTCTATTTTAGACAAATTCAAAACCAGATTCTCCGTGTATCATATCGAGTTGTTGGAATACACGATCTCCCACAAATCGTGGTGGGACACCGTCGATGACATCGCCAGTCACCTCGTAGGACATTACTTCACTTTGTTTCCAGAACAGATGACTACCTATCTCGCAAAATGGCTGTCAGCAAACAATATGTGGCTGCAGCGTACGGCCATCTTGTGTCAACTGGGTTGGAAAGGGCGCACGAATGAGAACATCCTCTACGATACGATTGAGAAGTGCTCGCGTTCGAAAGAATTTTTCATCCGCAAGGCTATCGGCTGGGCGCTGCGAGAGTATTCAAAGACGAATCCTTCCAGTGTCAGGGCGTATGTAGAAAGCCACCCAGAACTGTCCGGCTTAAGTCGTCGCGAAGCCCTGAAGGTCATCGAACGTAGCATAGATAGCCCCGGAACCGAGTCTTCGGATGACGATCCTTGGGGGACGCCCCACGTGCGCCAAATCGTCCCGAAGTAGACCATGGAGACCGAACATGATTCCTTGCCGCAGACCCCACCTACGTCTGCAACCATGGTGACCACGTATGTCACCCTACCCAACGTTCGACTTCATGATATCAATCGTTTATGAACAACAAGTAGAATTGATATAAAGGTATTTTGGCGTTTGTATAAAGGCTTTCGTATAACACGCCGATCTCCACGTGTAACCTTTGTCACATTGGAGTCCCTCTGTCTAGGGGATAGTAGGGAGCAAATACTGGGATGGTATGTGGTATGAAATGAAGATGGCAGCCAACTGAAGGGATTCCGGGGATTCCTCACCTTCAAGGGCTGCCTAAACCTGACTAGCAATGATATTCACGTACCTCGATGCGCTCATTTCTGTCCAGCGAGGGTATTCCACATCTTGCGGAAAAAGTGCCCAGAAGGTTTCACGACTGCACTACTCCGACGGCTATTCGCGGATTCCGTAAGCATCGCCTGATGCACTTGACGCATTGCATTGATATTGAACTGTTCCACTCTGTAGCACCTCTTTCGTCTTAGTGGCTACAGTATACGTCGCGGTACCAAACAAGAGTGAAAGGTGAAACGCTTGCAATGTGAACATTTTTCCATGTAAAACGCTTGCTTTGTGACAACCAACTCGTAACCGCTACCAAAAAAGACCCAAGCCTTCAGGGAGCACTGGAAACCAATCTGCTGCAGGGGCAGATTGGCAAAAAAAAAAATCCCTTGCCATTCGACAACAGAGTAGTAAACTATCTCATTGGGAGGAGAAACAAACCTGCCTACCTACGCTTACAGGTATTGATGTGCAGGTTTGTTTTCCATGTTTATATCTACGGACTCGAATCCGTTTTTTATGAGGGTCGAGTTTTGGTTCATCTTTCCTCTTTGAGTCAAATAGCGGTTAAGCCCTACAAAATCGGCCGTTCCCCCTTTCTTGTGCATGTCTCAACACTCCCCTAAGGGATTCGCTCATCCGCTTGTTAGCGCTAGGAAATTGGTCCTTTCTTAACTCACTTCTTCCTGCAACCTTAGGGGTACTGCGCGAATTCCGAAGGTACTTCGCCTCATCGCATTCCGTGAATTTGGCTCTACGCACGCTGTATATTGTGGAGTTGGCGGGCAAATGTTATATGTAAGACTTTTTCGGGAGTGAGTATGGTGCAGGTTGATGTCAAGTGTAGCGTTGCCAATTGTGAATATTGGGCCAAAGGGAACAATTGCGTAGCATCGTCCATCCTGGTCAGCGTAGATAAGCATGCCAACATGGATACAAGTGTCGAGTTTGGGATGTTGGACGGAAAACACAAGGATACTGCGTCGGACTCCGCGGATACGTGTTGCCACACTTTTAAGGCGAAATCATCGTAAAAGCGGCGTGGGACGACCACGGCTAACAACATCTAATTCCAAGCCAGTACAATATGGAAACGCCAGAGCTCACCACGCCTCTCAACGATGCGAACAAAGGTGAGCGTTTTGGTTTCATCGAAGGCTGTGTCTGTTGCCACAGCATCGTCAGCCTGCGTAGGAGCAGAGACCTCTTATGCATCAACGAGTGACGGTCACGAACCTTTCGTCATGCAACCACAGTACCTACCATTTTCAATCAATTTCAACAAAGCTCCTCATCCTGTACACACTCCGCCGAATCAAGGCTCGGTTCAACTGAATAGCGTAAATGGCGGGCCGGCCCATCTTTCCTTGCCCATCCACGGCGGACAAATTGCGACCCTCTCGGTTGTCGGTGAGACATACCACCAATTGTACAGTGACATCAATGCGTCCGATCAACAAAGCAGCCGTTTGAACAGTGCGAGGTGTAACCTTCGTCGTCTGTAAAACGGAGATAGGCCGTCTCTGCACACAGTGGACAGACGAAGGTGAGCTCACTTGCGCCCGTTAGTTGCATTTGTTGTACAGCCGTTTTCTTTGCCCAAAGCAAGTCCAGACTGTCTTCACTATTCATGCTGGGTTCCTCCCGTGACGTGATTCACATAGTTTGAACACAGTTGCTGCGTTCAATGACACGCTGAGGATTATTTCAAACGTTTACGACCAACAAACCATCCCGATGGTCAGGCGATCCCGCCGATTCCATGTCAGCTAGTGAAAATTGTAACGGGTGGTGGTGCCAAATCGGACGAGTGCTGTTCCAGGCAGATGCGTTGCACCAGCACTTTGTCTCACCAAACATCGCCCAACCCGGATGTTTCGTCTTTGAGATGCCGGTGATAGGTTGTTGAAAGCTACATTTACAGTGATCTATCGTCTGATTCTCCACACATTCGAGTAACCCGAATCCAGTGCCCATATCTTCCACTCCCTCGCAAGGACATTTCGTTCATGAGCACAATATAACGAATCAATCTGAATCCCCGCTGATTCCCTCCTGAATGTCTGCTGAGCATAATTTCCAAAGAGTCAAGCCGCCACATACTCCTCCAAATTGTGGTGAATACTGTAACCGGTGATGATATTGTGGATCTATTTCGTTGCGATGTGCGCTCTATCTGGCGCGGCCTTATGGTCACTGAGGTATTGTCGGAGGTTTCACATGCTAGAGACGGTGTGTTTATTCTTATTTTTGTCAGGATGTACGGTTGAAACATTCAACATTGCTATTTCCTGTTTCCACATCCTAGAAATCACGCGACGTTATTTTCAGGTTCTCATGTTTAATCTTCAGTTTGGCATCACCTTCCCTTGCCTATCTGTTCATCTGATTTACAGTGCAGTGGATCGGACAGGCATATCGGCGAAGACACTCTCGCTGGCAGCCTACGCGCTGTGTGTCAGCAGCATGTTTCTGATGGACCTTCGCATGCACGCTCTCGAGATGCCCTCCTCCACGCTGCTATCCATTGTTGCAACGCAAGTGGTCATCTTAGTTGCTGCGGTCATCTTCACCATCGTCTTTAGACGAATTCTCCTGGCCGCCATCGAAACATGAATATCGCCGCATTCCTCCCTCAACGGTTCGACGAAAACGAATGGTTTATCCTATCGATCAGTTGCCTCCTGGTACTGCTTATCTGGTTGCTGCAGAAGAATTGGCCGAAACTAAGCATCACGGAACTGATTTTCATTTTTCTCTTCAATCAGTGTTTCTCCGCAATCATCGATCACCTGCTCGCCATGCCCCCATTTGACTGGTACGATACTGGGGATCATCCCTATCCTGCGATGGACGATATTTTCCTGCATGTGATGATGTACCCTGGAATGACCTATATCGTCCTTTACGTGTACATGCTCTGGAGGCCAAAATACGCGTGGCTAATCGGCTATATCATTGTGTGCTCATTCGTTACCACCGTGCTGGATTGGATGTCGACCAGGTATTTTCACGTCATTACATATAAAAGTTGGAATATCATGTACTCCTTTGGTTTCTATAGCTTGGTATTTGTAATCAATATCTACGCGATCACAAAAGTACGTCGTGCGCTTTTACTTTCGAAATCAGCTCGACGCCAGACGCCCTAACCGACCTGTAGTACGCAGATCAAACGAGCAGATGCCCTGTACAACTGCCCAATTGCTCATCACCTATATCGCGTTAAGTGCACTCATCACGACTGACGAAAGTCAGCAATCGAGTTGATGCGAAGGCGGCCGGTACAGGAACCACGCGTGCGGGACTTATTGTGACTTTTGCCCTCACCGTGACCTCTGTATAGAGATTTGAATTCCGCAAATGCTATCACCATCAATTATGCGGAGGAAAGTGGTCATGACCCATCACTGGATTGGCGTTTCGGGTGTCGTGGGTATCGTCATCATTTCAGGAGCCCTCGTCACGTTTGCTACCTATTGGAGAAATAAACGAAGAACGTAACTCCTCACCATCCCTAATTCGTTCACTGCCTTCCTGTACGTGTTGATGCAACTCCCCCTACTGCAACTATGTTTATACGCGAGGTGAAAGGCGAAAGTAAGTATGCGCGATATCCATCAGCCAAACTCATACTACGCAGTGGAAAATCTTGAGTTTCGGATGACTTTGGGTCAGGGGTGTTGCCGCCCATGGATTCATTATGCTTTCTTGAGTTTCTGTTGCTCATACGCGGATCAAGAATGGCCACCTCTTGTAGGTGGCCACAGTCATTCTTTCGTAGTGGGTTGTTCCGTTTCAATCGTTGTAGTCAGGGATTCGGAATCGACTTCGCGAGCGCTTACACGTTGCACTGTCTGTTCAATCGTGAATGGAAAGTTCTCGTCTTCGTTCACATTCAACACCCCTTTCGTACAGTGTTGTCAAAACGGATGCGGTTTATTATTCATTATTCAGGGAACGGCGTGTTGCTGACAACTTTATTTTACAAAAACAAGCGCGGCGTAAACAACCGAATACAAGCAATTCAAATACTGGTTTTAGATTGACGTCTCAGATGCATGCAGCGATGCCATCCCACGCACCATACCCTTGGGTGATGTGATGTGTGGTGGAGAGGGCTGGTGACTTCTGTCGTTTTGATCTCGATCATGATGGCCCTTGGAGCAGCGCAATACCATTGGAATCCGTACGAATTGTTTGCATATGGAAACGGGTTTATCTTAGGCGCACTGCTCATCGGATTAGTCGGGCTTGTGTTTGAAATCGCGATTGAAATCAACTTTCGTTCGAATAAAGCGCGTGTGTACGACAAGAGGAGCCGCAAGCAAAAAAGATGATCGTCAAATCGAAACCACGCATCTACCGGGCGGTGATTCACTGTCTCCGAATCACCGCCCGGCCAACACGGTCGATGGCGAATATCCATCACAGAGCCATGTAGACAGCCCTCCCGAAGTGAGCGGGACTACACAACGAATCCTCGAAGACGCCACGGCACCTCAGTGGATGGGAAAGTGAAAGTGTGACCATTGAACGCGTTTCAGGAGATAGCAACGAGATGTTTGGGGATTGTCATCGTTAGGGTGCTATAAGTCAGTGGAAGTGTACACTCAATCGACTTACGTTGTTAATGTGGGGCAACTGCTGCCATATCTTCCGTCGCCCTAGAAATTCCGGACCGAATCGCGTGCAAAAACCGGCGACGGCCGCCCTCTTTCGAAACTTCTCTCAGTCCGTACCAAGCACCTGCAGCCACAGCCCGAGTGATCTCTACTGGATTCCCCCCTAAGCGAAGCATACTGCTCATGACACCTCGTACTAACTCATGAACGGTGGATTCAGTAAGGCAAATCACCTCTGCAGCGGTTTGAACGGACATTTTTGCAATGCCCTTCGCCACAGTCGACAGTTCTTTGCTGATGTCACGGCCATTGAGTGTATACAATAGTGAATCCTCGACCACTGACGAAAGCAAAAATTCGCTAGACAGATGCTCTTGCCACATCATATAGGCCAAGTGTTGCTTGGAACCGCGTAGATTTCGTTCGTCAGAATCTCTACTCACGTGGAATTCCTCCTTTATCCCAAAGGCGTAATGGTATGTGATACGCACTACCTGATGTTGGATAGGCATGGGAATCAAGGGGGATTCATGTAAGTGAACATAAATCCACTCTCCTCTCATACGCTTACGGAGTTAGCTGTCGGATTCGGGCCGAAGAGAGGTGGCCCTACCAACCATTCCGGCTGGATTCACCCCAAGAGTTGGTTCCCCCGTTCCCTTTCGGGATTCAGCGAAGACGATTCAATTTTGTATCATTATACACAATTTGCGCACACAATTCAAAAATTAAAGAGACCATTTATATTTTGTGGACTTTACAAATCGCGATCTTCCTGGCTGAATGGATGGTATATTCAACAAACTCGATCGATTCAGCCAGCAACTGCACGTTGCCAATCATCCAGATTGTCAGAAGACACGTGTCCATGGAGGGACTGAGATGAACGGAGAGCGTTACGTTAAGGAGTCGCGAACATTTAAGGCAAGTCATGTCTTACCACCTGATACGAACAATCACAACACGCTCTTTGGTGGAAAGTTGATGGCTCACATCGACGACGTTGCAGCGCTGTCGGCGATGAAACACGCGAGGGGACCTGTCGTGACCGCGTCGACCGACTCAGTTGACTTCCTGCAGCCGGTTAGAGTGGATTATGAAGTTTCCCTCGAAGCATTTGTCACATGGACACACAACACCTCCATGGAGGTATTTGTTAAAATCGTGGGCGAGGACCTCCACACGGGCGAACGAACCGTTTGCGCGACTTCCTTTTTGACATTCGTAGCAATCGGGTCAGATGGAAGACCCACGCAAGTTCCAAAGGTGATCCCAGAGACGGAAGAGGAGCGATTTCTCCATCAAGGTGCACCTGAACGAGCTGAAGCGCGCAAGGCGAGACGCATTCGCAACAAACAGCTAGCCGATTTACTTGGGACTCGACGTCCCTGGGAGGCATCAGGAGCAACACCCGGGACAGAACGTCACCTGAACAGAACAAATCCCCAGTCGAAAGACTGAGGGATTGTCCTACTCGCATGTCGCTTGTGCGGGTTGTGCATCAGTTTGCCTAGGTTTGACTTGGGTTGAACAACATTCGTCCCCGCATCGGCCGATGTGGTACACCTCAGTTCCTATCCTTCGAAATCCCGTAAGGTAGACCCATTGAGCCTGCTGCCGCGGAACTAGACGCTCGCACCTCAAGCAATAGAACACGCGTCCCACCACCTGTTCGTTTCCAATAAATTATCTGTGAATTCAGCAATTGTCAATACCGGAATCGTCCACGGATTCCGCCTCATTGCGTCGGACACCGACGTTCACGTAAATGATTGATACTCTTGTTCGATTAGTTCAATCAGCTTCAGGTAGTACATGTACTCTAATGAATCGGGATCGTCTTCTTCTGTGAGGAGTCCCCACCGCTTTCGTTGAAGATGAGTATCAATCGTGCGGACTTGCATCCTCACCTTGGCGCCTAGCAGGTGATAGTTTTTAAACAACACAGGGCGCACGTGTCGGAGATACAGATCTGCACGCCATCCTCGCCCCTTCCCAGGCTCGAGAATCGGTTCACGCCCGTTCAGATCTAAGACCTGGTTGTAGACCATAAATTTGGACTCCATGACGCTTTGCAATCGCTCTCTTTCGTTCCATTTACGCTGCGAATACGAACTGATGAGGTTGCTAAAGAGGCCCACCGACGCGCCAATGACCCCAGCCGAGCCAGAAATCACAGGAGTTACCCAATCCATCGCCATCCCCCACGCTAAATGCGTATGCGACCATGTAGGGAATTAACTTCTCAAGGTCAGCTTCGAGCGATTTCGACAGAACGGTGGATATCCAAACGAAGTGCCACATATATATCTATCGAGCCATGCCGCAGTCGGAGCACGATCACCCCGCGAAAGGTTACTCTCTCCTCAATTGGTTTCCGTTCAGTAACCGCTTATATTATGATGGACAGGTACGCAAGCAAACTTCCGGAGGCTTTCCTACACAAGGAGAGATTTGAGCGGTTGAACCATGGTTTTGCACATTTGTAGAACGGGTGCGCTCAGCCTCTACGCGATGTGAAAGGCGGCCTACTGACATATGTTACGAAGAAGGACCTTGAGAAGCCTCAACACGCTCACGGCGAGAGACATGAGCCAACTTTTACTACTTGCTGGCATCCGGAATGCCATTGGGGTCGTGATCCCACTTGTCATCGGTTTGCTGACCCACCACACCCTGTCCGGTGTTGGCATCTCCGTTGGTGCATTAGTCACCGGGTTCGCGGGTATGAGTGGAACCGCGCGAAGGCGGACAAGAACGATGCTTTTGGCGACGGTCTGGATGGGGGTTGCCACGCTTATCGGTGCGATGGCGGGGAACATCGCCTGGCTTATCATCATGACGGTCATGCTCAGCGGGTTTATCGCAGGTATGATGATCGCAGTCAGCGCCGAAGCAGGCCAAGTAGGGTTACTTTCCACAAACGCCCTCATCCTCATTTCCACCTACCCCCAGGATCCCGTTCACTCCCTGTATCGAGCAGGATTTGTCGTAGCCGGTGGCGTCTTGCAGACCTCGCTGATGATCCTCTCGGACGTCTTGACCAAGCAAAGCGCTGAATCACGCGCTGTGTCGAATATGTATAGGTCCATATCCAAGTACGCGGCCGAACACACGCGAAAGGCGGATATACAGGTCGCAACAGCGATGCTCGACGCCGAGGCGGCCTTGAGTGACTCGTATATGAAGCGGCCAACGTATCGCCAGCTTCGCGCCTTCATGAACACTGCAGAGCAGATTCGGATGTATGTCGTCGCGCTTACGAGGATTGCAAAACAACAGGACAACCATCCGCAGGACGAACAGACAAATGGCATGCCAGAAATCCTGACAAAGATTTCAATCCTCTTAGAGCAGATCGCCCTCATCCTCGAGCGTCCAACTCAGGTGCAGAACATATCCAATTTGGATGTAACGCCCTTGAACATGCTGGCACAAACGCTCGAGCGCGAAACCGGACGGGCGTCCGCGGAGGCCATATTGCATGTTCGCGCCATCAGCGCGGCGGTCGCAGATCTTCAACTTGCGCTGGCCTCCGATAGCGTGTCGATACAGGTTGGCACCCCATCCGACTTCAAACGCTCACCTGCGTGGTCGCCACTGCGAAAAACATTCAGATCTCTGGTCGCAAATTTCACACTGCGCTCGACGACGTTTCGCCATGCTATTCGAGTCTCCTGCACGTTGGCCATCGCGTTGATCATCTCCCGTATGCTCGCGCTGCCGCACGGTTACTGGTTGCCGCTCACCACCGTAATCATTCTGAAGCCGGATTTTACGGCTACATTTTCGCGTGGAATTGCGAGAATACTTGGCACCGTCATCGGCATCTTTATTGCCACGTTGCTCATTGGCATTGCAGGTCGGAGCCCTTTGGCGGGAATTGTGCTCATCGTTCTCTACGCCTGCGCGATGTACACAGTCGTAAACTTCAACTATGCGCTGTTCACCTGTGCCTTGACCGGGGAAATCGTCGTTCTGTTGTCATTTTTTCAGCAAACACCTCCGTTCGTGGCGATGACAGCCCGATTGGCAGCTACTGTGCTTGGAAGCTGTCTGGCCTTTATGGCGTATATCCTCTGGCCTTCGTGGCAGAATCGAAACCTCCACGTGGTGATGGCCGATTTAATTCGAGCGCAACGTGCGTATTTTCTGGCCATTTTGTCCGTATGCCGTCAGACCGGCGAGCATCAACAGCTACAGATGAAAAGACAGGCGGCGCGCTTAGCGCGCACGAACGCAGTCGCCGCCGTTCACCAATCCTTGAACGAACCAGTAAAATATACTCAGGATCCTTACGCCATTTTAGGGATGTTGACAGCGCTGCACCGCTTTTCCGATATTCTGCTGTCATTGGAAGCGCACTTCCTGGAAGTGGAGTTTGAGTTGTCTTCGAGCGCTCTGAACCAATCCGCCAAGTACATTGAACATGCTCTTCACGTGGTAGAATTTGTCGTGCGCCACCATGACATCGAAATGGATGCAGAGAGCATCAAACGAGTTCTAATTCATCCAGAATCGGGTTTACGTGTGCAAAGCCCAAGCTTTACAGAAACGACCTTCGCTCGTCTAGAATCGATCATCCGCACTATGTTAAGAATGCTGCCATTAAGTCCTCTTTCCCGTGCAAGTAGTGATACCAAACCCTAGAACTCCAATGGGATTATGTTATAATATTCATTGATGAAATGTTTTTGCCTCCGAAACAAAATCTCAATTGAAAGGGGTAATGCCATGAACGAACAAATGACAGAACCGAATGTCGCTCAATTCAACCACCCTCATCACAAGAGAACAGCGATCATCAAGCTCTTTCAGAGGACAATGTTCATGTTGCTCGGCGCGATTCTCGCCGCCGTTGGACTGGAGATCTTCCTTGTCCCGAACAACATCATTGACGGTGGGATCACTGGTATTTCCATCATCTTGGCCCATGTGACCGGATTGAAACTCGGCATCTTCCTCTTTTTGTTAAATGTCCCGTTCCTACTTTTTGGATACAAGCAAAATGGCAAGACGTTTGCGCTCTCAACCCTATTTTCCATCGTCGTTTTATCAATTGCCTCAACGTTGCTCATCCCCGTCCCGGGTATCACGAACGATCCTCTGCTCGCTGCCGTATTTGGCGGAATTATCGTTGGCATAGGCGTCGGGCTAATCATCCGCAACGGTGGAACATCCGACGGTACGGAAGTCATCGCCGTGCTGATCAGCAAAAAGTCCCCTTGGTCCGTTGGTCAAGTAGTCATGTTTTTCAACCTCTTCATCTTGGGCGGTGCCGGGTTCGTGTTCGGTTGGAATCACGCCATGTATTCTCTCATCGCGTATTTTATCGCGTTTAAGATGATCGACGTCACTATTAACGGATTTGAAGAAACAAAGTCCATCTGGATTATCAGCGATCAATATCGCGAGATTGGCGATGCGATGCTGAGTCGCTTGGGGCGTGGCGTAACCTACCTCCAAGGCGAGGGTGCGTTCACGGGCGATGAAAAAAAGGTGGTATTCTCCGTGATATCGCGCCTTGAAGAGGCCAAACTCAAGACACTCGTCGAAGAAATCGACTCAAATGCTTTTCTTGCGATCGGCTCGGTCGCGGAAGTCCGCGGAGGCCGATTCAAGAAGCAAAACATCCATTGACCCTCACGGTCAAACGAGGGCGACTTCACTTGGCTCTGAGTGCACGCCTAAGAACATCCGGCATGCAGTGGAGAGATGATTATGGCAGGGAGGCGTCCTACTTGATCGTCAGATGCTCATCGTCAAGAGCGTCGAGCACGTACTGCTTCATGTCGCGCGAGTGAATCGGTCGGGCGACAGAAGCGCCCCACCGATTCGCGCCATATAGGTGCTATCCGAGTGGTCGTCCACCGCGATCGACGACCTCGCAACAAACTTGTGTTACGTCTACCAGTACGGGTATCTCCTACTAAGAATTAAGATTGCGGAGGTGCAGGTTGCGTCGAACCGTACTCCACGTTGAATCCATCCGTATCTGAATCAGGATTCGACGGCACGGACACCGTCACGTTATTTTGCACCATATATCCACTTTCTGAGGACGTAAGTCCTGGATTCACGCCATTCACCGTATCTGGATCAAACGTCGTTTCCCCGTAATGCGCGAGCGTAGCAATTTTACCGTTAATTTCAGGTGCTTCTTGGATCCATTCAGCCGAAGTGCCCGGACCAGAGTAAGACTTCGTGGTTGAGAAGGTCTCATTCCTCGTCGTATCGTTCAGTGTGATGGTCCATGTGCCATTGCCATTATTGTGGATATGCGCAGTCATGTGATCTCCAGGGTAGACAGCCATCGTCGTGATCACGGTCTCGGCCGCTGGGAGTATCTCCCACCAGGCGTCGTACTGAGCTTTTCCATTGACGTAGTCCTGTTCCGTTCCTGTCTGAATCAAGTCGCTGTTGTTGAAGCCGTCTATCCCAATCCAAGTTGAAGAATAAGTACTCTTACTAGTGGCGGACACCGTTGGGACCACCCAATCGCCAGTGATGTCGTTGTATGTGCTGCCTGTCACTGCATAACCCGACCAATTCGAGGCCGACCATCCGTAGTTGAGCACACCCTTGGCATTCGGAGCTAACGAGGAATTCGGTGTGAGCGGTTGCCTTGGCGCATTGCTGATTACCACATCGGGATGGGTGTAATCGGTGTGGTTCGCCGAAGTCACAGGACTGCTGGGAAGATTCGTAATGGCCGTTCCTGGATGAGTGTAGGTCGTGACAGATGCCATCGCGGTTGCCGGGATGGCGGATACACTCAGAATCGCCAATACCGCTACATTCGTGGTGATGTACCGCTTCTTCATAAACGTTTCCCCCTATCGGATGATTGTGACACCTGAACAAATTACGCGCGAAAATCCGATTTCCTCCACCTTCGGATATTCATAATAATCGTCCAAGAATCCTGAGAAACGCTCGTCTGAAACCGTTTTTCGCGTGGTCTCACGCGACATATTTTTCATGACCTTTTCGATCCGATACGAAGCTAGCCACTCATTCTGTTTCCACGCAAGTGCTTGTTCGATCATAGAGATATAAGCCGCTTCGCTGGCGAGGTTTGCTTCATACGTTACAGCACCTGCAGTAAAGGGGGTGCCTCGTAGGAGTATTTGGCGGTTGTACTCAGTGAGCCGTGGTATTCCTGATCCATCTTCCTTCGGTTCATCCTGTTCGTCTCAGCGATAGGCGACGCTGGCGATGGAACGATGCAAGCCCAATGATCACATCCACTTCAATTTCAGGAGGGAATTGCTTATGTACTGTCCAACACATGTCTGCCCGCCACACGTACGGGTCAGAGATTTCTACGCTCCACAAGTGCAGCGGTATGTTCATCCGCAAGTTACGATCAATCGAGTTCACCGTGTTTTGATCAATCAGCATTCGTTTCCGCAAATTACGCGCAACGTTACTGATTTCTCGCAGTATAATGTGGTCGCGCCAACACGCCCATACCCGTACTACTACTGATCTGTACACTGCCCCCCACTCTGGAGAAGTGAGGGGGCAGTGCAAACGTACCGCTTCGCTTGACGACGCCGACTGTCGATGCTGATGATGGACGCATTCAGTTCGCATCCATGAAAAAACCCGCCGAAGCGGGTTCACTCACCTTTATTTCGCTTGAATGCATTCTCGGCGCTCGTCCAAATCAGGATGCCAAGTTCCTTCAAGACTTCAATATCCGCTTGAGTCCAGATACATCCGCCGTGTCTTAAGGAAGTGGATATTTTAAACCCTCGATGAGTGTCATACTCCGCGGTGGAGCATTCATTCGGATAGACCTTGCCATTCCAGCGTTCTTCAATTTCCTTCTTCAAAAGTTCTGCTTGTGTACTAATTTACTTCGCCCCCTGCTCAGTTTATATTACCCCAATTCGGGCGCATTGCATAACCCAATATTGGATAAGGCATCGCATCGACTTGTCGCATGCTAAGTATCGACGTTTGTGTCGGCGGATGGTCCATATGAAGCACCCCCCGCACTAACGTTGCCAGAAACAAAAAAACACCCGCCGCGGCAGGTGTAATTCTGGATAACAACGAGGCTCTTAGGTGATAGCGCGCACCAACCCGTCGATCCCGGTCCCTGCCATTCCAAGCGCCAGTACGATGAGAAGGGCGATGAAACACGACCGGATGGCGCGCGCCTCAGGTGCTAATATGACGACGAGCGCAACAGCCACAACCGTTAACATAATGAGTCCCAAGAGCATCATCGAGATAGCGACGGCCATGTAAATCCCTCCCCTTTCCCGATATATATGTCGATTTCGCGACAAATGTTCGATCCGCTCTGTCGACGACGCCAAATTAACCGGCGCAGAAGGAGCGGTAAAAAATGTGTCGAATGTTGTCTTGAGTCTGAAAAAACAAGAAGGCATGTCCGGTGAAACGCGTGTCGCATACGCGAAGGGACGGCACTGTGCTCGGCCGATCAGCGACTCGCGACTCTTTGCGGACAGGCCCTAACGAGGGTGATAAAACTGAACAGCTTAGATTGTTTTCTTCAAGTCGCACCACTGATTGATCGTTTACTAAGCAACCAGGACGTGGCCTTTTCGGTGTCGAATGAAACGGAAATTCTCTATTTCAGACCAGGAGAGACGATTCATGTAGGACACGTAGGATACGTTCTGCAGCCTGGAGATGGTCTCTATGAAGCTGTGCATCAGAATGCTGAACAATCGGGCATCATTGCCGAAGAAGTAGTTGGTACAGCCTTTAAGACGATGACAGTCCCGATTCGAGACCACTCAGGAAAAGCAATTGGTGCCGTAGGGATGGCTACCAGTTTAGATAAGCAGAATCGCGTTTTGGGGATTGCCGAAAATCTCGTCGAATCCTTTAAGCAGATATCCGCGAGCATTGAACATGTATCGAACGAAACGGGGCGGCTCTCCGACTCACACGAGACGATTTTACGAAGCGCTGAAGAAGCTACGACCCAAGCTCATAACACATCGCACATCGTCGATTTCATCCAGAACATTTCCAACCAAACAAAAATTCTTGGGCTAAATGCGTCCATTGAGGCAGCGCGCGCGGGAGAGCATGGGCGAGGTTTCACCGTCGTAGCTCAGGAGGTTCGCAAACTGGCCGATCATACCAAACAGGCGGTGGGACAAATTGAATCCGGCTTGGAGCAAATGCGGTCCTCCACGGAACAAGTCACCACTCAAATTGCAGACAATGCAAGAACAGTCGAAACGCAATCGGTCGCTACTCAACAGGTAATGTCCGGAATAGAGGCCTTGGAATCCCTCGCTACACAACTTTTTGACGTCGCCAAGACGGTGTGAGGGCGATCTCGTTTTCTCTCATCCACGTGCGATGCCCCGTTCCATCGAGAGCGGCAGAGCCGCGAACAGGAGCATACTGCAGCTAACATTCACCATAGGAAAAGGCCCCGATTATTTGCGGGGCCTTCGATATTTCGATTTTCGGAACGATTTTGTTCGACGAAATACCGGCAGACATGCCTGAAAGAACAGTGCCAATAACACCGCGACCAAACACAGTGCGACTAGGAACACGAAGAAACGGACGACCAGAAACGCAAGGACCAGGACAAAGGCAAAGCAAACGGCACCTAGAAGTACAAGTGCTACGCGTTCGCGCATGATTCATCACCGCCGGGGGATCCACATAGCCACGATTTCTCGGCTTCCTCCATATGTATGGTCCGCCTGCCTGTGACGTTCCAAGGCGATTGCAATATTGTGCCGCGAAATTCATAATAACCGGACAGGCCGCTATCTCCTGCCTCATCCGCATTTTAAGCAACACCGTCGGATCCGCTCAGTGTTGCCGCATGTATCGGAGGGTCGCAATGTCCACATCATCGTTCTTGTTCGCCGATCACGTCATTACCGTCTGTGAACCACTTCGCGTTGAAGTCGTATCCGAAACAGAATGCCTGATCATGCTCGCACCAATTCATGCGCCTACAGATCGAAGAACGGCTGACATGGCCCGCGCTGCCGGTCTAGACATCCCACAGCCCATCGGGAAGCTGCTTTACGACTTCGCACACGATGCATTCCGGCTCGAGGATCTGTTGGAACCAGTCCACATGGGCCTGAAAGCACACCCAACGCGCACGACCTACGCCGTTCATCTAACCCTTGCCGAACTTTGACGCGCGACCCGGCAGCGCCGGACGGTACGATCGCGACTTATCCTGGCTGGTTTCGGTGGAGGGGTGGGGCGACAAGCCAGCCCTTTGCTTTCGTAATTCGTAGCAGCCGAAGGCCGTACTGCGCGAAATCTGTATGAACCTCGGCAAACCTCATCGCGATGTCCTCACGTACGGAGCAGCCCATGACCTGGCTGCACGCAACCAAGCACCCCGCCACATCAGCCGTTAGGTTGGCGGCGATTTGAGGGTCGATGATCCGTGCACCAGCCGGGATGCTCTCCAGTGCCACTTTCGGTTGGTCCGGTGGCGATGGCGGCAGTTCGACGCCGTTTTCCTTCAAAATCTCCGTAACTTGTTCACTGTGTTGATGAATACCTTTGAGAAGGTCCTCTAGAAATTTGCGCAAGTCCTTGTCTCCGGCGTGATTGATATAGAGTTGATATACTGAGTTAAATCCCTTGAGAATCAGCAGAAACGTCCACAATCCGTACACTTCACCATAGTGCATTGGCTCGTCTTTTGGATTTCCACTCAAGATGCCCACACATGCTCCCCTCCGTCTCTGATCGACTTGCAACGAATCGCTCCGATTCATCAGTAGGGTCGTCTAACCGGCAGGGATTTACACCTATGCACTTGTAGGATCGGTCGTAGGGAGTCGTCAGAGGATGAACTGAGCCCTAAACAATCGGCAAGCACATCAAAAAAGCCCATGCAAGCTGCATGGGCTTTATGACAGACAGGATTAGAGTTTAACGACGTTCGCTGCTTGTGGACCCTTTGGTCCCTCAACGATGTCGAATTCCACGCGTTGACCTTCGTCAAGTGTTCTGAATCCGTTGGTTTGAATTGCGCTGAAGTGTACGAACACGTCGTCTCCACCTTCAACTTCAATAAAGCCAAAGCCTTTTTCACCGTTGAACCATTTAACTGTACCCTGTTGCAAAAAAATTCCTCCACAGTGCCAGACGCACCTATCAATTTACACAAAAGCTGCCTTTCCGACCCAAGGCCGGATAAACGGCACAAGCATCAAAACAGGTCATGCAGTTGGTATTCAAAGAATATTGTATACGTAATTGCGCCACCTTGTCAATTGTGAATGAGCGTGTATAAAGTTCCGCTCGACAAGACATCATAGCGATCATCGGCGAAATCGGGTGCGTTCAGAGAATTCCCTCGGACTGGCGGCGCCCGAGTCATCGCCTATTTTGGTGTACCAAGCAACTTGTGTGTATCGAGGTGAAAGTCGTGCCGATTATCCAAGTCATATCGGACATCGCAACTGCGACATGGCCTGGCTGGTTGGAACAAATATCAACCTGGTTTGAATCCGCCCCCTGATTTCGGAGGCGGTGCTTTTCATTTCACGTGCGTTGTGCCCATGCGCGTGAACAGATTCGGGCCGTTCACGTACTTTGCTCAACACAGGCCCTGGCCGCCTCGCGTTCCTAATCAGAGTGCCAGATCGAAAAACTTGATGTATGGTATGTTTATCGCGATTGCGGGAGGTCAGAACATGGTTGAGCACATGGTAATATTCAAATTCGGTCCCGAGACGACGGACGAGCAACTCGATGAATGCGTGCGCAGGGCGTCCGCGCTCCAACATGAAATACCTGGGATTCTTGATTTCGTAGCGGGCCGCGATTTCTCCGGTCGGAATCAGGGCTTTCAAGTCGGCTTGACGGCTCGATTTGAAGACCGTGCAGCGCTTGCGAATTACACCCCTCATCCGAAACATCAGGAATTTGTCCAATTCACGGTGGACATTGGCCGCCAGGACATCATTGTCCTCGATTACGACATTTGATCCCGATCGCTCGAACGAAAAAACGCCCCTGTGCACGAGCGCATAGGGGCGTTTGTCAGTCATCGCAACTGGTATTTGGTGTTGTCGGAGTAGGCCCAAACGACCCACATGATATAGTAAACGATATTTAGAAAGATGGCGAAAAGGACCCACGCGCCATGTTTCCCATACGCATGCAGCAGTTTCACCTGCCAAATAATCGCGAATACGATGTTTGCAATCGGTACAAGATACATCAGAATCCACCAACCACTTTTATGAATCAGTCGAAGTTGGAGGATAGCGGAGAGAATCGGTACCCAAGCAAACCATGCAATATCCTCACGGCCCGCCAATTTACTCAACCGAAAAAAGGCGATGCCAGTAAGCACGTAGCCAACGACCCCAAAGACACAATCCAATACAGGCACTTCATCTCTCTCCCATACGCGATTCAGCCGCCAAAATCTACTCAACTCGCTCCTTTCGCGGCGGTCGGCCTCTGTACTGCTACCTTATGCACGGAACGCCGGCGTACAACCACCCGACATAAAATCCCTGCCTTTGGAAAAGATCTGTCTGGGAGTGTGGTACAGTGAACCACCTGAACTTCGCAAATCACTTGGGTTTCGATACGTGGGATAAGTTGCTCGAGGCATCGGAGTGTATCGCGTTCGAGCGGGATCGCGTTTGGTACATCACGCAGACAAATACGTGGTACAAATGGGTCGTATGGAACACGGGGTATGACATGTTTTACAACCACGAGACAAGGCAGGACGCCCTCTCCTCGATGAAATGGCTATTCGACAAGTTGCACATCGATTTGACGGCGTGGTGCGCACCGGAACCCTTCAACGCCGTGCACGCGGAGTTTCTCGGTATGATGAACACGCGGCTCTGGTAAATCGATTCAGTTTATTTCACAGTCCACAACAGAAAGAGGACACCCGCCGAGTCAACAGACAGGATGGCGGGTGTCGAAGGGCGGAGATTTACCTGACCAAGTATTGGTAGTAGTGTACGTGCTGCCATTGTTGAAACTTGAACCCAACTTCTCGAAAGCAACCGACATACTGAAATCCGAGTGACTCGTGCAGCCTCATACTCGCTTCGTTGCCATCCGTGATCCCAGCCACGATGCAGTGATGGCCAAGTTGGCCCGCGCGAGCCAATAGTTCGTTCATCAGCGCTCTTCCGATCCCCTTGCCGTGAAACCTGTCGTCTATATACACCGAGCATTCGGCCGTATATTGATAAGCCGGCTTTTCTCGGAACTTTGACAACGACGCATACCCGACTACTTGATCTTCGACTTGTGCTACGATGAGTGGATATTGCCCGCCGTAATGGGAGAACCACTCCATTCGCTGCGCCAAGGTCTGCTCTTCCAAATCGAATGTTGCAGCGGAGTTTCTGACTGAATGATTGTATATTTCCAACAAGCACGGTATATCGTCCATGACTGAATCGCGGATTCGCATTGTCATCCCCCACGGTAGTCGCGTCTTATTCGCATTGGCGACAATTTTGAATGGTCCATGGTGAAGTACAGCTAGCCCAGACGTCTAGCGATCATTCACCGGTGTACCGTCAAGTCCAAGCACTGGTGCGATCTCGGTCAACGCCGCGATGATAAATGCGATGTGCTCGTCGAGATCTACCTGCAGTTCCTCGGCTCCGCGATAGACGTCATCGCGGTTGACGCCGCGGGCGAACGCCTTGTCCTTGAGTTTTTTCTTCACGCTCTTCACTTCGACCAGAGCGATATTCTTCGTAGGCCGAACCATTGCCACAGCCATGACAAACCCCGAAATTTCGTCACACGCAAAAACGATCTTGCTGAACAGCGTGTTCCGTTCGAGGTGATTGTAGTCTGCATGAGCGCGAATCGCGTAAATGACTTCCTCCGGATATCCTCGTTCCTCGAGAATCCGCGCACCTACGATGGTGTGCTCTTGCGGAGTCGGATGCAGCTCGTAGTCGAAATCGTGCAATAGCCCCGCTATGCCCCATTTCTCTTCGTCCTCCCCGTACTTTCGCGCATAAGCGCGACATGAAGCCTCCACGGCGTACGCATGCCGAAGCAAGGACTCCGACTTGGTAAACTCTTTGAGAAGTGCCAACGCCTCTTCACGTGTCTTCATCGCATTACATCCCCCTGTTCGCCGACATTGTGACTATGTACAGAGTGGTGATCGCAGTCGACGACGGGCGCACGACAACGACCTACGCTCCAAGCCTAACTGATTGGTCGATATCCTAGCGACGTCGCGACCTGATCGCGTTGTTGGATATTGTACCGCGAAGGTCCTTCGAGGCATAGGAAAATCAGCTTGCGCTGCTCTCCAACCGCGTTCTGCAAGTCTACGCTGTCCCATCGCGCAAAGAGCGGTATATACTCATGGTGGTAGTGGACAAACAGAGCTGACTGATGTTACAGAACCACTGCAACTAAAGGGGGTCAACTGATGCTGTATATCAACAATGGCGGGATTACCGATGCTTCGTTGAATTTAGCGATCGAGGAGTACGCGGTTATGAATCTCGATATTGACGAGACATATTTGCTATTCTACACGAATGCTCCATCCATCATCATCGGCAAGAACCAAAATACATTCGAGGAAATCAACCTCGACTACGTTCGGAAGAACGACATCCGCGTCGTCCGTCGTTTATCCGGAGGCGGTGCGGTATATCACGACTTAGGCAATCTCAACTTCAGTTTCATCACAAAGAACGACGGTGACAGCTTTCGCAATTTCCGTCGATTTACAGAACCAATGGTACAAGCGTTGCAGTCTATGGGTGTGAATGCCGAGTTGACCGGCCGCAACGATTTGCAGATCGGCGATAAAAAAATCTCGGGGAACGCCCAGTTTACCACGCGCGGGCGCATGTTCAGTCACGGCACGTTGATGTTTGACGTCAACCTGGACGATGTCGCAAAGGCATTACAGGTCAAGCCAGACAAAATCGAATCAAAGGGGATCAAGTCGGTCCGTAGCCGCGTTGCAAACATCCGTGATTACTTGCGGGAAGACATGACGCTCGATCAATTTCGCATGGCCCTGTTACACACGATATTCCCTGAGTCACACACACCTGAATACCGACTGACGCAGGCGGATTGGGAAAATATCCATCGGATTTCAAACGAGCGATATCGCAGTTGGGACTGGAACTTCGGGAAATCTCCTGAGTTCAACAAACAAGTCTCAAGGCGATTTCCTATCGGTTCCATTGATATTCGAATGACAATCAAGAACGGCGTGATCGAAGCGTGTAAAATCTATGGCGACTTTTTCGGTATTGGAGAAATTCTGGACGTCGAAAATCGGCTCATCGGATGTCGCTACGACTACGACGAAATTCGAGCTGCGATGAGCGATGTAAACATCCAGGACTACTTTGGAAAAATTGATCTAGAAGACTTCCTCAGCCTTTTCTAATCGACGTGTTACAAGGCCTCCGCGACTTGTCATTAGCGTACGGGCGATTGAACCAAAAATCCTTCTTTGCGTAAAGGCATGTCGATCTCATCCATTTCGCTGAATGTGAACTGCAACTCCGAAAGGCACATCTCCCCCTGTTAGGACGGCCAACAGAGGTCGTCCTCACGCTACCATTCACTGTGGAAAGCCGCGTATCTCGAAGATAAATCCCTTAAAATGCCAAACTCTTAAACAAATCGTGAGTAACCGCCGTTTTTGGGCACGAACGCGGGAATAGCACTTCTAGGCGGCAGGGAAAGTGATGTAGAATATAAGGCTGTCAGGCACTACAATACTACGATTCATCGGAGGATCACGATGCCGAAACATAGATTTCAAATCGCATTGGCCACAGCGTCGACAGCCGCTATCGGCACGCTGCTTTCCGGCTGCGGAAGTCAACCGCAGCAAACCGGGCCAAAGCCCCCTGCTACCGTTCCAAAGGAAACCTTGACGGCTGCTGCCAACGATTCGGCATACGCATATATCTCTGGACAGTGGGTCTACCTGCCACCGAGCACAACGAACAATGTGCCCTCTGATCCATTCCACGATTTAGATTTTTCCACGAACGGAACTCCGACGGCCACCACCATCGGCAGTGACGGGAATATGTTCGATGGCAATCAATCGTCGCTGTGGGAGTACGACAAAGGTTGGCAATCTGTATCGATCAACGGAGACACCAGCATTGGCGTGCACGCATGGTCGCCGGCCAATGTCCTGTACGCCGCAGCCGACGACGGTCAGACGGTCGGGCTTTGGTACTCGTCTAAGGGGCATTGGCACCTCGTTAAGGGGAGTTCATCTCTCGGGTACATTGAGTCCGTCCAATGGTCTCCTGCGGGGGTGCTCACCGTGACATCGGAGGTTTCCGACGGATCGACGGCCGTTTCGCAGTTTACAGGTGGACAGTGGAAACACCTGAATGATGCACATGTCCCCTTTGCTGCCGACACATTACAAGTCTCGTGGTCGCCAAAAGGCGTCTTGACGGTCGCTACGAGTCAGCATGGTGTCTGGCAGTACGCCAACGGAGTGTGGAGTCAACCTGGTGGAAAGAGCCCGATCGATACGGTCTCGCAAGTGGGATGGTCCCCACAAGATGAGCTCGTAATTTCGGGAAACAGCAGTCAATCCCGGGGACTGTGGGCCTTGGAAAATGGCACCTGGACGAGCCTGGGCAGTTCGACGGCTGCTAGTCCTACCCACGGCATTCTGAAATTCGGATGGTCTCCCAGCGGTACACTGACCGTAAGTGATTCGACGACAGATCACATCTACCAGCTGACTTCTGGCAAATGGGTGACCATTTGGGACAAGACTTCGTCAACCGACCGCGACGCAAGTGCCCCGTCGTTTCAATGGTCGCCAACTGGCACGTTGACGTGCGACGGCGGCGACTTGGGCGGGCTTTGGCAGTACCAGAACGGCAAATGGGTTCAAATCGGTGGCGATCAATCGCCGTTTAAAAATATAACGTCCGTGATTTACGGATGGTCGAAATAGTTGAGGTCGCTTTGGGTAGCACTTGGGCGTGGTGTTGTCGCAGCAATGGCGCTCAGCGCCATCTGACGACACACCATGCCGTATAGCTTCGCGGGGGCCGGAGCACCGAAGCCACGCAACATTAAAAGGGGCCAACTCGGACGTCACCAGAGTGACATTCGGGTTGGCCCCGTGTGAAAGGTGGACTCGCGCCAGCAAAGTCCTAAATAAAGGATAATCATCAGACCTCAAAAAATTATCAAATCAGTTCCCATCCTACATGGAATAGGTGACTTCGTTTTGACACAACACAAGAACAATTCCCCCATACTGCTCTTTGATTTCGAGCACCTGCGCAGTACAGACGGAATGGTATTTACCAATCCAACGCAAGTCATTGAAGCGCATCGCGTAGACGAGGTTCGGCAGGCCCTGCAGAAAGTGGATGAGCTGGTCCAAGCGGGGTTTTATGCCGCTGGGTTCGTCGCCTATGAGGCAGCTCCTGCGTTCGATCCCGCCCTTCAAGTGCACACAACCTCCCATTGCCCGCTGCTTTGGTTCGGCATCTTCAAACAGCCTGCATCGCCGCGACCAAAGCCACACGGGGACTATCGTCTCGGAGACTGGACGCCCTCCATCGGCGAACAGACCTACAAAAATGATATCCACTCCATTCGATCCGCCATCGAACGCGGAGAAACATATCAAGTAAATTACACGATGCGCCTACATACACCCTTTCATGGAGATTCGCTCGCACTTTATGAATCGCTGAGAGCCACGCAACAGGCGCCGTTCGCAGCGTATGTGAATACAGGGGACAACCAATTCGTATCGATGTCCCCAGAGTTGTTCTTCCAAGTCGAACATGGCAAGATCACGACCCGGCCAATGAAAGGAACAATTCCCCGGGGGCGATGGCTGGAAGAGGACCACGTGCAACGCGATCGGCTACGCTCCTCGGTGAAGGACCAGGCGGAGAACGTTATGATTGTGGACTTATTGCGCAATGACCTGTCGCGCATCGCGCGCCCTGGATCAGTGCGTGTCAAACAACTGTTCGACATTGAACAGTACCCAACGGTGTTTCAGTTGACGTCTACGATTGAGGCCGACGTACAAGGCCACAGCTCGTTAGACTCCATCTTCACTGCGCTGTTTCCATGCGGATCGATCACCGGCGCTCCAAAGGTTTCGACAATGGACCTCATCTCCCAGTTGGAGCGCGAACCGCGTGGCGTTTACTGTGGAACAATAGGTTATATTGAACCGAACGGCCGTGCGACATTCAATGTAGCGATCCGGACCATCCAAGTGCGTGAAGCCAACGGTACGGCGATGTATGGCACAGGGGGAGGCATTACGTGGGACTCGACTGCCGATGGAGAGTATCGGGAGGCTTGGACGAAAGCTCAAGCGCTCACCACGGGCTGGCGGCCATTTAAGCTATTGGAGACCATTCGTTGCGAACATGGGCAATACCATCTGTTGGACCGCCACATCAGTCGCTTGCGGGCATCGGCGCAATACTTCTCCTTCCCCTGCGACGAGTCGCAGATCGTCAAGGATTTGCGGCATCACGCGAAGGCTCTACCGCACAGTTCCTCGCACCGCGTCCGACTACTGGTTTCGCGAAAAGGCGACATCCATGTAGAGAGTTCTCCAATCAGCGAGGCAGTCGGGACGTCGCAACCGGTCGTGTTAGCGAGGAATCCAATTGATTCGTCAAATCCGTTTCTGTATCACAAAACAACCCATCGAGATGTGTACGATGTACATCGAAAGATGTTTCCTCGTGTGTTTGACGTACTGCTCTGGAACGAACGTGGCGAACTCACGGAATTTACGATTGGCAACCTCGTCTTGGAAATAGGGACTGAAAAGTGGACGCCCGCGAGGGAATCCGGGTTACTGGCGGGGACGTTTCGCGACGAACTGATCGAGTCAGGGATGCTCAGGGAGCGCCGCTTAGCACTGGACGACCTTCGTCAGGCCGATCAAGTTTGGCTCATCAATAGCGTCAGAGGCTGGGTCAAGGTTCACCTCGTTGACGCAAAGTCAGCTCAATAGCTTACATCTTCCCGGTCGTTCACAAACACAAAGCCGTCTGGCCATTGGCCTAGACGGCTTTGAACCGTCACTGCAGGATCTGTCCCTGCTGTCCTTGCTGCATGTATTGTTTGCCTAACGTTTGGAATTGCTTACCCTGCTCTTGATTCGTCCTCAATTGTTGTTCGGACTGTTCGATGAGGATGTTCATCTGGGACAGAACCTGGCTGGTTTGAAGGTATTTCACCGCTTGCCCAAGCAGTTGCACCGCCTGCTGAATCGACTGTTGCAATTGCTGATACGCCTGCTGTTGTTGTTGCTGTGACTTCTGACCGAACTCGCGTAATTGTTTCAACAGGTCGTTTGAATCAGTTCCCTCTTCAGTTTGCGACTCATTGGGACGCTCCAACTGACGGATCATCTCTTGCATCTGAACGACCTGGTTCCGAAGGCCCGATATCTCTTCACCAAACTCCGCCCGGAAATTTCTTGCTGCCTGATCGGCGAGTTTGCGAACTTCCTTTTCTGCTTCCTGCTCCACCAAAAGCCCTCCTCTGGATTCCTCTGCCTGCTATGTATGATGAACAATCTGGAAATTTATAAACGAGCCATAAACAAAATTTTCCCTAATCGGATCTCGACGTATCCCTTACGTGTAACAGGACGAGTGTGAATCATCATGCAAAGCATCATGTGCTCTGAACCAGTGTAGCCAAGGGCTTTGAAATTCACTTGAACGTCGATCAAAACCGTACCGTTTGATATCGATGTCGATATTTGTCATGAGATGGCGAATAATCCACGTGCCCTGCGGAAAACTGTAATCATCAACTTTAAGGAGGTCACCACATATGGCAAATAACAACGAAACATTGATTTCTGGAGCATCTCGTGCTCTCGAACAAATGAAGTATGAAATCGCGTCGGAATTTGGCGTGCAACTCGGTGCCGATACCAGCGCGCGCCAAAACGGCAGCGTGGGTGGGGAGATTACGAAACGCCTCGTAGCGTTCGCAGAACAATCGCTATCCGGCCGAACAAGCCACTAACTGCCAAACAAAAAAGCGCCACTGAGAGCAGCGAATAGCTCAACCTCTCAGTGGCGCTTTTTTTGACCCATCGCCCGTTCTGCCAGCCCACCTACAGCGCTGTCAGTCACGTCGTCGTTTTGGACCAAACGGCAGGATTCGAACCCGCGGCCCAAAACGAAACCATTCGTTCTAAAGATGGAGATGAGGTCGTGGAAACAATAAAAAGCCCATGCGAAAATAATATTTCGCATGGGCGTAACGGCGAATTAAAGCTTGTAAACGTTAGCAGCTTGAGGACCCTTTGGGCCTTCAACGATTTCAAACTCTACAGCCTGTCCTTCGTCCAACGTCTTAAAGCCGTTGCCCTGGATTGCACTGAAGTGTACGAATACATCGTCGCCGCCTTCAACTTGGATGAAGCCAAAGCCTTTTTCTGCGTTGAACCACTTAACTGTTCCCTGTTGCATGTAGTAATTCCTCCATGGTGCCAAAGCACACTTTCAATTTACACAAAAGCCGTTTCTCAAACCCAACCGAGCAGAGAAAAGGGCTCATGTATCAAAGATAATCATGCAGTTGGTATCTTAGTCAATGTACACCCAATTCCCTACGGTGTCAATAACCAATCCCAATCCGCCCGTGTCGCCCAAAGACGTCTGACGAACACGTCTACCATCACACATGTGACACTTCTAGTATAGTCCTGCACGGCCAGATTATTCGTATTTGCTCTGAAGAAATACTTAACACTCATCAATAGCTTCTTGCTGTTTCCTATTCGCCGTGGCCAAATCTATTTCCTGCACCATGTCCTTCAGTTTGAAAAACACAGGGTCATCAATCAATCTCCCGCGGGTTGAACGATAGTCACTGGATTCCAAGTATTCAACAATTTGCCTTAGCGTGTACAAGCGCTTGGTCCCCCATCCCTGTCAGACATTCTTTCCATGCATCCCCCACAGGATGGTACGGGACTGGGTGTTTCATACCGCACCCACGCCCGTGCGACGTCGCAACGAGAAGAAGCGACGCCGTGATCAAGCCTATCCTGACACCCGTTCGGCCGCACATAGAAAAGAGCGCCCCTGGTTCGGGAGCGCTCTTTTGACCGGATCGTCAACCTTACTTCGCGAATACGAGATCATCGATCTGGGTGATCGTCGGTTGCGTCCGTACCCAACTGGATGCCGGTGTCTGCGACGGGTTGTAAAAGACCAACGCGCCTGGCACTTCATCATCTTGCGTTTGAAGCACTTTTTCTGCAGCAGTAATACTCGAAGCATTTGGCGTTTGATAGATATAACCGTTAGGAACACAAGAAAACTGGTAGTGCCCGTCGGCAATTTGAAACACGACATCGTGCACCGTCTTGCCGTACGATCCGTTGGCTAACCGATGCATGATCACATTGCCCACGGCTACCTGAGCCTCCTGTGATTCTCCGCCTGCCTCCGCGTTGATGATGTGTTCCATCCAGTACAGGTTCTGTTGCGCCGTCGTACTCACTGACGAGCTCTGCGCTGCATTTGTCGTAGGGAGCTTTAGAACCGTTCCGACCAATAAATCCGCCGGGTTTGCAGACGGATTCGCACTTTCCAAGGACTGTAGGGAAATCCCACGGGCGTGTGCAATTTTCCAAAGCGAGTCTCCTGGTTGTACGGTTACTGTGTTGGCTGCGGCAAACGCTGGCGTCAACGTGAGACCCCAAGCTGCAGCGGCTGTAAAGGTACCTACCAACATACGTGACAAACGCATATATACTCATCCTCTCGTAGTGGCCTCCGAGGTTAGTTGTCGGGTTCGGATGACGAGCCACCCGTCGCAAGTTGCGATTGACCCCAGGTCTATCGACCAATAATCCCCCGTACGTCGACTAGTCAGCTAGTCGCCGATTCGGCTTATGCTTGTCGCACGTGAAGGAGTCTACAGGACATCCGTTACCTGGTCATCCCTTAAAATCTTCCTATCATGATAATTGCTACTACTACAGATACCCCTGAATGGCCGCACGAGGCTCGGAGTCCATTTGAATTGGGGTGAGATTTGGAAGACAATAGACTTACGAAGGAGCGATTTCACTTGGCCAAACATCAACTGTCAGGGATTCATGCGCTCGTCACAGGTGCCTCGAGTGGGTTAGGCTATGCGATGGCCTACGCACTGCTCAAGGAAGGTGCCACGGTGGCGGTGGCATCGCGCGGAGGGAACAAGCTGTCCGATGTGGTAGAGCGTTTTCGCCAAGAAGGTCTCGATGCACACGAATTGTCGATTGACGTCCGATCCGCCTCGAGTATCGAAGCGGCGAAGGACTGGGTGGTGAACAGTTGGGGAAAACTCGACGTCCTCGTCAACAACGCGGGGATCGGAATGCGTACAGTCAACCCCAAGTTCCTGTTTGAACCGCAGCCATTTTATGAGGTGTCTCCAGAAGGATTCAAAGACCTTATCGATACGAACTTGACCGGGTACTTTCTCGTATCTCGCACGTTCGCGCCGTTGATGGTGAAACAGGGGTATGGACGCATCATCAATATCTCCATGAACCATGAGACGATGCGCCGAAAAGGATTTGTACCCTATGGCCCATCTAGAGCCGGCGCAGAATCACTGTCCTACATCATGGCCGAAGATCTACGCGACAGCGGGGTGGCGGTCAACATGCTTCTGCCAGGAGGCGCTACGCGTACAGGCATGTTACCTGACGAATACAGCGAGGTATACGACTCCATGCCAAACATTCTCTCCCCAGCTATTATGGCCCGCCCCATTGTCTTCCTAGCGTCCCCTGCGGCTGCGGGAATCACCGGTGAACGGATCGTCGCCACGGAATTCGACGAGTGGATCAAACGGCGCGTTGGAAAATGAGATAGTTCAGGATAAAAGGAGGGCCGTAACAGAGGTATCGGAAGATACATCCGGTTACGGCCCGAAATGACTGAAAGGGGGAGCATTGGCGCGTTAGGCAGACACCAATGGTTGATTCCAATGTACTGGACAAACATCAAGCCACCGTTGAACTTCTGTTAAGTGTTTGTGAACGCAAAACAAAGTCCCCTTGTGCGTGTTACTCTACTTGTGGCTTCTGTCCTATCGGTGCATCTCCCGACTCCTTATCGCTGTTCGCAAAGTACTCTTTGCCCTTCAGACGAACTTCTGGCAAGAAGAACGTCCCGATAAACGTTAGGCACCCAAATACGAGTCCGACGAGGAACAAGTGGTGAACACCTGTCGTCAGAGACACTTTTACTGCGTGAATCAACTGATTGTACAGGGTTTGCCCCGCACTCCCCATGCTCGCAAACTTCGATTTCAAAGCCTGCTGCGCCTGCGCGGTGAGCAGAGCCTGCGGGTCTAAGGAACTCAGCGTCGATTTCATGGAACTCAATTGTGCAGGCATGGTGTCGGTCAATTTGTGTTGAAATCCGTTGTTGAGGACGGATCCAAAAATCGGTGACGCGATCACGCCGCCAAGTGAACTTACAAACTGCTGAGTGGAATTCACCGTACCCATCATTTCATACGGAAACGCATTTTGCACCGCGACGTTGAGCAACGGCATGAGCGCTCCGATACCGAGCCCGAGAACCACCATGTCAATAATGACCGACCAAAAATGCGTGTTGACGTTGAGCGTCGCCAACAGAATGAAGCCGACAATAATGATCGCTGAACTCACATTGGCGAGGCGAACATACCGACCCGTGCGGGTCATGATTTGACCGGAAATGACGCTCGCAGCGATAAACGAAATCATCATCGGCGACAACAGGAATCCGCTGTTCGTCGCGTTGAGACCGATGACGCCCTGTACGTAAGTCGGCAAATACATCATGCTGCCGAACATGCCCATCATCATGAAGATACCGAGAATTAAGCTCATCGTAAAAATTCTCGACTTAAACAGCGTCGGTGTAAGCACTGGCTCCTTGGCACGGCGTTCCCACAACAGGAATAGAACAAGTAGCACGATACCGACTACGAAGAGGAGAATCGTCTGCGAGGATCCCCACGCGTACTTCGTTCCTGCCCAGGTGAACGCAAGCAAAATCGGGATCAATCCGATGATCATGAGGAGCGCACCAAACCAGTCCACCTGTACGCGGTGATCCGCCCGTACGCGCGGCAGCGTCATGATCACGCCGATCAATGCGAGAACAGCAAACGGCAGGTTAATATAGAATACCCATCTCCAAGACAGAGAGTCGGTAATCCAACCGCCGAGCGCTGGGCCGATGATGCTCGAAAGCCCAAACACGGCACCGATGACGCCCATCCAACGACCGCGTTCTTTGGGATCGAAAATGTCACCGATTGTGGCGCGAGGCATACTCATCATTGCGCCGGCACCAATGCCTTGAATACCACGCGCGATGACCAACTCGAGCATCGTGTGCGACATGCCGGAGATGGCGGAACCAACGCCAAACATCACAAGGCCGAAAATGTAGAACGGTTTTCTCCCGAACACGTCTGAGAGCTTACCGTAGATTGGAACAGTGACCGCTGACGCCATCATGTACGCACTAAATAACCAAGAATACAGATTCAGGCCGTTTAGCTTCGACACGATGGTCGGTATTGCGGTCGATACGACGGTTTGGTCCATCGAAGAGAAGAACATCGTCAACATGACGGTCGCCAAGGCCCACCATCGGCGCCGGCCGACGATTTGATTCGTTCTCTGTACCGTTTCTGACGAAGTTGCCACGGATTAGAGCCTCCACTCAAACTTTTATTTTCACCATCCTATATTTTAACCAATAAACTTTTTTACGCTAGCCCTAATTTAAGGTCGCGCAACGTCTCTGAAATGATGAAGACTGCGCGCCACATCTGAATTTATAGCCGTTTTACGGAGAACTGCGCAGGGATCAAAAATGAAAATTCCGTGACGCAAATGATTCTGCCGGCGGATTTCGTTTCGAACCACGCCACGCGGCTGGGACGATATATTCCAGAAATTTTCTCCAAAAGGTATGTTTGGATCCCCAATTGGACAGAATAAGGGATGAGCATAGAGTAGAGTGAGCGCATGATTTCATGCGCCAGTGCGTTCACTCTACTCTCCCTTTCCCCCAAACTTCACTACCACGTATTTGGTCGAACAAAGATGTTACGGCGCCACACCCACGTGACAATGGGTCCCGCCAGTAAGGCTGTGTAAATGAGCAGCCCCAGTGTCGCGTCATGTCCGCTTGAGCTTGACAGATAGGTCACCCACACGTCGTACAGCATATGTACACACATGATCAATAAGATTCTTCCCGTCACAACGGTCATCAGGGCCAGTAGAGCGCCGAGTCCACTAAACAGAAACAGAGCTCGAAGCCGGTGCGTTTGGAACTCCAAGATGTGGCCAGCTCCGAATGACAGTGAACTCAAGACAAAAGCCAACGTGAAGGCAATGGCCCGAACGGAGGGACGATGCCAAAGGGTCCGGCAACATGCATAGAAAACGACGAGTACGGTACCGATCATGCTCCAGCGCCAAAGTTCCTCCGTACCTGCAAACAGAGCGACCAAATAATCTCCCAAGTGAGGATGTTCAGGGACATTCGATTGCCCGAAACTGATGAGCGAGCTGATAAGTGCGCTGAATGTTTGCACCAACGCGATAAAAAAGGCAGGTAATATCACGTATACATACAATCGCCAACCGAGTTTGGCGAAAATTCCGCCGCGCAGTCGGTGGCCTCGCAGGGGATCGCCTTCCCGAAATAGGGATCGCCGAAAGTTGGGCAACAGCGCGAACAAAGAACCTACACTCATCAAGAGATACACGTCACTCGTCAGTTGAAGCACCGCGTCGGGCCCATTGTACAGATTTGCAAACGTTCCAAATGCCGCGAAGAACATCATGTAGACCATCTGCCAGGGCCGAAGGCCCAACGCAAACGTCCGGGGTATATCCGTCCAGCGAGTCATCCGTCAGTCGCCTCCCTGGATGATTAGACTCCTCACTCTTGTAACACAAAACGCCACGTTGGCAAACCTCTTTCGCATCGAAAAAAGGCGCCGACACGGCGCCAAGTGTTGTCGATCCATTTAATGATGGGACATGAGGCGACGATGCTCGCGTTCAAAGGAGCGGTTGGTGACCACCTGTAACCCTGCTTGCCGGGCTTGTTCTGCCGCAATGTGATTCTGCGTCCCGGGTTCGAACCAAATGGCTTTTGCACCCGCGCGAATCGCGGCATCCGTGATCGCGGGAGCCTCTTGAGGGTGGGCGACGACGTTGACAATGTCGACCGGTTCCTCGATATCTGCGACGGAGGGGACCGTGATGTGGCCCAATACCATATCGCGTGAGGTGTTGACAGGGAGCACCTTGTATCCCTGCGACTGTTGGTACGCCGCGGCGGCGTATCCTTTGGTCGCAGGATCGGACACTACGCCGACAGAAGCGATCACCGCAGCATTCGCCATTAAATCACTCAATGATTCATCAGACAGCATGTCAGACATCCTCCCCTTCCCGTTTGCTTCCCCACATAGTATGCCTTGTCCGCCGAATTCAAATCGCAGGACCTCGCGGGTGCGCACGGTTGGACTGTTGCCGCTTGTAGGGCGTCGGCGCATCCGAATGCTCCGCATAGCCGAGCGACTTGCGCAGATGCTGCCGCAAAGTGCACCAACAAAGGCCCCGTTCCAAGAACGGGGCCTTCGGCGCAAGACGAACGCCTACGCTTGACGAAACGTATGACAGCAGGTATTGGCCGAGGACGGTGCCTGGTGCGTATTCTCCAAGTCCACCATGATTTCATCAGCGATTTCTTCGTTGAAGTTGGCTCGTGCATTTCCGTCCACGGTCACCATGATGGCTGGCGCACTGCAATTGTTGTCGTCTTTCCAGAAGTAGCAGTTGGACACACTACATTTCACATTTACGTCCATCTAGTTTCCCTCCCAAAAATGACGGTCGCGCACCTCACTGAATGCCAAGCTGCTTACGCACGTCCTGATTCATCCGATCCGGCGTCCAAGGCGGATCGAATACGACATCGACTTTGACGTACTCCACACCGTTCACGGGTGCCACGGCGCCCTCAACGGCATCCAAGAATCCCTCGTGAAGTGGGCAATCTGGCGTCGTCAACGTCATTTTGATGTTCACTTGCCCATCTCTCGGTTCAGAAATGTCGTAAATTAAGCCAAGATCCACGACGTTGATCCCGATTTCAGGATCCAACACGTGTGTCAACTGCTCTTTGACCTGCCCGAGGTCAACCATGCGCTTCCCTCCCCCGCGACGGCTTTTGTGACGTCCCCTGTATTTTCTGCCCTGGCATTCGATCTATCCTGGTGCAAAGTTCTACACATAAAGGGCTGTTCCAAAGTCGTGATCGCTGACTTTGAAACAGCCCTGAACAGC
Organism: Alicyclobacillus fastidiosus; assembly: GCA_029166985.1. Classification (GTDB taxonomy): domain Bacteria; phylum Bacillota; class Bacilli; order Alicyclobacillales; family Alicyclobacillaceae; genus Alicyclobacillus; species Alicyclobacillus fastidiosus_A. The sequence goes on along the minus strand of CP119138.1, from coordinate 1,331,493 downwards.
GTCTCCGCTGCGGTGAAAAGAAACGGAAGGCGGTACCTCGATCACATCATGAAGATGGCTACGACCGTTGCACCGGCGAGGCCGCAAATCACGGGTAGAAAATTCCGTCTCGTGAGCTCCTCGGGATTGACACCCGTGACGCCGGCCACGTCGAGCACGCCCCATGGAACGAGGGTGCCTCCTCCGCTCCAGACCGACCCCATTTGCCCAAGTGCGGCGAGCACCGCGATGTTGGCACCAACAGGGGTCCCAAGCGCCTGAGCGAGCGTTCCGACGAGCACCAGCCCAGAAAAGCCCGACCCGTCCAGCCCTGCGATGATGCCCACTAAGACCACAATGATGGCGACCGTGACCGTGGACAATGGAACGTGGGCTGCGAGGGCTTTGCCGAGATCGAACAAATATCCTGGTGCACCTTTGCCAAGAATTTGAGGAGCGACGTCAGGTGAGCCCATAAAAAAGAATCCAGCGATAGGAATAACCGGAGCGAATATTTTCATGGAAAAGGTGAACCCGTCTTGTACGTGTTTCATGACCACTACATGCGCCCTTTGGCGATGTTCTAAAAATGCGATGACCACGAACAACAAAAGGCTCACACCGCCAATCAACGCCGTGGCATCGTCGCCTTTGAGTCCCATCGTGATGGTGGTCACGATGGTCCCGACGAACACGAGTGGGACCAGCACTGCTGCAATTTTTGCCGCCGGCGACGCCTTGATGGCCTCTTTGAGTTCCATCGTTGGCGGTGTCGACAGAACCCCTTTGCTGATGTCGCGGCGAAGGTTGACGAATGCCAATACCGTCGCGATGACACCTGTTGTAATCACGAGTGGAATGCTGGCGTGAATGATTTGACCTACCGTGACCCCAGCAGCTGAGCTCGTGAGTTTGGGAGCGCCCTGGATGACGAAGTCACCAGACAATGCAATTCCGTGACCAAACAAGTTCATAGCCATCGCGACGCCAATGATCGGAAGTCCCGCCCGAACGGCAATCGGCGTCAACATCGGCCCGACCATCATTGTGCTGCCAGGATGCAAAATACAGACGATGACTACCACGCGGATGGCATGACAAAGCCGCGCCTGCTCATTGCAAGCGCGGCTAGGGACGTGTCGTCATCGCACACAACTAGTCCCGATTAGACGAAACACCTGGTTTCTCCACCGGTAGAATCATGTCGATAATTCCGATGACGAGTGATGCGATGATAGCCCCAAGTACCGTCACAGACATTCCCGGAACGATCCACTGAGCGACATACAGGATCACCACACTAACGACAAAGCCGATAATCCCGTGTCCGAAGCGACTCATTCGCGTACGCCCAAATAATGCTTCCACAGCCCATCCGATCAGCGCAACGACGATTGCTGCGATGATGGCTGACCCGAAATTGGCGATGCGAAATCCGGGCACTAAGAATGCCACAAACTGGTACACCAATGCGGATACGACAAACCGAATAATCATTCTGAGCCAGTTCATTTGCGCTCCTCCTGTTGTTAAAGAAATCGCCAAATTCATTTTGACCAATAGCAAGTGCACTTATGTATGTCGTAGGGTAGCCGTCCGTTTGCAATTTCATTGTGCGCGCACACGCCAGACAATGATACAGGGTGCGCTTGTTGCGAACACAGAAAAACCGCGCCTGGTCATCACCATGCAGACGCGGTTACCTTTGAAACATCCCCGGGGTAAGTAATATTTCGCAAACGTACTTCAATTATCCCCATCTATGCTTCATGTTGCACGACTCGCTTTCCCGTTCGGCTTCATAGCGTAAATTTTCAACGTTTCGGTGGACGGATTCAGGGCGAGTGCGAGGTGGTGATCGCGAAAGAATTTCAGTCCTAATAATCCTGGTTTCGAAAAATGTTGAATCACTACGCAAGGTACATTCCGGAACAACTTAGATGAAAATTTCACATCGCATTTCGAACGGAAAGCGTTGGCCGTGCCTCCGACACCAGCCACACCTACGGCGCCTAGGTTGGGCAATCTCAGTTGACGGGCTACTTTTCCGTTAAAGATCAGCGTGGACGCTCCCGTATCGACAACGATATGGCGCACCTTCCGACCGTTGACCGTCAGCGGGATCAAAAACAAGTCATTGACGAAGGTGCCACGAAGTACGGCAATTGGCCGGCGCATCCCGATTCCCCCTGCACGATGGTCGTCAAGGTCAGTCCTTACCTGTATATATATTCCGGACGTCTGCATCGTGAGCAGAGATATGGGCACAAACGCATGCGCAGATTCGCAAGCGACCACTTATCCGCCATCGTCACTTGCACGGAAGTTACGGTAGTTGCTCTCACCCTCCTCGTGTACGACGACAAGGCGCTTTCCCTGTTCCCTGGCGACGCGATCCCAGATCTTCTGGAGCATGAGCAAAGCGGCTTTGGCGTGGTCCTCCGTAAACTCGCCCTGCACTTCAACGGTGATCGGTTGTGGTTTCATACCTCCCCCCCCATTCACGCTTATGCGGGCGGGGATTGTCTGCTTGCCAGATGAGGATTACACGAGCAAAGAGCCCCCAGTTGGAATCATGATTCGAGCACCGAAACTGTACGATATGAAGAAAAGTGATTTGATTCCAGGACGTCTCTGGACGCCCTCACGTTAGAGGTGGCGACGATGCGGACAGCCATTTACACGCGCGTCTCGACGGACCTGCAAGCTGAAGAAGGATTTTCTCTCGACGCACAGCTCCATCGACTTAGCGCCTATTGCGATTCACAGGGATGGTCGATTGTCGGCGTGTACACGGATGAAGGGTTCTCAGCCAAAAACGTGCACCGCCCCCAGCTAGAGCGCATGTTGGCCGACGTACAAGCCGGCATCATCGATGTCGTATTGGTCTACCGGCTAGATCGGCTGACGCGCAACGTAACCGACCTACATCAGCTCCTTCAGATCTTCGACAGACATGGAGTGGGTTTTAAGTCGGCAACCGAAGTGTTTGACACCACGACGGCCATGGGACGATTGTTCATCACCATCATTGCGGCGCTCGCACAGTGGGAACGTGAGAACTTAGGCGAACGCGTGCGGGTCGGACAAGCGGAAATGGTCCGCCAAGGCAGATACTTTGGACACACACCTCCGTACGGGTACGACCTCCATGACAGCATCCTCTCCATCAATCCAGTCGAGGCCCCGGTCATTCGCCTCATCTTTGACCGCTATCTCGCTGGCGACGGAACGTCTAGACTGGCCAAATACCTCAATGACCCCAACCATCGCGTTCCGCGACCTCGTGGAGCCGACCACTGGTCGACAAAGGTCGTCAACGCCATTCTGAAAAACCCTGTGTACTGCGGATATGTTCGCTATGGAAACCAACCGCGCAATAAGATGGTTAACCGTCAACCAGTCGTCGCCAAAAGCGACCACGAACCAATCATCGAGGAATACGAATGGCGTCGTGCTCAAGAGCTGATGGCACAACGGCGAACGGTGGGTCCGCGAACGGGGACTGGAGTACATCCGCTCGTGGGTATCCTCCGCTGTGGAAACTGTGGCGGGCCGATGGTGGGAAGAACGGAGCGCGCAGGTAAGTCCGGCCGCATCACACCCTATCACGGGTATATGTGCAATACGCGTCGGCATGCGCGAACGTGTGACATGAAGATGTGGAAACAAGACGTCATCGAAGGGGCGCTGATTGGCGAGTTGGACCGTGTGGTACACGCGGCGCTGAAGAGTCATTTCCATCCGCTACAAGTGCGAGAACGAAATGACCAGAAGCAAATCGAGACGCAGCTCAACCTGATGAAGGCGCGTCGCCGCAAATGGATGGACGCCTACGAACGGGATCTGATTTCGGCACAGGACCTTCACGACCGACTACATGACATCTCACAAACGGTGAACCAACTGAAGTCGCAGTTGAATACTCACGCGGTGCAACCGGTATCGGTTCATCTCGCGGAGTTTGTCAATCTCAAGCTGGCCTGGGATGTGGCCACACCCCAAGAACGACGAGAGCTTATTCGCACAATGGTCGAAGCCGCCTGGATTTTTCCAGACGGATCGATGAAGGTTGAACTACGTGCGTGGTGATTTTTGCCCCCCTCGTAGTCGAGGGGGTGGGCCACACAAAGGCAGCAATCATCCCTTTTACAAGGCCGGTTCCCCAAAACGCCGATGTAGGCCCTCGAAACAAGTTCTGAACCGGCCGCAAAAACAGTTGATCAGCACCGATGGATTCCAGTAACCGAAGCAATGAAATCATGATACCGATGATGAGGATGATCCCCAACAGCGTCGTTGCTGAAGCGATGGTGGCGTTAAATAGCACCTTTAAACCGGTGATAAAGTTGTGAGAATAGACCCACCCCATGACTACTGTGCCGATGATACAAAGTGGGATGACGCCTCGTCGAAGTGCCATGCCGACAATGACGAGAACGACAACTGCCAAGTACACCCAGTGCGCTGCAGTGAGCATGCCATCCGCCCCTCTTCTTCTGGTTGACTACTACCTGCTGCATCGTATGGGCGAATGACATGGTTGGTGCACCACAGCTGTTGAACCCTACAGAGATAACACCGCCTGTGCTGCAGACAGTCTTGCCACAGGCACGCGGTACGGTGAACAACTCACGTAGTTCAACCCCACGTTGTGAAAGAAGGCGATACTGTCCGGGTCGCCCCCGTGCTCGCCGCAGACCCCCAGTTTCAACGATACTTTTCGACTGCGCCCCTTGCGCCCTGCGATCTCGACGAGTTGACCCACACCGTCCCGATCTAACGAAGCGAACGGATTCTGCGGCAACACGTTTTCCTGTACGTACCATTGCAGGAACTTGCCTTCGGCGTCGTCGCGAGAGTAACCGAATGTCGTCTGCGTGAGGTCGTTCGTCCCAAACGAGAAGAAATCCGCAGTAGGCGCAATCTCATCCGCAGTCAGGGCGGCTCGCGGCACCTCGATCATCGTCCCAATCGGCACCGCCAGCTCGACAGCAGCTTCCTGTGCGACGTCGAGCCCAACACGCTCCACTAATTCCCGCATGCGACGCAACTCCTCGACATGTCCGACCAGCGGGATCATGATCTCGGGTCGGGGATTGCGACCCTGTTGGATGAGGGCTACAGTCGCCTCAAAAATGGCGCGCGTCTGCATCTCGTATACTTCCGGCATGGTCAATCCAAGTCGACAGCCGCGATGTCCAAGCATCGGATTCATCTCGTGCAAACCACGCACTTTTGAGAGTAAAACGGTGACGTCATTGAGCGCCTGCTTAGCATCCTCACTCGGTGCATACATCAATGTCGCCTTCAACTCAGCTTGCTTGGCAATGAGTTCCTCCATGTTGGGAAGAAACTCGTGCAGCGGTGGGTCTAAGAGGCGAATGGTGACAGGAAAGCCGTCCATCGCCTGCAGAATGCCGTAAAAGTCGTCGCGTTGCATCGGCAACAAGCGCTCGAGTGCTGCAGCCCGTTCCTCTTTCGTCGATGCGAGGATCATCTGCTGCACCACCGGCAACCTATCGGCGTCCATAAACATGTGCTCCGTCCGACACAATCCGATGCCCTCCGCCCCAAAGGACCGGGCTTTGGCAGCGTCGTCCGGCGTGTCCGCATTGGCCCGCACGCCAAGGCGGCGCACATCGTCCGCCCACTTCATCAGGCATTCGAACTCTTCCGACATATCCGGTGTGACAAGCTTGATTTCTCCCTTGAGGATGCGCCCAGAGCCTCCGTCGATGGACAGAATATCGCCTTGCGAGATGGTCTGTCCGCCAAGTCTGCAAGTGCCTGACGCTTCATCGATGGCCAAATCATCGCATCCACATACGCACGGTTTGCCCATTCCCCGGGCAACCACCGCCGCGTGACTGGTCATCCCACCGCGACTTGTGAGGATCCCTTGGGCCATGACGATGCCGTGAATGTCTTCCGGCGTCGTCTCCGTGCGCACCAGGATCACCTTGGTGCCAGCTCGCCCGAGCTCTTCGGCGAGGTCTGCATCGAACACCACCTGTCCGCTCGCGGCACCAGGTGAAGCCGGCAGTCCGGTACCAAGTACCTCCTGCGGCGTGCTTTCATCGATACTCGGATGCAGAAGCTGATCGATTTGTTCCGCGCTGACGCGTCCAATCGCTGTCATTTTGTCGATCACGCCCTCACGGACGAGATCGACCGCGATTTTCACAGCCGCTTGCGCGCTGCGTTTGGCCGACCGCGTCTGCAGCAAATACAACCGGCCCGATTCGATGGTGAACTCGATATCCTGAACGTCTTTGTAGCGGCTCTCAAGCCGCCGGCAGACACCCACGAACGATTCGTAAATATCAGGCATCTCCTGTTGCAAAGTGTGGATCTTGGACGGCGTGCGAATGCCTGCGACGACATCCTCACCCTGCGCGTTGATCAGGTACTCGCCAAACAGCTCGTTCTCGCCTGTAGACGGATTGCGGGTAAACGCGACCCCAGTTCCGGAGTCGTCCCCCATGTTTCCAAACACCATCGACTGGACATTCACGGCCGTCCCCAAGGTGTCCGGGATGTGGTGAACCCGGCGATAGACGATGGCCCGCGCGTTTCTCCAGGAGCGAAACACTGAACCTATAGCCATCTCGAGCTGAGTGCGAGGATCCATCGGGAATGGCCCGCCGCTCTCGCGTTCGACGAGCGCCAAATACTCGTCCACGACTTGCCTCCAGATCTCCGCCGTCGCCTGTTGATCCTCTGTCACGCCGTGGTGGCGCTTGATTGCCTGGAGAGTGTGTTCGAATTGATGGTGGGGTATCCCCAACACAACATCACCGAACATTTGGATAAATCTGCGAAAACTATCATACGCGAAGCGAGGGTTATTCGTAACGCGCACCAAACCTTCCACGGTGTCGTGATTCAGGCCCAGGTTGAGCACGGTGTCCATCATGCCCGGCATCGAGATCGGAGCGCCGCTGCGAACCGACACCAGCAAGGGCCTCTCGGCGTCTCCGAACCCCTTGCCGGTCCGCCGTTCGATCTCGCCGATGGCCGACTCGATTTGCGCTCGCATCTCTGACGTCAACGAGTCTCCAGCGTCCGAGAAGGTATGACAGGCCTGCGTGGTGATGGTAAACCCAGGGGGCACGGGCAGACCGTGGTTCGTCATGTCCGCTAAGTTCGCCCCTTTTCCACCTAACAGCATTTTGTCGGGCTCCGTCACTTCGTCAAACAAATAGACCCATTTGCTCATATCCAATGATCCTCCTCGATTGGCAAATAATTTTGAATGACGCTGGCAGTCTCCTCAACGGCCCTATCGGTCACGTCGATGACCGGGCACCCGATTCGCTTCATGACGTCGGCAGCGTACGCAAGCTCCTCCAAGATTCGCTCATCACTCGCATAATTTGCTTGACTGACGAGACCTAGTGCCTGCAATCGCTGTTTGCGGATGACATGAAGATTCTCAGGGCGGATGGTCAAGCCGATGACTTTGCCCCGGCCGCCGGCTTCAAACAGAAAGGGCGGCGGTGTCACCTCGGGCACCAGAGGCACATTCGCCACGCGCAACTGCTTGTGTGCCAAGTACATGCTAAGCGGCGTTTTCGAGGTCCGGGAAACGCCGATGAGAATGACGTCGGCGCGAGAAAGTCCGCGGGGATCCCGCCCGTCGTCATACTTCACCGCAAACTCTACGGCCTCGACGCGGCGGTAATAATCGGCGTCGAGCTGATGGACGACACCCGGTCGGCCAATCGGAACTTGCCCCAGAAGGCGCTCGAACGCGTTCAACATGGGGCCCATGATGTCGACGACGGCCACCTCGTGCTCTGCCGCATCGGCGAGAAGTGCATCTCGCAAGGGACGTATCACAAAGGTGAACGCGATGAACGCCCCTTCCTCTTTGGCGCGCAACACGATGCGCTCGATGGTCTGCGTGTCCTTGACACCCGCATACTTTCGGTACGTGACGTGTGACTCGTCGAACTGACTCGCAGCCGCCCTCGCCACAAATTCGGCCGTTTCTCCAATCGCATCTGATACAATGTAGACCGTGGGTTGCACACCACTCACCCGCAGTGCCTCCTTCTATCCGCTCTATACGCTGAACTTTTGGCCCAACTCCACAAACGCTCGCGTAATGGTGGTCTTCGAAATCCGACCTATGACCTCCGTGCCCCGCTCCGGCGAGTCGCTGACCTTGATGACGGGCAACGCGTCGACCTCGTGGCGAACCATCAGCAACGCGGCATCATACAGGGAGGACTCGGGCGAAACCGTGACGACATGCGGCACTCTGGTCATCGCCAACGTCACCGGCAAAGATTTGGTATCGGAACCGCCGAGTGTCACCTTGAGGAGATCTTTGCGCGACAACACCCCAACGAGATGTGCATTGTCGACCACGCACAGCGTTCCAACGTCTTCCAAAAACATCGTCACGGCCGCATCGTACACCGAACACGACTCGCTCACCGACACAGGTACTGCTAAAAAGTCGGATACCATGAGCTCGTGCAGTACCGACAGCCGCGACTCCGCTTCGTGTGATTCGTTGTACGTATATCCAACACGCGGCCGAGCTCGCAGCCTCCCCGTCATCGTCAAGACGGATAAGTCCGAGCGAAGGGTGAGCTTTGAGACCCCCAGAGCATCGGCGATTTGATCGCCAGTAATCGGCCCACGTTCCTGAACCAACTTCAGGATATCGGACTGCCTCTTCGTGTACTCCAGAACCGATTCACCCCCATAAGTTCTTGCATCCAAATTATACACGCCAATCCATCCAGATGCACGTATTATTACGTATTATTTTTCATTGATACGCAATATTTGTGTTCCCGATCGTTATGGTAGACGGAATATTCCTCGGAACCATGAAATATAGAAACTACAGATAGTTTTGACAAATATGTTTGACTTGCATGTATCGGTCGTGTACGATGATGCCAATACCCATTTGCATGTTATCATACTGATAATGCATGAGCCGCGCGGTCTGGCCTCTAATGGGTCAGTACTCGAGCGGCTCTGTTTGCAAATGAATTTGTAAGTGCGCACGCACCATGGAGGTATAGGTATGCAGGAAGGTATCGTAAAGTGGTTTAATTCGGAAAAAGGCTTTGGCTTTATCCAAGTCGAGGGCGGCGACGACGTATTCGTACACTTCAGCGCAATCCAAGGCAACGGTTTCAAATCGCTCGACGAAGGTCAACGCGTGTCTTTTGACATCGTCGAAGGACCAAAGGGCCCACAGGCAGCAAACGTTGTAAAATACTAATTCGCCAGTAAAGGGGCCGTCCCAAAGTCATCGTCGATGGCTGGGGATGGCCTCTTTCTACGTCCGACGCCTCCAACGGCGAGATCGATCCAAGGCCAGAAGCCCTGCCTCTATCGTCGCCGACTATCCAATGGCACGTATCGCGCTTTGAAATCCCCCGTACCGCGCGAAGACCCTATCGGCCACATCGCGTTCCCTTGATAAGGTTGGTATTTTCCGCGACGCGTTCGCCGAGAATATGTCTAGCCTTTGTATTTGCTATCCTGAATCGCTAAACTAAGAAGTGACTTCATGGAACTTTGGAAGGAGTACCCCTCTATGATCCCGCTCCTACTTGGCCTGGTGGCCGGTCTGATCGGAGTTGTCGAAAGCTTGATTAAGATGGCGGAACACTACGGGAACTATCCTGGTGTCAACTATCACACCATCGGTATGCTCGTCGTCTCCGCAGTGAGTGTCATTGCCACATTGACGGCCCGTCGCATCCCGAAACTCAGTGGCGTCATCATGATTGCCGCTGCAGTCCTCGGCTTTATTTTTGTGACGTTCTCGTACCTTCCTTCGGGTATCCTGCTGTTGCTCTCAGGCGTGGTGAGCCTGTTTAGTAGTCCTGAAGTGGGCGAGCGTCGAACGAGCAACTCGTAACGCGAACAAGACGCCTCAGCAACCCGAGGCGTCAGGTATCGCGCGAACGACGTACAATAGGGGCGCGCGCAGTGAGGCTCATCTTAGATTTCTGGCAATTCGCGGACATCTTGGGTCATCGGCGACTGACAAACTGGGCAGCGGGGCTCAGCATCAAAAGAAAAGTTTTGACGCATCCAGACGTTGCACGTGTCGTTGGTACAGGACCATACCGGAGTTTCGACGTTTGGAACCACTTCGTCGTTGCGTTTACCAAACATGCACTACATCTCCTTACCATCTCAGGGTCGCGAAGCGAGGAACTCCAGGAGTACGTTGTGTAACATGATAAAGGAAGCGACTCCCCTAAAGACGAGAGTCGCAGGCAAAATCACAATCAGTTTACCATTTTCAGTATACCACAAACGAATGTCAATCGAAACCACCAGGACGTGTCCGCGCATCACGAATACATCTGCCTCCGATGGCCAATGAGTCTGTCCTTCGCCTAAAGCCAGGCCTGGTATTGGCTTGTGTTCCCGAGAGCCCTGCGCGTTTCCTCGACGATTTGCTCAATCGCCTCTCCCGCTGGTACGACCGAGGAAATGAGTCCGACACTCTGCCCCGCATACAAGTAACCTTCATCCGTTCGCCCGTCGATTGCGGCCAACCGATTTCTCTCGCCAGTCATCAACGGACGGAGCTTGAGACCAGAGGGATCCGCTCGCTCCACGTCCAATGCCGCCGCAGCGTAATCGTTCTTCAGGACGCGCGTGCTCACGCCAAGCGTACGCTCCAGGACCACTGTACCATCGTCGCCAGCCTGGACGAGTAAATCCTTATAGCGCGGATGAGCTTCACATTCCGCAGTCGCCACAAAGCGCGTCCCCATTTGCACGCCCTCTGCCCCCAGCATGAACGCCGCTGCGACTTGCCTGCCACTCGCGACTCCACCTGCTGCAACGACCGGCACCTCGGCTATCTGCACCACCTGAGGCACAAGCGTAAAGACCGTGTTTTCCAACGGGCTGTCATGTCCCCCTGCCTCAAACCCTTCGCAAATGAGTACATCCGCGCCCACCTCTTGTGCCCGGACCGCCTGGCGAACGGTGGCCACGACCAATAACACTTTGAGTCCAGCAGCTTTCAAACTTGGCACAAACGGGCGCGGATCGCCCGCCGAGAGACTGACTGAGACAATATTTGCAGCCTCTTCCAATGCAACTTGCACGTACGGGGAATTATCCGTGTGGCGACTGACGGGGATATTCACGCCAAACGGCTGATCCGTCAGGGACTTCGCCACGCGAATCTGCTCGCGAAACGCCTCCGGGGTCCTGCCCGCGGCACCTACCTGCCCAAGGCCGCCCGCGTTTGAAACAGCCGCCGCCAGCTTGCCATTTGCGACGTAAGCCAACCCTCCTTGGATGATAGGGTAGCGGATCTGTAGTATACGAGTCAGTGAGTTGTTCAGCATGCACGCCACCTCCTGTTCCAATCAGACGCACGGGTCTTCAAGCTGATGAAACCATGCGATCATTCAACAAAAAAAAGTCTGCCACACAAATCGTGTGGCAGACAAGGTGAGGGCTTGAAGATTCACTCGAAGAAATGGCGACGACAAAGCCGCAGGAAAGACATTTGATTCGAGTTTCTCCACGGGTTTATGATACGAACCTAGCTTCGAATTCCCCTTGAAGACTACTCAGGTTGTTCTTCATCATCCAAGTCGCGGATCTCGGTGCCGCCCAAATAAACAACTCCATCACTGGTACCGGCGAAATACACGTCGCGAATTTGTTCCTGTGTGATTTCGTTTCCGTCCAGTTCTTCTGCATTCGATGCTGCGCCATCGGACGGTTCCACATCGAAGTGGTCGTTCGTCGGTCTCTCTTCCATCGTGAATCCCCCAATCTCGCCCCCTACGAATCTGCTCTATTCGCAGCAGGGCGGTTTGAGGTAGTTTTTCCTTCATAAGATCATTTTACAACCTAAAATGTACATAACTGGACGCGAGCGGGATCAAGAGTCGAAGTTATCGCCCGTATCCGCCAAACTGCCCCGTGGCAAACCCTGCACCTCGTTCCCAAGGCGATCCAGCTGTCGGCATCCGATGATACCCACCGTGACCTCGCTGGCTTCTTCCGGTTTCTCCAGTGTAACCTTGTCCCACAGACGAAACCTCTGTGTCCTCCGTCACCGTGGAGAACGACGCTCCATCGGAGCCGAGACCAGACGGTGCGATGAGCACCTGTCCGTCATCGGACACGAGTGCCATAGGCACGACTTGATTGGCACTGTTGTTCAAGGCCTGCCCGTCAACCGTCGCCGAACGGAAGTTGACTGTACCCGCATTGGCCAGAGGATACAATTGTCCATTCGTGTCCGACGGATCTTCGCTGATCCACTCTGCCGACGACCCAATTCCATTTGCATAACTACTCGTCAACGTGACGGGAATGGTTTTCGATTGAATCTGCCCGCTCGCAGACTTGGCTGTGATGGTCACGTTCCAAACGCTGCTGGACACCTGTTTGATGCTAGCGTCGATGGTCGATCCGGCCGACACCGTCATCACATTTTGAGCAGCGCTGGGAAGCTTCTCCCAAAACACGGTATCGACCGTGGTCCCACCTTGTACTTGTTCCATCGTCCCCACTTGTAACAGATCGTCCGAAGAAACGCCGCCGAGACCGATCCATTGTGCCGCCACGCCCTGCGAATTGCTGGAAATGCTCGGCACTGTCCAGGAACCGCTCACGCTCGTGTAGAGATCGGACGACATGGCCGGGTTCGTAACGTAACCCGCCCAGTTGCCTGACGCCTGTGTATCGCTTGGCAAGTCAACCGAGCTTGACGCAGCCGGACTCGTCGAACTGGTGATACTAGAAGGAGTAGAAGTCGTAGATTCAGAAGATGGATACCCTTGAACACCCGGGCCATCTCCACCCCAATTCCCCCGCTCAAAGTGATTATGCGACAAAAACATGTCTGTGGCGCTTGCGCTTCCTTTAGAAGTAAAGCCAGCCCAGTGGCTGTTTGCGTATCCATAACCACCAGCCGCCAATCCGGCCAACGCGAGGACACAAAGCGCCGCTTTGCGTGTAGGCTTACGTGTGTGCTTCACTCGTGTATTCCTCCATACACTTCGAACTCTAAATCATATTTACACTAGAAAATATAGAATTCGATGATTGAAGCAGGCTTGAAATCACATCCCCTCGACCTTGTCTTACAGATTGCATCCGTCACAGGCTATAAAAGTAAAATTCACTAAATCAAAGGGAATCGGTGCACCATGGCAAGGTCAAAATCCAGAAATTCATTTTTGTGGATCAAATATAAACTTATCCCATTGATGAGAAATTACCGTTGGCTTATACAATCTTTACGGAGCACAAGAGCGGGTCGCGGTACATCGGCCAAGTCCGACTTGGACATGTTATGGCCACACGAGTCAGTTACAGAGTCGAGATGTCACATTGAGAAAAGTTGGGTGATTGCGTTGCAAGCCAATAAAAAGTTAGACCTTGTGTCATTGGCGTCCATCCCGCTCATCATGACGCTGGGCAACTCAATGCTCATCCCCGTTCTCCCGGAAATGGAGCGACAGTTAAAGATCGGGTCTCTACAGGTGAGCATGATCATCACGGTTTACTCTGTAGTCGCCATCTTTCTGATCCCTGTCGCTGGATACATGTCTGACCAATACGGTCGTAAGAAAATCATCATTCCAAGCCTCGTCATCACCGGCATCGGTGGCCTCATGTCAGGGCTGGCCGCGTGGTTCTTAAAGGATAGCTACTGGGTGATTCTGCTCGGTCGGTTGCTGCAGGGAATTGGCGCAGCAGGTGCTTTCCCCATCGTCTTGCCACTTGTCGGAGACATGTTCAAGAGTGACGACGACGTCAGTCAAGGCTTGGGCATCATCGAGACCGCCAATACGTTCGGGAAGGTGTTAAGTCCTATCTTGGGCGCTGCCCTGGCCATGGTGGTCTGGTATCTCCCATTTTTGTCGATACCGGTATTTTGTACCTTATCCGTCGTACTCGTATCGTGGTTAGTCAAGGTTCCACGAAAGGCCGATCAAAAGAAGGTGAAGTTCCGGGCATTTCTTTCTTCGATGAAGGAGATCTTTGCACAAAAGGGCCGATGGCTTATCGCCATCTTTACGATCGGCGGAATCAGCATGTTTGTAATCTTCGGGTCCATGTTCTACCTGTCGTCCCAACTCGAAGATGATTTTCACATCAAAGGGATCACAAAGGGACTTATCCTGGCGATCCCGCTGTTGGCACTCTGTATTACGTCGTTCATCACAGGCAAAAACATTCAAGATAACAAACGACGGATGAAGTGGCTCTCATTTACTGGATGCGTCATCCAAACGGCGGCTATTACGGCTGGCGCCACGGTCAACAACATTTATCTGCTGCTCAGCGCCCTTGTTTTAGGTGGTGCAGGCATCGGCCTGGTGTTGCCGTGTTTGGATGCGTTGATCACTGGCGGGATCGACAAAAAGGAACGCGGTACAGTCACTTCGCTGTATAGCAGCGTGCGCTACATCGGAGTCGCAGCCGGGCCTCCGGCTGTGTCACTGCTGTCGAAGTTGTCGCACCAGGCGGTATTCTATAGTATCAGCGGCTTGTGCGCGGTATCTGCGATACTTTCGTTATTTGCGATCAAGCCTGGAACGAACGCACAAAAACCGGGCAATGCGGAGCACTTTGACCCGATTGGCCCTGGTCGTGGGCAAAACAAATCCACTAAACCAGGGCCCGCATGACATTCAGGTGGATAGATGTGTCACAAACTCGCGAATCTCTGTGTTCAAAGTCTCGGCCGCCTTGGTCGGGACTTGATGACTTACCCCCGGAATAATCACCTTCGTAGCGTTGGGAAGACACTGAGAAAACATCTCTCGGTAATGAAGCAGACGGATGTCCTTGGCCCCGAAAATCAGTCGGACGGGCAGCTCAATATCACCCAGTTGTTGCGTGCATTGGTACGTGAGCGCTTCGCGAAATAGGTCTGTCACGTTGTCCCTGTTTGACGCTGTACCGGTACGGTACATGTTCCGCAACGCGCGGCCTGTATCCGCGTTCGCAAGGGCCAAGGCGAACGCCAACGTGCGCATCCCACGACGCTTCACGAGTTGAAGCGCGGTGTTCAGTTCCGCCTTCAGTCGAAGGTCGGACGCTTCTGGAAAGGTACTCACAGGTACAGCGCCGTAGGCGCGATGGGGATACTTGAGCAGGAATTCGAGTACGATCTGGCCCGCCATCGAATACCCGACCAGAATCGCGCGGTAAATATTGAGGTCATCCATCAACGCACAGATATCATCCGCGACAATGCTGTACGCCAGATATTCCTGCGAAGCGTCGCTGCGTGCGTGTCCCCGAAGTTCCATCATAATCACATCGAAGTGCTTGGATAACTCGATGGCCTGTTTATAGAAGACAAACGTCCCCACCATTGGCGGTGGAATGAAAATAATCGGTACCCCTTGTCCAATTCGGTGGTAAGCAATGTGGGTCCCGTTGACAAACGCAATAGGCACGTGTTGACCCTCTCCCCAAACAGGCGTAGCCTGCATAACGTAATTACGTTCAGCGTACCCAGTTTGACCACATTTTACGTATTTCGTAAGGGACTGTCGGTCCGACGGAGGGGACGTGTGCAAACGTGGCGGGAGGCGATGATATGTGTGAGATCTGCGGCGGGACACTCGGAGGATTCCAATCTGGCTTTTGCGCACGCAAGGTGCCTCGGTCAGAAGCGAAATACCCAGAATTCCTGATTTGTTCTCATGGTTGTACGGAGATCATTCAACTGATCAGTCACGTGTCACAAGAGGTGGAGTTTGAACTATGCAAATCGGAGGCCCAGCATATGGCGCAGGTATTGCTCGCCGCGATCGAAGAATAAACGCGCGGCTGTTCTTCACCAAGCGTGGCAGGGTGGCCGACACCGGCAAACCATCGGTGTTAGGCCACCTCGACAGCTTCTCAGGCGACGTGCTTCAGTGCGTTGGGTGGTGCTTCGTATGGCCGTATCCATTTGCCAAACCATTGTGCGCGTAGGAGACGACACTGCCGGCACATACCGCGAAACACAACAGGCCAGCACAAAAACATGCATACAGAGTCCGCATCTGGATTCCCCTCCTTCACACTTATGTGTGTAGCGTGGACGATACGAAGGAGAATCATGTAAGTGCAAACGCGGTCCTCGACCCCCGGTTTAGGCAGTGGGAACCACGTCGACCGAATCGAGCGGTCGAACGAGCACCTTCGATTGCCAAGCGCGACTTCGCCAACGGATGGACATAATGACGGCTCGGCACCATTCATCCATGCAGATGGTCCACCAAACGCCAGACAGACCCATATGCAGGTGTACACCCAGGACATAGGACAGCGGGATACCCATGCAAATGGGAAACAGAATCCCCATCATCACTGGAAACTTCACATCCCCTGCAGCCCGCATCGATTGAATGATCACGAGATTGAAGGTTCGCCCCGGCTCCAGCACGATACCGATGAACAAGAGGTGTGTCCCCATGCGAATCACGTCTCGGTCCGTAGTAAACAACCGAAACAAGTCATGCGCAGTAAACGCCATCGACAGTGCGATCACGACAGATATACACAAGGCCAACCGAAGTGTCTTCCAGACCTGAACATAAGCGTCGTGTAACCTGCCTGCCCCACATAGGTGCCCGACCACAATCTGTGTCCCAAATCCCAAGGCTCCTCCAAACGTGGCGATATAAAACATCAAGTTCATGGCGTACACGCGTGTGGCGAGTACCGTCGCCCCATAGATGCCCATAAAGCTCATCATCACGAGTTGCGCGATGTCGTAAGCGAGCGGCTCACCAGCGGACGGAATACCAATGGCGAGCATCTGCTTCAACGCCGCGCCCCGCACGCGCAGGTAATCTATCCACTCGACTCGGTACGGGACATATCGGTACATGAGCCCGAGCATCACCGCGAGTGCCAGCAGACGACTGACGGACGTAGAGATGGCAACTCCCGTCACTCCGAGTTTGGGAACGCCAAACGCGCCATAAATGAATAAATAATTTCCAATGATATGCACTGCGTTCATCCCAAGCGAAACAAGCATTGTCATCCGCGTAAATCCATTACATCGCAAAACGGAGCTGACGGCGCCAAGCAGTGCCTGAATAAACATCGTTGATCCGACAATCACCATGTAGGCGTTCGTCAAACCAATTACTGAAGGTGGCAACTGCATCGCGACTGCGATGAGATGGCGAAACACGATGAGCAGCGCGCTCGCCAGGATACCGACCAAAAAATTGACTGAGATCGATGCACCTGTAAACCTTGCACACTCACCGGTGCGCTTTGCACCGAGATATTGCGCTATGAGCACCGCAGTACCGCCTGAAATCATATTGAAGACGAGCAGCACCAGTGTAACGACCTGATTGCACGCGCCCACAGCTGCGACCGCAGCTCCCGACACGTGCGCCAACATAAAGGTATCAGCCGTCCCAATGAGCATGAACAACAGTTGTTCAATTAAAACTGGCCAGGTGATATGAAACACCTGCTTGGTCAACTTGTCCCGCATGTCCCCGAATCCCCTGTCTCACGGTCTAATACACGCTAATGGACTCCAAAATCCACGAAACCAACTCAGTTGGCCAGCCTCACCCGCATCTACCACGCAAAAGAATAATTTCACGAGCATGCGCTCGTTCGACACCTTTCGCGTCTCCGGCACCTTATAATCTTCCTAATTATAAACTCGAACAACCTGTTCACTAGTCCATTCACTCTGATTTTGTGAGAGGTGACTGTTGTGGAAGGGTTCGCCTTCACGGAAGCGGAACGCGTGACGATTGAAGATGTCATTCAGCAAACAGGAGCAGAGCGCTGGCGTGTAGAAATTGCTGCTCTGCGCATGAGATCCCACCCGGAGTTGCGCGGGTTTGATTTATTGCAATGGATTCGCGAATCCATTTCCTCCTCGACGACACATCCTAGCGAGAATCGGTAACCGGCAGAGCCCCCAGCGTCGGGCCCCTCGTTGGTGCTTCAGCGCTTCACACGAATTCGATTTTACAACACATGTGCCACATGTATGAGTGGAATTTTCGAGCTTGTGCCGGTCGGTCAGGCTCGTTCTCTGCACAGGCTGATAGGTATCCCCATGTTGGAATAAAGCCGATCGTCGACAGGGAGACTAAGCGAGCAGACGTTAGTCATTCGGAGGGGGTTATCGTTTGGCCATTTCAACGCTTACACTCGAAGGTGCTACCTGCGCTATGTGCGCAAATTCGGTATCCAATGCTTTGCACGCAGTCGAAGGGATCAGAAATTTGGATGTTGATCTAGCCGACAAAGTCACGACGATCACGTACGACGACGATGAAACGAGCGACTCATTTATTCGCGATGTTGTGAATCGTGCAAACTGTGATTCGCATTGACGGAATGCCCAGGCATTGCAGAATTGCTGCAATGCCTGTCTGCCAGACGCAATCGCAAATGGATTACACCAAGTCAGGCCCGCCGAATGAAAGCATAGACCAGTGGGACGAAAGCGACGCCGATGACGACCGCAGCCAGCACTTTCATGCTTCTGTCATACCTCAAGTGCGTCATGGGAACACACCCCTTTAGGCCGCTATACATGGGTAACATATGCCACTTTACGGAGAGAAACGCGGGTGTTCGCCTATGTCTCTGACGTTCGGTGTTATCTGCTCGATATCCCAACTCACGTACACAAAAAAATTGCGCCGCAGGTAATCCCCACAGCGCCGAATGTCGTTCATTCCATTATTTTGCGAAAACCAGGTGGTCGTATTGAACGATACGGACTCGCGACCGCACCCAGTTGTCAGATGAAGTTTCAGATGGATTGTAAAACACCATCGCGTGAGGCACTTCGTCCTCACCGCGTTGCAAAACGTCTTTAGCCGCTTGTACGCTCGAAGCATTAGGAGTCTTATAGATCGCGCCATTTGGCACGCAGGAAAACTGGTAACATCCAGCTGTGTTCTCAAACACCACATCGCGCACAGTCGCACCGTGTTGCTCGCTCTGTAGACGATGAAGGACGACATCTCCCACACTAATTTGGGCAGTGAGCGATTCGCCACCCGCTTCAGCGTTGATCACGTGCTCCATCCAGTAGAGATTCTGGGCTGAAGCACTGGAAGTGCGGTGTGTTGTTGTCGTCTTGTGGGGAGATCGATGCTGGTGTGCACCATGAGAAACAGCTTTACGTGTAGAAATAACCGAGGGTGCCATGGCCCCTCGTAGGATGTCCTGTGCACTCAAACCCGTTTGATACGGATGGACTGCATTTGTATTGGTGGCCGCAAGGGCCGAACTAAGCATAAGACTCCAGACAGTAGCGGCCGCAGACACACCGATTATCGATCGCGACAAACGCATGTATCCCACGTCCTCTCGTTTTGAGCCTCCGAGGTTAGCTGCCGGGTTCGGATGACGAGACACCCGTCGCCTTGCGGCGATTGACCCCAATATTCTATTTTCCCCCGTACGTCCTCATAGGACGATTCGGCTTTCTGTTCACATCGACAAATCATAACACCTGTTGGACTACAACAGAATACGCAAAAATGATGAAAAAACGGGAGATCCCACTTCCATGTCCAACGATGCCCAAAGGTGGTTGGAGCGACGTACAAGTCATCTGTATCTATGACGTCTTCCTAACAGCAAAAAACGCGGCCCTCACAGAGGAGAACCGCGTTTTTGTTGCTTACTTTGGAGGCGCCAACCGGATTCGAACCGGTGGTAAAGGTTTTGCAGACCTCTGCCTTACCACTTGGCTATGGCGCCATAACTTGGGTGGAGCGGAACACGGGATTCCGACGTTCGAGCCGAGGCTCGAACTAGTCCCGTGAAACGGGGGAACCCTTGGGTGAGAAGCCCGTATTTCGCTTCTTGGAGCGGAAGACGGGATTCGAACCCGCGACCCTCGCCTTGGCAAGGCGATGCTCTACCCCTGAGCCACTTCCGCATGTTCAAACTGATGGTGGCTCGGGACGGAATCGAACCGCCGACACGAGGATTTTCAGTCCTCTGCTCTACCGACTGAGCTACCGAGCCGCGTAACGACGCAAAGCGTAACATACAGTACAAAAGGAAGCTATGTCAACATTACCCGAATGCATCTCAAATCTTATCAATGCAATATTCTGGTGGAGCCGATGGGATTTGAACCCACAACCCCTACGCTGCCAGCGTAGTGCTCTCCCCTTGAGCTACGGCCCCGTTAACGAGAACGTTCCTTATTGTACAGGAATAGACCACCCAACGCAAGTATTGTCGCGCCAAAAATAAATTACATAAATTTGGATTGTATGGACAACATGTGTTTGTAACGCAACTCTAAGGAGGACTGTGATTATGAAGAAGTGGCTCATCAGCCTATCGGTGATCGGGTGCTTGACCTGCACAACATGCACCGTATTCGCCGCAGATGATTCGTCCCACCCGAAAACGACACCCACACATACAACTCTGCATCCCGTGACCGCCAACATTCAAAGTACAGACGGCCCAAATGTGCATGAATGGGGAGACATCAAGTCCAGTGTCCAAGTCACACGAGACACGTTACGCGACGCGTATCAGGCGAGCCACGACGCATACACCAAGAAACTTCAAAAGTATGCAAAAATCTCTCCCAGTGCAGCGAAGAAGGCGGTCGTTGCAGAACATCCAGGGATGACTGTGGAGGACATTCAGCTTCGCAACATTCGAACGAACTTGGTGTATATGTCGATCGTCCGCGACGACGAGGACAAATACCTGGTCGTCGTCGACGCTGGCAACGGCCATATCCTTGTCGACAAGCGCTTGCCAACGCACAACGAGCGGGTGTTTGCAAATCGCGACGACAGCGCGAAGTAACGACAGCCAATGTCGTCCGGCGACTAGGCGGTTGTGACTCCCTCGCCGGACCCGTGACACAAAAAGGGCAACAGCTTAAGCTGTTGCCCTTTTTGTTATCCGCAGTGCTGACGTTAAAACGCTCGTACCTTTACGTCATTAACTTGAATTGGACCGACACCGCGTGGCACTTCTATCGATTCAAGGCGTGTAGCACCCAAGTGTTTCGTGATATAGTCGCATGCCACATTCGGATCAATTCGTTCTCCGCAGGTGTACACGTCGATACTCGCATATCCATGCTCCGGAAAGCTGTGGATGGTGAGATGGGATTCGGAAATGATGACAACACCGCTCACACCCTGAGGTGCAAACTTGTGAAATGCCACTTCTCGAACCTCGGCACCCGCTTCTAGTGCTGCATTTACCATTGTACGTTCAATACCCTGAACATCGTTCAACTTGTCTGCGTTGCAACCCCAAAGTTCGGCAATAACATGACGACCCATTGTATCCACAGCAAAAATCCCCCTTTGAGCCAATTCGGCCATGCCATCAACTCGGCATGTGGAATCGTCCCTACACCACGGGGGAAAGTTAGTCCGTAGAGGTCCTAACCCTTTAAGTGTAGAGCCGGATTCCGTATTGAGAAACGGAGCCAAGCAAAGATTACGAAGCATAGTATAAGATCTGCTGAGACAATTTGCAACAACGAATTACGAACCAACTTTTAGATCCCAGGCAGCGGTACAAATAGTGCCGCAACGAGGCTGATGGCCGTTAACACACTCATTCCTCCGGCTGCGATCCGCCACACAGACGGGCGCTGGCTCGTTTTGACGTAAATTAGTGTGATCAACATCCCGGCAATCATTCCACCAAGATGGGCCAACCAGTTAATGTCATGATTCGTGAAGTCGAGCACCACGTTGATGGCCAAGATGAACAATAACTGAGTGCGCACTGCTGCGGGCAGTATCCGCAGCAGGGAAAGCGCCAGCATCGCCCCGAACAGACCAAAAATCGCGCCGGAGGCACCCGCACTCACGTCGTTGTCAGGGATGAACGCAAGTGTCAGGACATTCCCGAACAGTCCACTCACGAAGTAAATCGTCAGAAAGACGTTCGTCCCTAGCAAGCTTTCGACCGCCGTGAGCGTCCACAAGGAAATCATGTTCACGAGGAGGTGTGCTACCGATACGTGAACAAACGTCGCCGTGAGCAGGCGAAAGACTTGGCCATGCGCGACAAATATGCCAACCATAGCGCCCGCCCTGGCGTCGCCAGCAGTACTGTGTCCGAACACAGTCTGCACAACCGCGTACCAAGCCACGGTGATGAGAATAATCTTCCAAGTGGCGGGCCACCCAGCTATCGACGTTAGACTACGAGGAAACATGCGATCGCGCCTCATATCATCCATCCTTAGGAAGAGCGGGTAAATTGCCGGGATCGAAGAATATCCTCCTCGAGAACCGTATATCCCCGCTCGTATGCTTCGAGCATTTTCTGCGGCGCAAAATCGGGGAGCACGCGTTGCGAGAAGGCGTCCACGTACTTAGCTCGCTCTGCCTCGTTTTGTAACAGTATATCGATGTCTTTCGCCAGGGCCCCTACATCCCCCACCGGAGCCAATACACCTGCTCGTCCATCTTGCAGCAATGCCCGCAAACCAGGGATGTCCGACCCGATGTTAGCCACACCATAAGTACCTGCCTCGAGAACACAAAACGGCGTGCCCTCGCTCTTCGACGGCAGCACGTGAATCTCAATCGCCCCGTAAAAATCAGCCATTCCATTGAGAAATCCTAGGAAGTGAACCCTGTTCGCCACACCTTCTTGGACAGCCAACTGTTCCAGGGTGGGACGCATTTCTCCGTCCCCTGCGAGCAACAGGTGCGCGTTTTGTGTCTGAAGGTGTGCCATTGCACGAATCAAGACGTCGAGGTTCTTAACCGGATCAAACCGTGCGGCAACCCCGACTAGTCTTGCATCCTGTTCAATCCCCAGCCGATCCCGCCACAGCGCCGCACATTCCGCCCGGCCCCGAGGCAACGGCGGCAGGTCCACCGCATTTGGCACATCGAGCACGGTACGAGTCGGGAGTACCTCTGCGAGCGACGACTGAACGATAAATAGACCCATCGCTTGCTTCAAACTCCACATATGTAACTTGGGATAGATTCGTGATTTGAGAGAACTCCCTAAGAAATCGTATGCTGGATGGCTGTGAATCGTGGACGTCCAAGGCACCCGACGGCGCCGCGTAGCCAGTGCGGCGAGAATATTCATCCGTGGTCCGTGGGCGTGTAACAGTACTTCGCGCTCTGTCTGAAGCAGTTGTCTCAACTGCGATACCGCTGCCAGCGTGCCGCCTTCAATTTTGTGCAGGCGGACATCGGTCGTCGCAATGGCATCCGCCAACGGTCCGGAACCTAAGCTCACGAACCTATAACGCGAAGGATTCCCGAAACGCACAACCGTTCGAGCGAGCGTATGGATGTGCGCCGCCGCACCCCCTCGCTCATTTCCCGCGAAAAATACGAAAACTGTGCGCATGCTGTTCCTCCAGGTGTGAAGTTACGAAGGGCGATGTCCGTGCTTCGTGTGACACTCGATGTAGCGTTCCATTTCTTCGTCGTCAAATTGAAATGCATCGCGGTATAAAAATAGGAAATCGACTGACGTCCCCAGCTTTTCCGCCGTGAAGGCCAACAAGTGATTCCGCAAAACGGTCGGCTCTGGCCATACTTCCTCAAAGCGATTGCTGATCCGGCGATACTGCTGTTTGCTCATGCACGGAATCAGATGAACGAACGCCTCGGGAGGCAACTCAAGGATATCGTAGTTTCTTCCTTCGTATTCGATATTGACTCCTAACCGCATATACCCCATCCTTCAGTTCGTGAACCCCACGATGCATAGTTTTAGTATAGCTAAACCGATCTGAGCACACAAATGAGCAGACAGCAGCCCTAACATGCATGATACAGGTTTTCTACGCTAAAATTGAGGTAGGCTGTCCTACAGACGGTCTCGACTTCAGGTAAGTTTTATAAAGGAAGGACAGATGATGGTGAACACCCTTAAGACGTGGTCGTTTATGGCAGTACTCACGGTGATCCTAGTACTCATCGGGCACTTCATCGGCGGTTCACGGGGAATGCTCATCTTCCTGCTGATCTCCATCGCGATGAACGCGATCGCCTACTGGACGAGTGGGAGCATGGCGATTCGCATGACTGGCAGTTACCCGGTTTCTGAGCGTGAGGTTCCGGAAGTGTACCAGATTGTCCGTCGACTTGCACGCCGCGCGAACGTACCCATGCCTGAAATATACATCACACCCTCTGACCAACCGAACGCTTTTGCCACGGGACGCAACCCTGCCCACGCCAAAGTAGCCGTAACGGAGGGGATTTTGCGGGTGATGCCACCGAGGGAACTGGAGGGCGTATTAGCGCACGAGATGGCTCACGTAAAAAATCGCGACATTCTCATCAGCAGCATGGCAGCTGTGATGGCTGGCGCCATCACGAGCATCGCGAATTTGTTGCAGTGGACGATGTGGTTTGGTGGGAACGATCGCGACGACAACAGCAACGTAGCCGCCGAACTGGCCCTCATGATCGTCGGTCCAATCGCGGCATCGATGGTCCAACTCGCGATTTCGCGGGCGAGAGAGTACAAGGCGGATGCGGCCGGTGCGCGGCTCGTCGGCGATCCCAATCCGCTGGCCGACGCACTCGAACGACTCGAATCCTATAAACGCCAACCATTTGGACAAATGAACCCCTCCACTGCGCACTTGTTCATTATGAACCCGCTGCGAGGGGAGTCCCTGTTGCACCTGTTCAGTACGCACCCGCCGATGGAGGAACGCATTCGACGCCTGCGAAACATGCGTGTCACGCACCTGCGCTAATGGCCTCATCCGGCAACAGGTGTGCGCACTACTCATATCGCAGCGCGTCGATCGGATTCAGACGCGCTGCTTTATTCGCCGGATACAATCCGCATACAATTCCGATCACCGCCGAAAACAGAAAGCTAAAGACAACCACCGGCCACTGTACGAAGGTCGGCACATGCGTGACCACACTCACGGCTACACCAACCCCCACGCCCAAAAGAATGCCCACGACGCCGCCGATGACCGTAATCATGACCGACTCTGTGAGAAATTGCAGCAAGATGGCAGAACGGGTTGCACCAAGCGACATGCGAATGCCGATTTCCTGTGTTCGCTCCGTCACCGACACAAGCATGATGTTCATCACGCCGACACCGCCCACCAGTAACGCGATGCCGGCAATCGCTCCGATGACGAGCGTGAGAATGGAGGTCACTTGATTGATCGTCCCCTCGACCGTCGAGAGAAACCCAGAAGACGTCTCAAACGCGTTGGCATCCCCAGCGTTCACGTTTAGTGCGGTCACGATATGACTCGCCAGCTGTGATTTGTCGACACCTGGCCGCGTCTGAACGTCCATCTCCGTGATATCCCAAGTAGGGAATACGCTTTTGCAAGTGGTCGCCGGCATGTAGGCGTAGTCCGAGCCGAGAAACAGGGAGAACAGATTGATTTGCTCGGATGCGGTGACGCCAATGACCTGGAAGGGTTCGCCTCCAATTGTGACAACAGATCCGACAGGGTTGCCGCTGCCAAACAATTTTCCAGCCAGCGTGTTCGACAACAACACCACAGGCCGGCTCGCAATGACGTCGGACTGTTGAAACATATGACCCTTAATCACCTGGAAGCGCGCGAGGTTGTTCAAGTAGTCTGGTCCCGCGTCAATACTCGCATTGACCGTATGGGCTCCCGCGGTGACATTGGTCTGGCCCGTAACGGTGTAATCGACGCTTTGAACGCCGGAAAACTGTTGGGCGATGGCTAGATCGGACTGGCTGACGCTGAGCACTTGGCCAGGTTGCGGTAGGCCAGGCACCACCAGTTCCTTGGGCAAAATCTGAATCGTATCCTGCATTTGATCACTCGACAATGCGCTGACGATTGCGCGCTTTCCACCGTTTCCGACGGCCACGATGGAAATGATCGAGGCTACGCCGATGAGAATGCCGAGCATTGTGAGAAACGACCGCAGTTTGTTCGCCAGGAGTGACGACATCGCCGATCCAAACATCTCGCTGAAATTCACGCATGGCCCTCCTCTTGGATGACTCCATCGACCAATGAAATGGTGCGCTGTGCGCATGAAGCCACACTCGGATCATGAGTGATAACCACGATGGTCATACCCGCTTCGTGGAGTTGCCGGAACAGTTCCATAATATCCGCCCCAGTCGCTTGGTCCAGGGCCCCCGTAGGTTCGTCGGCGAGCAGTAGGCGCGGCGAATTCGCCAACGCGCGTGCAATCGCCACGCGTTGTTTCTGCCCTCCTGACAGTGCGGTGGGCAGGTGGCGCGCCCGCTCCGTCAAGCCCACTTGTGCTAGAAGCTGTGTGGCACGTGCGCGTCGCGTCGCCCGCGGGACACCGGCATACATCATCGGCAGTTCTACGTTGCGCAGCGCTGACATCCGCGGCAGCAAGTGGAAGTTTTGAAAGACAAAGCCGATCGACTGGTTTCGCAGTTGGGCGAGCTCGCGCTTCGTCCGCTCGGCTACTTCGATATCATCTAATAAATACGATCCGGACGTCGGCAAATCCAAACACCCTAGGATGTGCATGAGCGTCGACTTTCCGCTCCCCGACGGCCCCATGATGGAGACGAACTCGCCGTCTTCGATGGTGAGGTCGATCTCCTTGAGGACCGTCAGCGTCTCTTCCCCAACGTCGTACCGTTTGGTAATGTCCCGCAGTGCAATCATCCCACCGCCACCGCCTGACCATTTTTCAGCGTACTCGGCGGGTTATTCAGGATTTTCTCGCCGGCATGCAACCCAGACGTGACTTCCACCGACGTATCGTTGGTGATCCCAAGCTGAACTTGTGTGAGATGAGCTTTTCCTCCGGTCACTACGTAGACGGCGTAGTTGTTCCCCTGTTGCACGAGTGCCCCATAGGGAACGGTTGGCACGCTTTTATGCGTGGTGCTGGCGATCTTGCAGTTGACTTGATAACCAAGCGGCACCGCAAACGTCCCCGTCGGGTGAACATCGACCTCGACCTGGCCAGTCCCGTTCTGATCGGTTGCAGCAAAGGGTGCGACCATCGCAACCGTACCGTGGAACGTCTCGTTGGGAAACGCGTCGCTCGTAATCGACACCGGCATTCCGGATTTGACATGCGTGGCGTCCACTTCGGAAAGCTCAAGGACGATTTGTTTTTGCGAGCCTACCACCTCCACGATCGGTGATTGATTCCCGCTCGCGTCCACCCCTTCCGGCGACGCGACGATCACCGTACCACTCAAACTCGCTTGGATGATGGTAGCTGCAAGTGCGGCCTGTGCGCTCTTCAATTGCTGTTGCGCCTGTGTCACGGCAGCCTGTGCTGCATCCACTTGCGGCAACCACATTTGCTTCAACAGCGTGGGCGCACTGTTGTAGCCGGATTCCGCCTGGTTGTACTCCGCTTGTGCAGCACTGAGAGCGGCCTCTGCATCGGAAATCGCTTGCTGCTGAGACGTGTCGCTGAGATGCAGCAAGTCTTGCCCTTTTTTCACCCGCTGCCCCACGGAGACGTCCATGTGCTCAACCGGGGATGTCAACTGACTCGCTTGGATGAGTTGCCGTTGTACCGGACGGACTTGTCCAGAGGAAAAAATCACGCGCTTCATCGTTTGCAGTCGCACGGTGGTCACCTGAAGTACAGGTGTCGCACGCTTTCGGTGAAGACCAACGAACATCAGTACGGCTATCGCGATGAGGGCGAGACCGATGGCCGTCGCGACGATGGCTACGCGCCGGCCCCTTCGTGATGACTCGCGCACATTGTATCCCCCCAGCTCGTCCTACTCAGTGTATATACAACATACCACAAGGACGGGATGGGTTTGTCATCGACTGCCATACGGTTGCCTTGCATACGATGGGTACTCGGATTGGCGTGGGGGAATCGGTTGCTCTAAAGCTGCAAAAAGTCGGTTGGATGAATGCGATAAAGCATAAGTGCTTCCGTAGGATGGTTGTCGTTTCATCTGCTCGAGCGTCTTTTGCATGTCGTTTAACATCAACTGCATCTGCTGAATCTGGGCCGTTAGCCGCTGAACGTCATTCATTTGAGCTACCCCCTGAACCACTGCGCTTTCTTTCTTTCAGGATGTTCTAAGCCGCTGCGGATCATACAGACAGGCCCTCACCCGTCATACGTCGGACTAGCCAGCCATACACATGGAGATAAGGGTTTGTCCTGACACGGATACATGAGGGGACTGAATATGAACAGCAAAACGACTTGCCGCATCGTCGGCTGGGTTTTTTTGATGCAGGGCGTCGCCGGGATCGCCATGGGACACCTCGGAGCGTACTTGCAGTTCACGCCAACGGAATCGTACATCAGTTTGGCCCTCGGGGTTCTCGCCGTGCTCGGCGCGCGAAGACGCCGACGCGTGGCCGCGCTCACGCTGGCGTTTGCCGGCCTTTGTTGTCTTCTCTGGGGAACCACAGGCATCTGGCTTCAACACCCGCTGCTTGGCAGTGTGGAGCCGTTGGACGGCATCCTACGCGAACTCGCGGCTATCTGGTCCTTAGGGACCTGTGCGCATGACGTGTTGGCGTGGCGTCGACATATTTCTGCCACGTGATAATCAAGGGGTCTGCGGACATACTACCGGGTGTACATCACCTATGGGAGGGGTATGCCGAATGAACGTGGAACAGATTATGACCACCAATGTGCAGTGCTGTTGTGGAACGGACTCCATTCAGAAAGCTGCGCAAGCCATGAAGACCCATAACTGCGGTTCCGTACCGGTATGTGACAACAAGAAAGTAATCGGTGTGGTGACGGACCGGGATATCGTATTAAAAGCAGTCGCTCGCGGCAAAGCCGACGTGCGCGTCGAAGAATGTATGTCGAACAACATCGTCACCTGCACCCCAGATACTGACGCCCACGAAGCCGCCGAGTTGATGGCGCGGCACCAAATCCGCCGTTTGCCAGTTGTGAACGCATCCGGCGAACTCTGCGGAATCCTTGCGATCGGCGACCTCGCTACCGTCGACATCCACATGAATGAAGCTGGGGACGCGCTCAGCAAAATTTCCACCCGTACGGATCAACAATCCAACGTCGTGCACTGATCGAAACGAGACAAGGGCGATCCCGACCACCGGGATCGCCCTTTTCGTCGATCCGACCTCAACGCTCTGTCACAGCGGTAGCTGTGGACGACTGCTCTTCGCGTCGAAGCGACAACTCGACATGAGCCTCTAAGGTATGTGCTACGAGTTGCATCAACTTATTGACAAACGTGATTCCATATGCGGTGACACCCTGCGAAACGGCGATGAGCACTGGCCAAATCCAAGCGTGCATATGTGTATCCCCCTTCTGAGAATCTAGAGAAGAGATGCCACATTGAGATGTGATCGGGGACAGGACAACGACAATAACCCTTGGCCGCCCCGTCAGGCCAAGGGTTATCGTATGCACTTTTCGTTGGCCAGTTACGCTTCCGGCGTTTGCTCTGCCAGGCGCTCCTGCGCAAAAGCCACCAATTTACGCGTAATACTGCCGCCAATTGAGCCATTTTCAAAGGACGAGACAAATCCCCAATACCCATCGGACGGCGGTGTAATCCCGAGCTCCGATGCCACTTCGTACTTCATGTCCTGAAGCGCACGTGTCGCTTGTTGCAGCAGAAGACGATTGTTGTTGTTCGCCATTAGGCACCCCTCCCATGTGCCTTAGAATCTCCTCGACACCGCCGCCTACGCTAGTACATATTGCTACGCGTACGCGCGACGAAGAGGCTGATGTGAAGGCGCACCAAGCACGTTCACATCAGCCTCGAATGTCCGTTCGTTGTGTTTCCGTTTACAACCTGTTCCTACGACTTAGCGCTCGTTGACAGGGATGTACTTTTGGTCGACTTTGCCTACGTATTCCGCACGAGGGCGAATCAGGCGGTTGTTGCGGTACTGCTCAAGTACGTGTGCGGACCAACCGGAAATGCGGCTGATGGCAAAGATTGGTGTGTACAAGTGGGTTGGAATACCCATTGCGTAGTACATGGACGCAGAGTAGAAATCGACGTTGGCGTTCAGGCCCTTCGATTCCTTCACATATGCCTCAATGGTCTGCGACATGTTATACCATTTGGTTTGGCCAGCGAGTTCGCCAGCCTCTTTGCTGAGCTTGCGCAGATGGGTCGCGCGTGGGTCTTCCGTGCGGTAGACGCGGTGACCGAAGCCCATGATCTTGCGCTTGTTTGCCAGTGCATCGGCGATCCACTGCTGTGCCTTGGTCTCATCGTCGATCTCCAAGAGCATCTTCATAACCTGTTCGTTGGCGCCACCGTGCAGAGGCCCCTTCAGCGTTCCCACGGCAGAGGTGATGGCCGAATACATGTCCGACAACGTACCAGCGGTCACCCGGGCAGAGAACGTCGAAGCATTCAACTCGTGATCCGCGTGCAAAATCAACGCAGTGTTAAATGCGCGTTCCACGAATTCCGACGGCTTTTCTCCGCGCAGCTGATAAAAGAAGCTGGCTGCAGCGCTGAGTGATGCGTCTGGTTGAACGGGCTCGAGACCCTGACGGATACGTTCAAACGAGGTGACGATAGTGGGGATTTGCGCGACGAGGCGGGTAGCTTTTCGAATGTTTGCTTCAATCGATTCATCGCCGTTATCCGGGTCATACAGGCCGAGGTCCGACACCGCTGTGCGGAGTACTTCCATCGCATTCGCATCTTTCGGTACGCCGCGCAGGAAGTTGAGGACGGCTTCCGGAAGTTCGCGTTGCGTCGCGATATCTTTGGTAAATGTCTCAAGCTCCGATTTTGACGGAAGTTTACCGTGCCAGAGCAGGAAGATGACTTCCTCGAAGGAAGCGCCACCATTGACGAGATCATGAATATCGTAGCCCTGGTAAATTAGACGGCCTTCTTTGCCATCTACGAAACAAATTTCGGACGTGTTGGCAACAACGTCTTCCAACCCGGCTTTAAACGTGGTTTCTGCTGCCATAATAGAGCCTCCTCATCCCTGATGCCTCTATGAAGGACGCGTGCAATGCATGTTCGTCATGCCTAAGCTGCCTTCATGAATCTCCTTCGACATTATACTACAAGTTCCAGGTGCATAAAAATCGAGTCTTCGTCGATGTGGGACCGCTTGGGCGAACCGGCTGCGGCCAGCGATCCAAACGATCCCCACGAGTTCACACAAACGCCATGACGCCGGCGACAATCAAGAGCACGGCACCGGACAATTTGTCCGCCGACAAGTTGACCTTCTTCCCGAGATAGCGGCCGAGTTCGAGGCCAGCCAACGTCATGAGCAGGCTAACCAAACCGAAGATGACGGCGGCCAGGACGAGCGGAGCGTTGAACATACCGACGCCAAACCCCACCGTTAAATTGTCGAGACTGAGTGCCACGGCCAGAAAGAGAATACTGGCTCCCTTGGCTTTCGCGGCCTTATCCGCCTCGTCCTCGCCTCCGTCGCGCTTAAACAGGCTGTAAACACCCATAACCACGAGGACGGCTATCCCGACCCAGCGCGCCTTCCCGCCGATGTTACCAGCGACAGACTCGCCGATGATCATGCCAATCACCGGCATGATCGCCTCGAAAACGGCGAAGATGAGCGCAGTGCGCAATTGGTGCGCACGGGACAGTTGCGATGTGCCCAAGGCGACCGACGCCAGGCCATTGTTCGCCCCCATGGCGAGTCCAAACAGAATCAATTGCCAAACCAGTGCGGTTCCCTCCCAGCTATTTGATGCGCGTGCCACAACGACTTCGTTGGCACCTCAAAGATCCGTAAGACGTCTCCCACGAACGATTGCGTCCCGAGGAACAAAATCGTATCCTCTGGCTTCGCGCTCGCCTGCGCACGTTGAACCGCCACTTCGACATCCGGTTCCCATTGCACGCTTTGCACGTGCTCCTTTGCCAGCGCAACCAAGTCGCGCGTGTATCGCAAGTGAGGATTCGAACACGTAGTGAAAACCATCCCGTCCACATGTGGGGCCAACGTCTCGACGACGCCCAAGGCATCCTTGTCGTCGGGTAAAGACAGCACCGCCGTAACTTTGCCCGAGGGTTTGGCCCGAAGCAGCCAATCGACGACAAAGCGGGCGTTCACCGCATGAATTGTGCCATCGACGAGACATGTCGGCCGCTTTGAAATGACTTGAAGTCGTCCGGGGAACGCAAGGTGCGCCAAGCTGACGTCGAGTGTCTGGCCGCCCATATCAAGCGACTTGAGAACCTGCCCGGCCGCCGTCAGCGCGACCGCGACGTTCCCCGCGAAGGGCGCTAGGTTGACGCCCATGCTCGCGCGCAGGGTTTCGCCCTTTGCACTTGTCACCTGAACGCTGCACACCCCGCCTGTCCCACACACCACTTCATATGTAAAATCGCGGCCCAATAGACGCCACGTTTGGTGACGGGTTGAAAAATATTCCTCCATCATCCGTTCGACCACCGCGTCCTGCTCATAGCTCACGGTCCAAGTCGTGTCCTCTGTGACTACACCTAGTTTCTCACGTACCACGTCCGACCACTCGGGACCAAGCTTGTCCAGGTGCTCGGCAAAAATGGGCGTGACAAGCGCCCCCTGATGGCGAACCCGATTAACGTCGTCGTACATGGCACCGCGCCCGAGTTCAAAGACGTTGACGTCCGTCTTTTGTTCGCGAAACCAAATGCTTGCCATCACTGCAACGAGACCAACCGGCCCTAGATATTGGTCGGCGGGCAAAGGTATCTCCTTCGTCGTTTCGCGGACGCCCTTCGCCAGACGGACAAAGTCCTCATTCGACACGGCCATACCGTTCACGCGCAATCGTTCCAAAAAATCGACCAGATGTGGACTGGTGAACAGTCCCACGCGCAGGCCTGCAGCTTGAAGGATGGCCGCGAGTAAAATCGCGTGCGCCCCTTTTCCTTTGCTACCCGTGACGGCCACGTTGTAGGCCGATTCGTCCGGTCGACCGACGGCGTCCAGTAACCACCTCGTCCATTCTGGGTGGCGAACGTCCCTGTCAAACCCCACCCGCTTGGCAGGCGGCACGCGCGTATACGACTCAAATATCCATTCAATTGCTTTCGTGACCTCTTGTTCGATCACGCCCCCGCCCCCCGTCTTCCCAAGTGTAGCACACACCAAAGCGCGCCGTGGCCACTCCACTGAGTGACACACGGCGCACCGCACTTATCCACACCTAGCTCTATGTGTACATATCATTTCGTTTAGTACGTCAACTGATAGACTTGTCGCTTGTCCTCGTAGGCTACGATCTCTTCCTGCAATTGCAACGTCAGACCGATGTCGTCAAGCCCATTGAGAAGCATGTGCTTCTTGTGAGGATCAATGTCAAATGAAACCGTTACGCCGTGATCGGTCACGATGACCTGCCCTGCGAGGTCGACTGTCGCGCGGTCCCACTCCCCGCGATCGTGCGAAGCCGCGAGGTCATCACGGACGTCTTGTGGAATGACGACTGGCAAAACACCGTTTTTGAAACAGTTGTTAAAGAAGATGTCAGCGAACGACGGCGCGATGACGATGCCGATTCCGTAGTCGCGCAAGGCCCAAACCGCGTGTTCGCGCGAGGATCCACATCCGAAATTCGCGTCGGCCAAAAGCACAGATGCACCCTGCGCCCGCTCTGCGTTCAATTCGAAATCGGGGTTCGGTTCACCAGCCCCTTGGTAACGCCAGTCATAAAACAGAAACTCACCAAAGCCGTCCCGTTCGATCCGCTTGAGAAATTGTTTTGGAATAATCTGGTCCGTATCGACATTGACGCGGCTCAGCACCACAACTTTGCCCTCATGTTTAACGAGCGGTTCCATGAGCGACACCTCCTTCATGTACTGCGGCGAACTCGCGAACGTCGACGAAGTGCCCCTCGAGTGCGGTCGCCGCTGCCATTGCCGGACTCACGAGATGTGTGCGCGCACCGCGGCCTTGTCGGCCTTCAAAGTTGCGGTTGGACGTCGACGCACACCGCTCACCAGCCGGAATGGTGTCCGGGTTCATGCCAAGACACATGCTACATCCCGGTTCGCGCCATTCGAACCCGGCCGCCGTAAACACCTCATGTAGCCCTTCCGACTCCGCTTGCCGCTTAACCTGCTTCGACCCCGGTACGACTAGAGCACGCACCCCGTCCGCCACGTGCCGGCCCGCGACGATGGATGCCGCCAACCGCAAGTCCTCGATGCGGGCATTGGTACACGATCCGATGAACACGTGCTGGACGGCGATGTCCGTAATTTTCGTGCCCGGTGTGAGCCCCATGTACTCGAGCGCCTGTGTGACGGCACGCTGCTCCACAGACGACTCGAAATCCTCCGGACTCGGTACCGTTCCGTCGACGCCGCTGCCCATACCAGGATTTGTTCCCCAGGTAACCTGAGGAGAGAGCTCACTGACGTCGAATACGATATCCGTGTCGAACACCGCGTCGTCGTCCGATTTGAGTTCTCTCCAGAGCGCCACAGCTTCGTCCCATTCCCGGCCGCGCGGCGCATGCGGGCGATCCTTGACATAGGCGATGGTCGTCTCGTCCGGCGCCATAAGTCCCGCGCGCGCCCCCGCCTCGATCGACATGTTGCAGATGGTCATCCGCTGCTCCATCGTCAGTGTCCCGATGAGACTACCTGCGAATTCGATGACGTGTCCTGTTCCGAAGTTGACGCCGTACTTGGCAATCAGCGCCAGAATGACGTCCTTCGAAGTGACGCCTGGAGCGAGCGAACCCTCCAACTGGATCCGCAACGTCTTGGGCCGCGTCTGCCACAGACATTGTGTCGCCAACACATGTTCCACTTCGCTTGTTCCAATACCAAACGCCAACGCGCCAAACGCACCGTGTGTCGACGTGTGGCTGTCTCCACAAACAATCGTCTTGCCAGGTACCGTCAGGCCGAGTTCGGGGCCAATGACGTGAACAATCCCCTGGTGCGGACTATCGAGGTCAGCTAACTGAACGCCAAACTCGCGGCAGTTCTCAATCAAGGTCTCGATCTGTTTTTTCGCGATTTGATCCCGCACGTCGAACGGATTGTCCGTCGGAACGTTGTGATCCATCGTCGCAAACGTCTGGTTCGGCTGCCGAATGCGGCGGCCCGCGAAACGAAGTCCGGCGAACGCCTGCGGTGAGGTCACCTCGTGAACCAGGTGCAAATCGATATAGAGCAAGCTCTGTCCATCATCCAATGTCTTGACGACGTGCGCGTCCCAGATTTTCTCAAACAGCGTTTTCCCCATTTAACCATTCAGCCTCCTTTGCAATTCGCTGCGAACCAGCGCACTCATCTGTTCGGTGCCTACCGATTCTTTGCCCTGGCCAGCCAAGTCGCGCGTGCGGTGACCGGACTCGATAACGTGGAGTACCGCGTCCTCGACGTGTTGCGCGACGTCTTCTAGCCCAAGTGAATGGCGCAGCAGCATGGCGACGGAGAGAAAGCTCGCTAGTGGATTGGCGACACCTGATCCCGCAATATCAGGTGCGGACCCGTGCACCGGTTCATATAAACCAGGTCCTTCTGCGCCGAGACTAGCCGATGGCAACATGCCGATGGACCCAGTGAGGACCGCCGCCTCGTCGCTCAAAATGTCGCCGAACATGTTTTCCGTCACGACCACGTCAAACTGATTCGGGCGTTGAATCAATTGCATCGCCGCGCTGTCGACGAGCAAGTGCTCCACGGTGACGTCCGGATACTCCCCTGCGATGGATTGAACAATTTCTCGCCACATGCGGCTAGACTCCAAGACGTTGGCCTTGTCGACGGAAGTCAGCTTTTTGCGACGGCCCCGGGCGATGTCAAACGCCTGTCGGACGACGCGCTCGATTTCGTGGCGCGTGTAGTACAGCGTGTCCACGACTGCATCGCCGCCGTTCAGCCGCTGTTTGGGCTCTCCGAAGTAGAGTCCACCAGTCAACTCGCGGACGATCACCATGTCGACGCCGTTCAATAGTTCGGCCTTGAGTGGCGAAGCGAGCAGCAGACCTGGCCACGTGCGGATAGGGCGAAGGTTCGCAAAGACGCCAAGTTGCTTGCGAATGCCCAAGAGCCCTGCTTCCGGTCGCACATCCCCTGGTAGGTGATCCCACTTTGGTCCGCCCACCGCACCAAGCAGAATAGCGTCCGAGGCTTTACACTTCTCCACCGTCTCAGGTGGAAGCGGCTGCCCTGTCGCGTCATACGCCGCGCCCCCGATCAGCGCCTCCTCTAGAACCCACGTCTCCCCGACTGCTTGTGCTACATCCTCGAGCAAGCGCCGAGCCTCTTTCGTCACTTCCGGCCCAATGCCGTCTCCTGGTAGAATCGTAATCTGTCTCGTCATAGGGTCCTCCTTCTCCAAGGTGGAGGGGGCTCTGGTGTAAAGCCCCCCTGGTCAGGCTCATGCCTGCGCTGAAACGGCGAGTTGCACGTCGTCCAGACGTTCTTTGATCAGCACCCGGTTAATCGCGTCGAGAAACGCCCGGGCCGAAGCGGACAACACGTCACTGTGAACGCCGCGCCCCGTGACGACCCGCTCGTGGTAAGCCACTTTGACGTACACCTCAGCGAGCGCATCGCCGCCGCCCGTGGTCGATTGAATTCGGTAGTCCACAAGTTGAACGGGGCCATCCACCACTCTGTCGAGGCAGTTGAAAATCGCCTCCACGGAACCGTTACCCGTAGCCGCCTCGCGCTGAATTCCCCCACTCGGCCCACGTACGCCCATCGCCGCTGTGGTCTCATTCAAACCGTACGAAACATGCAAGAATTCAAGGTCGTATTTGTGATCTTCGATCGACGACTCGAGCACGAGCGCCAAGATATCGTCGTCGGTGATTTCCTTTTTCGTCTCCGTTAACGTCTTAAACGCTGCGAACAGGCGATTGAACTGCTGCTCACCAAGCTGCAGGTTCAATTCTTCACACTTTTCCTTGAACGCGTGGCGTCCGGAATGTTTGCCAAGCACCATGCGGTTGGAGTGCAGACCCACCATCTCAGGACGAATGATTTCATACGTGAGCGCATTTTTGAGGACGCCATCCTGGTGGATACCCGACTCGTGAGCAAAGGCGTTATTCCCAACCACCGCCTTGTTTGCCGGCACGGCCATCCCCGTCAACTTGGCGACGAGTTTGCTCGTCAGTGCCGTCTCCGTCAATTGAGTGCGCGTCGAGCGGCCGTACACGTCCTTGCGAATCGCCAATGCGACGAGGATCTCCTCCAGTGCCGCGTTGCCCGCGCGTTCGCCGATCCCGTTGATGGTACCTTCGATCTGCTCAACGCCTGCCTGAATCACCGCCAGGCTGTTCGCGACAGCGAGCCCTAAGTCGTCATGACAATGCGCGGAGAGCTTCACGTCACCCAAGTTAGGGACGTTGGCGCGAATGTACTCAAAGAGTCGCACATATTCGCTCGGCGTCGTATACCCGACCGTGTCTGGAAGGTTGATGACCTTCGCACCCGCATCGATGACTTTCGAGATAATTCTCACGAGAAAGTCCCAATCACTTCTCGTTGCGTCCTCCGCGGACCATTGCACCACTGGGAACAAAGACGCGGCGTACCGCACACAATCGACCGCTGTATCGACTACCTCGTCAGGTGACTTGCGCAGTTTGTGTTCCATATGAATCGGCGATGTCGCGATGAAAAGGTGCAAACGGGGCAACGCAGCATGTCGCAACGCGTCCCACGCCGCGTCGATGTCCGATTTGGTGGCACGGGCCAGCCCCGCGACCGAACAGTCTTTGATCCGACTGGCGATTTCCTGCACCGCTTTGAAATCACCCGGCGAGGAGGCAGGAAATCCCGCCTCCATGATGTCGACGCCGAAGCGTTCGAGTTGAATTGCGATTTCGAGCTTCTCACTGCCGTGTAGATTCACACCAGCTGACTGTTCACCGTCACGCAGGGTTGTATCAAACACGTCCAGCTTTCGCACCATGAACCACCTCCGGCTGTGTCTGCTTGCTCTTCGTTTGAATAAACGGCATCATCGCGCGAAGTTCGCGGCCCACGACTTCGACCGGATGCTCACCCTCACGGCGGTTGATGGCGTTAAACATCGGGCGGTTCGCCTGGTTTTCCAGGATCCAACTTTTCGCAAATTCACCGCTTTGAATATCTTCGAGGACGCGTTTCATCTCGGCTTTCGTCTCTTCCGTGACGATGCGCGGACCAGTGACGAAGTCTCCCCACTGTGCGGTGTCGGAGATGGAATAGCGCATGTATTCGAGTCCGCCTTCGTAGATCAGGTCGACGATCAATTTCATCTCGTGCAAACACTCGAAATACGCCACTTCCGGTTGATACCCAGCTTCGATGAGGGTCTCAAATCCAGCCTTGATCAAGGCCGACACGCCGCCGCAGAGTACTGCCTGCTCGCCAAACAAGTCGGATTCCGTCTCCTCGCGGAACGAAGTCTTCAGGACGCCTGCGCGACCTGCCCCGATCCCTCGAGCATAAGCCAGCGCCAGAGCCTCCGCTTGGCCGCTCGCATCCTGTTCGACGGCGATCAGCGAAGGCACGCCGCCGCCCGCTTCGTACACGCGGCGCACGAGGTGTCCAGGGCCCTTCGGAGCCACCATGAACACATCGACGTCAGAAGGCGGTTGAATTTGCGAAAAGTGAATGTTAAACCCGTGTGCAAATGCGAGCGCCTTGCCGCTGTTCAGGTACGGTTTGACCTCTTGCTGATAAACGCCTACTTGGCGTTCGTCCGGCAGCAGGATCATGATCACATCCGCCTGCTCCACCGCTTCTCCCACCGGATACACCCGGAAACCGTCCGCTTCCGCGCGCTCCCAGCTCGATCCCGGACGAAGCCCCACCACGACATCAAATCCACTGTCCCGCAGGTTCTGTGCGTGTGCATGACCTTGAGAACCGTACCCGAGAATTGCGATCGTCTTGTCCGCTAGAGCTTGCACTGAAATGTCTGCATCGTAGAAGATTTTTGCCATATCTAAACACTCCTCAACATTGTCAATTCTCGTGATTTTTTGGTTGAACGCTTGTCATCGACTGGAAAACGGCACTAAATGGAGATGACGTTCCCTTCCGAGACACGCCTCGCCTCCGTGACCATGGCTACGTCGCGCGCAAGGGCCGTGAGCCCTGTCCTCGCCAACTCCTTGATGCCATACGGTCGAAGCAGCGCAATCAGCGCGTCGATCTTCTCGGCTTTCCCTGTAGCTTCGACGGTAATGGTATCTCTGCCGACGTCGATGACGCTCGCTCGGAACGGCTCGATGATGGTGGTGATCACCGACCTCTGGGCCACCGGGCTATTCACCTGAATCAGTGCCAGCTCGCGAGCGACCATCGGCTGTTGGGTCAGGTCCGTCACTTTGAGCACGTCGATTTGCTTATAGAGCTGTTTGATCACTTGCTCCAGCGCCGCGTCGTCCGTCTCGTTCATGACGATGGTGATGCGAGATAATCCCGGCGTCTCCGTGACGCCGACCGTCAAGTTCTGAATGTTGAACCCTTTGCGCATAAACAGGGCTGTAATGCGGTTGAGTACACCGGCCTTGTTGTTGACGCTGACCGAGATCACGCGGTTCATGGCTTCACCCCCACCATTTGGTGCAGTCCGTGCCCAGGTGCGATCATCGGGTACACGTTCTCCATCGGCGCGACGAGGCACTCGAGCAACCCGGGCCCCGGTGCGGCGAGAAACGCGCTTAGGCATTCCGGCAGCGCGCCATCGTCGCGAATTTGTAGCGACGGGATGCCATATGCCTCCGCGAGCTTGAGGTAATCCGGCTGCCATTTCATGAGTGAGCTGGAGTATCGTTCTTCGTAGAACAACTCCTGCCACTGGCGAACCATCCCGAGTGCACCGTTGTTGACGATGACGATCTTGACCGGCAACTCTAGCTCCGCGACGACAGCGAGTTCCTCCAGCGTCATCTGGAATCCGGCATCTCCAACCACGGCGACCACTTGGCGATTTGGCTCTGCGATTTGGGCGCCTATGGCCGCTGGCAGTCCAAAGCCCATCGTCCCGAGCCCCCCCGACGTCACCCAGCGATTGGCGTGCACAAACGGGTAAAACTGTGCGGCCCACATCTGGTGCTGCCCGACGTCTGTCACGACGATGGCCTCACCGTTTGTGTGCTGGGCAATCTGTTCGATGAGCCGTTGCGGCTTGATCACATTCCCCTCCTGCACGTACCAGAACGGCGTGTGCGCCTTGATGTCGAGCAGTTTCTCCCGCCATCCGGAAATCTCAGGTGACTTCGCCTCCGTGGCTAGAAGCAGCGAGATCGCCTCGCGTGCGTCACCCACGACCGGAATGTCTGTCGGAACGTTCTTCCCGATCTCGGCCGGATCGATATCCACATGGACGACCGTGGCCGTTGGGGCGAAGTCTGCCAGATTGCCCGTCAGACGATCATCAAATCTCGCCCCGAAGTTTAGCAGCAGGTCCGTCTCGTACAAGGCGGTGTTCGCC
The DNA here is from genome assembly GCA_029166985.1 of Alicyclobacillus fastidiosus. Classification (GTDB taxonomy): domain Bacteria; phylum Bacillota; class Bacilli; order Alicyclobacillales; family Alicyclobacillaceae; genus Alicyclobacillus; species Alicyclobacillus fastidiosus_A. The sequence goes on along the minus strand of CP119138.1, from coordinate 1,291,166 downwards.
GCGGCACTCCCGTGCATTCCACCCATACCCAAAAAGAGAGGGTGGTCTGCCGGAAATCCGCCGAGACCGAGCAGCGTGTGCACCACGGGGATGCCAAACCGCTCTGCAAATAGGCGAAGCTCACGACTGGCGCCCGCGTGCAGCACACCTGCACCCGCAAGGATGACCGGACGATGGCTCAACTCAATATGCTGAAGCACCTTCTTGATCTGCATCACGTGCGGAATCACGGTGGGCTGGTAGCCCGGCAACTGCGGCGGCGCATTGTAGACAAACGGTGCGACTTCCCCTGCGACATCCTTTGGAATATCCACCAAAACGGGACCCTTGCGCCCGGTGTTGGCGATGTGGAACGCTTCCTTGAAGACGCCAGGAAGCTCACTGGCGTGCTGAATTTGGTAGTTGTGCTTGGTGATCGGCGTACTGATGCCAATAATGGACGTCTCTTGAAACGCGTCCGAGCCGATGACGGATTTCGCGACCTGGCCTGTAATGGCGACAATCGGGAGGGAGTCAAGCATGGCATCCGCCAGGCCTGTGACGAGATTCGTCGCCCCCGGCCCGGACGTGGCGATGACGACCCCGGGCTTCCCGGTCACGCGTGCGTATCCCTCGGCTGCATGGATGGCGCCTTGCTCATGGCGCGCGAGGACGTGCCGAATCCCACATTCATAGAGGGCGTCGTAAAGCGGCAGTACAGCCCCTCCTGGATATCCAAAGACGACTTCGACTTGTTCCTTTCGCAACACCTCGACAAGCATGTCAGCACCTGACAGCATTCGCGGCTCAGTGGTTTGTGTTGACGTATAGTCCGGATTTTCCGACATCACACGCATGTCTCTTCCTCCTCTCCAAAATGGTCGATTTAAACCTTGAGTACCGCACCTGTGTTCGCAGAGGTGACAAGGTGCTGATAGCGCCGGAGATATCCTCGCTCGACCGCCTTGTCAGGCGGGGCATAGGACGCCTTGCGGGCGGCCAGGACATCGTCGGGTACATCCAAGTGGATGGAGCGCGCCTTCAAATCGATGAGAATCCGGTCACCGTCTTCAATGAGGCCAATCAAGCCTCCCTCTGATGCCTCCGGCGAGATGTGCCCCACACAAATCCCCCGCGTCGCACCAGAGAAGCGACCGTCCGTGATGAGCGCAACGTCGCGCCCCAATCCCCGCCCGACGATAGACGACGTAGGAGCCAGCATCTCCGGCATCCCCGGACCACCCTTAGGCCCCTCGTAGCGGATGACGACCACGTGACCCGCTTGCACGCTTCCGGTGTCGATCCCGTGCTGCGCCTCGTCTTGTGAATTAAAGACGATGGCCGTGCCCTCGAACCGTTCGATGTCCGGGTCGACCGCCCCAACCTTGAGGACGGCGCCATCCGGAGCGAGATTGCCGTAAAAGATGGAGAGGCCCCCTTCCCGGCTGTACGGATTGTCCGCGTGGTGAATGACCTTGTCGTCGAGGATGGACGCTTCGGCGACAGACTGCCGAATCGTTCGACCGCTCACCGTGATGCGCTCGGGGTGAATGGCCTCAGTGTGATCGACCAATTCTTTGATGATGGCCGATACGCCGCCTGCCAGGTGCACGTCGTGGATGCTGTACTCTGACGCCGGGCTGATTTTTGCCAAATAAGGCACCCGCTTGGCGATCTCGTTGACCTCCTTGAGGTCGTACTCGATACCCGCCTCGTGTGCGATGGCCATCAGGTGGAGCACGGTATTGGTCGATCCGCCCATCGCCATGTCGAGTGCAAACGCGTCGTCGATGGCTTCTTTCGTGATGATGTCACGGGGCCGAACGTCTTCTTGAATCATGCGAACGAGGTGGTGAGCCGCTTGCCGAATGAGGTCGTGTCGCTCAGAGGAAGTTGCGAGAATCGTGCCGTTGCCGGGGAGTGCAACGCCGAGCATTTCCATGATGCAGTTCATCGAATTCGCCGTGAACATGCCGGAACAGGACCCGCACGTCGGACACGCCGCTTGTTCGAGTTCGACCAGTTCATCTTCGGACATCTGGCCGGATCGATAGCGGCCAACCCCTTCAAACACAGTCGTCAGGGACAGATTATGCCCAGTCTTCGACCGCCCCGCTTCCATCGGTCCACCGGAGACGAAGACCGAGGGCACGTTGGTCCGTGCCGCCGCCATCAGCATCCCTGGCGTGATCTTGTCGCAGTTCGGGATAAAGAAGACGCCGTCGAACCAGTGGGCGTTGATCATCGTCTCCGCGCTGTCCGCGATCAGTTCGCGGCTGGCGAGCGAATAACGCATCCCGACATGCCCCATGGCGATGCCATCGTCCACTCCGATGGTGTTGAATTCAAACGGAATGCCACCCGCTTCGCGGATTGCGTCTTTGACCACTTCCGCGAAGGCCTTTAAATGAACGTGACCAGGGATGATGTCCACGTAGGAGTTACATACGCCAATGAATGGTTTTGGAAGGTCCGTTGGTTTGACGCCAGTCGCGTACAAGAGGCTTCGGTGCGGCGCTCGGTCTGCTCCTTTTTTAATCATGTCACTGCGCATTTGGTTTCTCTCCTAAACTTCTAAACTGTCTTGAAATTCCAAGTAAGACGCATTGCGTCAGGAAATCGCTTCTTGCGGGTATACCTTCATGCCGTCGCGGCGGGTCGTGAGTTGGAACGCCTGATGCAACTTTTTGGTGATCGGGCCCGGTCGGCTGTCACCGATGGTGCGTTTGTCAACTGTGACCACGGGGACCATTTCCGCCGCTGTACCCGTGAGAAACACCTCGTCAGCAACGTACACGTCGTGCCTCGTGAACGGCTCTTCCTTGACCTGATAGCCAAGCTCTTGCGCCAGGCTGATGATCGTTGCACGCGTGATGCCTTCCAGCGCCCCGAGGTACGCAGGAGGCGTCGAGATCACGCCGTCGCGGACGATAAAAATATTTTCGCCGGACCCTTCGACTACATAGCCCTCCGTGTTCAGCACAATAGCCTCGTTTGCACCTGCCGATATCGCTTCAATCTTGATCAGCACGTTATTTAAATAGTTGAGAGACTTGATTTTCGGATTGAGAGCATCCGTCCGATTCCGCCTCGTCGGCGCTGTGATGGCCGTAATGCCTTCTTCGTAGAGGCTCGGTGCAAACATCGACAACTGCTCTGCGATGATAAACACCTGCGCGCCGTGACAGATGTATGGACTGATGCCGAGGTCGCCAGGGCCGCGCGTGACAACCAGTCGGATGTACGCACTCGTCAGGTCGTTTCGGCGGACCGTCTCACAGACGAGCTCGCACATTTCCGCCTGCGAGTACGGGATATCTAGCAAAATCGACTTGGCCGAATCATAGAGTCGACGAATGTGTTCAGCGAGCTTGAAGACGTTGCCGTCGTACACTCGAATACCTTCGAAAATGCCGTCACCGTAAAGCAGACCGTGATCGAAAACCGAAAGCTTTGCCTCGTCTCGATGGATGAACTCGCCGTTCAAAAAGATTTGCGATGCCAAAGTGAGGACTCCCTTCAAGTACGCGATGCGTTCGCACGTGGAGTGCGCTTGAAAATAAATTTTTGAATATTCTCATAAATACGTTTGAGCAATCCAATCCTGATCGGATCGCGTCGCCCAAAATCCTTGATATAACGCGTCTTTAACGACTTGCAGGTCATTGTAGTACGGGTATATGTACGTGTCAATGTGCGTATGTTCTGACTGTTCCGTTGTAAACGCTTTCTGAACATTTCGAGAAAGCGTTTACTATACTGTGACAGCTACAAGATTACAATATTCTAAAAAATTTTTGTCACCGTGAGATCCGCACCGCTAAAGGGAAAATCGAGTTTTTGTGTGAGGATTTCTCACATGCAGAAAATCCGGGGTTGACAAAGCGTAGAACCAGTCCCCGATTACTCGGTGACTGGTTCTACAGGCATGACACACTCGACGGAGTGGAGCTGAGGAAGCTTTTGAAGTTGGTCGACGAGGTAGCGCGACTTCGCACTTGAGATGTCGTGTGTCACAATAACAATTTCGGCACAGCCACTCTGTACGCGCTTTTGCAACACGGTTTCCATGCTTGCATGCGCCTCTCCAAACAGCTGTGCAACTCTTGCGAACACGCCCGGCTGGTCGTGTGCGAGAAGCCGCACGTAATACTTGTACCGCTCATCCTCGCGGTCTACGACCGGCTTTACCGAGAGCGTGCCCTGCGGTGAACTCGCCACGTAGCCGAGTTTTAAATTCCGAACCAAGGCGATGACGTCGCCGACCACCGCACTCGCCGTCGGCATGCTGCCGGCACCGCGCCCGAAGAACATCAGGTCTCCAGCTGCATCGCCGCGCACGTACAAGGCGTTGTACGCGTCTGACACGTGTGCCAACGGATGTACTTTGGGGATGAGTGTCGGCCGCACTGACAGCGTGAGTTCCCCACCGTGGTCTCGACCGACCGCCAGCAATTTGATGACATACCCTAGCTCGTCTGCGTACCGTACGTCCTTCGCACGCACGTGCCGAATGCCCTCGACGCGAACGTCGGTGAGGTGAACCTCTGTCTGGAACGCGATAGAAGATAGAATGACGAGTTTTCTTGCCGCATCGAGGCCATCCACGTCACTCGACGGATCTGCTTCGGCATACCCCAGCTCCTGAGCCATCGTCAACGCCTCTTCAAAATCGATGAGGCGACTGGTCATCTCTGACAAAATGAAGTTGGTCGTCCCGTTGATGATCCCTTTTAGATCGGTCACTTCGTTGGCCGTCAGGTTCTCCTTCAAGGGGCCCACGAGCGGAATGGCGCCGCCCACAGCCGCCTCAAACAGGACGCTGACGTGATTCTCCTCTGCGACGCGAAGGATTTCTGGCCCATGCGCGGCGATGAGGTCCTTATTCGCCGTCACCACGTGCTTGTTGCGGCGCAGTGCCTCCAAAATATATGTCTTCGCGGGTTCGATCCCGCCTATCGTCTCAATGACAATCTGAATGCCGTCATCCTGAAGCACATCCTCAGGCCGGCTAGTCAACCGCTCGTGATCGAACACGACACCGCGTTCCTTGTCCAAGTCCCGGACCAGAATGCTCTTGATGGTCGGACGCAAGCCCGTCATTTGAGCCACCTTGTCAGCGCGACGCCGTACTAAGGACACCACTCCGGCGCCAACAGTTCCGCACCCGAGTAGGCCAATTTCTAAATCCATAAAGGTGTCTCCTCTCTCCACATCGTCCCAAGCAACGTGCTTACATCTGTCTCTCGGCGCGTTCATGTCATATTCCCTACCGCAAAATTGGAGGACTCTTTAAATTGTTCAATCCACCAGCAATATTTCGTCTATTTATACATCGGTGCCAGGTGGCTGTCAAGGTGGGATTTGACCTGTGCCGCCGCCGTCACAGCGCAACGTGGTGAAAACAGGGACAACGGGAGTGAGGGTACGAACTGCGCCAACCGCCGGCGGCCGGCGAAGACACCGTGATTCGAGTGAAAGCCCAATATCCCCGCCTCTTGTTGGCGTGATGTAATGTAACCTATCATGAATGTCACCAAGTCCCCATACGATCGATGATTAGGAAGCGAGAGCCATCCACGAAGTAGCAGATTGCGTCTTATCCGAACGAAATTAGGGTTGAACGCCTTTTCGAGGTCACGGGATTCCATGCTTCCGTCAGGCATACAGTGAAAGAAAAGGAACAAGGGGGCAATCGTTTTGGCTATCACATTAAAGGGGCGCGTCGCAGAGGTGACAAGACGGACCGGAAAACCCTGCTCGGCGCAAATCAACTGTTCGCTACGCTGTCAATTCGGGATCGAAGTGATCATCGAACAAGACGGCCTCCAGCACAGCGTCGTTCTATGTCCTCTGGAAGCGGAAGCCGTGGCCCAGGATCTACTCCAAACGATTTCCGAATGCTCCATCATAGATTCGTCGGCCCGATTACATGATAGGGGCTAAATCCTGCTAAAATAGTACGGTGGACTCGACCAAGGCCGAGTGCAACCTAGTCGTAAAGAGAGGTGTCCTCACGTGAGCCAAGATGCAAAGTACTGTAATGAATCACGTGTGGTAAAGACCAGTCACGTTTTCCCACCTGATACCAACGTCCATAACACACTGTTTGGCGGACGTCTGATGGCGTATATTGATGACTGCGCATCTTTATCGGCGACGCGCCACGCGCGTTACCCTTGCGTGACAGCGTCCACGGACTCCGTGGACTTTCTGTCCCCAATTAGCATGAGCGATTCCGTATGTTTGGAGTCATATGTAACTTGGACAGGTCGTTCTTCCATGGAAGTATTCGTGAAAGTAATTGCGGAAAATCTCATGACTGGCGAACGCCGCATCGCCGCCACATCGTTTCTGACTTTTGTCGCTCTGGACAAAGAAAAGCATCCGGTGGTCGTCCCTCAGGTCATTCCGCAGACGGACGAGGAAAAGAAGCTCCATGAAACAGCTCCCGCTCGCGCGGTACTTCGGAAAGAGCGCCGCGAAGAGAGCCGCAAGTTAGCAGAATTTCTAACCACGAATAAACCCTGGTAATACGTGAAGGATTGGCGCCCGGAACGCTTCGGGCGTCGATATTTCACGCCTCCCATGTATCCCCTTTCACAGAGAGCGCCATTCGAGTGCAGACCAGATGCCCATGGAATGTTTTCTACCACAACAGTAGACTGCCGTGGGCGGTCACCCCTCGAGGGCGCGCGTTGGGTTCAATTGTGTCCAGAGTGCGAAGGTGGGGCTGCAGCTTTGCACGATGAGTCGCTCGTATTGTTTTCCACGTCACTGCGCAGCAGATAACCGAATCCGCGAATACTTATCAGAATCTTGGGCGAACGCGGATTATCGCCTACTCTGGCCCGCAGACGACTGATGTAAACGTACAATTCACTTTTGCTCACCTTACTGTCTTTTCACCACGCGTATTCCATAATATCTTCGGTGCGGACAGGACGACTCAAACTGCGGACAAGGAAGTGGAGGATGCGAAACTGGATCCGCGACAAACTAATTGACATGCCGTTCTGAACTAGTTCCTCTCGTTCAACATCTAAGAACAGCCCAGGGCGAAGCTGGACCTGCGCCAAATCTGTGCCCATGTTTAGCCTCCGACGAAAGTTATGTCAGCCAGTAGCCGCGTCGAAGAACGACATTCAAACAACCACAGGAGACTTTGTTCATTTCGTCAAATTTCGACAGATTCCTTCCTATCCATAGAAAATGTGGAAACCGTCAATTATCGGACGACGTCGACTGCTTTGCTGCTTCCCGCATGCCCAACAAAGCGCCAAGCGCCTTCCTGTTTACTACCAAGTCTGCGAGCGTGTACTTGTCGAGTACGGCCAGGTACGCTTTTAATGCTTCAGCAAGTACGTTCTTGAGGCGGCAGGACGGACTCAGCACGCATAGGCCGTTTTGCTCGTCAAAGCATTCTACAAGGTTCCAATTTTCTTCCATCTCTCGAACAACCCAACCAATATTGATTTCCTCTGGCGGTTTCGCGAGTCGAAAGCCGCCATTGCGCCCACGAATCGTCTGAATCAGACCGAGCTTGCCCAACTTATGCACGCTCTTCATCAAATGGTTGGCCGAAATGCCGTATACGTCGGCAATTTCTTGGATGTTCGACAGGCGTTCTTCCGGTTTCATCGCAACATAAATCAGAGTTCTCAAGGAATAGTCCGTAAACATCGTCAGATTCACGTAAGCATTCTCCCCTCAGCATCGCCCCAATACAGAAAAGACGAACCGACAAAAAAGCGACACAAAACATATATTTAAAATATATCTTTAAACGCCCGATCTCCATATCATGACGTCGTAGAAACCTGAACCCCAAATCCAGGAGGTTATCGGCATGCTCGATACCAAAACAAGAGATGTTATTAAGGCTACCATTCCTGTGCTCGAAACGCACGGCGAACAGATTACGAAGCGCTTTTTAGAGAGCATTTTGCCGGCTGTAAAGCAAATTTCTCACAAGCATCGCGGGCTCGGGATTCAGCCGGAGCACTACCCGATCGTAGGCCAGTTTCTGTTGTTGGCGATCAAGGATGTCCTTGGCGATGCCGCGTCAGATGAAATCATTCAAGCCTGAGCAGACGCCTATGGAGCCATCGCTTCAGCATTCATCGGCGTCGAGAAGGGGAAGTACAAAGAAGCAGGTCAACAAACTGGAGGTTGGACAGACTTCCGTTCATTTGTGGTTAGGCGGCCGAAACATCATGTCACGTATGTCCACGCTGCAGTTCACGGCAGGGTGCACGCGTTCAAATCCGCACTTGAAGAGCTTGCCGGCTGAAAACACCTCGTACTATGCGGTGTATGAACGTCGAACTGATGACGACAAGGCCTACCGTCACTTTGCCACACACGGATTTGTCGACGCTGATTGGCTGCTCTCGATTGCGCCACTCGACGCTGAATTCTACTTCTGTGGACCCGTGTCGTTCATGAAGGTCATCTATCGGATGCTCAAAGACCTGGGCGTAGATGACGCACAAATTCACTACGAATTCTTTGGACCACAAGGAAGTCTTGCATAACCAAGCGCGCCTATCGGGTGTCAGGGAGCAACTGCGAACTCACACCTTTTTTGCATTCCGGAAAATCTCCCTCTCCCGAGGGGTGTTCGTCCCGGCGCTGATTGTTTGAATGATTTCATTCGTTTCGCGACAGACATCGAAAGTGAAAGCATAACCGAAGTCTCCCTCGCCGTCCCAGTTCGACATCGATGCGTTCCACGACGGCTTTGACAAGTAAGCGAGAACAGTCGTCGCCAGCAAGCTGCAATAAATGTTTGACTCGCTCGCGTGCGTCGATGGCCAGATCGCGCTGTTCGCAAAGCAAGGACGCCTGCTTCAACAACTTCGCTTCGAGATCGTCGAGAAAGGTCAACCTCCCGTGAATGAACGCATTCATCTGCTCAAAATGGGGTGCGGATAGTACGCCATCCACGTACTGCTGAAAGAGCTTAGCGGTACGATGCTGCTGTTGTGCGCGCTCGTAGCCGATCTGTTGTAGGTGTTGACGTGTTCCCTCGCGGGCGGAAATCTGCAACGTGAGCACGCGCTGAATCTCCGCTTGCGCCTCGGCAAGCACGACTCTGTCGATGTCATCAGCGCGCAACCCCTTCACTGCGTGTCGTGATCGCCTACTCGTCCCCTCATCGCAAACATAGTAGGCAACTCCTTGTTGATTCACTCTGGCGCGACAGACGTTTCCCCAACTGCAGTACAGAAGGCCGTCCGCCAATAGGGGTTGCAAACCTCCCAACTCGGGGCTAGAAGTTGCTTTCGCTGACGTGTACGACGCTTGCTGGCCGGCAGATCTCATTTCTGCGTCTGGCGGATACTCGTTCACCGTCCTCGGCCCCCCGACGAGTCGTCGCGATGATGACTGTCATCCCCAGCCGAGTCGCCCTGGGGGATATGGAGATCGGTCGATGATTGCAGAGAGGGATGGGCGCGCACCAATCGGATAATCTCTTCAGCTATTTGCGCCGGTGCAATATCGCCATATTTTCGATCTGCCACCTCTATCTTCATACGCATCGAAATCCCCCCATTCGATGCGTATGCAAGCACAGTTCGTCTCGTGACCAGCGAGATCAAACCATCTAGTACTGCCATCTACAGCCAACATTCTCAACCGAGACATCCTGAATAAAATTCACTCAAATCATCAACAATGTAGTTGGTGAGCGCTTTAAAGTTTGTTTCAAGATTTCTTGGATAGACTATGAATATCGCGGAACGCACTCACACGATTCATCTCATTGAGGAAGGTGTAACTTTTCATGGCGACAACGTATATCGTACTTGCTAGCGTGGCCGCAGCTATCTTTGCACTCAATCGTTACTTCAACATCCGGACGAAAAAGCTTGAACAAGCCATCCGCTCGATGAAGGCCTGACGACCTCTTCGGGTGACTATAGGAAACAGGTCAAACGGCATGCCCCTTGGCGCATGCCGTTTTCCATTTTGTCTTCATGGTGAACATGAGGATCTTACATTCCGCCCGGCTCCAGTTGCGCCATGTTCGTGCGACAATTCATCCGAGCGGCAAGTCGGAATTAGCGAATTCTCCCTGGAAGTACTGCAAGCAACCGCTTCAACTCCACTGCGGCACGCTGCGGGTCACTCGCGCTCATGACAGCTGACACCACGGCGATGCCGTCCGCACCGTGACCGATGACCTCGGGGACAGCACTGGCCTTTATTCCGCCGATCGCGACGATCGGCAACGCAGTAGCCTGCGCGATATCCGCCAATGTCGAGAGACCACAAAGGTCCGCGTCATCCTTCGAGGACGTAGGATAAATCGACCCGACACCCAAATAGTCTGCGCCGTCGGAGACGGCCGCCTTGGCCTCCTCGAGCGTGCCCGCCGACACCCCAATCCACCTTTTCCCCATGAGCTTTCGTGCATCTCTACAGGAAATGTCGCTTTGACCGATATGGACGCCGTCCGCGTCGGTCAAGAGGGCGATGTCGACGCGATCGTTGACGAAGAACAAAGCACCGTATCGGTTGGTGAGCTCACGAATCCGCCGCCCGATCTCGACAAGTCGACCGCCGTCCTCCCGTTTGCGACGCAGTTGCACCGCGGTGCATCCCCCGGCAAGTGCCCGTTCCAGTGCCGTGAGCAAGGAATCGACGTCCTCACGCTCATCGGTCACGACGTACAAGCTCAACGCTTCGTATAAGTTGCCTCTCACGCTGGAGCCACCTCCACGTTCGCAGCCGCATCGACCGCTCCGGATTCCAAGTCGTAAAGGCAGTCGAACAAAGCCGCTTGGAACGTGCCAGGGCCATCCGCCTTCTGTGCGGCCTGTTCGGCGGCCACATTGTAGCTCGTGATGGCAGCGACACAAGCTTCAGCGTATGTAGACAAGGGACTCTCCTTCGGCACTACTCCGACGAACGCGCCAAGAAGCGCGGTGAGCATGCACCCGGACCCTGTAATCGCGGCGAGTAGCGGGTGGCCGTTCGATAGTTGCCAAGTGGTGTGTCCGTCCGTGACGAGATCGACAGGTCCCGTGGCGACAACGACCGTGCCAGACGAGAGCGCATAGTGCTTCATCGCAGCTGGAAGTGCCTCGTCCGCCTGTAGTGCGTCGACACCTTTCACCTGTCCTGCAAGGCCCAGTAAGACGCTCATCTCACCCGCATTTGCGCGCAGAATAGAGACGTCGACGGCGCGCAGCAGATCCGTGGCGACCTGCGTCCGATAGCCAGTCGCGCCGACACCGACCGGATCGAAGACAATCGGGACGCCCGCGGCATTTGCAGCCCGCCCCGCGATGCGCATTGACGTGACGACTTCGGGCGTCAGTGTCCCCATGTTCAACGACAAGGCTTTGGCGATACCCGCCATCTCTCCAACCTCTTCGTGTGCATAAGCCATCACCGGGGACGCCCCAACACAGAGCAGCGCGTTGGCCGCGATGTTGTTGACGACGAGATTGGTGATATTGTGAACGAGCGGCCGCTCGTGGCGGACCGCATCCAACCAGATACCAAGTTTCATGCGAATCATTCCTCCATGTCGACCCTTCTCCTCAGCCGACTCGTGTCCATGTTGCGAAGTCGTACAGATACGCGCCACCCGGTTCCAGGGTGCACTGGGCAGCCGTTACCTCCGCGCCGTGGTCCGTCGGGCCGTGCCCGTGCCCGACATCCCAATTCGCTGCCCGAACGATCGCCCTGTAGATAAACGCCTTTGCGTCGGCGATGGCCTCCAGCAGGGGGACGCCCTGCGCGAGCCTTGCCGTAATGGCGGCCGAGAACGTACACCCGGTGCCGTGTGTGTTCTGACTCTCGACGCGCGGCGTGAGAAAGTACGTGTAGGCCCCGCGGTACAGCACAGTGTCGACTGCGACGACCTGATTGTGCGGCACGCGCCAAGGCTTCGGGAACGTGTTCTGCATGTGCAGATGTCCGCCCTTGATGACCACCGCCTCCGTTCCCAAGTTCAGTAGGCGGTCAGCCGCCCGATGCACACCATCCCACGTGTCGACGTCGAACCCCACGAGCACGCTGGCCTCCGGCGTATTCGGCGTGACCACCTGCGCGATCGGGAGCAGGCGGCTGCGAAGAAGCTCCACGGCCTCATCCGCGATGAGCGGAGTGCCGCCTTTGGCGACCATCACTGGATCGACGACGAGCGGCCCTGTCGCCTGCGCCTGTAGAACGTCCGCCACCGTAGCGATAATTTCGGCAGTGGCGAGCATGCCGGTCTTGATCGCATCCGCGCCTAAATCGGAAAAGACAGCTTCCAATTGCGCTGCGACAAACGCCGGATCGGTTTCCACGACGCCACGCACGCCCATGGTATTTTGTGCGGTGAGGGCCGTGATGACAGACATGCCGTAGACGCCGAATTGATGCATCGTCTTTAAATCCGCCTGAATGCCGGCACCCCCGCCGCTGTCCGAGCCAGCTATGGTCAACGCGCGACACACATGTCCATTTGCGTCTGGAATCAAAGACGCCCCTCCTTTCACTGACCTTGTCCTGTTACCATTTCTCTAGGCTGTACGCCATTTCAAAGAACCTTCGCTCCAACTGACAACTCACCATGAACGCTGCACGCATCCGCAACTTATCCTCTTCGCCAGCAGTCGCTGCATAGTTGTCGATCCACCCGCACAAATCAGCCAGTCCCACTTGCATATCGCGAGCTGCGTAAAACGCGATCCAATCGTAAAATGGGTGATCTGCCGTGGGAGCATCGCGCGCCATGATATCTGTGGCGAGATCGACATACGTCCAATGACACGGCAAGACGGTGGCCAGCACCTCGCCAAGCGACCCCGTCTGGGCACACAAGAGCATGTGCGACATGTAATGTTGCGCCGTCGGCGCCAAGGTCGCCCCGACCTGCAACGACTCGTACGACACGCCCGCAACGCGACACAGCGTGATGTGCGGGTGCACTTCGTCGTTCAAGATGAAGCCGATGCGCCGGTGAAAGTCCTGCATCTCTTCGCGCGTTCTGCATTTGGCGAGGCCCAAACCGTAGACTTTCGCGTACGTCGTCAAATAGAGGTAGTCCTGTTGGACGTAGTGGACAATCTGATCTCGTCCCAAACTAGCCTGTTGAATACCTTGTACAAACGGGTGATTGCGGATGGATTGGAAGATGGGGTCTGCATCTCTACGCAGTTCTTCTGAGAAACGCAAAATCAAGAGCCTCCTTGGAACCAGGAGACCAGTTGGGGACGGAGCGACACCAATTAGACCAAATCAAAACGTCGACTCCGTGCCACTTCCCTACGCTGGTATTACCCAGTTCAGGTGCTAAGGGTTCAAGGTGGATTGCCTCGTCTCAGCATTCAAGCGCCCCTAGTGGCTCCAGTTCATTCACATTTACTCTACCACACATTTGCGTAGCGTTGCGAGTGAACGAAAAGCGGAGTCGACCAACGTCTGTGCTTCTCTTCACCGCCTTGTTTAAAACTTTCTCACGGTGAACTCATCGCCAATCAGGTACCAAAGTTGCGGAAACTCGTTGCCCAGCACCCATACGGATACGCCGCGCAGCCCGTACTCGTCGACGAGCGATAGTTTAATCGCGGCGCTCTGCGCGTCGTCGAACCATACGCTGTGCTCGGTCGATCCGGCCGTGTAGTTAAAGTGCGGCGATGCGGACACGCGGTCCCACTGAATAGGCGACTCCTCGGCAATCGCCAGATTCTGCGCATCGTTGTTGGACAGCCCGCTCGCGCGCGTCTTGCCGGGCACGTACGGCAAGGGCCAGTCGTACCCGTACAGTGATACCCCCATCAGAATCTTGCCGGGATCGATCACCGATGTCGCGTAGTCGAGGACTGCGCGTATTTGGTCAACGGGTGACACGGCCATCGGAGGTCCGATAGCCCCCAGCGCACTACAGTACGCCCTCACAAAGGGGGCGCGAACCGATAGCGAATCTTCACTTGCGTGTGACCATGTCGGCTCGACACGACATCGACTCGTTCGACGAAGATAGTCAAGATTTCCCGGGCAAATCGAGCATTGGTGGTACCCACCTGCAAAAACTGTCGGAACGCCTGACCTACGTATTGCTCGGCGTCGAGCCCCCGTTCTTGTGACTCGGATTCCTGCACCAGCTGCTGCATGGTGTCGCGCAAGGCCCGGATGCGCTGCTGTATCGTCTCATTGATGCGCTCATACTGTTCGGGTATCAACCGGCCGTCACTGTATTGGTCAAACAACAGCTGTGACTTGTCGATTTGCTTTTCGAGTTGAGCTTCAAGCGTTCGCACGCGGGCTTCGATGCCCTCGTCCTGCTCCTTTGGAATAACCAACTGGTCATACTGGATCGTATCCAGCACATCCTCCCGAACCCTTGCCAGCACCTCTCGCTCGAGGTCCTGTGCTCGAACGTGTCCGCAGTCACAGGCCGACCTGCCCAAGTCTCGCCGCCGCTGACAGCGATAATAGGCAGTTCCGGCTCCATTGTAGGTGAGCGTCATACTGCCTCCACACGTGCACCTGAGCAGACCCTTGGTGAGCAGGTGTGGCGAATTCGTGGGAGCGGATGTCGTTTTCCGCTTCTTCATGACCCGCTGAACCTCTTCAAACACCTCTCGCGACACAATCGCTGGGTGCGCATTCTGACACACGACCAACCGAGCTGGGTCATCCACCCAGACGGCGCGTTTATTCCGTGCAAGCGGATCGGACGCGTCTCCATACGCCACCCGTTTTTCGCGTCGACCGTAGACCACGTCTCCCATATATACCGGGTTTTTCAGGATTCTCGACAGGTTGCGTTGGGTCCAGAGGTGCCCCCGCTTGGTGAGGCGCCCGGAGCAATTCAGCAGATCTGCAATCTTTCGCACACCCATACCACTTAAATACAACGAGAAGATATCCCGTATCACAGAGGCAACGGCTTCGTCGATCTCCAAACGCTTTGTCTGCGGGTTCAGCACATAGCCGTCTGGTGCCCTCCCATTCCATTTCCCGGACCTGGCCTTTTGCGATGCCCCGACGCGGACGCGAATCGCCGTCTTCTCCGACTCCGCCTGAGCCAAAGCACTATGGATTGTGAAGATAAACTCTGCGCTGTCACGGCGGCTATCAAAATTTTCCTCCATCGAAATGACGCGCACGCCGCAGGCAGAGAGCCTTCGAAGCATGACCAATGCGTCAACCGTATCGCGAGCGAAACGAGAAATTCCTTTGAACAAGACCACCTGAAACTCATTCGCACGCGCGTCCTGAATCAGGCGTTGCACGGCAGGACGTTTGATCATGCTGGTGCCGGTGATCCCTTCATCGACGTATATTCGAGATTCGGGGATTACCCACGGCTCCCCTTCTTCCAGACTGCGTCTGCGGGCCTGTTCCTGACAGTACCTAATCTGGTGGTCGATAGAGTCTCCTTTGACCTGCGAATCATCCGATACCCGCGCGTAAATCGCGCACACTGCCATGCGATCACCTCGGCAACTCGGGCGCCGATTGCACGCGCACCGCCTTCGTCGTCGGGAACGTGAGATTTCTCGTCGTTTGTGTTCGAACGAGAAGCTCGATCAACTGTTGCCCCAATACCGAGATGGACTCCTTCCCATACTCGACCTTCATGATGACCATTCGATCCGGCATCATGGCCTCCCCCCCTTTGGGAGATGGATATGTGAGTACGGATTGTCCGCTTGCTGGCTACGTACGGCGAGACAGGGCCAAACCACCAAATGGCACGACCCTATTGCTTTGACCGCTATTTTTTAGTTGTAGACTGCGCGATTTAGTCGCCTGTCCATGTAGCACTCTCTACGCCACCCATATCCTACTGGTAACAGCTTTGCGCCGGTGGACGGGGGGCCGTCAACGTTGAATGCAAGTTTGATGCTGCTAAGTGCCGCAATTGGTGCCAGCGCGAATTTGGACGACATCAGTATCGGATGCGCCGGTCGTAACCAATCGGGTTGGCCATCGCCCAGTTTTTTTCTTTGTTCCGTTGTCTGTGCTATCGGAACATCCCTTATCGGCGGACTCAGTGCTACACACATTGAACGAACATTGTCTCCGCTCGTCTGCAATGTACTTGGATCTGGCGCGCTCGTCTCGATCGGAGTTTGGAGCTTATTACAGGCCTTCACCCAGCGGTTTCACCCCTGCTCCACGATCGAGCAATTGAGCTTTCACGAAATGATGATCGTGCTCTTGGCCGAATCGGTGGCGAACTTGACAGCCGGATTTGGTGCTGGATTCTGTCACCTGAGCGTATCAACTACCTCTGCTGCCGCTGGTTTTTTTACGCTATGGTTCCTGCTGGCTCCCTCCCACAGTGTCCGCAGACACAGTTCCAAACTGGGACATCACATTGGCGTGATTGCGAGTATGATGTTGATTTTCGTCGGCCTGTTTCGTTAGCTTACTGGTCCTGCAATACACATGTGCGACACGAATGGCAACTGCACAAAGCGCGATCGATCCGATAGATACGGCCAAACCGACGAACGCCTGTGGAGCGTGATTGGGTGTCACCGGCACCACTTTCCATACCAAACCCGAAAAGGTGGTGAATGATCCAATCAAGCCACTGCTCACGCCTACTTCTAGCCAGATCTTCATGTGAAGATGGGCGCGCAACACGGACAACAAACCAAGTGCCACCGCACCGAGCGCGTTCACCACGAGTATACTCATCAAGGAAGTACCGCAGGCGTATCGACTGATCCCACCGAGAAATCCGAACGCTAGTACCGATATGATGTTCATCGAACGTCTCCCCTTCACAAAACAAAATGGCTCCTGCGAATGAATTCGCAGGAGCCATTAATCCTCTCGGATGTTCTGGTGAGCTCCATCACCGATGCGGTTGTTGCTATATGATATGTCGTTCGCTCGGTCAAGTGCGGGCGAACGTACACTTTCCACGTACTCTCGAGCCTGACCTGAGATTGCTCTGAAATGGTGGTGTTGGAGTTGTCTACCAACTAATTCTGACATTGAGCTTCGACACGGATGAATGAGTCGTGACATATCAAGCAAAATAAGCATACGTAGCGATAAGGAGTGTAAGAGGATGACCTATTTACTCGTTTTCTTGGGAGCGTGGGTATGTTTATTGCTGTTCGGCGACAGGAAGCAGTTTCGCCGCGTGTTCCCAAGCGTAGCGGTGGGCGTCATCATGAGTCTTGCGTCCGATATCATCACAAACCAATATCCATTTTGGAAATACCACGACAATGAGTTTCTACCGCCTGTCGTCGTTCAACTCCTCGATGATTTCGGTATCTACCCCTGTATCGCCTACCTGTTCGTCCAGCACATCCCAACGAGCGCGAAGAAGTGGATCATATATACGGCTTGTTGGGTTGCCGGGGGCATGGGTGTGGAGTGGGTCATGGCATATCAGGGCTATCTTACATACGGGCTGGGATGGAATCTGGGGTGGTCATTTGCCGCGGATTGCGCCATCTTCATTGTGCTAACCGCCGTCTACCTCCTCGATGTTCACAGAGGCCAACGGTCGCACCTCGAACTGCTCGGGGACAAACAGGCCCGTGCGTGCTTGAACGCACCGGTCGTTCCCCTTCCAAACAATCACCCTCTGTACCACCTGCAGAACCATCCAGGCATTACCCTCCTAAAGAGCGTATCCAGCCTGGATGTAGAGACCTTTATCACAGTTGTCGCACCCCACCACAGCTGCCCAAGTCACGCGCATCAAGGGCATGAAGTTCATTACATCGTCGAAGGTAACCTAAAATTTACCGTCGGTTCAACAGAGCTCCACCTACATGCGGGAGACCTGATCGACTTCTCCTCGAAATGCCCGCACTCCTGTGAAAACGTATCCGCTGCCCCTGCAGCATTTATCTCCCTGCTGTTGTCGGATTCAGAAATCAAGGAATTAAACGATCGCCATACCGCGAATAGCATCGTCGGGTAACCAACAATGGTCGCTGTTCGCAACCGTAGTCTGAAAATGTGGGTTCACTTTTGGAGAATTCGGATGTTAAGCGAATAACTGGAGAACAATTCGGCAAAATACACTCACAGCAACGATTTCATACATCTCAGAAGGAGGAAAAAACAGTGGCTTCCAGAAACGAAACGTTAGTCTCGAATGCATCACAAGCGCTCGACCAAATGAAATACGAAATCGCTCAAGAGTTTGGTGTCCAACTCGGAGCGGACACGAGTTCACGTCAAAACGGTAGCGTCGGCGGAGAGATCACCAAGCGGCTCGTGGCATTTGCTGAGCAATCGCTATCCGGACAAGGCCGTCGGTTCTAATTCAGTTACAAGGCCGCTGATTGCCGTCGAGACGTACGGTCAGCGGCCTGTGTTTTGATGAAACAGCCACTTTCCATCGGCGATCGCTCCCATCACTCAAAGTTGATCGGAACCATGCTATCAGGGTTGTCATATGCCGGATCTTTCGTTAGATACACAATCAAAAGACCACTTTTGTATACTGCTTGCACGCTGTCGGCCAGGATCGGAGCAGGAAGCTCGACTTTGCGCTGGAAACTGCCGTGGTGACATTCAGACATCAGGACCGTATCATCCCGATGATTAAATCGGGCTGTGATTGTCCCGCGCACTGTGAGAATGTTGGAGCGGACAGAAAGTCTGACGTCCGATACGTTTGTCAGGCCAGGAATCTCGAAAACCGCAATCAGTTGGTCGTTTCCGCGACTGTATAAGTCCATACTCGGAAATTCTTCGTCATGACTCTCTTGTGGGGAGTCGAAGACACCGCCTCTGGGCATGTTCGGGATGGGAATATTTTTAAAAAAATCCTCGCCTAAGAATTTTTGAAAGTCACCTAAATTCCCCAGGTTTTTTAACAGATCGAAGGGGTTATTACCCGTGTTGTCTGGTGCCAACTTAACCCCCCCATTTCACGCACCTCTGAAGTAATTGGTTCATTTATATCCTTATGAAGCACCGCGCGCAACTAGTCCTCATTCTCGGTGAGGGAGCGCACTCCCCTGCACATGTGGACTGGGACAGGTCGGAGCCCACATAGAATTTCTTGATCAATACACCGTGTCCCTATGGAAGCTAACGCAGTTGAATAGGAGTGAACAGGTATGTCGTGCCAAATCTCGTTTCGAACCATGAATGTAAATGCACCTGCACAAAACGCTGGCGTTTTTATTGGAGATATCAGCATTCCAGGGTTGGACGCAAACCAGAAAGTCAACAGTGCCCACGGCGCAATTTATGGATTTTACAACATCGAATCCTCCACCGTTAACGTGACTGCCGATGGTCATGAATTCGTAGATGGGGTGATCAATGACCAGGATATCAAGCCCGTCTGGGGGGTAAATACGTGAATCAAAAAAATAACGCAACACCCGTGATGATCAATGTCGGAACCATCACAAGTGGCTCCGGCGTGTATGTCGCTCAGCGAAACCTCGTATTGGGAGTCAGCAGTCATGTGAAATCAAACAACGGGCTCGGCACGATTGGCTCAAACAACTTGCTCCGGGGAAACATCAGTGTCGTCTACGATAGTGATTTCATTGACACGCCAATCGACGACAGAGATATAAAGATTTATCAAGAAAACCAAACCTCGTCCACCACCGAAACAACCCAGGTCGGATTTGACAGCATCAACGTTGCAACGCTGTCGCAGAACTCGGGCATTTTTGTTGGCGACGTGAAAGTCACAGGGCTTGACGCGCATTCGAAACAGAATAACGCGACAGGCACGACCTACGGACATCGGAACGTGGACATGCAAAACCTCAACTACGTGTATGACTCAGACGCAATCGATACTCCGATTCACGATCAGGATATCAAACTGCAGTCATGTTGATTGGAGGGAAGTTATGTGGCGTCAGTGATCTGTTTTGGAGCCATTAACATCAACTCTCCACAGCAAAACGCCGGCGTATTCGTCGGCGAAGTCAACTGTGGCGGCTGGGACGCCAACGAAAAAGTAAATCAAGGGCACGGTGCCCTGTTCGGATTTTTCAACGTGATTCTCAATCAACAGACTTACGTTACGGACAGTTTCGAAATGATCGATGGCATGATCAACGATCAGGATTTCAAGCCGATAGCGAGTATGAACATTTAACGCGCCCTTCACTGAGCCCTTTTCCGAGTCCTCGCATGGAGACAATCACCCTCTGAATACAATGGCGTATATTGGTTTGCTCACAGCCAACGATTCTGAGTCATACAGCGGATGAGAAAAGGAGGAGATTTACATTCCAGCACTCGTTTTCATTGGCGCTGTCAATACAAATACACCTCAACAGAACGCCGGCACTTTTGTCGGTCAAACGAACAACGGCGGTTGGGACGCGAATCAAAAGTTCGAAGTCGCCAAATCAGGTAATTTTGGATTCTTCAGTATGTATAACAGCGTGAATATACTGACGGATAGCTTTGAATTCATTGACGGTATGGTGAACGACCAAGACATTAAGCCGAGTGTGGCAGGCAATGTGTGATAGCAAAATATAACTGCAGGAACGAACATACATGCTCTTCGACCTTTGCATCTTTGAGCAATGGGGGGATTCATATTCCAGTCTTGATCCTAAGTGGTTCTGTCAATTCCAATACTCCACAGCAGAACGCAGGCGTATTCGTCGGACAGGTGAACATGGGCGGTTGGGATGCCAACGAAAAAGAATCCGTGGCGCAATCAGGTATCTTTGGATTCTTCAGTGTGACTAGCGGCTACAACATTCTGAACGACAATTTCGAATTCATTGACGGTATGATCAACGACCAGGATTTGAAAATTTCCTACGAACTCAATGTATAGGCCTTGATGTTTGCCGGAATGCGTTTCAACACGGTCAGCACTTCTGTGCTGGCTGATTTTTATGTGTCCACACACATCGGACCAACCAGCGCATCTCAGCCAACGTGAAGTGAGTTGGTGGTCATCGGAGGTCCACCGACCCATCCCCACTCGTACGTCATCAGCATGAGGAAGTCGACCTCAGAGCCGAGCGTCTTGTAATCGAATGCGCCCATCCAAGACTGATTCGGATTGTCGGCGGTTTTGGGACCCATGGCGATCGACACAGACAATCCTTGCGCGTGCAGGCTGTCGCGAAGTTGGGCGATAAACTGGTTATACAGCGGTCGATCCCCCGGCTGCATATGCTCGAAATCGACGTTTACACCGCGGTATCCTTTGGATTTACAGGTGCTGGCCAAATTGTCGATCAGGCGGCGGCGGATCGACGCATTCGCGAGGATGGTGTGTGCAAGGTTTGAGTTGAAATTCGTACCATCGAAGTTCGTTACAGTCATGAGCGGTCGGATGCGCTGGGCGCGGGCGGCCCTCAGTGCGACGTTGTCCTTTGGCGCCTCTAAGCTGCCGTCGGCACGCGCCTGGTAACTAAACGAACAAAAATAGGTCAACAGCGAAAGCTCTTGTAAAATATGTGCATCGGATGGCGTCCCTGACGGGAGTAAATAGCCATTCACCTCAATGCTTCGCTTCGTCGGGTGACGAACGGGTAGGTATAAGCGCGTACCGACGGTAAGCGCGGTTGTGGTTTCGTACCCCGTCCACTGGCTGAACAGCTCATTTGACAAGCCAAACTTCGCGGCGATAGAAGCCGCTGTGTCTCCGCTTTTGACGATATACGCCTGTACGCCCAGCGGTTCTCCCCCTGGGATCAGTAGTGCCAATCCGGGGACGATGACCTGTTGTGACGAGAGTTCATTGTAGTGCACCAGATCTCGCACAGTAACCCCGTACTGCTCCCCAATCTGCTCGAGCGTCTCACCTTGGCGGACGCGATGAATGCGCATGTATGGTATCCTCCCTGCCAATTGTCCTTCCGTCTAGCCTATGCAGCAGGTGCCTAGATGGCGATTTGCGGAGCGTAAAAGATTGCGTGGGCAATAAAAACGTGGGTCGAAAAAGTCCATTTTGGACTTTTGAAGCCCCGCTTGGATTAGGAGCTCCTCAAAACAAAAAAGCCTCCAAATCCACTTTCACCGTGGATTTGGAGGCTTCTCGGTATCGCTTGGACCCGGATGATTTGATATGCCCCTTGTGGAACACTCCCATGGCGATATACGGCCGGGCACACTCAGGTGTTGTCATTGCGAACGAAGATCTCCGCGTTCGCACCCCGAAAGGCGATGTGCCAATCTGGGCTGTTGGTGAGATAGACGCTCAACGCATAACCTGGCGGTAAGATAGCCGATTTAAAACCATACTTGTCCAACAAATCTGGCGCATCCCAAGCTAGGTTCTGTAGGTCCATGTAGTCCTGGAACGTGTTGTTCTCCAGGAAGATATCCGTGCGGCCGTCGACGAATGTCGGGATATGCTCGTAAATCAAATACCCTCCAAAGTCATAGGCGTTGAGCATGGGACCCGGGACAGGATGCTGCTTCAAGTAATTCACGCAATCGATCGGATACGCATTGGTGGCGAAGTGACGATCGACCGACCCGCGCAGATCGGGGACGCTGATGCAAAAATCTACAATCACGCCGCACATCAGAATACCGAGTACATAGCGGAACACGCGCGACGGATTCAGCAGCGCTCTTAGCCAATCCCGCATCGAGGCAGCGAGAAGCGGTGCTCCTGAAATGGCGAGGTATGGCATAAACCGTTGATACACGAGCGTCAGTGCGAAGCAGCCGCCAAAGTACAAGACGTATTTGAGCGGGACGTGCTGTTTACGAATGACGAGCAACACGAGCACGAACGCTACGAACGGAATGACCCCATACTTGTAGTATTGACTGTGAAAGTCCGGGGAGTGCCATTCATTGATACTATTCACCATCAAGCTGTTGTTCGACAACAATGCGTAAGTGAACTCGTGATATGTATTGGGATTGAGCAGGCCGATACCTATCGATACCAGTGCAGTGACGAGCAAGTAGACGCGCGCCCGATTCGACAGCGGAAGCCGGGAAAGGCGACCAACCGTTGGAATAAAGCTCAGGATTACCTCGAACACCAACATGATGATGCCAATGCTCACGGACGCATGCGCGTTCGCCCAGATCAGAATCAGTGGCGGCACCGCCCACAGCGCCTTGAGATGTCCGCGGTTGACCCGCGCTAGAATCCAAAGAAAGAGCGCAAACATCAGATAGGAGAAGAGCTGTGGCCGCAGCACCCAAAACGCGAGGCCAGCTGCCGTCCCCAGGCTCGCCGCGATGGCGGAGAATACGCGCTGACCGTCCGACACGTCGCAGCAGAGCTGGTACAGCACGAGAACAGTGACGGTGTGTAAGAACACCGCAAGGGCCCAAACGCCAAAGAAGCCGACCTTTTGGGCGAGCCAAGCGAGAATGACCTCAAATAGCCACTCCTGAGTCACCCAGGGTTTACCGTACATCGACCAAGAGAACGGATCCGTCGTCGGAATCCGGTGATGTGCCAAAATATAATTCCCCGTGGCTAGGTGCCATGGGGTGTCTGGATCACTTATGGGTGCACCTGCGTGGATAGCAAAAATCACTATCCACGTGAGCAACAGGAGCATTTCAATGCGGAAAATGTGCTCTAACCTGTGCAACCACTTCAACGATGACTCACCTCATTCTGTACGGCGGGATCGCAACTCGAGATACATCACCGACATGCATGTAAAGGCAAACGGCATGATGAGCATCCCCACTATGGCAGCAACCAGAAGCTCTGCACCAGGCGTATAAAAGAGGACGTCCCCAATTAGCGTCATGAACGTCTGTGCAACGAAGCAGACGATGAGGAGCATCACGTAAAAGCCGAGCAACTGGCCCGTGTTCGCTCTCGTCAGTCGCCAAGACCGCCCCATCGCTTTGAAGAAGCTCGTTCCCTCTTCGACGACAATCGCTGGCACAAACGAAAAGCGAATAAAATACACGACAATCCCCACGATAAATGCCAGTGTGCCGAGGATGGCAATGACCACCGACAGAGCACCTGCCACCGAGGCGACGAGCGATAGGAGAAACATATAGCAAGTCCCAAGCACGATATATGTCACAAGCGTGAGCACCAGCGTACCCAGATTCGGAAAGAGCCGGCGAAACGATGCGTTCCCCGCCTCTGCTACAGGCATGTCCTTCCCTCGCAACAGCACCCGCGAGCTCATGTGCGCAATCATGCCGTACACAAGCGGCAACACGAGTAGAAAAAAGATTGCGGTTAACACGAGGTACCAGATGTACATTCGGGCTGGCAATGCAGAGAACAAGGCGTTTACGCCGCTGCCTTTCGCCTCCACATCGCTCATCAGGGATTGTATCTGGTCGTCTGAAGTGATCATAAAGTGCGTTTTCACATATGTGCTGGCTATATAATAAGGAAACAGAATGGCCAGCGCTGTGCCGATTAAAAATCGGAATCTCCGGCGATATAGCATGAGACTGAGCTCAAACACTTCCCGGACGGATCGCGGTCTCTGTATCTGCAACGGGTTTTCCCCCCTTTGTCCTGAACCGCAGGCAGGGCAAGTTCGCGACCATAGACATCATAGCATACGAAAACCTTCTGATGGAGTAGGACGGTGCGCCTTCACTGCTCGACGTCGACGCCGCTTTGCGCATCGAGCGCCGCATACAATCCACCCAGTTTGACGAGTTCGGAATGGGTCCCCTGCTCCACCAGGCGCCCTTTATCGAGCACGAGAATCTTGTCTGCGTGGCGAATGGTCGATAGGCGGTGTGCGATGACGATCGTCGTCCTGTTCGTGGCCACGGCGCGCAACCCCCGCTGGACGAGTTCTTCTGTCTGGCTGTCGAGACTGGCCGTCGCCTCATCGAGGATGAGCACCCGCGGATTGAGTGCGACGATCCTAGCAAACGAGATAAGTTGCCGCTCGCCAGCCGACAGGTTGGATCCTTTCCCGTACAATTCTGTCTCATACCCGCGTGCAAGGCGTGAAATCAGCGTATCCGCCCCTACCACCTCAGCCGCATGACGCACGGTCTCGTCGGAGATCTCTTGCCGAAAGAGGCGAATATTATCCTTCACAGTCCCTGTGAACAAGCTGACGTCCTGCTGTACAATGCCGATGATGGCATGCAAATCTTCCTGTGAATAAGCATCGATGGACACTCCGTCGACTGTGATCGTCCCTTTCTGAGGCTCGTAGAACCTCGTCAACAGGCCCATCACAGAACTCTTTCCTGCACCGGTTGCACCCACCACACCGATAAACTGACCTGGCTCGATCGTGAAATGGATATCCTTGAGTACCGTTTGTCCCGGTTTGTAGCCAAACGTGACATGCTCAAATTCCACCCGCCCCCGAATCTCTTCCTTGCGGATGTGGACCGGGTCAAGAGCGTCCTCGATTTCTGGCCGAACCGCTAGCACCTGACCGATTCTATCTGCGGCCACCATCGACGACTGCAGCGTGTTCCACTGCTGCGTCATCGCGTTGATCGGCTGAAAGAACTGCTGGATGTAGCGTATGAAGGCGTACAGCGTACCAAACTCGATCCAATGCCTCAGTACCGCTCCACCACCAATCCAGACGACGGCCGCGACCGCGACGTTACCGAGAATTTCAAAGGCGCGATTGAACCATACGGACGTGCGGTACTCGTGGACGTTTGCCTGGCGATGCGACTCGTTTAACGCCTCGAAGGCCTGAGATTGCCGCTGTTCCTGATGGAAAATCTGGATGATCCGCATGCCAGCCAGGTTTTCCGCCAGAAAGGCGTTGACGTTTGACAGCCGCGTCCTCGTCGTTTGGTAGGCGCGCCGCAGACGACCGCGAAAGAGGGCAGAAATGATGAAGATAATCGGGATGATCACCATACAGTACAGGGCGATCCTGGCGTTCAATTGGAACATCGCAAACACAATCATGACGATACTCAGTCCATCGCGGATGAGACTGAGGAAAAAGTTCGTAAAGAACTGACTGACCGTCTCCGTGTCGTTCGACACGTTGGTGACGAGCCGGCCGACCGCGCGCGTGTCAAAGAAGCGCATCGCTTGGCGCTCGATGTGCGAGAAGAGCGACAGGCGAATGGAACGGATGACATTTTGGCCAGCGTTCTGCAGCAAGACCGTCTGTGCGAAATTCGCCACGACGCCGACGATGACCACGCCTACATAGATGAGCGCGATGACAAGCAATCCGTGATAACTCGGATGCTTCGTCGAGATGTCGCTGTCGATGGCCACTTTAACCAGATACGGCTGCATCACGGTCGACGCATTAAAGATGACGACGAGGACGAGCACGAGCACGAACTGCCAAAGATAAGGCCTTGCGTACGGCAAGAGGCGGCCGAGACTGGACATTCCCGCTTTCTGTGGCTCCGGTCGCGCGCCCGCTTCAACCTTGCTCATACTCTCGTCACCTCCCCCTCCTGTTGAATGTGGTAAGTCTTCGCATAGAGCCCACCCTTGGCGATCAGTTCCTCGTGCGTTCCCTCTTCTGCGATGACTCCGTCTTCCAACACGATAATGTGATCGGCATGCCGGACTGCGGACAGGCGGTGTGCGATAATCAGCGTCGTTCGCGACTGCCGTACTCGCTCGAGCGCCGCGATGATTTGCTTCTCCGTGTTCATATCCACCGCCGACAAACTGTCATCCATGATGAGGATGGGAGCCGACTTGAGAAACGCTCGCGCGATGGCCGTCCTCTGGCGCTGCCCGCCGGACAGCGTCACACCCCGTTCGCCGATCACGGTGTCAAAACCGTCTGGAAACGCGGCGATGTCGTCGTACACGCGCGCCGCCTTCGCCGCCTGTTCGACCTGCGCTCGCGTGGCGTTTGCGTCGCCGAAGGAGATGTTCTCCCCGACAGACGTGGAGAATAAAAAGCCGTCTTGGGGCACGTAGGCAATCGCTTTGCGCAACGTCTCGAGGCGGATCTCCCGAATATCGTGGCCGTCGAGGAAGATGGTGTTTGCCGGCGGATCGAATATGCGAGGCAGCAAGTTGGCGAGCGTCGTCTTGCCGGATCCCGTGCGTCCGACAATCCCCAGGGTCTGTCCCGGCAACACCCGAAACTCGATGTTCCTCAGTACAGGAGCTTGTCCATCTGAATACTGAAAGGCCGGCAAGTGCACTTGAATTTCTCCGCGGACGCTGCTCAATTCCACCGGATGCGGTGCGTCGGTGATGCTGGGCTTCTCCTCGAGGAGAACTTGCAAGCGGATCAGGGACGCGGATGCGCGCTGAAAGTTGTTGATCACAAAGCCAATTTGCTGGAGTGGCTGTACGAGCTGTCCAACATACAGCGTGAACGCCACAAACGCGCCCAACTTGATCTGGCCAGACAAGGCTAAATATCCGCCGTATAACAGCGCGATCGCAAAACTGATGGAGCTCATCGTCGGGATGAACGCCTGGAACGTCGCACTGCGCCGGAACAGGGTCAACTGCTGACTCACAATATGGTCAACCTTGTCGCGAAAGCGCTCCGTCTCAACTCGCTCGTTCGCCGTCGCCTTGATCAGCCGAATCGAGCTGAGGCTCTCCTCGGTCAGTTCCGACATGTCGGATAGGGCCTCCTGTACCTTGCGCGACGAGTCCCGAATTTGCGGGCCGAACCAGACGATAAACACTGGAATGAACACGAGTGGAATCATGCTGAACAGCGTCAATTTCACGCTGATGGTGGTAAACGTCATAATCAGGGTCGCCAGCAGGAGGAAGATGGCGTTGGTCAGAATGTTGAGACCTCCAGACAGCGCCTCTCGTACCTGGCGAATGTCGTTCATAGCGTGATTGAGCAAGTCTCCGATACTTCGATGCCGGAAGTATTCGGTTGACAAGAGCTCCCAATGAGCGAACAATCGACGCCTCAACAAATACTCAAATTGACGCCCTAACCGCCCATTGCGATATTGTCCAATTGCGTAAAACTGCACGTAGACGACACCCACCACGAGGAGGAGTACCGCGTATACCATGACGTCTTTTGAATTGAGTCGATGCGCTTGAAGCGCATTGGTGAAACGTCCTAAGATATTCGGAAACTGAACATTGATAAAATTCGAGAGGATAATTGCTAGAATAGAGATTCCGTACGCTAGCCTATTTTCCCACAAAAATTGCCGCATCAGTGATTTCGCATTCATGGACTTCCTCCTTCCGGTACGAGGTCAACCTAATAAACATACCGTAACTTCAAGAGTCGAAGCAAATCCCTGGCGATGAGGTCCCCTTTTAGAGGACCCATTCGAGGACGATGTACAACAGGACACAAATCCCCGCGGCGAGCGCCGCACTCTTCGTTTTGTAGTTGGCGTAGCGCATCACTGGGAGCTTCATCATCGTCGCCATGGCCACCGTGTTATCGCTCAGGGGCGACGCGAATCCGCCGAATGTACCACTGGCGAAAATGGCCCCTGCGATCAGCGGCAGCCCCCCGGCGCCAGTCGACGCGAGTGAAAATCCTAACGGCATCAACATGCCCCACGTGCCGAACGACGATCCGATGAAGTAGGAGATGACGCAGCCGAACACAAACAGGGCTGGCACGATGAACGCGTGCGGTACAAACCGGGTGATTTCACGCTGGCAGAACTGCGAAAAGCCGAGATCGCTAGAAACCGCCGACACGGCCCAAATGAGGACAAGCAGCACGATGACGGACATCATCTCGTTGCCGCCCTGCATAAAGCCAAACATGGTGCGGTCGATCGGTTGGCGACGGCACGCGTAGAACACAAACATAAAGACGAGCGTTGCGATGAGGGCCTGTAACATGGCCGCCGAAGCATTAGCCTGGACGAGTGCCTGAAAGACGCCGCGCCCGCCATTGGCGAATCCGGAGGCGTACGTGAGGCCGATCGTGAGGACGAGCAGGACGACGAGCGGAACGACCAGATTGGCCGCGCTCGGATGTACTCGCTCCGATAGCAGTTCGACAGGGTCTGGAATGTCCTTGTCCGACTCTTGTCGTGCGTTTCTGCGGCCGACATCGACACTTGGCACAGCGCCGACGGCACCGGTTTCCATGCTGGCCATCGCTGCGACCTGGCGCATCTTCTGCTCGATGTGACGACGGTTCCGGGAGCGCAGATGATCTGGTTCAGTCGCCTGCGGTGTCTGCGCCGTGGCACGAGCATGGTTGCGCGTGAAGAATGTCAACACGAAACCGACGACGAGCATCACCCAGGCGAAGAAGTTGAACGGTATGCTCGCGATGAACAGACTGTATGGCGTGTAGGTGGTTCGGGTGTGATCGAGTGAGGTGTGCATGAGCCCCACCATGTACCCGACAAACGCCGTGCCAAGCGGAACAATGGCGCAGAGGGGCGTTGACGTGACGTCGATGACATACGCCACCTTCTCGGGCTTTACACCTAACCGGCTGAAGATTCGCCGCACCACTGGTGCGATGGTGATAATCCGAAAGTCCGGTGCCATGAACGTCGCGGCTGACGATACCCAGGTGAGGACAAAGGCTCCGCGCTCCGTCTTGATGCGCTTCCCGATCCATTCCGAAAATCCAGCGACTCCTCCAGTGACGCGAATCAGTCCGACGAACGACCCGAACCCATACAGAAACAACACCAAGTTGAGATTGCCGCTCGTCGTGGTCTCACGAACCACATATGTGATGGCCGATTGCAGGCCTCCAAGCATCGAGGGATGGAGGAGATAAGCGCCGATGAACAACCCGATGGCGAGCCCCGGAATGACCTGCTTGGTCCACAGGGCAATCGGAATGACCACAAAAAATGGAACCAGCGACACAATGCTCCCGTACATGCGCGAACTCCTTTCTTCACAGCAACTGCGACAAATATTAAGTTGCCTTAAATGGAAGAAAGCATGCATAGAAGCAAGGATGCATACAGGCGCGATCGATAAACGGCTAAGACGCTGGAACTCATACAGTTTTCCAAACTGCGCAGAATACGATCCCGACGAGGGTCCGGACATAAGGGGGGCGCACAATGTGGTGGACGACACTCGACATGATTGAATCTGCGACCATCGTTTCGTCGCTCGGAACGCTGGCCATCGCGCTGTGCTCCCTGTACCAGACGCGTCGCAGTGTGATCGACTCCTTCGTGCCGGTGTTGTCCATTGACGAAATATCGATAGGGTCCAATGAGTTGACCGTGCGAATACGCAACTATGGCACAGGACCGGCGCTCGACGTCATGATGCTCCTAGAAGTGCACCACCACGTCGTCACCCCGGATATCTTCCTCGACAACCACCCTATCTCTGTGCTTCACGTCGGTACCAACGAAGCAAAAGACGTGCGATTGAAACCCGTGTCGCACGAACCTACGGATTGGTCAACAGCGATGCTTCACGTGAAATTCGAATGCATTCGCAGGCGTCACCGCCAAGCGACATTTTGTATCTCATCCTTTTTGAGCGAGACGGCCGGGCGAGGATGAACCGTCTCCACACAAATCACACATCGCCTCCAACTCCACGCAAAACTAGAGGATTATCATGGAGTTCGTAGCCGACCTCAAGACGCCACTTTCAATTTAAATCCTTGCCTCCTGGACAGTCGCAGTGCCAAGCGACTGTCCTTTTTTTGAACTGTTATATACATCAATTCCTTTCATAAGGCGGGAATTTTTGTGGCATGTCTTGGTTAGATACGGAAAGCCACGCGAGGAATTTGGCCAGAGCTAATGCGTTGCAGCACCACCGTTTGTTACTTGCTCATTCATCAACTACCGTCACCAAAGTCAGCTGCCTGAGCTTCGAACAAACACAAGAAAAAAGGCACACCTCCTGGTGCGCCTTCGATCAGTCAACATCAGTCATGCGCGATGGCCAATCCCGTCTTCTGTTCCTTGTTTCGTTGAACCCGATTCGTAATCGTGTCCTCCTTCGGCGACGTCCGTTGAATGAAGAACGACAGTATGAATGCCACGACGGTCAATACCGTCGCGACCACAAATGCCTCGTTGATCCCTGCGACCAGACCTTGGTTTAACGCCGTTGCCATATGGGCTTTATCCGTAGGAGCAATGTGCTCGCGCACGACAATCGACTTGGTGTGCGTCGCGCCCACGTTCGTCATGATGGATACGAAGAGCGCCATCCCGACTGCTCCCGCAATCATCCGCAGCGTATTCACCATCGCCGTGCCATACCGATTCAAGGTCATCGGAAGTTCGTTTAATCCCGCCGTAAAAATCGGCATCATCAAAATAGACATCCCAAACATGCGAAGTGTATAGACGATGACCACGTACGTAAAGCTCGTGTTCAAGGTAAGGCGAGTCAATGCATACGTCGTCACAACCGTGATCGCCAATCCGGTCACGGCCAACCAGCGAGCGCCCATTTTATCGAACAGACGACCAGTGATTGGCGACATGACCCCCATCACAATGCCGCCCGGCAACAACATCAGGCCAGAGAGCAGCGACGAAAAACCACGGACGTTTTGCATGTAAATCGGCATTAAAATCATGCCAGAGTAAAGAGACATGGTCACGACCACGTTGACGACTGTGGTCAAGCTGTACATCGGATAGCGAAAAATGCGAAACTCCAACAGTGCATGCCCGACAACCCATTGCCGCCAGACGAAGAGGAAAATACCTACCGCGCCGACCACGAGCATGGTCACCACATCGGCACTGCCCCAGCCTGAGTCACCAGCTGTCGCGAAGCCGTAGAGAACGCCACCGAATCCGATCGTCGACAAAATCACGCCCCACACGTCCAACTTCGGACGACTAGTCTCGGATACATTTTTGAGCACGAATATGGAGATGACCAAGTCGATCAATGCAATCGGCAAAATGATCAGGAACAACACACGCCACGAGTGACTTTCGACAATCCACCCCGAGAGAGTTGGCCCGATGGCTGGTGCAAAGTTGATGGATATACCAAAAATACCCATAGCTCCACCTCGCTTCTCAGGTGGAAATAGTGTGAAGATGATATTTGTGATCAGTGGAAACAGAATACCTGCCCCAGCTGCTTGAACGACGCGACCCACGAGGATGCAACCGAAATTTGGTGCGATACAACAGATCAGTGTACCTGCAGTAAAAAGTCCCATCGATGTGATGTACAGTTGCCTGGTGGTGAACCGATCCATCAAAAAGGCGGTGATTGGGATCACAATTCCATTGACCAACATGAAAATGGTCGTCAGCCAATCCCCGGTCGTCGCACTGATGTGCAATCGATCCATCATTTGCGGCAGTGCAACGTTGATTAGTGTTTGGTTTAGAAATGCGACGAATGCGCCAATAAGAATAATTGCGAAAATCGGTCCAGTTCGGACCTGATTTACGGATGCGTTCCCCATACTCATCTCTCCATCTTCAGTAATCTCAAGGATTACTCTCTATTTAGAACCTCTATCAGCTTTTGGTGCAGCGCAAGCATGGCGTCAATATCGTTGTCGGATAAGTCCAGGAATCGTAAAAAGGCGTTGCGCATGCATGACTCTTCTCCAAACGCCTGATTCTTTAACTCCATGCCTTTGGGGGTGAGTCGAATTGCGATCGTTCGTTGGTCATCTTCCAGTCGATGACGTTCTACCGCGCCCGATTCCACCAATCGTTTGACCACGCCACTCATCGTGCTACAGCCGATTTGACAACTCTCCGCCAAGGCGCCCAGGGACAAGTCGGAATCGTCCGTCAACGACCGCAACACCATCAATTGAACGAGCGTCAGGCCCAGCGATTCTGCCTGATGACGCCACAATCGATCCATCGAACGGTTGACCTGGCGAAACGAATCGATCAGCACTCCAGCGCGCTGTCGACCATTCATCAGATCGTTCGTTGTGTCCAATTGTCCGTCCCTCCCTTACGATTTATTTTGCGTACAAACATTTCGCTTACGAAATAAAAGCAACATCAACTATGATACAGAGTGCACGATTGTAAGCACAATGGGGAACGTGTGAACAATTGGTGACAATCCGATTTGATACTATCGGATCATTTGATTTCTTTGAGCGTGGGGGTGACACAATTTGATGCCTGTCAGTGAGCGGACGAGATTGGCGCGAATTATAGGAGATCCGCTCTGCACACTAGCGATGGCAGAGCGGACATCTGTACGTCTGAGGAGGAGCATAAACGAGTCATTCGATCCGTCGAGAGAATCTGCAAAAACACGTGCAGACGGGACGTTATTCGCCTTGATAACCGTTTACGACGACGTCCAGTTTCCCCGTTTCCGGGTCGATGACCAGGCCGTGTACCACCAGCGACTTCGGCAACAGCGGGTGATTGCGAATCATTTGCACACTGCTGCGCACGCTGTCAGGAATCGATTCAATCCTCTGCAACCACGCCCCGAGGTCAATGCCCGCATACTCCAACGTTTCAATCGTCTCAATTGAGATACCACTGTTCGTCATTTTTTTGATGGTCTCATCTGGATTAATACTGCTCATACCACACCCATGGTGACCAACGACGCAAATCTCGTCGGCTCCGAGGTCGTACACCGCGACAATGATGCTTCGCATGATACTTCCAAATGGATGGGATACGACTGCACCAGCATTTTTGATAAACTTCGCGTCGCCATTCTTGAGATTCATCGCCCGAGGCAACAAATCGCTTAGCCTCGTATCCATACACGATAAGACAATGAGTTTTTTGTTGGGAAATTTAGATGTCTGATATTGCTCATATTCATGACCTTCGACAAACCGCTGATTGTGTTCCAGAATTTGTTGTAACTGATTCACTGTAAGCCCACCTTTCGAACACGGGTATACGTGTTGTACAATCCGATAATAGTTTTTTTGGGAGGTATGATCCAGTATTCGTCCTCGACTACATGTGCTCGCGTCCCGCTTGACACGGATGGTCGAGGCCGTGATAGCGCGCATCAGCACACAAAAACGGCCAGCCCATGGGCGAGCTGGCCGAATGTCAATCCGGATTATGACGACAAGTAACTGATCCGCGGATCCACGACGCTGTAGAGAATATCAGCAATCAGATTGCCGATAATCGTCAACGCGCCCAAGAGCATTGTCACGCCTAGTAGGATAGGATAATCCCGAACGTTCGTCGCATTCCAATACAGAAGCCCCATGCCGGGGTAGTTAAATATTTCCTCAAGGAAGAGAGCACCTGCAAACAGACCAGGGAACGACACGCCAAAGAGTGTGATTTGCGGAAGTACCGAATTGCGAATCACGTGACGGAACACCACACGCCGTTCGCGAAGTCCCTTGGCACGCGCCGTTCGCACATAATCGAGCAAGAGCGTATCCCGCACAGAAGATCTCATATACCGCGACCAGCCTGCCAGCGAGATGAGCGCCAACGTGATCGATGGGAGAATCAGGTGATGGAGTCGGTCAAAAAATCCTGCATTCGGATCTTGATTGTTGATAATGCCTCCGGCAGGGAACCATTTTAAGTCGATGGCGAACACGATTACCATGATAATCCCCAACCAATACGCAGGCATCGAATAGAAGAAATAATTCACTACCGTGACCACGTGATCAAATATGGAATTCTCGAAATACGCCTGTATCGTGCCTAAGATAATGGCGAACAACTGCGCCAACAACGTGGCCAACAGGACCAGGGACAGTGTCGTAGGCATCGCATTGAGGATGACGCCCGTAACTGGTTTGCCAAACTCGTAGGAGAACCCTAAGTTCCCCTGACACAAGTGCCCCAACCAGATGAAGTATTGCTGCCAGAGCGGTTTATTCAAACCTAGTTGTGCAGAGAGAGCTGCCGCCCGCGCAGCCGTATAGTGGTTGCCCAACATAATGCGGACGGGATCACCCGGTACAATATGAAGCAGAATAAACGACATAATACTAATGCCGAGAAGGGCTGGAATCGCCTGTAAAATGCGTTTCACGATGTAGTTCACCAACGGAAGTCACCCCTCTTTCGTACGCATGTTCATAACGGATAGCCGCGTCGACCGATTTAATCGACGCGAGTTTCCAGTGCGTGTCGGAGACCGTCTCCAACGAAATTGACAGATAGCTGGGACACCAAGATCAAAATGCCAGGTGGGTAAATCAGCCACCAAGAGTTTTGGAAGATATAGTTGAGCGACTCTGATAACTCAGCGCCCCAGTTCGGTGCCGGAGGTGGAAGCCCAAGCCCTAGGAAACTGAGCCCAGCGATGGTCAGAATACTGTCCGCAACACTAAATGTCGTTGTGACGAGGACTGTACCAATAAAGTTTGGAACTAAATACTTCAGCATCAGTCGCCATGGGCCGACTCCAGCCAGACGTGCCGCTTCGACGTACGTCTCCGTCTTGATCTTCAGAACCTCGCCGCGAACGATACGACTGACTGTCAGCCAACTCGTAGAAGCAATGACGAAAATCATCAGTACAACACTCGGTTTGAACGTGACATCTAAGAACAGAAGGATAAATAGACTTGGAATCGAGAGCAGAACGTCTACGATACGCATCAAAATGATATCCGTCCACCCACCGACGAGGCCACTGATCATCCCGTACAACGTTCCGAAGGCCATCGCGACAAATGCCGACAAAAAGCCGACTTCAAGAGATGAGCGCCCACCGACCATCAGTCGGGACAAGACGTCGCGTCCTAGGTCATCCGTACCCATGGGATGAGCTGCGGAAGGGGGCTGTAACATGTGCGTGATGTTTTGTGCCAGCGGGTCCACATGGTAGAAAATAGGGCCCAGGAATGAAAAGGCGAACAAAAAGAGTACGCCGACAATCCCCGCGGTGCTCAAAGGATAGCTCCAGAAGCGCCTCCACGCCCGAGACCGGCCAGATGACTGAACCGCAGGTCGTTTTTGTTCTAGTAGCTCAGCCGGTGTAACCATAGTTCCTCCTTCCTGGTCCGAGACTCGCAAATGCGTGCCTCGGACCCAGTGCATAAACTAGTAAGTTCAGATACCCACTATTTCGACATCCAGACATATTGGAACAGCGGATAGCCTGTTGTCGGATTCAAGTACTGTGCTGTCGCGTTGTGTACATTTGGCGCCGTGACAGTCAGCGTACCCGGGTTTGGGTTCCAGATGACCGGCGCATCCTTCGACAAAGCGTATTCGTAGTTGTAGAAGTCCTGTTGTGACTGCTGTTCGGAAGCAGCCGGTTGATTTGTCTTGGCAATCAGTTTGTCGATACTCGGGTTGTCATAACCGAAGTTATCGAGTCCGCCTGGCTCAAAGAGTTGTTCCCCTGATGGGTACGATCCGCCGTAGATCACGCCCTGCGCACCAGCCGCCGTCCATTGACTGCTATCCTTCGGATTGTCCATGATTCCGATCAAGGTGGCGAACGGCGTCGGTTTTAACGTCACGTCGACCCCCATCTGCTTCCAATCCTGCTGAATTAACTGCTCCATCTGATCGGTCGATGCACTGCCACTGGAGTACATCAGCGTAAATTTCAATTGCACGCCGTTCTTGGTCATCACGCCGTTTTGGAGCGACCATCCGTCCGATTCGAGCAGCTTTTTACCGGCGTCGATGCTAAATGGGAACAGTGGTTTTGCAAGGCGGGGATCTAGATACTTGGTACTGGGCTTCGTCGGAATGGCGCCGTACTGTGGCGCTGCCACGCCGTGATAGATATCTTTCGCGATGGCATCTTGGTCGACGCCCATCTGCAGGGCTTCACGAACTTTTAGGTCGTTAAATGCGCTGTACAGCCCTTTTGAAGGTTCAGCTCGGTGTCAAAATACGCAAAGCCATAACTCTCTGTAATGGCGTCACCTTGCGACTTCAGCGCGTTCTCAGAACCGATCTGAGCGAGATCGAGATAGCCGAGGTTGACCGAGTTGGTTTTGAGGGCAGCGAATTCAGAGTCGCTCGACCCCTCATATTGGAAGATCAACTTGTCAAGCGTGCTCTTGTGACCGTCAAAATTGTCGTTTGGTACCATCGTCCAAGACTGGTTGTTTACTGCACTCTGAAGCTTAAACGGACCATCGACCACCTTGAAGAACGTCGGGTCGGTCGCCTCTTTGCCCAAGTAGGCAATTTCCTGGTTCATGTCGTTTGGATACTTGTTCCAAGCATGTTGTGGAAATGCGTACAATTGACCAAGCCCGTTGTAGATAAACCACTGCTGGTTGACGGCCTTCTTCAACGTCACGACGACTGTGTGGTCATCGGTCGCTTTGACGCTCTGTATATTAGCTGGAACGCCACCGGATCCGGCATTGTAGTTCGGCCATGGCGCTGGTGCTTTCGGATTGTCTGTCGCGGCGATGATGTTGTATCCCCAGACTACGTCTTGTGCGGTCACGGGCTTGCCATCCGACCACTTGTACTTTGGATTGAGGGTAATCGTGTACTGCGTACCTGCTTTATTGTAAGACACATTTGAGGCAAGTGAATCGTTGTAATCGATGTCGTAGTTATTGTTGATATACAAAACAGGCATATACATCTGACTGAATAATTGCGCGTTATAGATACTCGCGTTCTGCGAGTTTTCTAGTGGAAAATACCATGTTAGGTTCGTCTGTGGCGGCAACGCGACGACGAGCGTTCCGCCCTTTTGCGGCGTCTGCCCACTGGAACTCGTAGTACTGGTATTGGAGCTATTGGATGTACTCGAAGTATTTGTCTGATTTCCGCAACCGGCAGCAGCCAGAATGACGGCCGTCGTGACGCCGGCCAAAAGTAGCATTGGACGTGATTTCACTTTGATTTCCCCCTTTTGTCTGCAAGTGTAGATGATGTTTCTCTCACCTCGGTGCCAGATTCCGAGGCGTTGTGCTCAACCTGTTAGAATTCATAGACATGAGAACGAAGACGGCGGCGATGCGTTCAGTTCCTCACTCCTTTCACTGCCTAGTCATTCACCTACTGATGAAGGTGGCACGCGACGAAGTGGTCTGGGCGAACCTCTTGAAGCACGGGGCGTTCGACCTTGCACTCATCCATGACGCGCGGACAGCGGGTATGAAACGGACACCCCTTGGGCGGATTTGCAGGGCTAGGTACATCTCCCTGTAAAATGATTCTCGAACGCCGATTTACCCGCTTCGGTTCGGGTGCCGCTGAGATGAGGGCCTGCGTATACGGATGAAGTGGCTCTCCGTAAAGCGAATGTTTCGGCCCAATTTCCACCATGTGCCCGAGGTACATCACCGCAACTCGGTCGCTGATATGACGCACCACGGCCAAATTGTGCGAGATAAACAAATACGAAAGGTTGAAGTCGCTCTTTAGATCCATCAACAGGTTGAGGATCTGGGATTGAATCGAGACGTCCAGCGCCGAAACGGCTTCGTCCGCCACAATCAATTTCGGGTTGAGTGCAAGCGCTCGAGCGATTCCGATACGCTGCCGCTGTCCTCCGGAAAACTCGTGCGGATAGCGGTTAAAATCCCCTCCCCGTAGACCTACGGTTTCCAACAGCTGTACAGCGCGCTCTGTAGCCTGTCGCCCTTTTAGGACCTGATTGACGATGAGTGGCTCCGCTATGGTCTCTCCTACACTCATCTTCGGGTTCAGTGATGCGTAAGGATCTTGAAACACCATCTGGAACTTGCGCCGAATGTCCCGCAGTGCACGTCCTCGCAACCGGCTGATATCCTGCCCGTCGAAGACGATTTTCCCTCGCGTCGGTTGAATGATCCGCATAACCATCCGGCCGGTTGTCGACTTTCCGCAACCGGATTCTCCCACGATACCGAGTGTTTCACCTGCCTTCAGGCTAAACGAAACCCCGTCAACGGCTTTAACAGCCCCGACTTGCCGTTTAAAAAAACCAGCCGTGATTGGAAAGTGTTTTTGTAAATCAGTCACTTCCAATAGGTTCTCAGTCATCACAGTCCCCCCTTTCATATCAGATCACAGCGAACAAAGTGTCCCTGCTCCACTTCGCGGAGCTCTGGCATCGTCACAAAGCAACTGTCTTGGGCCATCGGACAACGCTGCGCGAACCGACAACCCTGCGGAAAGTTGGCTGCATTCGGCACCGTTCCGGGAATCGAGTACAACACGTCCTTCTCCTCTTCCAAGGACGGAATCGAGTCCAGGAGAGCCCTCGTATAGGGATGCTTCGGCGTGTCGAAAATGATATCCGCGTGAACGCTCTCAACCACTTGACCTGCATACATGACGACCACGTGATCCGCCATGTCGGCGACGACGCCGAGGTCGTGCGTGATGAGGATGATGGCTGTCCCCGTCTCTTCGCGCATTTTCTTCATCAATTCCAGAACCTGAGCCTGAATCGTGACATCCAGCGCCGTAGTCGGCTCATCAGCGATTAAGAGCTTTGGTTTGCACACCATCGCCATCGCAATCATCACGCGTTGGCGAAGGCCCCCAGACAACTGGTGGGGATACTCTCGAATGATCTCATTCGCTCTTGGAACACCTACGAATTTCAGAATTTCTATCGATTGTTCCAGCGCTTGCCGCTTGTTCAGCCCGCGATGGCGAATCAACACTTCACCGATTTGTTCACCGATCGTTAGAACCGGATTTAGCGAAGTCATCGGCTCCTGAAAGATCATCGATATATCATTGCCGCGCACGTCGGCCATCTTTGCGTCCTTGAGCCGGAGAAGGTCCTCACCGTCAAAGATAATTTGACCCGTCACGATCTTTCCGTGCGGTTTCGGAACTAAGCGCATGATAGATAGGGAAGTCATGCTTTTTCCGCAGCCGGATTCACCGACGATGCAGACGATTTGACCTCTCTCCACATCGATGTCGATCCCGTCGACCGCATGCACCTCAGCGTCCTTGCTGATGAAGTACGTTCGTAAATCGCGAATGGCAAGTAGCGGTTCTGCCATCCATCTCCCCCCTTAACGCTCGGCACAAAACGCGCCGGACTCGCCGGATAGTTAGCAATGTTTTCACAAGCCAAAATTAACAGATAATTAAGTGTTACAGCGAAATTTTAGCTACACAAAAATCCCTTGTAAACAGACCATTAACTGGAAAACAAGCTTCCGTTTTGGCAGAAAACGCGCCACGACTGAGTTTTTGGCACTTATCACGACAAAGTTAAGAATTCTCTTATTTTTACATCAAGTAAAGATTCCTGACATGGTTTGGAGCGAAGTGGAGAAAACGGGCTCAGAACCGCCGTTCTGGGCCCATTTCTTCGAGGTGAGGTGCTGTGAACCGGTGGTACAACAAAAATAGAATCACCGGCAGGCTGAGCGTTGGCATGGCGTATAGGAGAATGTAGTGAAACCCGGCGTGATCGTAGAGAACCCCGCCGAGGACGGGGCCAATCATGCGACCACACGTAGCCGCACTGCCGACGAGCCCTTGCAGTGTGCCAAGGCGCCCCGCTGGCGCAATTTGCGCAATAGCCGCTGGAACGGATGGCCAAACAAAAATCTCACCGAGCGTCGTGAGCACCATCGCGACAACATACATTTCGTAGTCATGTGCAAATAACATGACAAGGAAGCTGAGGGCAAACAAAATGACGCCGCCGACCATGTGCGTAGACAACGATGGAAATCGTCTAGTGACGTAGGATACAAGCGGTTGAGCGAGAAAGATAAACAACCCGTTGAGCGTCCACAAGAGACTGTACGAAGCCAGCGAGTAACCGCTGGCTTGCATGTAGACAGATACCGTGCTCTGCCACTGGACGTACACGACCCACGCCGTGATATACCCTGCCAGAAGAATGCCGATGCCTCCCCATGGGATGGGCGTGCGCATGCCCTGTTGCGAATCACTCGCATCGTCGTGCAGTTGGGCGCGAATCGCGTGGAGCGGGCGCCTAAGCGCGGTGATCACCAGCAACAGCAGTGTCGCGTAACCGATGGCAATGCCAAAGAACACGGCCTGAAACGAGTTCGACGCCATCACACCCCCGAGTGCGGTACCAATGGCGACTCCGAGGTTGTTGGAGACGTATAGAAAATTGAACGATCGCCGCCCACCTGCGGGCCAGGCGTGACCGACGACTGCGTTTAGGACTGGAAACGGAATGGCGCAGGCGGTGCCAAATACGGCCATGACCAGAACATATACCGTAAAGCCCTGCGTGAAGGCCGGAAGCAAAATGACGAGACAGCTCACCACCAGCGTAAACACCATGACTCGCATGGCGCCAAAGCGATCGTACAGCCAGCCGCCAATGAAGCTGCCAAGCAGCCCTGTGCCGGAATAGACCATCATCACGACCCCGGCAACGGCCATACTCTTGTGCAAACTGGTGTGAATGTAGATGGAGTTCACGGGCCAGAGCAGCGACAGGCCCCCTACATTCAACAGGCATCCAAGCCCGAGCAACCACACGACCAATGGGATATCGGTCTGTATGTGTTTGCGCCGGCTGAGCGCGCGAATCATGAACATCCTCCTCCGACGTGTGAGCGCGCTTGTGTAAGCGTTTAATCATCTGTAATTGCGGGCTCGACGCGCGTGTAAGCCCGCGATAGTATATCACGTTCAATCTGCGGAGCAAACCATGTACAATATAAGAAGCACAGGTTGTAGCGTAGGGAGGTTCCAGGTGTGCGTATTTTACTCGTGGAGGACGAACGAAGACTCGCTGCCGCACTCAAACAACTGCTGAAAGAGAATCAATACGTGGTCGATGTCGAACACGACGGAGAAACGGGCTACGATTTGGCCACGACGGATAGCTACGACATCGTCATCCTCGACATCATGTTGCCGAACATGTCCGGGATCGACATCCTCAAGGGGATGCGCGAGCAGGAAATCCAAACGCCGGTCCTGCTGCTCACCGCCAAGGACACCGTGGAGGACAGGGTGGTCGGCCTCGACGCGGGCGCTGACGATTACTTGGTCAAGCCGTTCGACAACAAGGAACTCCTCGCGCGCGTGCGCGCGTTGACGCGGCGCACCGGGCAAATCAGTGGCACGGACGCAATGGAGGCCGGTCCGTTTCGACTGGACTTCACGACGCGCACGGTGACGCGAAACGACGAAGCACTCACATTGACTGCAAAAGAATTTCAACTTTTGGAACTGTTCATGCGCAATCAAGGCAAGGTGCTTTCCAAGGAGATCATCCTCGACAGAGTATGGGGTCCCGATGCGGACGTCATCGGAAACGCCGTCGAGAACTACGTGCACTTCTTGCGCAAGAAGATCGACGAGGCGGACAAGCCGTCGTACATCGCGACCGTCCGCGGGGTGGGTTACATCTTCCACCCAGAGCCCCAAGCGTGAGACGGGCGGCAAACAGGCGCACCCACTCTCATGCGTCCATGTCGAAAGGGTAAAGAAGGTCTTGGTGATTGTTTAAACGACTTCGGTTTCGCATTACACTCTTGTCCGTCATTCTGCTCGTGGTGCTGTACTCCATCACGTCCTTTGCCGTCTTCGCCATCGTCCGCGGGACGTACATGCAGAATATCGACAAGAATCTTCAAAACTCCGTGCAATCCTTCCTCGATGCCGGGTTCGTCCCCCCACGTGGTTTCCGCGACGTGTCCGTCATCGAGTCGTACGGCGCCGGTACACCGCTCTATTGGTCCCCTGAACTCGGTGAAAGCTTGGCGACAGACATCAATAATCGAGTATCCAAGCTCACCAAGCGAACGTACATCAACTACGCGACGGGCACCAATCACTTTCGGATATTGTTCATTCCCGTGCAGTCGACCCCGGGCGGGCAGAATCTCTACCTGGCTGCCATCTTTGAGGACAGTTCTTGGTTGAATGAGCTCGACAACCTACAGCGAATCATCCTGTTCGTCGGTCTCTTCGGCCTTGTGGGCGCCACGCTGGTCGGATTCATCCTGGCGGATCGGATGCTTCGCCCCATTCGATCCGCCTGGCAGCGCCAAATCGAATTCGTCGCCGACGCGTCGCACGAGTTGCGGACGCCGCTCGCCGTCATTCAGTCCAATCTCGGCATCGTGATGGAGCACACCGATGAGACGGTCACGGAGAACCTCGAGTGGCTCAACAATGCACACGGCGAGTCGCGGCGCCTGTCCAAGCTCGTCCAAGACTTGCTGACCTTGGCGAGGTCCGACTCCGATCAGGTCAACATCGACCGCAAACCGCTGGACCTGCGGGATCTGATCCTTCACGTGCACGAGCTGTACGAAGGACTCGCCCTGATGAAAGGGATTCAATTCAAGGCCACAGTTCCCATGCCCATCACTATCCAGGGGGATAGGGATCGATTACATCAATTGCTCGTCATCCTCCTCGACAACGCCATGAAGTTCACGCAAGAGGGCGGTGAGATCGAGATCTCATTGACGCAACAGCGCAACGCAGCGCTTATATTGGTGCGGGATACGGGACTCGGAATCTCGAAAGAGGATTTGAAGCGGGTGTTTGATCGGTTTTACACGGTCGATCCGGCGAGGTCTCGAGAACAAAGCTCAAAAGGCACAGGGCTCGGTCTCGCGATCGCCAGTTGGGTCGCAGAGGCGCACGGCGGCAAAATCGGCATCGAAAGCGATGGCCTCGGCAAAGGCACGACGGTACACGTCGAACTGCCCATCCCTACAAGACCGGCAAAAGGGCCCGCTTCGTAACTCGCGCGGGCCAATTTGCGGCGCACTAGCGCGACGGTCCCTTAGCGCACGCACACGTCGAGATTGGCGTTTGCGTAGTAGCGCTCGAGGAATCTCACAAAGTCGGTCTGAGCCATTTGTGCATCATATGCTTCCTCGATGTGTTTCTGGCGAAGCACCTCGGCGAGCGAGGTCGACGTGCGTGCGTCCACTCGGTAGTCGTCACCGACTTCCTCGTAGAAGCGGTTGATGACTTCAGTCGCTTCCGCCATATCCACATCGATCACGATGCAAGCATGTGCCAAGACGTACCCAGGGTGGCGGGACTTCGTGCCCGCGATCCCGCCGCGCCACGCCTGCGCCGTGCCGACGAGTTTCAGGCCATCGACGAGGACGTTGTAGTTGCCGTCGCAGTAACTGCCCGGGACCGCACCCGTCGTCGCGTCGAGACCCAATCCTGCAAACCAGTCGAGCATCGGCTGACACAACAATCGGTAGTACGCGTCGGTCGATGCTTTCTCCTGCGTGCGCGGGAGGAGCAACGAGAAATTGAGCACGCCGGCGCCATGCGGGACTGCGGTACCGCCCGTCGGCCGCACGAAAATGGGCCATCCGAGCCCAGCCATGACTTGCATGGCCGCTTCTCCCTTTGCCCCAGCGACATCTCGCTTACTGACCACCAGTCCCTGAACGGGCGCATGGCGCCAGACCCGCACCGTCGGCAAGCGCTCCTCGCGCCCGACCTCGCGTGCCCACTCGTCGTCCAGGAGAATATTGTGCAGGGCGTCCGACGGGTCTTCACCAGTGTTAATTTCAATGTTCGACGGCATCAGTGTAAGCAATTCGTCGCGATTCATCTATCGGCATCTCCTTAGGTTCCATTCCATGCCCGTGTAGCTGACCTGGAACGACATGCTCGAGTCCTTCAGGTTCTTGCATCGGCATACGCACGATGACGGTAGTTCCCCTGCCGGGCTTCGAGCGCAAGTAAATCTTTCCTTGATACGACTCGACAATCTGTTTGCATATTGCCAGCCCAAGCCCCGAACCGCGACTGGATCCCCTGGCGGCGTCGGCGCGGTAGAACCGGTCGAATACGTGAGGCACCACGTCCGGATGGATGCCCTCTCCGGTGTCCGATACCGTAAAGCGCACCATTCCCTCATCCCCGTGTGCAGCTAGCTCGACGCGCCCCACTTGCGTGTGCCCGAGCGCGTTGTCGATGAGCACGACGAGGACTTGATGGAGGTCGTCGAGATCCATAAAAGCGCGCGCTTGCGACGTCATGTGTACCCGAACCACGATATCTAGGTCTGGGCGCAACACCGCGGCATCTTGACGCAATTGCCCAAACAGCGCCTGGATATCGGC
Source organism: Alicyclobacillus fastidiosus (assembly GCA_029166985.1). GTDB lineage: Bacteria > Bacillota > Bacilli > Alicyclobacillales > Alicyclobacillaceae > Alicyclobacillus > Alicyclobacillus fastidiosus_A. The sequence goes on along the minus strand of CP119138.1, from coordinate 1,246,497 downwards.
GCTCGTCAACCCCTCTACGCAACGCTGCGGCGCCTCTTCCAACTTCGCCATCAGCAAGAGCTGGTTGACGAGCTTTTGCAGACGAGCCACTTCCGAGTTGATATTGCGCACGGCCGGTTCCCAGACGCGGACGTTCTCTCGCCCCCACCTCCGCAACAAGTTCGCATGTCCGGCGATAATGGCTAAAGGCGTTCGCAATTCGTGAGAGGCGTCCGCGATGAAGCGATTCTGCTCCTGTACACCCTTGTCGATCCGGTCGAGCAATTGATTGATCGACTGCTGCAGCGACTCCACCTCACCCGGGACCTTGGGCAGATTCAGGCGTGGCGACTGATTCCATTCGACCTCCTGAATCCCCTCCATCAACAGGTTCAGGGGGCGCAACCCGCGGCGCGTAAACCAGCGCATGCCAACCGCAAACAGCGCGAGAATCAGCACGTCGAGCGCGGCTAACCACTCAAACGTCCGCCAGGTCTCCTTGGCCAGCTCGTCCGTTATGCTGAACACCTGCAACGTACCGCTCGTGCCGTTTTGAAAGGAAACTTGACGCGTAGCGACGATGGCGTGGTGCGTCCCCTTTCCGTCGTGCCACTGATACGACTGATCCCACTTCGTCTGCGTACCGGCCGGGCCAGAAACCTGAGCGTCGGAACCGCTGCCCGACTCCGAGTTGACGATCTGATCGATGCGCGCTGACGTGAACGAAGGACTGGCGATCTGGAATAGGACATTCCCTTCGTCGTCGGTCAAACGCACGGCGGAATCGGTCACGGCGACATACCGTTCCCAATTGCTCGAGTCGTCTTGCTCCACGATCTTGTCCAAACCTTGACCGAGCAACGCCGCCATCTCCAATTGCAAGACGTGTTTGTAGGACTGTACGCTCCTGGCGTGAAACGAGACCGTGTAGATCATTGTAAAGATGAGGAGCACAATCGCACACCAAACGACACTCCACCACGTGATTCTCGCACTGAGCGTCCGCCCGATCACGCCCTCACCTCAAATCGGTATCCCTGCCCGCGGACCGTTTTAATGAACGTCTTGTCTGGGTCGACCTTTTGCCGAAGGTAACCGATATACACGTCGACGACGTTGGTGTCGACGACTGCGTGAAAGCCCCATACGCGCTCCAATAGCGTCTGCCTAGTCCAGGTTTCATTTGGATGGCGCAGGAGATATAACAATAGGTCGTATTCGCGAGCGGTCAATTCGACGTCCTGAGACTGATACGTCACCCGGTGCGTGTCTAAATGCACCATGACCTCGCCAAAGTAGATGGTCGGTTCGGAACTGGCCGGCGCACTTTGCCGGCGTCGCAAGGCGCGAATGCGCGCAAACAATTCTTCAATGGCAAACGGCTTGACGAGATAATCGTCGGCGCCCGCATCAAGTCCCTGAACTCGATCGGCGACTTCGCCTCTCGCCGTCAGCATGATAATCGGAACTGCACTGAGTTCACGAATTCCCTTACACACGTCAAAACCGCTCATATCGGGCAAATTGACGTCTAGAAGAACGAGGTCATAGGGATTCGTTCGCGCCAGATCCAATGCTGTCTGGCCATCTGTTGCGACGTTCACGATGAGTTCCTGAAGTTCCAATTCAAGCATGAGAAACTCGACCAACCCAGGTTCGTCCTCTACCAGCAACACAGCCATGTGCATCACCCTAACCTCATGTTACCGCAACTCGCCTACTTCTGCCTCCATGAAAGACGGCAAGAATTCGACGAAAGCGGCGGTCACCGCGGGCAGTCCGCCGCCGCGTCGAGTGAGCGCGGTGATGGTGCGCGATCCCAACTGGACATCCGTGAGCTCGACCACTGCCAGGCGTTGTTGCGCCACGTCGTCCAGCACTGCCGACTTAGGTAACACACCCATGCCGAGACCCGTCTGGACAAAACGACTGATGGCCTCCAAACTATCGGTTTCCACGACTGCGCGCAGCGCCCCCCGCCCCCTCTCCAACTTCTCCTCGACGATGTGGCGAAGTCCCGAGTCGGACCGCATCAAGATGAACGGCATACCCGCCAAATCGGAAATGGAGCAACGCATCCCGGCACGCTGGTGCGTGGGAGAGACCACGACGCACAACTCGTCTCGCCAAAGCGGCATCGCGCAGAAAGGTGTGACATCGTCCGGAGGGGTGGTGACAAAAGCGAGATCGATCTCCCGCTGCTTCAGGCGCTCCGTCATCACTTTCGAAGAGCCTGTCACGATTTGAAATCTGACAGCCGGGTGCCTGACTGCATAGTTTGCGATGACGTTCGGCAATAAATAGATGGAAGGCGTCAAACCTGACCCGAGGCGGACTGTCCCCTGCTCGGGATCCGCCAGTTCCGACAAGGCGTCCAAAAGGCGGTGTTGTGTCTGTAAAAGCTCACGCGCGGTATCGTACACGCGTTCGCCCGCGCGCGTGAGGATGAGGCGCTTGCCTACCCGGTCAAACAGCGCGGTACCAAGTGTGCGCTCTAACTGCTGAATCTGTCGCGTAACTGTCGGCTGCGTGGTGTGTAGCACTTCGGCCGCAGCCGATGCCGTCTCGTTCTCGACCACCGCCAGAAACGTTTGATAGGCTTCGAGCATTGCCGTCCCCCTCATCTACCAGTGACCTCATCGATGGGCAGGCGGCAGATGATCCGCCATGAACACGCATCGATACGAAATACGAATTCATTTTATACATATCATTCATTTTACACATATAAAACAAAATCGTACACTAGGAAAGGATTTTCCTAGAGGGGGTCATCAAGTGTTTCATGCAGTGATTGGTGCGCAGTTTGGCGACGAAGGCAAGGGCAAAATGGTCGACTATTTGGCAGAACAAGCGGATATCGTCGTTCGCTATCAGGGCGGTGGAAATGCAGGTCACACCATCGTCAATCAATATGGCAAGTTTGCACTTCACCTTGTGCCGTCTGGGATTTTCCATCCACATACGACATCGATCCTCGGCGCGGGCATGGTCATTCACCCAGGGCAGCTCGTCCGCGAGTTGCAGACGCTCGAGGCTGGCAATATCGATACGTCTCGCCTCGTCATTTCCGAGCGCGCGCACATGGTCCTGCCGTATCACATCTGGCAAGATACATGGGAAGAAGAACAACGAAGCAAAAAGGTCGGTACGACCCTCCAAGGGATTGGTCCGGCATATCAAGATAAAGTCGGCCGATTCGGCCTCCAATTTGGTGAGCTGCGCGACCTCGCGCGGTTTGAGGAGCGCCTTCGTCAGGCGTGGGCAGCTAAATTGAACCGCATTCCAGCGCTCGCGAAGTACGGTCAGTTCGAAGACCTGTGGACAGAGATCATGGCGGCGCGGGAACGCCTGCTGCCATACATTCAAGACACGACGCCCCTATTGTACGAGGCGGCTCAAAAGAATCTGCACGTACTGCTCGAAGGTCAACTTGGGATCATGCGCGATCTCGACTGGGGCGTATACCCATTCGTCACGTCGTCCTCCCCGATTTCTGGTGGTATCCCGGCAGGCGCGGGCATTCCGCCAACCGCCATTCAACGCGTGACTGGGATTACGAAAGCCTACACAACTGCCGTCGGAGCTGGTCCCTTCCCAACGGAACTGAAGGGCGCAGAGGGTGAGTACCTGCAGCAGCACGGGCATGAGTACGGAGCGACCACTGGTCGGCCGCGCGCCTGCGGTTGGCTCGATATCCCGACGCTTCGCTACGGCGCATGGATCAACGGCTACACGGAACTCGCCCTCATGAAACTGGATGTCTTGTCCGGTCTCGACCAGATCGGCGTATGCACGGCTTACCAGTTGGATGGTCAAGATCATGAGTGGCCCTTGCAAGCATACGACATGGAACGCGTGACGCCGAAGGTCGAGATGGTCAAAGGCTGGAGCGAGGATATCTCCCATTGCCGCTCATTTGCCGAACTCCCTGCGAATGCACAGGCGTTTGTGGAACAAATCGAGGCCTGGGTAGGCGTTCCTGTTAAGTTCGTCTCCGTTGGACCCGGCCGCGACCAGACGATGATTCGCAACGTATAAAACACGTACAACACTTTTCATCGTCATAGGATAGGGGGCTCGCACAACATTGGCCCTCCTGTCCTGTGACCGACAGGCAACATGGCATTCTCGTGGTGGTAAACGAACAAAACCGAGCCCTCCGGACATCCGGATGGGCTCGGTTTTGTTCATTTCCGCAAAAAAGCCGCCCGACCATCCACAGTGGGTGGTCGGGCGGCTTCCTGGCACCGGAAGGCCATTACATCTTGGAAGCGATGTAGGTAGCCAGGTCGACGACGCGGTTGGAGTAACCCCATTCGTTGTCGTACCAAGCGACGACCTTGACCATGTCGTCAATGATCATCGTGGAGAGCGCGTCAACGGTCGAGGAGTGCGCATCTCCGTTGTAGTCGTGCGATACAAGTGGCTCCTCGCTGTATGCCAAGATGCCCTTGAGCGCACCTTGTGCAGCTTGCTTGAGCGCTTCGTTGACCGATTCAACCGATGCGCCAGACTTCACTTGTGCGGTCAAGTCGACGATGGACACGTTCGGAGTCGGAACGCGCATTGCCATACCGTTCAAACGGCCTTTCAGGTGTGGCAGAACGAGGCCAACCGCCTTTGCAGCACCGGTCGACGTCGGGATAATGTTCAGCGCAGCAGCGCGTGCACGACGCATGTCGGAGTGCGGCAGGTCAAGGATGCGTTGGTCGTTCGTATAAGAGTGAACAGTCGTCATGAGGCCCTTTTCGATGCCGAAGACATCGTCGATCACCTTAGCGACTGGCGCCAGACAGTTGGTCGTGCAGGAAGCGTTGGAGATAACGTGGTGTTGGCTCGGGTCGTACACCTCGTGGTTAACGCCCATCACGATGGTCACGTCTTCGTTCTTCGCTGGTGCAGAGATGATGACCTTCTTTGCACCGCCTTGGGTGATGTGCACTTGTGCCTTGTTCTTATCCGTGAAGATACCTGTGGATTCGATGACGACTTCAGCGCCAACCTCTGCCCACTTGATAGCGCCCGGATCGCGTTCTGCGAACACTTTCACGGTTTTGCCACCGACGACGAGTGCGCCGTCTTCAGCGTGTACATCGGCGTTCAAAATGCCATGTACGGAGTCGTATTTGAGAAGGGCTGCCAACGTCTTTGCGTCGGTCAGGTCGTTGACTGCGACGATATCGATGTCCTGATTGTTGAGTGCAGCGCGGAATACGTTGCGGCCAATGCGGCCAAATCCATTGATGCCAACTTTCACTGCCATGTTTGTCTCTCTCCTCACACGTTGTGTTGATGTTGAACCAAGCGTCGTGCCGCGCCTTCATCTGTCACGAGCGTATCGATGCGATACGCCTTTGCTGCCGCCGCGATGGCATTCGCTTTCTGTGTGCCCCCTGCGACGGCCAAAACCTCACGGACGTGACCGATGTCGGACAGTCTCAGACCAATGGTCTTCATCGAATAGGCGACGTCTCCGTGTTCGTCAAAGTAATATCCAAATGCCTCGGCCATGGCCCCGCGGGTTTTGAGGATAGACAACTCCTCTTCGCTTGCTCGCCGGCGCCTGGCCATCGCCATTGCATCACCGATGCCATGTACGACGACGGTCGAGGCCCGGATGATTGGAAGCCGTTCCTGTACGTACGGGTCGGTCAGCAATTGTTCCACTGCTCCTGGTGACAATCGATCCGGCACGTGCAACATGATAGACGTACCACCGAGTTTCTCTGCCAGCGTCGACGCGATGGTATTCGCCTGATACTCTACCGTCTCGCCCACGCCGCCCCGCGCCGGCACAACCTGCAAGTTGCGGTAGTCCTGACGGGAGATCATGTTGCGGGCCAGAGCTGCAACGGTGGTTCCCCCTGTGACCGCGACGACATCGCCGTCGCGAAGTACTGTGTGCAAGTACTGGCCAGCTTGCAACCCCAGTTGATCTGCGACCCAAGGCTCCGTGTCGCTATCGCCTTCGACGACGAAGACGTTTTGAATATGTAACATCTGCGAAAGCGTTCTAGCCAAATCAAATCGGCCGGCTGCCGCAGCGGCTACCGCCTCTAGTTCCCCCAATAACGTGCTTCCCTCATCGGAAAGTGATACGCCTGCCGCAGAACTAAGCAGTAATCCCTGCTGACGCAACAGATCTAACTCGGCGCGTAGGGTGCGCTCTGACTGCTGCATCGCCTGTGCGAGCGCCCGCCGCCCGATAGGGCCGAGCAAATGCACGCGTTGTAGAATCCGCAAGCGCTGCTGTAGGACGTCCATCAATTCGGGTACAACCCTGCGGACAGCCGTCCAATCAGAAGTTTCCATGCAGGTTCACTCATTCCGGTTTCGATTCATCGGGACTTCACAAGTCCCACCGATTCGTTTTTCGTCCCGTTAACTTTAGTTTAGCGCAGCCTTCCGGAGTGCGCAACGCTAGATCTGCCCATTTGTAAATGTTCACACTTTCAGCCATTGGAATCCAAGCCAAAAAACGCACCTAGGACATTTGTCCTGGGTGCGTTCATGGGAACTGTGAACTTGCTAACACGCCGCGACCCATCGTTATCGGTTGCACATACGCGGTATCGCGTGCTTCGTAATGTACAAAACTAGAACATGCGCTTCACGGCGGTCAAGTGATTGTGCCAGTAGTATCCTTTGCCCACCTTCATGTAGGCGACTTTACCGGCGCCGCCGCCTTCTTGAATCATCTCGTTGTTGCCGATATAGATGCCGACGTGCTTACCGTTGTCGAAGATCAAGAGGTCGCCAGGGCGCATGTCTGCTTTCGCAACCTTCCACCCTACGGAAGTCCCCTGTACCTTCGACGATGTGCTGAATTTATATCCAAGCGCATGGTGGTACACATATTCGGTGTAGTTGGAGCAGTCGAAGCCGTACTGTCCACGGTCTTCGTTATGACCCCAGCGGTACGGCGTACCTAATTTGCTCTTCGCCACGCGGAGTACGGCGTTGTACTTCGTTTGCCAGCTCGCGCTCTCAAATGCACTGCCCTTGACGATCACGTGTTTGACACCAGGGGGCAAATGGCCTGCATGCGCTACCGTTTTGTATTTTACGGCGGCAGCGGTCAATGAAGGAGAAAACACGACGGGAGTCAGGGACGCGGTGGCCATCGCTATCGCTGCCAACACGGTCTTGCTGATTCGGGTTGTGCCCTTCCACAGTTTGATATCTCATCGTCCTTTCTTCTTCTTTGAATCTGTCGCGGCGCGCAATACTACTACCGTAACAAGATTCAATAGGTGAATAAAGGACAAATAGATGGGACTGCGGGAAGACAATGGCCACAGAGTGCAGGATTGACTGAACCACCAGCCCTGTCATCGGAGATCGACATCAAATCTTGCGCAAATGTACCCGTTCTACCATATGATGGTCGCCTTTTTGGAGAATTAAATCCGCCCGCTGTTTCGTAGGAAGGATGTTTTCTTTCAGATTCTTGGCGTTGATATCTTCCCAAATTCGCAGTGCCGTCTCGTTGGCCTCCTCTTCCGTGAGGATGGCGTAGCGATGAAAGTACGATTTGGTATCGCGAAATGCGGTTTCCCGCAGCTTTTGAAATCGTTCCACGTACCACCCACGGATGAATGACTCCTGGGCATCGACATAAATGGAGAAGTCGAAGAAGTCGGAGACGAAAACGTTCATCGGTCGATTGCCGCTGGTCGACCGGCTCGTCTGCAGCACATTTACCCCCTCCAGGATCACGATGTCCGGACGCCGCACGACGATCTGTTCGGAGGGCACAATATCGTAGGTCAAGTGCGAGTAGACCGGCGCAGTAACCTCCGGCTTTCCAGACTTGACATCTGCGAGAAAATGGATGAGCTTGCGTGTGTCATAGCTCTCCGGAAATCCTTTGCGATGCATGATACCACGGCGCTCCAGCTCTCGATTGGGGTACAAAAAGCCGTCGGTCGTCACCAAATCCACTTTGGGGTGGTTCGGCCAGCGCGACAGGAGCGCCTGAATGATGCGCGCAGTCGTGCTCTTGCCCACGGCGACACTCCCCGCAATGCCGATAATATAGGGCACTTTTTCTCCCGCATAGCCAAGAAACCGGTGCGACGCTTGGTACAGATTTTGCGTGGCCCCGACGTACATGTTTAGAAGGCGCGTCAGCGGCAGGTAAATTTCCTCGACTTCAGTGAGCGATACTTGCTCGTTGAGTCCGTGCAGTGTCTCTAACTCCGCCTCCGTCAGCGTGAGCGGCGTGGCCTCCCGCAAGTTCCGCCACTCGTCGCGGGAAAATGTGATATACGGTGAAAACGTTCTCTTTGCCGTGCTCGCTTGACGCATTCCTCTGCCCCCAGAAACGACACATAAAATGAGCCCGGTCAACCCGGGCCCTGATGTCCGAAGAAGATACATCCGAGCGGAACTCAGCTGTGAATCTGCCTTGCCCGCTTGGACGGCAATTCAACCTGTAGTATACAACTTCACTGGGCAATCGGAAACGTCAGTCCTTCATCACGCCAAAAAACGGTACTGAGCGGCAACGAGATCATAGTAATAGCCACGGGTGCGCATCAGCGCTTCGTGTGTGCCGCGTTCCACAATTTGGCCGTGATCGAAGACGAGAATTTGGTCGGCGTCGCGAATCGTCGACAGTCGATGCGCCACGACAAACGCAGTCCGTCCCGCCAATAGTACCTCAAGCCCCTTTTGAATAAAGTGCTCAGTATATGTGTCGATACTCGCCGTCGCCTCGTCGAGTATCAGGATCTGCGGATTCGCGAGAATTGCGCGTGCGAAGGAGAGGAGTTGACGTTGGCCTTGCGAGAGACGACTTCCACGCTCGCGCACCTCCGTGTAATAGCCGTTCTCCAATTGCTCGATGAACTCGTTGGCGTAGACTGCTGTGGCTGCAGCTTTCACCTCTTCGTCGGTCGCCGCTGGGTTGCCGTAGCGGATGTTGTCCATGATAGTGCCGGAGAAGATGAACGTCTCCTGTAACACCATACCCACCTGCGAGCGAAGACTCTCGACGGTGACGTCTCGGATATCCTGGCCATCGATGAGGATGCGCCCAGCAGTCGGATCGTAAAAGCGCGCAAGCAGGCTGATCACCGTGCTCTTTCCCGCACCAGTGTGACCGACGAGGGCGATGGTCTGGCCTGGCAGCACGTCAAAACTGACTCCGTCGAGCGCTCGTCGGCCCTGTTCGTACGCGAAGACGACGTCGTCGAACGACACGCGTCCGCGCGTAATAGGCAGCGGTTTGGCCGCGTCCTCATCCTTGATCAGCGCCTTCGTATCGAGATACTGGAAGATGCGCTCCGACGACGCCATCGCGACGAGAATCTGGTTGTAGACCTGCCCCAACTGCCCAATGGGCGTCCAGAAATTGCCCAGGTAATTGGCAAAGGCAACGAGCAGGCCCACCGTCACGATGTGGTGATGTAGCAGATGCACACCATACCAGAAGAGAAGCGTGCTGCCGAGGGCGCCGGTGAGATCGACTAAGGGTCCAAATGGAATACTCCAGCGCTGCGCCAGTAGGAACTTATCCATGTAATCGCGATTCATGTTCTCGAAGAAGACTTGGTTCTCATCTTGGCGCACATACGATTCGGTCACGCGCATCCCTTGAATACCTTCCGCCAAGTGGGCGTTGATGCGGCTCAGGCGAATGCGTACCTGTTGCCAAGAGCGGCGGATTTGAATCGTCAACCGCATCGACAATAGGAACATGAACGGCACGACGATGAGGGTGGCGATAGACAACTGCCAATTGAGCGAAAACATGATGGCGATGATGCCGATGAGGGTGAACAGGTTCGTAATGCTGTTCACGACGCCGTTCGTAAACAGGTCCTGAAGCGAATTGACGTCGTTCATAATGCGCACGAGGATAGAGCCAGCCGGACGACTGTCGTAAAAGTCATTCGACAGAGTCTGAACGTGCGAGAAGAGCTCTCTGCGCAGCCCCTGTATGACACTCTGTCCCAACCGATTCGTGAGGTGAATGCGCAGCATCGAGGAGCCAAAGTTGAGCAAGTACAGAGCGACCAAGGCAATTCCGTAGTGGATCAGAACCAAAGCTTGGTGCTCTGCGACGGCCGTGTCGATGGCCCGCCCCACCAAATAGGGGGCGAGCAGTGTCACGACGAGATTTCCACAGGTCGCCGCAAAGGCGCCCGCGATGAGACCGGGATAGGGTTTCATATAGGTAAACAGGCGACGCATTTGCCAAAGTTCGAACTTCTTTTCCAATGCTTCGTCGTCGCGATAAATAAAGGGGGAGCGAAGCACCTCATCCGTATGTTCCATACTCGTACATCCTCCTCTCTCAGCTGGTCGAACCGTCTGTGCCGGTGTGGACAGGCAAACCCGCGTTCATCGAAGCGAAGTCTTGAAACTGCATGTTGAAGATCCGCTGATACAGTCCTTCCTGGTGCACCAGGTCTTCATGCGTTCCTCGCTGAACAATTTCCCCGCGATCCAGAACGAGAACGACATCAGCCCGTTTCAGGGAGGAAATGCGGTGCGCGATGATAAACGTCGTGCGCCCCGCCATCACCTTCATTAAAGATTGTTGAATTTCGTACTCTGTCTCCATATCCACCGCACTCGTCGCGTCGTCGAGGATGAGGATCGAGGGATTCAAGAGGATGGCACGAGCGAGCGCCACACGCTGCTTTTGCCCTCCGGACAACCCCATACCGCGCTCACCGACTAGTGTGTAGTACCCCTCAGGGAGCGCGTCGATAAACTCGGCTGCATCCGCCATCGCGGCGGCGCGCTCGACGTCTTCCTGCAAAGCGTCAGGGCGACCGTACGAGATGTTGGCAAAGATGGTGGTCGAGAACAGAAACGGCTCTTGGAATACGACCCCGACCTGCCTGCGCAATGCCTGGCGATCCCACTCCCGCACATCCACACCGTCAATGAGAATTTGCCCCTCACCGACGTCGTAGAATCGAGCGATGAGCGACGTCAAGCTGCTCTTCCCGGCCCCTGTAAGGCCTAGGAGCGCGATGGTCTCACCAGGTTCTGCTACGAAACTGACGTTCTTCATCACCGTCGTATCGCCGTATCGGATGGTTACGTCACGAAATTCAACCCGTCCCTTGATCTCGCCTGTGACGTGTTCCTTACTCGCGTCCAACGAATCAGGGTACTCGAGAATTTCGAGGAGGCGTTCACCCGCTGCAGTCGCCTGAGTCCAGTTGTTGAGTAAGAAGCCCAGTTGGGACATCGGCCAAATCATAAACCAGACGATGCTCAGGAACGCGACGAGATCGCCAAGATTCATCTGGTGAGACATCACGAGCCAACCGCCCACCATGAGAATCAGCACGACGCCGAGGTTGCCGACCAGTTCGATGAACGGGAAGAACTTTCGCCACAGCCGCGTTGCAGCCATGTTCGCCTGAAAATAGGCATCATTTCGGTCGTTGAACTTGTCAACTTCAAATGATTCTTTGGCGAACGACTTCACCGTTCGCACGCCCATGATGTTCTCCTGGACCACCGAGTTTAATTGACCCAATGTTTTTCGGATCTTCTGGAATGTCGGATGAACCTGTTTGTCGAAGCGCAGGGCAGTCACCGCGAGAATCGGGAGCAGTGCAGCCAAGCAGAGAGCCAAAATCCAATTCATCGAAAGCATCAACAGAATGCCCATCACCACGGTAAGCGCTAAGTTCACCAACTGATTGATGCCAAAGGCCAAAAACATGCGAAAAACGTCGAGGTCCTGTGTCATACGCGACATCAGGTCGCCAGTGTGAACATTGTCATAATAGGAAAAAGGCTGATGATTCAGTTTTTTATATAGTGCGTTGCGCAAATCGAACGCCGTGCGGCTACCGAACAACTGTCCTAGATACGCCTGACCAAAGTTAAAAAATCCCTTGATCAGTGCTGCGACCAAAATGCCAACCGATAGCCAGGGAAGTTTACCGTACTGCCCACCGAGGACCACATCATTGACGATCATCTTGAGAAGGTACGGGTACGCGAGCGCGAGTGCCGTGGTGATCACCAGTAACGCCAAGCTCACGTACAGATACGGTAAAAATGGGCGGTAAAACCTGCTCAAACGCCGGTAGACTCCGTCCACAAAAGTCTCTCCTTTCCGATCAACCTTGAGCTGTCTGATGGGTTCACAGTTTCTGAACAAAATTGAGAAAACGGCAACATAGATGTGATTTAACCACAAAGAAATTGGGAATCCCATGACCTATCTGGTCGTTTTGTTGTCGGATTTGGCTGGGAAAAAAATAGACGCCCTCCGCCAGCGCAAACCTTACTGTGCGCGTTGGCGAAAGGCGCGAGGAGAGATGCCGTAGCGGGATCGGAAAACGCGGTAGAAGTACGAATAGCTTCGAAAACCGCACGAGTCGGCGATCTGTTCGAGATTAAACGTACTGAAGCGCATTCGGTCACAAGCCATCTGAAGACGTACTTCCAGCAAATACTGAACAATCGTCTGCTGGTAGGTTTCCTTGAATATGTGCACCGCTCGGGAAATGCTAAGACCGGCCTCGTCTGCGACATCCTTTAACGTGATGTCGTCCGGCGCGTGGCGCTCGATGAACCACCGCATCCTATCTGCAGCCAGTGGAACGGTGGCATGACTCTCAGCGTCGTGTGCGTGACGGTCAATCGTCAGACACAGTGCGCGGAGGAGGTAATCACATAGCTCGGCGTTTGGGACGCCAGGTCGACGGTGCTCCTCAATCAACTGTCGCCAGAGGTGAACGCAGTGCTCGTGAAGCGAGAGCCTCGCGTGCGTCGGCCGCCGCCGTTTATTCCACCAGTCGTCGAGCCAAGGTCCCCGGCATAGTAGAAAGAGGTCTGTCGAATGCACCGCGTCTTCGTGAAATCGGTCAATTTGTAGTTCATATGCCTGCCCTGGCCCAAACATCAGCAGGTCGCCGGCCTTGACGTGCATCATTTGATTGTCGACCAAGGCCCTCGCATGACCATCTGTCTGCAAGCGGAACAAATAGCAGTCGAGCACATCTCGCTCCTTGTGTCGGTACGGTACCTCGTGTTCCGCGTAACCGACCCCAATAACGTATGTCCCTTGTGACTGACGTGAGGTTTCCATTTTCAACACCGATCACTCCAATGACTGGAGATTTCGCAAACTTGATGTTACCAAATCATCACCCCGGCGTATATACCGAAATTTCGCCAAACTGCGCCACCACACGTCCCTCGGCCAGCTCTTCGAAAGCGATGTGATTCATGATCGAACATATGAGTATGAAGTTTTTCCGATACTCATATTAGACAAAGAGGCTTTAAGTCCACTATACTGTGGAGTGGAATTCTCACGTCGGATCATTACACCTAGCCTGTAATGTTTCCAGCGGAATATATCGAGGTTTTTTCAACACGCAGCTGAGACTAGCTATGATGCACAGGCTACTCCATGGGTGCAAAGAGCAAGGAGGACTCAACGTGACAGAAGCAACCAACGTGAACGAGTCGGTCGACGTAACCGACGTACTTCTCAATCCGCAAGTGCAAAACTCCCTAAACACAGTACTTGAGAACTTGCCGCAACTCGCTTCCATTTTGACCGCTTTGACGAAGGACGAAGAGACGCTGACCAGCTTGGTGACCGTGGTCGACAGTCTGCCGACTTTGGCAAAAGTCGTACACCTGGTTGACCGTGTCTATCGCGCAGCCGAAGATGCCGTCACAGATGGCGATACACTCGAAGGTCTGACAAAGATGGCACAGGGTTATGTTCAACCCGCCCTCGGTACTGTTCAAAAGGGCCGTCAGGCGTTCGAAATCGCCAAGGAACGCGCCGAAAAGGATCAGACGCGCTACAGCGTCTTCTCCCTTTTGAAGATGCTCAAAGACCCGAACGTGCAAAAGGCTCTTCGCTTTTCACAAGCGATGCTCGACGCCCTCGGAGAAGTGAAGTAAGGATAGTTCGCAAAAAAAGACCCTCGGTCGCGAAAGCGTACCGAGGGTTCATTTTTGTCCACTTTGGCGAAAGCGGACAGCGCCGCATATACGCCAAGATGCTAAACGTTCAGCGGAAACTTGAGCGAGTGCAGTCTACTTATTGGGCTTCCCCTGCTTAGCTCGCTTCGTTTCTCCCTGAATGCGTTCTTCGTGCTCTTCAATGGGGAGCGTTTTGTTCGCATCGTTATGCGTAGGTTCCGGATGCTTCTTCGACATCTCATGTTTCCCTCCCGACTGATTTGCTGCCCTACGCAGGGTAGTATCCGTTAGAATGGGTGAGAATATGGGAGTGACGCATACGTTCAACGCGAATCGATACCGCACCTCCCTTTGTCCTCGGAACCAACAACGTGTTGCGACGCACAATTGCCGCCGCGACGCTACTGAATCGGCCACCAACCATTTGGCATCTGAACGCCAATCGACAGATAGCCCCGTACATCCGGGTGATCGTCATCGACAGCCTTCGCGACGTCCATCAAGAATCGCCCGGTCTGGACATCGCCTAACTGCTCGCGCTCCCGCACATCTTCCATCAGCCTCTGCACAAATTGGGATCGTTCCTCGTCACGAAGCTGCTCGCGTGCAAACACTCCGACGCTCTCCGTCACGCTCTTAGCATCCTCCCAACGACCAAGTCTCGCGAGTAACATGGGAAGGACCTCCAACCCTTCGATGGTGAGCATGGAATTATTCTCGTGCACCGCGACTTGCAAATGCGTGTACGCTTCGTCAAATTCCCCTGCCTCAAGCAAGGTTTGAATAAAAATCGAACGAATGTACGGCGCCACACTCGGGTTGTTCTCCACCGTCTCACGAACGTACTCGACCGCCGCCACTACACTTTTGGCGCGCAGCACGTAGAGTCGCGTCATGAACATGAATAGGGAGACAACCACGAACGGATCGGTCGATCTCGCCAAACACTCCCCCACCTCCCGCTCAAACGACTGCTCGTCGCCCGCCTGGAGGCAGACATCTGCGAGATACAATCGCATCGGCCACGCGTCCTGTGTCTCTTCGATCGCCGTCTGCAGCCACGTACGGCACTGCTCGACATCACTTCGTACGGCGGTGAGATAGGCGTCTTCAACAGCCGTCAGACGCGACCTCGCCTCGTCGTCTTGTAATCGTTCTCGTATCGTATCTACAGCGTTCATCACCAGATGATCCGCAGATTGATTGATTTCTTCTTGGCCAGTCACGAGAAACCCCCGTCTCTGTGATTCATGTTTGTTCCATTGTAACGCGTTCTCGTTACCCTTCGCGAGTCGAACGACTTCTCGCGTGATATCATGGACAAGAATAGGATAATCGTCAATTTTACAAAGGAGATACAAAACTTGGCCGATTCTCGTCAAAATTCTACGTTGAGTAGCGAAATTGAACGAATGACAAAGCTGTCCAATGAGGAGATCTTCTCGGAACTTCACCGCGTCGGCGTCGACATCAATGAGGATGTCTTCCGCAAGGTGGCAGGCAAACACCACTCGATAAACTCCGTGGCAAGGTGCTGGGAGGCCAATCGAGGCACATCCCCAGCCCTCCTCACCGCCGCGACCGTAGCTCTTTGGGATAGACTCTGTACCGAGCTGTTTTGTTGGGAGGACCTTGCTAGCCTGATGCGCAAGGGAATCGAAGATGTCCGATCGGGCAATCACATGCAGGCCATCGACAAGTGGCTGAACGCTTGGAGAAGCCTGCGTAAATTCGCCGTCGAACAGTCAGTCCGCGATATCTCCGTGTTTGATGTGCAGGTCATGGAGAACGTCTTGCCAATGGATCTATTCAGTTGGGTTCAAGATGTGGAAATGGAGCTCACCAACCAGGTGGATGAGTTCCCGCAACTCGCCCAAGCACTGCTCGACTATACGACGTCATTTCGCGATACGTTCCCATCCTCTGCGACGCCCATTCTTCTTAACATGCGGAGTGCGCAAAGCGTGGCCCTGTTCGTCCTAGGGGATACAGAGGCGGCGGACGTCATCTGTGAGGAGTTGTGCAACGCATATCCAGACGACGCGTGGACGTTCATCGACTGGGGCGACGAATACAGCCCGAGGTATCATCGCAATCCGGCATTGGTCGATGTGCAAAAAGCGCGGCAAATCTACGAGCGCGGTTTGGCAACTGCCACCGAGGATGTGGAGACGTTGCGCGAGCGGATCGCCGCACTCGCGACAGAGGCGTAGCCGCTGGAGGTGGTTGACGCATGTTTTCCCTGTTAAAAATCATCGAATCCTTCATGCTGCCACCCGGGCTGTTCGTCGTCTTACTGGTCGGCGTCGGCGCTTTCGTCTACCGCAGGACTCGAGCTGCCGGCGCCTGTCTGTGTGCCTTGGCGGTCGTTCTGTACGTCACGGCCACCCAAGCGTTTGCAAACGCTCTCGTCCGACCGCTCGAAGATGCTTACCCGCAGCCACAGCATCCTCACGGTGACGTGATTGTGATGCTGGGAGGTGGCTCCGTCCTCGGCACACCCGATATCGATGGTAAAGGCGGTCTCACAGGCAATTCAGCCAACAGGCTGATCGCGGTGGCGCGCCTTTATCCCATAGAACACCTGCCGATTCTCATCACGGCGGGACCAGACAATATCGTCAACGGCCAGAGTGAGTCCGAGGCGCAAATCGCCAAGCGTGAACTCGTCGGCCTCGGCATCCCGGCGAAGGCCATATATACGGAAAACAACAGTCGAAACACACAGGAAAACGCACAATTTACGAAACCTATCCTGAAGGCGCACCATTTTGTTCACCCGATTCTCGTCACCTCTGCGTTTCATATGTCTCGCGCCGTCTTGGACTTCGAGCGTGCGGGGATGGAAGTCACCCCGTTTCCAACAGACTATCAAGCAAGCGAGGAGTCGGGACGGGGACAGTACTTATGGCTGCCATCTGCCACGGCACTGAACGTGACCACGTTGTCCGTGAAGGAATACGTCGGATGGGTTGCGACCAAAATCGGCGTAAAAGGGTAATCGAGCAGCGTGCCACCCAAACTAACATCTCTACGCTTACTTACATTTTGGTAATCGCTGTTGAAAAGGGTATACTCGGGCTATACACTCAATCGTGATCTCTCCCTATAGCGGTTAGGGATGTGGATAAACAGGGAGGGGCATGGCACATGTTGAAGCTTAGCATTCTCGATCAATCCCCCATTGCGCACGGCAGTACTGCAAGCGAAGCACTGCAACAGACGGTGCAAGTAGCACAGATGGCCGAGCGCCTCGGTTATCACCGACTCTGGGTGTCTGAGCACCATGATGCGCCGACTTTGGCGGGATCGACCCCAGAAATTCTAATCGCACACCTCGCGGCGAGGACGTCGCGCATTCGCATCGGCTCGGGTGGCGTGATGCTGCCTCACTACAGCGCGTATAAGGTCGCGGAGAACTTCCGCATGCTCGAAGCTCTGTATCCGGGGCGAATCGACGTCGGACTGGGGCGGGCGCCGGGTGGGATGCCGAGATCGACGATGGCATTGCAGGAGGGTAAGGCCCGAAATGCTGTCGACTACATGCAACAGGTAGAAGACCTGCGCGATTATCTGACCGACTCTCTGCCTGAGGACCATCGCTTCTTCGGGCTGACAGCCTCTCCAGTCGTGGACACGGTGCCGGAGATGTGGCTGCTGGGGTCGAGTGACGGCAGCGCATATGTCGCAGCCCAAAAGGGCACCGCGTTTACCTTCGCCCACTTCATCAACGGCGAAGGCGGCGTGGGAGCGATGCGAATGTACCGAGACAGATTCGTACCATCGCCGTTGGTCACTACCCCGAGAACCAGCGTCGCCATATTTGCGTTTTGCGCTGATACCGACGAAGCGGCGGATAAGCTCGCGTCCGTCCTCGATTTGTCACTGGTACTACTGGCGAACGGTCAACGCTCAAACGGAACGCCTACCCTGGAGATGGCGCAATCCTACCCGTACAGTCGGTATGAATTGGCGTTGGTGAAGGAAAACAGAAAGCGGATGATCGTCGGAAGTAAAGCGAGTGTCAAGCAACAGATTGAAGAACTCGCACGGCTGTATGGAACCGATGAAGTCATGCTGGCGACGACGACCGCGCGATTTGAGGATAGACTGCACTCCTTCGAGTTGATCGCGGACGCCTTTAACCTGACAGATACAGGTGAAGATGAGCGCACCACCGCACAATGACGCGGATGCGATCGCACCCCATATATTTGGAGGAATGAACCATGGCAGAGCACGAAGATTTGAAAAAGCGACTCACACCACTGCAATACGAAGTGACGCAACACAGTGCCACAGAGCCGCCGTTTCAGAACGACTACTGGGACCATCACGGCGATGGGATCTACGTGGACATCGTCTCCGGCAAACCACTCTTCAGCTCGCTCGACAAATACGACTCTGGCTGCGGTTGGCCGAGTTTTACGAAACCCATCGATCCGCAAGAAGTTGTGGAAAAGACCGACTACAGCCACGGGATGATCCGCACCGAAGTCCGAAGCGATACGGCCGACTCGCATTTGGGTCACGTCTTCAACGACGGACCGCAGGAAGCAGGCGGACTACGTTACTGCATCAATTCCGCTGCTCTTCGCTTCGTGCCAAAAGAGGATTTAGAAAAAGAAGGGTACGGCCCGTACGTCAAATTGTTTCAGAAACACGCTGATTGACCACCGCTCTCACCACAAAATAGGGGGTCCAGTGCCACACTCGACACCGGATCCCCTGTTTTACTGAACGGCATATACCCGCTATTTATTGTGTAAGTGTCTGGTAGTTCTGGCCTAGAGCGGCACGATGCCTGCGCCCGCCGAGGATGGAAATCACAACTACGGCCGCCACCACGACGAGTGCACCGATGCCGATCCAGTGGTGCATATGCAACGTCAACACAGCCCCCGCGAGCGCACCGACGATGTAGATCACCGCAGCGGCCAACGGAAACTTCCATTGGCTCGCCTTAGCCGGTGCAACTGCGGTCCCTGCTGCTGCGGACGTTTTGATTCCCTTCAAAATCGATTCGACGGCGGAGACCATCATGCCGGTGATGTACGTGGTCGTCACACCTTGAATGTTAATGACGCGGGCCGCCACACTCTGCACACCCATCGCCAACGAAGAGAGCGTGATGCATAGTTCCACTTGCGCTTCGGACAGCTTTCCTGCTAGGACGAGTTCAGCCGATAATACCGCCAACGTCAAGGCTTCAATGAGGATAGCGCTGATGATCCGACGACGCTGCCCCCACGCCTGTCTGCCCGCGTTGAGAATCAACCATCCAATCACGACGCCCAAAAAGAAGCCCACAAGGGCGATTCCAGACCTGATGGAGGACATAATGTCCCCCGACACGACTTCGATGCCCATCAGTACGACATTTCCTGTCATATTTGCCGTGAACACGTGGTCAAGCCCCAAACAACTGAATGCGTCAATATATCCACCGACACCCGAAAGTAGAAGAAGTATACTGTACACTGAGCGCTTCCCACCGAGTTTGTCCTCGGCCTGAGGTGTAGGCGAATCGGTGTTCTTCGTAACAATCACCTTCCCTTCGGTGGATGTTCAATCATTTATTTTCCTTGTCTTGGGTCGAGCCATTGTTGAATGCCGTCGCCCAACACATTGAACCCGAGCACTGATACTGCGATGGCGAGGCCTGGAACGAACGCCAGCCAAGGCGCCTGCCCAAGGTAGCCTTGCGAATTTTGCAACATCGTGCCCCAGCTCGCCGTGGGCGGTTGAACGCCGAGTCCCAAGTAACTGAGACTCGCCTCCGCGACGATCCCCGAGGCCATTGCCAACGTCGCCTGCACGAGCAACGGCGTCATCGAGTTCGGCAAAATGTGCCTCCACATGATGCGCAAATCCGTAGATCCAAGTGCTCTCGCCGCCATCACGTATTCCTTCTCAAACTCAGCCAAAACTTGACCGCGAACCGTACGCACAAAGATAGGCACGTAGCCGATACCAATCGCGATCATCGCGTTGCGCGCACCTGGCCCTAACATAGCCGCCAAGACCAACGCTAAAATCAAGAACGGGAACGCCTGGATCGCGTCGATGATCCGCATGATCAACCAGTCATCTAGAAATCCTCGGTAAAACCCTGTGACGAGTCCAACCGGGATCCCGATCACGAGGCCGACGACCAGCGCACCGATCGAGACTTCCATCGAGGTACGCGCACCAATCATCGTTCGCGCCAGTTGATCCCGCCCCAACTGGTCAGTCCCAAACCAGTGATGCACGGACGGCCCTTTGAGAATATTCGCGTAATCGTTGGCATTGGGCCCGTATGGCGAGAGCAGTGAGGCAAAGATGGCAACGAACACGACCACTCCAACTATGATACCACCAATCCACAGTTGCCTGTTACGGAATAGTCTGCGCGTCCGCTTGACTTGAACAGCGGCAGTTGAAGCCGCGGTGGTTTCCTGGATGATGTTCTGATTTAACGCCATCTTACGACCTCCCTCCATTCAAGCGGATGCGTGGATCGACGATGCCGTACACGAGGTCCACGGCCAAGTTGACGATCACGACAATCAACGCCGCCACCATCGCCGCACCCTGCACCGTCGTGTAGTCGCGACTGAAGACACTTTGTACAAGCAATTGTCCAAATCCGGGCAAAGAGAAGATCTGCTCCGTGATCACAAGCCCGCCCAAGAGTCCGGCAATCTGCAGTCCGCCAGTGGTAATGACCGGAATGAGTGCATTGGGAAGGGCGTGGCTGACGATCACAATCCAACCGCGGAGACCCTTCGCGCGGGCCGTACGGACGAAGTCTTGGTCGACCACTTCCATCAAACTGGACCGCAGCATGCGCAGTAGCACAGCAGCTTCGCGAATACCAGTGGCCACCATCGGCAGAATCATCACCGACAGGTTGTGGCCAGGGTTCTGCCAGATTGGCACATAACCCGAAGACGGGAACAAGTGTACTTTCACGGTAAATAACAGGAGAAAGATCAGTCCAATCCAAAACGGTGGAACGGACAGTCCGACGGTCGACGTAAAAAGCGCTACAAAATCTGCCCATTTCCCGCGATACACTGCCGCTAGAATACCGAGTGGAAAAGCGATGAGAAGCGCCACGACGATGGTCCCAATGGCCAGCTCCACTGTAACAGGCAGCCGCTGCGCGATGAGCGTGGAGACAGCCTCGTGGTCAATGAGCGACGAGCCGAGATTCCCGTGAAACAATCTGCCCATCCAATCGATGTACTGGACGAACAGCGGCGCGTTCAGCCCCATTTGCGCACGCAAAGCCTGAACAGCTGCTGGTGTGGCATCTTGGCCGAGAATAATTTGGGCAGGATCTCCTGGAATGAGGTGAATTAAGCTAAAGACCATGATACTGAGAAACAATAGTACGGGAATCATCGTCAAAAGGCGTTTTACGACGTATGCCATACCTGAAACCCCCCGGAATTACAACTGCAGGCTTGAACAGGGCCGCTCGCTGGAACACGCGTTCCAGCGAGCGAATTTCGACCCTGTCACCGACTTTATTGACAAAGAAGGCGGCATCAAATGGACATGTTGGCGATTCTGAAGACCCCGTCGGGATATGCTTGAAACCCTTGCAAATTTTTCGAATAGGCATACGTGTTATTTTGGAAATACAAGAAGATGTACGGATCTTGCTTGTGCATCTCATCCATAAATTGCGAGTACGTCTGTGCCCGCTGCGACATATTCGCTTGCGTCCGAGCTTTCTCAAGCAGCTTGTCTACCGTGGGATCGCTGAAATTCGAACCGTTCTCAGAGCCGTCCGTGTGCCAGAACTGATAGGCGTTCTGATCAGGGTCAATGCGCCCGGACCAACCGAGCGCTGAAGCTTGGAACGCGTGGTTGGTGTTGTTGGACAACAGTGTGCCAAACTCCAATTGCTGAATGTTCATCTTGATGTTGTACTTCTGCAACATGCTCTGAATAATCTGAGCGGTTTCGGTGCTGACAGGGCTGTTGGCGGTTTGCAAAGTAAACGTGAACCCGTTCGGATCGCCGCCTTCACTCAGCAACTTCTTGACCTCGCTGTCGTTCACAGCCGGAGGCGTGTCCTGCTTCGCGTTGTATACAGGTGATTCAGGGCTAAATGGCCCCCATGCTGGCGATGCCTCGCCTTTAAATACCACGTTGACGATGGTTTGTCGATCGATCGCGGCGTCCACGGCCTCGCGCAAGTACTGGTTGTTAAATGGTGCCTGCGTAGTATTCAGGTAAATGCCTTGGTATCCTAGTCCCGCCGTGTTAGAGACGACATAGTTGGAATTTTGCTTCAACGTCGACAACTGTTGAGCCGGAACTTGGTCCGCCAACTGAATGGCGCCGCTTTCCAAGTTGGTCAACTCCACGTTCGGGTCGGTAAACGCCTTGAACGTGACTTGCTGAATCTTTGGCGCGCCCTTCCAATAATCCTTGTTGGCCGTCAAAGTGATGTGGTCACCCTTCACTCGGCTCTGGAAGGAAAACGGACCAGTTCCAACCGGATGGTTTGGATAATTGGCTCCTTCCTTCTTCACAGCTGTCGGCGACACCATCATTCCGGCCCTGTCCGTAAACACGCCAAGCAACGGGCTGTAAGGCGATTTAAGGTGCAGGACGACGGTGTTGTCGTCAGGTGTGTCAACCGACTGAATGACGTTGATCTCGCTATTCCTTGCAGATGTGGGCGCCAAATCCCGCTCAATATTGAACTTCACAGCGGCTGCATTGAATGGCGTGCCATCCTGGAATTTCACACCAGTTTGCAGGTGGAATGTGTAGGTCTTACCGTCTTGCGAAACCTCGTAGGTCTTCACGAGGTCTGGTACAATCTTGCCGTCCGGCGTGAGTGCAAAGAGCGTGTCATAGATGTTGGCCATAACCTGACGGTCGACAAGCGCACTCGACAAAGCGGGATCCAGCGTTGCCGGGTCCGCTTGTAAGCCGACTGAGAGCGTACCGGTTTGACTCGTCGACGAGGATACAGCAGGATTACCGCTGCTGGTTGACGTATTCGTTGCATTGCCACCACTACTGCCACACCCAACTACTGCACCCAATGCAATCAAGGTTGATACAGCTGCAAGCGTCGTTCTAGTCTTTCTCACCTAACTCAACTCCCCTTATTTATATAGCGCGACACCCGTCGGCGGAAATTGTACGTTTAATCCGTCTGAACTCGCCACGTATCGCTCGATAACTTGCAGATCTTTGTTGATATGCCGATGCATCGCATCCTGCGCTTCAACTGGGTCCCCGGCTTTCAGGGCTAGGTAAATATCTGTGTGCTCTTGAAGAATGTTCGTCTGCTGCTGATTGATGTCCAGAACAAGAGAACAATAATATTGAATAAGTGCAGACACATTTTCCATGATCCGAACAAACCGACCATTGCCAGCACACGCCCAAATCACCCGGTGAAACTCGTTGTTCAGCGGAATAATTCCGTCCATATCCCCGGTTGATAAACAGCTGTTCGTTGCATCTAAGTTTGCTTCTAGGCTCGTCTGTAACGCCCGGACATCAGCCCCTTCAAACCTTTGCGCAGCCATTGCCGCAGCAGCCGGTTCCACGGCTAAACGAAGCGCTGAGATCTCTTGGAAGTCCTGTACAGTCGGGACGAAGACCTTGATGTTGCCGTCTTGCTCCACGAGCAATTGTTCGTTCTCTAGAAGTCGAATTGCCTCTCGAACCGGGCTCCGACTTACCTCCAACTCACCAGCGAGTTTCGTTTCGACAATTTTTTCACCCGGTTTCAACACGCCGGACAATATGGCGCCTCGCAAATGTTCATAAACCTGATTGACCAATGGTAATGCTCGTTGAATCGGCTTCACTTTCCCCCTCCCTTCCGCGAATCTATTCACCCATGTTGGTCAACTCACGCGATCGCTCTGTGTACTCTACTACCTCCGTCGACCGTCGACCGTATTCAGGTTAGGAAGATTATAAGACGTAATTTTCAGACTCGTCAATGATTTATTTCTATTCGCAACGAATTTTGTCGAAAAAGTCAGTTACAAGGTTCAATCGTCCGATTTGACAATATCGTAACGGGCCACCAGTCTACTCCGATGCAACGATTTTATCTTCAAAAATGGTGCATCGTTCTACCGCGAACCGATGATATAATTGGGCACATCGAGGGAAGGTGCGATGCGTGGATATGCAACTTATGGAATATTTAGAATCCAAATTCAGTATGCTCACGATCGACGTTCGGGAGATAAAGCTAGATGTCTCCAGAGTCAAATCCGACACTGCCGAGTTAAAGTCTGACGTCACGGTGCTCAAATCGGATGTCTCTGACCTTAAGTCAGACGTGACCGACTTAAAGTCCGACGTCTCGGTGCTCAAGGCAGACGTAGCTGACCTCAAGTCTGACGTCGCGGTGCTTAAGGCAGACATAGCTGACCTCAAGTCTGACGTCGCGGTGCTTAAGGCAGACATGGCTGATCTCAAGTCTGACGTCGCGGTGCTTAAGGCAGACATGGCTGGTCTCAAGGCCGATATCGCGGCGCTCAAGGCAGACATAGCTGATCTCAAGTCTGACGTCACGGTGCTCAAGGCAGACGTGGCTGACCTCAAGTTCGATATCGCGGCGCTCAAGGCAGACGTAGCTGACCTACAATCTGATGTCACGCTGCTTAAATCAGATGTTGCCGATCTACAATCTGACGTGTCAATTCTCCAATCGAAGGTTGCCGACCTACAGTCCGATATGTCAGTTCTCAAGTCAGACGTTTCGGACCTGCAATCTGACGTGTCAACGCTCAAATCGAACGTTGCCGGCCTACAGTCCGATATGTCGGTTCTCCAATCGAACGTTGCCGGCCTACAGTCCGATATGTCAGTTCTCCAATCGAACGTTGCCGGCCTACAGTCCGATATGTCAGTTCTCCAATCAAACGTTGTCAGCCTACAGTCCGATATGTCAGCTCTCCAATCAAACGTTGTCAGCCTACAGTCCGATATGTCAGCTCTCCAATCAGACTTTTGTGCACTGCGCACGGACGTCGTCATGGTCAAAACAGATGTTTCCACGCTACAGTCTCAGTTCGAGTCGATAGCCATTCGGCAAGAGAGCACGGAGCAGCACGTCATCCAACTCATTCATATCGGTCAAAGCGTTCAGTCATCAGTGGGGGTGATAGAAGAGACCTTCACAGTCATGGACAAACGACTCAATCGACACACGCACCATATCGCAGAACTTCAAGAGCAAATGGACCTTGTAAAATCACAAGTGTAGCATCTGGAATTCTGCGAAACTGACCATACTTGATGTTTCTCGCCTACCATGGTCCGGAAGCCATCACTAGTTCCCGTGTTCGTATCTACTAGCACTCTTACTCATACCATTAGGAATCAGGATGCACTTACGCTAGGTCAAGTTGGTCCACTTTGCCGTAAAGGAAGTGCCTCAATGGCCACAAATCGCATCACGTTGTTTTACATAGTGACGATCTTTTACTGGTTTTCTACCTATACCTACGTCCCCTTGCTATCTCCTTATGTGTTAGCGCTCGGCGGGAGTCTCGCGATCTCGGGAGTGATTATCGGATCGTATGGATTTTCTCAAATGCTCATTCGCATTCCATTGGGTGTATGGTCCGACAGGATTGGCAGCCGAAAGCCATTCATCGTCGGTGGCATAGCGGTAGGCACCCTCAGCAGTCTCGGCTTCGCGCTCACAAGTTCCGTGTGGGCGGCGCTCATCTGTCGATTACTAGCCGGAGTTGCTGCCGCGAGTTGGGTCGTATTCACGGTTTTGTATGCCAGTTACCACAGCGATGAAAGCGCGCCCAAGGCGATGGGGATCATCAGCTTTTTCACGTCCATCGGTCAACTTCTCGCTACGACGCTCGGCGGTATCGCGGCCCAACGATTTGGATGGCACGCGGCATTTTGGTTGGCGGTCATCGGTGGTGCGCTCGGGTTCCTGCTGAGCTTCGGCATCAAAGACAACCCACCCGCAAAGGGTGCCAAAGGCATCGAGCCCAAGGAACTGTTTGCGGTCGGGCGGGACAAAATCGTGTTGGGGGTTTCCATCCTCGCCGTCTTGGCGCAAATCATCACCTTTTCGACCATGTTTGGCTTCACACCCGAAGACGCCACACACCTGGGTGCCAGCAAAATCGATTTAAGTTGGCTCACCCTCGCGTCTACACTGCCGAATGCCGTCGCATCATTGTACAGTGGCGGGATTCTATCTCGAAGACTTGGTGAACGCAACGTCGTCGTCATCGGATTTGCATTATCTGCCATCTTTACCTGTGCCATTCCAGCCATTCATTCACTCAACTGGCTGTACGTCACTCAAGCAGCAAACGGCCTCGGCCAGGGTTTGTGCATGCCAGTGTTGATGGGGCTCGCCATCAAGCATATCGATTCCGCCCGGCGCGCCACAGCCATGGGCTTTTACCAAGCGATTTACTCGCTGGGTATGTTTGGGGGTCCGTCTTTAGTCGGCTGGATTGGCGATTCATTCAGTCTGAACACTGGATTCTTCTGTGTAGCCGCCATCAGCCTACTAGCAACCATATGTACATTCGTGCTCGCGCCAAAACCGCTCACACATCGCGGACCAAGGGTGCACTCTGTAGACGTGGACCAATCAACTCGTTAAAGCCGCACTAAGGTGCAAACGGTCTCCCCCTGACCGGTGTACAACGCCCGACGCGAAAATGCGGACTATTCTTGAGCCAGCGCCCAGGAATAGCCCATGACAATACGGCCGAATCACAATGTATCAGCCCTTAAAGGTCAATCTGGATTTAAAATGACGAAATCGGCGGGCTTGGTCCCCTTCACCGTCAATTGCCCGGCCTTGGTAGACGTCGTCTTCACAATGGTCAGCTTCTTACCCGTAACCTGGTACACCTTCGCTCCCTTGGCAATCGCACGGTTTTTGACGGTGAGCGTATACGCCTTCACAAATGTAGTATTCGAGTCAAAATTGAGCGCGAGCTCTACGGCAAAGTGGCCACGTGGCCACTTGGTCGCGATTGCTGATTCGGCCCCCTCGGGAAACTGTTGACTCGTGAGATCCACTTCGGTCGCTCGCTTGAGCGCGGAGGGCGGGACGGACAACGTGACGGCACTTCCATTGACATTCCCCGACGTGGTGCCTTCGTTTGGCGCAATCTCCCCGACCAAAAGGTGGGTCACACCACTCTGCACCCCCGGCTTGACTTGTTGCTTGAGTAGAGATTTCATGGCCTGCTCTCCTACTTGCGCAAGCGCACTCTGTCCACGCGCTGTTGGATGCACGTCTCCTTGTGCTAGCCGTACGAAAGAGAGCTGATTTCCAGTAAACGCGCCGTGCGCGTCAGCGACCGCGACGTTCTGGTACTGTCCGGCGACAAAGGCAATCTCTTGATTCTCAAAAGCTTCAAGTTGTTCGTCGTCCGTGGATAACGGAGACGAACTAGGAAACGGATCGTACAAGTTGTACGCGACAATCGGTGCAGAGGTCTCGGCACGAATTTTGGCGATGATATGTTTAAAGTTAGAACCGAATTGCGCAAGTACTTGGGCGACCGCTAGTTGCTGTGTTGACGTGATGGTCAGAGAGGCCGGGTCTCCAGAAGTCAATAGCTCTTGCTGATCGGCCCAGTGCAGCAGGTCATTGCTGCCAATATCAACCGTAACCACAGATGCACCGCGCACGGCCCGACTGAAGTTAGGCGCATCGAGAGCGGCCAACAAATCGGTGGAGGTCCAACCGGGGACGCCGAGATCGGATACGTTGAGACGTTCCGCCTTTCCGATGAGATTCGGATATGCAAATTTGGACACCACAGAATTCTTGGACGTATCGTTCAAATTATACCCAAATGTGATAGAGTCACCCAGTGACACCAACGTGCCCTTACTGACTGGAATCTTTTCACCTGCGATGGCAACGGCATTCATTACCATCCCAGCTGTGAGCACGACGGTCGCAATGGCCGTCTTGCCCACGCGATCCACCCATGTCCACATATGCTACCACCCTTATCCACTGTAGCCTTTTACCGCGAGGTCAAGCTCATTATGGCTGTGTTGCAAGTCTTCCGTACCTTTATGGTACTGGAACAAGCCGACCACTACAATCACTGCGCAAAGCAGGCCACCATCGGCAGACGCTTCCTCCATCTACACCTTTGGGTGCCTGCTATCTACGCGCAATCTGGCCGTAACTAGTCGCGCATGTTGAGGTGTATGGTCGACTTGGAGATGATATCCACACCACACTTATTCCACCGTGAAGTCCAAGTCCAGCCCAGCCTTTTCATAGTGTTTACGTCTCGAAACCTTGTCGTCGCGTTGAATGTCGCGCGCTATCGCCGCGACGAGTTCCGCTTGATCAATCGGGACGCAGACCACGCCGTCTCCGTCTGCCACGATGACGTCTCCGGGGTTCACCAATACCCCACCGACATTCACGGTCGTATTGCACGTGTCATACACCAGGCGGCCTGGTCGAATTCCTCTGCCAATATAGTTGCAATACACTGGAAGTCTTTGCTTGATAATTTCATCTGTATCTCGTGCTCCCCCGTTGGTCACAACGCCCCGAGCACCGCGATTAACCCAGCCAAACGTGTTTTCTGATCCGCAAAATCCGACATCGGTGTCCGTCGAACCATCGATCACGACGATATCCCCATCCTGGATCTTTACCGCGAATTTGTCAGGCGCTAGATTACGGTACCAATCCTGTTTGACTCGCTTATACTCGTCAAGGGAATCGCAATGGATCGCTTGATTGGTTGGCATGAACCTCACCGTCAACGCAAGGCCGTAAATCCGATGGCTAAATTGCTCGATATCCCTCCAGAGCGGACGGATACTGCGGTTCATGATACCCACATTTTGCAAACCAACCGCGTCCATCCCATCGTTCACGTCCGTCACACGCAATCCCTCAAACAATTTTAAAACAGCCTTTCTTTGGTCAGCGTTCATAGTTTCTCTGCCTCCATTTCGCAATGAGTTTCGAAAAACCCCATTGCGGCGTACTTTTTATTCACCATCCAATAGGTGATCGTCGCGGAAATGCTAAAAAAACAGAGGACGAATAGAATTGGCACGACGTAACTCAGAAAGAACATAGCCAATAGCAATGCGATATTGCAGATTGAAATGGACGGTCGAATGAAAATCATCCGAGCGGCGTTGACAAAGAGTTGCCTCGTGGAGAGCGTCATGTGCACCATCAGCGGATAGACGTGAACAAACAGGGAAAGTGCGACGAGAAAGACCACGGCCCAGGTAACCACGAATACGCGATTCAAGGCTATGTAGACAAACTGAAAATCCACGAACAACAGCGCTGCTGCAACGGCTAAGGCTAGCCCCACCAACAAGCTTTGCTTGAAGTTTTCACAAAACGAAACCCAAAACACGTGGTAGATGTTCGGCTCTTGTCTGTACACGTACTTTCTGGCGACCGCAAATAAACCTGCCGCCGCCGCCGGTGCTGTCACGATGGGTATAGAAAAGAGTAAGAACATCAAATTTAACACCAGGCAATGATAAATCACCGTGCATGCTCGGTAGATTGGACCTGTCATCGAAAACAATGAAAACACGCTCCCACCTGTATTGGAAAACGACTATGCCACTAGACCCACGCGACTTGTCTCGACGAACAAGGGGACATATCGTTCACCATGCCTTCCCCTGGACGAAGAACCATTCTCTAACATAAGCTGCCAAGTCATGCCCGGTCGTGGAAACGTTTGTCATCCTTTGACCCCGCCTACAGTAATCCCCTCGACAAGGTACTTCTGGAAAAAGATAAAAACAAGGAACAGTGGGACCAAGGACAGTGTCGACATTGCGAATAGGCCACCCCATGATGTCTGACCCGTTGCGTCTACAAACTGTCTCAGAGCCAAAGCGACAGTATACAGGTTGGAGTTGCTGATATAGATGAGTTGGCTGAAGTAGTCGTTCCAGGTCCAGATGAAGGTGAAAATGGTCGTCGTGATCAAAGCGGGCAATGCAAGCGGCAACATCAAATACCAATACATTTTGATCGGTCCACAGCCATCCACGCGTGCAGCCTCATCCAGCTCTCGTGGGATATTGCGCATAAACTGCACCATGAGAAAGATAAAAAATCCTTCCACGCCCAAGAACTTCGGGAGGATGAGCGGCCAGTACGTATTGATCCATCCTAAGTGGTCGAAGAGGATATACTGAGGAATGAGTGTTACGTGAAACGGGAGCATTAATGTGAGAAACATCATGCCAAACAGCGTGCCCCGAAAGGCAAAGTTGAGCCGTGCAAAAGCGTAAGCGGCCATTGAGCAAGATAGAACATTTCCAATGATACACATGGCAACAATGAAAAATGAGTTGAGGAAAAATCTACCGAAGGTAACGTTGGACAGGCCAGCCCAGCCCTGTACGTAGTTGATAAGGGTGGGTGCATTGGGGATGAGCGAGGTATCTTTAAATATCTGGCTGTTTTGGTTAAATGAGCTCCCCAACATCCAAAGCAACGGGTACAGCATCACCACAGCTACAATAATAATGATGATATGTCTCACGATGCGCATTGGTCTATTCGTCTGCATCAAATCACCTCATTCTCCGTAATGCACCCATTTTTTCGACGATAGAAACAACATGCCCGAGATGACCGCGATGGCGAGAAGCAGTACCCATGCCATGGCCGAGGCATAGCCCATGTGGAAATCTGTAAACCCTTGTTGATAGAGATACAGCGTGTAAAACAAGGTTGCATTCAGTGGCCCACCAGTGCCATTACTGACGATGTACGCGGGCGTAAACGCCTGGAACGACGAGATGATCTGCATGACGAGATTGAAGAAGATAATCGGAGTCAGCATAGGAAACGTAATGTGGAAAAATTGTTTCACTTTGCCCGCGCCGTCAATGGTGGCCGCTTCGTAGAGGTCTATCGGAACTTGCTTGAGTCCGGCCAAAAAGATGATCATCGGAGAGCCGAATTGCCAAAGCGCTAAAACAATCAGGGTATAAAGGGCCGTGCTCGGTGAGTCAACCCAATTGATCCCGTGTATTCCGAAGTAGGACAAAATCTGATCCAGCACGCCATCTCCACCGAATAGTTGCTGCCATAACAGCGCGATCGCGACACTTCCACCAAACAGCGAAGGCACATAAAATATCGCTCGATAGATTCTGAGTCCCCGCATGCCGCGATTGAGCAACAACGCCACGCCCAAGGCGATCATCAGCTGTGCGGGAACACTGATGACCACGTAGATCAAGGTAACTTTCACGCTACTAAAGTAACTTGGATCATGGAACATCTGGATGTAGTTGCTGAGCCCCACCCATTTCGCTGGATCAAACATGTCGTAATTCGTAAATGACAGGTACAGCGAAGCCCCCATAGGAATGATTGTCAGACCAAGTAAACCGATTAACCAAGGTGCTAAAAATAGATATGCAACCGCGTTCTGCCTCCACGCATTCCGTAAATACTGCACTATCCACGCCTCCCATCTGGTCCGAATTCACGTCGAATGGAAAAAGGACTTCCTGCCTCTTCGTCCTTTTCCCATTCGATTCCACTGCCGCGTTCACTGTGTTTGGAGGACACGAACGTTCAGTTACCAGCCAATATGCTGTTTGCCTGGTTCATGAAGTTTTCAGAGGCTTGCTGAATCGACATTTTGCCATACGCGATATTTTGTGCGGCTTGCGTGAAGTCCGTCGTAATCTGATCGTTGCCTTTCGGAGGATACGGGTCTGCGTGCGCGAGGGAAAGCGTTTTGCTAATAAAGCTCATTTCCGTTTGCTCGGTTGGTGTCAGCAAGGGCTTGACAATCTGATCAATCTTCGTCGAACCGGGCTCGCCTTGCTCGATCTTAAACGTCTTGCCAGCCCCAGTATCGTTGACGAAGAAGTTGATAAATTCTGCTGCTTCCTTCGGATGCGGTGATTTCTCCGGTACCGCGAGATAAGCGCCCTCGACGAACTCCCCATTTTTGCCGCCCGCTGTACTCGGCTCTCTAACGAGCCCCACCGTTGTATTGGTCATTTGCGTCTGGTACAGATAAAGTTGGTTTGCAGGAATTGCAGTGATCCCTACTTTATCGTTCGCAAACAAACTCTGTTCGACAGACGCACCGGTGTATTGAGCCGCCGTGGCCGCATCTGGGATGACCCCTTGCTTACGAAGGTTCGCCCACATCGTAAACCAACTTTCCAAATCGTTGACCGTGAATCCGAGTTTGCCGTCTGACGTAAACAACTGCTTTCCGTGTTGGTTGAGATAGTATTCGAACACAGGCTGCATTTCGCCGCTTTCGTCATCTACACCCCAATGCCCGGTTCCTTCGCCTTTTGCTACAAACGCCTGTTTGAGAGCCGTCGCGTCCTTCACAAAGTCGTCCCACGTCCAGTTCATGGTAGGAGCGGATACGCCCATCTGCTTGAATAACGCTTCATTGTATATCTGCCCCGAAGTCGTGACGCCCTGGGCGACCATATAGGTATTCCCGTTCAGCTTGCCGCTGTCGGTCACCGTCTGCGGAAAGTCAGACAAATTGATGACGCCAGAGCTGATATAGGAGTTGAGATTTAACAACGTTCCCCTTCGAGCGTAGTCTGACGCGTAGTCCGCATGCATGCCGATCACGTCGGGAGCGTTCCCTCCGGCCATTTCCGTCGATAATTTCGTCCAATAATCGGCCCAGCTTGTCGGTTCAGCTTTCACCGTAATATTCGGATACTTCTTCTCGAACTCAGCGATCACTTGATCGTACACTTTGTTTCTGGTTGGATCTCCCCACCAGGTAAAACTGATGGTGACCTTTTTTCCGCTGTCGTTTGAAGCCCCTGCGCTCCCTCCACTTTGGCCACACCCTGCTAAACTCACCACCAAAGCTGTCGATAAGCCCGCCATGAACAGCTTTTTCATGTTCACACCTACTTCTCTTTGATTTCTGTAATCTAGGCGTCAGCACACATTCGAACCCAGCACAAATCTTGCAAATAGACTTGATTGTCTCACGAGTGCCCTAGCACTCATCGATCACTTCGCGCGCCATCACGCGCTCAAGATTGCGAATTTTCGCGACTCGTCCTCGAAAGGGTTCTTCATCGCGAAACTGTGCGTGGATAAAGGCCTCAATGATGTCCTTTGCGAGCCACGGACCAATAATTTGGGCGCCTAGGCAGAGCACGTTGACGTCATCGTGCTCTACACTTTGGTGGGCGGAGTGAACGTCGTGACACAGCGCCGCCCGAATGCCGGCGATTTTATTCGCGGCGATCACTGCACCAACCCCTGTACCACAGACCATGATTCCGCGTGTGGCTTGCTTCGTTTTGACGGCGTTGCAGACAGCCTGCGCGATATCCGGAAAGTCAACTGGATCTTCACTAGTTGAACCGAAATCGATCGTCTCGCATCCGAGTCCAGATAAAATTTCTTTGACGTCTGGGCGCATTCGAAAACCGGCGTGATCATTACCGAGTGATACCTTCACAAAAACTCTCCCCTGTCCGCCGGGTTGCATATTGGTTCGCCTGAAGGAGCACTATCGCTCTGCCTGGACCCGCATGCTCGGGCATTCCTGGTTCCCGAGCATGCAGGCGGGTAGAAATGGCCTTTTAACGAACGGTTTCGTCTAGCTCCCAACCGAGTCTCTCGTAGAGCCTGCGACGGCCCTTCTTGTCGTTCTCGAGTTCTTGCCGAGCATATTTGGCGACCTCCGGAGCGATTCCTTGCGGCACTACAATCACGCCG
This sequence comes from Alicyclobacillus fastidiosus, assembly GCA_029166985.1. Taxonomy (GTDB): domain Bacteria; phylum Bacillota; class Bacilli; order Alicyclobacillales; family Alicyclobacillaceae; genus Alicyclobacillus; species Alicyclobacillus fastidiosus_A. The sequence goes on along the minus strand of CP119138.1, from coordinate 1,212,854 downwards.
TCCCCATCCGCTACGATCACGTCACCTGAGTTCACAACAACTCCGCCAATGTTTACAGGAACATCCTTTGCTTCAAAGCGAATGCGGCCTTGGTCCATTTTCTGAGAAATAAACTTCGACCAAACCGGAATCTTCTGAAGAATAACTTCATCGGTATCGCGCACTCCGCCGTTGGTCACAAATCCCCTAGCTCCCCTGGAAAAGCAGTCTAACGTATTATTGGAACCAAGGATGCCAACATCCACACCGCTTTGGTCCAGCACGATCACGTCGCCGTCCTCGATATCTTTTGACCACGGGTCGTTACAAACCTCGCTGTAATACCAGCGAACCCATTCCGTATATTCCTCGGGCTTCATCGTCGGTACAAATGTTTCATAGGGAACATAGCGAGCGGTTCGCGCAATCCCGACTACGCGCGTGCGAAACAGTGGTCGGATGTCGTACGATACCGAGCCATAATGGTGCATCATGTTCCAATCCATGCCGTCTCGAACGTCCGTCACGCGCAGACCTTCAAACAGTGCTAATAACTCTTCGCGTTGTGTCTTTGTCGTTGTCATTCGATAACCATCCTCTCAGTAAGTAGCATCATATCGGGTCAAACAGTACCACTAAGTACAGTACAGCCAAGAACTGTAACCGTTTACAAGACGGTCAGAAAAGTGCCTTCTTCTTACAATTTCACCGATGTTAGCATGGGTTACAGAGTTTGGTGGTTATCACCCCTTTGAATCAGATTCACAGCCGACGAGCCGAGTCCTGTCGCCTGTAACCGATTGCCGCAACCGATTGCGGCAATCGGTTAACCTAATATTATGCCCATGGGTGACGTGTGTCAACGAAATTTTCAGTCTATTTTTGTCGATAACTCTTTATCCGTAGCGAAGGTAAGTCCATGAGAGCGCGAGATAGTTCAGGTAGGACTGAAGCGGTTCACAACTCCACCCATCCGCAATACCGCTGGGAGGACAGAAATAGTTTACTGTTAACATTTTATATCAACTGGGTGGATGATGAAATAGATTGACAAGGTGCGTGTTCGATGTATACAAGTAATGTGTGAATATTCACTCGATGCAATCGATTGTTCCATTTCTGTGAACCCGATCGATTGGTGGCGGACAGCCTATCCAAAACTCGCCGCCGAGTGAGCTCCAGAGACGCCGTCGGTTTGGTTCACTCACATTCGAGCATAGAAGGTGTCTGGTTTGGATCACTATTGGATCACGATGTCCACCGTTGTCATGCCCATTATCGTCGTTTGTCTCTTTGGTTCACTCGTGCAAAGATGGGTACCCATTCAAACGGAAAGCCTCGCCAATGTGAGTTTGTACATCCTAGCGCCCAGTCTAGTGCTTGGTGCGTTAGCTGGGTCGGACAAAGGTCCAACAAACTTGTGGAGCATCGTGGAGTTTACGGCACTTCAGACGGCGCTGTGCTGGGGGGTTGCCGCATGTACCGCGAAGTTATGCAGATTTCAGCCAGAGGTCAGTTCGGGTATTACGTTGACCACCGTCTTTGGAAATGCGAGTAACTACGGACTCCCCGTTCTACTACTTGCCTATGGAACGACAGGTTTGGTCAACGGGGCCACATATGTCATCGGGCAAATTGTCTTGATGAACTGTTTGGGCCTCTATATTGCGTCCAGGTCGAAAGTTCGCCCGCGCGAGGCACTTGTCCAGATCCTCAAGACACCCCTGATTTACGCCGTGATCCTCGGGGTGATCGTGTGTCTCTTTCAGATTGCCATCCCCAAAGGAGTGATGAGTGGATTACAGATGTTAGGGAATTCGTACCCTGCGCTCGTCCTCGTCATTCTTGGTATTCAATTAGGGAGAATTCGGTGGACTGGGATTCGTCGAAAGGAAGTTTGGATTGCGGTTATCTTGCGACAATGTGTTGTGCCCATATTATCTGAACTCTGCATCTGGATGATCGGCATTCACGGAATACTCGCGTCTATCCTGCTCGTTCAGTCCAGCATGCCTGCAGCAGTCAATGCCATTGTCGTAGCAAACAAGTATGGAAGCGACAAAGAACTGATCACACTGACTGTGGCCATTACAACGATCATCAGCTTTCTGTCGCTGCCGCTGCTCATTAGCATGACGTGATCGGTACAGTTTGGGGCCTCTTCCGTCCTAAACTTATGGCGCAAACGGGCGTTCCGCTCTGCGTGTGGGCGCCGAGCATGGCGGAGAGTGACGGAAGAAAAGCGTCAATCTCCTCCATGCTTAGGATGTAAAGCGCCATTTTGCCAGCCCTTCAAACCACCCGATTCTGTGGAGTCTGCCCATGTAGAGCAGCAACCAGATTTTGGGCGGCCAAGACCGCCATTTTCGTACGGGTTTCTATTGTCGCACTGCCAATATGCGGCGTTGCAACTACGTTTGGCAGTTCGAGCAGTGGATGCTTCGGCGATACAGGCTCCTCATCGAATACGTCGAGTGCAGCAGCCCAGATTCGCTTGTTCACGAGCGCTTGATATAAAGCATCCTCGTCCACGATTGGCCCCCTCGCTGTATTGATCAGCACAGCAGTTGATTTCATCAACGACAGCTCCCGTTCTCCTATCAAGTGACGCGTCTCTTGCGTCAGTGGCGTGAGAACGCTGATGAAATCAGCTGTTTGTAAGACATCGTCCAAACTCATGTAGTGAATGTTCGACGGTAGACCGTTCTTCTGGGTTCGCGCGTAATAATGCACGGTCATATTGAATCCCAAGGCTCGACGGGTGACCGCTTGACCGATTCTCCCCATCCCGATCACACCGAGTGTCTTCCCGAAAACGTCCATCCCGGTTAAAAACATCGGGGACCACGTCGACCATTGTCCGTTTCGCAGGGTGTGGCCCGCCTCGACAATTCTTCGAGCGGCTGCCAAGAGGAGGGCGAACGTCAGGTCAGCGGTGGTTTCCGTCAAGACGTCCGGCGTGTTCGTCACAGTAATCCCAAGGCGCTTCGCCGCAGCTACATCGACGTTGTCGTAGCCGACCGCCATATTCGCAACGACTTTCAGAGTCGACGTAGATTGGAGCAAGTCGCCTGGAACGCTGTCCGTGAGCATCGTGAGAACGCCGTCTACACGTCGTACGGCATCGGCGAGGACGCCATGTGGAACGGGTACATCCTCTTGCTCCCACATCTCATAGTCGCAGGATGAAGCGATCATATGGAGCGCTTCGTCCGGTAACCTTCTCGCAATAAACACTTTCGGCCTGTTTTTCATCGCTCATCACCTTGCGCCAAGTATCAGTGTTTGCAAAATATCGTAGGCATCGTGATGTGTGAATTTTCTACATACATTTACGGTGCGAGGGTACTGATGACGGAGAAGTCTTCGTCGCCGTTCTGCGACGACATCAACTGATACAGTTCGTGGACGAGTCCAGTGATTGGCAGAGGGATTTGTTTCCCTTCGTCCAAAGCAATTCGAATATCCTTCTTCATGAGGTCCAATTTGAAACCCGGCTCAAAATTCCGCGCGAGCACGGTATCGATCTTATTCAGGAACATCCAAGACGCGCCAGAACTCGCGGCGACGACATCCTTCAACCGCTCCATATCGATATGAAGGTGCTGTGCCAATCGAATAGCCTCGGACGCAGCCACCATGTGAACTCCAGCCAACATCTGATTAATCGCCTTAATGGCCTTGCCGTCACCGACCTGCCCCACGGTAAACACCTGTTTGGCCAAAACGTCGAAAATCGACGACAACTTGTCGATGATTTCTTGGTTGCCTCCTGCCATCACGGTGAGTGAACCATTGGCCGCCCCAATGGTTCCACCGCTCACAGGGGCGTCCAGCACGTGACATCCCAGGTCGACATATACATCTTCCACCTTAGCCATCATGTTGGGTGTACCCGATGTCATCTCGAGCAGAATGGTCCCCGGCCGAACGCTGCCACGGACGTCAGCATTCAACAAGACCTCCGCCATCTCCTTGTCGGAAGGTAGAATGCTGATGATGACGTCCGCGTTCCTGCAGGCAGTCGCCACCGAATCCACCAGCGTTGCCCCCATTCCAACTAGTTCTTCCACGGGCTGTCTATGTCTGTGCAGTACAATATCCAAGTGAAAACCTGCTTGGCACAGCCGTTTGGCCATCGGGAAGCCCATAGCTCCTAAACCGATAAACGCAATGTGTTTCGGCATGACGACTACACTCCCTTTGCGATAGATCCGCCCTTGACAACGGCGGTGGCGCAATCTCAGTCGTGCATACACGACGTCAAAACTTTTCGTAGACAACCTTCATTTCGGTAAAAAACTCAGCGTTGGTGTTCCCGATGGAGAAAGGCCCAAACCCCGATTCCTTGATCCCGCCAAACGGGACGTGTGCGTCGCTGGCGGTCCCGTGGTTGATATGAACCATCCCGCTCTCTAGCTTCGCAGCAAACCGTTTGCTCTTGGCCAAGTCATTTGTAAATACGGATGCCGCTAATCCGTAAGCCACGGAATTGGCGACGTCAGCTGCCTCGTCCTCCGTGTCGACTCCGATGATACTCAGGACAGGCCCAAAAATCTCTTCCTTTGCAATTCGCATGCTCGGTGCGACGTTCGTAAAAATCGTAGGCGCGAGATAGCAGCCATCAGCCAACGTCCCCGTGTTCAACACTTGCCCGCCTAACGCCAGCGTCGCACCCTCCTGTCGGCCTATATCTATGTAACTCAAGACCGAATTCAAGTGACCTTCGTTGATGAGCGGACCAAGGTTCGCACCCTCTTCCCACGCAGGACCTACTTTCAAGCGCTTCACCTGCTCAATGATGGACTCCGTTACCTCCGGCAGTTTATCCCGCATGACGATGACCCGGCTGATTGCCGTACAGCGCTGACCTGAACAGGCAAATGCGGCAGCTACAATCTCAGTGGCTACTTCGCTAGCATTCGTATAATCGAGGACGATGGCTGGATTTTTGCCGCCGAGCTCCAACTGGGTTCTGGCGAATCTTTGTGCCGCGGTCACATTGATTTGTCTGCCCAACTTTGTCGATCCGGTGAACGTAATTCCGTGAACCAGCGGGTTCTGAACGAGCGGATCGCCCACCCGGCTCCCGGTTCCGACGACGAGATTGACAACTCCATTGGGTACACCCGCCGCTTGCAGACACTTCATGATAAGCGTCGACGTCCACGGGGTGACGGTCGCTGGTTTGTAGACGACCGTGCAGCCGTAGGCCAGCGCCGGCCCAATCTTCCGAATGGGGGTCACGACTGGGAAATTCCAGGGTGCAATGGCGGCGACCACGCCAATTGGGTGACGCCCGACAGAGCACTGTACGGACACGCGTTCACTAGGGAGTACAGCGCCTTGAACCCGTGACGCTTCCCCAGCGGCAAATCGCACCTCGCGGATGGCTCGCGTCACCTCGCCGCGCGACTCGCCCAACGTCTTCCCTTGCTCGGCGGACAACATAAACGCCAGTTCATCAGCGTGCTCTCCGAGTAACTCTGCGAACCTGTACAAGATTGCCCCTCTCGTCGGACCAGGGGTGCTCGCCCAGTCGGGAAACGCCCTGTGTGCAAACTGGACAGCTAAGTCGACGTCTTGCGGTCCTGAGTTCGGAAAATAACCCAGAACTTGACGGCGATTCGCCGCGTGATAGACCTCGTACGACTCACCGGACACACTGGCTATCCACTCGCCATTGATAAAGTTTCCGTATGTCTGCCCACAATTCTCCTCGAGCCAAGTCAGCATATCATTCATCGTCATCCCCGCTCTCCATTATTGCTCCATGGCCGCCCTGCAGATGTCCATCAGGTCTTCGATCGTCGGTTTGCGCGGGTTAACAGGCACGTTTCCCGACAACATTGCCTCTTCTGCGATATATTTCAAGTCGGACTCGCGAACGCCATAGTCCGAGAGTGACTGGCGAATGCCGACGTCCTCTTTCAATCGTCGCACCGCAACGGCGGAGTACTCTGCAGTTTCGCGCGCACTCAGGTTGGGAGACCCATCGAAGATCCTTCCAATGTCCTGGTACTTATCGATATTTCCGATGACATTAAACTGCATGACTTCCGGTAATAGAATGGCATTGACGACGCCGTGCGGAATGTGAAAGTGCGCCCCCAGCGGGATCGCTAGTGCGTGGGACAGCCCGAGTCGAGTGGAGTTAAAGGCCATCGCTGCAATCAGGCTAGCCAGGGACATGTTGTATCTGGCCGTCAAGTTGTCGCCTTGAACCACAGCCAGTCGAAGATTCTTTGCAATCATGTCGATGGCCTGCCGAGCCAGACACTCTGAAATTGGTTGCGTCGCCTTGTTCACATACGACTCAATCGCATGCGTCAACGCGTCCATTCCCGTGGCCGCCGTCACAGTTGGCGGCAAAGACACCGTCAACTCTGGATCTAACAAGGCCAGCGCAGGACAATTGAACACGCTCCCAATGCTGACCTTCTCTTTTGCCGCACGATTGGACAGAACGGACCAAACGGTCACTTCGCTTCCCGTCCCCGCGGCAGTCGGCATGGCGATGACCGGCGCACCTCGGTTCGGCACTTTGTTAAGGCCCACGTAATCCGTGATGTGCCCCGAGTTGCCAAGCATCAGCCCGATGGCTTTCGCTGTATCTAGAGCACTCCCCCCGCCGACGCCGACGACGATGTCGCACGATTCTTCCTTGGCAAGTCGGATGCCCTCATCGACGGACTCGATGTCAGGGTCCGACTGGATATTGGTAAACTCTACGTACTGGATCGACGCTCGCTCTAGAACGTCCTCCACTCGGTCGAGCAAGCCAGCTTGCGAAACGCCTGGATCTCCCACGACGAGAACTTTGGTTCCGCCCAATTCCTCCACCCTGCTCGCCAAGTTCTGCAACGCCCCAATGCCGAACTCAATCAAGGTAGGCAGTTCATAGCGAAACACTCGGTTCATCAACATGTGAATCCCTCCAAAGCCTATCAATCTAAGTAGTATGCACTATCTAAATTAACAGAATATTTGTCGCCGATGGTATATAGTTGTTCAGCCACGCTCTCCGGTAAGTCGATACCATGTTTCTTGCGCTCGATTGTCTTGAAGTACTCGATTTCTCCCGGGATCAGGATTTGGTCGACACCAGGCGCCTTGGGTTCTGCCTTGATCTCCTGAAAATACGTATCGATTCTGTGCTTGAAGATTTCGAGCGGAATAAACTGATTGATGTCTACTGCCATGAACACGTGGCCCACATTCTGCGGATCATGCCAGTTTTCATACATGTTGTGAACGTATTTTCCGAATCCAGCGCCGGTGAGCACACCGGACAGGATATCGATGAACATCGACATTCCGTACCCTTTCGCTCCCCCTACCGGAAGAACCGCGCCAGCAAGCGCTTCCACGGGGTCCGTGGTGGGATATCCGTCCTGATTGATCGCCCATCCCTCTGGGATTCTTTCATGTTTCTCTGCAGCGACGATAATCTTACCGCGCGCGACCACACTTGTCGCCATATCCAGAACAAACGGCAATTCTTTGCCCGCGGGAACGCCGACTGTGAATGGATTCGTGCCAATGAACGGTCGAATTCCGCCGGTCGGTGGCATGGTTTGAGATGCGTTCGAGAAGACGAGGAGAATCATGTCCTGCTCAATCGCTTTCAACGCGTAGTAGGCACCAATGCCAAAGTGATTGGACCCCTTCACACCAACCATGGAAACGCCCTGTTTTCTAGCCTTCGACAGTGCCACCTCCAAGGCCTTCACGCCGATGACCGCACCGAAGTTATTGTGGCCGTCAAGGAGTGCACTGGACGCACCTTCGTGGACGCATTCGATTTGCCCATGTGGATCTAGCATCCCTTTTTCTACTCGTTCTAGATAAATTCCAAGGCGAACGACGCCGTGCGACTCCACGCCGCGCAGCTCTGCTTGGACGAGTGAATCAGCCACAATGTCAGCGTCGCGCGACGAAACGCCCGCATTCGTAAATACCGCACGAATAAAATCTTTGAGTCCGATCCAACCAAATTTAGTGGCTAACGCCTTCAATCAGCTCGCACCCCCTATCCACTAGGGTCTGGTCTACCCAACGCCGATCGACCTCTCCGTTTGCAATCGAATCCAGGATGGCGATTTCGCGATCTCGTTGCTCTTGGACCTTCGTCGCAAGTTCTTCAGCGAGAGACACCGGAACAGCAATCACTCCATCGGCATCACCCACCATGATATCGCCAGGGTGAACGACCATCCCACCGACTGAAATCGGCACATTAACCTCTCCTGGACCGTCTTTGAATGGTCCGCGATGTGTCACAGCTCGCGCGTACACGGGGAAATCCCCTGCTCGAAACGCTTCAGAGTCGCGAATAGCCCCATCGACCACAAACCCATGTAAGCCCTTTCTTTCGGCCAAGCGCAACATGATTTCACCGACGATGGCCTGCGAGAGATCCCCTCCGGCGTCGACTACGACCACGTCACCAGGCTGCGCCAAGTCGATGGCTTTGTGGACCATCAGATTGTCACCTGCCCTCGTCTTGACTGTGATGGCCGGTCCCAGCAATTGGCCCTTCTGGTGATATGGCACAAGTCCACTCGCCAATCCATACAATCGATTCATATTGTCACTGATATACGGGGTGGGAACGTCGAGAAACCGATCGATTAACATTTGACTAGGTCGATTGTCCAGCGGTAAGACGCGAAAGCCAATACTCATCTTCGTTCCCCCTCATTCTAAATGCCTGATGAACGTCGAATAATCAGTTCCGGTGGCAACACGATGGTCCTCGGGTACACCCTCTTCGACTTAATCGTCTCAATCAGTGTTTCGACGGCGATCTTGCCCATATCTCGCGCCGGTTGACTAACTGTGGTCAAAGGTGGATTCATGTGTTTCGCCCAGACTGTCTCGTCGTACCCGACGAGCGCAATATCCTCAGGTACGCGAACATCCACTTCGCGCAACGCTTCCATAATCTCGAGTGTCAACAAGTTATTCGTAGAAAAAATAGCGTCTGGGCGTTGTGCACCTCGTAACATTTCTACTACAGCCGGAACCGCTGCGCCGTCTACTTGTTTGACGGATTGAATGATAAAAGACTCTTCACCATAGCCGTGCCGCAATAACGTCTCCTTGTATCCTTGGATACGCTCGGTCCACGTGCTAATTCCTGTGGAATCGTAGGTAATCAGTGCAATTCGCCTTCGCCCCAGCCTCAATAGATGTTCCACCGCTAGCGAGGCACCTTGGACGTTGTCCATGGCCACAGTAGAGGCATGTAGCCCATGTAACTTGCGGTTGATCAGTATCAACGGAAATCCCTGGTCTACCATTTCAGTAAATAGCTCGCGATTTTGTACCGTTGGATTGATGATAATACCATCTACTCGTCGCCGTTGAAGTCCTTTGATATACTCCTTTTCTAGGTCACCATCCTCCCCCGAGTTACAGATCATTAAGTGATATCCCATCTGATTACAAGCTTCCTCAACGCCGTCTAGCACCATCGACCAGAACGGATTTCGCAAGTTGGACAAAATAATGCCGATCACGTTCGTTTCGGACATTTTGAGCCCTCTTGCGAGCTCGTTTGGGTGATAGTCCAATTCACGAACCGCATCGAGAACCTTTTGCCTCGTCTCTGCGGAGACTTGGACATCCTTCTGGTTTAGAATGCGTGAAACGGTAGTCTTTGAGACACCAACTAGCTTTGCAATGTCATCCATTGTCACTCTCATCGTGTTCAACCTCGTTTTCGATACTCCTGCAACCGATTGCCGCAACCGATTGCGGCAATCGGTTAACCTCATAGTAGGCCTAGTCGTGAATCGTGTCAACAGAATTTTCAGTCTGTTCATGTCGAATGCGGGCTCTCCCTAGCAAACTTCTCGCAGGATGCAAACGCCATCTGTCTACTATCCTTATCATAACTACACACCTACTCACAAAGACATACAAGTTGTGGAGGACAGCCAAGGCAAAAAAAAGTACGTGAGTGGCGATCTTCGCCACTCACGTACCAGGCTAATCGGAGATGCATCAATCTATGACGTCTTCGATAAACATTGTACTCACCTCTGACCAAGTTTCCCCTTGTTTCAGGATGACGAGCCCTGTCTCTTCGCTGGCCAGTGAGAGGTTCGGCGCATTGACTCGATTGATTTGCGGTTCCGGGCAAAAAAATGACCCACCCGCCTCGTTATTCCATATCATCCAGTGGCGATACTTTACTCCTACGTCGTAGACCAGGCGAATGTGTTCACGCCTGTCCGTCACTGTCGCGAAGTTTCGCCCTTTCTCAGGCCGTGCGGTGTAGTGATTGTCCATTGGCTCAAAGAACGGGTTGACGCCAACCGTTTGCATGCTTCGCTCCGCCGGCGCCAGGTCAAGGTGGTTGCCAGTTGGCAGCATGCGCTCGCTCAGTTCGAGACGGCGTCCCACCGTCGCGGTGAACAAGTAGTCAGACTTTGTGCTGCGCTCTGAAAATGGAACGCTTATGGCTGTGTGGAAGCCGAGCATGCAGGGCATCGGTGAGGTTCCCTGATTTTGAACGCTCACTGTTTGCCGTAATCCAGTGTTCGACAGACGGTACTCGAGATCGAAACGAAAACAGTGCGGAAACGCTTTGTAAACCGGATGTTCTTCGTCGACAACCAAGGTGAAGACGGCAAATGCGTCGTGTTCGCCTCGACCCGTAGCGGTGACGTCCCAGGCGACACTGTGAAGAAACCCGTGCAAGTGATTGTTCCGGCTTGGTTCGTTGATGGGTAATTGATACGTGTACTCCCCAATGCTAAATACCCCATCCTCAAAGCGATTCGGCGGAAATAAGACGGGGATGCCATGTTTTGTTGGTGACGACGTGAACTCTGGCATCTCGTCGACTGTCGGTTCCCGCAAGAACGAGAGCCCACGTTCCACGTCTCGAAACGAGATCAGATTTGCGCCGATCTCAGGGAGGACAACCGCCTGAAATGGACCGTATTCAAAACAAACTGCCTTCTCACCGTGGTACGTGATTTCACGCACGCTCGCTGTCACGACGCTCCCTCATTTCTTCGCGACTTCAAGGATTGCAAGGACGTTCCGGGTCGCCCCGTCCAACTCGCCCTGTGACACCAAAAAGTCAAATATGGTGTAGCGAGATCGAAGTTCGTTCGCGTGAAGAAATGTCTCACGCAGGATATCGACGGTGAGTCCCAGAGCGTCCATCATCTCCGGTATATTCATGTCGCGAAGCGCCCGTTCGACAGCTGGCAACATCGACAATTCAGGTTCGAGCTTCTGTAAGACAAGCGCGATATCCCGCGTTTGAAAGTCGCCGTTGTGCTCGTGGTACCAACTCACCTTGTCTCGAAATACGGTTAGAATTTCGTTCGCCCCATCGCCGTAGAACGCGCGGATCTGAGCCTCGCGTTCCGGGGTCAACGCAGGGGACAAGGGCGCCTCAATGGACGATGCCTTAGCAAATACCCGATAAAAGCGGATCATCCACTGTACTGCGTAACCAACTTGCAGACCGTGTGACGCGTGTGGGCGTACACCTTGATAAGCGAGTAGATCCCAATAGTGCGAACAGTGATGCTCACTTCCACTGCACGGCCGCGAATTGCCCATCATCGCCATCGCGATGCCGGCGTTGATGAGACCGACAAACAGGTTTTTGATGGTCGTTTGATCGCGATCGCGGACCTGCACTGCGTGCTCAACACAGTATTGCAAAGGAGTCAAGACCATCTCGTAAGACTTTGTACAAAAATATTCTCCAAACAGGACGTGACTCAACTTCCAGTCGAGCAGCGAGATCGTTTTGCCGATCAAGTCGCCAAACCCAGCTTGAATCAATTCAAATGGGGCGTCAGAAAGGACTTCGGGTTGAACGAAGATGGCTTTCGGGGTGTGCGCTGGAAGCGTCGTTTTGACGCCGTTGAACTGTAGTGCGGCGACGCTGGAAGCGTACCCATCCATCGATGGCGCAGTGGGGATGACGATATACGGAATTCCCTCACTGTACGAAGCGTATCGCGCGACATCATTGATCACACCACTGCCAACGGCCAGCACCACCGTCGCACTAGATTGCACCACGGCCTGGCGGATTGCTGCGATGGCCTGTTCATCTGGCAGTAAGTCGTGACTCGCCTGAAACACGTGAACGTCGCATGTCACACCAGCGCCCAGCAGGTGCTGATAGACTTGGTCACCAAACACCCTGTACGTATTAGCATCCGCTACGAGCAACACCTGATTTAAGGATTCCCCTGCGAGGTATGGCGGCAATTGCTCTAACATCCGCTCGTCGATCACGATTTTTTCGATCGGAACCTGATGATCTCTCCCACACGTGCACGACTGCTTGTTTCCCAGCAGCGCATACGGTATGTCCATGAGCGCCCCTCCTCGTCGAGACAGCTTAAGACTCAAGAAGATGTAACAAGTCAGAAAATGATTGAATGATGAAATCGGCGCCCTTCAACTCCTCAGGGCTAGCGAACCCACCATAGTCACAGCCTACCGTTGGCAAGCCGTTCATCCGGCCGGCTTCGATATCCGAGTGGCGGTCGCCACACATCCAGGCGGATTGCAATCGATGCTCGCGCAGCAGCAGGCCCACTAAATCGACCTTCGACGCCGTCTGGAACTCCCCGGCACTATACAGTCCAGCGAACAATCGCTTGCTCCCCATGTAGTCAATCACGTTTTTCACATACGACTCCAATCCATTACTCGCTACAAACAGCTGGTATCCACGCTGATGTAGCTGTTCTAAAGTCTCGTTCACATACGGGTACATCACGCCATGTCCATCGGCTAGAAATTGAAGTTGATAGCTAAGAAGCAATTCGTTCGCGCGCTGACGAGCCGCGTGGGACGAATCAGGCATCACTCTGGCCCAAATCTCCTCCAACAAAAGCCCCAAACTGTTCAGAAACAGCGACTCTGGGGGCGTTTCAGCAGAAAACAGCCCTTCGCTTCGCAATTGCGCAAACGTGGCGTGATACGCCGGAATGGACAACGATTCGGTTTGGAACAGCGTCCCATCCAAATCAAAGATGATCGCCTGCGGACGATTTCGCTTCGAACTCAACTAGTTTCACTCCTGCCTGCTGCGGATCGAAAATAGCACTTCTCTGGTCACCCGTCAGTTGCTAGCGTTGGCCATAGTACGCGTGAACGCCATGTTTACGAAGGTAGTGTTTGTCGAGTAGGGACTGCTGCATCGAGTCGATGGACGCGTTGAGCGATACCGATCGATACGCGAGCTTTGCGACCTCTTCTAGCACAACCGCGTTATGGACCGCCTGAATGGCATCTTTCCCCCAACAAAATGGCGCGTGGCTGTGGACGAGAACGCCTGGCATCGCGGATGGATCAGACTGCTGCATGGTTTCCACGATGACGTTGCCCGTTTCCACTTCGTAGTCGCCGTTGATCTCATCGTCTGTCATCTCGCGCGTGCATGGAATGCTTCCGTAGAAATAATCTGCGTGCGTGGTCCCCAGCGCCGGTATCGATTTGCCGGCCTGTGACCATATGGTCGCCCATGGTGAGTGCGTATGGACGATGCCCCCGATTTCGGGGAACGCTTGATAGAGCACTCGGTGCGTCGGCGTGTCGGAGGAAGGATTTAAATCCCCCTCCACGACATCCCCCTCCACGACATTCCCCTCCAAATCGACCACCACCAAATCATCCACCTTCAGTTGTTCATATGGAACACCACTCGGTTTGATGACAAACAGTCCACTATCCCGGTCGATCCCGCTGACGTTCCCCCACGTGAACTTCACCAAGCCGTGCCGCGGCAATTGCAAGTTGGCCTCCAGCACCTGTTCCTTCAATTCTACGAGCATGCGAATCCCCCCTTGAAGTCCTTTGCGTTCGAACGGCACCAATGGTCAACGCAAGCGCCAAGCGTACTCGTTTGCGGCCAGTGAGTTGCGCAGTGTGAGAACCGACGTATCACGGTTGATGAGGACGCACTCGATGCCCGTCATCTCTGCCCAGTCCACCAGTTGCTCCGCCGTCACGTTGTAGGAAAATACCGTGTGGTGCGCTCCGCCCGCATAGATCCAAGCTTCCGCCGAGTCTCTAAGCGAAGGCTGCGGCTTCCAAAGGACGCGAGCCACCGGCAGTTTCGGCAGTGATTTTTGCGATGTAACGGCGTCGACCTCATTGACGATCAAGCGGAAGCGCGTGCCGAGATCGACCAGCGATGCGACGACAGCGGGACCACCGCGCCCGTCGAACACCAGGCGAGCAGGGTCGGCCTTGCCGCCGATCGAGAGCGGATGGACTTCGATGCGAGGACGAGCCTGCGCAATGGTCGGACACACTTCCAGCATGTGTGCACCTAAGACCAGTTCGTTGCCGGGCTCCATATGGTAGGTATAATCCTCCATGAACGAGGTGCCTTCCATTCCGGCCATGACCTTCATCACCCGCGTCAATGCGGCCGTCTTCCAATCGCCTTCGCCACCAAAGCCGTACCCGTCGGCCATCAGGCGCTGCACTGCAAGGCCGGGGAGCTGTTCAATTCCGTGCAGGTCCTCAAACGTCGTCGTGAACGCTCCGAACCCACCGGCTTCGAGAAATGACCGGATCCCCAGTTCGATGCGCCCCTGCTCACGGACGGCCCCCCACTTCTGCGCGTCGTTTCGAACATCTGTGGAGATGTCGTACGCGTCGGTGTACAGTGCGAGAAGGTCGTCGAGGTCGGTCTTCGCAACGCTGTGGATCCGCTCGGCTAAATCGCCTACACCATACCCGTTCACGGACCACCCAAACCGGATTTGAGCCTCCACCTTGTCACCATCGGTGACGGCGACCTCACGCATGTTGTCGCCGAAGCGGGCGACTTTGAGATGACGGCTTTCCAGGTACCCTGCGGCTGTCCTGGTCCAAGCACCGACGCGCCGCTGCACCTCCTCATCTGCCCAATGGCCGACCACCACTTTCCGTGCAACGCCCACGCGGGCGGCCAGAAAACCGTACTCCCTGTCGCCGTGTGCCGATTGATTCAGGTTCATGTAATCCATGTCGATAGCGTCCCAGGGAATGTCCCGGTTGTACTGCGTGTGCAGATGCAACAGTGGTTTTTGGAGCGCGGTGAGTCCGGCAATCCACATCTTTGCCGGTGAGAACGTGTGCATCCAGGTGATGACGCCGGCACAAGAATCGTCTGCGTTCGCCTCCAGCATCACGCGGTGGATCGACTCGGAGGTGGTCACGATCGGCTTATCAATCACCGGAAAAGGGATCAATTCACTCTGATTGAGTTCGGTTGCAATGACGCGGGACTGGCTCTCCACTTGGCTGAGTGTCTCCGGGCCGTACAGATGCTGACTTCCTGTGACAAACCAATACACGTTTTTCCTCTCCACCACTCATCGTCCTCTCAGGCTATACCAATTGATTGACGAACGCGTCGTTCAGCGAACGCACGCGGACTTGTTTCAGGCGGTGCAGTAAATGCACGTTCTTTTCTCCTAAATATTCATGCAGTTCGCGATAGATTTGATAGAGTCGATCGTACGCCTCACGAGCGGCGGCATTAGGCTGATACGTCCTTTGAATGGGCGCCGCAAGAACATCGCTGGCAGAAGTGATCGAATCGAATCCACCCACTTTTGCACCGGCCGCTACCGCCCCGAACATCGCCGCGCCCCGCGCTGGAATCTCCTTCGAGTCGCGCACGACGACTGGCAAGCCGCAAATGTCCGCGTAGATCTGCATCAGCAGCGGGCTCTTTTGGGGGAGGCCGCCACAGGCGACCAACTCATCGATGACGATGCCGTGCTCTGCAAAGTTATCGATGATGCGCCGCGTGCCGTACGCCGTCGACTCGAGCAGTGCGCGGTATACGTCGGCGGTCGATGTGGCGAGCGTCAAACCGAAGATCATACCTGACACGTCAGCATCCCCGAGAATACTGCGATTCCCATTCCACCAATCGAAAGCGACGAGACCATTTTGCCCTGGTGACAAGCGCGCCGCTTCCTCTTCGAGCACTTCATAGATGGAGGCGTGGCGCCGCGTCGCTTCATCCAAGTACCTCTCTGGTACCCAAGTTTTCACAAACCATTCGAACATGTCCCCAACGGCTGCTTGCCCGGCTTCATAGGCGTACAACCCCGGAAGTGCTCCGCCTTTGACGACGCCAGTGATCCCTGGAAGCCGAACTTCCTCGTGAGACACCGTCAGGTGGCAAATCGACGTCCCCATGACCATCACCAGCGACCCAGGCCGGCTGACCCCTACGCTAGGAACGGCTACCATCGCATCGACGTTGCCCACCGCTACCGCCACGTGTGCGTGGAGCCCCAGTTGTTCAGCCACGTGCTCCCGCAGCTGCCCTGCCCTGGTTCCTAATGGGTAAAACACGTCCCCTAACTTGTCGAGCGGCCGGGTGAATCCGGGATTGACCGCCTGAAAGAAATCCTCGGCAGGCATTCCGCCGTCCTCTGACCAGAGGGCCTTGTAGCCTGCCGTACACGAATTTCGGCGAAGATTTCCGGTCAGATACCAGACGATCCAGTCGGTCGCCTCGACAAAGGCGTCACAGGCCTGGTAGACGTCCGGGTCCGCTTCGAACACTTCGATCAACTTCGGAAAATACCATTCAGAAGAGATTCGCCCTCCGTATCGGGTGAGGAAATCTTCATCGCGCTCGCGCGCCAGCTGGTTCATTCTGTCCGCGATCGGTTGCGCCGCATGGTGCTTCCACAGTTTCGGCCACGCGTGCGGATGCTCCGCCCACTCCGCCATCATGCATAGCGGCTCGCCTGTCTGCGTGACAGGGAGCACCGTACACGACGTGAAATCGATGCCGATGCCAATGACGTCTGCAGGATGAACGCCCGTCTCCGCCAGCACAGCGGGGATGCCGCGACGCAACACGTCCAAATAGTCCATTGGGTGTTGCAGTGCCCAATCAGGTGGTAATTTCTCACCCGTCGCCGGAAAAATGGTATCGATCACGCCATGTTGATAAGGAATGACAGCAACGGCTACCTCTGCAGCTTCATCTAGATCTAACAACACGACTCTTCCAGAGCCGGTACCATAGTCAACACCGATAGAATAGGCCATCATGATCCACCCCTTACGAGCCTCGATTCGCCACAGACCAAATCCCTGTCAGGACTCTGAACAATCAAAGAAATCAATTCGTAGAAAGTGCTTACATAGAAATGAAGCGTTACATCCCGAAGCGCGACCCGCCGCCCATCTCCTCCTCGAAACATTTGTACGGACATAAATCATTTCGAGCACCCTTGCATCACAATACGTTTTAACAATTTTGAATTAAGAATACTCTCAGCACATTTCAAAGTCAATATTTTTGTACGTACAAATGATCGTGTAAAATGTCACTTTCACAGCAAAAATCGATGTTTTTGCCTGAAACAACGAGGATTACTCTCTTAAATTACATACCTATTCTAGCGACTCGAGAAATATGAATGGTTAATACGCATTTTTTGTTCGTACATTTTAAGGAAACACTCTACCAAATCTAGCAGGGGAAGATGACATATGTAGTAGGCCTGAGGTTGAAGTGAAAGAACATATCCTCGTATCCATCACACCTGGGACATGACACGTCCGCAACAGGGCCATCAGGCACCTGATGCGGACGTGATTCGCTGCCCGACCAGAGTTAGCAACGACCTCTGTCTTCGTCAGCTCTACTCACTGTTTGCGGAGTCGGATGACGTTCCAGGAGAGCTTAGGAAGCACACATTCCAAGGTGCCGTCGTTTGTCTCTGCATTGCCGCGGTTGTGCGGAACAACGCGATTGGGTTGGACGTGCGTGTTACTAGCCTTGATATCTTCATGCTCCAGCACGATGTGCTCGACGACGCGATATCCATCGAAACTGCGAACGTCGCATTCCAAATGCAACGCATCCACCATATCGCGATTGACTGCAAAAATGGTGAGTTCTTGATTCTCCTCATTGAATACCGCCGTAGAATCGAGCACAGGGACGTCGGTAAAGTCCTTGGAGTCGTACTTCGGCGAGGAGATCAACGGATTCAGTACCCGCCCTCGGCCATAGCGCGAAGCGTGCAAATAGGGGTAATAGATCGTTTGTTTCCAAGCTCCTCCACCTGCGGTAGTCATAATGGGCGCGATGACATTGACCAACTGGGCTAAGCAGGCAATCTTCACGCGGTCCGCGTGTTTCAGTAAGGTAATCAGCATACTCCCGACCACGAGGGCGTCTTCCATCGTATAAATGTCCTCCAATTGAGGAGGCGCGATCGACCAAGGTTCAATCTTGGTGTCTGCTTCGTTGGAATGGAACCAGACGTTCCATTCATCAAACGACAAGTTCACGGTCTTGTTACTTCTCTTCTTCGCTTTCATGTAGTCACAGGTCGACACGACCGTGTGAATGAACTGCTCCATATCCAGCGAACTCGCCAGGAAGTTGGCCGTATCTCCGTCGCGATTCCCGTAGTAGCGGTGGAGGGAAATGTAGTCGACGTGATCGTAGGCGTGGTCCAAGACGGTCGCTTCCCACTGCGGAAAAGTGGGCATTTGCGTGCCTGAACTCCCACAGAGGACCAAGTCGATGGAAGGGTCAACCCACTTCATCACCTTGGCAGCTTCGAGTGCGACGCGGCCGTACTCGTCCGCAGTCTTGTGCCCGATTTGCCAAGGCCCATCCATTTCATTGCCAAGGCACCAGGTCCTTACCTTGTGCGGCTCACGATAGCCATGCGATACGCGCAAATCACTCCAATAGGTGCCTGAGGGATGGTTGCAGTACTCGACGAGATTCCTCGCCGCATCTACCCCACGCGTACCGAGGTTAACGGCCATCATAACTTCCGAATTCACCAATTTGGCCCAGTCGGCAAACTCGTTGGTCCCCACCTGATTGGTCTCAATCGTCCGCCACGCCAACTCGAGGCGCCGTTTCCGCTCCTCTTTCGGGCCAACCCCGTCCTCCCAGTTGTAACCGGACACGAAATTTCCGCCTGGATAACGAACGATTGGAACTTGTAATTCCTTCACCAATTCAACGACATCCATCCGAAAACCGTCTTCGTTGGCAAGGGGATGATCCGGCTCGTAGATGCCTTCGTAGACCGCACGGCCCAAATGTTCAATAAACGAACCATAAATCCGGTTATCGACTTGTGCAATTTGAAAATCCGAGTCCAACACCATTCTTGATTTTTTCATGGTCATCTGTTGTCTCCCATCCATCGAATTTTCATCAATTTTGTCTATAACACACTGGCTCGAAAGGGTTGGTCACCCAACTCTCTTTCCGCCCCAGCTTGTTATCCATTCTCGGGCAACCCGAGCGAACGAGCCACACGGTCCGCGCTACAGCTACATCTTCACGCTTCCCTGCGCCAACCCAACGACGATGTACTTCTTGAGGAAGATGAATCCAATGACCATTGGGATAATCGACACCAACGATCCGGTGATGATCAGTGGATACCACCCCACCTGCAGCGCGGCCGGCGTGTTCATCGAGCTGATCCACGTATCCAGGCCCAGAGTAACCGGGAACAGACTGGAACTGTGGAGAATGACGAGCGGCAAGAAAAAGTTGTTCCAGGTACCGATGAAACTAATGAGAAATAGCGTGGCTAGGGCCGGGCGAATAATCGGGAAGACGACCTGCCAAAACAGCCTCCACATCGAGGCGCCATCGACCTTCCCAGCTTCCAACAGCTCATCTGGAACGACGTCGTTGACGTAGATTCTCAGAAAGTACACGCCAAACGGATTGACGATCATCGGTAGGATGACACCTAAGTAGGAGTCGCGGATGCCTAGGAATCCATCGAGTATGAACAGCGGGATGGCGATCACCGTGCCGGGAATCATCAAGGAGGCCATCACGGCGGCGAAAACGCCTTGTTTGCCGCGGAATCGGAACTTCGCTAGGGCGAAGCCGGCCATCGAGCAGACAATACAAGTGAAAACGCCGATGACCCCCGCGTAGATCAGGGAGTTCAAGTACCACAGCCAGTATTGACCGTGTTCAAAGGTACTCAAGGTCACTAGGTTGTGAAAGAATTGATTGTGCTTCGGGAGTGAAAACAGCCCTGTCGACAGGAGTGAATTCGTGTCCTTGGTCGAGGCGACGATAATCCAAATGACTGGCAGCAAGAAGTAGCAAGCCGCAGCCACCATGATCACCAACACCACAACTGTCCACAGTTTACTGATGCCAACGTGTTTCGTTCTTCCAGAAGCGCGGCGAATCGCAGAAGCTCTTGTACTCACTTCGTCACCTCCTTAGCCTTGGGACAAATGGACCTGCACATTTTGTTGTGACTGAACGGAATGACGCTCTGCCTTGTCGCGTCGGCGCCTTCCGATCCCGCCGGTAATAAGAAGTGCAATGAACGACAGGCCAATCGAGATCACGCCGAGCAGCACGGCCAGCGTAGCGCCGTACGGTTCATTGGAATCGCCAATCGCCATGTTATAAATTGCGATATTCGGCGTGTAACTCGGCGATATGGCGGTCAGATTGCCCAAAATGAACGGTTCGTTGAACATTTGAACGGACCCAATCATGCTCAGTAAGACCGTCATGACGATGGTCGGCTTGAGCAGCGGCAATTTCACGGCAAAGGCCAACTTCCACTCGCCGCACCCGTCAATTCGCGCGGCTTCAAACAACTCTTGTGACTGCCCGGTTAAACTGGCGACATAAATAGTCATGTTGTAGCCAGCCCATTCCCAGACCGTGATGTTCAAAATGGAATACAACAAGGTCCCGGTGGACAGGGGTTGAAAATGAATTGCGCTCACAAGCGGGTCGATTTTATCCGAGTATAGGAATCCCCAGAGAATGGCTGCGAGGATGCCGGGTACAGCATAGGGAAGAAAATAGACCAGGCGGAAAAATGACTTTGCCTTTGCATATGGCGTGTCGAGCAACAGCGCTAGGACGATGGCCAAGCCAATCATGACCACACCTTGCAAGACGCCGTAATACAAAACCCTGAGGATCGACACCCAAAAGTCGGTATTTTGCAGCGCGATCAAGTAGTTTTGAAAACCTACAAAGTGTAAAACGCCCATTCTCTGAACGAACAGACTGATGTAGAACGCATAGATCAGCGGTCCGATGAGGAACACGACAAACAGAAGTAGAAATGGAAGCAAAAATCCCCAAGCCGACTTGTTCGAATTCAAGAAAACCACCGCCTATGGATAGTGAGTTCAACCGAGTCCCCCGAGGTGGTTATGCAAAGGCCCCGGGGGATGTCACCATCGTCAACCCTGCACGTTATACCCTTGCGACTTCGCGTATGCCACGATCTTGTTCTGCGCGTTCGTCAGGGCTTGTTGCCAGCTCTCTTTGCCATCCACCGCGTTGGTCACTTCACTTTGCAACTCTTGGAACGTGTAGGTCGACCAAGGGTTCCACTGCCAATTTGCATCCACCCTGGAGGATTCCGTTTCAAAAATGTCCTTGTTCGCCGTCTGTCCCCCGAGTGAAGGGTCAGGAGCTGAGAACGATGGGACGCTGAATCCGTCTTTGTCAGCCGGGAACAATCCACCGCCGCCGGTACCTGCTGGTTGCACATTGTGCGGCTGTTCATACTGACTGGTGTTGATAAAGTCCGCAAAAATTGCGGCAGCCTCCGGATACTTCGATTGCGTGGTCACGGCGTCTGCAGAGCCGCCCCAGTCTCCATCAACGGTCTGTCCAGCCGTCCACTGTGGGATGAAAGCGGCGTGCCAATCGTGTTCACTTGCGTGTTTGTCCCACGGCACGATATCCTCACTCGGATACCAAGCCGAACCGACGACCGTCGCGAACTTGCCTTGATCCATCTCTTTCTCCCACGATGGCGTGCCTGGTTGGACCGCTTCCACTGCACCCGATTTGATCAAATTGCCCCAGTATTGAAACACTTTCACCGCCTGCGGTGAGTCTAGACTGATTTTCCAATTCCCGTCAGACGTCTGCTGGAAGGGCGTGATGCCTGCGGCCCAAAGCAGGCCGAGTTGCCACTGTCCGTCGTTCGTCGCAAAATAGCTAAATGCCTGATTCGGGTTATTCTGATGGAACTGCTCCGCCTCCGTCTGAAATTGCGCCCACGTCGTCGGGACGGATAGATGTTCCTGATCGAAGATCGATTTTTGGTAGTACAAGCCAAGGGGTCCAGTATCCTCTGGAACCGCGTAGACTTTTCCATTACTCGAGACCTGATTCATCACCCATGTGGGGAATTTGCTTTTCACCGGGTCCACGTACTGAGTGATGTCCGCCAATCCACCAGATTCGATAAACTGAGGCATCATGTCGTATTCGAGCATCACGACGTCTGGCGCACCCGATTTCGCCTGAATCGCCGTGCTGAGTTTTGTGTATTCCGGCGATCCGGCGCCCACGTCCTCCAACTTGACTTTGATATTCGGGTAATATTTCTCAAAAATCTGAACCCTTTTCGCGTCGTTGGGTACCCAGCTCCAAAACGTGATCGTCGCTTTGCCGTTGTATGCCGGAAGCCCTGTCTTCTTATCGATCTGCGTAGATTTGGTCACTTGGGTCGTATCCCCTGCTCCTCCAGTCGAGGACGTACCGCAGCCAGCGACGAGCACGGCCATACTCAACACACAAGTAGCACCAACCATACCTTTACCTAGCGTACGCACGATGAATCCCCCTTTTCCTATCAAACGAAATGTCGCCATCCGCCCCAGAAAAACGCTTACATGAAAATGTGCATAGCCATTTTACGAGTTCGATTACTCCAGGTAGGAACGGGAAAGCGTATTCACCCCCCGGTAAAGACTGCTCGCACCCCCTAACGATTCAACTGAGTCTTCGTGTCCCACGATAGAATTGGTAGGCACTCGAGATGTACGAACGAATTGTTCGAATCTTTAAATGTATCCCTATAATGTCACTACAACAGGTTGATGTCAATATTCGTACATACAATTTCTAAGAAAATTTTATGAGCATGCGCTTCGTCTGAAGAGCCATCAAAATGGGAAATAAGTCGTCTCTAAGCTCGATAGATATCACAGTTCCTAACTCTTTTTCTGCCACTTGCAAAGGCCATTCACGGCTTTAGCAAGACACAACTCGGCACGACCTGATCCACGCCATTGTTTACATCGGGACAAAGCCGTGATTCCGCGAGGCGTTACATTTGTACGGACAATATGTTGGGAGAATTTGACGAACACTGGCCTACCAAGAGGAATAACCAAAGGCTACTAGATGTATGAGGGCGGGGATCACCGGATCAAATAGGATGAGTGAGCGTGCGGCAGCACGCTTACTTGGCACAGTGCAACTCCCCCGACAGATGGCACGACTCTTAGTTCACCTAGTCCGCCGGGGAAAAAGTTGGTGTCGTAGGAATGCGTGCTACCGCGCGTCCACGACCGAAGGTCTAATCAATTACGCCGTGGGAGGAGGCCAGGGATTCTCCGTCGACTTCTGTAGAGACGACCTCAGATGCGGGGCGATTTGGCCGCAAATCCTTCAGCGAAGGCCGTGTAATGACTTCACAGTTCATCACCACGTCCCGAGTTCTCTTTGGCTGCCCACTGTGCACTTCGGCGATGACGTCGATGATCAGGTCGGCGACGGTGATGCCCATATTGAACTTAGGGTGATCGACGGTCGTCAACTTAGGATCGCACAGGTGCGAGTACTGCGAGTTGTCAAAGCCGACGACGGAGATGTCCTCAGGCACCGCGATTCCGCTCGATTTCAGCGCTTCGATCAGCTTCATCGCCGTCTCGTCATTATAGCAAACGATGGCCGTGGGACGCTGTTCCACTGGCGTGGATTGAACCGTCTCGACGTACGCGCGAATGACGTCTGTCAGATCCTCGGTGTTATAGCGCTTAATAAAATCCGGTCGGATATCTACATTATTTTGTCCGAGGGTCCGCAGATATCCCCGCATGCGCAGCTTCCCTTGAATGTCATCGTCCTTGAACAGCCCGCCGATGGCATGATGGCCAAAGTCGATCACGGTTTGAGTCAGACGCGAGACCGCCTCGACATCATCGATGCGCACGGTAGCAACATCGAGTTCCATGTAGGAGGCATGCAGCATGATCATCGGGGTCTTTTGGGCAATGAGGGTCAGATACATGTCTAAATTGGGATTGTCGATCGCGCTTTTTGTCGGTTCCACGATAAGTCCGGTCACATTGGTATCGATGATTCTCTGCAGAGCTCGACGTTCTAGATCAAAGTTGTTCTGTGTATTCAAGAGGAGCAATGAATACCCGAGAGCGCCGAGTTGGTATTCTAAACCGCGGATGATTTCCGGAAAAATATAGTCCGAGATATAGGTCGTGACGACACCGATGATCTTGTTCGGTCCCTGTGCAAACGCCGGGGTTGTAATCGGTTCCACACTCCGCTCGGCGACAAAGGTCCCACGACCTTGGACCCGTGACAACAACTGCTCGCGCACCAAGTCTGCCAAGGCCTGCCGCACGGTCTGCCTACTCACGTTGAACAACTCGGCAAGTTCCAGTTCCGTAGGCAATTGAGCACCAGGGGGATAACGTCCTGTTTTCACCCACGAGACGACCTCTTCTTTCAGTTGCATATATTTCGGAGTCTGCTTTTGGGCCATGTCGATCACCCCCAAGGCTATCTATTTTCGATTCAACTGGCTATTGTACGTACGAATGATTATAGACCATACAACCAAACATTAGCAAAGTATTTGCAATTCCAACTTGGAGCAGGCACATCGCTTTGATCGATGACGTGCCTCAGTGCGCTCCTTCGCCTGACGTGCCTCGCCTACCTCGACTCAGCGCCCGACATGGACTGTAAGGCCCGCCACGCGGATAGATAGTGCTGTGCAAACGCATCAGCCACTTGTTCTTCGTCACCGGATTTCAAGGCATCGATGAGCTCCTGGTGCATCTCTCTCAATTTTCCAATGCGCTCCGGCGCCTTGCTCTGCACCGCAATAAACATCGCCCCAAGCTGTGTGTCTAGAGACTTGTACATCTCAAACAGTCGGCTATTGCCGGACAACTTGACGATCGTATGATGAAAATCCAGATCAGCCTGTATGAGTTCACGCAAATCACCTGATGTGCGAGCGCTTTCAAAGTTTTGCACGGTGGTTTCCAATTGCTGCAGCACTTCTGGCGTCACCCTAGGCAAGGCCATCTTGACGGCGCCGACCTCGAGCAGTGCACGCAGTTTGTATACTTCCTCGGCATCTTCATCGTTCAACTCGGATACGAAGTGTCCTCGATGTGCATGATAGACGACCAACCCTTGTGATTGCAGCGTTCGCAACGCCTCGCGGACAGGCCCCCGACTGACTTCCAGTTGCTCTGCTAACTGTACCTCGTTGATACGTTCTCCAGGTACCAACTCTCCCATCAGGATCATCCGCCGAACGACGCTCTCCACTCCCTCACTCAACGTCCGAAAGCGAAATTCGGCCCCATCCATTCCCATTGTAATAACCGTCCCCACCTTGTCACATTTTGCCTACTCTATTTTCTACGCTCCGTAAGCTCTTTAGACCCACTTTGAACATCCCCCTGATGCCGCCGCAGGTGCGGGCACCTCAAAACCCGGTTCTCTTTCATCCCAGGTGCCACGGCCTGGATGCAAAAGAACGCGCCCGTCAGATTCACGTCGACCTACTCGCTGCCATTCCTCATACGCGACGGTCTCTACCGGTTGATGCACTTGGCCGACGACACCAACTGCGTTGTTGACCAGGATATCAATCTTGCCAAACTGCTCCGGCCCGCTCGCTGCGCACGCCTGCACCATCTGGCGATCCGTGACATCAAGCACCTCTACCTTCCCGTTGCCATCGAAGGAAGCGCCTGACTCCATCTCTTACAGCGTGTCCTCCAGTTCCCGCTCATTGATGTCCACCATGAGCACCTTCGCTCCCCGGCTCGCCAAAAGTACGGAGATACTCCGGCCAAACCCGTGAGCCGCTCCAGTGATCAAAGCCACTTTGTCAGCGAAGACGGGGCCGTACAAAGACTTCGGTTGAGCAGTTTCGACATCCCCTTCACGCTTACCTTCTTTTGTCATATCGATCCCCTTTCTACGCACGTCCGTGCGTCGATCCTCGACCACTGCACCAGCCCTTCCAGTTGCTTCGCCGCCATCCGTCAGCGTCTGTGTGACGTAATTCAAGCGCCGTTGCAAAAGCACCAACAGATGCTGTAACCCAGCGTCGGAAAGCTCAGAGTTTTGCAATCTAGTAATCGGGGACAGGGCGGGAATTGGGGGGAGCGGCAGCGCTGGGTCGTGATCGAAGCGCTGTCCCGTACTGTAGTTGAGCAGCAACAGAATTTAGAGACATCAGAGTTGGGGACACGCAACCTCTCACGTGCCCCGAACACAAACCGTGGAGACGGGGCTCACTCCCACTCACTCGTGTGCCGATCGCTGGACAGATAGCGCCACCTCATTGACTGACGTCATCGTTCAATCCGTCATGTACATGCAGGTTTCTCTTTCCAAACGGACACAATGGCATTTTAATGTTATGAACATAACATTAAAATGTGCGAGGTAGGACTGGCGACGATGAGTCGTGGGGCATGTCAGGACAGTGGCACCGCGAATTCACCGCCGCGAGTCCTCGTCACGGCTTCTTGGCTCAATCTGAGCTCCCCCTGAGCATGGCCTCCACCTCGTGTACCGGCAGGGCCCGCACCACACGTGAACGCTTGCCCACCGTCGTGCTCGCCGCCCACAGTGAGTTCAAGATAGCCTCCTCAGTGGCTTCGACCACGGCGCGAAAACAGTCGGACAAGTTTGCTCCGTCTCGCAGCCACTCGCGGATGAGGCGGTCTTCTGGATTCGACTTGGCGCCCGTAGTGCTGAAGGCGATGACGATGTCTCCGCTGCCGTGGTGGGCAATCGACCCCACTCGTGCCAACCCGAATGTCGCTCGCTTCGCGATACGCACCAATTCCTGCAAGTCGACCGGCAAATCGGTCGCTAGGATGATCATCACAGACCCATCCGACAAATCGGACGTATTCACATCGCACTGGGCCCCGCCAAATCTGATTCCACTTCCCTCATCTGCCGACGACAAAGCCTGTCCCACGGGACAACCGAGAATCGTCAAGTCTTCTGGCACGCCAAAATTCGTCAATGCCAAGACACCTACGTGATGGCACGACTGTCCGGCGAAGGCGCGAACCTGCCGAGAGGACGTGCCAATTCCGCCTTTCCAGCCAAAACATCGCATCCCCGCGCCGGCCCCGACACCCCCCTCCTCGACAGAGCCACCGTCGCTTGCCAACGCCCGCTCTATAGCCTCCACGGCATGCTCTGGACGGACGTGCAGACCTCTCATATCATTCAGAAAACTGTCGTTGCACTCGCCGACCACGATGTTCAGCGAGCTTTTTCCATCCCCGATATCGACGTTTTGCGCCATCATCTGCTGGAGCGTCCCCTCCAGTACAGCTCCGACACTAAACGTGTTCGTCAACATGATCGGGGACTCGATTTCCCCCAGTTCCGCTACCTGGACGAGCCCGGCGGTCTTGCCAAAGCCGTTGATGACGTGCGCCGTCGCAAGGACCTTCTCCTCAAACAGGTTGCCTGAATGCGGTAAAATAGCGGTCACACCAGTGCAGACGTCGGGATGACAGCCGGATGCTTCCCGCAGCGTCACATGTGCCACCTTCACACCCGGAACATCGCAAATCGTGTTGCAGGCTCCCGTCGGCAATCGCCCGATGGCAAATCCACCATCTCGAAACCGTCCATTGCCCATCGCGGTTCACCCCATCCTCATCTTCGTTCAAGTTCGCCGCCGTAGATAATCAATGACCGTGTTCGCGACTTCGGAAGTGCTCGAAACACCCCCGATATCACCCGTTTTGACACCAGCGCCGAGAGTCGCCTCGATCGCGTCCAACACGAGTTGGCCCAGTTCCTCATACCCCATGAAGTCGAGCATCATTTTTCCGGTCCAGATCTGACCGAGTGGGTTCGCGAGTCCCTTCCCAGCGATATCGGGCGCCGAACCGTGCACCGGTTCAAACATCGATGGGTACGTTCGCTCCACGTTGAGGTTCGCAGCAGGTGCCACGCCAATACTCCCCATGATGGCCCCGCCGAGATCAGTCAGGATATCTCCGAACAGATTGGAAGCGACGATCACGTCAAACGCGTGTGGTTTCATCACCATAAACGCCGCAAGTGCATCGATGTGCTGGCTGGTTGTCGTACACTCGGGATAGTCGTTGCGTACATCTCGGAATACTTCGTCCCAAAACGGCATGCTGTGCGAGATTCCGTTTGACTTCGTCGCACTGGTGACATGCTTGCGGCGTTTTTCAGCGAGTTCGAACGCATACCGCATCGCGCGTTCCGTTCCCTTGCGCGTAAATACAGCGCTCTGAATGGCCATCTCGTCCTCGCCTTGATGGATGCGCCCGCCGATATCGGAATACTCCCCTTCCGAATTCTCGCGCACGACGAGCAAGTCAAACGCCGACGGGTTGCGCAGCGGTGACGTCAAACCGCTGAGGAGTCTGGCAGGCCGTACATTGACCGACTGTTGCATCTCGCGGCGGATTTTGATGAGCAACCCCCAGAGCGAAACGTGATCCGGTACGAGATCGGGCATGCCCACTGCACCGAGAAAGATTTGATGAAATCCCCGCAGCGTGGCGATGCCATCTTCCGGCATCATCATCCCGTGTTTGAGATAGTACTCACAGTCCCATGGAAACGTCGTCCACTCAAACGCCAGTCCACCGTGAATCTCCGCTACCGCGTCAAGTACGCGTATTGCGGCAGGTACGACTTCCTTGCCAATGCCGTCACCAGGGATGACGGCGATCTCGAATTTGTCCATGCTTAGCCCTCCAGTCTAGTGTCTCGCTCTCCGATTTACTTTTCTAGATTCCCGATGACGGACTGCACTCTTTTTCCTGGTTTGACGAACATCATCGCGACCATTCCGATCACCGACGCTACAGCAGATGCGATAAACATGGCGTGATAGCCGTGAGCGGACACGAGAAAACCAGTCAGGGTCGGCGCCATCACAGTTGCAATATTCGTGATAAAGTGCGTCACACCTCCAAAACTCCCCGCTTTGGAAGGCTCGGTATCGATGACGACAGCCCAGTACACGGAGTTTGGCAGGAAATTGAACGCGTTGCCGATGGACATCAATAAGAGCACCGACGCGATGCTGTGCACAGTCGGAATGAGCAGGAAGCACACCGCTGTCAAGACGAGCGAAAGGACGGCCAAACCGGAGCGCGCGATGCGGAGATTCCCAGTCCTCCGGCGCAGTACGTCAGAGATTTTGCCACCCAGCATGACCGTGATGCACGCCCCAATCCAGGGGATCATCCCCATGTACCACATCTTTGAAAGCGAGTAATGAAAGGTATCTTGAAGGTACTTCGGCGTCCACGTGAGAATCAGGAAGTTGACGTACTGGAAGGCAAAGTAACCAATTGCATTGCAGACCAGCGTTGGGTTTTTAAAAAAATGGTACCAGGGAATTTCTTGTTGTTCCGATTCTGTCAACGTGTTTTCACTCGACAACACACCTTGCCCCGACCGGATCTCCAGCAATTCATCCCGACTTACGCGCGTGTGCTCCTCAGGCCTGTTTCGAAAGACGCGCGCCCAGACGATGACCCAAATGACGCCGAGCGACCCAAGTAGAACGAACGTCGTCTGCCAATTGGTGATGGACAAAAGCCCAACCGCGATCGGCGCGGTAATCAGCGATCCAAAAGGCACGCCAAATAAACCAAATGATTGCATAAATCCTTTTTCTCTGTTAGCAGCCCAGTTGGCGACCGTCTTGTTCATCGTCGAAAAGAGCGGCCCTTCCGACACGCCAAACAAGATGCGAATTACGGCGAACCCAGCGAGCGCAGAACCTCCGAAGATGGCGATCCCGATATTCCCTGCGAAAGCCATCAGGATTTCAAAGATAGACCAGAGACTCCCAGCCACGATCCAGACGAATTTCGGACCCTTTTTGTCTGATAAGAGGCCCCCGGAAATCGAACCAACCATGTAGCCGTAACCGAAATACCCCAGAACCTCGCCCCAAGACGACTCGTTTAAGTGGAAGAGGCGAATGATGGGCTCTGATGCGTAAGAAATGGCTCCACGGTCGATGTAATTGATCATCGTCATCAGAACGATCAAGGACATGATGGTGTATCGGAAATGCGTGTTCCTTCTTGGTGCAGTTGACGGAGTACCCGCCACAGGATTTGTGTGCGACATGTGTGTCTCCTCCTCTGAATCGCTTCGTTTCACATTGCTCGTCATGTAGGTTGGCGTCGGAGAACGACCAATTTGCAAACGCTTTCAGTGTAAGCGCACCTCCCCTCCTCTATGACAAAATTAGACGATCTGATTTATACAATTTTTTATCGAATAAATGGAGTAGTGTAACTAATTTGAATCGTTTTGTAACTAAAGTAACTGAATCTACTGGCGCGAGGACCATCCTGGCAGATACGCATCCATGCGCAGGACATTCGACTCGACCAGTCGGTAGCGGTAGACGGGGCGACCGGCAGTCTGATAGTCGATGTCACACGACACCACGTCGAGATCGACCAAGAACCTGGCGTACTTTCGCATCGAAACTCGAGAGATGCCAACCTTCCGCGCCCATTCCTCCGTTGAAAATCGTCTATCTGGCTCTGCGATCAACTGCTCCACCGCACGTTGTAAGGTGGAGCGCGTCATCCCTTTCGGAATGTCCGATTTGGCGACCGAATGGGACTGGTCTTGGTGCAGAATGAGACGGTCCAACTGCGCCTGACTCAAGGTGTCCCCGCTCTTGAGCAAGGCCTGTTCCCGCTCATACGCCTGTAGGGCATTCTTGAATCGCCGGAATTCAAACGGTTTGATCAAGTAATCGACGGCTCCGAGGCGCAGAGCCGTTTGAATGTGCTCGATATCACTGGCTGCAGAGATGACGATAACGTCTACGCCCATACACCGCTGCCGAAGATATCTAAGGAAGTCCAATCCGTTGCTTGCTGGCATGAAGATGTCGAGGAGGACTAGATCCACTTGTTCAATCTCGAGCAGCGCTATCGCATCGGCCACGGAGCCCACTGCACCAACACATGCAAACGAGGCGATGCTCTCTAAATAAGTTCGATTAATTTGTGCCACCATTGGGTCGTCTTCGACGATGAGAACTCGGATCACGCTGTTTCACCCACTTTTTCGTTCGGTTGGCAGTCGCACAGTAAAGATTGTCCAACCATCGTCGCGCTCGTGCGCCAAAACTCCGTGCAGTCGTTCGATACTCTGTTGAACGAGGTATAATCCATATCCCCGGTATTCGCCTTTGGTTGAAAACCCCTTCTCATACATGTGCTGCTCGACATCGTCCGGTATATCGCTGCCATTGTCGCGAACAGAGAACGTCATCATCGCTCCGTCGTACGCGAATAAGATGTCAATTTGCTTGCTCTCTCGCCCCTCGACTGCTTCAAACGCGTTGTCGATCAAGTTTCCCAGGATGGTCACGATTTCGCTGATGGTCGAGGGGGGATCGAGCGTGGGCAGCGGAACATCGCCATGTATCTCCAATTGGACGTCCCGCTCTCGCGCGTAGCTCAACTTGCTTAACAGGAACCCGGCTAAGACGGGCTCCTTGACGAGGCGGGAGACGGCGCCGACTTCCATCTGAAAATGATGTGTGATGTCCGCGATATAGCGGGATAGGTGCTCATATTGCGCAGTATGGACAAGTCCTAGAATGACGTGTAACCGATTCATGAATTCATGTGCCTGGACGCGCAGTGCTTGTGCGTACAGCTTGACGCCAGTCAACTGTTCGGCGAGCCGCTTCAACTCCGTCTGCTCGCGGAAGGTGGCGACAGCTCCTACGATTTCCTGATTCAGCAGCACCGGCACGCGGTTGACCACAAACGTCACGCCGTTTAGCTCGAACTCCTGATCGTACTCTCCACTCCCACTCGCCAGCACACGGTGCAGACGGGTGTTGGGAAGATACGACCGGATATCTTGATGCATGGGGTCCCCTTCTAATCCAGCGCGACGAAACATGCGGATAACCGCGAGATTAGCGACCGACACCCGCCCTTGATTATCGACAGCTAAGATGCCCTCCCGCACCGATTCGAGGATCGCATGGCGCTCCTCAAAAAGCCGGGCAATGTGTGGAGGTTCCAAACCAAAGAGCGTGGACTTGATCTTGCGAGCCAACAGGAATGCACCGAGGACACCTAACGCCACGCCAACCGATATGCCGATGTAAACGATCGATAGACTGGCCGCGACGGCTGCGCGCACGTGATTCGTGAGAATGCCGACGCTCACCACGCCGACTTCCCGACCAGTGGAACTGAACACTGGCGTGAACGCACGCAAGGAGGG
Organism: Alicyclobacillus fastidiosus; assembly: GCA_029166985.1. Taxonomy (GTDB): domain Bacteria; phylum Bacillota; class Bacilli; order Alicyclobacillales; family Alicyclobacillaceae; genus Alicyclobacillus; species Alicyclobacillus fastidiosus_A. The sequence continues at coordinate 1,180,510 of CP119138.1, read as the reverse complement.
GCCCAGCGTCCCACGTCCGAGAGAGATATACGATTTGCCGTGCATGGCTTCGTTTTCGTCCCCGCCCACAAAACGCTTTCCGATTTCTTGTTGGTTTGGGTGCGACAATCGAATGTGGTGCATATCCATGACGACGATAAATTGGACATTCGTGATATTCTGGATTTTCATCGCGAGGGGTTCAACGCCGGATCGGCTGCGCTTGCCTTCCAACGCCGCGACGACCACAGGGGAGTTCGCCACGATCTGCGCGGTAGTCATCGCCTTATCAGCTAAATTCGCCCGCGTGCTGCGCATTTCCCGTTCCCCGATAAGCACCCCGGTGACGAGTAGACACACCAACACCACGGCGGAAACAAACAATGTTATGGAGATCTGTAAGCTTATGTATCTTCTTCCGATTCTCATGAGCCGCATTCTTCACCGTCAATGTCATGAGCGCGGATGATATCCTGCATCCACCCTGCCCTGTATCCATTGTACCAAGTACCTGCGCGTGAATACTAGCGGCGGATCATGGTCCGGATGGGCCCCGAAAACGCGTTAAGAGCAGGGCGGCCAACCTTTTCAGGCCAGCCAGCCCTGCGGCTCACCTTCGCATACGGCCTGCCAAAAAGGCGCGAACGGCGGACTCCCCAGATCTCGCCAAGAGCGCTCCAGTCGACTTCATCGCATCGGCGAGGCTCATGGGGCCTTGCGTAATGGAGAACAGTGCCGTGACGCCGTGCTCGTACAGGGCTGTCGCCTCTCGGGAGATGTTGCCGGACAGGCAAAATACAGGCACGCCGACCGCCTTTGCGCGCGTCGCGATACCCATGACCGCCTTTCCGTTGGCCGTCTGCGCATCGGTACTTCCTTCGCCAGTGATGACGAGATCTGCAGCTTCGAGGCGAGTGTCAAACGAGGTGAGATCGAGAATGAGATCGATCCCGCGAAGCAATTTGGCCCCAAGCAGGCCGACCAGTGCAGCTCCTAGCCCGCCCGCAGCACCAGCTCCCGGAATGTCTCGGATGGAGATCTGCAAATCGCGGTGGACAACTGCGGCAAAGCGGTCGAGGAACGCGTCCAAGACCGGGATGAGGTCAGGCGTGACGCCTTTTTGCGGACCATACACCGCCGTCGCGCCACGCTCGCCACATAGGGGATTGGCGACGTCGCACGCCACCCGAATTGAAGCATCCGCCAACTTTGGGTGTAAGTGTGACACGTCGATCCGCCACAAACTGCGGCAGCTATCCGGAGTCGGGGCGAGTTCGTGTCCGTTCTCGTCGTAAAACCGAGCACCCAGAGCGTACAGCATGCCCACTCCGCCATCGTTTGTCGCACTCCCGCCGAGGGCGACGACAAACGAGGTGCGCCCAGCGTCGAGCGCATGCGACAACAGTTCGCCGAGGCCCTGCGTGTTTCCACGCAAAACGTCCCTCTCCTGTTCCGCTACCAAGGTGAGTCCAGCAGCCGACGCGACTTCGATGACGACGGTGCCGTCCGGGAGGACGCCGTAATGAGCGTCGATCGGGCGCCCGAGCGGATCGTGAACGGGGACCGTGACGACGTCGCCTCCTACGACATCCAGCAGGCAGTCGACAGTCCCTTCCCCGCCGTCCGCAAGCGGGACGAGGTGGACCTCTGCATCGGGACACGCGGATACGACGCCATCTGCAATCGAGGCTGCGACGTGCTGTGCGGACAATGACCCCTTGAACGAATCTGGCGCGATAACGACTCTCACACCCACTCATCTCCTTTCCGTTTCCGGAGAAAGTTCACGGCCAAGTGCTTCGGTGTGCGAGAAGCCGCAGACCAAACTCTGGTATCGCAGGTGACAGTCCACGCTGCACAGATACGAGCACCCTAAACCTCTAGTTCAAACCGTTGTTTCATTTGTACCAAAATTTCGTCATATGCACTATCCCAGATTTTCTGGTTGAATATCTCTACTTCGATCGGCCCACGATACCCAGCCGCTTCGACAGCGCGCCGAATGCGTGCGTTTTCGACGCAGCCGTCGCCCATCATGCCACGTGACATCATCGCGTTCTCGACTGGCGCTAACCAGTCGTTGACGTGAAAGCCAAAAATGTGTCCGGCGGATCGGCTAATTTCCTCGTACAGCTTCGGGTCCCACCAGACGTGATAGATGTCGATCACGACGCCAACCTGTCGGGACCCTAACCGCTCGACGATGTCGTTCGCCTGACCGAGTGTCGAGATAACCGACCTATCTGCCGCAAACACCGGGTGCAACGGTTCGATCCCGAGCTTCACTCCACGCTCAGCTGCGTACGGAATCAGTTGCTCGATGCCCTCCTCCACCATCGACCGGGCATCATCGAGCGTACAATTCTCGGCAGGACCGCAGACGAGGACGAGGACGTCCGTCCCTAGCTCTGCAGCTTCGTCGATTGCCCGCCGGTTGTCGTCGATGCGCGCCGCTCGCTCGACCTTCGTACCCGCAGGGAACATGCCCCCGCGGCACAGACCGGACACCCGAAGACCAGCTTCACGAACCATTCGAGCGCTCTCAATTAACCCGGATTCTGCGACTTTGTGTCGCCAGAGGCCGATCCACGGAATACCTGCCCGCGCACAACCGTCGACCGCCTGCTGAACGCTCCATCCGTTGGTCGTGATCTGATTTAGACTGAGAAACCGAACATCCATTACAGCACCCCTCCAATCGTCAAGACGCGGCGCATGCGTTCCAGCGCGGCGTCCGGATCTGCCAAAAGCCCAGCCCGATCGGCGAGGACGAACAGCTCCGAGAGATGGACGAGCGAGCGCATGCTCTCTAGGCCCCCGACCATCCGGAAGTGGTCCTGATGGCCGTTCAAGTAGGCGAGAAACACGACACCCGTCTTATAAAACCGCGTCGGTGCTTGAAAAATATGCCGGCTGAGTTCCACCGTCGGCTCCAGGATGTCTTTGAAGCGGGCCGCATCTCCCGCATCCAGTGCCTGCAAGGCCTGTGCCGCCGCCGGCGCGATGGCGTCGAAGATGCCCAACAGCGCGTGGCTATAGAGGCCGTCCTGACCCAAGATGAGCGCGGGGTAATTGAAGTCGTCGCCCGTATACATCGTGACGCCGTCTGGAAGCATGCGGCGCATCTGCACTTCGAGGTCCGCGTCGAGAAGCGAAATTTTGATGCCGTCGATCTTCGCTCTGTGCCGATGAATGACGTCCAAGCACACTCGCATGGCGGCTTGCACGTCGCGATGTCCCCAGTAGCCAGTGAGCGCGGGGTCGAACATGTCGCCGAGCCAATGCAGAATCACAGGCTGTGAGACCTGGGCGAGGATGGCATCGTACACCGCCGCATAATCCTCTGGTGCGCGGGCGACAGCCGCCAGCGCCCGGCTGGCCATGAGGATGACGCGCCCGCCCGTCCCCTCGATAAATTCACACTGTTCCTCGTAGGCCCGCTGCACGTCCTCTAACGTGTGCGCGACGCCCCCATCGAGTTGATCCGTCCCAGCACCGCAAGCGATCGCGCCACCGCACGCCCGCGCCTGGCGCACGGAGCGGGAAATCAGCTCTTTCGTCGTCTCCCAGTCGAGACCCATACCGCGTTGCGCAGTATCCATCGCCTCCGCGACGGACATGCCAAGCGACCAGAGGTGATGGCGAAACGCGAGTGTCGAGTCCCAGTCGACTGCGGTGGCCGAGGAAGGATCGATATTGGCCAGCGGATCGGCTACAACGTGTGCGGCCGCATAGGCGATGCGACTCTTGGCCGGCTGGCACGACGCCGTCTCGATGGGCGTGCCAACCAGGCGGTACGGCTCGACGCCGCCGTGTGACCTCGGTAGCAGTAGAGTTTGCACGTGAACCCCTCCTCAATGTCAGTCGAGCGTCAGCGTCGGGACGTCCAGCCAGCGGCGTTCATTCCACGACTGCAATCCGATTTCCGCCAGTTGCACGCCTTTGGCGCCTTCGAGGAGGTCAAACTTGAACGGCGCACCGAGAACGACGTGCTTCAAAAACATCTCCCACTGAACCTTAAAGGCGTTGTCTGGTTGAGCGGTAGTCGGTACGGTCACCCACTGAGCCGCGTAGTCGTTCGGATCTGGGATGTCCGGATTCCAAACCGCTTTTGGCGTATACGCGCGATGCTGCACTTTGCAGTTGCGAAGTCCCGCAACCGCACTCCCTTCTGTTCCATCTACCTGCAGTTCGAACAGCTCACCCCTGTCGACACGGACGCACCACGACGAATTGATATGCGCCACAATGCCGTCCGCCAATTGGAACGTCGTGTACGCTGCGTCGTCCGCCGTCGCGTCGTAAAGCTCCCCATCCTCGTCCACGCGCTGTGGAATATGCGTCGCTCCATAGCAAGATACCGCTTTCACATCGCCGAAAATATTGCTGAGCACGTAGCGCCAGTGGCATAACATGTCGACGATGATGCCGCCGCCCGCTTCTTTGCGGTAGTTCCACGACGGTCTCTGCGCGGGTTCGTAATCCCCTTCGAATACCCAATACCCAAACTCTCCGCGAATCGAGAGAATGCGGCCAAAGAATCCAGTCTCGACAAGTTTCTGCAACTTTAAGAGGCCTGGCAGAAACAACTTGTCTTGTACTACACCATGCTTGACGCCCTTTTGCTGCGCAAGTCGAGCGAGGTTCAACGCTTCCTCAAGGTTCACGCCAGTCGGCTTCTCACAGTAGATGTGTTTGCCCGCCTCAATCGCCGCCCGCACACCTTCTGCCCGGCGCAAAGTCGTCTGCGCGTCGAAGTAAATTTCATCCTCTGGATTAGCCAAACACTCCTCCAGGTTCGTACTCCACCGCTCGATGCCGTACTTGTCCGCCAATGCCTGCAACTTGTGCTCGTTTCTCCCAACCAAAATCGGATCCGGCATGAGAACCTCGCCATCAGGCAAGGTGATGCCCCCTTGCTCACGAATCGCTACAATGGAGCGCTCTAAGTGCTGATAGGTGCCCATTCTGCCTGTGACACCGTTCATGATGATCCCGATTTTCCGCATGTCCAAGACCCCTCCGAATCTTCCTCATCACAGCTTTACGACGATTACAAAGATACGGTATCACGGGTCACAAAAGCAGGTCTTATCAGGCACAGAAATGATTCGCAAAACCGGAAATGAGACTGGAGGCAAGGGGCAAACGCACACCAGTGGTGAAGACATCAGGGGCCGACGCGACGTCACGATGGCGCCTTTCGAAACTGTTGTGGCGACATGCCGACCTTGCGTTTGAACGCCCGATAAAACGTGGAAATCGTCTCAAATCCGACCTCGAAGCAGATCGAGATGATTTCCTTGTCGGTGCCAAGGAGCAGCTCCTTTGCTTGCTTGATGCGCACGTCGTTCAAGTATTGAATCGGAGTCATATGAAACTGCTCCTTGAAGATGGCGTTCATGTGCCGCGAGGTGATCTTCAGGCGGTTGGCCAGATCTTCCGCGGACAAAGAGTGGTAGTAGTGCGCCTCGATATAATGGCGCAACACGTTCGCGCGGTGTGCATTCGAGTCGCGAAAATGTTCATCTTCCCACGACCTCGTCAAGGTCAGTAGCACGTGTAGCAGGTGTCCACGGATCGCCAAATCGGAAAAGCTGCCTTGCAAACTCTGCTCGTAGAGGATTTTTCGGAACGAGTCGCGCAACTCATTCGCGGACAGCGAGTCCAACATGTGATATTTCGACGTGCGAAACGCACTGGAGAACAATTCTTTCGTGCCAGTGAGATCTTCGAGGAAATCGCCAAAGGCCAACACCAAAACCGTCATGCGCGAGCGAGCATAGACTGCGTGTTCGGTGTATGGGGCTATGAGCACCATCTGGTCATTCGTGACTTCGTAGGGTGTACCTTGAAGCGTAATGGTACCATCGCCGCTCAGGATGTAGAGAATTTGATAGATTGTGTGGTGATGCGGGGTGACGACCTCGCCCGGCAAATGCTTGCTCTCATACAACAGAATTTCACTTTTCGCCAACGCCACATCGCGTAGTCCCATGTACGGTCATCCCATCTCGATTTGGATTTCACCATAAACACTTAGACACGATGAAATATCCTCCTCTACAAAAAAACAGGATACACAGAGACTCGCTCCATGTATCCCTCGGTCCGAGCGACGAACGCTTGCTCTAGCAACGTGCCGACACCTTGTCATGCACTGGCCACCTGCGTCATTTCACGCAGCCATCAGTGCGCGCGGGCGTCAGCCGAACCTGTCACTTGATCCGACGTCTTGGCATTTCGCAACTTTCCTGTGAACAGCAGTGCCAAGCAACTGATCAACTGCAAGAGAGCTGCTAGAATCCAAACCGTCGAGATGGCCATGTTCTCCTGCAAAAATCCTGCGAGCGCCGGCGTAATTGCACCTGCCAGCATTCCGACATTCATCACGAAACCGATCGCCGAACCCGCAACGCCCTCTGGTACCACCTGGGAAGCGATGGAGAGCACCACGGGCGTGATCGGGTAACCAAAGAAGCCGAGCAGGAGCACCACAATCACCAACAGCCACGTTGGCAATCCCAGCACCATCAAGGCCATCATCACGGCCGTGAGAATCGAGATCCACACGAGCACGACTTTGCGTCGCCCGATGGCGCCCTTGTCACAGTAGCGACCAATCAAGATGCCGCCAAGTGCACCGGACAATCCCATGAGACTGGCAATCGTGCCGCCAGTCGTCAAGCTCATGTGCTTCTGTGTCTCCATGAACGTCGGGGCCCACAGGAGTACAATCCACCACCCAGACATCAACAGCAGATAGAATACGCCGAGCGCGACGACCGTCGGCTGACGGAAGAGCTCGCGGATGGGCACACTTTCGGTGATTTGTACTTTCGCCGTGCCTTCGCCAGTCTTCCGTGCCCCATTGTTGCGCACAAGCACACCGTAGAGCACTGCGACGATAGCGCCGAGCACAAAGGCGACCATAAACACAGGCCTCCAGCCGTAATGCGAACCAATCAGGGCGCCTAACCAAGTCCCCAAAAAGCCGCCGATCGGATAGCCGGCCCAGTAAATCGACATCACCGTGGTACGCTGTTTCTCAGTTGATACCAGCGTGATCTCCTGCGATGCCGCCGGCCAAAACAAACCTTCGCCAAGGCCGGTGATAATGCGGTACACCAACATCGTTCCAAATCCAGTGGCGAGACCGGTCGCCCCCGTCGCAAGTGAAAAAATAGACAATCCCCAAATGAGTACCGTCTTGCCAGAGAACTTATCAGACAATATCCCACCGATGAATAGCAACACGACAAATCCATAAAAGAACGAGCTCATGATGAGCCCCGAGCTTCCCTTGGTCATGTGGAATTGCTTCGCAATGAGTCCAACAGATGACGACATCACCATGCGGTCCACCGAATACACCATATACCCCAGACCGCAAAGTATAGTCACGATAATCAAGCGGCGACGATCCAACCCCAAAACCCCCATCCATGTACATATCTCCCGTTGCAGGGAATCATCACGCAACGCATGTTCCTCGTGTCACACACCTAATCTGTGACGCGGACAGAACATGGAAGCCCTTTCATCCGACATTGCAGAATTCCATCTATGCGACAGCTCATAAGATAGCGCTTTCTAAATTTGTTGAAAACTGAACCATCCCCTTTATGAGAAATGTCGTTCATTGATACCCGCTATCCTAAACCTACAGTTGCCGCACGTCTTGTGAGGACCAGAAATGATTCGCAATATCGGAAATGGATGAAAGCAGTGCACAAAGAGGAAACGTTGCGAAGGCTGGTAGATGATAGAGTTTTTGGGCACAGATTAGCCCGTAAGCGGGCCGTGAAGCGCAGTGCACAGCTGAGCCTCGGGTTCTGTCACCTCCCCTGCCGCTCAGCCGCGCCCCTTGTGATTAGCCACGGACTTGTCCGTCTCCGCGCACGATGTACTTGTAGCTAGTCATCTCGCGAAGCCCCATCGGTCCACGCGCGTGCAGTTTTTGCGTGGAGATGCCAATCTCCGCACCAAATCCGAACTCAAAGCCGTCTGTGAACCGAGAAGAGGCATTATGATACACGACTGCTGCGTCGACGCGCGACAGGAAGTCAACGGCTGCCTCTTCGGATTCGGTCACGATGACTTCAGAATGCAGGGTTCCGTATTCTGTAATGTGTTCGATCGCGGCATCGAGACTATCGACCACTTTCACCGCCAAGACGAGATCGAGATACTCTGTCGACCAATCTTCATCGGTTGCTGCCAATACATTCCTACATCCCGCGTCCTGTAAAATGGCGAGTGATTGCTCACACCCCCGCACCTGCACACCGAGTTGAGCCAGATGGGGAACGATCTCCGGCAGCCATGCCCCTGCTACGCTTTTGTGGACAAGCAGTGTCTCTGCCGCGTTACAGACGGACGGACGCTGCGTTTTTGCGTTCGTGATGATTTCACGTGCCTTCGCTAAATCTGCCGCTGTATCCACATAAACATGGCAATTTCCGACGCCCGTTTCAATGACAGGTACCTGTGCGTGGCGCACGACGCGCTCAATCAGTCCTGAGCCGCCGCGTGGAATCACCAAATCGACGAGACCCACAGCGGTAATCAGCAAATCGACAGACTCGCGTTCGACGCGCTCGACGAATTGAATGGCTTCACTTGGAACTCCACTCGCCTCGAGGCCTTGATGAAGCGCGCGAACGAGCGCGATGTTCGACCGCAAGGCCTCCCGGCCACCTCGGAGCACGGCCGCATTGCCCGTCTTGATGCACAACCCGACCGCGTCTACCGTCACGTTTGGCCGCGACTCATAAATCATAGCAATGACCCCCATCGGGACTCGAACCTTTTCGATTCGCATGCCATTGGGGTGGAGAATCGCGTCCAATCGCTCACCAACCGGATCGTCCAACTGGGCGACTTGCACAAGGCCATCCATCATTTGCCGTATGCGATGCTCATCGAGCATCAATCGATCGATCCGCGACGGAGGCTGGCCCGCCATTTCAGAGGCACGCACATCTTGCTGATTAGCCGCGAGGATTTCCTCACGACCGTCCCACAGCGCTTCTGCCATCTGCTGTAGGGCCTCGTTTTTCAGCGACGTAGACGCCACCACCAAGGCCCGACTCGCGCGCCTGGCATGCTTCAGTTTGTCGGCAATGTATGTCTCTAACTCCGCGTGTCGACCGCTCTCCATAACATTTAACCCGGTCATAGCCTCCCACCTTCCAATACGACCATGTTGTTGCGATGTACCACTTCGGTCACGTTGTACAGCCGTTCCCCCGATTGTCTTCGATGCACGAGGGTGTCCAGATCCCGAGCGGAAAAATTGGTGATTCCCTTGCCGACGACATGCCCCGTGGTATTGGCCAAGGCCACCGTGGTCCCTTCTTGAAAGTCGCCTTGCACCTGCATGATTCCCGGTAGCAATAGACTTCCTGCCTGAGCCACGAGCGCCTGCACCGCGCCCTCGTCGATGACGAGGACACCAGTCGGTTGCGGCCCGTGAATCAGCCAAGATTTTCTGTGCGCGAGTGGTTCCGGCCTCGCGTGAAACAAAGTCCCGACCGCCTCACCGTCGGCAATTCGCGCAATCACTTGCGCTTCCTCACTCGATGCTATGACGACATCGATTCCCGACTGCACAGCCGCTTTGGCAGCCAAGATCTTCGTTCGCATCCCGCCGGTCCCGACGGAACTGCCTGCGCCACCTGCAATCGACTCAATCTCTTTCGTAATTTCCCAGACTTCAGAGAGACGTGTCGCACTGGTATCCGCCTTCGGATCTCCTGTGTACAAACCATCGATATCCGTCAACAGCACGAGTTGCTCCGCCTCCGATACAAGCGCGGTCAAACTGGCCAAGGAGTCGTTGTCACCAAAGCGGATCTCATCGACGGCCACTGTGTCGTTTTCGTTCACAATCGGAACAATCCCCCTGTGCAACAGCGTGAGGATGGTGTTGCGAATGTGGACGAACCGTTTGCGATCCTCGATATCCAACCGCGTCAACAACAATTGACCAACGATCATATCCTCTTCGCCAAACAACCGCTCGTAGGTTTCCATTAAAAGGGTCTGTCCTACAGCGGCAGCAGCCTGCTTCTCGGGAAGGGTGATGCTCGCTCGGTTCCATCCAAGCTTGCCAAGACCCGCGGCGATCGCGCCCGACGACACCAAAATCACCTGGCATCTTCCTGACTTCTGAAGAGCGGCCAGTTGAGATACAATACATCTCATTTTGTCCAACGACAGTCTGCCATGACGATCCGTAATCGAACTCGATCCCACCTTGACGACCATCCGCCAGCGATGCTTCGCTCCATGTTCCATATCGGGTTCCCTCACAAAATGATAGGAGTATTCAGACTCCTATCATTGTACAATGGAATGGCGACAGGCATCACATCGAATTTCCTCCCGCTGCCACTTCAAGGTATTCCAGACGAACCAAAGTGCGAATTGTTCAACAGAGACCCTATCATGACGGCCTCCTGGCGATAACTGACCATCGTCATTGCTCGGGAAATTACGACGAATTGCGGCATAGTAAACCAGTCTCCTAAATGTGAGGCGAATCGATGCCGTCGCGAATGTATTTGATCTGTCTTCAGTTAGAACGGACTCGTTCGACAGGCGAAGGTCAAAGCCAAAGAAGACACCGTCGGCTGCGACTGTGTCTTCTCCCATTTCAGGTTGTGATGCCCTGATTCTGTCGATGGATTACCTGTCAACCAACTCGGGTGCAGTCACCCGCTCGATCTCCGCGATTTCTCCCTTCGCGCCACATGAGGAGCACCACCAAAAGCAAATAGAACTATCCGCCAACGAAAACTCATTGACCAAGTTGCGCGGGTCCTCCAGAGACCCTCCACAGTGCGGACAAAACCGTACCCAATCGAGTAGAGGCTGTGTTTGTGTCCTCAAGCTTAGCTCCCCCAGTTAGACATTTGCCTGCACTTTGCCCTTACACAGAGAAATAATCTCGTCAATATTCGGGGCATATCTCGTGTTCCAGTCTTTTGCGATACTCGATAAGAGGTCTCCAACACCATACTTGTTCTCTTCTTGTGGAAGGACGATCACGTCGTTTTGGGCCGAATCGCGTACCACACACATCGGGTCCTCGCCGTTCTCCACCTTGGCCAACTCCTGCATCAGCAACTGGCGATACATGATGATACCTTTGTCAGATGTGCCAAGTCGTTCCGCCGTTCGGTCGGCGATTTCCCCTTGCGTAACCCAACTCATCATGTCCTGTCCATCAATGTAATCGGTGATGTACTTTCCATTGGCGTCTTTGAGTGGGGCCTCGTACAGTGAGATGGGGTAGTCGTTCGGTACCTGTACGCCTTCATCGGGCACGAAACAGGTGTACCAAATATGATAGGTATGCGTGTCATCCATCGGTACGCGAATTTGAAAAGAATGAGCCCCGAAGTCGCCTACCCGCAACATGTTCGGAAAAACGACTGGGTGTCCGACTACCCAATCCTCGCAGTCTTCTGTCTGCCCCTCCAAGACGCGGCGTTTGATGATGCCGTGCTCAAACAAATCGAACCCAATTTTTTGGTGATGCTTACTGATGGGCCAACTCTCCTGTGGCCGTCCCTCGCGTTCGAACACGAATTGAAAATATCGCCCGTGCAACCACTCCAAGTGCGTTGGATCGAGAGAGTTCTCCATAATCTGCAGCCAGTTGCAGGGAATGATAGCGTAGCCGATGGTACGAATCACATTGTCGCGGACGAACAGGTCATAGCGAGGCAACAAGGGGGCTGGTTTAGGGCCGAGATAAGCAAAGATCAATCCCCCCAGTTCCTCCACCTCGTACGCAGGCAGTTTCACTTTGTCCTTAAATGTGCTGGTTGGCGGCTCGTTGGGTTGCTCCAAACACTGACCCGTCTCGTCGTAAAGCCATCCGTGATAAGGGCATCGCAAGCCGTTTTCCTCGGGAATGCCGCACGTCATCGACACGCCTCGGTGCGCACACCGCTCCCCAATGAGGCCGAGCTTCCCACTCCGATCCCGGTAGAGCACGAGATCTTCACCGAGCAATCGCACCTTTTTCGTCCACTCCTGTTGCAACTCGGACGCTGCAGCGATAGGAAGCCAGTAGCGTCGAAATAAAGTTCCCATAGGCGTCCCTGGCCCAACAGTCGTCAACATCGTGTTTCGTTCCTGATTGAGCATCGTATTGTTCCTCCATTCGTTCATCTATCCTGCCGCATTCATCATTCGATCTCGAATTGGTAGTGTAAATAGATTTCTTCTCGTCGTTTCGCGGATTCGAGCACGGCTAAGCAAACTTCAAGGGTTGCCATCCCCCATCGCGCTGTGTGGACGGGCTCAATCGACCCGTTGATGGCACCCACAAACTCCTCAATCACCTTGTCGTGAGGTGTCTTTGTCGACGCAAGTTCCACCTCAAGGATGCGATCTTCCGCGTAGACGAACAGTCCATGAGGCCCTTGGCGAATATCTCCCCGTTCACAGCTGATGAGGGTCAGTCCAAAGAATGGCTGATATTCACCTTCCGGCTGCAGTCGATCACCCGCTCGGTATCCCGACTGCTCGCACTTCTGGACCGATTCCTCCGCCGCAGTCAGCTGCCGGCTGCGCTTTCTGTGAACCCCATAAGAGGTGTCGCTAGGTGGAGCTCTGTGCCCCCATTCGCCGATGCCAAAGGTCAGTTCCGCGCTGGGAAAGCGGTCGTAACCGCTGTACACCGCGGTTGCGCAAACTCCGTCCTCGAATTCCAAATACACAGTGTGGCTGCCCTCCGTCGGCCGACTTGCGTCCCAATGCCCAGTGGACGCTCGCACGCTTCGCAGTGCGCCACCTCCGAGGTAGCGAATGACGTCAAACTGATGAGCGCCCTGACGAAAGGTCACGCCTCCACCCAAGTCGGTGGACAGCTCCGCTGGGTGCCTCGGTCGATAAAGCCAATCGGTGTAGCACCAGTTGTGAATCATCCGCACCCCACCGATCTCCCCGCTCTGCACGATGTCTCGCATCGCCTGAATCGGGGCATCGAAGCTGTGAGAATGACCGACGATCACCACTCGCCCGGACTTCTCAGCCGCCTCGACCATCTGTTGTGCAGACGACAGGTCTGCTGCCAGGGGCTTCTCCACGAGGACGTGCTTACCTCGTTCCAGTGTCATCAACACGTGCTCGACATGCAGATGCGTAGGCGTCGCAATGTAAATCGCGTCCACAGAATCGAGACCAGAGAGCTCGTCGATGTCTGCGTACACGGGGATCGAAAAATCGCGGGCGAAAGCATTTCGCTCCGCTTCCCGAACAGAGGCCGCCGCAACCACCTCGATATTCGGGTGGGACATCAGTGCCCGGAGCATGAGGCGCGTCGCCGTTCCCAACCCAGCGATGGCGACTCGTATCGAATCAGACATAAGTCACCTCCTCATCAGGGAGAAATCGCAGCTATTAAACAAGCGCTTACATAAACGATAAAGATGATTTATCCCCTGTCTCTCTTTGAGCTTACGCCGCGTCTTTGTATTGCACAAATTTAAATTTTCTGACTAACATATAAAGAAAACTTTATTCCGAGGTGTTCCTGATGAGCGAGCATCTGAGTCTGCATCAGTTGGAGCTATTTCGTTCCGTTGTCGACCACGGCAGTTATGTGGAAGCCGCCAAAGAGTTGATGATTACGCAACCGGCCCTGAGCCTGCAGGTAAAATCGCTGCAGAATTTCCTGTCTACAGCGCTGTTTGAACGCAAGGGAAATCATCTGTATTTGACCGATACCGGGCGGATCGCGTACGAATTCGCCCAGGACATTCTGGCGCTTGAGCAAAAACTCATCACGACCGTCGATGAGCTGATGCAACATGACCAAGGAAACCTGGCGATCGGCAGCAATCGACCGTTTGGACGGTACTTTTTGCCCCACATTATCGCCCAGTACATGGGGAAATTGGATGAGATCCAGATCTCGGTGGTATACAAGGACACCGAAACGATTTATAACCAAGTGCTGAACAAAATTCTCGATGTAGGCGTCGTGACGTCGGACGAAACAGTCCCTCTGCCATCTGGATTGCGAGCCACCATGCTTCGGCATGACCACTGGTGTCTCGTCTGCAGCAGTCAGTCGCCCTGGGCTCAACACGTGGAGATCGCCAGGCACTTATTTCAATCTATTCCCCTGATCAGCGCGGTCACGCACTCCACCCACTGGAAGTTGATTCAGCAAATTCTTCGAAATCTCGGGATCTCGGATGAGGATTACACGATTCGCCTGCGCATGGAGGATTTGGAGTCTATCAAGATCGTCGTACTTGAGGGGCTCGGCATGGCATTTTTGCCTTATACGTCAGTGCGACAGGAATTGGCCAATGGTCAGCTAGTCGAGTTCTCATTCCCAGACTTGCGCCATCCTCCGTTGGACTGCGTCATCGTCACACAGAACAATCTCGCGCTGCGACCCACCGTGCAGCGATTCGTCGATTTTCTGGTCGCGTCGTTTCCGCGCACGGACTGAGAGCTGTGGCACCGGAGAATGACAGCGACTCGAACCAGCTCAGGTGAACGCGTAGACCGAGCATGCCCATCAGTCCACGCGTTCATCGAAAGCGCTATCATATAAAATTCTCGACTCGTTGTTCAATCGTCAATGGTTGATAGATGACCTACTATCCTTTTCCTGCTCAGTAGCCCTGTTTCGCTAACACCGTATGTCCAATCCCACCTATTAGAAAGCAAACGGCTAAGAAGCCGAACGCCATGTTGTACCCTGCGAAACCGATCAGTGACCCCATGATCGTGGGCCCCAGCGCGGCCAGCAGGTTCGAGATGCCAACCATGATGCCATTATCGCGACCAATGTGCTCCGTTACCGTAAAACTGTGCATAATGCCATGATTGACGAGGGTGGTAATCCCCTGGATACAGATGATTGCAACGACGACGAACAAAGCGTCATAAAGAGGGGATGGGACAAACGAAATCGCCACAAGCAGGACCATCGAAATGACGAAGCCCCACACGCCCCAGATGGCTTTACGCTTCGTCCTATCCGTGCGTGCTCCGACCAGGGTCGTCATGATGATGCACAGCCCAAATGCCAAGGCAATGTAATTACTCGTCGTGGCGTGACTAAAGTGCTTCGCGTTCGTTAAGTAACTTGGAAACCACGTCGCGAGACCAAACACGCCGAATACGTTGGCGATATTTACGATTACAGCTAGCCAGAAGCTAGAGGAATTCATACCCTTGGCCTTCTCCACGTGTCGTTCGACAGTCAATTGTTCCTGCCGGATATAAGCCAATTCTGATGGACTGACGCGTCTGTCGTCTGCCGGATTGTTTTTTAAGAAGAGAATAGCCATCGGCAAACAAATGACCACTGCACACAAGGTCAGAAACCAGAACACGCCTCGCCAGTGAAATGACCCAATCAATCCATTCACGACAAAACCGGAGATCGCTAAGCCGATATTGATGCCGTTGATCCAAATCGCCTTGGCCCGACCTCGCTCACTGAGCGGAAACCAACGCGCGGTCAACGCGTTCGACGTCGGCCACAAGTAGGCTTCAGCCAAGCCTAGTATGATGCGAGATATCAGCAACATCGTGAAATTCTCTGCCATTGCGCCGATTGCGGTACTCATCGCCCACAGAATCAGGCCACAAATGGTACATTGTTTCGGGCCTAGTCGGTCGACCAACACACCCCAAATGGGAAATCCAATCCCATACGCGAACAGCATCGCCGTCATCAGCAGTCCAACCAGAGCGGGACTGTGAGTGAGGTGCATTTCCTCGAGAAATCCCTTGTTCGTCGCAACTACTGCGACACCGACTTTGTCGACCATGCCGAGGATCCAAATGACGAGCAAGGTAGGCATTACAAACTTCCAACGCACCGAACTGGTGCTAGCGGTCGTTTGACTTGATGGCACGACCAACGGACTATTCGACATGAAATTGACTCCCCCTCGGATGAACATCCATTCCCATCACGTACGCTGGCGTTCATTCGAGCCACTGTACGAATGAACACACAAATGGAAGCGCTTTCTATTCGATCATACGGGTTGTTATTGTGTCACGATCCGCCCGTCTACCTATTCGTCACAGCCCTCGTTCTGGGCGATACCCTGCTTCGCTTCGAATCGCCCTCTCTTTCCAGTAGTTCCAAGCTCGCTCTAAAGGTACTTCACCAAACATGGTCTCGGTGGCCGCTCTCCCCTCTTCGTAAGACAAGTACTTCGGATCCCCAAGTTGCATCGAGCGGTATTGAATCTCTGCATTCGTCGCCAGATAAATCGAGCTCATGACCGTCCGCTTCAAATTTTCACCGACGACCACGACACCGTGCCCCCGCATGAGCAAAGCCCGCTTCGTACCCAATGTCCTGGCAATTCTCTCCCCCTCTCGTTCATTGACTATCAACATTCCATCAGAAACGTCATAATCGTCATACAGCGGGATTCCCTCATAAAACATGCAACCGACGTGACAAATCGGCTTGATGTCGAGGCCTGTTGTGGAAAATGGGATGAGTGCGAGTGCGTGGTTGTGACAAACTGCTTGGACGTCTGGGCGAGCTTCATAGATCTTGGCATGTAGGATGCGTTCTGAATAGGGTCGATAGGACGAGGAGCCAATCGGATTGCCGGCAAAGTCAAACTCCATAATATCTTGCTTTTGCACGTGTTGAGGTGATAAGGACCGAGATAGGAGAAAGTGGTCAGGATTGTCTGGGTGTCGCACACTCACATGACCGAATGCTTCCAAAATACCTTCACAACTTAACATGTGGTTGGCCAATACGAGATCCTCAATCGCCTGTTCCGCTAATCTTGACATGAGTACCCTCCAAACTCCGTATGAATGTCACAGGAAAGATGGAAACGCTCCGCTGTATGGATTAAGCTTACGATGGCCACCAGTCGTCAGACAATTTTAAATTTTATGAACAGCATATAAGGGATACTATATATCGTCATAGGCGTAGGGTGGAAAAGTCCCGGGCGCATGGCCTGCCAGGCCATGCGCCCAAGTGCGGAAGCTAGACGTACTCCGCTTCACTGGCCTCCGCTTCCAGGTTCGCTCCTCGCGACGTCCGGACCCTACTTTCCTTGAACGCGAAACCGACAAACGTCGCTACCAATGGCCCTGCGGCTGCGATATACATCACGATCGGCAGTCCGTAGTGATCGGCCAGCGCGCCGGCAATCGCCGGTGTCAAGGCCGCTCCGATAATTTCTCCGATGCTCATACTCAGTGCCCCAGCCGTCGCGGCCAACTCTCGGGGGACAGTTTCCATCGGGATGATGTTCATCATGAGCGGAAACACGCCTTGCACGACATTCAAAAAGAAGCTGACAACCGCCAAAATCACCCAGTTGCCATGATAAAAGTGCATGACGAGTGGCGGAAAGATGGACAGGAAAGAGAAGACGATAACTGTCGGCTTCCTGCCCCAAATATCAGATATAAACGGAACGACGAATCCCCAAAAGAAAGCTCCCAATCCCATGATGGCCATGACGTAGCCCATTTGGGATTCGGTGAGGTGATCGACATTGGTCAAAAACAGTGGTGCAAAGATATTCATGACCCAGAGCGCGATCATCAGACAGATGGAGACGAGCACGGAGACACTCACATTCCGATATTTCAAGGCCTCCACGTATCGCCCCACGTTCATCTTCTGGGTCGGCGAAGTAAATCGAACTTCCTTTGCCCATTTCCACATGATGCAGGCCATCAACAGCGTTGGGACACCCGACACCACAAACGCGACGTGCCAGTTAAAGTGAACCGCCACTTGCGTGACGACCAAGGGGGCCAAGGCCATGCCAATGAGCCCCGTCCCACTCTGAGCAAACCCGATGTTTCGACCGAGCCGCCTCTCGTCAGACGCCGCAGCCAGCATGGACATGCTAAGTGGAAAAGTGGGACCTTCGCCCAATCCGTTAAAAATGCGGATCAGCAGTAGGGAGGAAAATGAGACAGCAACCGCCGAAAATCCAGAAAATACGGAAGTACAGACGATAAATGGAATCAGCCAGCGCTTGCGCAACCCAGACTTGTCCGACAACATCCCAAAGATGAGCGCGGAAGCGTCCCATGCTAAAGTCATCCACATCGAGATTTGCCCCACTTCAGCGTTGTCCACATGCAACTTGGGTGCGATCATCGGCATTAAGTAAGTGATGGTAAGCCGATCAAAAAAGACGAAACCAAGCATCAAAAATACCATCCACATCAGGGCATTTTGATACCGGTTCGGTACAACTTCGCTCATCGTTTCTCTTCCCCTCGATTCGATAATTCAGAAATATAAAGACGTTAGATTCCCTAGGAATGCGCTTACACAAACGCGTGTCATACACGTGAGGATCCATGGATGAACACTCGACCGGTGGGGAACATCCGTGTCCCCACGCCGGTCAATGCTAGAACTACGCTCGAGAAAAGGCATACACACCGCCTAGTCCTGATTAGCCCAGGTGTACAGTTCGAAGCGGCGGCATCCGTTTTGAACGATTGGATCGTTGCCGATGATTTCAAGCGCAGCATCGAATTCCGCGACATTGTATATCAGCAATCCTCCCGTTATATTCTCAAAGGGCCCCGACGACGCCAGGAGTCCTTTCTGGCGCAATTCTGTCAGGTATTCCCGGTGTTGCTTGACGACCGCTTCGGAAACAGGTTGTGTCCCCTCGGTCAAGAGCGCTACGTGCTTCATCTCCCAGTCCTCCTGCCAGACATCCTCAACGGTACCTTACAACGACAAACCGTAGCGGACGTGTCGTACTGCTGTCACTGATATACCGGTATGCTCTGCGCATAGAGCCAGTCCACAGCACTGAAATCGTCCGCCGTGCGCTTTTGCATGAATGCGTTTCGCAAAATCCTCGTCGCTTCGTCTTCGGTGTGGATAATGTCCCCAAACAGCCGTGCCGTGCGCTGCACCCTTGCAGTACGCACCGTGCGCTCAGCTTGGTACGCTTCAAGCGCTGCGTCGATATCCTCGCCACAGCTCGAGATTTGCCGCGCAAGACAAGCACCATCCTCAATCGCCTGACACGCCCCCTGAGCGATGTACTGCAGCATCGGGTGCGCCGCATCCCCCAACAGCGTGAGCCGCCCGGAAGTCCAAGTGTCTATCGGATGTCTATCGTACATGGGCCACCTGCGGTGACGTTGCATATATTTCGCCGCGTTGGCGACGGCCGGGAAACACTGATCGAAGATAGCGTCGAGCTCCTCAGGCGTGCCCCAATCGTCCGAGTCCTCTCGGTAGCCCGTGCTCTTGAAGACCGCAACCTGATTAAACAACTCTTTACGGCGGACTGGATACTGAACAAAGTGCAGATTTGGACCAATCCACATGACTACGTCATCTAGTCTCGCGTATTGCAAAATCTCTTCCGTCGGAATCGTGCCCCGATATGCCACGTACTCAGCACAAATGGGTTGGTCATTGCTGAAGAGCTGTCGCGTGGTGGACCACAGCCCATCTGCCCCAACGGCGGCTTGGGCCTCATAGACGCTGCCATCAGCACAGGTCACGCGCACACAATCTCCCTGATTCTCGACATCGGTCACTCGCTTGTCGGTCAATAATGTGACGCGCTCACTCTGGCGACATGCTTCGAACAAGATGGCGTGTAAGTCGGAACGGTGCATCACCGCGTACGGCTGACCATATCTGGTTCGAAACTTCTCGCCTAAATCGAGGGAACTGAGTTCCCCGCCACGCATCGCATCCATCAATACAAGGCGTTTTGGAAACACCGCGCAATCCCGGATCTCGTCTTCGAGACCAAGCTTGGCCAGCACTCTCATCGCGTTAGGCGCGAGCTGTAAACCTGCACCGATCTCGCTGAATTGCGGAGCCTGTTCCAGAACGTGAACGGACATGCCGCACTTCGCAATGGATAACGCGGCGGTCAAGCCCCCAATACCTCCACCGATAATCAACCATGAAACCTGGTTTGCCACATCCATCACCTCGCTGATCTTAAATAAGGAACCGAGAGCCGCACTAGTCGACCGTGCTCTGCTGATACGCGAGCTTCGTTCTGTTCACCTGGCCAATGTGTTTCTCGAGGTGTTCTGTTAGAAAATGACCGATCTCCCACTCAATCGTGCGAACCCCAAACTTCGGATGACTTCCTTCCGCGAGAAGATCGGCATCAGATAGGTTGTCAAGCATGTCGACTGTGACCTGTCTGCTCTGCTCAATCGATCTCAATAAGTCCTGCAGCGACTCCGTTCCAGTCAATTGCACGGCCTGAACCCTGTCGGCGTGATCCATCGTTCGCCCGAGCGACGTACCTGGATTGTCGCGCAGACGCAATACGTCCTGGCTAAAAAACTGTTCAAACTCGGCTACGTGCGCCAAAATCTGCGCCACCGACCATGTGGCAGCGTCCGCCTTCCAATGCAACTCACTAAGCGTTAAGCCCGTGACCGTATGCTCCAACTCGCCGTGCAGCTCTAGCAGTTTGCTTTTAATCTCGGCCGTTGTCGTCATCTGACGAACCTCCTTCACAAGCTCCGTATAGGTCCGCTATCCGCCTATCCTTCGACAATTCCGTTGATGAGCTCACCAATTTTCTCAATCTCGACTTTCACACGGTCACCGACCTTCATGAACCCTTTCGGTTCCATGGCCACGCCTACGCCCCCTGGCGTCCCGGTCGCGATGATATCCCCAGGCTCCAGTGTCATGATTTGAGAGACAAACGAGATGAGGTAGGGGATCGAAAAAATCAATCGACTCGTGTTGTCGTTCTGACGGAGCTCATCGTTTAGCCAGAGTCGGATGTCCAATTGCTGGGGGTCGGGAATCTCGTCCTTGGTCACCAGGACCGGCCCCATCGGACACGTCTTGTCGAACGACTTCCCTTGCAGCCACTGTGGCGTCCGGTGCTGCCAGTCGCGAACGGTGATATCATTTAAAGCCGTATACCCCGCTACGTAATCGAGGGCCTCATCCTCCTCGATATACCTGCCCTGCCGCCCAATGACGACAGCCAATTCGGCCTCGTAGTCGAATTGATCCGACACGCGCGGAAACGGGACATCCTCGCCAGGCGCACAGATGGTATTCGGCAACTTGGCAAAAATGACCGGAATGGTCGGTACCTCACGCTTCATCTCAGAGACGTGATCGTGATAGTTGCGGCCGACACAGACAATTTTGCCTGGATTCGGGACGGGCGCCAGGCGTTGCACTTGCTGAGCCTCTAAACTGTATTCGGAGCGCTCCTCCACCGGGCGCTCGGCGACAAAAGCGATCACGTCGCGGGCCTGCTGCAGCACCCTCTTGCCTCCGCGTAAGAATCCCACCGCATCGGCTGGTAGCAGTGCATCGGCCAGTCGATCCGCCGCCGGCTCCCCACGCTGGTTCAGCATTGCTTGACAAGCTAGATTTAAGTCGACAATACGCCCATCGAGTTCTGCGCCAAGGCGCTCGCTTTGATTGAAGACAAAAGATAGTATTCGCATGTATATCCTCCTGTCGGATGTCGTTCACCGCCGTCTATGGTCTTACAGAACAGAACTTTCTGCGCCCGCAAATCGCTCAGATATGGTCTGGTACCCCTCTCCATACTGTTCACTTCGTTCGAGGTGCAGCGCTTCCATCACCGGCAAGTCGTTGGTCGAGAACAGGTACGCATCACTCGCTCCCGTGTTCACGTGCTCGTGCCAAGCCCAATTCGGAACGACGAACGTGTCGCCCTTCTGCCAATCGAATCGAACACCGTCGATCACCGAGTATCCCTCACCGCGAAAGACGTGATAGATGGCGCTATGAACGTGCCGGTGCGCCTGACCATGAAAGTTGCTAGGCAATTTTTGCATCATTGCGCCGATGGTGTGGCCGGCCGCTTCGCCAGTGACCGGATTGACATACTCGACTGCGTAGCCGTCGACAGGATCAGGGGCTTGGTTGGAAAGTCCGTCTAACGCCTGCTTCGTCTGCTTCCACTTGAATACCGCCTGTGGCGCGTAGCGGTTGGCTCGGTCTTGAATCGGTCGGAGACCGGCGACAGAATAGCGATCTACTGAGAAGTTATCGGGGCGAGTCAGGGGTTGATTGAACTCTGGGTGGCCCTCAAAAAACGTCACGCCGAGTTCGTAGACAAGCGGGATGTCGAGACAGTCGAGCCACAGCATCGGCTGGTCTCCTTCGTGGACGTGATCGTGCCACAATCCGGCGGGCGTGATGAGGAAGTCCCCCTCCTCCATGTAGACTCGCTCTCCCTCGACAGCGGTATAGGCACCACTACCCTCGAGGATGAATCGAATGGCGTTTTGATTGTGGCGATGTGACGGTGCCTTTTCGCCCGGCAACAGCAGTTGGACACCGGCGTAGAGCGTGTGCGTCAACGATCCCCAGCCCCATGGCTCCAAATCCTCGAGACCCGGATTTCGGAAGAACACCACGCGGCGCTCGCCGCCCCGCTCAGGCGTCACGAGCTGCCCCGACTCCATCACGAAATCGTGGACGTCCTTCCACTTCCACAAGTATGGGATGGCGCGCGGCTTGGGTTCCTTCGTCATAATCGACTGCAGCGAGTCCCACAATGGACCCAAATGGCGACTTTGCAGTCGACCGTAGTACTCCTGTAACCGTTCCTCCGTTGTCATCTCAATCTCCCTTTCACGTGTTGTGATTGAACGAAAACGACGATATACCTACCCCCGGGCCGATGATGGTCACGAGTGGATGCCCACACTGGCATCCCGCCACTTTTCATTCACTATTAGTAAACGCTATTCACTTATATAAAATAATATAACGACAGTCGATTACTTTGTAAACACTTTCATAAAAGCTCAAATCGCAGTCATTCGTCGACAACGTGTTCCAATCAGCACAGATATCCGTGTTTGTTTCGATTGACAACGATCTTCCTGTTCTTATATATTCCATTGTATATTCGTGAATTTGATTTACTGATTGTAAACACAAAGAGCATGGAGGTGAATATGATAGCGCTTACGATTTCTGCGATCCATCGCTAGTGCGGATCGGACATTTCATCCGTCAATGTTGTCTGCTAAAGTACAACTACGAGTGAAACCACGGCGTCATAAACGGAGGAACACGAATGTCCGACAAGCAGGATATGACAGGGCTTGGCATACAGTCGGTCGAGATTGGTATCGATATCTTAAAAACCATCGGCCAAGCGCAGAAGCCCCTTTCGATTAGTGAGATCGCAGAGCGCTGCGACATGTCCAAAAGTCGATTACACCGTTATCTAACCAGTTTGTATCGAACTGGATTTCTGAGTCGAGATACGGAATTGCGCTATTCCATTGGTCCAGAGCTCATGTCTCTCGGCCTTCTCGCGTCTAGTCGTTGGACCATCCGGGACGTCGCGCGCCCGACACTGACCCGGCTCAAAGAGCGTCTCAACGAAACGGTGGCACTGTCGGTTTGGACGGAAAAAGGACCGTACTTCCTGCAATGGGAGGAAAGCAACCGCGCCGTCAACATCGGCATCCGAGTCGGGACGCAGGTGAGCGCCATCAAGTCTGTTGCAGGGAAGATCTTTTTGGCCTATTTACCGGAGCGTGACACAGAAGATGTCTTGAAGCGCGAGTTGGCGCAGTTCGGCGTAAGCCGTGCGGTGTTCGAACAAGAAATTCAGGAAATTCGCAGCAAAGGATACTCCATTACAGAGGAAAGTCTACTACCTGGCATATTAGCTATCGGGTGCCCAGTATTCGGGCGCGACGGTCGGGTGATCGCCGCCATCAGTGTGGTTGGAATCCTCGGATACCTCGATCCGTCGGAGGAGTCCCCAGTGGTCACCGTGTTAAAGCAGGAGTGCCAGAGACTATCTGATACGTTGACGTAGCCCGATGGCGGGCTTGTCGACGCGTCACGAAAGGAAAGACGAGACCCATGCGGTAAGTTCGTGTTTCAGAGGTCATCGAGAACTCTCAGTTTAAGCGCTTTCATCTCTTAATCGTCGTGCTCTGTACGTTCATGATCATGTGCGACGGCTATGATTTATTCATGTATGGAACGATCGTCCCATCACTCATGCAGGCCTGGCACATCAGCGCCGTGGTCGCCGGCAGCCTCAACAGTTACGCGCTCGTCGGAATGATGATCGGCGCCTTGGTCCTTGGCCCGCTATCCGATAGATTCGGCCGAAAAAATGTGATCATTCTAAGTTGTATAGGTTTTTGCGTCTTCGTCGGCCTTTGTGGATTTGCCGATGGGCCGACCATGTTTGCGAGCTTTCGATTTATCTCCGGACTTGGTCTCGGCGGCCTGATGCCCAACGCCGTAGCCCTCGTGACCGAGTACTCGCCGAAACCCCTGCGCAGCACGCTCGTCGCCCTCATGTTCAGCGGTCATCCGCTTGGCGGCGTCCTCGCGTCGATCATCGGCATGCATCTGGTGCCCACTACAGGCTGGAGGTCGGTCCTCTGGGTCGGCGCCATCCCACTTTTGGCGGTTCCCCTCTTCTACGCGCTCGTCCCGGACTCTCCGACATTTTACGCCAATCGCGGGCAAACAGAGCGCTTGGCCGCACTGCTCAGAAAACTCACTGGCGACAACGACTATACAGCCGCAGATGAATTTGTGACAGACACCGAGCGACGCAAAGGGTTTCCTGTGCGCAAGTTGTTTGCAGGTGGTCGCGCGCTGTCAACCATCATGTTCTGGCTGGCCTTTTTCATGTGTCTGTTGACGATGTACGGATTGACCACATGGTTGCCAAAGCTGATGACAAACGCTGGTTTCGCGCTCGGTTCGAGCATGGCGTCGCTCCTCGCGCTCAATCTAGGCGCTATCGCCGGTGCAATTGTCGGCGGCCGGCTGGCGGATCGCTTCGGGGCGAAAATCGTTCTCGTGACGGCGTTCATCGTCGCCGCCGTGTCAATGACGTCGATCGGCTCCAAGCCGTCGATGTTTATCCTCTTCTTGCTCCTGTTCATCGCAGGGGGGACCACGACGGGTACACAGATTGTAGCCAATGCCTACGTATCGCAGTTTTACCCTGATGAGGTGCGCTCCACAGGGATCGGCTGGGCCCTGGGCATCGGCCGCCTAGGTGGCATTCTCGGTCCGACGATGGGCGGCGTCCTCTTGACGCAACACCTTTCTCTACCGATCAATTTCCTGGCATTCGCAATCCCGAGTGTTATCTCTGCGATCGCGATTTTATTTGTCCAACAACGCTACGCGCACGTGCGAACAAGCGCGTCCAACGACGATGTGCTCACCCACGCGTCGTCATAAAGGCACAGCACTCAAAGAAAAACGACTTACTCGTGGCATAACAGTCACGAGTAAGTCGTTTCTAGATTTCCTCCCGTCAGCCGCTCAGAACCCGCGCTTCATCAACGCAATATTGAGTATCCCTGCGATGGCCGTCACGGCGGCGAGAAAGTAGAAGGCGTAATGGAAGTTTCCTGCGCCGAGCGTGATGAATGAGCCGGTCGCCGTCGGACCGTACGCGGACAAAATACTCGACACCCCCATCATAAAACCGTTATCCCTCCCAATCTTCTCCCGCGTTGACATGGAGTGCGTCAATCCGTGATTGATAAATGTCGTGATGTTAACAAAAACGATAGCTAGGCAAATCACCAAGGCCACCAGCGCGGAACCCTTGATCCACTGACTTATCGCCAGCAGGAACGCACACGCAATGAAACTGCCTACGGCCCAGACTGCCTTTTTGTTAGTCTTGTCGACTCGAATACCTACCAGCACGAGTGCGACCAACGCAATGCCGTATGCGAGCAGCAGATAGTTACTCGTCGTAGCAGACGAAAAGTGAATGCCCGTTTTCAAGTACGCCGGGAAAAACGTCGCGAGACTAAAATAGGCGATCAAACATCCCGTATTGCTCAGGGAGATAAGCCAGAAATTCGTAGATCGAAAGATGTTTTTAGGGATTTTAATCGCGTTGCTCTCAATGTCGCTATTCGTTTGATCAGCATAGATGATACTTCGTTCAAATGACGATACTCGACTATCCTCGGCAGGATCATCTTTGACAAAAAACGCGAACAACGGTAGGCAAACGAGGACCGCGAGGACTGTCATCGCCCAAAACACACCGCGCCAGTCCAGCCATCCCAAGAGGCTAAAGAGGACGTATCCAGCGATTGCTGGTCCGACCACTGTACCATTGATCCAAATCGACTTAGCTCGACCTCGCTCGCTGTAGGGAAACCACCTCGCCGTGAGCGAGTTGGATACTGGCCAGAACGCCGCCTCCGACAAACCGAGCAAAACTCTAGATAGGATGAGGATAAATGCATTTGGCGATACGGCCGCGATTGCGGTGCTTACCCCCCATGCCACGAGCGCAATAATGCCAGACTTCCTTGGACCAATCTTATCGACGATTGGTCCCCAGACAAAGAACCCAATTCCATACGAAAATAACAACGTCGTAACCAAGGCGCCGACAAGCCCAGAACGCCCCGTCAAATGCATATCAGCCAAGAATTGTTTGTTTGTTGCGATAATTCCGACACCGATTTTCTCAAGAAGGCTAACGACCCAGATGACGAGCAACGTTGGCGCGACGAATATCCACCGAACTTTCGAGTCACTCGTCGCCAAAGTCGCCGCCTCTGCCTTTACATCTGTACTCATCCTTATCAACTCCTCCCAAATCCCTGACAACTTGCGTCTATGTGAACCGCACAAAAGTGTACGAACGGTTCCCTAGCTGATGTTCTCATGTGAACCACGTGATGATCGCGTCAGAGACAGTTCTCCCATCAGCTCATCGGTCGCGATCAAATGCACGAATTTGTTGCCCAAGCTCGTCAAAATCGAAGCGGTGATCTCCTCCGCCAAATACTGCCCAAAGCCGACGTCCTCGTGATCTCTCGTCTTGTTTAACTCCTTTGGCAGGAATACCTGAATATCGTGTTGAAACGCGTCCCGCGCAGTCGTTTCACAACACACGTTCAAAACGCATCCGACGATGATCAGCTGGTCGCGCCCCTGTACCCGCAAAAAGTCATAGAGATCGGTTTTCCAAAAGGCACTGAACCTAGTTTTTCGGATGACCTTATCTACAGATGACACTTCCATCTCCGAATAAAGTTCAATACCCGGTCCGTCCTCCATCAGCGATCGCGCAATCGCTTGCGGTATGAGCCCCCTGTTCGAGAGATCCGACTTCAACGCGTGTGTCGTCCAGATGACCGGAATCTGTTGGCCGCGGCAGATGCGCGCAAGCGCATTGATTCCCTCAACAGCTTGTCTTGCATCCGGCACATAGGACGGGTAGGCCTCCTGTAAAAACGCGTTCTGCATGTCGATCACGATGAGCGCTGCACGCTCCCCACAGAACTCGAAAATAGGCATGTTCACTCCCCTTTCTTTCTCTGTGAATCCGCTTACAATTAGCTATAACTTCGAGAATGCCCGTTTGGCGGTCCGGATGATGGTCTCTTTGATGCGTTCGTTGACGTTAGACCGGACCAACAAGTAAATCGGTGTAGGGGGAAGCGATCTGCCAAGGTCGACCTGGACCAGCTTTCCGTTTTCCAACTCCTCTTGAACGATGATTTTCTGGAGGAATGCGATACCAAGCCCCTTGCGAACCATCATCTTGAGCCAACCGACGTTGCTAATTTCCACTTGCTGATACATCTTGAGGTGATGTTTCTCTAAATAGTGCGTAATAATTTTCGTCGTGAACGATTCGCGATTGTAGACGATAATTCGCTCCCGTTCCAAGTCTCGAAAAGATACCTCACTCATCTTCGCCAAGGGATGGTCAGGCGCACAGACGAGGATGTTCTGTTCATTGGCCACTCGGATCACCGACAGGTTCTCATGCGGTTCAGAAGGACGCAGGTACGTAAATCCTAAATCGACGGTCCCTTGTTGCATGTCTTCAATCAATTGCTCGTTTACAGAGACCTTTAATAGAAACTCGCAGTTCGGAAACTGGTGATAGAGGACCTTCAACACCTCTGGCATGATTTCGACGCCCATATGATTTGGACAGGATATTTGAACTCGCTCCAAGGACACAGGCGTCTCTTGCAGAACATCCAATGCTTGCTGAATTAAATGAAATGCCTCTTCAAAATACGGGTACACTTTCTTTCCAGTATCGGTCAGCACGATCCGTTTACCGTTTTCCCGCTGGAATAGCGGCGTCTTCAACTGTTGTTCCATCTGTTGGATCCGCACGCTAATCGTCGGCTGACTAATAAATAGAGCGTCGGCAGCAGCCGAAAAGCTTCCCTTCTGAACCACCATCAAAAACGCTTCGATGTTCTTCAATTCCACAACGATGTCACCACGCTTACCTCGAATTGAGCTTCATGGGAGTACGGACGGTCTCCACCCCACCGAACCTTATGTGTACGTTGCCTGTCAGGAGAGACGTAAGATTAGGTGCCTAACTCTTATCACAATTCTATCTACGTGCCAACCCAACCGCCCCAATATTCACTCAATTCACCGTCTCACTTCCACGGGGAAACGGTGACCAACAGTGGATTCGGTTCACCCATCGACCCTGCGGTACGAAGCGCTAAATCGGTGTCGGCCAACCTGTAGTCGTGTGAATTCATCAACTTTAGCGGGAATACCCCGGATGACACAAAGTCGATAGCCATCTTCACCGACTCGTAGTTGTGGCCGCGCACGCCCTTCACCGTGAGGCTCTTTTGATAGATAATGTCGAGATCGAACTCCTGAAACAGTTGGTGCTTCAAAGCTCCCAGCAAAACCGTGCCATGCTTTTTGACGACTTGCAGCGACGTCACTACAGGCTCGGTGCCCCCGCTGGTCACATCCAACACGACATCCGCCATCTCTCCGCCTGTAATCTCCCGAACCCTTACGACTACATCCTCTTCACTGACGTTGACGGTGTAATCAGCGCCCAACTGCCGAGCCAACTCCAAGCGCCGAACACTGGTGCTCCGTCCCGTGACGATCACCGCCTTTGCGCCCGCTGCTTTCGCCGCCAACGCAGAGGCGAGTCCCTGTTGACCAGGGCCCTGGATCACGACCACATCGCCAGGTCCGATTTGGCCGATGGTGCGCATCCACTCAAACCCGTTCGATAAAGGTAGGGTTAAAGCCGCCTCCACGGCCGGGACATGTGCCGGGAGCTTGTGGACCACCGCGTTTGGGTGCAGGTACATATACTCGCTGAACCCGCCAAAGAGGCTTGGAGACACGGCAATTGGCGTGGCGCCATAGCGAATGCCGACTCCTGGTTCGGTGTCAGAGCAGAGCCGATAATTACCCGTGCGGCACAGTTCACAATGTCCGCAGGGGATGTACTCCTCCATCGCGACTCTGTCCCCCTCCTTCAAGCCCCACCGCTTTGCCGCCACCTCGCCGATTCGATCGATGTGACCGATGACGTGATGCCCGAGAATCATCGGTTCGCGCAACATTCGATAATGCGACACGTCCGTTCCGCAGACGCCGACGATCTCGACCCGCAAAATCCCCTCGTCGGGCGCGATGCACGGAAGCTTAAACTCCCGAATTTCGGTTTGCAATCCCCCTGTAGCGACAGCGGAGAGCGACGTTTCACCCACAGCAATCATCTCCCAACGAATTCGATTCGCGCCAACTACAAATGACGAACGCCTTCAGCGACTACTTCAAGGCACGTTTGTCACACCGCCTCGAAGTCCTTCTCCATGAGTTTCAAGGCATCTTTTGCGCCCTCGTGAAAAGGCATCCCCTTCGGCAGGAGGACCGACGCGGCGCGAACGCGATGACTCTCTGCATCAAGGGCCGGCACTGCCCCGCCCTTTTCGTTCAGCCGTACCGCGTCGAGCAGGCGGCGCCGCGCTTTAATAATGGCCGTGTCGCTGGTGCCGAGGCGCTCCAATGACCGCTCCGCAATAGCCCCGGCGCTCACCTGCACCGCATGGTCCTCCATGCCGACGCCGAAGATGCCCGCAAATGACTCGCCGCGTTTCTGCATATCGCGGTCGATCAAAAAGTCATTCTGCTGATTCGCGACGGTACGGAATGTGCCTGGGATCAATTTCGCATGAATGCCAGCTCCCGCCGCCATCTGGTCGATTTCCTCCTGTGTCAAGTCGCGACCTGGCGTCCAGCTCCAACTCCACACCCAACAGTGTTCGTCATCCATCGGAACCCACGCGTGGCCTCCGCGCGGCGCTCCGCCAAACGGTGGAATCATGGTGTACCACGGCATGATGAACTGGGTGATACGCCAATAGTAATTGTCTGCATCTGCGTCTCGACGGGCTCCGATCAACAGCCCATAATCGGTTTCCATCACTTCAAACCGAGGAGCTGTGTCCCGGGCCAAGAGAGTCGTACTGCTGCTCTTGCGCGATACCCCTAGGTTGGCAACCGAACCGGAATGGAGAATCGATACGTGACTCGAATCGATCCCACCCTCCAGTGCCTGGAAGTAATTGCACTCTTGTATCTTTTTCGAGATATACCTTTGGCTGTCGGCGACCAACATCCACTCCTGCTCGGGCAATTCCGGCTTGAGATCCGGCTGGCCCATATACGCCCAGATGACGCCCCCACGCTCTTCTGTGGGATACGACTTAATTCGAATTTTGGATTTAAAATTGCTCTCGGTCGGTTCTGACGGCAGGTCTACACACTTGCCGTCGACATCGAATTTCCAGCCGTGATAGGCGCATCGAATGCCGCACCCCTCGTTTCGCCCGTAGAACAGAGAGACTCTGCGGTGTGGGCAGTATTCATCGACCAACCCCACGCGTCCACTCGTGTCCCGAAAGGCTATCAGCTCTTCGCCGAGCAATTTCACCCGGACTTGCGGACAATCTGGATGCGGGAGCTCCTCTGACATAAGTGCAGGAATCCAGTAGCGACGCAGGACTTCGCCCATTGGCGTTCCAGCCCCAGTGCGCGTTAACGTTTTGTTGTCTTGATAGGACAGCATTTCCATCGCTCCTGATGACGTTGTTGTTGCTGTTCATTGTCTTCAATGAATGAAGCGTTTTCAAATTGTTTGTTTTAATAACACCCATATAAAAGGCTAATAGCAGAAAATAGGTATTACCTTTTTCTATATGTGTCATTAAACTTATTCATTTGAACGCCTAATCGGCTTCGAATACAATTTGCGGTGTACAGGTGGTGGAATGGTTGGCAGCTTAGAAAGAGAGGGCTGGTCGTGGACGACAAAGATTTAAAAGAACTCATCATCAGGTGTTACCGGGGAAAAACAGTTGCCATTCTGGGCTACCGCGACGCGGCTGCCAGACACCGAGCGGCTTTTCTAAGAGATCACGGCATTCATGTGCTCATCGGCCTGCCACTAGACGATGACTACTGGACCGACGCCGAGGCGGACGGCTTCACCGTGTTATCCGTTTGGGAGGCGGCAGAACACGCGCAGATCGCGCAGTCCTATTAGGTGTGCTCGCGGTGATCGAGCTCGCGATCCCGCCTATTTCGTGAAGTGTGCCCACGACTGCTATATCCTACTTATCTTTCGCGTGGCGTCAGTCAGCGTTTGACTTTAGCATTTTCGCATCCAAAATGCCCCTTGGAATCAAAGCATGCTTATCTCCTGATAAACGCAGGCTAGCTCCCGTCTGGATTTGCTTGCCATCCTCCTCGTACAGCACAAATCGGCTGGCGTTGCCAATGTGCGATCAGAGTTCGCCCCTTTCGCATCTTACAGAACACATATTTCCAGAACTCCAATCGACAAAGCGCACAAGATTTACATCAATTTTCCGACTGTTCATGTAGAGAGTAGAAACGAAGTAGGGGTTCCGTCATTTGAACGTAAGGGGACCAAAGGGCGATGGTCGGACGAAAGAGAGCAAAACAGGCAGAGTGGTACTTAGAACATCGATTCGAATACCTCGATGCCCAATTGGGTAAGTTGCGAGAACTCATTGAACCGCAAAATGGAGATGTCAATTTTGAGGCGTTAAAAGAGTTCCTGGAGATGCGCGGTAGGCTGCGGGAATTAGAGCATATACGCAAACACGCTCAGGATTGGTAGCTACAGCAGCGCGTCGCTGCACCTCCAGACTCGTTCAGTCACACGAGCGGACTCTCCCCCCGCACAACACGTGGTGGGGGAGAGTCCGCTCATACTCGTGTTCTATCGTCTATGCTCGCACTGTATCTACAACAACCCCGACTTCCTTACGTGTACGTACCCCGTGGCAGTTTCACATGTGCTTCACTGGTTTCACACGAAGGCCTCCTCATGCTCGCCCACACGTTGGTTAGAAGAAATCGGAACTCCACATGATGGAATGTTGATTCGGAAACAGGGTTTCAAGCACTGGGTTTCGTTTTACCTTACCGTCCTCAAGCGCCTGTGCACCTTGTGTGGCGAGCGTCAAAAAATCTGCCTCGCTCAATGTCAAACAAGACTGATACCTCGGGTAACCGTCATATGCGATCACGCGGACATCTCCCCCGTCCACGCGCAGCGACACGGCTTCATCACCACATCGAACGAGTATCTCTTGGTTGCCCTGCTGTCCATTTGTGAAACGCTTGGCAAAAATCGGCTCCATTTTTTTCATGAAGCGCGGGAAGTTGAACAAACGCCACATCGCACCGTCAAATGACGTCGGCGACACGCCCTGCTGGTCAAAGAAGCGAGCCAATGCGTGGTCGTCAGGGATGCGTAGTTCAATCGCTTTACCTGGGTTCTCGAGGATGAATTGCTCAAATAGCGAAACCACCGTATCCCCGTGGCCAGGTCGGTAAACTGCCTCGTCGACGTAAATCGCATCTTTTTCGCGCAGTCGCAAATAGGCGGTGATCTCCCCGTCCTCAATGGCCGCGTAGAAGTTGCGGCTAAGCGACTCATGGCGCCAACGCAGTTGATCCCGCCAATATTCCTGGGAGCGAACCATGCTGTTTGTCCGATGGCGATTATACTCATCGTAGACACGCGCAATCTCACCGAGATCGTGTCCTGCTGGAACGAACCCGCCTGCAGCCAGGCGGCTACCGCCCGGATTCAACTGCAGGCTGTCGATTGAATACTCTTTCTCCAATACTTGCTCCCAGCCGCACTGCCTGTAAAAATCGTGGATCCCGGTGAAAAGCAAGGACAAATCGAACCCATTTTCCTCCATCCAATGGATCTGAGCGTGTAGAATCTCCTGCGCGAGCCCTCTTCCTCGATACTCGGGGTGCGTCGCAACGCTTCCAATTCCACCTACGAGCAGTTCAAGACTCTCAAGTCGCGCACGGTACGGAAAAATTTGTATTGCGGAGGCGATCACGCCGTCCACGATGGCAACCCACGTCGTCTCGCCGACGTAGTGGGTGTCATAATCCAACCGTTCCTGAAAAAACGCGCGACTTTCGTTCGAAAAGACGAACCCCCACAAGTCAAAACAGGCTTCTAATTCATGTCGGTGACGCACTTGTCGAATCTCGACGCGTTGCACAGCTATCACTCCCTCTTCAACAAGCTCTACGTGCGGGCTTCTAGTTAGAATTGAGGCAGGTATTCCTTGTGCTGTGTCAGAATGTCGTTCAAAATGTTCTTCGCTACCTTCGCGGAAGTGACCAGCGGATGAAGCGTCAGAGCTTGCAGTGCAAGCCCGTAATCCCCACTTACTGCCGCTTCGACAGTGGCCGTTTCATAGGCCTTCACGACCTGAATTAAACCGCGAATGTGCCCGGGGATCGGCGTCTTGATTTGCAGTGGCGTGGCACCTTCCGCGTTGATTACGCAGTTCGCTTCGATGGAGGCGTCGTTTGGCAAGAAGTCGAGCAGTCCGTTGTTGCGCACATTGACGACTTGCTGATCGTTGCGGTTTGTATAAATCGAATGAATCAAATTCATCGCTGCCTCGGAATAATAAGCGCCGCCGCGCTGTTCGAGTTGCTTTGGCTTCATGCTCAAATTCGGATCTTTGTACAGCTCGAATAGCTCAGCCTCCACTTGTTTAACCACCTGCGCTCTTGTGCCGACGGTGCGCGCAGCTTCGAGTTCCTCAGCAAGCATGTCGTCCGTCATATAGAAGTACCGCAAGTAGCTGCACGGCAGCATGCCCTGGGACTCAAGAAACTCAGCGTCCCAGCCGAAATCGGGGATATTTTTCATCGTGAGCCCTTTAGCTGAGGGCGCTTTGCTCAACACTTCAGGCAACACATCTACTCCGTTGACGAGGATTTTTGATGACCAGTTCAAGTGGTTGAGCCCGACCCACTCTAAGTTGACGTCGTATGGATCACAGCCCACCAACTTCGCGATTTGCATCTGAGTTCCAATGGGCAAATTGCAAAGGCCGATCGATTTGACCTTGCTGTAGTTCAATACGGCTTCCGTATTGATGCCGGCTGGATTCGTAAAGTTGAACATCCAAGCGTTTGGAGCCAGTTCTTCGATGTCTTTCGCGATGCCTAACAACACCGGAACGGTGCGAAGCGCTTTTGCAAAACCGCCGGCACCAGTGGTCTCTTGGCCAATACAGTTGTATTGGAGTGGAATCCGTTCGTCCTTGGCACGAGCATCGAGCAGCCCCACGCGCAGTTGCGTCGTGATAAAGTCCGCACCGTCAATGGCCTCGCGACGATCCAGTGTCGCGTGGATGCGGATTGGAAGCCCTGACTTCTCAACCATGCGCTTTGCGAGGGCACTAGTAATTTCGAGCTTGTGTCGCCCTGCTTCGATATCAACCAAATATAAGTCTTTCACGGGCATTTCTTCGTACCGCTTGATCACCCCTTCGACAAGCTCTGGGGTATACGAGGAACCGCCGCCAATCACTGCGATTTTTAAGGGCTCTCTGTTCATCATTGGTAGCCTCCATAGGAAATAAATTTGTCTTCTATTGTTTGACTTGCATGAATACCTAACCGATCCATTCCAATTAAAGCGGCGCCAAACGCGGGAGCCATTTCCGGGATAACCAAATGAAACGTTTCATGTTTTTTTTGGATCTCGTCGCGCAATGCCCTCAACAAGAACGGACTTCTTCCTTGTTGAATGACAGACCCAACTAACACGATGGGAATATCCATTCCGTCAAACCCGCCTAAATGATCAATCACCGAGTTCGCGGCGAGACCAAGCTCACGTCCAACGCATTCGAGAATTCTAATAGAAACCTCGTCGCCTTCATCCGCTGCTTCGTGCAATAATTTACACATGTCCAAATGTGTGTGGTAGAGTTCATGGTCGTAATAGTAATCGAGCACTTCGCCCATATCGCACATCCCGTAATAGCTCGGAATTTTTTGCCGTAGCAAAGTGCTCGGGCCACGCCGCTCAAAATCGCGGCAAGCAGCGCGAAAAGCCTCTTGTGCTAAGTGATGTCCGCCAGCGGTATCGCCAAACAAGTAGCCAAAGCCGCCTATCTGTTTAGTCTCTCCAGCGGGATTTCTCCCAGCGGCGTTTGTACCCGAACCACAGACCAGCACGACGCCGACATTGTCCCGACTCCCCGTACGCAGGCCTTCGTACGTGTCACAGACGATGTCCCAGTTGCGAAAGCCGAGGGAAGCGACCGCTGGGCGCAAAATCCTAAAATCCTTTTCTCGATCCGCCCCAGCAAGTCCGAATTGCGCAAAATCGATTTGTTCAATCGTCAAGTCTGCCTCGCTTAAGGCCTGCAGGATCGCTGCCTTGTAGTTGGCGAGCGCTCCGTCGATTCCCACACTGGCATTCTGATAGTTTCCGTGACCAGCTACGCCTTTCCCCAATAGCTCTCCCTGTTCGTTCACGACTACGGCGAACGTCTTACTTCCACCGCCATCTAATCCAAGCACGTGTTTCATCCAATCAACCTTTCACTGCACCTGCCGTTACACCGGTGACTATCCATCTGTAGCAAATCATGGAGAGAATGACGAAGGGGATGGTGGCAACAACGCCAGCCGCCGTCATCAGTCCCCATGGAAGCGAGTGTTTCCCGACCAGTTCGGCAATAAAAATGGGGATCGTCTTCGAGTTGTAAGTCGTTGTAAACGCGTTGGCAAACATAAACTCATCAAAGTTATTCAACACGCTGAAGATAAATGTGGCAGCCAATCCCGGAATCGAGAGCGGCAAAATGATTCGAAACATCGTCCCGAGGCGTCCACACCCATCCACGTATGCGGATTCCTCAAGTTCCTTTGGAACCACTGAAAAATAGCCTGTGACCATCCAGACCACATACGGAATCGTCCCTGAACAGTAAGCGATGATCAGTGCCCACGGCGTGTCGAGAAGCGGCCCCGTCAATTGAAACGATAGATTCGTAAACGGAATTGGAATGGAAAAACCGGTTCTAAACAGCATGTACAGTGGTACGACGATACTCACCGATGGAAGCACCTGCATCGATAGAATCGCGAACAGTCCTGTCATTCGAAATGGGAATCGAATGCGAGCGAACGCATAAGCTGCGAAACAGCCGAAGATGAGTGAAATGACGGTCGTCAGAATGGACACTTCTAAACTATTGCCCATCGCCGCGCGTAATTCCGACACATAGGGTCCCGAGTTTGAAAAAAGTTGCTGATAGTTGATGAGCGTCGGGTGATGAGGGAATAGGTGCCCTTCGTTCAACTCCAGTTGCGATGAGAACGACGAACCGATCATGTAGATAAAGGGCAGTACCGAAAACAGGAAAAGTAGGATCAATCCCGTCCAAAGATAACCTGTAGGAATGATGTCAGTACTCGTCTTTTGTAGTTTCTTCATCGCTCTCACCTCAAGCCTCATCCATATTCTTTTTCAGAATACGGATGTAGTAAATGATCAGCGCAATAATGAATAGCGTACTTAGCCAGGCCATCGCCGACGCTTTACCGAGGTAGAAATAGCGAAATGCGTTATCGAAGGTAAGGTACGTCACAGACGTCGTGTCACTGCCTGTGAACTCCGTCAAAATGTCATACACGCGGAAAGCGCCCATGACGCGAAGGACAACAGCAACAATAACCGCCGGCATGACGTGAGGAATCGTCACGTACCGGACTTTTTTCCAAAACCCAGCCCCGTCGAGCATTGATGCTTCATACAACTCTCCAGGAAGTGATTGAAGACCTGCCAAAATCAACAGCGTCATGAACGGGGTCATTTTCCAAATATCGGCGATCCCAGCCCAAAATACGGTTCCCGTGATGGTAGCCAG
Source organism: Alicyclobacillus fastidiosus (assembly GCA_029166985.1). GTDB lineage: Bacteria > Bacillota > Bacilli > Alicyclobacillales > Alicyclobacillaceae > Alicyclobacillus > Alicyclobacillus fastidiosus_A. The sequence goes on along the minus strand of CP119138.1, from coordinate 1,143,463 downwards.
CCAAACCGGGTTGCTGTTGTGGGGCAAGAGGTGTAACGCATGCAGCACAATTTGCAAAGCGCCGCCATTTGTTCCAGGCTGCAGCATGTAATCCCAAAGCAAACCGTTAACCATCGTCAGCAGTGCCCACGGGATAATGATCGAAGCCCGAAAGAACGTTCTCCCGGGAAAGGTTTGGTTTAATAACAAGGCACAAAAAAATCCGAGAACCAATTCAACCGAGCACGTAAACAGCGTGAACCAAATGGCATTCCACAAAGAGTACCAAAATTGACCACTCACCAAAATCTGTGCATAGTTGCCGAACCCAACAAAATGCTTAGGAGACCCGTCCAATAGATCGTAATGGAGGAAACTCCAGAAGAGCGATTGAACGATTGGATAGACGAACACACAAGCTAAATAGATAACCGTTGGAATCAGCAGGGCGTAGGCAAAAAGGCGATCCCCTCGTCTTAACTTTGAAATCTTCCGCATGGTCTGCCTCCTCTACAACGGGCGGCGCATCAACAGATACGCCACCCGCTCTCTCTTTAATTGGTGCCTGCCTGCTTGATCGCTTGTTCGATTTTCGTCTGTGCAGTGTTCAACGCCTGTTTCGGTGTTTCTTGGCCCATGATGGCGCTGTGAAGCTGCCCGTTCAGGATGTCCGACCAGCTTACATAGCCCGGCGCGTTCGGGCGGTTAACCCCGTATTTGTACTGTTCTTCCATGATCCCCATCGTTTTGGTCGTGTCCGCTTTCTTGAAATCTGGATCGCTGTAGAACGAGGAGACGGTTGGATATTGTCCGTTCATCTGGAATTCGGTCAACTGATATGGCTTCGAAGCCAAGAATTCCAAGAACGCAAGAGCGGCAGCCTTATGTTTGCTGCTTTGAAGTAAGGCAACGCCTTCCGAACCTGTGACGGCCGCCGATTTCACATTTCCCTCACCCGGAAGAATCGTGGCTGCTGTTTGATTGACTACCTGCGATTGAGACGGATCGTTCAACAGAGGGTACTGCCCTTCCCAGTTGCTCATCATCGCGATCTTACCAGCCGCAAACGCTGTCTGTACTTGCGTTTCATTCCATTGCAGGCTTGCTGGGTCGACCGTTCCACTCTTGTACAGCGTCTGCATCATCTGCAGCGCTTGAACACCAGCGCTGCTATTAAATTCTGGCTGCCCTGCAGAGTTAAAGAACGAACCGCCATAGGCGCCCAAGAAACTGACGTAGTCGCAAGTCAAGCTCTCAGCTTGTTCCCAAGACCAGCCTGACGCATAAACCCCTTTGCTGCCCAATTTCTGTTGAATAATCTTGGAATCTTGCAAAAACTGATCATAGGTGGTAGGTGGATCGTTCGGATTCAACCCAGCCTCCTGGAACAATTTTTTGTTCCAATAGAAGTGCTTTGTACTGGAGTACCAAGGGACGGCCATAATGTGCCCGTCATATGTCACCGATGTCAAAGCCGATGGTGTAAATTGGGCTTGAACGCTCTTGGGAATGACATTGGTCAAATCGACAGCAACTTTACCAGCATAGTACTGACCGGCCCAAATGGTATCCATTTCAGCGAGGTCGATATCGGAGGAATTGGACATCACGTCCGTCATGACTTTATTGTACACGCTGTTGTAGTCGACACCGATGTTGTTGACTTTGATACCTGTCTGTTGAGTAAATTCCTTCTCAATTTTCTCGTCTGTCTGCTGCGCCGTGCCGCCAGTGTCCGTCCAGAGAATGGTGATCGTTTGACCTTTCAAAGACGAATCGACATTGGGGTAGTTACTCCACTTTAAACCAGTATCGGTGCCTTTTCCGGTGGTTGCTACCGACGAGTTCGTCGTGGTAATACCGCATCCAGACAACGTCAACACTAAACCTGTGACACCAACCGCTAGAAGACCAAAGCTCTTGTTTTTCATGGATTCGATCCCTCCGATTCAACGGTTTCAATGATTTGCGGGTGGTCCAATCTTCAGTTTCAGCAGACGGCTATACAGCCATCCCGACAACCCAAGCCTGTTTGCTCGGAAAACGAACTAACCGAGCAGATGTAGCAAACTAGCTCCCCGCGCAACGGAACATTCAATATTCTCCAACTGTTCGATGGTTTCTTCCTCAACGCGTGTACTTTATAAAACCATTGCTATCTTGGATGATAGCATCATTCAAATCTACATCAAGCGAATTTGTCAGTTAATCTAACATAAACAAAAGATATCATCTTTGTTTTTATGACCCCCACCATTCAAGTGAAATAACCTGACACAACGCAGTCGCCGTTCACCACACTTGCGATGACTCCTCCCTCACTGTTCCAGGAGATTACTTGTAAGCGGTTTCTACACAGCTACCCGTGAAGTCTTTCGGCAGTCGTAACAAGGTGTAGCAACCTATCTATCACCGCCTTCGAACGATCCGTTCCCGTTCGTGGGAAGCAACGGTTGCAGCCCACGATGATCACGTCGGATTGATAGCGCTTACTAGGCTCCCAAACAACCTAAAGGGAGATTCTTCGAAAGAATATCCGGTTCATTATTCCAATGACTTTATTATCTTTAATTTAGCATAGGTACTGCTATGTGTAAATGCACAATATTTTGTTTTATCGAGTGATATTTCTGTGGGGAACGATCTCGATAGACTCATTCCCCACAGCGCCATCAGCTCATAAAGGTATGGTGCGTGTCAATCGGAATTCGGTAGTTTCGTCATGTTACATCCCTGACGTTCGGAGTGGGCGTTGCCGCGATAGTGCGACGCATCCTGTCGCTCCTTCCGGCGTGTGGATGCGGTTCACAACCGTGGACACTTGCGTGATCCACTGGACAAGCCCCTCATGTACTTTGCTGTGCGCGTGAACGACCTCTGCCAGCGCGTCACCATGTACCGTCTCGTCGTTCACCTCCGTGATGATATCCGCCGTGACCCAATCAGGAAACCGCGCGATCAAATCGCGGCTGTGCCGCTCTGGAGTCACAATCCACTGATAGGTGATCACACCGTCGACGGTTGTCACCGGAAATTTCTCCTCATGAAACGCAGTTCCCCATTTCATATACCGTTCCAAGAAGATACGATTTCTCTCGCGAATGGCCGCATCGCTCGCCAATGTCCGGGAGATAGTCTCGCGCAGTGGTCCATCCGCCGCGTCGCAATGTGCCGGCAACGAACGCCAAATCGTGTAGATCTGCGCATGTGGAATCCAATACGAGACAGGGAATGACGGTGGACTGTTGTATCCCGCGAACGGTTGAAGCCACTCGTGAGAGGGGATACCGTGGTCATCGATCACGACATCTGGCTTCCACTGTTGCCACACACGAGCAAAAGTGCGACTCTCGCCAAAAGGTGTGTGCTCGTCGAAGTAGTGATGCGCGAACTCGAAGCCGCACGCGTTGAATCGGGCGGCGTGATGTTTCCAGAAAGGGTGTTCTTCAATAAGTCGACGATGCAGTTGTGCCCCGTCTACGTTTTGAATTGGAATGACGATCACGTTGCAGTGCCTCAGCAACTGCGGATTCTCGATCAGTTTCGCAATCAGAATGAGCGCTGCATTGGTGCTGGAAACCTCGTTGGCATGATGGCGTGCGACGATAAAGAGCGTCGGTTTGAACAGAATATCCTTGGAACGGCTGGTCAAATACGCCTCTGGCGACGGTTGGCGCAATTCCACCGCCACAATCGGATGCCCTTGAAACGAGGTGTCAAGCACCCATGCCCGACCAGGGAGACGGGCATCCTGGCTCATTAGCCAATGGGCCACGTCTTCGTTCTGCAAGATGTCCGATTGGACGTTCGGTTGCTCGCTATCGCGTGCAAACAGAAAGTGCGAAGCCAGCGATGAACTGCCCGACTCTTTCACAGGGCGGATTTCACGCGGTTTATCATTCAACCAACGCGCCACGTCCTCAACGGGTACGCGCGATGGGCAAGAAGACACGTAAACGCGCCAATGGCCATCGCACAATCCAACTCGACTGACCTGCAATGCGTCCCACTCGGCTTTTGCGTGCACAGGGTGAACCCGGATGAATCGCTTTCCAGATTTGGTATCAACCGTCACACCCTCTTGTGCCCCATGTCCATACAGGCGGATGGTCGCTCGAGGTGAGCCTGGCACAGTGTGGATGAGTGGAATCACCGCACCTGGTGTCATCCACGCTGGCTGATCGACTTGTTTCGCATAGCGCTGAAAAGCGTGCAACGAGTAAAAGTAAATCTCCTCGTGCAGCGCTTCCGGAAAAGAACTGACTTCCTCGTAGACGCCCAGTCTCATCTCAGCGCTGTCTACCGATACCTCGACCTCGAGGCGCGCGAACGGCGTCGGGCCCCCTGCATCGATGACTCGCTCTGGAATGTGCAGAAGGACGTCGCGTTGGAACCAGTCCCAAAACAGTGAGTATGTAGTGGGAATCACAGAGACCTTCAACACGTCTCGCTGGCCGTCGCTCGCCACTCGACTTATGCGAAATCCTGCGGCAGGGACCAACACGATGGGACTATTTGCATCATCGATCGTGTAGTGGCGCGTTTGTGTCAAACTCTCCCACGCCCACGCGCCGACGAGTTTGTCGTCGCCATCGAACGCCGTCACTTCGTACATCGGCCCACCTTCGTCCAGTAAACCGAGTGTCACACAGTCGACCGGAATGCCTAATTCGTCGGCGAGGATGGCGTCGCTGGGAAACAGCTCTTGCAAAAACCTCTGGGGCATATCGAGCGCTCTGCCATCCTGTGAGACTTTGCGCGCGTTCAGCTCGACGCGGGCGATCCCGCCAGAGTGCAAGCGCAGTTCCGGCAAGACGTCGTCCATGATCCAGTGAAATCCAGCCTTCATGACATCGCGATAAACCACCTGAACCTGCGGCATACCCTGACCAGCTGCGCGCTGCCCATGGATCGCAGCTAGAAACTGGGGTAGGTGCGCATCAAAGCTTTCGTTCGATTGGCTTGTGAACAGTTCGATGACAAGGGTGTCGCTAGGCGTGATAGATGAACAGGCACGAACGCATGCTGAAGCATCATCGGCCTTCGCGTGCAATTCCGCCATCGCCTCGGCAAGTTGTCGTTCGATCGTATCCAACTCGCTTTGCGCAGACCATTCCTCCTGCCACAGAAGCGGCGCGGGCAACGTGGAAACGTCGACGCCCTGAGCAGCACACCAAGGTCGAACCGCCTTTTCCAAATGGAACGGCGCCGTGATCGATTGAATGTCAACTTGTTTATAGAGCAGTCGACTCAGCTCAAGTTCACATTCGGCTCGCATCTGAATATCTGGATGGGCACTCTGTAGTGCGCGTAATTTGCCTTGCCAATTCGAGTCCGTGACGTCGTCGGGGTCCGTAAACCAGTCGTCGATCAGACGGCAGATGACAGCTCGCAGCTGATCTTCCGACGGGCCGGCTATCAGAATCGAATTGTGTTCCATCTCGATGGAACCTTCTGTCTGGCTTTCGTCCACTCGAACCTGAAATGTCACTCGGGAGGGCGCTAGCTCATCCTTCTCTAGACAAGTCACCGGAAACCGGACGCGGCCGGCTTCTAGTCCCAGGCGCCCGGCCAACGCCAGCACCTCCGACAGGGCGGCGTTCGAAGTAATCAGAAATCTTGCATCAAGCTCTGGAAGTACGTCGCCCACATCGCGAAACGCGCCGCCAGTCGAAAATAGGTGCTCTAACCTGACTTTGCCCGGCTGTGAATCGCGGCGCGTGCCATCCCCTGATCGCAACAGCTCGACGTCCTGCCGTTTCACGCGGAACGCCGAGCTGTTCGGAAATTCGCATCCCATGTTGTCGGAAGCTATAGCGCGAACCGCGGACAACATCGCCAACGGCGTCTTTCCCGCAGCGACCGCAAACCGCTCTCCGACGATGGACACAAGCCCCTCGTCGGTGTCGAGCGCGTCGTAGTGGACAAAAAACGCATCAGCATCGACACCCGGTCCGATGACGGAGGCCAGCCACGCCCGCGTCGTCCCGATGACCAACTGCAGGCGTCCCCCGCCTGGTGCTTGGCGATCCTGGAGAGACGCAGACGTCGACACTGAGTCTGCCATCGATCCTGTAGCCTGCTCCCCAAACTCGACATACACGTTCTCGAGCAGCTCTCGTGGGAGCCTAGGAAGCTCCAAGCCAAAGCGTACGGATAGTTCAATGAGTGCAGCCGCGAGTGACCTTTCCCATTCACTTCCAACGGGTGGTTCAACCAATACCCTATGCGCGATTGCAACTGGGTTTCCGGCTTCATAAGACAAGATGCCTTCGGGATTCCAGAGTTCGTTTACATGCATCGAGACCGCTCCTCTCTCCTGGCCAACTCTTCGTCCCAGATTGAATTCATCGCGCACCCGGTCCGATCCTGCGCCAATTGTGCCCTAGGCCTCAATCGATCGAGTACGTCGCCAAGCCAGTCGCCACGGAAACGAGCACCGAGAGCATCAGCGACACCAATTAACCATGCCGGACAGCCACGCTCTGTCGTCGTTGCGGAAGCAAGACGCTCCCCATGACACCAACAAGCGAAAAGGCGGTGGGTAAAATAAATGCGACACCGTACGCATGACGCGCTACTTGATGAGTGGCCCCTGTAGTGCCCCCGGCCGCATCGATGATCGCCCCAAACAGCACCGGCAGCAGGACAGCACTGAGAAACCCACCTGTGTTCGCGAATCCCGAGGTCACCCCCGCACGCTCGTTTGGAACGTGGTCGCGGATGACGGCAAACGTCAACAGACTACTTCCGCAGCCAAAGCCAACGATAAACATGACAATGCCCGACACGACGAGAGGTGGCTCGCCTCGCCAAAGAACGACTGCAAGCCAAGCGAGTGTGCCGAGTGTTTGCGTCGTCAAGTACGGCCGTCGCCGATCGTGCAGCCGGTCACTTAACCAGCCCATCACCGGACTAGCCACCAACGCGCCAATAAATGCCGTCAGAGTGAACCACGCGGCATCGGCACGTGGAAGGCGGTAGACGCCCATAAAATACGGGATGATCCACATACTTACCATAGACAGATACGTCCCCATGGCACCAAAATGGCAGCAGAATGTCGCCCATGACAAGCGATCCCGAACGACATCAGCGAGCATTTTTCCGATGGGCATCCGTTCAACCCGCACACTCCCCGCGTTCTCCACCGCCGCCGCACGGGCTGGCCCACTACCGACAAGAACAACAAAATCAACAATACCAGCTACGACAAGAAGAATACCGATGACAGTAAATGGGATATGCCACCCTGCCGCAGCAATCCACGCGGCAAGCGGAATACTTGTCACCAGAGCCCCTAGATTACCTGCCGTGTTGACGACGGCCAGAACCGCGGCAAACCGCCCCTTCGCAAACCACTTGGCGAGAATGAGTACGATGTTCACCCAGATCAAAGAATCCCCCAAGCCAATGATCGCCCGGCCAACCAGCAGCCAATCAAAACTGTGGGCTGACGAAAAAACAAGGGTTCCAATGCCGTCACAAAGCACGCCGATCACGAGCATCCGCTCCGGGCCTGACTTGTCTCCGTATAGTCCGATAGGGATTTGCAACAGCATGTAGAGGAGATATTGAACACTCGTAATGGAACCTAAAACTGCCGCGGAAATATGAAATTCAGCCTGTAGCTGGTCGGAGATCACACCGGGCCCGGTGCGCTGTGTGAACACGAGTAAGTACGACACACCAATACACACCAGCACCAACCAACCCCACCGTGCTGCAATCGCAGCTCCAATTCTAGATTCGCGCATTTGCTGATACCTCACAGATGATGGATTCACTATAACGACATCTGACTCTAGATGAGGTATCCAATAATGTCAAAACGAACGGAGAAAGTGGGGGTTATATCCAATTGGTTTGCAGCTTGCATTCAGGTGGGAGGCACGGGCGTGCGCTGGTTTCCTCTATTAGGAGTTCGGGGGAGTATCCACATTCTTCAGCTGTACCAAGAAGCCCATGCCTCAGCTTTTCCTAAATGGCCACCATCCACGTTTGGAGACCTTCTGCTGCTCAACCGCAACCGCAACCTCATTGAGCGTCTGGCCGATGTCCTGCACGCAGCGGAGGGATTGCAACAGTGTTTCTTCACGGTCTACCACGACGCGGCTCATCGCCTCATTCTGCTCGACCACCAAATACAACGCGTCACTTAAACGACCGATCCGCTTTTTCAACTCAACGTTCTCCGCTTCAAGCGTCAAGCGAACTTGGTCGAATCGCTCCTCCTGTTCCATCGTCAATGAGCGCAGACGGTTCATCAGTTCGTCGTGTTCGCGGCGTCTTTCATCCTCCATTCGTTTGAGCTGTTCGAGCAGTTGCGTGTAGCTTTCGACGATCTGCATCAACAGCGGCTTCGGTTCGACACCCGTAGTCACGGCAATTTCGCACACGTTCTGCTGCAGCGTCCGGCGGATCATCTCGTTCGGCGAACTCGCCTCTTTCATCTTGGCGATAAGCGCGAAAATCTCGACAGACGATTCCTCGTATCTCATCGTACGGCCAGTCCCAACCGTCGGCAGATAGTCACGGAACAAGTCCGACCACTCCTTGACCGTCGTACGTGGACGATCCAGTTTCCGCGCAATGTCTGAAAGTGTATATGTGCAAGTAGATTGAACGATCCCCACACTACATCGCCACCCTTCGCCACCATCGTATACGGTTGTACATAGTGTCTCGCAAGCTTGGCGCAAAGTCCGTCGAAACGCGGGGAAAAAACATATTTTTCAAAATTTTTTAGCTTTATTGGTTCTCCGGGTCCAACCGTATATTCGCAGGGCCAACGCTTGGAGTTTTCTATGTCCATCGGCGTTCCTCACACCTGGAGTAATACGCTCCGATGTTGGGGATTGATAAGTGTGATATTTCCTAGACGTCAGTAAAATGATGAGGAGCACTCGCATTGACCAGCACCGAATCCCTGTTGCAGATGATCGATAAGACATACGATGTCATTGTGCGCCCTGTCCCAAATGCAGGGTTGGATGTCGTGTTTATTTCAACACTCGTGGACCTCACGCGAGTTGAAGAACGGTTGTTAGGTCCGCTCACTCGAGTGCCTCCAAAGCGACGGGGGGATTTACTCAAATGGCTATACAACTCGCTAGAACTGTCGTCCATCCATAGGGTGATGCATGCTGAGGAGGCCTTACAGGCCCTCTTCAACAATCAGGCCGTTCTCTGTTTGCGGGGAGGATATATCGCTGTAGGGGTGCAAGGACTGGAGCGAAGAACGCCCCAGGAGCCTTCTACTGACGTCGCGATCCGGGGCCCCAGGGATGGATTTACCGAGTCCCTGGACACGAATATCTCCCTCGTTCGAACAAGGCTTAAGAATCCAGACCTTGTTCTCGACAAATTCACGATCGGTGAAAGAACGCGCACGATTGTGTTACTAGGTTATCTCCGCGAATTGGCAAACCCTTGTATCGTCGAAGAAGTCACGCGGCGCCTGAACGCTGTAAAAGTGGATGGTCTGCTGGAAACGGGAATTTTAGAACAGTGGATCGAAGACACGCCATGGAGTCTATACCCACAGATCCAGGGTACAGAGCGACCAGATAAAGCGGTCTCCGCCTTACTGGAGGGACGGATCGCTGTGTTTGTCGATGGAACACCCTATGTTCTGCTAGCCCCGGCGGTCTTATTGTCGTTTTTTCAAACGACGGACGACTATTCGCAAAGATGGGTGTCGGGGACGTCCATGCGATTGATTCGCATGTTTGCTCTGCTATTATCTATTTTTGTCCCGTCCTTCTACATCGCCCTGACCATGTACAACCCTGAATTGATACCGTTGAAAATGGTTCTTCAACTGGCGACGACGCGTGAAGGCATTCCCATTCCAATCGTTCTCGAAGCGTTATCCATGGAACTCATGGTCGAATTAGTCCGCGAAGCAGGCAATCGAATGCCGCAACAGATGGGCCAGTCCTACACCATCGTAGGCGGTCTCGTCATAGGTGACATTGCGGTCCAGGCCGGTATTGTCAGCCCGACGATGGTGGTTGCTGTCGGCCTCACGGCACTCGGAGCATACGCCATCCCCAATTATGAAGCCGCCTATGTAACACGAATGATCCGCTTCCCAATGTTGATGGCGACTTCCATATTCGGAATCATCGGCATTCTCGGGTTTTCTCTCATCTTGCTCGCACATTTATCATCCTTGAAGTCTTTCGGTGTACCTTACCTTTCTCCGTTCGCCCAAATGGTAGGTCCCGATTTTCAAGATTCTGTTTTGCGAAACCCTGTTCAATGGTCCGCCTCCCGTCCAGCGACCTACTGGAGTCCCAAAGCGCTGTTGCGAAGGGCAAGGTATTCATCAAAGAGGAGTTAATACCATGAGACAATACAACCGGAACGTCCTCACCATTCTGTTGTTCGAGGGGTTTTTAGGAACTGGAACGATGGAGTGGATCAGCCAGTGGACCAACGATTTTCATTCCAACTTATGGCTCGTCTTTGCAATCTATGTGTCGCTATTGCTGGGACTTGGCTACCTGCTCAGTTATCTGGCGCAACGTATCCCAGAAACGTTTGACGGATGTACCATGTTCGATTATTGGTTCGGTGCAAAAATGGGAGGTCTCTTCAATGTGCTTCTGATGGGAGCGCTAATTGTGTACGCCGGAAAGGCGATGTTGTTAGGCGTGTGGATCATCCATTACTCTACATTGCCCTATACGCCAACGTTGGCTATCGTGGTATTCGGTTTACTCGTGCCGATTCAACTCGCCGCGTCAGGATCGGGTGCATTGTTGAGATTCCAGATTGTCGCTTTCTGGCCGTGTATAGCGATCGCGGCAGTTTTGCTGCTGCTGTCCTTTCGAACTGCAGATTTATCCAACCTTCTACCTGTTGTGCCGAACATCCATGTCTCCGTAACCCATTCCTTTCCGCGGCTTCTTGAGCTGTTACCTGGACTGTTTCTGTTAGTGGTCTTTCTCCCGCTGTTTCGAACGCAAGGCCTGGCGCAAAAAGATGTGGTGCACAGCTTTATATGGGCAAGTATTGCTATCGTCGCCTGGCATGTGCTGAACCTACTCGTCGTCCTGTCTGTGTTTGGCTCTTATGAAACAGCCTCGCTGCAATGGCCCGTTTTAGAGGTCATTCGGATTCAAAAAATACCAAATATTTTCTTGGAGCGATTAGATCTGATTTTTCTCATCCCCATGCTGACCGCCGTCGTTTCCTGCGTCAATCTCTATATGTACAGTGCCCATCACATATGGTCGCACTACTTGAGTTCACGGCGCCGCCAAGGGATCTTGTTTCTCAGTTTGGCGATTATCTTCTTATCGCAAATCTCAAGTTATGTCAACAATGCCATGCGTGTTTACGACACCATGATGGGTGTATTTGAGCTCCTCACATTTTGTCTGATTCCCGCGATGTTTTTCGTCGCCCACCACAACGCACGTGAGGCATCCATCAAGTGATAAGCCGGCATTTCAAGATGTTACTTTGCCTGGTTTTTCCGTTTTTTCTATCAGGGTGCTGGGATGCAGTTGAATTGCAACAGAGAGCGATTGTGCTCATGATCGGAATCGATCCCTCTCCCGAAGCAACTGGGGACGTCCGAGTGACCCTGCAACTAGCCAGACCGCAACAACTTTCCACCCCGCCTAAACCGGAAACGACGAGTGGCGAGAATAGCACGGTTGTCATCGCCGAAAACGGAGCAGACGTTTCGGAAGCGGTACGCAAGATACAATTGGCTACCGATCGAAAATTGTTTTTCGAACATGTTCGGGCAATCGTCGTCAATCAGGCTGTGGCGAAGCACGGTATGTTGCCGATGTTTGACTCCATCGTGCAAGCTAGGATTGCGCCGCGCGATGCATGGCTGTTCGTGTCTTCGAATTCGGCACAGGAAGTTTTGGGGTACGCGCCCGCGCTGGATGCGATTCCTTCGACCTATCTCACCAATTTCTTTGAAAATAGGCTCTTGCTGAATCGTTCCTACGATGCGACCATCGGCGGATTTCATCAACGGCTGCTAACCCCTGGTGTGGAACCATTTGCGATTTGGGTGGGGCCTGGTATCAAGGAGTTTTCTGCACCAGGTCTAAAAGGTATTGCTGCTTTCTCCGGAGACAAGTTTGTTGGCGGTCTAGATCAACAAGAGGCCCTGGGTTGGCAGTTCATCACGAATCAGTTTCCAAGATCGCTGCTGACGTTGACTTGCCCCGCCTCACGTAGTACGACTTTTGTCGTGAATGTAAGATCCGTGAAGAGCTCCATCACCGTAGCCAAGGACGGTGCGAGTGCTCCACATGCGTCGATCCAAGTGCGGGTAAAAGGATGGATTGAAGGCGGCGGCTGCGTGACAGAGTCGAGCCCAGAAGAGCTAGACACACTCACCCGCCAGGTGGAGAAAGAAGTCGGTGCGATGGTAAAATCAAGCATCATGCAGTCGCAAACGTTCGATTCGGACCTATTTGGTTTCGGCAAGAAATTATACCTCTTTACGCCTCGCAACTGGCAGGGAGACACAAAGTGGCGACAAGCATTTCACAAACTCACTGTCACTGTAAAGGTGGACGCCCAATTGGCGTTTTTACAAACGTACCAAAAATAGCGTAATGGCGCGAGCGACAAGTCGTCGCCCGCGCCACATCCGTCTTTAGGCGGTCACTCCAGCCAATTGAAATGGAAAACGCCTTCCCGGTCCACGCGGCGGAACGTATGAGCGCCAAAATAATCTCGCTGCGCTTGTAACAGATTCGCCGGGAGTGTGTCCGAACGATAGCTGTCGAAGTAAGCGAGTGCACTCGAAAACGCCGGCACTGGCACGCCGTGCGTCACCGCCATGGCGACGACCTTCCTCCATGCACCTTGGTATTTTTCGACGATATTCTGGAAGTACGGGTCGAGCAACAGGTTTTTCAGATTCGGATCGCGATCGTACGCATCCTTGATGTTCTGTAGAAACCGCGCGCGAATAATGCAACCGCCGCGGAAGATCATCGCAATGTCGCCAAACCTCAAATCCCAACCATATTCCTCGGAAGCGGCTCGCATTTGCGCAAATCCCTGTGCGTAGGAACAGATTTTACTCGCATAGAGCGCTTGGCGAACATCTTCGATAAACTCGTCTTTATTCTGTTCAAACGGAGGCAACTCCGGACCCTTTAAAATTTTGCTGGCTGCCACGCGCTCGTCCTTCATAGCGGACAGAAAGCGAGAGAAGACAGACTCAGTGATCATGGAGAGTGGAACGCCGAGATCGAGGGCGCTTTGGCTGGTCCATTTGCCGGTGCCCTTCTGACCCGCTGTGTCGAGAATGAGATCGACCATCGGCTTGTCGGTCTCGGGATCCCGTTTCGTGAAAATGTCCGCCGTAATTTGAATCAGATAACTGTCGAGCTCGCCGTCGTTCCACTCCGAGAAGACGCGATTCAAATCGTCCGTGGACAGGCCGACGACGTGCTTGAGCAAATGGTACGCCTCGCAGATCAGCTGCATGTCACCGTATTCAATGCCGTTGTGTACCATCTTGACGTAATGCCCGGCGCCGTCCGGACCAATATACGTACAGCAGGGGTCTCCATTCACTTTCGCAGAAATCGCCGTCAAGATGGGCGCCACCAACTCGTACGCGTCAGGTTGTCCACCAGGCATAATCGCAGGTCCTTTCAGTGCGCCCTCTTCGCCGCCAGATACGCCCGTCCCGATAAAACGAATCCCCTTCGCCTCGAGTTCTTCGTTGCGACGGCGCGTGTCTTGGAAAAAGGCGTTGCCGCCGTCGATCAAGATGTCACCCTGGTCCAAATGAGGAACCAATTGGGCAATGGTTTCGTCAGTCGGTGCACCCGCTTGGACCATGATGAGGATTCGACGTGGTCGCTCCAGCGACTCGATGAACTCCTCAATCGAGTATGTAGGGTGCAACTGTTTGCCCGAGGATTCCTGAATCAATTCATCCGTTCGCTGACGCGTACGGTTGTACACAGATACGGAAAAGCCTCGACTTTCGATGTTTAAAGCAATGTTTTTTCCCATTACAGCGAGTCCAACAACGCCAACCTGCTGCTTCGACATGAGGTGCCTCCTTTGAGTTAGATGATCGTCTGCAAACTTCATACGGGCGGCCAACCGAGACTGACAACTGCCTAACGATCTTATTGAATATTCTATCATTTATACCCGCAAAAGTTTATAAATTTTATGGGTATTGTTTCGTGTATCGACTGGGCTATCGTGTGGCACACCTCGTACAGAGCGTGGCTACCTCATCCTCGTCGTGGCGAACGACTCAAGCGAACCTATCCAAACGCCACGACGGGGATGCTAGCCTCACCTCGTCGCCAAGTACCCGTTTATCCGTAGTACACCGCACAGGTTTTTAATTGACTGTAAAAATCGAGTGCGGCTTGGCCTTGTTCCCGCGTATGCGAGCTGGATAGCTTCATGCCCCCAAATGGCGCCTGGTATTCCACACCGGCCGTCTCGAGGTTCACCCTCACCATCCCGGCTTGTGCCTCGTCTAAAAAGCGCAGTCCGCACCTGACGTCGCGGGTAAACACAGACGCGCTCAAGCCGTAGATGGTCTGGTTGCACAGAGCGATGGCCTCATCCAAGTCGCGCGACCGCAAAAGTGTGGCGACAGGCCCGAAGATCTCTTCTTGAATCAGCGGATGATCGACGCCGACGCCGCTCGCGATCAAAGGTCGAACGTAATATCCACTCGCCTCATCCACATCTGTCTCGCCAGCTAACAGCATCTCTGCGTCGTCGTGGGCGAGTTTCACGTACGAGCAAACCGTCTCGTACTGCGCTTGCGAGGCGACAGGTCCCAAGTAAGACGCAGGGTCTAACGCGTGTCCCAACTTGACCGTCGATAGTCCTTGGCGAAGGGCGTCTACGAATTCATCGTAGACTGCATCTTCGACGATGATACGACTTGTGGCAGTGCACTTTTGACCGGCGGATCGAAATGCGCCACTGAGAATGGCCGGTACGGTGACGGCTAAATCGGCGTCCTTCAGCACGACGGCGGCGTTTTTCCCACCCATCTCCGTTTGGTACTTGATGTTTCGCGTTGCACAGACCCCCGCCACGTGTCGTCCGGTGGCGGTCGATCCGGTGAAACTCACCGCGTCCAACTCGACTTGTTGGAGCATCGCCTCACCGACGTCGCGCCCTTTACCCACCACCAAGTTGAGGACGCCTGCGGGCAAGCCGGCGTCCTGAAACACTTCGGCGAGCCGAGCAGCCGTCAATGAAGCGACCTCAGCCGGTTTCCACAGGATCGTGTTGCCACAAATCAGAGCAGGCGCGATTTTCCAAATCGGGATGGCCACAGGGAAATTCCACGGCGTGATCAGGCCAACCACACCGAGCGGAACGCGTTTGCTGTACTGCAAAACCTGCGTAGCGCTCGCCGGGATAACATCCCCTATGGCACGAACGCCTTCTGCCGCGTAGTAGCGCAAGAGGTGGATACCACGTGTGACCTCACCGCGCATTTCCGTGACGGGTTTGCCCATCTCCGAGCTCGCGAGCGTCGCGATTTCATCCGCACTCGCTTCTAACAGTTGTGCCATCCGATAGAGGACCTCACCGCGGGCGGCTCCGGTCATGCCCGCCCACTTGGGAAGTGCACGGCGTGCCGCCTCTCCAGCCTGAAGCACTTCGTCGATGGTGGAGAGGTGAATCACCCCGACTTCCTCTTCGATATTGGACGGATTCATGATGCGAACTTCGCCTGCGGTTGGCGTCGTGTATTCGCCACCGATCAGATTGCGAGTTTCCACGATAGGCGCCCCTTTCTGGTTCATAGATTAGGTGCTAGAGCATGAATAAAGCGCTAGTGCATCGTCAACCGGTTGCGTAGTTAATGAACGGCGTGCGGCTTGTTCACGATGACCGGGATGCCAAGCCCGGGTCCTGCTAATTCAGAGGCGACTGCATCGGGGGCGTAGCGCTTGATCATCTCCAGCCCGAGTGCGGCGCGGCGAACGCGTTCGCGCGTCAACGCGATCGCGGTCTGATCCAAATGGGTTCCAGATGGATAGATGTTCGGTGCATTTCGCAGGCCAAATTTGATGTAGACTGGCGCGAGGACGCGGATGATTTCGGGTAGCTCGTAGTGGCGGACGAAGCCGCCAAAATCGTCGGGCGCTTCGACGTACATGTCGATCGCCAAGTCCGCCACCTGACGGATGGACGCAAGCCGCGGCAAGGTTTGGTCAGAGGCGACGTTGAACGTACTGGCACCAAGGTCCTGCAGCATTCGAATGGACACCGGATTGGACGCACCTTGAAGCACCGAAACCTTGACGACGAGGTCATCAGGCAGTTTACCGAGCGCTTTGAACTCGTTGACCAACCAAATCAGTCCCTCATCTGCCACCAAGACGCTTCGGATTCCTAGCTCACACGCACGATGAATGTCCTCCAGTGCGTACACCAATTGGTCCATGCCAGCATGCCGCCACCCGATGTTCTTGCCCGCCTGGGTCAAGGGCTGCGCACCAATGTCAAAAGGCGCCCTAGGTCCGACAAACAGACAGACCTCGATGCGGTGTTCATGCCCCAGTTCGGCCATTTCCAGAATCTCATCGTCCTTTAGCAGCATGATCCCACTGCCTTGCGAAATCCGATGAACCTGAATGCCGTGGTGCTTCATCTCCTCAATGGCGGCGCGCATCGCACTTGGTCCTTCGACACTCGGGATCTCAACGCGATACTGCGCGCCGTCCGCAAACCGCTTCTGAGAAGTTGGTAAGTCGTACGCGTCTCCGAGTGGCAATTGCAATTTTCGCAAACCGTCTCTTGCCCATTCCATCACGCGTCATCCCTCTCTTCATCGTTTGGCCGTGCCCTCGCTGACGTACGTGCTGCCCAGCACGTACGACCGCATGTCCTCGACATGCGATTGCATCAGTGACCTCGCCTGTTCTGCGTTCCTCTGACACAGCGCGGCGGCGATGATCAAGTGGTAATGTGCTGCCTTTTCAATCATGCCAGGGATCATGTTGGTAAAACTGCGACCCTGGTGAAATTGGGTCTCTATCGACTGGAACATGCGAAATAACATGTCGTTGTGAGCGGCCCGTGCGATGAGGTGGTGGAATCTGACGTCGACTTGATCAAAGTTTTGCCGCCCCTCAATCAGCCTCGACATTTCCTTCGCCACACGGTCGATATCTCGGATTTCATCCATAAATCCACGTTGTGCAGCTAGATAGGCGAGCTCTGGTTCCAGTAGTCTTCTTGCTTCAAACAACTCTTGCAAGGAGGTCTCCGTGAGTTCAGGGGTCAGCACGTGGGTCGCGGCGAGATCGGTTCGAATAAACGTACCACGACCCTGTTCAATCGCGATCACGTTGCGACTTTCGAGTATCCGGAGCACTTCCCGAAGCGTGGAGATGCCGACGTTCAATTCCTCGGATAATTTCTGGAGCGGTGGAAGTCTGTCGCCTGGACGCCAAATGCCGTTGCGAATTCGCTCCTCCAGAGTGGCTAACGTCGATTCAAACACGCCTTGTCGCGTCCCTGCGATCTAACTCACTCCTTCAATACACACAATATTCCTAACCCATTGAATCATATGATCACTAGGCAAGCCAGTCAACCGCTTTCAAATTCCGTCCGCTGTGAACAAATATCGGGAACCCCCATACCAAACAGCCAAAAATCTGAAAATTCATATTGATCATATGAGTTATTAAAATATAATTTGTCATATGATGAATTCTGTGTTGAACCATCGGATTAGCCGCTCGGTCAACCCGTGTAAGCACTCCCTAGCAGATGCTTACAACTGCACGTGAAACCGCTGTCAAAATATCCAGTGAAGCCGTCCTTTCCGGAATCGGGGACAGGAACACAGCGAACTGCGTCGTCTGATGCGCCTCAATTTGCCAACAGGACAGCTGAGCGGGATCAAAGGAGTGTTCTCCTGTGGAAAGACTTCGGATCAATAACCCAATCAATCCTTATCAGTGGAATGTGCAAGGGAAAGCAAACGAACCCATTACCGTCGCTGCGCTACTCGATAAAGCCCGCCAAATGCTCGCTCCCGAAGTCGCAGACATCCCTGTGACTTGGTCACTCGATGAAATCTACACGAGACTGGAAGAAAATGCTCCGCGCATCGCCATTCTAGGTGGCTCGTGGGACCATCCCGCACACGTGATGGACCTAGGAACGGTACTTCGGGCCGCCATCTCGCTCTGGCATCGCGGAGCTGTCCCGTTTTACGCGGCGACGCCGGTGCTGTGTGACGGCACGGCCCAAAACACCATGGGTATGAGTTATTCCCTGCAAAGTCGGCACGCCATCGCGCATATGATCATCAACCACATGGAAGCGCAATCATACCACGGCGCGTTCGTCATCCAAGGGTGCGACAAGCAGCCACTGGGCGTCGTCTGTGGACTTGCGCATCTCGACTACATCCGGCGCCTCCGCGGCGAAGCTCCGGTCATGGCGACGTTCGCACCGGTACACGTGTTAAAAGGCGGGACTATTCCAGAAAAGCTGCGCATGGAGCTGGAACAAGTGGCGACGCGTGCAGAAGAGACCGGATTTCAGTCCATAGCCGACGACTTGCGCGACGCCATGTCCTACATCCTTCAGTGTTCCTCGAACACCGCTTTCCAAGGGGTTTTCGCGCGGGCCGTTGCAGAAGGCGTGATCACGAGCGCACAGCACAAACTGTACGAACAAGTTCTGGCGGTCAATACGTGTGACGCGGCAGGTGGCATTTGCGCGTTTCATGGTACGGGCAATAGTTCACGCGATCTCGTCGCAGGCCTCGGCCTTGTGCACCCAGCCGTCGAACTGTTGACAGTCCCGCCGACGTTCGCCCAGGTCGACGCCTCCATCGAGGCGCTGCTCAGCGTGATCAATCAGCCGGGCTACAGCGTATCTCAACTCATCCAATCGAACATTCGCAATGCGATTCGAATTCACAGCGCCGCCGGCGGATCCTCCAACTTGATGATGCACATGGTGGCCGCCATGATCTACGCAGGGCAGCCGTTTAGCCTGTACGACGTCGAACAGGTATACGACGAGCACCCAATTCCGGATCTATTTGACTACAGCCTCACCGAGGGACGCGACATCTACGCACTCGCCATGCAGTGTACTTCAGGCTCCTCACGCGGCATGGAAACGCTCATCTACGAACTGATTCAAAACGGCGTGCCAATGGATGTGGATGCTCCGACGATGGCCGCATCGACATGGCGGGAGCGGCTTCGTGACAAACGTGGTCTCGCAGCGTCGAACGTCACCGACAATCCCATCATCCTGTCCAGTCCGCGACGTCCCTTCAGTGGTATGGACGTATTGCGCAGCAACTTCTTCACGAATGCGGTCGTCAAAATCAGCGGTTTGACGACGGCGCAACTGGACGAATTCGACGAGAAAGTCGCCGTGATCGTCTATTATCCGAACGAGGAAGCAGCGAACAGCCATCTGCTAGCTCCTCATTTGACCGATAGTTGGCGGATCAACCGCATCGTTCCAGCCAGTGCCCTCTCGCACATGTATACGCTGAATGGGGGCAAGGGCGCACCAACGGACGATTACGACCAGTTATTTCAACAGATGATCAACGAACGGCTGCTGAAAACGGCCATTGTCATAGGCGGTCAGGGACCTGAGGCATTCGGCATGCCGGAGATGTTTACCCCGATGCAGCACATCAACGCGAATCACACACTGCAAAAGCTGTCCGTATTGATGAGCGATGGCCGCTATTCTGGCGTGACTTACGGCGCGGCCATCGGGCATATCACACCCGAGGCCATTCATGGTGGGGGAATCCTGTACCTGAAGACGGGTGACCTCGTCCAGCTCGGGTTTCGGCGTAAACGCATCGATCTCCTCGACACAGACGCACTTGAACAAGGAGAAGTGCGCCTTGCCCCGGAGGATTGGCGTACTTCGCGCGAATCGTTGGCACAGGCGCGCAAGGTAGAACTCGTCGCGCGCCGCCGCCAAATATCTGCTGCCAATCGGCTGACCCATTGCACGGACGCGGCACATGGCGTCGTGCCAGAAGCCATCTGGGAAGAGGCAGAGCTGAACCAGCAAGCGATCGCAGAGCATCGCGTTGTAGCGCAGGAACGGTCACAAGTGCGGTAGACCCACACTTATCCGACGTATCCCACGCTCGATCCATTGCCGTTGCCATGGGAATCCAGGTCTAGCTTCGCTCGCCTGGATTCCCGCCGCGTGTGCAGAATGATGACGATAGCTCAGATACCCTATTTTTCCGGCATCCAGACAAGGCCCGTCACAACCGACTGCGGCTCTAACGTGACAAACGGTTGTGGCGAAGGGCTCTGCAACAAGTCGATCTCAAAGCCTTGAATGGTTTGGTGATCGATGATACACGCACCTCTCTGCATCCCCTCTGCCAGCACACTCCCCACGATCCTCCCGTCAGACCCGAGGCCCTTCCACGCTTGCGTACCTTTCATACCACGTTTCTTTTCTGGCAGTCGCTGTGACGGAACGACGCGAAACAGCCCCTGACTTTCAAACAATACGACCTGAAATGACTTGTCTGCTTCGACCGGATAAGCCTTTAGCACACGGTCGTTTCGAGCGAGCGAAATGACCCTGCTTCCCGAAGAATTCTTACCTGTCGCGGCGATTTCCGCCTGCGCGTAGAGACCGATGTAGCCGCGCTCCGTCGTCACGACCATGCGGTGGTCGTCCGTCGTCACAAACACGTGTTTCAGCTCATCGCCCTCTTTGATTCGGACACCTTTGACGGCGACTGACCTATCCGTGCGATATTCACCAAGCGCTGTCTTCTTCACGAGTCCTTCGACCGTCACGAAGCAGAGCAACTGATCCGTTTCAAACGTGGAAATCGGGATCAACGAGACGATCTTCTCCTCAGCCGGCATCGAAACTACCGTATGAAGCGGCGTCCCTTCGTCCTTCCACTTCCCTTCAGGCAACTTGTGGACCAACAGGGAATAGTACGTGCCACTGCCCGTGAACAGCAAAAGGGTGTCGGTGGTCTTCGTCAAAATTGTTTCCTGCACGCTGTCGCCTAGCTTCAAATTGATGGCACTGACGCGTTCTATGCCCATATAGGCGCGCTTCGAGAGCCGCTTGATATAGCCATTTTTGGTCAAGACGACATAGACTTCTTCCTCGGGAATGGTCATGGTGACATCCACGTTCAGATCCTTCGTCTGTCGCTTGAGCGGAGACAAACGCGGATGGCTATACAATTTTACGTACTCGGTCATCTCTGTTTGAATGACTTTGTCTAACCGTTTCGGCGACGCGAGAATGCCTTCCAACTGTTTAATCGTTTTTTGTAGATCCAGCCACTCCTTTTGAAAGCTCTCGATCTCCAGATTGGTCAGCCGATAGAGGCGCAAATCGAGAATTGCGTTGGCCTGGACCTCACTGAGGTCGATGCGCTCGACTAATTGCTCGACAGCGTCCTTCCGGTCCCTGGATTCGCGAATGATCCGAATCACTTCATCTAAGCGGTTCAATGCCTTGATGTACCCTTCGACGATATGAAACCGTTCCTTCGTCCGGTCCAAGTCGAATTGGGTACGGCGGCGAATCACGTCCCGTTGATGGTTGATATAGGACGATACAAATCGCTTGAGATCTAACTTCTCCGGGCTGCCGTTCACGATAGCCGTCATGTTGGCGCGGTAGTGCGACATCAAATCGGTATTTTTGTAGAGGTAAGCGATGATCGAGTCAATCTGTTCATCACTCAACCCCTTCTTGAGCTCTACGACAATCCGCGCGCCTGTTGGCCCGTGTTTTCTGTCCGTCTCGTCCCGGGCCTCCACGATGCCATCAATGTCTTTGTTCAAGACGATCTCCTGGAGAGCGACGACAATTTGTTGCTTTACCGCATTGTGAGGCAAGTGGGAAAACACGAGTTGAACGTTGTGCTTACTTGGCCGTTCAATTTCCACTCGCGCCGCCATCACGAAGCTGCCAGACCCAGTCGTATACATCGAGCGGATGCCCTCGATGTCCATCACTTCACAACCGGTCGGAAAATCCGGAGCCTGGACGATGTCGATGAGGTCTTGGTTGCTGATGTTCTCGTCATTCAGATACGCAACACACGCCTGTACCACATCGCGTGGATTGTGTGGCGGAATGTTGGTGGAAAATCCACTGGCGATGCCGGACACGCCATTGATGAGCAAGTTTGGCAGTCGCGCGGGCAGAACAACCGGCTCCGTCGCTGTCTCATCGAAATTGGACACCATTTTGACGGTGTCCTTTTTAATATCCTGCAACAGTTCCAAGGCATAGGAGGATAAGCGAGCCTCCGTATAACGCATAGCTGCCGCCGGATCTTTATCGATAGAGCCCCAATTCCCATGGCCATCGATGAGCGGTTGATTCGTTTTAAACGGTTGCGCCAGATGTACCATGGCGTCATAAATCGCGGTATCGCCATGCGGATGGTAGTTGCCCATCACATCGCCGACGGTTTTCGCGGATTTGCGATAACCCTTGTCAGGCGTATTTCCTGCTAAAAACATCGAATACAAGATGCGGCGCTGCACCGGCTTCAGCCCGTCACGCGCATCGGGAATCGCGCGATTCTGGATGGTATACTTTGAATATCGACCAAACCTATCTCCAAGTAAATCAGATATATCAACCGTAATGGTTTTATCAACTGTATCCAACAGCCTGGACCTCCTCATTCCTCGTATGAATCAAAATCGACGTTTTCATAGAGCCACTGGCGGCGTAACTCCGACTTGGATCCCATCAGGGTGGTGATTCTTCGCTCGGCCACGCTCGCGTCCATCACGTCGATCTTGATGAGCGTTCTCGTCTCCGGACACATCGTGGTTTCCCATAACTGGTCCGGGTTCATTTCGCCAAGACCTTTGTATCTCTGTAATTCAAACGAGATCTTCTTCTTCGCGAACGCCGAGCGAAGTTCGTCCAGTTCCTCGTCCGTCCAGGCATACATGACAACGGACTGCTTCGACTTTCCCTTTCCCTCGGCATACGTGAGTTTGTAAAGCGGCGGCATGGCGACGTAAAGCATGCCAGCTTCGACGAGCGGCCGCATATATTGGTAGAACAGGGTGATGAGCAGCGACTGGATATGGCCGCCATCCGGGTCTGCATCGCTCATGATAATGACTTTTCCGTACCTGCACTGCGACAGGTCAAAAGAAGCTCCAAAGCCTGCCCCGATGGAGTCCACAATCGCAGCGATCTCGGCATTTTTCAGGATCTTTGAGACGTCGTTCTCGCGTTCGACGTTTAAGGACTTGCCGCGAAGCGGAAGAATGCCTTGATGTCGAAAGTCCCTCCCCTGCTTTGCGGAACCACCTGCACTGTCACCCTCCACGATGTACAGTTCATTCTTGGCGTACTCGTTGCTCTGTGGTGCGGTCAACTTCTCCACAAGCACTTTTCGTCGTCCGTTCTTGTCCTTCTTATCTTTTCCGGTCCGAACGTCTTCGGCGGCCTT
This sequence comes from Alicyclobacillus fastidiosus, assembly GCA_029166985.1. GTDB lineage: Bacteria > Bacillota > Bacilli > Alicyclobacillales > Alicyclobacillaceae > Alicyclobacillus > Alicyclobacillus fastidiosus_A. The sequence goes on along the minus strand of CP119138.1, from coordinate 1,120,011 downwards.
TTTCGCGGCTTCTCGTGCTCGCTTCGAGAGCAAAGCCCGATGAATGACGTTGATCGCCAACTCGCGATTTTGATCCAAATAAGCGGAAAGTTGTTCGGAAACTACTGTACCGACGATGTTTTGAACTTCCTTATTGCTCAATTCGTCCTTCGTTTGGCCAATAAACTCAGGGTTCGGCAGACGAATGGACAGGACGCACGTCATCCCCTCGCGCAACAGGTCGCCTTCGAGGTTATCCTCATTCTCCTTGAGGATGCCGTTGGTGCGCGCGAAATCGTTAAACGTGCGAGTAAATGCCGTCTTAAAGCCGCGTACATGAGTCCCACCACTCTTTGTCGGGATACAGTTGACGAAGCTAGCAAAGGTCTCAGCATAGCCGTCCGAATATTGAATGCCGATATCTACACTGATACTGTCCGACTTTCCTGAGATGGCAAACGGCGCCTGAATCGTTTGCTTGTCCTCGTTCAGGTATTGAACGAACTCCGACACGCCGCCCTCGTAGTAGAACGTCTTCGTCTTCGTGGAGTGACGAAGATCGGTCAACGTGATCGTGATGGACGGATTCAAATACGCCATCATCCGGATCCGCTCTTCGATGATGCCGGTTTGAAAATGCAGGTTTCCAAATACGTCTGCGTCCGGAAGAAAGCGGATCATCGTCCCCCGCCGTTCGGTCGCGAGCGGCGTGATGGTTGGAGGCTCGGGATATCCAATTTTGAACTCCTCTTCACCAGGGCGGGCGCCCGTCGTGTACTTTTGAACGTACTGCTGCCCGTCGCGGCAGATGGTGACCTCCACCCATTTCGACAAGGCGTTGACCGCCGTGAGTCCGACACCGTGAAGGCCGCCGGAAACGGTGTAGCCACTCCCTTTATCGCCGAACTTGCCACCGCTGTGTGGAATGGTCATCGCTACTTCAATCGTGCGTTTCCCCGTTTCATGCATTCCGAAGGGAATACCTCGACCGTTATCCTTGACACTCAAACTCTGATCTTCGTGAATCACGACCTCGATTCGATCACAATAACCAGCGAGGGCTTCGTCGATCGAGTTATCGATGACTTCCTTGAACAGGTGATGAAACCCTTGGACACCCGTTCCGCCAACATACATACCAGGTCGCTTGCGAATTGCCTCCAAGCCATCCAGTACGTGAATGGACGAGTCGTCGTAGTTTTGGATCAGTTCCGATGTGGACATTTTGTTTCCTCCAATGAGCTCTAAAGACACTGCACCGATGCAGAGATCTATCCGTACATATTCATCCATGGACCACATGCTTTCGTTTCATTCTATCATCAACCGAATCGCGCGAACGCATTGGCGAACATCAGTTTGGTATTGAAATCTAGTTTGTTCCATACGAATGGAGCAAAATCCTATGTAAACAAAAGACCACGGCCCCTAAGAGTATCGGGTTCCCTTCACAGGTGCAAAACCCAAAATATCATATGAAATCGCATTGGATTCTACACCATGAACAGCATTTCAATCACGGTGTAATTCTTATGAAAATGGCGTACCAAGTTGACGGTACGCCATTTGTGTCGATATGGGACTAACGCGCCCAATAGTTCAATAAGGATGTTTCAAATTCATTAGTCAAAATTGTAATCCTTCGCAATCAAAGCGGTGAGTTTCTCAGTAATTTGTTGTCGTAAAGATAAATGCTTGTCATCACAATATTGTACTGCTGGCATGACCCACATTTCTCTTGGGTACTTCCAAACTGGATAAGGCTTTCTCTCTTCTGGTTCCCAATCATATCTTGGAAAGACGTGAGCATGCAGAAATTCATCTGAATTTCCGTAAATGGAATAATTCATTCGCCTTGGATTACACACAGACTGAACCGCTTCTCCCAACAAGCTCATATCTCGCAAAAAATCCGTCTTGGCTTCCAAACTCAAATCCTCAAGAGAATTAACTTTTGGATACGCCAATAGAACACAATATCCAGGTAGAAACTGAGTATCCCCAATTACTGCATAGCCATTCTTCATCCTGGTTAGGACCATCGGGTTTTCATTACGTTCAATTGCACCAAACCTATCCTTCTTCCAATCATCACTCATCAAAATTCCTTCTTTTCTGAGAAGATTGTAATTACACATTACTTCCCGTTAATATGAACGACCACCGTCAAGCTCCGTGTCGTGTGAGGTTGAAAGCCCGGACCGAAGGCAAGGTTCGTCGACGGTTGGCACACTGATATCCGTGGGTTGGCTACCACATTTCGTACCTCCGTCAAGGGGCTGCCTCGGACTAGCTACGTGCGTGAGGTTCTGGACCTTGCACAAACGGGGGACGAGGTTTCCCCGTACCGGATTCCTGTGCCTTCAGTCCCGACCTTCAACCCTGTGTTCTAAAACCTCTTGAATACTTCAGGCCGTACTTAGACCGCGACCGACTTCTCCATTTCCCGTTCTGCCTCACATGCAATTGCCCATACAAAGCCCAACAACTCTCTGGCCACTGAAGTGACTGCCACGTTGTGATGCTTACCTCGAGAAGTCATCCTTTTATACTTTCGATGAAGCCTGTCCTGCGCTCGCCAGGCGATGTCCTGAACCTTTGGGCTCTGCCCCTCTTGCCGCTTTCGGATGTTTCTTTTGACTGCCGGCTTATACCGGTAACTCCATGCAGCCTCACCGAGTACCCGCCTTAGATGTGCATTCCCAGCTTTCGTGATCCTACCCTGTCTTCGAGATACCCCACTTGAAGACTCCGATGGTACCAGTCCGGCATATGCCATTAACTGTTTCGGATTGTGGAATCGACGAAATTCACCAACCTCAGCTACCAACGATGTTGCGATCACCTCGGCGACACCACGCAGCGTCTGTAATGCCTGAATGACTGGTGCTCTGTCACTTTCCGTTGCCTCCAAGTGAATGGCAGCTTCAAGACGCTCTAGACGACCTTCGATTTCATCCAGGTGGTGTAAATATTCTTGAAACACCACTTGTTCTCGTCTGTCTGTCCATTGAAGACTATCCAACCACCGACGATGCATCGCTCCCCAAGCTCGAAGCTTGGTTTGGAGGATTCGATTGTGGCGCAGTAGGAACTTAGATATTCGATGCCTTGCTCGGGTTCGATCTTCTACTGCATCTTCCCGTGCTCGAACCAAGTCTCTCAACGACTCGTTTTCCTCGTTCGGCACAAAGACGGCAACCAGCTCGCCTGCGCGAAATAACTTTGCCAGCTTTAACGCATCTCGACGATCTGTTTTTACCCGGTCTCCCTGACGAACTGGAATGAGGGATGGTGCAACAACCGTGCACGGCATATCCATTGCTCGCAGCAGTCTATAAAGCCAATAGCCAGTCGGACCTGCTTCGTAGCAAAACTCAAGCTCTACATCCTCTTCATTTAACCGTTTGACTAAACCACGTACTGCTTCCACCGTATGAGGGTACATACCGAGAAATCTCGGCTCACCACGACCTTCGTCTGCAACAGCAACTGCGATGGAGTCTTTTGACACATCCAAACCCACGAATTTTGTGATAGTCTTCATAGTAACGGCTCCTTTCATATGTGGCTCTGCACTGTTATCTTAATTTTCAGTGTAAACCACGAGTGTACGAAACGGAGCCGGTGTCGTTCATTATGACTAATTCAAGGAGAAAAGGCATTAGGTGAATTGAAAAATGTTAGCCATCACAACGACATACGCACTAAATATTGCTAATCCAAAGGTGATGATAGCTGTTAATACACTTCGAAAACGTGAAACGAAATTCGCTCCTCCAGCAAAGCCGATAATCCCAAACACTAACGTAATCGAAGACCCAGACAAGACTACAAACCATGGATTTACACCTATCGTCTTGATTATCACGGGAGTGACATGTCCAGCCCCTGCAATGAACGCCAGGATAATACATAGTACAGCAGCTACGAATGACCAGATGTTCGTTTTGATAGTCAAGCAAACACCCTCCTTAATGCGTTCTACTGCTCATTAGGTCCGGAACAATTTCGACGTTCTTGAACCTTTAGTTTAGGAGCGAAGACAACAACGAATCATCATAAACCTGCCCTTCTTTCAAGTTCAACTGTGTACCATTGATCGAAATCACGTCATCGTTTTCCCACTTGACGTTCACTTGACTAGCAGGAGATGAGTCGTAGATTATTTTACTGAACCATAAAGGTCCATCCATCCGTCCGATTACTGCGGGAGACGTTGCAGCACCCCCATTAGTAACAACGAAGGCTACTTTGTACCGTCCATCAGGCGACTGTGTGGTCTTAAGATGTTGAGTAACTGGAAATAACACAAAACCGAAGAGAACAAGTGAAGTTACAGTGGAAGTGATGAGTGTAAACCAACTTCTGATGGTAGCCAGACGTTTGGCACGCCCCTTAAGACCCACTACTCCTAGAACGAACGCTAACACACTGGAAAAAAGGACGATATGCATGGGAGGACTTATTGACCACGTGCGTAACACTTGGGACAACAACGAATTGACGCAAACTACAACAACCAATACAGCTAGGAAGAACGACCAATAATTTAGCCGTAGGCTCAACTCTGCCACCCCCAGCGAAAATTTTATCTGTTTTTAACTGACACATCTGTATTTTCAGCTAATTCCCCCATCAACGACACTAGACTCGTTTCTATCGCTACCAAATAACAATGCATACAAGCCAAAAGCCCTTATTGAAAAAGTGTGCGTTCCGAAGACGACGGGAGGAAAATCTCTGCTGGATATGGAAGATCCAGCTTTGGCATAGATGAAACAGGGAAATATTCCAGCTCAGCGGATTCGCCGTCGACCGCGTCTAATTCTCCATATTCAACAATGCACTCAAACACGAATACCAAGCTCTCGACTTGGTTTCCATCGGGGTACGTAAATCTAAAATTCTTTCCACCAAAAACGCCCAGCAACTTTTGTGGAACCACGTGTAATCCTGTTTCCTCGTAGACTTCTCGTATTATCGCCTCTGCCGGGGTTTCACCAATCTCAATCGCCCCAGCAGGAAGACTCCATATATCACTAGTCAGAGATGGGTGTTGAAAAAGTATCTCACCCTTCTCGTTTCGAATTATGGCAGCGACACCAGGACTAAAGATTAGTTGCGTCCCAATTTTCTCCCGGAGTTGTTTGTAATAATCAGACATTGACAATACCGCCACCTCCAATATACAAATCATACCACTAAAACTAATCGCATCGTTTTAAATATTGGAGTGCAGAGTCACAAAAATTGGCACGTCGAATCACAGTACAATTCGTATCGAAAATCACAAGGGTACATGGATCAATTACACACTGTGAAAACTTGTGCCTTTTGATGTGCGAATTTAAGTCAAAATTCCTGCTCATAAGCGATATAACCAGAACAAACGGAGTGCGATTCGTCCTGCGAATGTGCACTCCGTTCATCGTGTTATTTACTGTTTTGCACCTCTGAAGAGAATCCGTTGCCCTAAGAGCCGTGGTGTTTGCTCTGCGGTAACTCAACCTTCATGTGTCTATCTCGGTAGACTTGCTTGCATATAACGTAGACTCTCACAAAGCCCCTTAGACGGGTCCCCTTGAACGCCGCATTCAAGTGACATCCAACCCGTGTAGCCGGCTTCGGCAAGGGCTAGAAAGCCCGACGAGAAATCGGTGTGCCCCAATCCCGGCAGGAGGCGATTGGAATCTGCTAGATGTACGTAGCCAATCAGTGATGCAAAAGCCTCCATCGCGGTTGCAATATTCACTTCCTCGATTTGCATGTGGAAGAAATCAGCTAGCATCGTGAGGTTCGGAGAATTGACGCGGTGGTAGATATGCGCGGCTTGTTCTAGGCGGTTAAGCAAGTGCGTCTCATACCTGTTGAGTGGTTCCAAAATCACTTTGGTACCCTCCTGGCCCGCGGATTCGGACAATTCGACGAGCTGTTCAACCAACAGTTCCTCCTCAAGTTCGGTCGCCGTTTTCCACGGGCTTAGATCAGGCAACTGCGGCGGACCAAAGATCGGAACGACGATCACGCCGCTCATCGCCCCCACTTCCGCCGCAGTGAACAATAGCCGTTTGATTTCCTCGCGCGATTGCTTCCTTTCTTGTGCGCTCGGAAACAACAAACCGAATTTGAATCCGCCGCAAATACAAGTCGCCGTAACGCCCGTCTCGCGCAGTGCCGAGCGGATTTCCTGAACCCTTGAGGGAAGCTCATCGCCTCGCAGTTCCACGCCTTCGTAGCCGAATTCCCTCAGATTCTCGACCTTCTCGCGAAACGAGCGGCCAGGGACGATGTTCTCTTGAACAGCAAATCGCACCAGGATCACTCCCCCATCTGTCACGCAGATACGCCTGCGCTCAATCCATCCTGACAACCGCTTTAATAAACCCCTCCGGCTTCCCTTTCAAATCGCTGTACGCCTGGTCAACCTGGTCTAGTGTGTACACGTGGGTGATCATATCCCGCATATTGAAGCGGTTGTTGACCATCAATCGCTGAATCGCTCTCATCGCTGCCAAGTGAACGGCATCTCTCCGTTCGTGCGCATTCAGAATGGTAACCGCCTTCCAATTTAGCATGTTCATGTTCATCGTTCGAAGTCCCTGATTGCTTTGATGGTAACCAACAATCGACATGACGCCATGTGCAGAAACCATCTGTGCGGCCAAGTCCAAAGTCGCCGCGGCTCCTCCTGCTTCGACGCTGACGTTCACCCCGCGTCCGATGTGACTCCATTCCGTCACCTTGTATTTGTCAGGCACTTGATCAGGGAAAAACACCTCGTCAGCACCAAATCTTCGGGCGTGATCTAACCCTTCTTTGCGGATGTCCACCGCGATGATATGACCGGCCCCTTTGAGGCGCAGCAACTGCAAAAACCCTAGGCCCATAAACCCCGTACCAACAACGGCAACCACGTCGCCAAGGCCAACAGGCGTCCGGTCCGCGCCGCTGACAAGACACGACAACGGCTCCCCAATTGCTTCCAAGTCGCTCAATTCGTCAGGGACCTTGATAAGGTCCTTGTAATTCGCCTTTGTATACTCAGCAAATCCGCGCTTAAACAGCCCTGTAACTCGATCCCCCGCCTGAAATCCACGCACATTCTCACCGACCTGATAAACCACCCCCATGGGCTCGTGGCCGAGCACCAGCCCAGCCTGTTGCCCAGGACCACTTTCCCAAACGTGCAATTCCGACGCGCAGACGCCACACACGCTAACCTTTACCAGAACCTCTTCAGCGTCAACTTCGGGCATCGGCACGTCAATGACTCTGCATTCACGCGAACCAATCAGTTCAACAGCCTTCATCGCGATTCCCCTTCCAAGGAACAATCCGATCACGATAAGCGTGCAAACGCGTTTCACCCGATGCATATCCCAAACTTATTTCAAACTGCCTTCGAGAATCCCTTGTATGAAACGCCGCTGTAAGAATAGATACAAGATCAGGATAGGCAATATGGAAATCAGGCCACCGGCGGAAATCAGCGTCCAATTTTGCGTAAATCGCCCGGTGAACGCCAGATAGCTCAACGAGACCGTCTTGATGTTTTGGTTGAGCAGTAGCGCATTTGCATAAAAGAATTCATTCCATGTCCAAACGACCAGGATCAAGGCCGCCGTAAAAAACACGGGCTTCGACATTGGCACAAAGATGCGAAAGAACACACTGAATTCACTTGCACCGTCGACCAATCCACTCTCTCGAATCTCCATCGGAATGTTAACGAAATACGAACGGATGAGAAATACGTTGAACGCCATGAAGATCCCGCAATAGACAATCACTAAACCAACCAGCGTGTTCATCAAGTGAAAGCGCTGCCACATGAAGAAGATGGGTACCAGAAACATGCCTGACGGAACCATCATCGTAAACAAGAGATATGCCATAAATGAAGTCGACCATTTAAAGCGAAGCGTGGCTAATGCATAAGCGCCTAATCCAGACGAGAAGAGGACCACGACAATCGTCACAGCCGCCACGATAAATGTATTCAAATACGCGTGCGCATAGTTTCCCTGTACCCACGCACTCGCGATGTTCGTAAACGTCCAAGTGGTCGGCAGGCCAAATGGATTTGCCTGAAATTCCGACTCCGTCTTAAAGGAGTTGAAAATCAGTAGGATCAGCGGAGCGGCGATGGCTAAAGACAGCAATATCAGAAGGCCATACGACATGAAACTGCGAATCGTCTTCAAATTTCCCATCCCCGTTTCCGCAGGATTGCAAAGGCTCCGATCACCAAAAACGCGAACAGGCCCAACATGAGCGCAATCGAACTGGCATACCCAGGTGCCTGATTATAAAGCGCCTCCTGATACATGTACGTGCCGACCACCTGTGATGCATTGGCAGGTCCGCCGTTCGTCATGATAAACACGTAATCAAAGACCGTAAACGATCCGATGACACTCAACATGAGCACAAGCATGATCGTTGAGCGCAATTGGGGCAAGGTCACGTACCACAACTGTTGAAAGCTACCAGCGCCTTCAATCTTCGCCGCCTCTTCAATGGACGGATCTAACTGCGTTAAGGCGGACATAAAGATGACGAGCAGAAATCCCCAGCCTTGCCACATCGCCGCTGCCGCGATGCAATAAATGACGATGTGCGTGTCGCCAAGCCAGTAGGACAGGTGATGAAGACCAAGTTTCTGGAGTAGTGTGTTGATACCCTGAAGCGGATCGTAAATCCAACTCCATATTTCCGACACCAATACCGTAGACAGGGTATATGGCAGGAAGAAGATCACTCGGAAAAACACTTTCCCTCTCCGTATTTTCGAGATCAGAATCGCCACAAATAAGGCACTGACGATAGGAAGAGTACAAAAAATGACCAGCCATTGAAGGTTGTTAACCATCGCTGCATAAAACGTTTGGTCGCTGAATAATTGTCGGTAGTTTTCGAACCCGATAAACTTTGGTGCGTTGAATCCAGTCCAATTTGTAAACGACAGCGCCACCGTCCCGAGTGCCGGCCCACTCACGACGACCAAATTGAACAGCATGACAGGCAACAAAAATAAAAGAGGAACGACGGCACGCTTCCACCTCGGCCCTGGCCTCGGGGACGATGCAGCCGCGGTCCTCTTCTTCTTCGCTTGCACCGACAAGTTTGGACCCTCCTTACAAGTTCGGATGCCAAGGCTCGGGCTACTGAATATTCAAGACAAGCCCCTTTTGGTCATCCTGTTTTTGCAATTGTTCAAGCTTGTTCAGGAAGTCACTCACACTCGTCTTCCCTATCTCAAGGTCTTCAAAATGTTGCCACATGTATGTGTCAACGTCTGGCGACCACTGAGTGTAGGCGGTGTACCCGTAATTCCCCTCCTTGAACGCGGTCTGCAACTCGTTGTATTGGTCCTGTAGATGGGGATTGGCGCCAGCGACACTGAGCCCTTGAACTGGGGACAATTGCGCCAAAGTACTGAGTTGTTGTTGAATGTGTTGCTTGCTATAGAACCAATTGATGAACTCGGCAGCGGCAGCCTGATGCTTGGAATGCGCATTGATGCCGATGGTGGTTCCAACGCCGACGGGGTACGAGGGGGCAATCCCGTCAAACCAGCCAGGCATCGCCATGTTGCCATATTGGAATGTCGGCGGGGCCTGCTGCATCCAGCTTCCCACCTGCCACGTACCCGACAGCGTGATGGCTGCTTTTTGGGACGTAAACAGGTTGATGGCGTCCGTATCCGTAATGGCGTACGCCTCCTTGTTTTGAATCCATCCCTGGTTCCAGATGTACAAATATTTGTTGAAAGCGTTTTCTACGGCAGGACTATTCCATGGTAATTTTCCCATCAGAACATCGCGGTACTGCGTCCTGGTCAGCCCTGCAGTCATGAGGATACTCGCAGGCCATTCGTTTTCCATCGCGTTGTCCGAATCGCCAAAGGAAATGGGGATAATCCCCTTCGACTGGATGGACTGCATCAGGGACGTAAACTCGTTCCAGTTCGTCGGCACTTTCCAGCCATACTTCTGGAACATCGATTTATTGTAGTACATTGTAATGATCTCATCCTCTACTGGCAGCGCATACAGACTTCCCTTCCACTGTTCCGTAGAAAGCGCCCAACTGTCATACATTTTATCCCAACCATATTGCTTGGCATATTGATTGAGAGGTACAAGCCAACCTGCCTTAGCGTACAACATACTTTCTGAGGGGCCATCCATCAACACGATGTCCGGCCCACCTCCGGCAGTCATCTGTTGTTCATCGGTGGACGACGGATCTTTCATTTCGTCGTACACAATTTTGATGTTCGGATGCTGCTTCTCGAACTGAGCGATCACGTCATTATTGATAAAGTTGAGATAAGTTTGTGAGGAATTCGTCCAGTCGTACATCGTCAGCGTGATCTTGGGATTGGAACCATTGCCGCCGCCCCCATTTGCGCTGCCACATGCGGTTACAGAAGTGAGCGCCAGAAGTACGGCGGCCGAATTGGTGATGAGCACCCGCGTCTTCATATCTCTACCTCCATTGTTCTTGAAGCCTGCCTATTCGCGAACTCGTTCTTTATCCATTCAACTCCCATCCTCATGTGAACGAGACTCCAAGTTTAATACTCTGGTCAGGGCGCTGATCGACATACTTTTCATAGCCTTCTCCACACTCTTCAAACGGAACGACAGGGTAGATGACTCGCTCACAATTAAGCGCCCCCGTCTCGAGCAGTTCCCAACAAGTCTCTTCGATTCGCCTCCAATCCCATCGCGGGTGGTCGCGATTTAACGCGTTACATGCCCGCGAAAAAACAATGTGCGCATTATTGAAGTGAGCTTCCCGCCCCAAATCCAATCCGCCCTGAAAAGCCCTAGCCCAACCGGTGTAGGCGATGGTCCCGGAATATGCCAGTCCACGAAGTGCCTGTTGCAGCGCGAGTTCGCTCGCACTCGTTTCAATCGTGACATCCACACCGACCTGACGTGTCGCCTTTTTGAGCTCGAGCCCGACGTCCTGTGTCACTGGATCGAACGCCTCATCCGCACCCGCCCGCAAGGCAGTTACTCTGCGACGCTCGATCGGGTCGATCACGGCGACGTAACTCGCTCCCGCCAACTTCGCCATTTGTGACGCGAGTTGCCCTATGGCACCAAGCCCGAACACGGCAACTCGGTCGCCCACTCTGACATGACTGTCACGAATGGCCCCTAGCGCGAATTGCGCGGGATCGAAACAGACGGCACTCTTCCACGACATCTCCTGTGGCATTTTCCGCAGGTAAAAGTTATCAACGCCGCGGACGATGTGAGACTCCCTTATGCCGCCATAGCCACAAACTCGTTCACCCACGTAGTAATCCGTCACGCGAGAACCAACTTCGACGATCGTGCCCACCCATTGATTCCCAAGATTCCACGCGCCGAATTGCAGCCCAGTGCGCTTCCCCTCCTCGCGCGGCAAAAACATGCGCCATTCCTCATCGTAGTAGTCGTCCATATGCGGGCTTTCACCACGGAACTCCGCCAACTCCGTGCCGTGTTTGGGCGACGCGAACTCAACTTGCACACGAACTTCCTCCTGATTGATTGGGCGCTCATCGTACTCGACGATCGCTGTTTTTCTTGGAGCGATCGCCACGAGTTGCTTCGGCATTCAATTCCCCCCTTTTCTACATCAGGGAAACGTGTATCCTACGGTTTCAAGTCTGTCGGCTTACAATGGCTGCTTATGTGGCGATTATAGGGGGCTATCGTCTCGAAAAATACGCTTAAGTACAGAGAGATACCGCATTTCTACAGGTCTTTCAAAGTACGAGTCGCGACATTTGTTAAATGGATCGCATGTGACGCGAATATATTAGGTCTATCGGGATGAGAGAAATGTGTCCAACGCAAGTGCTTACCAAGGAGGTCTGGGGAATGACAGAAGGAATTCAATCTGGCAAGCTGGCCATTGGTACCGTCACGGAGAATTGGTCAGGAGATGCCCGTTACTACGAGTACTCCACTGCGGCGGATCCAATCGGAAGTGGTATCATCACGCCCGTGCCTATTCAAGAGTTCGGGCCGCAACTGTACAACAGTGGAGACACACGAGTCATCCCACTGGACCTTTCGGCCGAGCTGAAAACCCCTTACCCAGCGACTAGCCCTTCCCTTTTGGCTCAGTTCGTCCGGATCAACCAAGGGGATTCCATCGACACGTCGCCAAATGCAACCAGTGAACTGTACTACGTCATTTCCGGCGCAGGGCGAACCGTGGTCGATGGGAAAGCGATCGACTGGCGAAAGGGAGATTTCTTGACATTGCCTGCCGGATGTGTGAGCAGGCACACAGCCGATGAAGACGCGTCCCTGTACTATATCGTGGACAGTCCGCTGCTCAACTACCTTGGAGTTCACGCGACAGAGCCTCGCTTCCAGCCGACCCGGTTCAGCGCCCAACAATGTGACGCGAAACTCCAGGAGGTCGCAAACGAACCTGACGCAGACAAGCGAAATCGGATATCCATTCTCCTGAACAACCAGAGATTTGACCAAACGCTGACGATCACCCACGTCCTCTGGGCCATGTACGGCATCGTGCCAGTTGGTTCGAACCAGGCACCACACAGTCACAAATCGGTTGCCCTGGATTTTGTCGCCTATGCCGCGCCGGGTACGTACACACTCGTCGGAGACCAAATTGACCCACAAACCAATCAGATTATCGATCCCATTCGGATCGACTGGGAAACCGGCAAAGCGTTCGTCACCCCGCCTGGCCTATGGCACTCGCACCACAATGAGTCAAACGAAGCAGCCTTCATCATTCCGATTCAAGATGCGGGCTTACAAACCTATCTGCGCACGTTAGATATTCAATTTACCTTCTATGAGGCTTAGGGGACCGAGGACCTCTTAACCGTTCTTTCAGGGGGATTCACACCGTGCGAGTGGCGAAGTTCTGCAAACGCAACGTATCCCGAGGCCTCTCCCGCGAGGCGGTTCGGCGACTCAAAAAGGCTCACCGCAAGGAAGTCGACGTGCAGATTGTGGACTGCTGTCGTCGCTGCCTCGCCTGTCGGGTTCAACCCTTCTGCCGCATCCAATTGACGACGATCGAAGCGCCCGACAGCGATACCTTGGTACAGCGCATTTTACAGGCGGTACGTGAAGCCGATGGTGGGCTTCCTCAGAATCATCGCCTATGAAGTGAAGCCGCGAGCATCTCTATGGAGTGACAAAAACCGCCTGGCCCTTCGGGTGACAGGCGGTTTTTTGACACTCTTTGAAGAAGGACGTACAGAAGGAGGCGCGACAGCCCTTCTAGGCGAACCTCAACGCGTCCGGACCGATGGGCATTCTCATCACCTAGTGAGGGCCGCTAACGACGTATTCTGTACCGCAAGGCCCTCCACTTGTGTTAACCTCCCGTTCGACAGTACTCCCGTCCGCCTTATAAAGCGGGAAATACCACTGCGATATCTTCTGAGCTGAAATACCTGCGTAATGACATATAAATGCCCGTCGAAATCGAGTGCTGCTCTGGTTGGGGTACGACCCATGAATGACATTGCCATTGAAGAATAGAACGTCTCCCGCCTTCAGGATGGCTGGGATGGGGGTTAATCCTTCCGGGACGTCAACTTCCTCCGTGGTAAAGGAACGCTCGGAGTCAGCTGCATGTGGGCATTGAATTGCTTCCTTTTGCGAATTCGGAACAATGAACAACCCACCATTCTGTTCATCGACATCGTCAAGCGCGGTCCATGCCGCGATACACGTTCCCGGTTCAACCCTGAGATAAAAATTGTCTTGATGCAGCGCTTGGCCCTTCGCTCCCGGAGGTTTAAAATACAGCATGCTTTGGGCGGCAATCACTTCTTCTCCCAGAAGTCGCTCCAGAATGAGAATAATACGTCTGTCGAGCATATATGACATGGCCATTTCGTTGACGCGATGTGGGTGCATCATCCGAGGATAGGCTTTGAGAATATCTCCAGTGCGTTCCGCCTCTTCAATGGAGACCGCCTGAAAGCAACCCGGAATGGTACCTTTAGCGTGCATGGCCATAAAATTATTCTTGAGCGCTTCAATTTCTTCACCACTAAAAATATTCCTAATAATTAGATATCCATCTTTATGAAAAAACTCGACGTCGTTTTCGGTGATCAGAGCATCGTCCAACGGGTGATCCATGTTATTGGCCTCCTTACGTCCCAGCTATGTTGCATCACTTTACACAACCATCGTTTTTGCCCATTTCAACTCCCCTCTGATTCCATTCACGTCGTTTTCATTACGGGTTATACTCATTATATTGAGATTCTGACACGAAACGGAATGGTTTATATGGCTGATTTCCTATACGATCCTGCTGAGGAGTTAACGAGTCCTGACCATTTTGGGGTTCTAGCTGACCATTTTCGAAAGTCGTCCAATTACTCTGTTCGTCGCTCGAAAGGAACACAGGATTACCTTTTGACATTTACCATGGCCGGACAAGGCGGATTTAAAATCAGTGACAAAATGGAAACGTGTGTGTGCGGAGATGTATCGATTCTCGCCCCCGGCACACCACACCATTACGGAACATTGGGACAAAAATGGGAATTTTTTTGGGTGCATTTTGTTCCCCGGTCAGATTGGCTGACCTGGATTCAGAAGATGGGAGCGCAATCCGGATTTACCCAATCGAGCATTGCCGACGTCTCTGTACAACGGCGAATCCGTGGCGTGTTTCGAAGGATGATTCGCGATAGTCGCGCTCTGGGTTCTCATCAGCATGCATTAGCCATGAATGCGGTAGAAGAACTACTGATTGTTCTCGCGCGTAGTCTTCGGCAATCAAATATTGGATTCGATCCGCGCGTCGATGAAGTATTACAATTTATATCACACCGTTTCTCTGAAAACATCAGTGTCGATATGTTAGCGGACCAGGTCGGGTTGTCCTCGTCTCGACTTAGTCACATATTCAAGCAACAAGTAGGGGAATCGATTGTCGAGTGTCTCATTAAACTCAGATTGCGGCACGCGTCACGGCTGCTCGAGCGCACTACAGAACAAATTTCTGAAATTGCTGATTTATGCGGATTTCAATCCCCATACTACTTTACGAGGAAATTCCGAGATCATTATGGGATGAGTCCTACTCAATACAGAAACACCCTGCTAAAAGAGGACGTCTGAGCCGAACATGCGATACTCGGCTCAGACGTATTGTCTTGCGCCTTATAGACTCTTGTACGTAAAATCACAATCTATTTCCGTTCTCATCAATCGTCCTTTACCCCGCCCATGGTCATACCATTTACAAATGCTCTCTGCATAAACAGAAATAGGACAACGGGGGGAACACTCGCTAAAGCAGCGCCCGCCAGCATTTGTCCATACTGTGCATTCCCCCCATTAGAAGCGTCACTTAACAACGAATATAGCCCCAGCGGCAAGGTGAATTTGGACGAATCGTTCAGCATCACTAATGGCCACAAGAAATTACCCCAAGTTGAAACGAACGTAATAATGGCTAACGCACCCATTGCGGGTTTGAGCAGAGGCAGTACAATTCTCAAATAAAGGGTGAATTCACTACAGCCATCGATCCGGCCAGCGTCTAGTAATTCATCTGGAACGCTGTAGATAAACTGACGCATCAGAAAAATTCCAACTGGGGGTGCGATAAAGGGGATAATCAAGGAAACGTAGCTGTTGGCAATATGCATTTCAGCCATCTCGCTATAGAGCGGAATTAAAATACTCTGAAATGGAATCGACAAACTCATAATGACAATCGCAAACATCCAGGACTTTCCTTTGAACTGATACTTTGAAAATCCGTATCCGGCTAAAGTGGAGAAAAACACCGTCAATCCTGTTAATATCACTGCGACCATCACACTATTTCTGTACCACTCCAAATACGGCCATTGAGTGAACAACGATGAATAGTTGTGCAAATTCAGCCCCCTGGGAAGCGAAAACGGCGACTGGAAGATTTGTCCCTGCGTTTTGAATGAACTAATCATCATCCACAGAAACGGGATGACAACCAGAATCCCACCGATCCACACAACAATATTTAGACTGATATCGAATATTTTTACCTTCACGCACGGATTCCTCCTAACCCTCGCTTATTGCATTGCACGGGAAAATTTTCGATATTGAATAAATGACAGACACGCTACGACAGCCAACAGCAACATGCCCATGGCTGAAGCGTAGCCTAGGTGCAAATAAGATAATCCCTGTTGGTATAAGTAGTTGGCATAACTCAAACTGGAATTCAGAGGTCCTCCGTTTGTAAGAATGAAGGGTTGGTCGAACAGCTGTGAGGAACCTACAAATGAGGTTATAAGAACGAACACCATCATCGGGGATAAGGCGGGCAGCGTAATGTGACGGATAAGTCCCCATTTATTTGCACCGTCTAAGGAGGCCGCCTCGTACAAACTTTGGGGAATTGCTTGTAAGCCGGCGATAAAATACAGCGAATTCAGTCCTGTCCATTGCCATGCAACGAGTCCTAATACGGAAATTTTGGACCAGAACGTACTATCAAGCCATGGAATCGGATGAATACCGAACCAATGAAGAAACGCATTCAAAAGTCCAAAATTCTTGTCGTAGATCATGTTAAATACGATCACCACAGCGACGCCAGGTGTCACAATAGGCGTGAAATATAATACTCTAAGAAAAGTTCTTCCCCTGACTCGCTTACTATTGAGTGCCATCGCTAAAGGTAATGACAAAAGGAAGGAAATCATTAAACTGCCGATAATGTACACCAATGTGTTGACCACTGATTCCCTGAAGTACGGATCCGCCCAAAAGTGTAGATAATTGCTGACCCCAACCCACTTCATTGGCGAAGCCTGGTCCCAGCCTGTAAAACTAAGAACGGCGGCAAACCCTAAGGGGTACACGAAAAAGACTGCAAATAGAACATAAAATGGACTGACGAATAGATAAGGTGCAATCTGTGATCGAGTCTTGCTTTTCCGCCTTGAATTCACAGCAACTCGTTGGTCACTTACCTCTTTGATACCTATCATCAGGCACTTCCTCCCGAGTACAGCATGACAGACCATTGCACTCAATAACCGAAGAACTGCTGCTGCTTCATTTGATCTTCGAGTTGTGACATAGCGGTCTTTACGCTCTGTTTATCCAGGTACACGGACTCAAGTGAGTTACCAAGAAAGGTTTGAAATTCAGCCTCTAATGGGCTTTGCCAGTATTCAGGTATATTTTTTGATGCTGCATCCCAAATTGACCCAATTTTTTGGCCGCCAAAGTAGCTAAACGGTTGATTCACAACCGCCGGATCCGTTTGAGCAGATTTCATGTTCGGAAAATATCCAATCTGATTGAAACGCTGCACTTGCCCCGCTTGCGTTGCATAAACAAAATGCAGCAAGCTCCACGCCAATTGTGAGTTCGGAGTATTTTTGGCGATCGCTATTCCAGTACCTCCCCACGTGCTCGTAGTATAGGGAGAGTTCGGCCATCTAGGCATCGTTTGGAGACGCCATTTTCCAGCCATAGCGGGAGCAGACGATTGTAGATCCGCACTTGCGTACCAGTCTGGCGCGATTACACCAGCGATTTTCCCCTGTGCATAATCCTGATAAATACCGGGTCCCCAGAATGTATTTGAGTTGACCATTTTCAATACACCGTGATCGATACACTGTTTGATATAGTTAAGTGTCGTATAGGCAAGTGGTGAATCCACAGTCATCTTCCCAGACGAGTTAAAGAAGGACCCACCGGCTTCGTAAAAGAGATTCTGGAAGACAGCCGAGGAACCGTCCTCGGCGATGGGAGCCATGGCAATCCCGTGTTGGCTCAACTTTACACCGTCTTGATAAAACTGGCTCCAGGTGGTTATGGGTGTTTTGATACCATATTTTTTAAATATTGCTGGCTGATAATAATACCCTACTGGGCTCAATGCGCTTTCTAGTGCGTATACATTCCCTTGATACGTGTACGGAGATAACTTTTCGAGGTCCTCTTGTGTATTGCCGAGAAGGGGAGTTAAATCTAATACGTACTTTGACAATACCCCTGGTTTCATAAATAGGGAAAAGTGACTGATTTCTAAATCCAAAAAATTCGGTAAATTTTCATTTGAAACCATCGCATTTAGTTCCTTGTTCCAAAAATCGCTCGCTGGAAATACCTGTGCCTTAAATGTGATGTGATATTGCGGGTATTGCTTTGCCCAAATTTTTTCTTCACTCGCGAAAAGGTTGGCGTAGTCCTGGTCATGAGTCCACATGGTCAGGGTCACGTCTTTAACTTGAGTCGACTCTTTCTCGGAAGCAGCCCCTGTACCTCGGTCACAACCACTTATCAGTTGAACAGATGCTACAATTGCAACCAAACTCGCGGCGATGATCCTTCTCTTCATAGTCGGCCCCCGATCCACTGCAGATGACTACACTAAAAGATAGCGCTTACATAATTTCCGTCACGTTCTCTGTATGACCACCAAACGAACAAATGTATTTCAATCATAGCGGCATCCTGAAGACACCAAAATGCACGTAAACGCTAATTTATTGCACTATCCTGCTGCAAGCCTCGCTTGTTTTCGCGAGTCAGGCACTACATCAAGTGAATACATTCATGGTCATGCGGAGCACCTGGAAAGTGGAATGCCCTCTGCCTCACTTGCTTCCATGGCGATGCACTTCATGTCCAGGTGCTTTACCATTCTAGCCGGCTTCCGGCGGATCGTTAGATCGGGGAACTCTGGGCCGAACGGACCGCAGACCGTAGTTTCTTATTCAACTTCAACCGTGAGCTAGTTCCACTCCATGTTTCTTAATAAACTCAACTACTTCAGACAACGAAAGAGTCCCCTCCATCGGCCCTTGTTTGCAAGTCGCTAGGGCTCCCATCGCATTGGCAAAGGTGAGAATGGTTGGCCATTCCCACTTGCGCAGCAAACCATAAACCAGCCCTGCACTGAAACAGTCGCCTGCCCCGGTCGGATCGACCACCTGCACGTCGAAAGCAGAGGACTCCAGGCGGAAGTCTGGCGTGTACAAAACGCATCCATCTGCGCCGCGCTTGCAGACCACCGCCTTCACGCCGAGCTCGAACAATTGAGCGGCTGCATCGTCCAGTGTCTCGGAGCTCGTCATCCATTCCGCCTCTCCCCGACTCGGAATGACGTAGTCACAATACGACAGAAGGGGGCCGTAGAGCCGCTCCATTTCGCCGCGAGTGAACAGTTCTGGGCGTACGTTCGGATCCAACGTAATGGTTCCGCCACATTCCTTGACCAAACGCGCCGCCTCGTAACAGATCTGGCGCACCGCTTCATTGATGGCAATACTAGAGCCATTCAAATGAAGCACGGTCTCTGCATGTAACCACTCTCTCTTGAGTTGATCCGCCCGGATCTGCCCGGCCGCGGCGTCGGCGACGTGAAACAGGAACTCCCTGTCACCAGACGCAAAGTAGTTCACAAAGGCGACTGCCGTGGTCTTGTCCTTGCACACTCGAACCTGGCTGACGTCGACGCCGTCGCTGCTCAATCTCTCCCTGACACACAGGCCAAAGTCGTCATCTCCGACGCATCCAACGATACCAGCACCAATGCCAAGTTTGGCGATGGCGTCGATAAAAATGGCCGGGGCCCCACTTGGATAAGGTCCCACAAACGCCCCAGTTCGACGCAGCGGCACATCGACCTCAGGGCGCATGATCTCCACGAGCATTTCACCAATGGTAAAGACAAATGGCCGTCCTGTCACTGACCTCGTCCCCAATCTCCAGGGTAAAATCGGTATTCAGAGTATTTTGTATAAATTGTACATGCCCATCGAACAGCCGTCGACGGGAAAACCTCGTTACCCCAGAGAAGACGTCTCCGCCTGTCCGCTGTCCGCACGGGAGCGCTTCATCCGCAGGTAAGCAAACCAGTAAATCAAGGCGATCACGATAATGACGGCCGTCTTCACCAAGTCTGTACTCGCTTGCTGTGTCAGGGCGACAATCACGCCAATGATCGCGATGACTGGCGGAATAGGCCAAAGCGGCATGCGAAATGACCTGTCAGCAGACTTGTGTTTGAATCGAATGACAATGGCAGAAATGGCGATAAGCAAGTAGATCACCACGATGATCACGCCGGTAAACGTGATCAGGTTGTTCAGTGACGTGAAATAACACAAGAGGATGTTCCCAATGCCAAGGAAGACAAATCCCCACTTCGGCACGTGATGGCGGTTCATGCTGGAAAAAAAGCGATTGATGGGACTCGGCCAACTCTGGTCGCGCGCGGAATCCAAGTAAATGCGCGCATAAGCCAAGTTGCCGCTGAGGCCCGTGTCGAACATCGCGATGACCACGCCAATGACGAGTATCGTCGCCCCAACGTGACCCATCGTAGACTGCGCGATGTACGTGAGCGGTGCGTCAGATTGCACGGCGACCGAAAGGTTTGGAATCGCCAAAGTAGCTGCTGCGACCGCGAGCAGTTCAATCACGACCGATGCGAGTACCGCGATCATCACCGCACGTGGAAGTGCCTTCTTCGCATTCACCGTCTCTTCGGCAAAGTAGAGTGGCCAGTCGTAGCCATTAAACGCAAACAAGGCCGGCACAACGGCGGCCAACATCGCACCCATGCCGATCCCCACAGGGTGGCTGTGCGCGTCTACGGTCGCTGGGTGCAACAGAAACGATACGGGGTGTTTTACACCCGCGAACGAGACGATAATGAAAGCAAAGATGACCGCCAGCTCAATGACCAACATCGCCATAGCCACCCAACTAGCAGCGCCGATTCGCTCAAGCGAAAACCACGTGACGATGAGCATCATGACGACTGCGGCCCAATTGACTGGGATCTGCGGCAGCAGTGAGTTCAGGTAGGTTGCAGAGGATACAAGAATACTCGCGCTAATGACGATACCAAGTACCAAGAACAAGAATACCGTGATGAATCCAAATGGCTTACCGAGGGCCTTCCGGACAATCGTATAAGCGCCTCCCGCCCCTGGAAATACCGCGCCCAGTTCGGCGTAACAAAAGGCCATCGAAATGGCGATGCACGCACCGATGACAAACGCCCAGAACACACCCGTTCCGGCAAATGAGAGACCTGCGCCGTAGACTAGAAAGACGGAGGTCGTAGGCGAGATGGCTGCAATGGCAATGGCAAGGATCTGTCTCATCCCGAGTACCTGCTTGAAACCGCCCTGTTTCGATCCCACACTTTGCACGCTATTCACTCCTTCGGTTGAATGCATCCATGATAGAACACACAGCGCCTTCAGCATAGAACCGCGAAGGCCGAAACAATCCAGGGGCACCCCGCGGATGGTGCCAAGCGCTGTGTGCTGGAGTCTATAAGATTCGGGTACACACAAACGATTTGTGTCGCATTGGGAGAGAGGTTCTCTATGGAGGGAGCATTGATCAACACACACCCCGTCGCATGCTCACGGTATAACGTTCTTGACAGGGGTCGAAGGACATCGTAGTATTCAGTTTAAATTAATAAGAATCACGTAATAAATATTGGAGGAACTTCTATGCGAAAAAATGAATTAGGTCGTTTTTCTGATGCATCGTTCCTGATTCTTTCGAGCTTGGCCAACGGCCCGAAACACGGTTACGCCATGATGGAGGATATTCGAGCATTCAGCGGGACTCAATTGGAACCCGGAACACTATATGGCGCTATCACGCGCTTGGAAAAACAGGGGTGGATCGAAGCTCTCCCCGCCGAGGAAAGGCGCCGTCCCTACCGCATCACGACCGACGGCGCTACTGCTCTTCGCGAACAGGTTGCCACTCTCGAGCAAGTCGCTTCCGTCGGCAAAAAGCGGCTGGCTACTTTGGAGGGAATGTAATGCGTTGGTTATTACGACTCTATCCTCGCGCATGGCGGGATCGATATGAAGAAGAAATGTTGGCCGTATTAGAAGATCACAAGGTCACGCTATCGACCATATTCGACCTAGTCATTGGTGCGATCGATGCGAATCTGCATTACGTCGGTTTAACAGATGAGGTGATGAATGTGGTGAACCGCCTTCGCTCAAGCATGGTGATGACCTTTTGCGCGTTCATGCTGTTTGGCGTAGGCTGGAGTATGCTTCAGCGCCTTACCGATCCGATGAACACATTCCAAGCTGCAGCACATGCTCATCCAGAATTGAGCATTCTTCACAGCAGTGTGTTCGTCGTTGGATGTCTTGCGTTCTCAGCCCTGTTCATTGGTGGTCTGCCTGTGTTCTGGATCTCTGTGAAGAAAGCGTTCCGGAAGCGACAAAGGAACGCATTGATCCCATTTTGGCTCTCCATCTCATGCCTTGTCCTCTTTGCGCTTGCGACAGGTACACTCGCGGATTGGCACCACATAGCGTACGCCGAAAGCCACCCTTTCAGTTTTATCATCGGTTACCTCATGGTGTTTTCGATCCTGCTCATCGTCGGTACCATTTCCGTATCCCTTGTCATCGCTCGAACGGAATTCGAACTGTCGGACCTCAGGTTTGTGCTGATCCCCGAAATCGTCATTTTGTTTAGCATGATTGCAGCGGTCGTACTATCGACTATACTCATCGTCCTCGTTACTGTTCACGCACCGCAATTGTTTCACTCACAAGATGTGAGCAGCCCGATGTTTATGACAGGGGTAGTTCTCATGACATTCGGCACGATCATCACAGCGATGGCGCTCCGACGTGGGACGCTGCAAAGGATTTGACGGACGAACTTGACTGACCTCGTTACCTGCCGTCGAATTGGAGCACGAGACCCCCTTTCTGGATTGCTCCAGTAAGGGGGTGTCGCTACCCAATTAGGCATACAGTCAGGGATTGTCCTTCGAGATATCATGAAGCACCACGTATTTATGCTACATTGGGGGTGGAATGTTTCGCATAAAGGTGGAGCGAGCAAGATGAGACGAAAACATGAGTTACTTGCCCAACCGGGTATGTTTCAATATTTCTTTGACAACCATCCGGATGGCATATGCATCGTGGACTCTGAGGGTTATGTTTTAGATGCCAATCAATCGGCATTACATATCAGTGGTTATGCGTACGACGAGATCGTCGAGAAGGCGATGAACGAATTGTTGGGGTATGTTGGTGACGCGCAGACTAGACCTGATTTGAACTTTTCAGAGCCTACGGAGCTATACTTCCGGCATCGGATGGGGCATATGGTTTATGTTCGCGTCGCAAGCATTCCAGTGGTCGTTGATGGACGCAAGATGGGGATGTTCATCGAATTCGAAGATATCACAGAACAACGGGAACAGCGTCAGGAACTGTTAGATATCCAGGAAATGTTCTCGTTCATTGCCGAGAAGTCCCAAAACATCATCTCTGCCTTTTCACCAAATGGCGTTTTCACCTACATCTCTCCAACTGTCAAAGCACTACTCGGATATACACCAGAAGAGGTGATCGGCAAACCCGCTGCAGCCTTCAACCACCCGGATGACAACGAAGAACTACGGAAATTCCACAATTTGCGTTCCTCTGGTCAATCCTTAGATCGATTTACAGGTCGTGTACGGCATAAAAATGGTGAGTATCGATGGTACGAAACCACAGCCCAATATATTCGCAATGAATCAGGTCAAATCATCCAGACCATTGGCGTAGGACGGGATATCACGGATCGCAAACAAGCAGAAGAGACCATTGCATATCTTGCTTACCACGACACGTTAACCGATTTACCAAATCGGCGCTTGTTTATGAAGCGTGCACGTTTCGCCTTAGAGGAATCGCAACAAGGGCGTCACAGTCTAATGTTACTTGATTTGGATGGATTCAAGTACGTGAACGACACGTTCGGACACGATATTGGAGACCAACTTCTGATCGAAGTAGCCAAAAGGTTGACAGACGTGATTGGAGATAACGACATTGTGGCCCGTCTGGGCGGAGACGAGTTCACCATTCTTCAGACGCATATCGAACAGATGGATGACTGGACTAGATTCATTGAGCGGATCAAGGATGTCATTGCCGAACCAATATCCATCGAAGGTCATATACTTCGCGTTAACGCGAGCATCGGAGTCGCACTGTATCCATCAGACGGAACCGAGGTGGAGACGCTCATGAGAAATGCGGACGTAGCGATGTATCGCTCTAAAAAAGGTAAAACCCAACTTTGAATCCTATTTCGAATCGGCACAGTGGGATGTTAGGCATGGAACTAAACCACGTAAAAAACCCGATCCGCTACATGGGCGGACCGGGATCGTATACTCAAAGCTACATGTACCCTCAAGGGGCGCACTCGATTACGGGTGGATGAATTCCTGTACCCAATAGGTTCCGTAGGAACCTCCGTGCGCTTCACCAACCCCAATTTGCGTATAGTTTGGGTTGAGAATGTTGGCACGGTGCCCTGGGCTGTTCATCCAGTCCTTCATGACCGTTGCAGCATCCGGCTGGCCAGCCGCAATATTCTCACCAGCATATGTGTAGTGTATACCAAATGTCGTCATCATGTTAAACGGGCTCCCGTATTTGGGCGAGGTGTGATCGAAATAATTTTCGTTGACCATATCCTGCGCTTTGGTCTGCGCCACGTTATCCAACGATGCGCTGATCGTAAGCGGCGCCACGCCATTCTTTTGCCGTTCTTGATTCACCAAGTTCACGACTTGTTGCACATACGTCGGAACAGAGGTTCCACTAGTCTTGGACGTCGTACTAGCCTGTGACGTCTGCGATGGTGTCTTTGTCGTGGAAGTTGTCTGCTGGACGGGTACAGATTTCTGTACAGAAGTCTGTGTGGTTTGCGTTTGAGCGACAGGTTTCTGTACTGGAGCCTGTGTAGCGGGAGAAGCAGGCAATGTTTGCACGTAGTGTTGCAACCAGTTGTTGACTTGATCCCAATTCGTGAACGCAACCGTAGTTGTGTGCACGTTGGTACCAGAGCTCGTGTTCGTAGCGGCAAAGACAGGCCCTGCCATACCTACAGCAAACAAGGATGTGGCGGCAAATCCAACGATGGTCTGTTTAAGCATGATACGCCTCCTTTGCTACTACTATAGAAAGAAGAGGCCAGATGATCATTGCTTAAATACTGGGGCTCTTGTAAACAAGTTCGTAAATTCCCGTTCAGAATTGGCTGTGTGTAATCCGGTTCAAGACTTGATCTGCCCGCCCGGATACACGCGGGAAGAGACGGCCATCTGGAGAGCCATCACGCCACTCCCATAATTAAAATCCGAATACAAAGTGTTTCCGTACTCCCATTCCACGGTCGTGTGCTCTCCGTCTCCGGCGACATTCTCCCCGAAAACACCGTAGGTTTCTGGCAGCAACGCCGTGTTTAAGTACGCAACGTCCTGTTTTGCGAGTCGGACGTCTTCATCCATGGTTCCATCCCAAACTTCGAACGTCCAGTCTCCTTCGTGCCAGAGAACCATGGGTGAATACGTTGTAGACGATCCACTTGTGTACTCTGTTCCAATCACGCCGTTACCTAGGTCAACGTTTGACTTCGTTGCCTTCGGCGGCACAATGTACGCAGGCGCAATCGATTGTGCGGGACTTAAATACAATTCACTCTTCGCCGACATAGACGGCGGATATGTAACGGCACCGAACGAACCGATGATACGGTCTGCAGATTCGTATGTTGCAGTGTTCAAATCAGGGCTGTTGATGGGAAGTAGCCGATCCGTCGCAAATAAACTAACAGAGTAACTATTTTTACCGGGATCAACCGAAACCTGTGCACCGATGTACGGGGTGTCTGGTGAAAATACCGGTTCCGTCGGTGCCATCAAGGGAGCTGTCACTTGTTGTTTTTGCACATACTGCATTGCCTGCCGAACTGTCGAACCGAATTCAGTTCCTGTAGAGCTGTTTGACGGATCTGATGCGGTGGTATTCTCCATAGATACAGAATTGTCTCTACTGGTCGTCTGGTTAGACGCGGCACTTGTCGAGTTGTCCACTTTCGTAACGGGACTGGTACTGCTATCCGTATTACTTACGCGATCGGTTGAATTGCTTGCTGTAGCCTTTGTCGTACTGTTTGCCGACCCGTCCACTGACGTGGAGGCATCACCACATCCAGCTACAGTCGCTATCGACATGAGTGCAATGCCAATTCCCATTCCCCAATGCTTGTATTTATCCATTTACTCACCCTCAGAAAACGACGTGTTGTACTGCTTCAACGTATGACAAGATCGTAGGTCTATTTCCGCAAAATTCGGATCGTACGGTATTTGTCTTTTCCACAACACGAATAAAATTCGAATCAACTTGCCCCACAGAGCCACCACCGACTGTACCCTCTTCATAAGCCTGCGTTAACTGAGTAAGACGATCCCCTATAATTCGCCCGAGCACTCTGTTGTATTTTTGCATGTTTGTAAAGAGATCAGGAGGTGAATCAAAATATGTTACCTAATCAATTAGCCAATTTAAAACCAGGAGATCACGTATCGGTTACAACTGAAAGTGGTACAGCTTACACAGGGGTATTTGAACGAGCATTTGACAATAAAATTGTTATTTATACCACTGGCGGTAATGCTGCTCTTGCACCATCTGGTGTTGCAGAAACGATTATCGACCTCACAGGTGCGGTTATTCAACGGCTCTCTAATGTATCTGCGCGGTCAGCAGAATGATAAAACAGAGGGTGAAGAAACTTTGAATAGAGACATTGCAGGTGAAGCTGAAGAAATTGTTGAAAGACTACTGCGCAACTTGAAAAAGTCGAGGGTCGGGTCTACGGAACGTGAAAGTAATAAACTAGGCGATTTCAGTTCAGGAGACCAAGTTTCGGTTACAACGGGAAGTGGCACTACCTACACGGGAGTGTTTAGTCGAGCATTTGATAATAAAATCGTGATTTATGCTGATGCTGATGCTGATCTTCGAGCAGCCATCGTTCGAGAAACTATTATTGACCTCACAGGTGCGGTTGTTCAACGGATGGGCTAATGCTGTTCGACATCTTAATTTAGGGGGCATTTGCCCCCAGTATTTAATTTTTTATGTAAGCGTAAGTGCAATAATACCTCTTAAAGCAAAGCACGGGTCTCCCCTGTTACAGACAGAACGATCACTACATGATGATCTCTCCATACACCGTAGATATGCCTCCGTTTGTTTAATAAGCAGAATTTTATCCAGTTCTATCATGCAGTTTTGTTATTCCTTTTCATGGATTACTCTCATGGCGCGATACTCGTCGTCAGGCTTTACGTAAATCTCGTAGTACGTTATTTGCGTGTCTCTTGAAGAATAGCCCATGCCTGTTGGTGGGTTGGGGTTAAACGGTGTTTTGGTATGAAAGGATATACCCTCGCTTTGCAATTTGTTTGCAACTCGAAAGTAATCGTCTTGATTTGTAGAGATATAAATGCTCACCCGCTTGGAAAACAGGTTCTTGAACCAAGACATTGCATGGCCCCCCGATCGGTACGTCCGAACGCTCTACTCTCCAAGATATACCATATAGCATACTATGCTCAAGGTGACAAAATCCTGCGAACGAGCGAGCATCGTTAGACAACAACTGAATCCACGAGGAAGTGACATAAGAGTTCGTGCATAAGCGGACATTAGGACACTCAATAGTCGATTTGCTCAGAAGAGATATATGTAAGCACAACGATGAACTCACAATCCTGTTCAATTTTATTGTGATACGTGTGATTCATATCCGCTACGAAGTGTATAGAGTCGCCATTTTCCAACAAGTAAATTTGATCATCAAGCTCAAGGTGTAGTTGTCCTTTGGTTATCCAGATGCCCTCAGTGACGAAGGAACCGTGTGCATGAGATGCATGTTTACTATTGGCAAGTAAACGAACATGAAAGGCATCCGTAGGGTGTGGTTGTCGTATCGATAAGATATTCCGGATGGTATAATCCCCATTTTCATCCGATATCCGTGGATGGTCCTTTCCTTTCATCACAGTCACATGTCTTTTCGGGCTGTCTAAAAAGATAGAGAATGGAACATTAAGTCCATTTGCAATTTTCCACAAGGTTACTACGGTAGGATTCGTTTCACCTCGTTCAATTTGACCCAGCATAGGCTTGCTCACTTCCGTCATTTCAGCAAGCTGATCGAGGGTCAATTGTCTACCTTTCCGAAGATTCCTTAGTGCGGTACCAATATTTTTCGTCAACTCTTTTGAATCCACTTAATCACCTCTTGTACTATATCTCACCAAAGGATGATATATCACATTTTTGTATGCTATATTATACGAAAGTAAATAATACCATATTTTAGCGAGGTGGTTATCTTTAGCACACTTTGGCTACAAACGGTCATTATTGGCTTAGGAACTTATTTCATTCGATCAGGTTCGCTAATTGGGGCTGGGCGTATAAATTGGTCAACATGGTTTAAAAACTGGCTATCCTTTGTGACACCAGCCGTTTTAGGCGCTTTGTTAGGTCCGCTTCTTTTGCTGCCGAACAGCCACTGGGAACCATTATTCCAAAATACAACTTTATGGTCAGCGATTCCAACCGCTTTGGTTGCATGGTTTACACGTAATTTAATTTTGACGGTCGCCAGTGGTGTCGTGTGCTTTGCGATCGCCACACATTTTTTCTAAAAGCGGGGCATGACCGATGAATTTTAGCGTCAAAGCACTTCGAGATGCGAGTCCGATAATGATTGCATATTTTCCAATCGCTATGACATTTGGTGTGATTTCGGTAAATAGCGGTCTCTCTTGGTTTATTACCTTTTTAATTTCTGCTGTCGTGTATGCAGGGGGAGCGCAGTTTATGTTGGTGAGCTTGGCTGTCACGGGTAGCTCCCCCTTGTCAACCATCGTGACCGTTTTATTAGTTAATTTAAGGCACTTTCTATATGGAACAACACTAGGTCCTTCCTTCATTCCATGGTCAGAGCGGATGAAATTGCTGTATGCTTTTGGACTTACAGACGAAGTTTTTGCAATGAGCAGTAGCCGCATTGAACAATCGACACCTATCCCAAAATACCAATTAACATTTGCGTTTGCTTGTTATACCTCATGGATTGCAGGGACAGCCGTCGGCGCACTAATAGGAAGTGTCGTCCCAACAGAAATCTCAACAATCTTGAATTTTGCGTTACCTGCTCTATTTTTGGCTTTAATTTTAATTGGGCAAAGAAGCACTTCTCATTTGTCTGCTGCAATTTGTGGAGCCGTCGTTGCGTTCCTTGCAAATATATTGCACTGGGGCAGTATTGGCATTGTAGCAGGAGCCATTCTAGGGGCTACTCTCGGAATGTTACTACAGACTAAGATGAATAAGAGCCGCCAATGAACTGTTGTCAAGCTCCCGCCAACTTTTGAATGTGTCTAGGATGTTCATAGGACGAGAATCGCCAACGCCGTGATACTGATACAGCTCATGACCATCCTTGGAGAATGCAATAGGATCAAGACCTACAGCATTGAACATTTGGTTCCATGAAAATAATGTGGGGGTCCCTGGCTTCATCGGTTTTCTAACTCGATCCAGCTTCTACGTATGCTACTTTTGAGTTGGTTGTTTGCACTGCGAGAACAGTCAGATGCATCACTGCAAAAAACCGCGTGGTTGCGCGGTTTTTTGCGTCGTCGAGAGTGGGGGTTCATCTGCGTGTATCGTGTGCACTTTTACCACCTCAAATCCTGACGGAATCGAAGTGTCTCATTTCACCAGAACTAATACTTGCTTTTGCGCGGTGCGTTTCAAAATGCGAAATCCATCCTTGGACGCAGTGGCTATCCCCTGATTATTAGGTCTGCAATATGCCCCAGGATGACAAGTCCCGTCCTCACGTACAAGAAGCTTGCCGAGTAATCCGACGGCAACCCATTCTGGTCTATGCGAGCGTGGAATGTAGGCTCGAGTGGGGTCCCACTGTGGATTAATGATAGGTTCGTAAGTCGTACCAGGTGAACCTATTTCTCCTTCACATACAACTGCTTCCCGATATAAAACTCTCTCCCATTCGTCAGTAAGGTATTTATGCTTCCACTCAAAATCGCTGCTATTGCCAAGTATGCCAGGCCTCGCACTAGTAATTCCGAGAATATAGTCGTCAGTAGATGTGGCCACGCGGATTTTGTCACTCCCGGACGCGAAAGTGACGAAATACCCAGGCTCGATCTCAGTACCGTCAATTGACTCAAACAGTTCGGCGTAGTCAGATTGACTCATGACAATACCGCCGGGAAAATAACCAGTGCCTGTGTTCCCAGATATTTTGGCGCGAATTCCATGCTTCATCAGGAAGAACGAATGAGACTCATCTGCCGTACCGTCTTCCCCCATCACA
Organism: Alicyclobacillus fastidiosus; assembly: GCA_029166985.1. Lineage (GTDB taxonomy): Bacteria > Bacillota > Bacilli > Alicyclobacillales > Alicyclobacillaceae > Alicyclobacillus > Alicyclobacillus fastidiosus_A. Next base: position 1,089,769 of record CP119138.1, on the reverse strand, counting down.
TGCGAAGCTGCGAACTCTCCTGTGTCCGTGTTTATGCCTTGTGCATGTGCAGCAAACCCACGTGCACGAGTGTAAACCCCTTCTGCGTGAGAAGCCTCTCCTGAGGCCTGTGTTCCCTCCCCTTCGGCGTGCGCTGCGCGCCCACTGGCTTCCGTCGGCACAATGGAATTTTGAAATTTAGCGGGAGCGCCCTCTGCATGCGAGGCATCCCCTGTCGAGAGCGTACCTTCTCCTTCCGCGTGCGATGCGTACCCGTGAGCCTGGACCTGTAAAACGGTGGATCCAAACATGGCGGGTCCGCCTTCAGCATGGGATGCATCCCCCATTGCCTGGGTTCCCGCTCCTTCCGCGTGCGATGCACGCCCAGTTGCTTCGAGTTGCAGAAGCATGTTACTAACCTTGAGCGACCTCCCTTCAGAATGAGATGCGACACCCTTTGCCACTGTCGCGAATCCTTCACTGTGAGCAAAATTCCCTAATGCCCTCGAACGGCTACCTTCGGCGTGAGCAGCAAAGCCAGACTCTCTTTGCCCGGCCATCGTATGAAATCCTTCAGCATGTGACGCATCTTGGTATGCGGTGGTTGCCTGTCCCTCAGCATGAGAGGCACGCCCAATCGCACGCGTCCTCCTCATCCGCCCATCAACGGCGACTCCTTCACCCTCGGAGTGCGCGTGAGCACCTCGCGCGGTTGTATATCCTCCTTCCGCGTGGGCGTTCGCACCAGTTGCCTTCGTGTTAAAACCTTCGGCGTGAGAGGAGTCTCCTTCGGCCCGTGTCGAGTCACCTTCCGCATGCGACAAGGTTCCGGTGGCATTCGTTCCTCCTCCTTCCGCATGCGACGCATCCCCACGCGCCGTTGTTGTGTCACCTTCGGCGTGCGATAAATTTCCTAAGGCCCGTGTCCCTCCTCCTTCTGCGTGAGAGGAGTCTCCTTCGGCCCGTGTCGAGTCACCTTCCGCATGCGACAAGGTTCCGGTGGCATTCGTTCCTCCTCCCTCCGCGTGCGACGCATCCCCACGCGCCGTTGTTGTATCACCTTCGGCGTGCGACAAATTTCCTAAGGCCTGTGTACCTCCTCCTTCTGCGTGAGAGGAGTCTCCTTCGGCCCGTGTCGAGTCACCTTCCGCATGCGACAAGGTTCCGGTGGCATTCGTTCCTCCTCCTTCCGCATGCGACGCATCCCCACGTGCGGTCGTTGTGTCGCCTTCGGCGTGCGATAAATTTCCTATCGCCTGTGTGCCTCCTCCTTCCGCATGCGATGCATTCCCACGTGCGGTGGTTGTGTCACCTTCGGCGTGCGACATATTTCCTATCGCCTGTGTCCCGGCTCCTTCCGCATGCGATGCATAGCCAACGGCCGCCGTCGTGTCACCCTCTGCATGAGACTGATTACCAATTGGACCCTGTTGGTCAGACACTACAAAACACCCCAATTGCTTATTTGGGGTAATGTATGCAACGCAGCCCAATTTGCGTAACATGGCACGACGCGTTTTAAACGTTGAATTAGAAAGTCGTCAGCTGGGAATTATCGGTGTGCGACATGAACGGTAAACCATTCTGGGGTAACGGGTACGCTACGGAAGCAGCTCGCCGTATCGTTTCATATGGATTCGAAGAATTAAAATTAAATAGGATTTGGGCGGCAGCATTTATGAGAAACCCTGCATCATCAAACGTGATGAAGAAAGTTGGAATGAAGCAAGAGGGCATTCTCAAACAGCATGTTGTGAAATGGGACCACCCTGAAGATTTGGGGTACTACGGAATACTAAGAGATGACTACTGTCGCAACCGGCACTGAAGGATTTGTGATACGATTCAGAAAGCAATTGTGTGTATCACAAGGAGGTGGCGGCTCATGGAGTTCGATTGGAAAGATTGGTTTATGCACGTATGGGAAGAAAATCGTCGTCTAACAGATCATGTAGCTGCAGCGTTCAGTACTGCAGGAGCATTAGACGAAACACCTGTACCGGGAATGCGTTCGTTCCGCAAGTTATTGCTTGAAATTTGGGGCATCGAGCAGGTATATGCTCGTGGATTAGCAACTGAGGACTGGAAGTTTGAATTTCCTCAGGAGTCATATAACACTTGTCCAGTTGAAGAGTTGTTAGCATTTGGACGCAAGGTACGAGACGAAACTAGGAACTTATGGCCTTCGGTGACGGAGCAAGCGTTGACCATCCAGCGTCCTACCCCATTCCCTGGTCACCCAGAAGGTAGAGCAATCGAGTGGTTGACGTACGCTTTGGAGAACGAGATTCACCATAGGGCACAAGGATATGTTTATCTGCGCTTGCTGGGATTGGAGCCTCCAGAATTTAACGTTCGCAACTAATAAGAATTCTTGCTTGACTAAAGGGAGCGGAAACTACTGGCCTCGCTCCCTTCTTCGGCTGATCGGTAGAGGAACGCCATATCAGGAGCTAATATAGCGTATGAGTGCGTCTGTCTAAAATCTTCGTAACGGAGATTTGTCACCGACAAGCCAACTGTGGCCAAAAGGGTCTGTAAATCCCCCTTGACGATGTGTCCCCCAAGGTCGCTCGTGACTGTGTATGTCGTTTAGACTCCCAGTCGCACCAGCCTCCAGTGCGCGGGCCACAAAGGCGTCTGGGTTATCAACCATGACTTCCACTCGGACGGTAGTGTCACCAGGAGATTGAGGTGCGTGAAATCCCTGCGCTGTAGGCTCATGCAAGAAGAATGGTGCTCCTGAGATTGTCAATCCAATGACACTGCCTAAGTTCCACAATTCCTCGGCACCCAAAGCCTCCTTATACCATGCGGCCGCACGTCGCGCATCAGGGACCGCGAGCATCAGTGAAATGGTAACACCACCCGGCATTTCCGCCGAAGAACGCTCCATCAAGAACTCCTCCTTAGTCGACCACAGTAAAACGGACGGCAGATACTCAACTCAATATTGAACTGGGATCGAAACTGTGAGTTTCATTATACTAATACGCACCAGGAAAATAAAACCATAAATCTGTTGATCATTATCAGAGCTCTTTCATCTTGGAGTAGTTCAGGTCGTATTATGGTAAAATATTCATATGTTATACGTGGGGTGTTTTTTAAGGAGGGGACAGGGCTGAAGAAAGTAATTATTGGCGCCATTGGAGTATTGTCAAGTGTAATTTTATTCGGTTTGTCACTGGTTTCTGCTTCGATTTATTCGTTCTATTTGACCACATCAGGTGGTGGAGGTTGGACTCCAAATCTAGGTCCGTTCGGGACAGCCTTAAAAGAAATTGGGGCCTTCCCCGTAATCCTATCTGTTTTGTTCTTTCTTGTCGGGATTTATTTCATAGTAATGGGTATTCGGGACCAAACGTAAAAAAGGCATAGATATAAAACGAACCTTCGACGCTTATCTACTGAACAAGGACAACCAAAGGGGATTTTGACGGCAATTCGTTCGCTGTTTCCCAACGACCAGAGGTGAATTTATGAAAAAAGCAATGATTTCGATGCTGGCGATTCCAATGTTATTGGTTGGGTGCGGTCAAGCAAAGACTCAACCGGATGTAGCATCCCCTTCCTCTGTTCAAAACCCCGAATTACCGTCGTGGTTGTCAATCTCAAACAGTGACATAAGGTATATTACAATCCAAGGATGGGGGCCTGGAGCAGACGGGAACTTTGTCATTTATCCTACGGTTGGATCATCATCGAAGCTCATCAATACTGTGATTGATGGTCTATCCAACGACAAAGCAATCAAACCATATGAGACGCCAATTTCACAGGGTGGCGGTGAATGGCTAGAACTCACAATGAAGAACGGAACATCCATCTCATTGACAACTATTCCAAATGGACCTAGACCATTCCAGTACGTGGTTAGGCTCAATAGTGCGTCAGGGAAACACGTAACAAGCACGATGATTCGTGACGTTTCGGGTAAGGTGACACTAGTATTGGATGAGATGGCTAAAGGGAAACTGATAAGACAGAAAACTCATTAAAGGCGGCACGTTGTGCAACCCCATAAGTTAGGATATATTCACAACTCCACTTCAGCTACCATCCTTAACCCTTCACGGGTAGCTTATTCCAAAACGCCCCTTCGCGATCTGTTGAAACGTCTGGCTGTCGATCTCTTTCCTTTCAACTTGTCCATCGACCCACTCCGTGAACGAAGTATCTGTCAGAATCATATTGCCTCGTTCTGTCATCCTGGTCACCAGTGGCCGCTTATTAAAAGGAGATGCTGGATGTTCCAATATGATGTTCTGGATCTCGTTCAATTCGGATAGGTTATGAACTACTTGTGTCGAATCGAACATATAACCTAACTTCCAATCTGTGTCCTTATGTCGCAATTTCATATAGAGAACGTGATCGCCATGTTCACTGTCTACTCGCTCTACCCGAAATTCACCGTTATCAGATGTTACGATATTCCCATTTAGTAGAACCGGCTTTAATGGTAGATTCCCCCCAAAACCAGTGTCCACCAAATAGGGTTGTCCATCATGCGTGATAAGATTCGTCACATGGGTTTTTCCGGTCGTACTCCAGCGCTGACCCACCTGGTCGAATGTGACACCACGGACCAAGGCCGCCTGAAAGCCATTTTCGACTAAGAACAGATAAAACAGGGCATTGAGCTCGTAGCACAGCCCACCCTCATGATGTTTGATGATTTTGTTCGCTAGATTCTCTTTTGTAATCTCTTTAGTTCTGTTTCCGACGACACATAAGTTTTCAAACGGGATCGCTCTCGAAGTTTTTTCAAGAACGTGATCCAAACTTGCGAAAGTCAGTACTTCATCTTTCGAGATACCAATTCGATCGCGAAATAGCCCATTAAGCTCATCCATGTATCTTGTCCCCCCTGAGAACTAGCGTCTATGATAGGCCCTCTATCTATGTATTATCGCGCTCATGCCAGTTCATTGCTACTTTACACTGAAGGGCGAAATCATGAACTTTTGGTGCACTGGTGGACGACTTACTGATTCAGAGAGCATGGTCGGAAACGGGATCCGTGAGCTTCGCCCGATTGCTCGGTGACAGCAGGAGTTTGTACAACGATTCGGCAAGGCGTATACTCACGTCGACGACGTCGGCGCAACAAGTGGTACACGAGAAAAGGAGCGGATGACAGTGGTTGTACTGACAGCAAACTACTTATGTAAGACCGGGATGGGCGATGCGGTCGAGAAAGCACTGCGTGAAATGATTCCATTGGTCGAACAGGAAAAGGGTTGCCTACACTACCTGATCAATCGCTCCAAGGACAATCCGGATGCGTTTTTGCTATTTGAGCAATACGAAGATGAACAAGCGCTTGCAAGGCATTCAGAGACCCCGTACTTTAAACGCATTGTTCTGGACACGGTCATCCCAATGCTCGAAAAGCGAGAACGTACGCTATACACCCCAGTACAGGACTAAAGTGATGCACAAACGCTAGCGGTAGTCGCTTACCCGAGCGCGCAGCTCCCCCTGTTCACCACCATAAGTACGGGTTTGCGGTGCACTTGGTAAGCGGCAGCCATGCCGCACAACGATATCGATGGAAGACTCCGTAGATCTGATTTCGTTCATATCGTATTGTCATTGATGTTCTACGTGACAACCTCCTTGATGCTCCATTTTCCTTCTTATTCCATCTCTCACATCCCGCCCTTGCGATGCGCGTCTCTTGTGGATGTAATTGCTTTTCATTTTTTATCATAGTTCGATCACAAGTTGACATATATTGATACTATTTTATAATTTTATACCGTAGCTAGCAATAATTAGGTGTGAAAACGGTTAATACATTTTGCTAGCTGAAATGAGACAAGACATCTGAGGGAGGCCGACCAATGCACGGGTTGTTTCACGCCAATGGCGTCGATTACAGCATCATCGCCATCTATTTTGTATTTGTCATTGGAGTAGGATTTGTCTTAAAGAGCCGCGTTCGTACAGGCGAAGATTTCTTCCTATCTGGACGCTCCATTCCAGGTTGGATTACGGGTCTAGCCTTCCTATCCGCCAATTTGGGTGCGCTGGAAATCATGGGTATGACGGCGAGTGGCGCAGAATACGGCATGATCACCACTCACTTTTACTGGATTGGCGCCATTCCAGCTATGCTGTTCCTTGGACTGTACATGATGCCTTTCTACTACGTTTCGAAAGTACGCTCCGTCCCTGAGTATCTCAAGCTTCGGTTCAACGAAGCTACCCGCGGTGTCAATGCCGTCTCGTTTGCGGTGATGACCGTTTTGACATCCGGTATCAGCCTCTATTCCATGGCGCTCATCTTCCAAGTCCTCATTGGTTGGTCCCTCACGACAAGTATCCTTGCTTCCGCAGTCGTCGTATTGGTCTATGTAACACTCGGTGGATTAACTTCTTCGATTTACAACGAGGTTATCCAGTTCTTCTTGATTTGGGCCGGTCTGCTGCCGATTCCGTTGATTGGGATGCACAATCTTGGTGGCTGGAACGGGATGTTGTCACGTCTTCCGGCAGGTTTTGGTCACCTGTGGTCGAACATGGGAAGCGCTTCGAGCAACCCCATGGGCATCGGTTGGTTAGGTGTGGTGCTTGGCTTAGGATTCGTTTTGTCGTTCGGGTATTGGACAACCGACTTTCTTGTCGTTCAGCGAACGCTTGCTGCCCGCAACCTTCGCGCAGCGCAAAACACTCCGATTTATGCCGCATTCTTTAAGATGATTGTACCGATTCTCGTCATCATCCCTGGTCTCATCGCACTGGCGGTCTTCCCGAAAATCGGACATACCCCTGGCATGAGTTACAACTTGGCTCTGCCGCTGCTAATTTCCAAATACTATCCACCAGGTATGATGGGACTCGGTTTAACTGCGATGCTTGCAAGCTTTATGAGTGGTATGGCCGGGAACGTCACTGCCTTTACCACCGTTTGGACATACGACATTTACCAGGCGTATATGCGCAAAGATGCCAGTGACAAGCATTATGTTGCAATGGGGCGCTGGGCAGTGTTGGGTGGCATTGTGATCAGTATAGGCACAGCCTACATTGCGGCTGGTTTCCCAAGCGTCATGGATTACATGCAAACGCTCTTCTCCTTCTTTAATGCACCGCTGTTCGGTACCTTCTTGTTAGGCATGTTTTGGCGGAGAACGACTGCCTGGGGCGGATTCTGGGGTCTTGTTTGTGGCATTGCAAGCGCATTCGCACTCTACTACCTCATACCAGCGCACGTATTCTCAAGTCCAGATGCAGGAAACTTCTGGCGTGCATGGTGGGCATGGTTTATCACCGTTGCGCTCACGGTTATCGTGAGCTTAATCACGAAGCCGAAGACTGCCGAAGAACTAAAGGGAATTGTTTTCGGTTTAAGCAATCGACCGAATTATGCAGGCTTTCCTTGGTACAAACGTCCCGGGTACCTTGCAACCATCGCGTTTGTGATTCTGGTTGCTCTGAATGTTGTATTTTGGTAAATATAGACGGGAGAGTGACCATATGAAACGATTGTTAGATTTACGCTTTCTCATCGGAATCCTGTTTTCGGTTTATGGTATGATCCTTGTCATCTATGGGGCCGTTTCACATCCAGTGACACAAACAGTCCATTGGAACATTGACTTCTGGTGGGGCATTCTCAGTCTTGTCTTTGGTCTGGTGTTCATCGCATTATCTCGAATTCCAGAGAAGCAGGACGAGGACGACGTATAAGATTCTCACAACATGGGAGCTCGGATGAAGTTGTGGTATCCACGACTTCATCCGAGTTTTTTTGATGTGCATTTACTCGAAGTCGTCCAGTTGCGGGCTAATACAGGTCCGCTTATTCACAAGTGCAGTTGCAGGTTTCAAAACAGGTCCATTCAAAATCGGATCAGCAGTCGCCCTCATCCAACGATCCAGACGTTCTGCCAAATCGTTGTAAACCTCCTGATACGCCGCACGATGAGCGCAGTTGACGCGCTCTGCCGGGTCTAGATAGAGATCGAACAGCATTTCACGCTCGCGCAATTGAGTTAACAGCCCATTTTGCAGCAGCACGTCTTTGCTCTTCGAATCATCGATATTGGCAGGCACATATCCAGTGTCGTCGTCATAATAGCGGATCAGCTTGTAGCGCTTCGTTCGAACACAGCGCATTGGTTCGTAAGACGCGTGAAATGTCACTTCAGCGAACAACTCATCGCGCACCTCTTCTAACTCGCCAGCGAGCACGGGCACGAGCGATGCGCCCTCAAGCCATTCAGGTTGTTCCAGCCCACAGATGTCACAGATGGTCGGAAATAGGTCTACTTGAGAGACGAGTGTATCCACTGCGTGCCCTCGACGAGGGTTATTTGGATAGTCCATGATAAGCGATACGCCAATACCTGTGTCCAATAAGTTGCATTTCATCATCGGAAAGGCGATCCCGTGATCCGTCGTGAAGATGACGAGCGTGTTTTCATCCTTTCCGGATTCCCGCAAGGCCGTAAGCACGCGGCCGATGCACTCGTCAGCCATTTGCGCGGAGCCGATGAACTCAGCCATGTCTTGACGAGTTTCGGGTAGATCTGGAAGCGGAAATGGCGGCATGACATAGTTTGGATTGGCAGCTCGATCCCCTGGAAACTCCCTGTGCGTATTCAACAGTCCGTACGACAGAAAAAATGGTTCATGAACTGCCCCGTGGAGGTAGTTCGCAACTTCTTCTGCGTGACTGAGGTCGTCTGCCGCGGTTGCAGCGGCGCCTGGCTCGTAGTAGCCTAAGACCTTTTTGTACCCGAGAGCCTGCACGTCCGTCGATTCGTGTTGAACGCCACACAGTACCGTTTCATAACCATGGCGGTTGAGAAAGTGCACGAGGTGTTGGCTGTAATCGTGCATTGCGAAGCCGCGATGTGCGAGCCCAAGCATTCCGTTTACGTGCGGGGACACGCCTGTAAGCAAAGCCGTACGGCTTGGCGAACAGGTGGGCGCAGCACTGAACACCTGCCTGAACAAGGTGGCCCGCCGGGCGAATTCCATGAGGTTCGGCGTCGGTACCTGATAGCCGTACGGCTCGATAAATCTCCCTGTGTCATGCGTATGGATAAGCAAGATATTCATGTCGATCACCTCGAAAATGTGTAGCGTGAAAAGACACCGTACCACTGCGATACGCGACGTGACTTACATCACTTGATCGCGACGGTGAATATCCGATACGACCTGTTTGAAAGAAGCGTAGTTGAATCTGTAGAACAGGAGGATGCAGACACATAAGAGTGCGCCAATAGTTGGCAATAACGTCTCCATGACCAAAATGCCGTGAAGCGCCGTCGCCGTCTGCGCCTGATTCGCGACATAGCCTATCGCACTCAACATGGACCCAGATAGTTTCGCGGAAACGGCCTGAGCTAGCAGTTGGACGAAAATAAAGGAAGCGTAAATATTACCCTCCGCTCGAATCCCGGTCTTCCACTCGCCATACTCGACGGTATCAGGCACCATCGACCAGAGAAGGGGAGTCGTGATCCCAAATCCGGCATATGCGATGGCGCCGAACACAAAGACGGTCAACACGTGCGAGTGAAAGAGGAAAAAGCCAAGTAGTCCTACGGCGACCACACATTCCCCGATGATGCCAGTGTTGCGCTTGCCAACACGATTGACGAGCGAAGGATTGACGAGGATGAATACGATCATGACAGCAAAACCAATCAACGAGTACAGTGAGAACAAGTCTGCACGTCCGATGTTGTATTTAAAGAAGTAGACGGCGACCGAGTTTTTGATCGACAACGACAACTGTTGGACGAGGATGAACAGTAAAAGCAGCAGTAAATACTTGTTCGCGACGGCGGCCTTGAGTTGCGTTTTGAGCGAATGCTTACCACGGGCGCTGCCATCCTTCTGCAGACGACTGTGTTCATGACCGACGCCTTTCGTGCCAAAGAACGAGATCAACATCGATATCAGCAACAGAAGACCAAATATTGAGTAAATATATTTGAACCCGGTCGCTTCCACATGAAACAGATGCACCAGCGGCAGTGTGGCCGTCGTGACGACAAGTCCGCCGAACTGCCCAATCGACACCTTGATCGACGAAATGCGCGCCCTCGCGTAGTAGTCGTCCGACATCGCGGCCAAAAGGGAGCTATAGGGAACGTTCACGAAGGAGTAAATGACGTTGAACAAAATGTACGTGATGTAGGCGTATAAGATTTTCCCGCCGTGATCGAACGAAGGGACGGAAAACGTCAGGACGCCAATGACAGCCAAGGGCAGCGAGCCAAACAGGAGGTACGGTCGAAATTTCCCCCACCTGCCCCTGGTTTGATCGACGATGACGCCCATCGCTGGATTGGCTACTAAATTGACCAATTGGACAATGAACATAAGACTGCCTGCGGCCGCAGCCGTAATGCCATAGTCATCCGTATAGAAATACAGTAGGTATGTCGAAACCGCATTAAAAAACAGATTGAGCCCAAAATTGCCTGCTGCATAGCTAAACGCCTGTTTGACGTCAATTTTTACAGACGGTGCTGCACTCGGCATTCTCCCCACGGTGATCCCTTCTTTCCGATTATCGTGTGTATCTGACTAGGCATCGCGTGCACAGCGAAACCCCATGTGCCCAGTCGAACTATCGGGCGTATTGGAACTGCGCGCGGCCACTCGATAGCGATTGCAATACGAGGCGTGACACAAGTAGGAGCCCCCGCGAATCACGCGTGATTGCCCCGTCTTAGGGCCCGTCGGGTCCACTTGCAAATCGGTGGCCGGATGGTGTGGACTGAACCAATCCGCGCACCACTCCCACACATTTCCGGACACGTTATAGAGCCCGTACCCGTTCGCGGGAAATGAACGCGCTGGCGCCGTCCCCAAATATCCGTCCGCGCCTTCATTCACCCTTGGAAAATCACCCTGCCAAATGTTGCAGGCATGCTGTCCGTTCGGGGTGAGTTCGTCTCCCCATGGATAGGTCTTCTGCACGAGCCCTCCTCGCGCTGCGAACTCCCACTCCGCTTCTGTCGGTAAGCGTTTCCCTGCCCATTTGCAGTACGCCTGTGCGTCATTCCATGAGACATGTGTCACGGGATGATCCAGCTTATCCTCAACACTCGAGTCCGCGCCCTCTGGATGCCGCCAGTAGGCACCCTCGACGACCCACCACCACGGTGTGCCTTGCACCGCCGTCTTCACCGCCGAATTTCGCGTCGTTGCTGAAACAAACTGATAAAAGACGAAAGACCAACCGTACCTTTCCGCCTCTGTCACGTACCCGGTGTCATCGACAAAGTCGGCAAACTCCTGATTCGTCACGGTACACGCGTCCATATAGAACGGCTTCAGTTGAACGTCTCGCACCGGGCCTTCCCCATCGGCCAAGAACCCTTCGCCACTCGCCGTGCCCATGAGGAACACGCCGCCAGGGATGTAAATCATCTCGTCCGAACGCGCCACACTCGTCTGGTCACACCATGGAGACGCTGTCGTGGCGATCAGCTTGTCTGTGAGACGTGAGCGGTGCGGCGAACAACAATTACCCATCTTGTCCCGCTCCCTTCACAATGAACCGCCCTGGGTCGCTATCTCTCGGCACGACATCTGAGGTTCGTACATACCAATTGAGCAGCGCCGACTCCATCGACCGCCTGACATCCGAATAATCAGGTTTCTCGTACACGTTGTTCAGTTCCCATGGATCCAGGCGCAAATCGTATAACTCATTGACGTCTTCCGTGCGATAAACCAGCTTAAAATCGAGCGTGCGCATCATCGTCGCCCGACACACGCTCTCCGGGCGCTCCTGCTGTTGCCTTGCCTTTGGCCAGTAGTAGCTTTGCGGATTGGTGGCGAACCAGTCATCGCGAACGGGATCGCCTTCGAAACAATGTGGCTCCCGTCCGTCATATCCACCTTCGGCGAAGACTGCTCGCTCCAGATCCCCAGTCGCTCCCAAGAGTTGAGGGACCAGTGATTGAGCAAAATGGTCGTGTTGTGCTTCGATTCCCGCCAGTTCTAATACCGTCGGCAAAATATCGAACAACTCGACCTGTTCGAGTACGCTATGGCCTCGGCAACCGTTCGGCGTGCGAATCATCAGAGGCACGCGCGTGAGACAATCCTCCATCGCGTTTGGCCACTTCTCGACCAAACCGTAATCCCCCGCGTAATCTCCATGGTCCGACGAAACGATCACGGTGGTGGAGTCGGAAAGTCCACTCGCGGCAAGCGCGTCCATCAGCTCTCCGAACACGGCGTCGACGTGGCTGATCATCCCAAGGTATGTGGCCTGAATTCGCACTAAGGTATCGTCGTCGATCTCGTCCAGATGCCTGTACGATCGGATCAGTTCGTGATACGACGGCTTTCCCTCGGCCACGACAGGTTTTAATGGCGGCAATTCATCCGGGCTGTACATGCTGTAAAATGGCTCCGGCGCGACGTACGGCGCATGTGGCATAAGTGTCGGAAGAAATAGAATAAACGGTTGTTGCTTGGCCTCTTCCGATTGTAAAAACCGAATCGCCTGTCGAACGTTGATTTCTGTCTCTGTTAAGCCTTGCTCCCCCTCTTCTGGCTTCAGCAAAAAGCTGTAAAACCGAGGGTCATTGCTTGAATACGGGTTGTGCGCTCGGAAGTCCCCAAGCATTTGCCTCTTGATTTCTTCGGGAGTCCTCATAGCGTCGTCATCGAGCAGTTGGTGCAGTGCATCATCCGAATAGAGGTGATTCTTCCCATACCACCTGATTTGGTATCCTGCTTGCTTCAGGTAGCCAAAGAGACTTGGCTCGTGCGGACGCAAAAGGTGCCACAAAGTTCGATGCCCGGACACGTGTGGATACAATCCAGTCATCATGCTACAACGGGACGGTGAACAAACTGGATTCTGGACATGGCACTGATCAAAGCGAACACCCTCAAGTGCGAATTGATCGAAATTGGGGGTTTGCACGCTGGGATGTCCATAGCACCCCAAGCTTTCCGCCCTCATCTCATCTGGAAAGAAGAACACAAAGTTCATCCCGGACTTGCTCATCTAACCCCTCCATTCCATGAAGCCTAGGATCGATCTAGACTGCAGTCACGACGAACAAATGTTTACACAGTGTAAACTAGAATTTACACTGTGTAATTGTAAGCGTCAACATCCCCCGATCCGTGCTTATTTTCGCTTAGACAGCGGTCAGTATCCAGTTAAAAACACACTATTTATATTGGAAATATCGGCTTTGTTATGATGTCATAACAAGTTCGTGGTATTGTAGACAGAACTAAACTGAAGTCGGTATGAGGATGTCGTCGTAAGGAGGGTGCTGCTTGGAACATCGACGTCAACAACGGTTGGACAAGATACGCAATCTGATGAAAGAGGATATTTTGGATGCCGCATTTCAGTTGATCCTGGAGAAGGGCATTTCAGCGGTCAGCATCGTCGAGATCGCCAAACGGGTCGACACCAGCCGCGTGACCATATACAAGTATTTCAACTCGATTGACGAGATCATCTTTCATATCCAAACGAAAGTTCTCTCTGAGCTAAACGTGTACAGGGATTTTGAAACGCTGACTGGACAAACAGGTGCCGAGAAACTACTGAGTCTATTACAGAGGTTTGTCGGCATGTTTCAGACTCACCACGAACAGATACGCTTTACGGCAATGTTCGATCACGCTTACCACGGCGCATATCCCTCCGACATGCTGCACGATATGTATCGCGACTTTATCCGCAATATGCGATTGCCCTTAGAACGACTTATCGCAATCGGCATGGAAGACGGTTCGCTCTCCAAAGAGGTCGACCCGAACATATTAGCCTTGACACTGGAACACTCCACACTAGGCCTGATGCAACATTTAGCCACGAGACAAAATGTGTTCACGAATGACTCGATGGAAGAGGACCTGTTGATTCTCAATCAGTTCATCGACACGTTTATGAAATCATTGACGACTTCATATTAATTTACATGTGAAGAGGTGATGTGGCTGTGGTCGCAGTTGTCGTAAAATTCGTTCTGGGGGAAAACACACGATGGGAAGCTGAACGAATCGCGGATGTATTTACAGCTTTGTTAAAGAAACACAGTGGTCCTTTTCATCATGTTGACTACCTTGGCGAATACGAGCTGGGAGAATATATGGGTATCGTGTACTGGGAGACTAGAGAAGGTGCAGAAGAATCCATCGGCGCCTTTTTGCCGTTTCTGAAGGAAATGGTTGAATACAATTCTCAGTATCCCATTACATTAGAGTTGTTTGACGTTTATACGCCAAAGGAGATCGAAGTCGATATCGATATGAAACAGTATGAGTAGTCTACCGCTGCAAACATACATAAAAAGCCGGGTCCTCGGTCGATGAGGACTCGGTTTAACGAAAACGCATCCGTGTGTTTTGTCCCTCCTTTTTCATCCGCTCTCTAAAAGTTATTCAGATAACTCGAGCGTTTCGTGCTCTCGTCGCTTTTTGGCTTGTCACGGAATCGCGTCTACATCCGTAGACAAATGTGTCAATGCGGCTGTAATGCCTACACCAGGGTCGGGAATGTCTGAGGGAGTTGGCGTACCGGTAAGTGCGATTAGGCTCAGTGCGAGCACTATAAAAAGAGCGCCAAGTGTGGTTTTCTTCATCGGGAATCACCCCCTTTCGAGGGCGATAATAGAGCCGATACAGTTTGTCCCGCACGAGACTGTTTTGAGGTAAGGGGTAAGACGTGTGATAGGACGAAAGATTAAACGATTGCGATTGCAAAAGGGCATTACACAACAAGCATTGATTGAAGGGTTATTTGACCGTACTTACTTAAGCCAGATCGAGCGCGGCCTCAAAGTACCACCTCGTGAGACGTTAGCCATCCTGGCAAGTCGACTCGGTGTGTCGGTCAAGTTATTGACGGAATACCAGGAGATCGTCGAGCGTGTCGCACACATGTTGGAGGAGGTGCGCCGAACCAATGATCTAGACGCTGCAAGAGATGCCTGGGAGCTAGCTCTTAGTGTGCAAGCGATTGAACAAATGGTGGAATGTGCCGTTGAATGGGCCCGCGTTGCGAGTGTCAAAGATGCGGTCGCCATCGAGGTCCTCGAAGCGCTGAACCACACCATTATGCTGATGACGTCAACCAAGGAGCATTTCGATGCTGCACTCGATCTCTTTATGGCGCGTGCGAATACGTACTTTTACTTAGGCATGTTCGATCAAGCCGTCTGGGCATATCGCGACTTGGAACAGCGTCATCCACCGAACGAAATGCTTGGACGAGTGAAAGTCAGTCTTGGCAGTACGTTGATGAGATCGATGAATTTTCAAAAAGCAGCGGACCATTTTTCACAAGCGTTAGCGGTTCCCGACATCACACCTTTGACCAAAGCACGCGCTCACCAAGGCGTAGGTGCTTGCTACCGCCACTTGAACCGGTGGTCTGAAGCCGTCATGCACCTTGAAACGGCGGGTGAACTATTCGCGACACTGGAACAGCGCTATCGCTACATGCAGACCAGACACGCGCTAGGCGTCCTCTGGCTCGACAAACTCAATTTTGAGAAGGCAGAAACATTTTTCAACGAGGTTCACGATTACTACCGGCAACACGATATGCGTTTTAACGAGGCGCAGTTGTACGAGGAGCTCGCGCGGATCGCATTTTACAAACGCGATTACGAGACTTGCAATGCCCTGTGCAGCCACGGACTTGATCAGCTCAATGGCCACACAGCTCCCGCGGCTGGGCGATTCTTCATTTGGAAAAGTTGGTGCTTTACGGCTACCCACCAAAGCGACAGAGCAAACGATGCATGGCAGGCGGCGAAGAGTCTGATCGGCCCCCAATTTAAGAGAACCCTTGAGACCATCGATCCCAATATGACCGAAGGCATTCGGCGTTCTATCAAGGGAGACGGCCTTCTGGGGCGGTGATGTTTCGAGCTGGAGTTACGTGCGTTGGTGTCTGGCTATCTCCGGCCCCAAGGGTGATGCGCTATGCGACTACTTCGACAAGGTCCTCGTTGCCCTCCATCACCCCCGCCCCGCCGACCCACACACGTCCATGTAATGCTCCACGCGCTCCTGAAACGCCTCCCGTGCGACCACGAGCGCGTCAGGAAACCGCACCTTCGGCTCCTCAACCGCCCTGAGAAACGCTTGTTTCGCCGCCTCTGCGATCTCGGTGAACACATTCACCTTGGTCACCCCGGACTGGATGGCACACTGGATGTCGGCGTCGGAGAGACCTGACGTTCCGTGCATCACCAGAGGAACGTCGGTCATGTCTCGAATCGTTCGCAGGCGGTTCAGATCGAGTTTCGGCGTAGATTTGTATACGCCGTGCTTCGTACCGAAGGCGACGGCGAGCGCGTCGATGTCCGTTTCCTGCGCAAATGCGCTGGCGTCGTCTGGATTTGTGAAGGTGTTCTCAATCGCCTCGCGCGAGTCAAAGGCCTCGCCTTTGCCGACGTGGCCGAGTTCGGCTTCGACCGCTGCGCCGTGGGCATGGGCGTAGGCAACGACCTCTTTCACCGTCGCCACATTTTGCTCATACGAGTGTTCCGAGGCGTCGATCATGACGGAGTGAAAGCCGAGATCGACGGCGTGTTTGACGAATTCGAAGGTGCGACCGTGATCGACGTGGAGACAAGCCGTGGCGTCGTATCGCTTTCTCGCATCTTCAAATAGCGCGACCATCGTCGAAATGTGGATGTAGTTGTACGTGTATCCTGCATGGGAATGCGCCAGTGCGACAATCACGGGAGATCTGCGGGCCTCTGCCGCCGCAAAGACCGCATCCATCGTCTCTGAACTCTGGACGTTGATGGCTGGTATCGCATATGCATTTCGCTTCGCGTCGGTGAGTAGCTCCTGAAATAGTGACACGTCCTACCCCTCCACTCATAAGTCAACCAATGAAATATCGTTTGATTCAGATAAATAAGCTGCGAATGCGCTCTTCGGTTAGGCAAACTGAGGCAAGTAGTCCCGATGAACCTCCAGTAATTCCGTGGCGAGCTGCTGTGCCATCGCCTCGGAGGTGACGGACCCATCTGCGAGTAACGCTTCGACAAATAGATGGTGTCTGCCGGTGAGAGCCGCTTCCACGGTCAGTTCCACCACGTGGATTCTACGGTTCAGGATGGGGAGGAGAGCATCCGGGAAGTCGTGCATAAATAGCGGATAAAACCCGCGGCCCGTCGCCACGGCCGGAAGCTCGAGCACGGCTCGCTTTGGTAGATTCGGGATCGCACCTTGGTTTTCGAGATTGACGGAGAACGTTCTCCGCTCATCCAGATACAAGGACCTGAGGATGTCCACCAGTTGTTCGTGCTCGCCCGCTTGTCGCGAAAATAGCCCGTTATCTAGTTCCGCGGCACCGGTGGCGCGTTGGAAGAGAATCTCGTAGTCCGCATCGCCCTTGGCGATCACGTTTTCGAAGGAGAATGCATCGACGCCTAGCGTTCGGCCGTAGTAGCGGCCGTCCCGAAAACGTTCCGGGAAGAACTCGACCACATGTCTATCGAGTACAGCGGGGAATGCACCATACGTCTCATATAACTCCCACGAAAATAGGTTGTCATGGTATGTAGGATTGGCGGTTCCAGCCTGCCCCATTTCCGCAAACAAGTCGGGAGCGTTCTCCGCTTTCTGAAGATATCGCTTTTGGTCTTGCAGCACTTCGTCGACCTGCGTCCATCCATTTTCACCGCCGACGCGCAGGTCGTGGAGAAAGGTAAGGTGGTTGAGCCCCACGCCGAGAGACCTGACCTGACTCGGCTCGACGCCGAGAAAATGCGCCAAGTGGTGCTCGACATGCAACACCCCGTGACAAAGCCCAATCACATCGACTTGTGCCTCTTTGCGGAGCGCCATACAAATAGCAGTCATTGGATTCGAGTAGTTAAAGAAGTAGGCATCTGGACAGAGTGCTTGCACATCGCGGGCGATTTCCAGCATGACTGGGATCATGCGCAATGCGCGAGAGATGCCACCTGGCATCGTCGTATCGCCGACCGGTTGATAGATGCCGTACTTGCGTGGGATGAACACGTCCGCTTCCCACGCCCTTCGGCCTCCGACCGCAATCGTCGTCACAACGACATCAGCACCAGGGAGGACGTCTTTTCGATCCGTCGACGCAGTGATGGTGATCTCGGCTTGCTTCACGCTGACCATCCGTCGCGCCACCGCGGCGATGGCGTGAAGTACCTGTTCATCCGTATCCACCAGGGCGATTTCAAGGGGGCGAAAATCGGTAGAAAGGATAAAGTCCGCAAGCAGGCCCTGTGTAAATACAGCACTTCCCGCGCCGATCAATACGATTTTGGCTGGCAGGCTCATGGATAACCACCCTTCCTATAGAACGCGTTGCTAGATGGACTGGGACCTGACGAACACGACTTGGATATGCCTTCTAGCTCAGGACCTGGGTGACGTGTGAGCTTGTACCCAAGGTTCGGCCGTGACCTGGATTTGTCCGGCCAAGTGCATCACTTCCTCATGCTGGATCATCCCTGCAGATTCCTTCGTGGCGTTGACCGCGCCTGCTGCGGTTCCAATCGCGAGGGCGGACGAGATCGACTGGCCTGTCGCTAGACCGTAGACCACGCCGCCGAGAAAGCAGTCCCCGGAGCCCACCGCATTCTTGACGGATACTTCGGGTGCATGAACGCGATAGATGGTGTCGTGGTCGCAGGCGATACAACCGTTTGATCCCAATGTGACGATGGGCAGGGCCACGCCGGACTGCTGCAGTTGAACGAGCATGTCGCGAAGTTTCGTTTCCCTGTCTGCGGGCAACTCCGACTCCGCACCGGAAGCGTTCGCCAGGAGCGCTTCGACTTCATGTTCATTTGGCTTCATCGCGTACGGCCGACAACGGGCTGCATGGATCAGAGCGTCTCCACTCGTATCTACGACGACACGCGCACCTAGGCGCTGGGTAACCTCGATCAAATGTGCGAACGCAGAGATGGTGCAGCCAGGTGGGAGACTGCCCGAGAAAATGACGAACGATCCCGGCTCGACCATCCCTTTCAACTGCTGGCAAAGCTGCTCAACGTCTCGCATCGTGATTGCAACGCCTGGCTCCATGAACTCTGTTGCCGTGTGATTCGCGGCATCGACCAACGTGAGGCAGACGCGCGACTCGCCAGCGGGTACTGTGCAAAACGCCGTAGCTATGCCTTCCTTTTGCAGACCCACTTCGATGAACTGTCCATTTTGACCGGCGACGAAGCCAGTCGCTGTGACGCAACCGCCCAGTCGATGGATGGCACGCGCGACGTTGTTCCCTTTGCCGCCAGCCTGCGACACCACCTTCTGGACTCGATTGATGTGCCCGATGCGCAAATCTTCATGATAATAAGTCCGATCGATGGCAGCGTTGAGCGTGACGCAGACAACGCGTCCTGAACCACCCATGGTGTCCCCCACCTCACTACAGCAATTCCGTGTAGAATTTGCAGCGATCGCCTCGGACGATCGATCGACAGTACTCGATCGGCGTCTCCGAAATGTCGAACGCGATGCGATCCAACAACAATGCTGGGTACCCTTCTTTCACGTGCAGCATGGTACTCTCATACTTGTCGATGAGAACTGGCTCAAACGACTCTTTCGCCTTCACGACCGACACGTTGTACTTTTCCTGAAGGAGGTCGTAAAGCCCAATGTTGTTGAGATCGGATTCTTGGATGTGCTCGGCAATTCTCGCTGGAATGTAACTCGTCTCAAAGATGATGGGATCATTCCCTGCGTAGCGAAGCCGCTTCAATTCATGCACCGTTTCCCCGACTGAGATCTTCAGATACCCAGCAATACTCGGCAGGCACAGCTTTGGCTCCACGCTGAGCACCACGTCGCGCGCCTCAATTCCCTTAGCCTTGAGCACTTTACTGAAGCTATAAAAGCCGCCGAGTGAATGTTCGATTTTCGGTCGGGATACAAACGTACCTTTGCCTTGGACGCGGTTGAGCAGCCCTTCTTGGACGAGATCCTCGATGGCCTTCTTCACCGTGTTTCGACTCACCTTATATTGAGCCATCAACTGGTGCTCTGAATCGATCAAGTCGTCCGGCTTCCACACCTTGGACTCGATCTTATCCCGCAGGATGTCCTTCAGTTGGTGATACAGCGGAATGATACTGTTGGGATCTAGTGCCTCTCGCGTTTCAATCGACCTCCACCACTCCTAGCAGGCAGGGCGGCGCAGCGGTTGACCTGCCGCCGCACCCTGTCGTGCTGATCTATCTATAAAGGATTGTGCTGCCCCGTCGACATCGCTCTCGAGCATGCACTACAGGGATAAGGTTACCACGTGTGACAAGTTCCGCGGCTGATCCGGGTCAAGCCCGAGTGCTATGGCACGGTGGTATCCGACGAGTTGCGCATATGGCATATACAAGATTGCACGCACCGTATCCGGAACATTCGAAGCAAGTGCGAAACACGGCTCGTCGGTGTCCACGTCCGAGATGACAAGTGTCTTCCCACCCAGAGTTCGCACATTTTTTAGTACGTCGACCTGCACTTGTGGTGCCTTGTCGCTTTGGAACAGCGTCACCAAGGTGTTCGCGTCGACGATGGAAATGGGCCCATGCCGGAACTCGAGCGGGTTGTACGCTTCGGTCGGCGTCTGCGTCATTTCCTTCAACTTTAATACGGCTTCGGCTGCAAGACCGTAATAACCACCCAGGCCGAGATAAATGAATTGGCGGATGTTCAAGTCGCTGCCGTAACGCTCGGCAATCGATTCGGACGACTGGAGTACGCGAAGTCCGATCTCCGGCAACAGTTGGAGTTGCTGCACGTACGCTGCGTTGTCCGCCACAATGCCAGCGAGCAGTTGCGTGGCGAGCACAAGGTTGGTAAACGTCCCGGTCATCACCACGCTGCGGTCCGTGACGTGGCCGAGTTCGATCGCAAACGAAGCGGCGGCCGACGCGGGCGCCTGGCTTTGACACGCGATCGACAAGGAGTCACCGAACCCTTCCTCTCGGAACTTGCGGATGGCCTCGACCGATTCCGTCGTGGTACCTGAGCGCCCGACGCCGATCAACAGGTTATTCGCTTTCCGATTGATCATCTGGTCAGGCATCAGAAGCACTTCCGAAGCCGGAACGGCTTTGCAAGGAATCGACGTGACTTCCTGGAATAGATACGCTGCGACAATCGCAATGTGATAAGAAGTCCCGCATCCTGTAAAATACAGATTCTCATAATTCTTCTCTGCAAACAATTGCCTCCACTGCTCTGATTGATTCAACAAAAGCTCAGTGGTCGTTGCCCAATCGCTTGGCTGTCTACGAATCTCCTCAAGGGTATAGCTCATCTTTCATCTCTCCTCCAGCGTAAGTGGTCTCTCGAGCCGCGGTGTCACGACTCAACGTTTCAGTGCGTCATTTGAAGGTGCCGATGTAATCGTGCTCCGCTTCATACAGCTCGTGGAACATCGCTTCAATCTCCTTCAGAGAGCAGACGGCCGACGTCAGTGGATCGACCATCAAGGCGTGCATCGCCTTCTCCTTGTCACGCTCCAGTACCGCCTGCACGGACAACTCGAAAAATGCCATGTTGCTTCGGCACAGGGCCGCCAAATGCTCCGGAAGCTTCCCAAACTTGCACGGATGGATGCCGTTGCGATCGACCAGGCAAGCGACTTCGACGACGCCATCGCCAGGGAGGTTCGCAATGAGGCCTTCGTTCACGACATTTCCGTAGATCACGCTCGGTTGGTTCATCACCATGCTTTCGATGATGATCGATGCATACTCGCCGCTGTTCGATAGATCGATGTTCTCTTCACCGCTGAGAAAACGCTCGATACGCTCGTCACTTTCTCGTCTCCAAGTCGGCCAATTGTTGGCGTAGAACCCTGTGCCGCCGTTGTACCCAGTGCTGCAGTGTTCGTCGATCAAGTCCTGCCGCTTTCGATAGTATGGAATGTACTCGGAAAAGTGCCCGCTCGACTCCGAGACAAATGCGCCGAGATACTTCATCGCATCCAATCGCACTGGATCCTTTTGCAGAAATGTTTTGTCGGCCGCCTTTTCGATCAACACCGGATACATGTCTTCGCCATGGTGCGCCAGTTCGATAAACCAGGACATGTGGTTGATGCCGCCCGCACGCCACTTCAGCTCGTCGTATGGAACGTCTAAATACTCGGCGAGCTGGTGGGACGTGTTCTGAATCGAGTGACATAGGCCGACGACCGGAAGGTCGGTGATGCGGGACGTGGCCAAGGTCACCGCAGACATCGGGTTGGTGTAATTCAAAATCACAGCGTTCGGGCACAGGTCCTCCACGTCCCTGACGATGGCTACCCATTCGGGGATGGTCCGCAGCGTCTTAAATAGCCCACCAGGCCCCAACGTGTCCCCAATGCATTGCTTCACGCCATACTTGAGGGGGATCTCATACTCGTACTGGACGGTGCGAAGGCCGGCCACCTCAATTTGGTTGATGATAAAATCCGAGTCCCCAATCACCTCTCTGCGGTCGACAGAGGCCTTTACCCGCCAGTTTTCCTTTCCGGTTAACTCCAAGCACTGAAGGACCAACTTGTGGGCCAACGCGAGCCGTCTCTCATCGATATCGACAAGCGCTATTTCGCCTTGGTCTAAATTTGGGATGTTTAAGATGTCGATCACGATGTTCTTCGTAAAGACCGCACTCCCGGCCCCGATAATAGAGATCTTCGTCATCCTGTATGTCCTCCTTATGACTATGACACCTGAGTCTGCACTATGGTTTCTATTTACTGCTGCCAGCGATCAATCCGCGAATGATAAAGCGGTTGAGAAAGACGACAATCAACGCCGGAATCACAATCGACAACACGCCGACCGCATTCATGAGCGGATACGGAATCGTGTGACGACTCTCGAGCGACGTCATAAACACCGTAAACGGCTGCGTCGAACTGTTGGACGCTAACACGAGCGGGAACAGGAATTGCCCCCAGGCGGAGAGAAACGTGATGATCGCCGCAGACGCGAGTCCTGGCGAAGACAGCGGCAGCATGATATGCACCATTGTCTTGAGCGGAGAGGCGCCGTCCATAAACGCGGCTTCATCGAGTTCCACAGGGATGGTGGAAAAGTAGTTGTAGAGAATCCACAACGCCAATGGAAGAAAGCCAGAGACATAGACTAAGACGATCCCGGTATACGTATTGACCAAGTGCCAATTCGCCATCATTCGATACAACGGGATGAGCGTGGCGTAGGCTGGCAGCGACAGAGTGGCGATGACGACGAACAAAATCGCGTTCTTGAAGCGAAACTTCAGTCGCGCGAATGCGTACGCGCCCAAGACAGCTACGACCACGGTCAACAGCGTCGCCGCAGCGCATTCCAAGGTCGTGTTGGCAAGCGCTTTGCTAAAGCTCGGCCAGATAGCATTGTCGCCACCTCCGCTAAAAATCTGCCGATAACTCGAGAACGTAAACGGGATCGGCAGAAAGCGGGCAGGGACGGATTGAGCGGTTGGCGTACTCATCAGACTGGTATTCAAGGCCCAATAGATTGGGAAGAGCGACCAAACGCAGACAAAGGCTACGACGATCCAACGGCCGATATGGAGTCTGGGCTTCATTAGTAATCCACCCTTCTGTAAATCAGCCTCAGCAGTGCGACTGAAATGAGCATCGTGATGACGACGGTGACGAACGACAGCGCGTAGCCCTCTCCGAAGTTGAGGTTCTCGAACGTCGTATTGTAAGTCTGGAGCATAATCGAGCTTCCCGTACTGGCGTTGCCGTTCAAGACGTAGACTTGGTCAAAGATGTTGAGAAACGTGATGAGCGATTGGACAACGGCAATGGCTAACCCGGGGCGAATCAAAGGGATGGTCATCGTAAACGTCGATCTCCACCAGCCGGCCCCATCGACTGTCGCCGCGTCGTACAGTTCGTACGGGATGCTCTGTAGACTCGCCAGAATCAGGATGGTCGCAAGCGGAGTGACCTGCCAGATCTGAACCAGCCCAATGAAGAAAATGGTCGCCAATCGGCTACTCGACAGCCAGACGTGATACGAATGAATGATGTGTACCGAGTGTAAGACGCTGTTGAGTACGCCGAAGGTGGGATCGTAAATCCACTGCCAAATGATGCCCTCCGTGACGCCGGGCAGAGCCCAAGGGAGGATCAGGATGGCGAGCACGATGCCGCGGCCTTTAAAGCTATCCTTCAAACCCAGTGCGATCACCGTGGCCAGCACGGTCGTGATCACCACGCCTACCAACACGTAGAGCGCGGTATTTCCCCAACTGTGATCGATCATGGGGTCTTTAAAGATACTCAAATAGTTGTGAAGCCCAGAGAAACGAACGGGTGGATTCAACGGGTTATCGGTAAAAAACGAGTCGATGAACGTGAGCGCCGTCGGATAAATGGACAGGAATCCGATAAAGAACACCAATGGCAAGATGAGCGCATAACCGAGGAGTCCACCCCGCCCACGCCCTCTTCGCGTCTTGGTCCGCGCTGACATTGATACTGTTGCCGTGTTTGGATCTGGCATGGTCCGTCCTCCACTAAAGCGTAAATCGCATTACAATCGCTGCATTTGCTTGCAATCGCGTGAACCCTCGACGTGATCGTCAGAATCAGGAATTGAGACTGTTGACGGTCGTTGCTATCGCCTTGACCGCTTGATCGACCGTTTCCTGGCCAAGTGCCGCCGCGTGAATGTTGGTGTACACAGCGTTGCTGAACTGTGCATACCAAGCAGGTGCCCCGCCCTGGAAAGGAGGCTTCGTGTGCTGTTTGAACAGTTGATACATCACGGAGGCCTCGGTGGTTTTATTCGTGTCCGCGTCGGCTAGCTTCTGAATGGCGCTCAATCGAGATGGTAGGGCCCACTGGACGATCGATAAACTCGGGCCGTTCGCGCCAGAGATGTCCGCTTGAATGTCAGGGCTCGTAATCCACTTGATGAAGGCCGCTGCTGCTGCCTTGTGCTCGGCTGTTTCGGGAATCCCCATGCCGTCTGGGTTGCCTAAGTTGGGACCAACGCCAGACTGTCCGGGCGTCGCAATGTAGTTGACCTGTCCGACTACCTTCGATTGAGATGGAACGTTATAGATGGTGCCTACATTACCGGAATAGTCCGACAGTATCGTCGAAATGCGGCCAGTTGCCATCTCATTCTGCATTTCGTCGCTGTCCGTCATATTGATGTTGCCCTTTGGTACGAGTCCAGTCTTATAGGCGTTGACCATCCATTGCATGGCCTTATACCCTGCGGAGTTTGGATCCGTAAACAGCGGCTTGCCATCCGCACTCAATACACTGCCGCCAAACGCTGCGGTCGTCTCATACCAGTAGGTGGACAGCCCCTCCGCCGCCGCGAACGGAATGCCAAGCGGGCTTGGATTGACACCGGAACTCACCAACTTGTTCAAGTCCGCATTGTACTCGTCCATCGTCGTCGGCATGGTTGTAATACCAGCCTTTTTAAAGTCTGCCGTGTTCACCGTCGTCAGCATGATCGACGCATCCACTGGCATGCCAATGAGCTCGCCATGTGACGTGAACACGTTCAACTGTGGAACATCGCTCTTTAACGAATTCACGTCCATATACTGATTCAATGGCTGAAACCACTTGGTCTGATAATATTGACCCACGCGGGACCAGTCGACATCGGTCACGTCCGCGAAATACGTGTTTGCCGTCATGGCCGCTGTAATTTTGGTCTGAATATCATCCCACGCCATATCGGTCCATTTCACCTTCACGCCCGTCTGCTTCGTAAATTGTGCCAGCAACTTCTGTGGCGGTGCTGGTGAGGTAAACACAACCGAGATGGTCTGCCCTTTGATAGAACCGCTACTGCTGCTGTTCGAAGTACCGCCGCCACCGGACGACGTCGTGCTCCCCCCTGTACCGCACCCCGAAACACCGACCGTGGTGAGTAACGCGAGACCCGCAAAGAAAGCAATTTCCCTCTTCATACTTTTCCTCCTTGTGCTTTGAATGTCAGGTCACCCAGTCAATGATCATTTCTGCACGTCTATCCCATTTGTTACGTCTAAATATCCCATGGATGGGTTGATGGGTCAAGTTAGTTTATCGAAAATTTCATACATTTTGACTAATGTCAAGAGACGACCGTTGCGCGGAAATAGCCAGCTCCACCGCCCCATGAAGACCTGCATCGCGATGAAATCTCGCTACGCGCAGTTCCGGGGGAAACGGGACAAATTTTTCAAAATACCTGGAGAGAAACGGCAAGATCACATCGTGAGACGCCACCATGCCTGCGCCAAACACAACTCGCTGCGGGTTCCAGACATTGCACAGGTTGGCCAGATGATAGCCCAATTCGGCCAGTACTTCATCGACGAAGAGGATAGCCTGCTCATCGCCTTGCCTGTAGGCTTCGAACACGTCCGCAGACGTCATCGGCCGTTGGAAGCGCTTACCAGCGCGGAGTCCGATGAATCGACCGCCAACGAGCTCCTCAAAGGGCGCCACGCCGTCCCGAAAGCCACGCGCATCCCGCGGCGTTCGAAGGTTGTAGGCAATTTCTCCAGAAGCTCGATGGTGACCCTCCATGACCTGATCTCCACAGGTGAGCGCGACCATAATGCCTGTGCCAAGGTTGACGTAGATCCCGTAGTCGGTGTCCTGAAGTTCACCTCGTCGCAGCTCGCCAAAGGCAGCACACTTGACGTCGTTCTCAAATTGAATGGGTATGTCCTTGAACGCCAGGCCAAAGATGTCATGCATTCTAAGCTCTGTCCACCCAGGGACGTTCGGCGCTAACAGGACATGATCCGGATACGTGACCCCCATGGTGGATACTCCTACGGAAATCAAGCTCGATCCCTGTAGCATCCCCTGACTCTCAGCCACGAGTTCCTGCCCCGCCTCAATCCCGGCTTGCACGACCGACTCCGCATCCCCATAGTCCTTCGTACTTAGTGCCCTTCTCGAAATCAATTGTCCATCGATAGTCGCTGTGCCAACTGCGATTTTGGTACCGCCATAATCGAAAGCTAGAACAAAGTCCGTGGACAACGACTACACCTCCCGTCCCAAAAGTCTATGTTCAGAGTGGAATAGATTTAGCAGAAACCAAGCCTTCGACTACAGATGAACTGATACCATTGTACCATCAACTTAATTCACAAAGCACTAGTTATTCTAAAATATCAGAAATATTTGAGTGAGGAACTCCCTTGAAGAATTGCAGGCCAAACGCGTCAAGACATAGGTGCCCACCATTGCGTTCCAAGATGGCATCTCGACACGTTTGCTTTGGCTCATGTCTACTTACATCGTGGGAACGAACACAACTCGTTGCGCGTTCTCAGCAGGAACATTCCAAACTTCACCGGGCGGCAACTTGTACATGTGGCGAGTGCCGAGAGCGAGGGTCAGATAGGTGCTGTAATCGAGAATCTTACGGAGACCGAGCGCGCGCACCTCACTGCCCTTGCAGCCAAGATCCTAGGTACTTCAGCACGTTCAAGTGAGTGACAAGTGATATACAGGTACGGTGTGGTTACGTCTTCCACCTAACGAAAACAGCACCCCGACATATCGCGCGGGGTGCTGCATGGCGTGTGCTGGTTCATGATGTCTCGCGTAGTAACGAGCTACTTACAACTGATCGTCGATCTTCGTTTCGTTCCTGAGATTTCGGATCAGTTTTACATTTTTCTTAATCGCAACAGCCGCACCAACAATTGCGGCACTCGCGGCAAAGAACTTCACGAATTTACCCATTCAGCAACATCCTCTCTTGTAGTCGTAATCAATCACTTATCTTGTGACTGAAGTGCATTTTTACGCTTTCAATGGTATCGCCATCGAGGACAATTTTTGCTTCTGGTGTGGTGAACTGGAGCACACGATTTTCTTGGTCAAATTCGGTATCGCCGAGATGAATCTCATAGGAATCCCCGGCATCCGTAGTAATGATCAATTCGCCCCAGTGCTTCAATTGTTCGTGTACTTCTTCCATTTTGATCATTCGCTTCACCTCATTCACAATGTTTACTTCACCACGAGCACGTCCGCTGGTGCTTTCTCTACAACTCTTTGGCTCACACTACCACTGAGTAATTTATCGAGCAGACTTTTATCTTTATTGCCTACGACAATTAAGTCGACGTCCTCTCTTTCTGCGTATCGACTGATCTCGTGCGCGGGTTCTCCCCATTCCAAGACCAGCTTCGATGCAACACCGACATGCGATAATCTCTCACTAGCCCGCTCCAAAATTTGATGTCCATCTTGTTCCATTCGTGTCTGAACGTCACCTGTATCGACAACGTATCCTGCCCCTACACTAAGACCGTGTACAGGCCTCAGGACGTGGAGAAGGATGATGGTACGATCTCGATGTTCCGCACACATTCGTGACACTTCGCGCAAAATGGAGTCAACTGTATCCGAATCATCAATTGGTACGAGAATTCGTTTATACATGTTTAGTCCCCCCATATTTCTTCGATTGAATGCTGGAACAACAAACCCCCCGCAGGAGTTCCTACGGGGGAGCAAACATAATCAGCATCAACGTGCCAAACAACACCTCTCTTAACGCTGACGAAGTTAGCTGTCGGATTCGGGATAAGAGACTCCCTACCAGTCGGAGACTGGATTCACCCCAATTGAATGGTTCCTCCGCTTCCTTTCGGAACTAAGCGATTGCCTATGAAGTTTTCAGCACCACATATCATTCATCATTACACCTCATGGTGGTCATTACGTGGAGGCGTGTAGTACTTCGGTCGTCTCTTACCATTTGACGGAAAATATCGCGCGGCACGATTGGCATGACGTAATTTGGTCATTGCGTCAGCGTCATACAGTAGTTCGGAACCTACCAACTCGCTTACACGACCTAAATCGATCCACTCTTGCATTTGCATACTATCCGTCTCCTTTCAAATTCGCCTACGAGGTTAGCTGACGGGTTCGGGCTGAAAGGTTCCCTACGCGCTGTCCGCGATTCACCCCAAAGATGGTGGTTCCCCCGTTTCCCTTCGGAATTTGGCGTTTATGTCATAAAGATTCGACTTGCGAAATATATTTATGGGGGTATTCGTGAAAAATTCGTAATTGGGTATCTAATTGCGCGGTTTGTTAAGTGGCGGTTAAGCCAGTGCTACACGCCTCTTATCCTTGCTCCAAATCGCAACAAACTTCGCGTCCACTGCGGTTCGTCGCTTACGAGGTGCAGATTCGGGCATCTTCGCAAGAGAGATAATATCGCTGTCTGACTTTCCATACGTGCCAACCTCGCCCTTTGGGAACCGCAATTCGTTTAGAAAAACCAGTATCTTTCAGAATGTCTGCTGCATTCTTGTATTCCATTCTCTTCTTTGTTATATCTATGACAACAATTGTTCGATTTTCGCCATATCAACATGGCTCTCAATTGCTTGGATAATCACGGCCTCCATCGGATTAGAGCCCAACCACGGAATCACGCCAAGCACGTCAATTCCGGTTATTTCACGAATCATATCTGGATTATGTTCTTCCGCTGTACCCACAGGTTGCGTTCGGCCATATCCGTTGACGATAATCCCGCCCACATGCAAACCGCGGGCTTTCGCATAGGCGACTGTCAGCGCTGCATGGTTGACTGTGCCAAGGTTAGACCTTGCGATCACGATGATTGGCAGATTCATCACCGCTGCACAATCGGCGACGAGGGCATCACTTGTATAGGGGACGACGAGTCCTCCAGCCCCCTCAACCAACAGATGATGATGTCGCTTTTGCATCGTATGGTAGTGAGTCATTATGTCGTCCAGCGTTACCTTTTGCTTGGCGCGTTGCATTGCCAACCGCGGAGCAAGCGGCTCTTCATATGAGAAAGGACAAATCATCTCCAAACCGTCGCGGACGCCGCTGAGACGTTTCAGCCGAGTGGCGTCGCCCGCCGAATCGATTGCGAGATGACCGCTCTGCATTGGCTTAAAGACCCCGATGTCAATCCCCCTTGCTCTCAGCGCACCGACGATTCCGCCTCCAACCAACGTCTTCCCGATTTCCGTATCTGTCGCCGTGATAAAGATCCCACTCATGAAATCACTCCTAATTCTCGTCCAGCTTTGGTACAAGCAGTCAGAATATGTTCAATGTCTTCATCTGAGTGGGTCGCCATCAAGGTCAATCGAATCCTCGACGTGCCTGGCGGCACAGTTGGGGGCCGGATGGCTGTCGCAAACACACCGTGATCTTCCAAGTGTCGACTGTATTGTAAGGTACGCTCGGGATCACCAAGAATAATCGGGATAATCGGCGCTTCTCCCGCCACGACTACAAATCCCGCATCCAAGAGACCGCTGCGAAGCCGATGCGACAATTTGTGCAGCCGATCACGCTCTGCACGCCCCTCCTTGATGATGTCTAACGCACACAGTGCGGCTCCAATCACAGGAGGAGACAATGCAGTAGAAAAAATAAAGGGTCGCGCACAGTTTCGTAAATAGTCGACGAGCACACTGGAGCCTGCAATAAAACCACCCTCGGCTGCAATGGCCTTAGACAGCGTCCCGACTTGAATATGAACCCGGCTCGGGGGCAAACCAAAGTAATCTGCAGTTCCGGCCCCGTGTTCACCAAATACCCCTGTCGCATGCGCATCATCCACCATCACCCAGGCGTCATACGCTTCTGCGAGATCGACAATAGCCGGCAAGTTTGCCAGATCTCCGTCCATTGAGAAGACGCCGTCTGTGACAATCAACCGTTGCCCGGAATTCGGGGAATCCTTCAACTTTTGACACAAATCATCCATATCATTGTGGCGATAGACGACGACCGCTGCCTTCGATTGACGACAACCGTCTATGATGCTTGCGTGATTCAGTTCGTCGGAAAAAATCGTATCGCCCGCTCCGACAAGAGACGAGAGTGCTGCCAAGTTCGCCATGTACCCGGTATTGAAAACAAGGGCTGCTTCCGCCTGCTTGAGTGTCGCAAGCGCAGCCTCCAAGTGAAGGTGCAGCTCTGTCGTCCCTGTAATGAGTCGCGATCCAGACGCACCTGTCCCATATCGAACGACAGCGGCAATCGCCGCTGTCCGTATACGGTCGTCGTCAGCCAGCCCCAGATAATTGTTAGCGGCACACATCACAAGCGTCCGACCGTCGACTTGTACCCGCGGTGCAGAAGC
Organism: Alicyclobacillus fastidiosus; assembly: GCA_029166985.1. GTDB lineage: Bacteria > Bacillota > Bacilli > Alicyclobacillales > Alicyclobacillaceae > Alicyclobacillus > Alicyclobacillus fastidiosus_A. Next base: position 1,058,678 of record CP119138.1, on the reverse strand, counting down.
GCTCTCCATTGTCCGCAGCCGGCGATACAGTCCAGCTTCGGTTAGGTCATTCAGTCGATTTTGCAGCCGTTCCATAATGCTCAAAAGACCAACTCCGAATCCTCTGTCACGTCAGCGATACCCTGCTGAATAATTGACACCATCGCTTGAAGCTCTTCTCTGGTGCTCGAAAGCGGAGGCATAAACACAACCACGTCTGTCAACGGCCGCAGCAGCATCCCGAGTTCACGACACCTCCGGGCTACCCGGACTCCCATCCGTCGTTGCCATGGATAGGGCTGTTTTGTTGCCCTGTCCTCGACCATTTCAATGCCCACCATAAATCCACTCTGCCGTACATCGCCTACGTGAGCCAGGGAATGAATCGGATCGAGAAAACGCTGGAGGTCCTTAGTCTTCTGTTCGACTTCGGAAATGAGATTGTTCCGTTCAAAAAGCTCCAGATTGGCTAACGCAACAGCACATCCTAATTGGTTTCCTGTATACGAATGACCGTGGTATAAAGTTTTGACTTCATCGTAGTCAGCGTAAAAGGCGTCGTATATTTTGTCCGTTGTCAAGGTTGCGGCAAGCGGTAAATAGCCACCTGTGATACCTTTTGCCACCGTCAAAATATCGGGTGTGATGCCATCGTGTTCACAGGCAAACATCTTGCCAGTGCGACCAAATCCTGTGGCAACCTCATCCACAATCAACAGGATGTTGTGTGTAGAACACAACTTACGCAATTCGCGCAGATAACCGGGAGGCATCGGCACCATTCCCCCTGCTCCTTGAACCGGTTCGACAATCATCGCGGCAATTTCATTTGCCTGTTTCTGAAAAACCTCTTCCACCGTTCTAAGCGATCCGTTCATGACATCCTCTACGGTATTTCCATACTGATTGCGATACACATTGGGAAATGGAACCTTGATTGAGGGAAAAAGCATTGGTGAATAGACCTGGTGAAACAAATCAATGGAACCGACCGATACTGCGCCAACCGTGTCCCCGTGATATGCCTCGCGCATCGTCACAAACGTCTTTTTTCCCTCGATCCCGCGATTCTTCCAGTACTGGAACGCCATTTTAAGCGCAATCTCAACCGCTTCAGCACCTGAATCCGAGTAAAATACTTTGCCTAGCCCTTTGGGCGCAATTTGGATTAACTTTTCAGCAAGCAGTATGGCGGGAACGCTCCCCATTCCAAGCAGCGTCGAGTGTGCGATTCGATCCAACTGCTGACGAATCGCCGAGTCGAGCTCGGGCACTCGATGGCCATGAACGTTGAGCCAGACGGAGGACACCCCGTCCCAGTACTCATTCCCTTTGACATCGCGCAGCCGGCTTCCGTTGCCACTTTCGATAATCACCGGATCGTCCGCCAAATACTCCTTCATCTGCGTAAACGGATTCCAGAGATATCGACGATTCTTTTCATACAGCTCATCGTATGTCAGACCGTCATAGGTCACGGAAATCCCCCCTTATCTTCCATTCAATACGACGCGGTAGGGCGATTACTTCGGCGCTTCGGTCAAAGTGCCGATTCCTCGATTTCGAACCCGAGGTCCTGAATCATCTTCCAATCAGCCTCCGGCAACTGGCCTTCCGTCGTCAGATAATCACCGACAAAAATGGAGTTGGCTGCATAAAGACCAAGAGGCTGCAAAGAGCGCAGATTTATCTCGCGGCCACCTGCAATGCGAATTTCCTTTTGTGGATTCACGAATCGCATCATGGCGAGTATTTTCAAGCATGTATTAGGGGTTAGTTCACGTTGGTCGGACAACGGGGTTCCTTCAATGGGATTCAAAAAATTGCAGGGGATAGAATCCGCACCGAGCGTCTTCAGCGAGAAAGCCATATCCACACGGCCTTCCTCTGCTTCGCCCATGCCAAAGATGACACCTGAGCAAGGCGAAATACCGGCATCCTTCACGCGATCCACCGTATCAACCCTATCCGCATACGTGTGTGTGGAACAGATGTTTTCATAGTTCTCGCGACTGGTATTGAGGTTATGATTGTAGCGATGCACGCCAGCATCCGCCAATTTTTTTGCATGCTCTGAGCTGAGGAAGCCAAGACAACAGCAAAGTTTTAAGTCAGTCGAAGATCGAATCTCGCGAACCGCATCAGCCACTTGATCAACTTCACGATTCGACGGTCGTCTCCCGGACATCACAATGCAATATGTACCTGCTTTCCGGCGTTGCGCTTCCTCAGCACCTGCGAGGATTGTCTCCTTGGATAGTAGTGGGTATTTTTCGATTGGCGCATCTGAAATGGCAGACTGGGAGCAATAAAAGCAATCCTCCGGGCACATCCCGGACTTCGCATTGACAATCATGTTCAATTTCATCTTTGTTCCAAAGTACTTACGGCGAATAACAAACGCTGCACTGAGCAAATCAAGTACTCGCTCATCCGGTTCGCGCAGTATCTCCAGTGCTTCTTCCCGAGAAATTTCATATCCTTGAGTAACCCGTTCAGCTACATCCGACCAATTCCTTAAATTTGTAATTTCCGGCATATAAGATCCCCTCCGCCCATTGTTAACCTAAATTATATTATAGGTTAACAATTAAATCTAACCAAGGAGAGAAAGCGACTAATTCGCAATGATGGTTCGTTATCCGTAAGCGTAAAGTAATGCACACCTCGCTGCGTGGTATGTAAGAAGAGATAATCTCATCAAAGTCATGTGAGGAGAGTGAGTGGCAGTGTCAAAAGCCAAGCTACGTCGCGAATGGGACGTCGGCACAAGAGTTAACAGCAAGCGCTGAACAGACGAGCCAAGCAACCGAAAACATTGCAACTTACGTTCAAGATGTTGCATTGGATCAGAGAAACAGCTCGTAGTGCAGAAGAAGCCGCACGCGCCGGAGAGCATGGCCGTGGTTGCTCACGAAGTAAGGAAGCTCGCTAAACAAACTGCGACCTCCGCTCAAGAAGTTTCACAGGTGATAACTACAATTCAAACTGAGATCGACGAGGTTATCCAAGATACTGAAAGGAACAGAAGAAGTGGCTGTCGGAATTCATGCAGTAGATGCAGCGGGTGAATCTTTCGAAGAAATTAGTACAGCTGTGAAATCTGTGACAGCACTAATTGAAGAAGTTTCGTCAGCAGTACAGCATATGGCAACTGGTACGGAACAACTGGTGAAGAGTATTGATGTGATCACAGAACATGCAGAAACGGCCGCATCAAGCACACAAACCGTATCCGCGGCCACGGAAGAGCACTTGGCTTGTTAAAGCATCTTAGAACCGATTTTGAGTGGGCGCATATGTAACATTGATGGCTTATTATGTGGATGTTAGAGTGGGCTCAGATGTTCCACTGAGTGTTGCCATGTCGATATGGGTATATGATCTCAGATGTCATGTGTGTTTCACGATATAGTTACAAAGGTGTTTGCATGCAGTTTGTTACGGTGTTTCTGAACTTCTTTTTCTTGTACAACCAACTATTATGATGGTTAAGCGATGCAAAGAGTAAACGTTGGGATCTAGTTGGGGTGTCTTTACTTGCGGTGATCATATTCGTTTTCGGATTAATGATCACATCAACATGGGGTATTGTTCTGATTATCGTTATCGCGCAGCTTAGCCGAGGAGCTCAACGTGAATCATGGCTTATGACGAACTACGATCCACAGGTTTAGTCCGCTCTGTACGTGGAAGAGGTACTCACGTAAGCGAAGATTTGTGGGGGGTCATACCCAACCGCATTCCACATTGGAATCTGTACACATCAAAAGGTGCATTCCTTCCTGGTTTGTCGCTTGAGCTGAGGTGTTTGTAAATCCAACCTATCACAATCCAACGGGTACGACACTGACGCCACAACGACGACAAAGATTGATCGAGATTTGTAGTGAGCTTCGCTTCCAATTGTAGAAGACGACGCCTATAGTGCATTGACAGTGGATGATACGGTTACGCCCCCTTCCCCTCTTGTGACCATGGAGGGTGGGTATAACAACGTGATTTATCTGGGGAGTATGTCAAAACAGTAGCACCAGGTTTACGGATTGGATGGGTGGTAGGTCCTAGTGCAGTGATTCAACGCCTTGCGGATGCCAAAGAACAGATGGATCTGGGCACCAGTGCAATTTCGCAAGAACTCGCTCGGACCTTTATAGAATCCGAATGGACGACACATATCAAGAAACTAATGGGGATACGTAAGAAGATCCTGTTCGTTCCGGGCGGGCTCTACGGAGCCCAACGTGGGGGTATATAAAGTTTTCGTTCGCTCGAGCTACCATAGAAGAAATTGAAGAAGGCATCCATCGATTTGGGGAGATACTAAAGATGTCATCGTCCTCTGTAACCAAGCTTCAATAGGGATCGGACGGTTACATCCTGTGATGCATTAGCCTTCCACAGTCTAATCTTAACCACCTATTGTGATTTCTCTATAATTTAGGTCTAACATTTCAGTCCTCACACTACCCCCAAGGTGATGTGACACTAAAATAGACAATTCTTTAAGCGCTTTGTAAAACTCATCGGTTCTCTTTTCATCGATTAATTCAATACAGAGGAACGCATTCTTCGTATCTTCGGTGAGCATTGTCCTCAGCGCTTCACGCCAGTTCCAACATCTGCATATTGCACCGCCATCATCTTTATATACAATTTCCCCCTCATATGGGGAAGCATTTTCGTCACTTCCTAACGGGATAAAGGGTTCGTTTCCATTTGCTTGAGTTAGTCGAATATCACCTAAAAAAGTATCGATATCTTCTCCACCGCACGGAAGCCCATAACGCAATGAAATCGAATTATAGATGTCAACCAGTGGGTTTATGGTTCCGATGTGGTTGCCGTTTTTCACTCTCTTTAACAAAGCTTCAATTGAACACCTTGCCCCCTTCTTCGTCTTGAATTTCTGGAAAGCTTCTCGCCAAACTGATATGACTGGTTGGCTACTGAATTCATCCAGACTAAGAAACTTATGCGCTTCTGTTTCTGCATTCTGCAGCAACTTTTCGTAGTATTCAACGTCTCTAATTGAATTATCAATACCCTGACAAATAACGGTGCCTATTTTCGCATGGGGGAATATCGACCAAAAATTGTCTTCAATGATGAATCTAGGCACATATATCTCTCCATTTCAACTTGCTTATTGTCTGTAGAGTCCCACTTGCTGTGTCACATGATAAATTTCATCATTGGCTGCACGTAGTGTTAAACAGACACGGTCTTTGTCTTCAGTCGCTGAAAATAATACATATTAGGGTTTTCTCTTGACTACGTATCTTCAGCTGCCCGTTCGTCCAACAAGCCAGGACACTATTTACAAAAGAACTCGATATCATCCAACCACTGTAGGCATGCCCTCTTACAAATGGACTTAGCCCTGTAATGCGCTTTTGACAATGGGTAACACCCGCCCAGCGGGTCCAAGTCCTTGTTCGACATTCGCCGCCGTTAGCGATAGAACGAGGGCAATTTCCGCATCATTGTAATACTGATTGTCTCTGAACGTCCCTACGGCTCACCGTCAAATAACCGACGAAAACAACAATGAGTATCGTCAACACGACACTTACAACACCATCGCCATACCCCAGTCCGCTGATACTATGTGGTTTTCCAAACCAATCGGCGAAGGACGCGCCAAGTGGCCGGGTCATGACGTACGCAAACCAGAAGGCGAAAATGTCATTGAGACCGAATAACCAATAGCCGAGGGCGGGGAGTAAAAACAGTACCACAAACAAAATCGCTGAATCCATATACCCCAAATGTAATGTCGTTGCCGTCATGTCGCCTGTGGCAGTTCCCATCGCGAAGGTCGCCAGCACCGCGGCCCAGTAAAACATCTCGCGTCGGCGAGTGTATATGCTGTGGATGGATAACGTCTTCTCGACTCTGTACCAAGTCGTGAACACTACCGTCAAGATGATGGCGAAGGCAATTGTGGAGACGTAATACGGAACTCCCAAAACAATGTGCGTGACATCGGCAACCATCGTGCCGAAAATCGCAACCATGACGACTAATAGCCAATATATCCATGCCACATACTTACGAACCGAGAATTGTAGAATGAGTGCGACAATGAACCCAACTGCCCCAAGCACAACTGCGGTGTATGAGTTGATGTGACTAACGAGGTAATCAGAGGTGGATTCGCCCATCGCGGTCGTCAATAATTTAACAATCCAGAAATACAACGTGATTTCTGGAACCTTTGTTAGAAACCGTCGCCCACGTTTTCTGGTAACGGATACGGACTGATTCATCGGTTACTCGTTCCTCTCGTGTAGATTCAGTAGCTCTTCCAGCCTGTCACATTCTCGTAAGTGCGGGCTTGACTGCCAAAATCAAACTGTTGTTTGCACATATTCTACAATAATAATGCAAATCTTCACGCCGTTATTGAATTGAAAGTAGATGTTTCAGGGTGTTTCCGTGCCGAGTGGCAGTCCGAATGGTCATGCTGCCCTGATCTCCACACAATCTCTATATGGTTACCACTATCCTTTAACATAGGCCCGATATAATTTACCTAGTCTAAAACATTCTTATATAAATCTTAGACTTAGTCCGACGTTCATTTGGGGACGTACATGGAGTTAGGAGGTAGTCAAGCTGAATAGTGAAGACGCTCTTCATGTAGTTTGGGCGCGAAAGATGGCTATCCAACTATTACAACGCAATGGATCTCATAAAATCTCGTTTGTCTGCCCAATTTGTTCTGGGAAAGCCGAAATGTACTTAATCAATCATCAGTATCGATCATCTTGCGAAAATAAATGTTTTTCTTGTATCGATGATCTGTCTTCGACAGATTGTTGATTTGATATTTTAGTGTCAATGAGTCAGAGGTAATTGTAGTCAACCGCGCTAATGATGATGCCAAAGCTTGTTTAGACCGCGAAAGTTTTATACATTGCGACGGATGGTGGAGATGAAGAATCCAGTACTGCTAGGCCCGACCTAGTTCGTACGACTGACATTCATGTGCAGTGAGTCTATTTCTTTGGTTGATTAGCGAAATTGGAACGGGTCAACTGAAAGCGGATTTTGTGTTTCACCTATATTGTGATTGGACTAATCCGTTTCTGAAAAGGAACAGCAGCTAAGAGCAAAGTTTCTTCCGGTGTATTCCGCAAACTACTCACTAACAACATTGAAAGGGTCACAATAACCTCTTTAAATCTGCAGATTTAACATAACCAAACACCATCTCTGAGGTTCCTAGACACATTCGAAGCACCATTAGACGTTCAAGGTTTGTGTATCGCCATTCGATGCGATCCTGGTGTTCGTCGGCCGTGCACATAGACCGTTAACGCCATGGGAGTGAATGAAGTGGGTTTCGAACACATCGCAACAACATATGGATATACCGGTGTTTTTGTTTTACTTGCCCTTGAGTATGTGATTCTTATTGTGCCAGGGGAAACCGTACTAACAACATTAGGAGTTTTTTCTCACACAAACCAAATCCATTTCAATCTGCCACTGATGATTTTATCTGCTAGTATGGGTACTTTTACCGGATCAATGCTAACCTACCTTATTGGCCGCACTGTCGGACGACCTGTTATACAGAAATTTGGAAGGTATATATTCATTACCCAAAAACGTCTGCGAAAAACAGAACGGTTGTTTCAACGGCAAGCCATCTGGACATTGATTATCACTAAGTACATTGCAGTGATACGAGATGTTATTCCATATATTACCGGAATCAATAAGTTGAAGCTTAAAATTTACATTCCGATTCAATTGGTTGCGTCATTTCTTTGGACCAGTACGTTTTTAATAGCTGGAAACCTCCTAGAACGGGCGGGAGCATCTATTTACCATCATTGGCGGATCGAACTGATACCGGGGGTGCTGTTAATGATAGGTGTAGTAATTGGATATCGGTTAATGCATAAGCGGATACATGGCTTGGTTGACATTGGTGATGAGGAAGAAGTTGGAGGATGACTAATCAATGTTTGCACGTCGTGATGTAGCTGTCGATCTGGGCACCACAAATACATTAGTCTACGTCAGAGGGCAAGGTATCGTCTTGCGTGAACCCTCTGTAATGGCTATTCAACAAGGTACGGGTGCGATTTGTGCTGTGGGGGCAGTGGCTAAACAGATGATTGGACGGACGCCCCGCGATATCGTCGTGGTTCGGCCCATAAGAGATGGAGCTATCGCGGACCTCCAGACAACATCAAAGATGATAAAGCATTTTCTTGAAAAGGCATTGAAGGTTTCACAGCTAAAACGGTTAGTGAAACCGAGAGTGATCATCTCTGTACCTTCCGGGATAACCGCAGTCGAAAAACGCGCAGTTGAAAATGCAATCCTTCAAGTAGGAGCAAAACATGCCCGAACAATTAAAGAGCCGATGGCAGCAGCCATTGGAGCAAGTCTGCCTATCGGTGACGCCACAGGATCTATGGTTGTGGATATAGGTGGTGGAACTACGGAGACAGCTGTCATTTCGCTTGGGAGAATCGTTACAACTCGATCAGTTCGTTCAGGAGGCGATGCAATCGATGCACGCATTGTCCAATATATGAAAAAAGTCCATAACTTGGCGATTGGAGAGCCTACGGCGGAAACCCTCAAGCTTTCTATAGGCGCAATTGAAGCCGATGTGAATCAAGAGTATCTCAATGTTCGAGGACGAGATCTTGTAACCGGGTTGCCGAAGACTCTGTCGGTGAGTTCTTCAGAAATCATTTATACTCTGCATGAAGCAATTGATTCTATTGTAGAACTTGTGAGGACTACGCTTGAAAGAATACCGCCAGAACTCTCCGCAGATATTATAGAGCGAGGAATTGTTCTTTCAGGAGGTGGTACGTTATTACGCAATTTGGATGATGTATTAAGTGCTAAAACCGGTATACCCGTTTCTATTGTGGAAAATCCGCTTGACTGTGTTGCTATAGGAACAGGAAAAGTCCTCGAGGATTATGACTCCAGTAGTCGTTGGGATCACAAGCTTCAGCCTAGAGCCTAGTGAACCCGAAATAGTGTATTTTGGCCATTCGCATTTCGTCCGGGGAATGGTCTAAAACATGGTCTAAGTGGTTTAGAGAATACTTCATGGCATCTCCGTGGAACAAAGGTCAAACCCTATGTACATAGGAAAGCACCATGCACGCTACGCAAGTAAGACTCTGTGGCTAGCCATGATTGAGAAGCTTCAGATGTGAGTACCTCACGAATATCCAGAAAAAAACACAGAAAAGAGCGAGGGCTTGGCCACTAGGCCAAGCCTTCTAACTACCTTTAATCCTCTAACTCTCGAAGTACTACCCATTGATTTTTTCCACTTGCTGTTGTTCGTAGAGACTCAACGAATTGCGATAGCTCGTTGATACATATACGGCGCGTTAAACCTTCACGTGATTTTGCAATTCCGCGATTAAATTGGGGTCATAACGTAGGAATCTATTCACGCCATTCGATATATGAAATAAGGACATGGTGCCTATTTGGGAATTTGTATGGATTTATGAAGAAACAACGACGAGTCGGACAGAATTTAAATCATGTGCCCAAAATCAGGATACTACTCTTGTCGATGTCTAAGCAATTTCACTACGTATGTTGCCACTGTTATGACGATTGCTGCTACAACCGCGTAAGTCAATGGATGAACATATTTATTGATTCCCTCCCACCCCTTTCCCAAAGCTGTCCCCGACCAAGTGAGCATGTAGACCCACGGAAGTGACCCGATGAGGGTATACAATAAGAATTGAACAACGGGCATCTGTGCAACGCCTGCGGGTAGTGAGATAAATGTTCGTACGATGGGAAGAACTCTCCCGATAAGTACAGCTGATTGTCCACGCTTAGTGAACCAGTTTTCTGCCATTTTAAGATGATGTTCTGACAAACGAATCAAACGACCATATTTAAGAATCAACAACCGCCCACCGTAACGGCCGATAAAATAGGCAATTAGTGAGCCTACCAGGTTTCCTAGGGTCCCGCAAATCACCACACCCCAAAAATTCAGGTGACCAAGGACGACCAGATACCCGCCAAACGGCATAATCACTTCGCTTGGCAGTGGAATACACGCACTCTCTAGGACCATGGCTAAAAAAATCCCGATATACCCATATATTTGAATGAGTGATGTAATACCGTGAGCCAACCGTTCCACCTCAGTCATGAAAAATAGAATCCAACCTGCTAAAAGGACGGATGAGAGTAACAAAGGCTTACGCCAAATGAGGATAGTAAACCTTCGTTTAACACGTGACGTCGCAGATCAACGCCTCTGTAATCCCGTCCATTTTAGCTTATGAAGTGATGTCTCGTTTCTGAAAGTGGAACCACCCCACTGCAACCAGGAGGATCCCCGAAACGATGATGGTTAGCGTCGTCTTTGTGGTGACATTGAGGAATTGATGTCCACTGGGTAACATAGCGAGCATCGGTTGTGCCCAAGGATAAATGGGTCCGAAGCGGCTTGAGTGGGCAACGGCGACAGCAGGAATCGTCAAAATTACGTTCAATGCAAAGGGTGCACCAAAGCTTTTCCACCACATAGAGACCCAAAGTTGCAATGCAATGAATGGGATACAAGCCAACCATCCGCCTAAGATGCTGCGTAACAGTAGCTGCCATGGAATCGAGGAGGTGATGTGCAAAACCGTAAGCCCCGTGCCAATTACGCCAAACATCATAAGCACTTGCGCTAACGCTACAAGCAATAGCACGTATAAGAATTTCACACAGTAGATAGTCGTTCTGGGGACGGGAAAGGCCAACACTTGCTTCCACCCTCCAGATAAATGTTCGAAGCGGCAGATCACGGATGCTAAGACACCGGTCAAAAGTGGTAATAGCAACAACGAATATGCGACGACAATAATCAAATAGTAGCTGCTCCAAGGACTACTGCTAGTACGGTTTAGCAACTGACCGTGTCGTGCACCCATGACGCCTATTGCAATAGTTAAGAGGGGTGCTAAAATAACCGGGAACCAGACGCTCGATTTGCGTATCTTCAACCATTCAGATTGAATGACTTTCCATACCATGAACTCACCCTCACTTTACTTGATTCTTCGCAAAGAAGTACGCTCCACAACAAAGAAGCAAAAAACATACGACAATGGAAAGAGTTATATAGTGACCAACTGAACCGGTATATGGCGCTGCGGAACCCGGATAAATCCATGGAACCCATTTGGGTATCAAGTGTGTCACAACGTTTGCGAAACTTACAATTACACCAACAATCCCAACGGAAATGGCAAGACTTTGGTTGGATACGAGCACGGATAATAGCAATTGCACAGCCATCAGTGCGTATGCAGCTAGATATGGCGCAAAGCCCTCCTGAACCACTGCGCCCCAAGGTATCATGCCGTGGAATCCCAGCAGAAATCCAAGTATGATGGTTCCTACGAACGCCAATGCACTAGAGATGAGTAAGTATACGATGAGCCAAATGAACTTGCTTACGTATTTTGACACGTGGAACGGGCATGGCCAGTAATTGCTTCCATGTATTTCCCTGGTGTTCCATGCCTGTCATCAGCGACGCGATTAGCGTTAGACCGAGAATCAGCGCTGGGATTAGGAGAAAGTTTATGTTCTGGATGAGATACGGCCAATTGTTGACTCCAGTATGAAACATTTCCTCAAAGCTGACTGCGTAATGAACACCTGTTAGACTCACGACTCCGATTGGCCCCAGAAAAACAAGCTGAAAAATTCAGGTTTTTTTAAATTTAATGAGATCAGACTTCAGGGCGCCTATCATTACAAACTGCCTCCTGTTCCAACGAGACGAAGGAATATATCCTCCAAAGAAGGTGCATGTTCTCGGATCCGAAAGACTGGAATATCGGCGAGAACCAGTTTCTTGTTTACCTGTGCGTATTCAGGATATTCGATGTTTTTGAGTACCAGTGACTTGTCCACCATGGTCACCTCAAACCCTTCTCGCTGGAGAATGGCGAGAGCATCCTGCGGACGATCTACATCGATAAGGAGTTCAGCTTGACTCTCCTGACGAAGAGCCTGGATATGATCCTGGAAGAGGAGCTTGCCCTGATTGATGATGCCGACCCATGTAGCCATCTGTTCAATCTCGCTGAGCAAATGACTCGAAACGAGCACCGATATCCCATGCTGTCGTGGCATGTCAATAATGAGTTGGCGGATTTCGTGAATCCCCGCCGGATCTAAACCGTTCGTTGGTTCGTCGAGAATTAATAACTTCGGGCTTGCCAAGAGTGCGCTCGCAATGCCGAGGCGTTGTTTCATGCCAAGAGAGTAGCCTTTCACTGCTTTATTGGCAGCAGGCGTCAATCGGACAATTTCCAGAACCTCACGAATTCGTTGATCCGATACATCTAGGAGACGTGCAAAAACAGCCAAATTTTCGAACCCCGACAGATGCCCATAATATGAAGGGCTCTCCACGAGAGACCCAACTTTCTTGAGGATGGACATTCGATTCTGTGCCAGAGATTTCCGAAAGATCTCGATGTCACCCGATGTCGGGCGAATCAGTCCTAACAACATTCGAATTGTCGTCGTTTTACCCGCACCGTTCGGCCCAAGAAAACCGTAAATCGTTCCTTCAGGTACTCTTAAATTAAGTAGATTTACCGCAATCTGCGTTTTATATGTCCGTGTGAGGCCAGAAGTTTGAATCACCCAATTTGTCATCACGTATAATCACCTCGCCCGACAGCATATCAGACTAGGCTTTAATCTAATTGGAGACGATGTGGTAATTATGTGGACATCATCTAAACAACGATGTTTTCACACCAGCACGAAATATATTTAGGGCCTGCTGAACGATTTAATACACAGGCCCCATGATGCAAAAATCAACCTCAAAGAGTTCTCCAAACAAGAGCCAGAAAAGAAGCCGCAGCCTCTTTTCGAGGTTCATGACCAACAGTTGCAGGGCGATCACAGTCTCGCTCGTCTGACGAAGCCGTGCTCGAATCAAGCCAAGCCCATAGTTTCGCTTGGCTTCGCCAAATTTCCCTTCCACCGCGTTACGCTCACCCACGTCCTCGCGCTCTTGTTGCTTTTCTCCTGGCTCCACATGCTTTGGCGGACGACCAAGTTTCGGCCCGCTCAACCGGATTCCGTGTTCCTTGCAGTACCTGAGGTTCTCTCGCGTTCGATAGATTTTGTCCGCCAGAACGGCTTCCGGATAGCAACCGAAGCGCTCAACATACCGCTCTACGGATTCAATCAGGGTCGTTCCCTCATTGAAGCTATCCCAGCTTGTCTTCTCCATCATGGCGTATCCGTCCACAACACTGATGGCGACCTTTGAACCGAACTCCACATTCGCTTTTGCTTTTCCACGTACAATGGGTCGAACGTCTGGCTGTGCGATGCTGACGATTCTGTCGTCAACCCGGTGGCTTCGCGTGCGATACATCTCTCGTTGTTGGCGATGCAACTCGCCAATAACCAAGAGATCGCGGTATTGTTTCCGCGAGAGGGTAGTAAGCGGTGTATGTTCTGCCAGTTGTTCAATGAATCTCAAGTCCCTTGCCACATAGCGCAACTGTCGCCCAATAGCCTTACGAATCTCTGACCGGCTTGGCTTTCGGTTCTTTGCCGTTCGCAAGTAGTCACGACGCGCTTGGCGCCGCCGGTCTCTAGGTTTCTTCATGTAGCCGACATGTGACGCATGGAGTGTGTCGATGATGTCCTCCAACTTCTCACGCGCTGTGTTCAACAGTGTCAGGTCTGTCGGATACGCAATATCTGCAGGCGCGCAGGTTGCATCCAGAATAAGCTTCCCTTGATGCGCGCGTGGTTCTTGAGATTCTGCTTGTGGACGACCGTTTGCATCTTCCCCGGAGGAGGTTGGAGGATTGTCTTTGGGACCGTTGTCGTCTCCATCCTCTTCTTCCTCACGTGCTGCCTGCACAATCCACTCATTCACTTGGTTAATAGCATCAGGGCCAAGCCGCTTACGAAAGTATGTCAGCAGAGAAGGATCAAAAGGCGGTTCTTCCTGATATGCCTCAAGACCGAGGAAGTACTGCAGGTACGGGTTTTCCGTGATGTGTTGAACCAAGTGGCGGTCTGAAAAGCCTTCACGTTCCTGAATGATGAGCGCACCAAGCGCCATTCTAACGGACATTGCGCGCCCGCCTCGAAGGTCCTTGCTAAAGTGTTTGCTGTATTCTTGTTCCACGCGTCGCCACGGGATGAGATAGGAGAGCTCAACCCAACGATTATCTTCTCTGAGTCGACCACCGAACGGTAGAAAGAAGTCGCCGGGGAGTATCTGTTGATCTTGATGATTCGCGTACATTGTCCGTCCTCCAAGTGCACGGTTTTTCGCACGTTCCGCTCAAAATCCATACACTTGTATTCGACAAAACACACCCGAAACCCTTGCTACTACTGGGATTTCAATTCATTCAGCAGGCCCTATTTAATACCACATCATATTCCAATGAATTTATCGAACTGCCCTGGTATCCGCTCCTACTTTATGAACCATGAAAATAACTTAATGGTGGTGCAGAAAAACGAAAATAACGCGTGTGATGCAGAGCACGGATGGCACCCTGGTGAAATAGGACGTCCGTTTAGCTGAGTTGGTTTATGTAGTGCACACGCATCATTGAGAGTCAAATATGACAGTGCCTATAATAACAATTGCTTATACCTTTGCCTTATGCCCCTCGGTATCTTCTCTCCAAGGTGCATGAAAAGGACAGCCGCTCGGCAATACGGCTGTCCTGGAGGCAAAGGATGTCATTGAAAGCGTCTCAGGCCATCATTCCGTCGACACCACTAAGTGTATAAGAGCCGTGTGAAGCCTGGATGGAGACTGTATGGCGATTGTATGGAGTGTTTCTTTACAGAACCATGTCTTCCCATCCCCACTCGTCGGTGCGCGGCTTAGCTTCCCGAGTTCTCTTCTATCTAGTAACAGCCTTATTCCGTTTCTTCTCAAAGAAGCCAGTTCAAATGACGTTGATTGAATAATCCTAGGCATGATTCTGCAACCTAATTGACAAAGGCGGTAATGAATGTCGATACCGTGTTTAACCCATATCGGATTCTCCATTACACACAATTAACGAGTTGCCTCCAATTAAACCGTTTCAGTAATCATAAACGTACAGGCTGTGGAAATCTTGTAACCAGATAAACTTCAAGGCGGTGTACATATGTTCAAAAACTGGCTTAGTTTTGGCATGGCGGCATACCACACACCTGGCTTTCAAGATACCTCGCGATTAATGACCCGAGGATTTCATGGGGAAGTCATGTATGTAGAACCATCCCGATCATTGTTTCATGAGAAGAAATTCAAAGGGACCCTGTGGAGTTGGAAATCATGCAAAATGGGCGAACACAATACGATCTTGACGCCCCCCTTTTCGATTCCAAAGAAATTAGAGATTTTATCGACTGCACTCAAACGTCAAATAAAGAATCTCGATGATGAGCTTTCCAACCACTGGGGACACAACTGGAGGAATGAGACGGTCGTTTACGTCACGAATTGGACACCTTATCAATATCGGGTTATAGAACGACTCAATCCGCAACATGTCATCTTTGATTGTGTTGACGATGTACTTTCATTCCCTTACGGATGGAACCGGGAAGAAGTTGTTACTGCTTGGCGCCGATTAGCAGCCCTTTCGTCTTCCGTATTAGCTGTCTCCCCAACACTTCGTAATCAAATGGAAGCGTTACTCAATCAACCTGTTGTACTGTTGCCAAACGGAGTTGACGCTGAACTCTTCATGAACCCGTCGTCTGAAGTTCCAACTGGATTAGAGCGAAACGGAAATCAAGTTCGTGTAGGTTTTGCCGGAACGTTAAACCACTGGATCGACTTTGATGCAATGCTTTCCATTGTAGATACTTTCCCGGAAGTTACTCTGTTTTTGTTGGGGAAAGAGGGTCAGATGGCAGGTGAGCGGCATGCGCAATCCTATAGACGGCTTCTCGAACACGGTCATGTAAGATATCTTGGTGCTGTTCCCTACGAAGATTTACCGGAGTACCTTCACGCATTGGATATACTGTTACTGCCTCGCATATCGTCAAAGGCGAGTACATCTTCTAATCCCTTGAAGCTGCTTGAGTATCTTGCTGTGGGAAAACCCATTGTCGTTGGTGGTGTTCCGGTGACATCGGATCTCAATCGCCTTGTATATACGACCAACGAGAAAATTACTTTTCAAGAAGCATTTCGAAATGCGTTGGTTGAAGTCCATAACCCTTCTAAGAGTAGGGTTATGGACAGGCAGGCGTACGCCCTATCGCGCACATGGGATCAACGGGTTAAAAGGGCATTAAGCTCTGCTTTACCAGCCTATACCCTTCCCGTGGGTGCGAATCAATAACACCGGGACATCCGAGACAGTACTTATCCCGCCTACGCCAAGCAAAAGGGACTGTAATACTTCTGACACCATGACGCTTAATTTTTACATGTTTCATCCTTCACCACGCCGAATAGTGCGGCCCTCGTCGTAGTGTAAATTATGACGGCCAATTAAAAACAGGTTGAGTGTCATGCTGTCTTTAATGAACCAATCATTTGCTAAAATGTGCAGTTAACCTTTCCTCTTAGCTAGTCGAACTTGATACATAATAGACCATATAAAAGACAGTATTAACCCGCCCCATATGACTACAATAGCTGGCACATTTTCATGTGTTTTCGCAAACACAAACGCGAGAATCAAGGCAAGAATCAATGTACCAGCGAGTCGTACGTCGTCGATGATAAGGCCCCACAATTTCGAAAATACTTTCATATATCAAACCACCTTTTACGAGTGAAAGGATGAAAAAGTTCCTGTGTTGCTTTTTTGCTTTATACTCTTGCACAGGGCTATTAAGATTAACGATAGAACGACGAGAGACGCTGCAATATATAAAATTGACAAATCGGCCTGCGGCCAAGAGATTTTGAAGCTCTCGCCGGTCCAAAAAAGACCAAAGCTCGTAAGTAACACACCTACTAGAAACTTCATCGTGTTTTCCGGAATGAGAGTCAGGGGTTTACGCAAGATAATTCCAAGTAAAACGACAACAACGGTTGCAATCGCAGCTCCCAGAACCGCTGAACTCATCGATTTTGCACCTAATCCAAAGGTCAAAACGATGAATATGGCTTCCATGCCTTCTAGGAACGTCCCTGCAAATGACGTCGCAAAGCCAACTTTGTCAATACCGGAGGCCACATTTCCCGCATTACGTTGTCGTTCCAGTTCTTCTTGATAACTCTTCGCCTCGTTATGTGGAGCTTTCAATCCTCCATATCGTAAGATGCTCTTTCTTAGCCACCTAGCTCCAAACAGCAGCATAAACACACCGACAATTAATTGCAGCCAAAAAGCTTGCAGTAATGTAACCAGTGGAGCACCAATGATTGCGACCAAGCCACCGAGAATAAGGAGAGCAGTTAGGGCTCCAGTTAATGACGACTTCCATCCTCGAATGGATCCGACTGCAAGGATAATTGTCAGCGCCTCTACAAACTCGACGCTAGTTCCAAGCAAACTGCTGATTACAGCATAAATACTCAAAAAAATGACCTCCAGATTCACTTGGGATATTCGCCTTTACGCGAGAAATGGAACTATTCTTTCAAACCAACGTAACTGAGTCTTTACGGACAATTCTCGTAGCCTCCATAGGAACCCAAAGAGAGACGCTATCCCCGACTTGTCGTTCCTCGTCATCTACCCACTCGAGTACGGGATTTGTGGAACAGGATATACGCACTCCATAGAGCCATTGATTGCCGAGGTATGATTTTCGTTCGATCTTACCTAGAATAGAGGTTCCCTTGCTGTGAATGGGATTTTGGCCAATTTCTTGAATGTCGTCGGGGCGAACCATCAACATCATAGGCTGATCCGAGACATAGTCTACCGTTTGCGTCGTCCATTGTAGTCCGTCACAGTCCACAGTTACAAATCCTCCCGACTCTGAAACGATGTCGCAGGGCAACAAATTTGATGTACCAATAAAAGCTGCTGTAAAGGACGTCTCAGGGGAGCGGTACAAATCGGTCGGTGTCCCCTGTTGTTCTATATTTCCTCGATGAAGAAGAACAATATGGTCAGCCATCGTCAGGGCTTCAGCCTGATCGTGGGTAACATAGACGGTCGTAACCCCGGCCTTCCCTTATAATCTCTACAAGCTGCCATCGCATTTCGACGCGTAGCTGTGCATCCAGGCTAGAAAGAGGTTCGTCCATGAGCAGTAAACTCGGTCCAGGCGCCAAAGCCCGTGCGATGGCTACTCTTTGTTTCTGACCGCCAGAGAGCTGGTACGGAAAGTGGTTTTCATACCCACTAAGACGGACGACTTCAAGCATTTCTGCAACACGATTTGAAACTGCGGAGCGCGAGAGCCGTTGAACCTTTAAACCAAATGCGATGTTGTCGAAGACATTCATATGTGGCCACAGCGCGAAGTCTTGAAACACCATGCCGATTTTGCGTGACTCCGGTGGTAACGTATAACCACCCCTTGAGTATAGTTGCCCATTCACTTCTATGTGTCCGAACTCAATGTCGACCAGTCCTGCTAGAGAGTTTAGTAGCGTCGTCTTTCCGCAACCTGATGGCCCCAGTAAGGCAAGAATTTGCCCCTTCTCAATTTCGAGCGAAATATCGTTCAAGACGACCTTGTCGTTATACTTCTTTGTGACATGTTTAAGTGAGATATACATAAAAATCACACCTCATCTGCCCCACGGGACGTCTTCAAGTATGGGTAATGGTTAAGTCGGTAGGTGAACTACCCCTGCCTTGAGGGGCCGCAGCAACCCTGCTCGTCTCTGTCGAGCCTCGTACAGACGACACCGTTGGACTTCTATCCCAAGTGCCATTCAAACTTTTTCCACCAAGTAACTTGCGCAAGAGGAAGTTTCCGAGTGCGTAAGAACCAAAGACGGCCAACATCCCAATGATACTTAGCGCTGAACCAGGTGCCCAGTCAGAGTCCGCAAACAAGTGATTAATCAACACCGATATTGGTGGATGACCAGCCGGATAAAGCATAGAAGCTGCAGGCAATTCAAACATCGTGCCGGTGAACGAGATGAGGAAGGTCGATATCGCTGTTTCCATCACCAACGGCAATACGATGGTTCGAAGCACGAATCCTTTGCGGGCACCTAGAATTTGCGCGGCAGAAAGTAGGTTTGGTGAAATTTGTAGCATTGCACTGAGTTGGAGACGTATCGCGTACGGCAGATGAACGGCTACATACGCCAACCCCAAACAAAGCGATGTCCCAAAGATATCCATATGTAAAGGTTTCAGATATAACGCATTCCAGCCAAACACGTACCCACAACCAAGGACAATACCTGGTATGGCAATGGTCGACATGGTAACGGCGTTGATAGATTTATTGACAGCAGACTTGTTGAAAGTCATCTGTTGAGCAATATACAATCCGAGCAACATGACGATACAAGATGTAATTAAGGCGTACATTGCAGTTCGAAGTAAGGCGGCTAAACCGGAATCGCCGACACCTAAGGCTGATACATAATTTGAAATGGTCCAATTCGCTGCAGCAAAACCTTGAAAGTTATTCTTCCAGAATGATTGGATGAGTGTCGCACCAAGTGGTAAAATCAGCCCAATCGCGATGACAAACAAAGCTAGCCAAACCACCCATTTAGGTCGCTCCTTTTCCGATGAAACATCGGCCCAGGAAGAACCGGAAATCGTTCCATATCTTCGTCGATTCAACCACCAGAACTGCAACATAATCGCAGCTGCAGTAACAACAATGACTATTAATGAAAGAACTGCTGCAGACGAAAAATCTACAGGTAGTTCGTACAAGGCGGAATAAATTTGAAACGCAACGAGCGGAACGTTCAAATTGGGTGTGATGACGGACGCTAAACTGTAGTCTCCGAACCCCTCCGCAAACGCGATTGTCGCACCCGCCAACAGAGCAGGCGCCAATAAGCGTAGCCAAATCTGAAAGAAGATGGTCCAGCGTTTTGCTCCAAGAAGTTTTGCAGCTCGGATATACTCTGGACCAATATTTTGGAGCGATTGCGTCATAGCAAAGTGCGCGAATGGAAAATAACGCAATCCCATGATGAGAAACAACCCAACTGGAGAAAAAAACCAATTAAATGCATTTGGTGAAAAGTGAAACAGCTCAGGTATGATTCCTCCACCCTGCAAGAGAACAACCCAACCTGACGCGATTACGAAGGACGGAGCAAATAAAATGATCCAAACGCATGTATGAATCAGTTTCTTCGTCCACCCGCTTGCATTTTGTGCACCAAACGCTGTAACCGTACCAATAATAACTGCGATCACAGCGCCTATAGCACCCATCCATAGTGAATTGACAATGGAGATGACGTTAAGCGGGACGCTGAGGACCCGACCAACGTCGCTAACGGAAAACTTCCAATTCATATGTGCGCTAAATACATTTGGAAATACAATCTGAATCAAGAGACTCGCGAGTGGATACACGATCAGGATACACATGATGAACAGACTCGGTAACGACTCCAGGTTGCCCAGCGATGAACGCTTTGGATTAGTACGTAATGTTATCATGGAACCACGTTTCTAAGCTGTTTTTTTGTATAGCTGCCGTAATTGGATCTACTCGAACCCAATTCACATTCTTACGTGAGGAAGTTGCGAGTGGAGTCGCGGATACGCCTTTTATAACTGGGGTCAAGTATGCGTCAGCGCCAGCCACCTTCGGATTGATCATAACCTTTTGCCCTTCTTGACTTAGCGCGAATTCGACAAACTCCTTCGCAGCGGCCATGTCCGGCGCCTGCTTATCGATTGCAATCACGCTTGGGAGTGTGTAGGTTCCTGATTGGAGGTAGTCGATCGCGATTGGATCCCCACTCGCTTCGTCATTCATGAGCGCAGAGTCCTGTACAATAGCCAATTTCACTTTGCCTGTCAGAAGCGCATTGATAGAAACCGAGTTGGTATCATATACGTGCAATCCGTTATTCTTAAGTTGTGTGAAGAACCTTTCACCAGATGCAACACTCGCCATCTGCTGAACGACACCCGCCACTAACGGGTACGTTGGTCCAGAAATTGCCGGATCGTTCATTGCAATGGCGTTCTTCCATTGCGGCTCGAGGAGATCATTGAAGGTTTTTGGAAGATCGGATTCTGGGGTGACTTTAGGATCGTATCCAATAGCCCCCATCCCTGTCACTCCAGTGGGGTAGTAAGACTTGTCCTTCGCAATAAGTGACTGCCCTAGCGCCGTGTAGTTATTCACGTCGTTCGGAGTCCATCCCTGTAGGAGAAGTCCTTGATTGTCCATTGCCTGCGCAGAAGAATCTCCGTCAAACCAAATCACATCCCAGTGCGGATTAGATGCTTGACTCTCGGCGTCGGTGATCAACGGACCAGTGGAATCATCGTGAACTTCGACCTTAATTCCAGTCTTCTTCTCGAATGCCGCTCCCATTGCGGCATCGTATCCTTCAGCGGCATACAAGACTAGAGTACCTTTATTTGTTCCAGTCTTTACATCAGTATTGATACTTGCAGAACCCCCAGTTTCCGACTTAGCCGTGCTATGGTTATTCGTCGCAGAAACATTAGAATCACTCGCCGAGTTGCTGGTTCCACATCCTGAAACTACAGTTACAACGGTCAGTGTACTTGCAACCAAGGCCACCCTAGCACTGTTTCTCATATGTACCTCCACCGAATCTTCAATATTTTTTTGGAAAACAACTTTCACACTGAATACTAAGGGAATAGTGTTAAGGCTTTTTGTAGTGAACGTTAATGTTTATAAAACTGAGGTTAATTTTAAATTATAACAATCGTTACATTCGGAGAGTGGTAAAATACATACATCAATAATTCTAATGAAGAATGGAACCTTCACATATCTACAGTGACAAGTACAAATTGGTTAAACGAACATCTTGGATACGTTAACTTATGGGGGTACTGGTAACTGAAAGAGACACATGAAATCTGTAATGGTATATCGATTGTCTATGTGAGAACCTTTATTTAGTTCATCTGGATTATGAACTCGAAATCAAATTTCAAGAAAGTGTCGGATCTCGTACTCACGAGATTGTAGCCCAGATTGCGAATTCATTTTTTAACGTATGAGACAAAGGGTAAGAGTAGGCGCTTCTTCGTTCAGTTTCACGTTTTAAAATTAGGTTTAAATTCTAATGAAATATGAACCAAAGATTTATGCTTTCAGCCAGAGTCGTTGCATTTCTCATATGTCAAAGTTGACTGTCTAATATAAAAAAGGAATCGTGGTATGACACAAATCGATTGGATTGTCTTAATCTACAAAGTTCCGTCGGAACCCACTAAATATCGCGCAAATATTTGGAGAGAAGTTAAGCGTCTTGGAGGGATTTATCTACAGAATGGGGTCTGTGTCTTTCCCGACCTTGATGATGTTCCTTTGAACGTTCGAAACTTGGCGGATATGGTCGTTCGCTATGGAGGAAGCGAATTCCTTTTGATCAGCAAATTTGTGTCGAACTATCACACCACCGAACTGGTTCGATTGTTCCAGGAGGCACGCGATGAAGAATATCAACCACTAATAGCCCAGTGTGAACAGTTGATAGATCAGTGTGAACAGTTATTAAAGGTTAGTGTTGATGAGGAGCAGGTTGAATTGATACAGGCTCAATACTTTAAAATCAGACGCACCGCAACACAGATACAGGCACGGGATTACTTTGAAGCCGATCGTGGCGGACAATTTTCACAAAAATTAAAGGAGTTGCGGGCTGTAATTCGAAAGATTCCAAGAGGTGAAATTCGTCGATGAAATGGGTAACTCGTGAAAATGCACATGTAGAACGAGTAGCATGTCCCTGGTTAATTTTGCGATTCATAGATAATGAAGCTGAATTCGAATTTGTCTCGAGGCACTCCGACCCTTCAACGCTAGATGGCATCCCATTTGACATGCCTGGTGTTTTGCTTGGACATCGTGAAGGACGTTGTTCTTTTGAATCAATTTTATGTGAGTACAATCTCACAGACAACGAGGCATTAGTTATGATGGGGAAGATTATACATGGAGCCGATATTCCCATCGATGATGATCTGGCCGAAGAAAGTGCCGGAATCCGGGCCATCGCTTTTGGATATATGTTTAAATATGGCCTGCGTGACCATGAAAAGCTCGCCGCGCAAATGGAACTCTATGACGCCCTCTATATGTATTGTCAGGAGCGCGTAAAGAAACATCGTAATTTGAATCGCGTATTTTAACCAATTAACAAGTAAACATAACTCTCTCGTGGACAAACCATGCGGACTTTCGCCGCTTATAGAAATTTTAAGCAAAACCAGTTCCCATACAAGTGAAAACAAGCTGAATGAGCAGCGCCGCGTTAGACGTGGTCTTCGCCATACAACACGAGGCTCGACTCCCTCGTGTCCCTTTCGGCTCTCGCCACCAGATGCCTGCTAGTTACGAGGCGACTTGGTCCCTACCTCGGTTGGACTTTCACCAACAAGTTGTGCCCGGCTTAGCTGGGCGCGCTGTAGGGGTAATGCCTCCGTTAACATTCCTGTGCACACTAAGATATTGGCTTGAAGACAAATAAACACCTCGTTACGATGAGTGTGTACTGGGTCGTAGCCCTCAATAACTCAACGTAGGAGGCGTTACTAGGAAGTCTAGACTGATCCAGACTCAGAATCAACGAATTGAACGAATTTCTCGGACCACTCTAGTAGTTGGAATTGATATTGCAAAAGAACGTCATGCCGCACAGGCTGTCAACTTCCGAGGCATTGTATTGACTGCTCGTGCAATTATGTTTTCAAACACACATAGTGGATTCCAACAACTCGAACGTGGTATTCGCAAATTACAACAAGCTCACAAGTTGAATGATGTCGTTGTTGGAATGGAGAGTACGGGACACTACTGGTTTGTGCGACATGAAAGTCGCTGTTAATCATGTGGCGCAAGCCCACCCACTCTGGATTGTGAGTGCGAGCCTATCACGACGTGGGAACCGGTGACGGAACCTACGGAGCGAGTGAGACAATGTAGCCATCGCTGGGAGGGTACACCCGGCTTGGAGCTAGGCTAGAGATGCATGGT
Source organism: Alicyclobacillus fastidiosus (assembly GCA_029166985.1). Lineage (GTDB taxonomy): Bacteria > Bacillota > Bacilli > Alicyclobacillales > Alicyclobacillaceae > Alicyclobacillus > Alicyclobacillus fastidiosus_A. The sequence continues at coordinate 1,034,576 of CP119138.1, read as the reverse complement.
AAACGTGAGTGAATCCCCTATAAACTGCGTCAAGTGTAACAAGCGAAACACCCTGACACGCTTGCGCCAAAATGGCATGTAGTAGGAATTGGTGCTCAACCATCACTAATTCACAATCCCATAATGCTACCGCAGAATTCGGGATACCTAAACATCTCGCTAAGGGGTTATCAGCGGAACATGGTAAGCCTCATGGGGTCTACGCCTCAGTAGTAAGCCAATCGTAAGAACGGCGAATCCCCAGGAGGTATAGGAGTGGGTAAAAAGCGAATGCCTCCCTGTAATCGGGTGGATAGGGACCATACAAGATGTCCTAACGCGAAAGCGTGCTGAATTACCCTCGGTCATCCAACTAGAAATCGGTTAGCATACCGACGAGAGGTGAGCCTGTTATGAACACATTAGCCGCGTCAAGCGAGTCAACAGGCTCAACGCGCAAGAGATCCCCGAAGCCCAGCGAAGATAGAATCATGGTGGCGTGGTTAGAGGCACAAGATACCTCATCGCCCAATAATACCTTCGGTTCAGGGACTGACTGGAACGAAATCGAGCAGCACGTCTGTAGGTTACAGCGCCAATTAGCAAACGCAGTCGAGCACGGAAATCGAAAGGCTATCCGCCATTACAAGTGGCTTATCCGCACCAGCCAACACGCTAAAATGTTGGCAATCCGAACCGTTACACAGGACAATAACGGACGTAAAACACCAGGAATCGATGGCAAACTCTACACTACGTCAGAAGCCCGTAACGAGTTGCTCACCCTAGTGAATCTCCGAGAAAAGCCACTTCCAGTGCGCCGGGTCTATATCAAGAAAAAGAATGGCAAGCAAAGACCGCTCGGTATTCCCACTATCCACGGGCGCGTATGTCAAGAGATACACAAAATGGCTATGGAGCCCGAATGGGACATTAGGTTTGAACAAAATTCATACGGATTCCGTCCGAGTCGTTCGACATGGGACGCCATCGAACAACTCTTTGTGGTGCTCGCAACTCGTCGTGCACCGCAGTGGGTTATCGAGGGTGACATCAGAGGTTTCTTTGACAACGTAGCCCACGAAAAATTGCTGAACAAACTCGCTCCAGAAGACAAGATGTTCGTCCGGCGAATTCTTAAAGCGCCTGTGATTGAGCCTAAACGAGGGCGAATTCCTAGCCTCAGGGGGACCCCGCAGGGTGGTATAATCTCACCCCTTCTCGCCAACATCGCGTTAAACGGGATGGAAGAGGCGTTAAGGGAACTGGCATTTAAAATGGGATTCGGACCTCAGAGAAAAAAGCCTGGTATTAATATGGTAGTTTATGCGGACGACTTTGTTATTTCCTGTAGAACGAAGGAACAAGCCGAGCAGTTTGTGCCAGTGGTATCCAAATGGCTGGAGGAAAACGTCGGAGTCGAACTAAGCCTAGAAAAAACGAAAATTACTCATATCGATGAGGGTTTCGATTTTCTGGGGTTCAACGTTCGGAAATACGACGGGAAACTGCTTATCAAACCATCCAAAGAGAGTCAGCTTTCCATCCTTCGAAAAGCAAAAATGCTGCTGGACTCCAATAAAACTGCCAAGGCAGAAACTATCATTCGAAAACTTAATCCACTGTTACGTGGATGGGCGAGCTACTACAGTACGGCTGTCAGTACAGACGCCTTCTCTTACTGCGACTATCGAATCCATAAAATGCTATGGCGATGGATTGGAAGAAGGCATCCAAACAAAAGCGCGAAATGGATGAAGGCAAAATACTTCGCGCGACGTGGTAATCGAGACTGGGTATTCACGGACGGAACATGGGACCTCTTCTATATGACAAACATGCCTATCATCCGACATACTAAGGTACAAGGAAATCGCTCTCCGTTTCGTCCTAGTGATAGCAACTACTTTGAACATCGGCGGAAGCAACTGCTCCTTAAACATCTCAATGGGTTTCAGAAGAAAATCGTTGAGAAAACGGACGGAAAGTGCGGTCTATGTGGACGTCCAATTTCGGAAGAACATTTTCGTAAATGGCGGCTTAATAGTGAAAACAAGATTTGTTTCCACCATGTGATTCCACATCAGCTTGGCGGTCGCTCCACGATTAACAACGTGTTTGTCACCCATCGTTGGTGTCATGAACTTCATTACAAGAGATATGGATATGACACCATGCCTGACAGACCAGAACGGTTTCTCAAGGACAGCGAGACCGTTATCAATGGAAGGGTCGTCTGGAAGAATGGTTCCACAGCTACAGACAACTAAGCTATGGACACTGCAGGATGGCTTGAGCCGGATGAGGTGAAAGCCTCAAGTCCGGTTCTTAAGGGGGAAGGGAGCCGCGAGGCTCCTGACCTACCTGACAACATTGCAAACTGGCTTATTGAACGCGGCAGTGATGTCGTTCTTGTGAATCCCATGACAACAAAGCGTTATAAGGAAAACCGTGATAACTCGCCATCCAAAAGAGGTCCAAAAGACGCGATTATTATTTCAGATGTGATCAGTCGTGGGTACTACACCACATTCCGCCCTAGCGATGAAATATTCCGCCGTTTTCAAGTTCTAGTTAAGAATCGTGAACACTAGGTCGTTGAATCTGGGCGCATAGAGAATCGAATTACACGCTGGCTAGACATTCGATTCCCTGAGTACACAAAGGTTTTCAAAGAGATATTCACCCCACGATCCCTAGCAACATGACGTAGCTTTCCGTCTCCATCTGACTTAACATCTCTGACACCACAGCAAGTTATTGAAGCTTGGTCAGAACATATATCACGCCCAGATGGTACTCGGGGTACGCGCAAAGCGACTCAACTAATTTCATAGGAGGGGTCTAAATCGAGGGGTTGCATCAAGTGGAGTTATTTTACGTGATTTTCTATTAATGCTTCGGATTATACGATTACTCAGCGATGAGACACTGAAAACCTTTAGAATCTATCATACTTACATCCTCTACCAGCAGCTTAATGACACCGGTTGGTAGAAGAAATTCTAGACTTTTACCAGTTAGGTCGCTTCCAGTTTGAACTACATATTGAATAAATTGATTCCACCCAAGGGGTGAACGGCTGCACGAAATATTGACACGGAATCGTCTAACGCAATCGTCGTGACTGATTTTACTCCGTATCTCGGAAACGGTCATTTGCAAGCGGTATCCGGATACATTCAAAACTATACATTTAACTTCGCACCCCCCCGCATGCAACCTGATTCAAATACTTTTTAAATTGTGTAAATCCATTTTTTCGTCCGTCCATATGCACATTCACCACCCTAGATGTAAAATAACCTGAAGCGCGATTTAATACCTCTAAGCATCAGCAAATGGTGCCCAAACACGCCATACGTGGCCTTCTGGGTCTGTGAATCCAGAAATTCGAAAATGTTCGTCTTCGTGTACGCGTATAGGTTCGACCTTAATCCCTTGAGTCGACAGCGCCTCTATTGTTTTCTCTACGTCTTCCACCTGTACGACCACATGAACCAAATGCTGGGGGTCTCCATTTATAAATCCTTCTGTGGACTGGTACAGTGCACATCCCGTGTCTGAGCCAGGAATTTTGAATAAACACCACCGCCTCACTTCATCCATGTGCGAAAGCTGAAGTCCTAACGTGTCTCGATAGAACACAATAGACTTTTCAAAATTTTTTACAGGAAATTCCACGAACGTGAATCCCTTTATCATATAAACTCCACCTCACAGGAGCGTTAAGACATCAAGGTCAGACGCTCTTTTCGCAGACATTCGATATTGCTGTTTCCGGTACAAAACATCGTAATACGCAGTTGCTGTTCGAATACACGGATTACCTTTTCAACCTCTTGCGAAGATTCCACTGCGGCCTTCAGAAACGGTGAAGCCATACCAACAATCGTAGATCCAAGTGCTAAACACTTCGCAGCATCAACTCCGCTGCGAATACCACCACTCGCTACGATTGGGATAGTTGGAACACTGGAACGCGCTCGAATGATTGCATCTGCAGTTGGAATTCCCCAGTTGGAAAATGCTGACGCTATTGCAGCCTGGTCCGGCGTACCGCGGTGACGTTCAACCTCACTCCATGATGTGCCTCCAGCGCCGGCAACATCTACTGCAACAACACCTGCTTGATAAAGAGACTGTATCACCTCGGCAGATAGGCCCCACCCGACCTCTTTGACCATTACTGGCACGGAAAGAGTGGCACAGACGTCAGAGATCCGGTCGATTAATCTTTCGAAATGTGTATTCCCTTCAGGTTGTACTGCCTCTTGAAGGGGGTTGAGGTGCAGAATTAGCCCGTCGGCTTCCATCAATTCAACCAATTGTGCACATTGCTTTGCCGTATATCCGTAATTCAATTGGATGGCCCCAAGATTAGCGAATAACAACACGTTTGGTGCCTCTTTGCGGACGTAAAATGACTTTGCAGTAGAAGGATTACTAATCGCAGCTCTCCCTGAGCCAAGGGCTAAGGCGATGTGAAAGTGTTGCGCTGCAGTTGCAAGGTTTCGGTTAATGTGTTCACCTTGACTTGTTCCACCTGTCATGGAAGAAATGATGAGTGGTAACTGAAGTCTACGTTCCAAAAATTCCACGTTGGTATCGATATCTTCTAGATTTACGTTTGGTAAGGCGTCGTGATTAAAGCGGTATTGTTCCAATCCTGAAGTAATTCCTTTACCCGAAACGTCGTAATCCAAGTTAATTTGAATGTGGTCATTTTTTCTCTGTTCAATCTGATTAGAGTTATCCACATCTGTTCCCCCAATCCACTACGACATAAAACTATCCGGGTGAGGAGATATCCTCATCCGGATGCAGTTTCGTTAATGTGAGAGCCACCTTTTCGCTAGGTCGTGTTCAATGTCGAATTGGTCCATCGTACGAGCCACTACGTGATTGATGGCGTCGTCCAATGTGGACGGTTTGTTATAAAACGTAAGCATGGGCGGTAAAATCACTGCTCCAGCATTGGAAAGACACAGCATATTCTCAATATGAATGCTATTCAACGGTAATTCTCGGGGAAGAATCACCAGTTTTTTGCGTTCCTTTAGAATCACGTCCGCTGCCCTCGGAATTAAACTATCGGCAAGCCCGACACGGATGGCCGCGAGTGTCTTCATGCTGCACGGTGCAATCACCATTCCATCGACTCGAAACGACCCACTTGAAATGCGAGATGCTTGATTGTCGGGAGCGTATACATGTGACGCAAGTTTTTTTACATCGTCTGGGTGGTAGGATGTTTCGATTCGCATCGTTTTTTCTGCCCATTCGGACATCACGAGATGCGTCTCGATGTCGCACTCTCGGAGTGCTTCCAACAACCTGATTCCCAGGATACTGCCGGTTGCGCCTGTCATGGCTACGATAATTTTCATTTCTGTCACCTTCTCAGGAACTCTAACTTCTTCTCTGGGCAATTGCGGGATGGATTTGGTACTTGCCCATCTCGGAAGGGTTCACCTTAAATCTTGGGTTATACATCTCTGGATTCGTAATCGTTTCAGGCTCGGTTGATCTCCACGTAAATGTACAAACCGGACAAGCGTACATCACCCAGCATCCCTTCACAGGTGACTCGCACAGAATCTGTGTTTCGTTTGAATCGCAACGAGGACATGTATGCATAGTGCTATCCACTCCTTTACTTGTTCATTAATTGTTTTAAGATTGTCTCCCATTTTTCCGTGTCGCGCGGTGGCTCTACAGTTGGAGCAAATATTTCTCCTCGAACCTCAGGTGACTTCGGTGTCGTGGCATCGATAATGAGTTTGTGTGTAATGCCCGGCGGGTCAGAACTCGGGTCCAGTGATAATACAGATGCATTTGGAATGACCACCAGATCTTTATCTGGTGCAACCCGGGTGGACAATGCCCACATCACTTGGGGTAGATTAAACGGATCGACAAAATCATCTACAAGAATAACGAGCTTGCAATACCCCAATCCGTGCGGCGTCGTCATAGCGCGCATCCCAACCGCTTTAGCAAATCCACCAAATCGCGTTTTTGTAGAGATAATGGCAGCTAATCCTTGCACGAAGTTAGCGTTCACGGCCTCTACCTCAGGGAAAGCCTCTTTCAGTTGGTGATACAGGGGTACGCAGGTGTTGATACTGGTGATGAAATCCATTTCAGTAGGTGACATGCCCAGATACAAATGTTCAAATATCGGATTATCTCGGTAGTAGATTGCGTTAACTTGAATCACTGGTTGGTGGCGAGCATCCGAATAGCTTCCTGTAAACTCACCAAACGGACCTTCGAATTCTCGATAACCGCCAATAATTTCACCTTCGATCACGACTTCCGCACCCCAAGGAATATCTAGATTGGAATGTTTTGATTGGACGATTTTGTATGGTTCACCTTGAATGGCACCGGCCATTTCATACTCTGATTGCTCATAGGTGAGCGGGGAACCTGCAATCGTCGTAATCACGGGCTCATTACCAATGGCGATGGTAACAGGCAAGTTTTCTCCGCGTTCTTCAGCCTTCCTTAGATGAATGCCAATGTCGTGTGTAGGAATTGGTTGAATGGCGAGACGATCTTTACCTTTTACCTGAATCCTGTAAATGCCTACATTTTGCTTTCCGAAATTCTCCGGATCGTCCGGGTCTCGGCTGATCACACAAGCCTTATCAATGAAACACGCAGAATCTTCACGATTCAAACGAAACAATGGAAGGATATCAAAAAGGTTAATGTTTTCAGTGACCTGATTGGCGTGAAATGGCGCTGTATCAACTCTCTCGACAGGAACAGGATAGTTATTCCACCGACGTGCAAACTCTAGAAATTGTTCTTTAACTGAGGTATCTTTTGGAAGCCCCATCATCAGTGCATGGTTTGGCCACGAACCATGCACATTCAGTGCTACTCGCCCGTTGTTATATCCATGAATGTTATTGAAAAGCAAAGCAGGAGCTTGGTCACCAAGGTTGTTTACCGCCCGGGCGGCAGAGCCCAAATCTGGTTCGGGATTCACCCTTTGTGTAACTCGAAGTAGTTGTCCTTCTGTTTCTAGCTTTTCTAGAAATGAACGCAAATCCTTGAAAGCCATGAAAACATCCCCTCTACACGTGGTTTCACAAATATGGATTGACTTGGACTAGGTACTACCAAGTCTCGTGCATTACACATATTTGCTACATAATTTAGGCTAGCACTGTGTATATAATACGTAAAATATATATAATGTAGATGTAACATACTTTTATTAAATGATGGGGAGTCTCCATGGACCTTAAGAAGTTTCTATACTTTGTGACCATTGTCGAAGAAGGGCAAATTACGCGTGCAGCAAACCGGCTTCATATGGCTCAGCCACCATTAAGCCTCCAACTGAAAGCGGTAGAAGAAGAACTTGGTGTGACGTTAATTGAACGAAATAACAAAAATATCGAATTAACGCAGGCTGGATGGATTTTTTACCATCGGGCAAAGGAAATATTAAACTCTGTTGACGGAATGTTATTAGAAGTCAAAGAACAAGGGATTGGAATTCGTGGGAAACTTTCTATTGGCACAGTTATGTCATGCGTCTCTTATCTACCGAGAGCCATCCATACTTCCCAGCAGAGATATCCAGCCGTGACTTTCCAACTATGGGAGGGAGATTCTCATAGAGTGGAAGAACTGCTGCAATCAAGAGTGATTGAGTTGGGCATAACCAGGTTCCCATTAGAATCGGATAACTTGGAAATGGTTCCTTTAAGTGTTGAACCACTCGTCGCCGTGCAGCCTCCGAATTGGAACGTTTTTAGCAGAAATGAAGTTTCAATAAAGGAACTTCATAAGCATCCGCTTATGGTGCTACACGGCCAGGGAGGGAAAGGCATATTTGAGATGTTCCTGGAAATGTGCCAAAGTTTTGACTTTAACCCAAACATCATTTGTGAAAGCCCAGATGTCGCAACATTACTCACATTAGCAGATTCAGGTGTCGGCATAGCCATTGTTCCCAAATTAGCAATTGATTTAAGACCAAAGGGTACTTTGTCATACGCCGAAATAACACCTGTCATCAAATCGGACACTGCGCTCATCTGGATTAAAAATCGACGTCTGTCTAAAGTAGCGAAACATTTTAAGGAAATACTCCGGAGCTCACTGGGATGATACATTATTGGGCATACTCCACCAGTAATGCAAGAACATCTGATTCTCAGCCGCTGTACGTTTTGCGATTTGAGGTAACAGAGCTTATGGGATTTAAGCTCTCCTAGTGCAAGTGGCTTCAATAATACCTTCGCAAAAATGAACAGGCCTCGTGTCACACGAGACCTGAATTTATACTAAACCTTATTTATTCTGTTGTATGACGGTCCACGTCTATAAAGGGATGTGCCATTCATCGGGGCTAAGGCGAAGTGCGTTATGTCTCGTCTCAAGTTCACGAGACAATGTAGTCTTACCGCTACAGGGAAGTCCAACCATCAAGTGAATCGTCGCCACGTACTTCTCCCCCCTCTCGTAAGATGCTCTTGAACAAACCTGCCCGAGAGCGACAGAAGTGTTGCCGAATTGGGGCGTATAACCATGCAATCCATCCGTCGAGTAGTTCGTCAGTTAATGCCCACGTTAACCATCACAGACCCCTACTAAGGAGTCCAAAAAACGTAATGACATCGATAATTTTTGCTATTACTTTAAGAACCCCACCAGCAAATCTTCCAAACCAAGATACGCTCTTTTTCCCCTTTGTTTTGTTTACTACGACTTCAGCCAATCCAATAAAAAACGCTCCAATCAGAACAAGTACCAACCACAACAACCACATCTTCATTTTATTTCCGTCCTCTTCAACATAACTGCTCCATAACGCAGTACGTGGGCAGCGACTATTGTTGCATATTCATGCGATTAGCGATTGCATGCGTTGTTCCAGATCCGCCTCATAAGCTGAAAAAGGGACTCAATGTACATCTTAAGTCCCGTTCAATATCACTTGTTTCTTATATCCTCAATTTCTCCCCAGACTAGGTATGCAATCCCCATGATGAAAGCAACCCAGACAACTTTCCAAGGGGGACCTACGTACGTGAGAAATCTTGCAAAGTCCGTAGAACTCCATGGACCAGTCGTACCTGAGTAATACGAAGCCGCTGCAATATAGCGAGCAGAGTACAAGATTGCAGCGATTAGAAAGAATATAGCACCAACTCCACGTTTGGACACTGTTATATCCCTTCTTCCGAAATAGTTATTGTAAATATATTCCGTGCGGTTTGGCCATATCCTTTTTACTTGGTAACGTAGAGTAGAGGACAGGCTGTCCAGCCCCCTCTCATCAAACCGTACGTGCAGTTTTCCCGCATACGGCTTTCCGATGTTCTTCACCTTGTACCTTATAGCTACCACCGCATACGGGGACTTAAGTCTCGTCCGTACCCACTTACACGCTTTAGTCCCATGCTCGCGAACACTTCGGCAATCGACGATGATGTAGTCCGAGAAAATCGAACCCCTCCCTGTCGAGCCAAAGGTTCACTAATTTAGACTTATCCACGTTCATGGTCAGTTCCAGTTTCCCGAACACCGCCTTGAGCACTTGGATGGCTTCCAGAGCGTGCGTTTTCTGCTCGCACAAGATGACAAGGTCGTCCGCATAGCGGACGAGTGTGCCAAGATGAGAGAATCGCTTCTCCCATACCGTATCGAGGTAATTTAGATAGATATTTGCGAGAAGTGGAGAAATAACGCCACCCTGAGGTCTCCCGATTTCACTCTCTTCATACTGATCGCCCTTCATAACTCCCGCTTTCAGCCATTTCCGTATGATCTTTAGAACCCTACGGTCGCTGATACGCTGTTCCACAAGTGTAAGCAGTTTGTCATGGGAGATATTATTAAAGTACCCGCTGATGTCGACATCCACCACCCAGTACACTCTCCCATAGTTCACCGTCTTGTGAATCCGTTGGATAGCCTGTTTGGCACGACGTTTCGGTCGGAACCCGAACGAGCAATCCTTGAAGTCCGCTTCGAATACGGACATTTTGGACATTTGACATAACGGTCACCCATACTGTGAGGCGTAAATGCGAACGTGAAGCCTGAAACCTTGAAGGAACAGCCACAAGTCGGGCACTCAAAGTGAACGCTTTTGTTACGGTAAGCCATAAGTAATCCAACCACCAGGACGATCACGAGAGGAACCAGTACATGGACCATCAATCGACACCCCTATTATCGAAAAAAGATAGATAAACAGTGTCTTAGAAAGGAACGAAATGTTGCACGATTTATTTTAACTTATTCGATACGCTCTACTTTCGGTAAGACTCTCACAAAGCATCATGTGCTTTACGTCCGTATTGGGTCTTGCTACCACCAATCGTTTTAGTGGAAGTGTTTAAAGAGTGCAATCAAAGCTGTAACTACAACGATTGGTGAAATATTCCAGAAAGGTATAATCTTCTTTTTCCATTAACACACTTTTAGGATTCGTCAATACTTTGTTTTCAGTAGGTAGCATAATGCTTAGTGGTTCATTGTTAATTACAACATGCAATCCAGCAATCCAGCATAATGTTCCAAATCGCTATCGCATCTCCAAGGGACGCACGCGACCACTTAAACCAGTCGTTTACGCCCTTGGTGTAGATTTGTCTCCACAAGACCACTTAATGACCAATACTAATCTTGCAGGTAGAGAGCAAGCATATCCCGGCGGAACAAACGTACTCCAACGAGACCCAATATAATGGCGATGGCACCGAAGATGATCGCAACCCGAGTCACCCATTGAACGGTCAACGTAATATGGATCCAGCCTGTAAGAAAGGGCACCGTTAAGAGCGCTACGGCGAAAATGCTAATCATGTACGCTACACGCTGTTCCCCCACGCGAACTGCCACAAACGTGCCCACAACGGACACATAAAGACTAAGGGCAGCCGTAATGCCAAACGTGATGACCCGCCCTATTGGAGTGGCTAGATAGAGCCAATTCCAGCCAGCCCCACCAATCAGGGCTGCGAAAACGAGCTGTACGGCAACTGCCAAAATGGCGGTCACATAGCCGACGGCGAAAGAAATGAGAACTTTGGCACCGAAGATGGCATGGTTGGAAAGCCGCGTTGTTAGGAGATAGTCCAATGTATGTCCGACTCGTTCGTGCAAAACCATGTCCGGTGAAGTCTGAGCTACCACGATAGCAGTTGCGAATAGGACATAAACAGTGCGGAGTATCATGAAAGTCAGGGAACTGGCATTAATGGCGTGGCCATGCTGCTTCGCGAGCGCCAGCGTCGGTATGATACCCATCGCTAGGATGGCAATTGTGAAAACCCACAAAAATCTGCGGTTGCCAAACAACTCCGCGACTTCTTTCCATATCATCGTAGTCAGATCACTCATGACCGTCGCCCCCCACCAAGCGTAAGTATTCCTCTTCCAGAGAGACTTGCTCGGGAATCACAGCTCTGACACCTATGCGCGCACCAACTAAGGCTGCCACTATGTGTTCAATGTCATCGGAGGTCGCTACCGTCACTCGCCACTCGTCTCGATTCACCAGGCTCAATTGAACTCCACCGGGAAGAGCCAGATTCTTGGTTAGTTCAGAGTCACAACCGGACAATCGCAATCGGAAGGTGGGAAGCCCTTGACTGCCAAGTTGGTTAGGATCACCGATTGCCAACAAATGCCCGTTCTGCATAATGGCAACACGGTCACATATGCGCTGAGCTTCTGCCAAAAGGTGCGTGCACAGAAAGATGGTTCTCCCAGATTCTTGCGCCAGAGATACAAGTAGTTCTCGCACCATCACAATACTCGCTGGATCCAACCCGGCTGTCGGTTCATCTAAGATGAGCATTTCGGGTTCGGAGATGAGGGCACGCGCTAGACCCAGCTTTTGCCGCATGCCTTTGCTGAACCCAGAGGCTTTATCGTCACGTCGTTCCCACAAATCGACGCGGTGGAGCAATTCGTCGATCCGCTCTCGTCCCTCACTTGTACCTAGTCGTGCAATTTTGGCGGCGAATTGAAGGTTTTGCCGAGCAGTAAGTCGATCATAAAGTCCAACGTTATCCAACATGACTCCACATCGAGACCGAACCTGGTCCCCTTGCGAAATCGGGTCTAATCCTAACACCTGAACGGATCCTGCAGACGGGCGCAGCATACCCACCATCATTCTCACAGTGGTGGTTTTACCCGCTCCGTTGGAACCAAGAAATCCAAATACCGCACCTCTAGGGACTTTAAGATCAAGATCCGAAACCGCTGCCCGCGCACCAAATCTTCGTGACAGTCTTTGACATTCGACTGCTTGAGTATCCAAGAGCTTCACCCCTAAAAAGTGATATCAGTCCATTCGATAATCGTGTAATATCTCCAAAGTGCTCGAGGAGCCACACCAGCCAGTCTTGCAAAACGATCGCATTCATTCGGTAAACAATAAAGGTGCCTTGCCGCTGGTCTACGACCAAATTCGCATTCTTAAGCACGCTTAAATGACGACTGACTGTTGGTTTCGCATGCGTAAAACGATCAGCGCAGCAATTTCACTTGCCGTTTTCGGTTCTTCCTTTAGTAGTTCGATGATTTTTCTACGGGTTGGATCTGCCATTGCTTTAAATACAATTTCATTCATTATCGGATTCCCAGCCGTTTCTACCATTTCCCGCTCTCCTCCTCTATTAACGAAAATAATGCGTTCGTTCCTGAATTGACGTGTCGCAAGCCCTACACATCTGTCCACATGTTTCACATTTTTATTATATAGCTATATGGCTATTATACAAATACATAATCACGTTCATGCCATTTAACGACAGAACCATTCAGAAAAGCAAGGGTTGTGCACCATGAAGAAACACCAAAGTGCACCGTATCACACTGTAGCGGTGCCCTTTGTCAGTACAGTTACTCCTCTTTGGCGTAAAAATAAGACGCCACAACCGTCATAAGCGCCCATAAGAGGATAGGCAGCACAATGGCTAGCACCATCATCTTGGTCGTTGGCAAAACCCAGGCAAGAACGATGATTAGAATCCCTATCGGAATACCCAATTGTCCGCCTAAACGATGCGTTTTCCGCCAACTCTCTTCACTTGACAGAGTCCAAGGTGTGCGAATGCCAACTAGCCAATTAGGTTGAAGCCGTGGCAATACATTGGCCAAGAGCATGAACATGATCCCGTATGCGGTCGGAGCGAAACGCATAGACCCAATGTGCAAAAAGTGTCCTAAAACCGTGAGGTAAATCAAGCCGATACACACAACAATGATGCCGCCGATATATCGATACGTCGACCAGAAGGATTCATAATTTCTCTTCTTCGGGTCAATCCTCCATAGCACATGCCACAAGAGTATGATGACGAGCATGATTGACGGTTCATACACAACCGCGAGTAAACGCGGAGTCATCCTGCCCGCTTTACCTACAACCTGTGTAGGGAGATGAAAGTAAGCAATACACCCCAGCACAATTGCCAAAGTCCACGTAAGCCATCCCCACCACGGCATTACCTTTTTCTTATTCATCACTATCACCACCTCCAAAGCGTTCGAGAAGCCATGCAAGCCATTCCTGCAAAATCGTTGTGTTGAGCCTGTAAATAATGAAAGTTCCTTCCCGCTGATCCACAACCAGATTCGCATTTTTGAGCACAGTCAAATGACGGCTAATTGTCGGCTGAGCATGTGTAAAGTGATCGGCAATTTCACCTGCCGTTTTTGGTCCTTCCTTCAATAATTCAATGATTTTTCTACGTGTTGCGTCAGACATTGCCTTAAAAACACTCTCGTTCATTGTCCATCACAGACCTTCCTTGCGTATCGTAATAACGATTTCGAGATAAATCATTATATAGCGAAATAGCTAATAAGTAAATAAACAAGTGGTACAATGGGCGCCAAAACAAATTATTGAACATGCCTCGCTCAATGATGAATAAAACTCCATGGCCTATTTAGATTTCTGATAGTGACGCTATTGCGCATTACTGCCGGGTAGTGACGTAACAGCATTGGAGTCCTTATCGAATATTCATGCAGTTATGTCTGAACTGGATTACTCAGCTATGTTACAACGGTTGAAGACGCACATCGTATCGTCGGAGCAGGCACATCCGGAGGGAAGATCGTGGTCACTGTCGCAGATTGATCGTCTACTTGCAAGAACGACCTTACGTTGCGGTCTGTCCCACAAGCCGTAATGGTCATGTATGGTCAGACCGCTTTGTGATACCAGACGTTTATTTGTAGCAAATTAATCATCAACAACCTTCATAAAACACCGCACAATGCTATTCCTACCACCATTTGTTTGAGATTACTATTCAGTTTTTCCGCCCAGATAAGCAAAACTACAAATCGAGTAGGAGGGGGCGCCTAGCCCCCGTCCTCTCACACCACCGTACATGCGGGTCCGCATACGGCGGTTCATGAAGCACTACGAAGTTGCAAGAACCTCTCCTGTATACTCCGCAGACCAAGTTCCTCAAAGTATGTTTTGTCCATGGCGTTGTTTAAGTTTCTTGCCATTTCCCAACTTCCGCGTCGAGCGTTTGCCATCATGAGTACAACCCATTCGGGTTGCTTCAGTGCACGCAGTTCGCGGATTCTTGTTCGTACCCGCTTCCACTGTTTCCATATGCACATCCGCAATCTTCGTCGTATCCATTCATCGAATCGTTCGCAGTGTCTCTTCATTTCAGCAAGTCGAAAATATGCCACCCATCCTAGGATATAGGCATTCAGTTGGCGCACTCGTTCTTGCAAAGACACACTTCTCGTTCGATTCGTGATTTCTCGAACGCGGTCTTTGAATCGCTCAATCGTTTTGTCTGCTAGTCGTATCGGGGCGCGTTTATGTGACAGAAAACTGTACCCTAGAAACTTTCGCTTCCACGGTCTGTCTACTGCACTCTTGCCCCGATTTACTTTGAGTTTCAGGTTGTCCTCCAAGTACCTTGTCAGGGATGCCTTCACGCGGTCTCCGGCGCGACGGCTTTTGACATAGATATTGCAATCATCGGCGTATCGGACGAACTTGTGTCCTCGCCGTTCCAGCTCTTTGTCAAAGTCGTCGAGCAGAATGTTTGCGAGTAACGGGCTGAGCGGTCCACCCTGCGGTGTTCCCAGCTCTGTTCTTGTTGCAATCCCGTTCACCATGACACCTGCATTCAGATACGCCCGTATCAGCCTCAGCACTCGCTTGTCCTTCACCCTACGTGCTACCCGCGACATCAAGATGTCGTGGTTCACGCGGTCAAAGAATTTCTCCAAGTCCATGTCTACCGTCCATCGGTAGCCCGCTTGGATGTGCTTTTGTGCCTGGAGTACTGCATCATGCGCTTTCCGCCCAGGGCGGAAACCGTAGCTGTGCTCGCTGAATGTCGGATCGAAAATGGGTGTTAGCACTTGGAGTAGCGCTTGCTGGATGAGTCGGTCAATCACGGTTGGGATTCCCAATCCCCGCTTCCCGCCTCCGGATTTCGGGATTTCGACCCGTCTGACTGGTTGCGGTTTGTAGGTCTCCGCGAGCAACTGCTGGCGAATGCTAGCCCAGTGTTCGACGACGTAACCTCGTAAGGATTTTACGTCTACACCATCTACACCCGGCGCTCCCTTGTTCAACTCGACCCTGTCTAGGGCATAGAGCATGTTTTGTCGCTCTAGCACCTTTTCCAGCAAGGATGTACCGCCTTCGCAGGTTGGGGTCTCTACTTGTGCCGACGACGAACTGAGCCCTCGCGTATCAGTCCCTTGCGGCTTCACCGCTTCCTCCTGACTCGAGGTTCCTTGCGGAGTTTTCTGCTGTCGTTGCTCGTCATGCGAACGCATACAGTCCAACCTCACTTCATGTTCAGCCCTTCCACAAAATGTGTACACATTTATGTACTATGGCGTCTGCTGACTCCTGCCCGTTCAGCGCCGACTCACATCGACGGTTACTAGCTTTGCTAGCATATCGGACAGGTCTCCCCGGATAAGAACGGACTCTTTCCCCTCATGCACCTGCCGCAGTCTACTGCTACAGTTCTTGGCGACTTTGGACTTCGTTGTGTTGTGGCAACTCGTCCAACTGTGACAGCCTCAAATGCGATTCGTGTACCTCAGGTCGAGGGTTTGCCTCCAGCTTCCTTCAGATTCCACCTCGCGGTGGACACCCTTGCTCTTGGCTAACGGTAGGTATGTCGCCAACCCCCGTTCAGGACTTTCACCCTATAGATTCCGCCCGTGCCGGGCGTACACATAAAAAGAGTCCCCTGAAAAGAGGACTCTCTTTGACCAAAATGATTGATTAATGACCTGGATCGACCCAAACTGAAGCCATTGGATCGAACAACACAGGGCTTGTATAGAAGCCGTGCACCCATGGTTGAACTGAGTAGTAATCAATCATTTGAACGGTTGGAATCCAAACAGCATCAGCCATAACTTGGTTGATGACCTTACCGTACAATTGATCGCGCTGTGCCTGGTTCGTATTGTTCTGAGCCTCATTCAACCACTTGTCAACTTGCGGATTGTCGTAGTTGGTGAGGTTATTCGTCGGCGCTTGGTTCGAGTTGAACAACGTGTTCAAGAAGTCAGATGCGTCTGGGAAGTCCTGAACCCAACCGCTTTGGCATACTTGCGCGGTGCCGGACATGGCCTTGGACAAGAAGTCCTTCCAGGTAACATCGTGAATGTTAACAGTGATGCCGATGTTCTTCATCATCGCTTGGAACGCTTGGTCTTCCTCCCTAGCGACTGTCGTATTTTCATCCCACAGGTCCACAGTCAATCCTTTGCTATAGCCAGCCTTCGCAAGCAATTGTTTTGCCTTCGCGACATTGAGACTGTACTTAGCATTGCTGTTCAGATTCTTCACATAGCCTTCCATCGTGCTCGGAAGCGGTTCATTAAGTGGAAGCACAGCCCCGTTGTTGATTTTGACGAATTGGCTGTCGTCAAAACCGTACTCCATTGCCCGACGAACCAAGACATTGCTAAGGGGATTTGGTTTTCCGTTAATGGTCTTTGCCGTGTTCAAGCCAATGTAGAAGATAGAGTTTGCAGGTTGTTTCTGAATCAACTGCTTATATTTTGGCGTGTTCATCATGGTAACATATTGTGAAGGCGGAATCCCATCGCCCCCGATGAGCCACGGACTCATGAACGCCGTCTGTCCTTGCTCCCAGTGCAGCGCATCAACTTGGTCGTTGTCGTTGATATTGATAGTTATCTGGTTCAGGTAGGGCAACGTTTGTCCCCATTTGTCTTTTTGCCAGTAATGCGGGTTCTTCACCAAGACAACTTCATTCTGGTTGTTGGTCTTCAATTCGAATGGACCAGTACCCATCGCTGATGTCGTGTCAAATGCGGCATTGCCGACTTTCTTGACATATGCCGGATCGACAGCCGACAGGAACTGCATAGCCAGAACTTGAAGGAAGAATTTCTCCGGCTTGGACAGAGTAAGTACAAGAGTATACTTATCTGGCGTCGAAACACCGCTGATGGTCTTAGCTGTACCGTTGTAGTAAGCCGTCGCGCCCTTGATGATCTCAAAGAACGAGTTGCCTGGAGATGGTTTTGGCGTCATGTTCTTGTCGAGGATGCGTTCCAGTTGGAAGACGAAGTCTTGCGCTGTGAGCGGGTCACCGTTGGAGAATGTGACGCCCTTGCGAATTTTAAACGTGTAGGTCAAGCCATTCGGGGACACCGTGTACGACGATGCCAATTCCGGAATGATAGTGTACGTATTCTTGTCATATGTGACAAGCGATTGGTAAATTTGTGCGTCGACTTCGCCCGATGTCGTATCGTATGCAACAGCTGGGTCTAAGTCAGGTACAGCTTGCGTCGAGTCCAGTGTGATGGACCCACCCTCAATCGGTTTCGAGCCACTTGTCGATGCGGTTCCCGTGTCGCTGCTAGAATTGTTTCCACTAGGTGCATTTTTTGCAGGTGAAGTACTGTTTGTGCCGCAGCCAGCCACGAGTGCACCTACCATGGCAATGGATGCAATAGTAGCAAGGCCATGCTTCCAAAATAACGCCATTCAAGTTCCTCCATTCGCCAAATTCTTTCGTTAAATCTAAAACATGATTCTGAATAATGATATTTTTACATAATTCTAAAGTGTTTGAATCTGTAACACAATGATTTTTGATAGAAAACCCAACATCATGGTTTGAATTGTGGTTGTATAGTTGTTTGTTTAGGTGAATTACGTAAAGAAACATGATATTTAAGGTGGAGCGTATCCATACGCCGAGTTTAAATGACAAATTAGAAGGGGCATTCTGTGGGTGTTATAGGTTGGAAGCCTATGGCGTTCATTTTGGACTGAAAGACACGACACGTAATCGTTAACTAGAGCACAGCCGTAAGGGCCGTCTTTGGTTCATTCCCACGCGTGACATTCCGCGTAAATATCCTCAGGCATGTGGGGGACGGAGTAGCGTCCATCCTTGACCAACTGCGAGATCACTCGAGCGTCTTTCCGGTCGTTCTTTGTTGCCCAATAGTTCAATAGCATTTCTGAATTTCTATCAATACATGAAGAGTATTACACAGAAATTCCGGTAGATCATTATGTGTTCGGGTTATCACCGTGGTTTACGAGTGGCTAGCAGATATCTTTGGTTATCATAACCCTTGGAAACTTTAGCACTCTGCAATTGCCTATCCGTTCTTATATCTGATGCTTGTCTACTTTTTGTAAGGTCGTTAGGAAGATGATTCAACGTCCCCCCCAAAAACCCGTACATATACGAAAAATATTAAAACAACAAAAAGATAGGGGTGAACGCCTGTTTGAGACGCTGCAAAATCGCGTTTGGCTTGCTTGGCTCGCTTTTTCTACTCCTTAGTCGCGTCGACACGGCGTATGCCAGTCAGTTGACCCAAGCGCAAACACATAAACGGCAGATTCAAAACCAGATGGCGCAAAATCAAGATCAAATTACGCAGCAAAGACAAGCCGCTGCTTCCGCGGCGAACCAGGCAAAGCAGCATCAGCTCGCAGTGGACAACTTAGATGACAAGATCGCTCAAAATGAAACTGAGACAGCACACATCAAAGCTGAAATTGATTTGCAAACTAAAAAAATTAATCGCACGGAACGAAATTTGCAGAAGGATCGCTCCAACTTAGAAACACTCTTATGCGCGCAGTATGAACACGGAACAGTACCCTATTTGTCTGTGCTCTTTGGCGCAACCAGCTTTAGCGACTTGATTAGTCGTTGTTATATGCTCTCCTTGGTCTTGGAAAGTCAAAACCGCTTGATGCACGAGACCGTGTCCCTTCAAAAGAAGCTATCGCTTCAACAGAAGAGTCAAAAAGGAAATTACAAGCTGTTGGTCCAAAAAACACGCGCACTTGACGACTTAAAGCAGCAAACTGTCAGCGAAGAAGAAAAGGCGCAAGCGTCTGCAACTTTAGCTCAAAACCGTGCAAACACGTTGACGCAGCAGCAACAAATGCTCACAGAAAAACTAAATCTCACACAAAATGAGATTGCCCGGCTCGAAGAAGAAGCCAGACAGCAAGAGGAGATTTTACGGAGCCGTAGCAGTTCGTCATCAGTGGTCGTTCCCGCGCTTCGATATCAGCCAATTTCTCCACAAAAGCTATACGCCTTTGTAAAGATGAAAGGTTCCGCATTTACGCAGAGCGATATTGACACCATTTGTACGGTGGCGCAGGAGTATAACGTAAATCCGGCGCTGATGGTGGCGATCACCGGACAGGAACTCGATTTTGTCCAAAACGGAACACCGTTTGAATCATGGAAACTGGAAAATCCGTTCGACGTGTTTGGCAGTTGGGCGCTCTATCATACAACGCTTGCGCAGTCAGCCGCGTACGCTGCGCAAATCGTTGAGGTGAAACTGTCCGTTGCACCGCCGAGCAATGAAGACGCAATTATTTGGATTAACGACCCAAATAACAGCGCAGGAAGCGGTGTGTATGCGACGGACTCGAAGTGGGCGTATGGGGTTCGCACGTTTTTCAATGAGATTGAGAGCTATGTCCAATGACTCGTTTGTTTCCATGCTAACAACGGGCTCCGCCGAGTGTTTGACACTTTAGCGGAACCCTTATTTTTTATTTATTGTTCGTTGTTATTCATGCTAAGTTAACGTTTGAGTCGTTACATATCGTGACTATCGGTACAATCTAATTGGAGCCTACCAGTTCCATCTGATTCTAGTTGATAGTCCATGACGAACGAGCAAACCAGCTGTGTCTTCTGCCCTATTCATAACTACGGTGGTCAAAGACTCACTTGTGATATGATCCTCAAACCATTGCAGGATTTCGTCAGTAACATGCCGAGAGAACGGATGGATGACTAAATTTAAAAAAACCAGTTTTCTATCCAGTCCCAACCAACTGTATTCTGCTTCTATGCAACTTGTTGAGAGCGAAACTGACCACAATTCCTGCCAACAGTCCGACAACAACCAGTATCCGTCAAGGCGTCGTTTGCACCTCCTTTCTTGCGCATATTCGGTTGTTCAGTTGAAAACCCTTCGAAACTCTTCTGCAGCTTAATTGCCCGCTAACGCAGTACAGTTGTGAACCAACGCTGTATATTTATGTATCTCCGAGTCCTTCTCAAACATTCGCCCCCTCTTCGTATGATGAGGTCAGCCAGTTCCTTCATCGTTACTGGTTGACCTCTTTCATGAAACTCGTTTTATCGAACAACATTAGATATCCAATTTACGAGTTCCGATCCATTTGACGATTTATGAACGGAAAAGACCGCCCACAGGCGGTCTTTTCCGTTCATCTCATGGTTCATCCTGGTCAACCGGAGTCGAGTACCAACCAACACTCATATCCGGAACCTCACTCTTCGCGTTCACTTCATCTTCTTCCGCGTCGTACATGGCCTCAACCTTCTGCATTCTCGCAACATCGTGTTGAGACAAAGTCGTTTTTTTCTTCTCTCTTTCGGGTTCCATGTCAATCCTCCCTGTGATGTAGTTGCTTCACTCGGAGTATGCTCATTACGGAATGTCTCAATCCTGATGACGAAATTCCAGTCTCTAAGTGTTACACCTATTGGGTTCCATGTTGAGTTTCAAAGTGACAACATGAACGTCACTTATGCCGCGTTATACGATTGAATGCAAACACGGCGTTCGACGGTGAGGCTCGGGGCTGCTTGGGCTAACGCCCCCCTTAAGTCCAGTAATGAGTCTAATTTTAAGCCAAATTTCTAGGCAGTCGACTGTGAAAGACTTAACGCCGCCGCTACGAGGAAGAGAACAAATGACAAGACATCAAGAAGGCAGCGGAGGTTATTTAGGCGTTCCCAACGGTTGATTAACGAATTCCAGGTACTTTAAGGCTCCATTCGAGTGCCCCAGCGTTAATGGGTACGATTCCGAACAATGTCACAGAGAGGAATTATGTGAGGGGTCATCTAAAATCACGCAGTTTTTGGCTGTAAGCTTACGTTTCAAGTTTACAGGTTTTATCCAAAATGATCAGGGGAAAAATCTTAAAGACACTTTTCAAACCTACTGTTCTATGGCACACAAAAACGGCGCAGTTTGATACGCCGTCGTAATGTTGCGCTTTCCCTAATAACGGCGGTTTATGGGTTCTCGTCCCAAAACCAAGCTTACGATTTCACTGATACTGCATAGTGACAATACCGGAATATTGTGACAGGATTGCAGTGTTAATGTCTAATATTCTCACTTCGGTCGACCGTTGACCCGTAGCCTCAATGAATTTATCTACTTTATCAAATAGTAACATCCCAAGAAGCGACAGCGCCTTCGTCCGGTAATGCATGGGAATCGTGACAGTGGGTTTTAGTTGTTGCATCACTTTTGCGCTGTCCTCTCCGTTTAAGGTCATTCTGCCTCCGACCGGGATCATGAGAATGTCCACGTTGCCAATGTCTTTGACCTGCTCCTCTGTCAATAAATGACCTAAATCTCCACAATGACATATTGTTAAGCCATCCACAGTAAAACGGAAGACAATGTTCTCGCCCCTCTTTTTCCCGTTTACTTTGTCATGGTAGGTCTTGAATCCCTTAATGGATACACCATTCCGGTGATATTCTTTTACCTCATTAACCAGTAGATAGTCGCCGGTAGCCACCTGAATTTTATTGTGATCCCCATGGTTATGTGTAACGGCAACGATCTCCGTTTCGATTGGTTTCGGCATCTTGTATCCCAGCATTCGGTCAAATGGGTCTATCAAAATGCGCACACCCGCTTCTGAAGTCAGTAAAAACGAAGATTGACCAAACCATTTAATTTGCATATAACAAAGCCACCCTCTAAATTATTTTTGTTTGCAAATGTTACATAGGTCCCCGTTATTCAAGGTGTAGCACTGATGCTTTTGTTAACCACTTCGAGGCAACAGTCAGCACATCTGTTTTATACTCCTTCAAATTCATATATAATAAGTGGGGAACTCTCCGCTTGAATATAAACAGAGAGTTCCCCACTTGTCAATAAGATTCGAAGTATCTGATGTTGGGACTGGATATCGTGAAGAGTATGAAAGAAATAACTGATCGAACAGAACGCCGCGATGCTGCTGACAATCGTCAGCGAATCGTGAATGCGGCGATTAAGCTTTTTGAACAACACGGTGTTCAGCAAGTCAGTATACCTTCACGTGATAGGAGCACAATTGTTTGGTGACCCAATACGGAGCCCTGTATCCTAAGAAAAAAGGGGCCGCCCTCCGTCAGCTCAGACGATGCGTGGCAGCCCCTTTTCCCTATAAATTGTAGATTTCAAGCGTACTTTTACCATTGCGAATTTCGGGAATTACTTTTAACTCCTTCTCCTCACGTGCCTTTGCTAACTCTGCCACGCTACTGACCTGTTTTCTAGGAATGACCACAACTCCATCGCTGTCACCTAGAACCAAATCTCCAGGAAATACGA
Source organism: Alicyclobacillus fastidiosus (assembly GCA_029166985.1). Lineage (GTDB taxonomy): Bacteria > Bacillota > Bacilli > Alicyclobacillales > Alicyclobacillaceae > Alicyclobacillus > Alicyclobacillus fastidiosus_A. The sequence continues at coordinate 1,011,689 of CP119138.1, read as the reverse complement.
TCACGTCCCCTATTCGTGCCGGTGAATTGACCGCCGATTGTGCCATATCGTCCTTCCCGGTACCATTGATGCAAATTCCTCGAGCGAATATGGGAAAATCAAGTTCGACTAACCTGTCCAGGTCACGAACACAGCCATTAATGACAAGGCCGCCAATTCCACGCTCGATCGCTGCCGTAGTCATAATTTCTCCCCAATATCCATACTCGTACGCTGTACCCACATCCACTACGAGAACGTCACCTGGGTTGGCTTGATAAATCGCCCTATGGAGCCAAAGATTATCCCCTGGAGGGGACAGTACCGTCATTGCAAATCCACACAGTTTCATGGTTTTCGACACGGGTTTAATTTTTGACGGTAGATTTCCAATTCGACCAGCCGCTTCATGCACTGTGGAACTTGGGAGCGTGCTCAAGGCTTTCAACACGTCTGTATCCGAATTTAAAGTTTGCATGCCTTACAGCCCCCTTTTCGATTGAAGCGAATGGTACTTAAATGCCTTTCTCGCTTCATCCAACCGCATGCCATTCTTGATTGCAGAGCGAATTTGATCCTCCGCTTCCTCAATCTCGAGTGCAATTTCGAGGACCCGCTCTTCATGCTCCTTTGGAATCACAACCACACCGTCGGCATCTCCGAAGATAATGTCATTTGGACACACGCGAATATCCGAAAGTGATACAGGCACGTTAATGGCTTCCAGCTGAACTCGGTCTTTTCCGGTTCGCATGTAACGTGCCTTGCTGAACACAGGGTAATTGAGTTCTGTATAGAGACTAGTGTCTCGACATACACCGTCGATTACTGTGCCTCCAATCCCTTTCATGGATGCCATAGTAGTTAGGATATCTCCCCAAACAGTACAATTTAGGCGTCCACCGTTATCGATGACGATAATTGTTCCTGGAGCTACGTCGTCGATAAAATCTCCCACATTACCTTTGTCCACGCCAACTGGCTCGTATTTGAGGGTGAACGCTCGACCAATCAATCGGAACTTATGATCAATAGGTGTGATTCCAAGGCACGCTCCTTCCATGCCGATTCTGTCCAAAGCGTCAGATACCGTTGGTGTAGAGAGTTGGCTGAATTGCTGAAGGATGTCAGTCATACCTAGCATTCTCCTTTTTCTTTACATTTTTATGTTTAGTGGTTTATTGCTGTTGATTGCGAGATAACCGATAATCCCTAATAGCGTGATTCCGGCATTGACCAGCAAAACGGCGTTCCAACCAAGACTTTTAGCAAGGAGTGGCGCTAAGGTTGGTACGATGCTTGCTGCGATAAATCCCCACATATTCATCCACCCGCCAACAGTGGATGTATACTGTTGCCCGATATCGGTGGAAATCGACCATGCCAATGTCTGAGAAACGCCCGCCATGCCAAGCGCCAGGCTAATCCAGAGGATATTTCCAATGGCTGACGAAGCAACGGTGCTTAGTACAAGTGCGATGCCAGATATCAAGAGACTGATGACACAAACGACATTTCTCGAAACGTATTTTGACTTGCCCCTTTTCATCAAGGCGTCACTAAGGGTACCAGCCACAAGCACAGCAATGGTCATTGCGATCCATGGGACGGATGTATAAAAGCCCATCGATTTAAATGAGATGTGCCTTGCAGCCTGCAGGTAATACGGCAGCCAGTATACAAAAAATTGAACGACCCACAATGTTGAGAAATATCCTAATGCGATCATCCAAAATGAACGTTGCTTCAGGAATACAGACCATTGGCCTTTTGGGACGCCACTCTGGCTGTTTGCAAAGTCGTTGTCTTTGATATACGCAAGTTCCTGTTTATTCACCAACCGATGTTGTTCGGGTTTGCTTCGCATGCTGATAAACCAAATTACGGCACACAGAATTCCTAACAGACCGCACAAATAAAACGGGGATCTCCACCCGAAAGCGGATACAATGGCTACAATAATAGGTGGCCCTATCACATTTGAGAAGAATGCCCCGCCGTTCATTAAAGAGTTTGAACGTCCCCGCTCATGTTTGGGAAACCAGTTAGCGTAGAAATGATTCCCTGCCGGAAATAATGGAGCTTCACCGACCCCAAAGAAGAACCGAACGATCACCAAGCCAGCAAGCGACCCCACGGCTCCAGTCAGTATTGTGAAAATGGACCACAGTAGAAGGGAAATCGTCAACATGACACGCGAACCGCGTCTTTCTACGAGAATTGACCCTGGGATTTGAAAAATAAAGTAACCCACAGAGAAAATCGTGGTTAACATCCCAAACTGTACTGCCGAGATATGAAGCGTTTTCATGATAGGCGAAGCAGTCACTGAAAACACAGCACGGTCCAAATAAGCACAAAGACAGAGAATGAGTACTAATGTTCCTCCAATCCAACGAATGTTTGTACGTTTTACGACCGACTGCCTGACAATGGTACTTGGCTCTGTATTCGCCACACAGGTCACCTCCCTAAAATCAATTAGTACAGTGTACTTCATTTATTTTTAAACACGAGATTTCTAATGTAAAACGAAGAATTTTACTATAAAATATTCATAACTTCGATATTTAGGAGGTTTATTATGGATTACATTTCCATCGAAACCTTTCTTACTATCATCAAAACGCAGAGTTTGACCAAAGCAGCTGAACTGCTGAATCTCACTCAGTCAACGGTCAGCCATCGGCTCAAGATGCTGGAATCTTCCTTAGACATGGTGCTGATAGAACGAGGAAAAGGGCAGCGCAGTATTACACTTACCCCGGCTGGTGAGGCGTTTATCCCGATCTCAGAACGCTGGTGGGAGGTATGGCGTGAGATACAAACGCTGAAAACCGACGGACCGAAGTTATCTCTGTTAATAGGATCTGTTGATAGTGTAAACGCATACGTACTGCCACCAGTATACAGACGATTGCTTCAACATGTGCCAGCCATTGATATTCAAATCCGAACACAACAGTCGACTGAACTGTATGACTTAGTTGAACGCAGAGAGGTGGATGTTGCGTTTGTATTGCGCGAGCGGCATTTGTCATCCGTAGATATGAAGCCCTTCTTTACAGAGCCGATGGTGGTCGTTCGCCTAGGCGATAACAAAGAACATCCAGCTGCCGTCGCTCCAGAAAGCCTAGATCCTCACGATGAATTGTTCATAAACTGGAGTCCTGCATATCAAATGTGGCACGACAAATGGTGGGGCTCCCATGTCAGACCTTCGAGAATGCGCCTTGACACCGCACAATTAATCTTGGCTATCATGGAACAACCGAAGCAATGGGCAATCGTTCCGTTATCTATGGGGCGGTCATTTAAAAGCATTGGCGACTTCGTCATCCAAAACCTTACGGATACACCTCCTAACCGCGTTTGCTATCAAATTACCCACAAATCCCCTCGCCAAAGCGCGGTACAGGCAATAGATATCCTCAATCAGTATTCTGAACTCTTGAAAGCCGATATGAATGTCGATTTGGTTCATTCGTAGTCAGCTTCAATATTACCAAAACATTGAAGGACGGCGTTTTCATCACCATCCTTCATTCATTCACATGCAGGGCTCTATGAAATTACGCGAATTGGTGTGCCCGATAAATAAGCTTGAATATCTTCGACAGCCTCACTATACCAAACCCGGTAGGTATCGTGGGTTACGTATCCGATGTGCGGGGTTGCGAAAACATTTGGCAGCACTCGGAATGAGTCGTTGTCCGGAAGTGGTTCGGTTTCAAAAACGTCCAGGCCTGCACCGGCGATCCAATGATTTTGAAGAGCATCTTTCAGTGCAACTTGATCCACAATTGGCGCGCGTGATGTATTTATGAGGTAAGCGGATTTTTTCATACGTTGCAGTTCTGGCCTGCCAATAAGACCCTTTGTTCGATCACTGAGAACTAGGTGAATCGAGACGAAATCGCTTTTCTCGAGGAGTTCCTCCTTTGAGCTAGCCAACGTTGCCCCTGCGGCTTCAGCTCGTTCTTCTGTTAGATTTTGGCTCCAGGCTGTGACGTCCATTCCAAATGCTTTGCCGATACGTGCAACGTCGCTTCCGATCTTGCCGAGACCGATCACACCTAATCGTTTGCCATAAATATCGGTGCCAATCGTCGTCTGCCACGGTCCGTTCGTTTGAATCGAACGAACCTCTTGTGTAATATTGCGAGAAATACTAAGGATCAACGTCCACGTTAACTCTACCGTTGCCCTAGAATGTGATACCCCGCCTGTACCGCACACAATCACATCATGCTGAGCAGCTGCCGCAAGATCAATAGAAGCGTTTCTCATGCCGGTTGTAACCAATAGTTTCAGTGCAGGCAAACGCGCAAAAAGCGCATCGTGGAAGGGAGTACGTTCGCGCATTGCAACAATGATTTCGCAGTCGATGACCGCATTTATCAAGTCCTCTTCGCTACTGAAATGTTGATTGAAAACTCTTACCTCAACATTGTTCGTTATCGAGGACCAGTCTGCCATAGAAAGTGCGATATTTTGGTAGTCGTCGAGAACTGCACAACGCATTTTCAAGAACACTTCTTTCTTATCGGATATTACGCCGTCCAATTCCGGACTACGTGGGGCGATCATACCATACCGAATTCTAAATACTCATTAATATATGTGGAAAGGGAATTGGTCTACATTATGCTCATCTCAGGAATATAGACTATATGAATACTTATGCATTCAGATGTTCTAACCAAGTAAAGTCATAATCTACTCTTCATATCCGCACTTAAGGTAAACTCGATAAATACGAGTTCATTCTCACTGATGTTGCACTCCGAACTTACCACCTTAGACCGTAGTTTTTCATGTGTGTAGCCATTTCTTGTTCTTCCTTGTAGCGGGCAATCCTCACATACAGTAAGTTCACACGACTTTTACTTCTTGGCTCCGAATCGTAAACAAACTTCGCGAGCCCGTCTTCGTCCGTGAGCTTGTGGACGTCTGCTTAAGTGATAACGTAATGATTGGGCGTCCGGTTTTAGTGTGTAATAATAGAAGTAGTTTTAATCAACCAGGTGGAGTGTTGAGCTTGAGAAAGGTATATGTAACACTCATCTTTTCTTTACTGTTTGCAATCTACTGGTTTGGACACACACACTTGGTTTATAGCGCAAGTTATACGCCCAGCGAGCTAGTATTCGGAAATGTCTTAGCGGATCAGTCTACGCATATTCGAGGCATCTCTTCGATATACGATTTTAATCATTGGCTAGGTTGGAATGCATCTTTTCAACGACCTGTTACTTGGAATGCCTGGCTTGGGATGCTTTGTCTACAATATGACCCCAACAAGGTACTTGGGTATGTGCTTTTTGTCATACCATTTTGGATTAAGATCATTATATTTTTGAGCATCTATTGGTTTGTCGTTAAATGGGTACCTAATCGTCGACGGAGTGACCAAGGAAAACATAGTAACCGTAAAGATCAGAGGACCACTAAGACGCAGCACATAGTCTGGGAGACTAATGGCTCAAAGTTAGAATTCTAATGTAGCTGGGAATTGACTCTTGGACAATGGTGATGTACCACTTCTGAGCCGGTTGCTTAACGATATGATGTCCTCGGCGTAAGACGACGCTCAATCGTCAAAGATTAGAAATGGACGGTCTTCAAGACGATCCGCTATAACGCTCGGATTGCATGAGAACTACTGAAAAATGCATATCTATGCGATTTTGTGACGTGTTCTTACTGAATGAACGCTCCCGTTGATATGACGACACCGTCAAGTCCCGTGTCGTGAACGAAGGCAGGGTTCGTTTAGAGTTAATAAGGCGTGTGGGGCGCTAGTACTTCACCTTTAACTAAGCAAAGTGAAGTCTGAACGCTCGTGGATTCATCAACGCGCATAAGCATTTTTGACAGCGAATAATAGGTCGCTTTTAGGGGGAATTCCTCTTGGAATTATTACTTTGAGTATGTTATCTCTTTGTACACATGTCTTGCTTGCCCGCTATAACGAACAGATTGCGTCACGTAAGTGTAATTTAATAGGAACGCTCTATTCAACGAAACCTAATTTTGTAGCAACCGTAAACCCAGATGGGCCAATGTTAAAACGTTTACGAAGCTCGATCAAATTAGGGCCAAAACTAGACTCGAGTATCGGACGGTGCTCTTTTAACATCTCCATAATATATAGGTCGTGCACAATTACTTCCGTAATCGGCATTACCAAGCCAGGGTGCATTGTCCAAGCCGCCCGACTATCCTCCCCAAGGGATACAATGCCTGCGATAACCTCAATGTCGTCTACACTAAGAACAACCCAACGTCCTCCATATTCCAATGTGATTTCAGCACTAGAATCGTGTAAATAAACGTCAGCGAAATCGAAATCCAAATCTCCGTATGAAACGATAGTGATTTCCACGCCTGCAGCTGATACTTCCTGTAATTCATCTTTCAGCAACTCCGCATCCTCTTTCCAAATTTCCAGTAAAACACGACTCTTTGCTCTTTTGATGCTTTCTTTGATACGACCAATAATTGCACCGTACCCTGCGATATTCCAAATGTTATCTCTGTTCTGCATCGTGGCATGAAACACTTCCAAGCATTTGGAAGCCTCGTCAAAGGCCGCGTCTGCTTTGCGCTTTCTGTTCGAAATCAGTTCCTGCGGTGGCAATGGGGTATATAGCGCAGGGTCTTGATGGCTTACAAAAATCTCTCCTCGTTCCACAAGCCCATTCAATACCTCGTAAATTTTCGATCGTGGAACTCCTGAGCTTAAGGCGATTGCATATCCGGACATTGGTGATTTTTCAAGCAGGGCCATATAAGCCTTAGCTTCATACTCAGTGAAGTTCAACCCTTTAAGCACCCTCAGTACATCTCGTTTCACATCGAATCCCCCGAATTATTTTGACAAGAGTATAGCATGATGTTCTTGACACTTGAAAGACAGAGTATATTCTGTAATTAGGAGTCACCGAGGTAGTCACTAGTAGCAGGGGTGGTTTCATGAGTGAAGAGGCCGTGGCGTCTTCAGGTACCAAATATGGCGTCAATTTAGTGTCCACGATAAGTGCAATCTTGATCTGGAGTACATCGTTTGTCGCAACAAAGATATCCTACGTTTCGTTTTCACCATTTACTTTAGGATTTCTCCGCTTTTTTATCGCAACTGTGGTCTTGGTCATTGTGGTGTTGATTCGAAGGGAATTTAGAAAGGTGTCTTTCAGGGACTTTGGTTTATTATCTCTGAGTGGAATTCTTGGAATCACGTTTTATTTCGCACTGGAGAACACGGGCGTCAAATTCACATCGGCTTCTGATGCTGCGATGATCGTATCTTCTTATCCCGCGGTCACATCTTTATTAGAATTGTTAGTTTTTAAAGTGAAAACAACCTTTGTTAAAACTGTAGGAATTGCATTAACCGTTGGCGGGGTATGTGAATTATCTTTTTCAGCCCACATGGGCTTGGATACTACACAGCTACTTGGCAATATATTATTAGTCATCGCTGGTGTAGTGTGGACATTTTACAACTTTGTTACAAGTATGGTTGTGAATTCATATCCAGCTACTACTGTGTCGTTGTATCAAACTGTCATTGGCACCACAGCATTTATCCCATTAGCAGGAACTGAACTGCACCAGTGGACACGGCCTAATATGGAATCATTCTTGGCATTGTTGTATTTAGGAATATGCTGTTCCGTTGTAGCGTTTCTACTCTACAACTACGGTTTAAGAAAGCTCACCTCCAGTACGGTAGTAACCATGATGAATCTTGTACCTGTGTTCGGTGTGATGTTTTCCGTTTTAATTCTACATGAGAACCTAGAACTTAAACAGTTGATTGGTGGAATTATTGTGTTAGTAGGCGTCTATTTGACCTTACGTCAGTACCATTCCAAGCGCCATTTTGAGTAGCTTACACAATCATATAAACAACCAGCAATTTTGATGCCTTTCTTATCATGGACATTGTATTTACTGTGTTGTTGTTCAGAGGCTTATGTAACACAGAAAGTTGGCTTCCTTATTGCGCTATTGCGGGCGTTCATGCACTAAGGCTTTCGCCATCCCACACTTGCGAACGTGAACGAAACAGGAGACGAGGTGCCTAAAAGGCATATTCTCGTCTCCTTATGTTCGACAGATAAAATATTCGACATTGAATCCAATATACTATTCTGTCAGTCTATCAAATTATTTTTGTCACCTTTAATAAAAGAAAACAGGACCTTCCTTTTTACTTCTTCCTTAGGCGTGTAACGAAACCAAAAGTTCGTCAGGATGTACGAGGATGTCGGCCAGTGTCTGTAGAAACATAGCAGCTTCAGCACCATCTAAGACCCGATGGTCAAATGAAAGATTCAATGTCAGCATCGGCCGTACAACGACGTTGCCATCTTGTACGACCGGCTTTTCAATCGACGCCCCCACTCCAAGAATGGCAACTTGGGGCGAGTTGATGATGGGATTGAACGCCTCTATGCCAAACATACCAAGATTGCTCACGGTGAATGTGCCCCCTTGGAGTGCGTCTGGAGATAACTTTCCATTTCTCGCATCTTGAACGAGGCGCGAGACACGTTCAGAGATACCGGCCAAAGAAAAAGACTGCGCTGAATGAATCACTGGGACGAGCAATCCCTGCGGTGCAGCAACTGCAGTGCCGAGGTGAACTTCGTCGTGTTGGACGATCTCGTCCGCCGATCCCCACGTCGCGTTCACGTTCGGATGCTTCGTCAGTGCATGCGCCGTTGCGAATAGAACCATCGTATTCAACGACAGTTTTGTTCCAGTTTGGCGTTCGACGATAGGGAGGAGACGGCTACGCAGCGCAATCGTTTCGCTCACATCAATTTCGCGAACCAACGTGACATGAGGAGCCTGAAATGCGCTTTCCGCCATGCGTTGCCCGATGATTTTTCGCATCCCGCGATACGGAACTATCTGACTAGACGTTGTTTCTCGTTCGACGTTTCGCACAACTTGGATTTCTACACGCTTCTGATTTTCTTGAGGTTCTGTACGGCGTTCAGAGGGCGTTGTTGTAGATTCAGAAACACGCGTTTCTGCATACGCCACAACATCCTCTCGTTGAATTCGGGAACGAGGTCCTGTTCCCTGAATATTTGCGAGCGAAATTCCAAGTTTCCGCGCTTCAGCCCGAGCGGCCGGAGTCGCACGAACACGGCTTTGCGGTTCATCCTTGTTATCCAAAGACGTTTGGTTTGTAACCGCATCCGCTGGTTCATTCAATGTTGTCTCACGTGATACATTCATACTAGGGTCTGGGAGTGATTCGTCTGCGCCGCCGATGTACGCGATTACGTCCAAAACAGGAACTTCGTCTCCTGCCTCAAACAGTCGCTTATGCAAAATGCCGTCCACATAGGATTCCACATCGATATTGATCTTGTTCGTCATGACTTCGAGTAGCGGTTCTCCGGCTTCAACAGATTCGCCTTCATTCTTATACCACTGCAGAATCGTACCCGTTTCTTGGGTCATAGCCAATTTTGGCATCGTGACTTCCTTCATACGGTCCCCCCCCTTTACGCTTTCCGCATGATGTTTCGAATTGCTTCCACGATGTCTTCCACTTGCGGCACAGCATTCCGTTCTAGTTCAGGGTTTTGCGGAATAGGTACTTCCTTTCCACCTAACCGAACGATAGGAGCATCCAAAAAGTCAAAGGCCTCGCTTTCCGCGACAAGGCTTGCAATTTCGGCACCATAACCGCCGCGTTTCACAGCTTCGTAAACCACGGCGAATCGCCCCGTACGTTTGACCGAATCGACGATAGTCTTTATGTCGAGAGGTACGAGTGTTCTTGGATCGATCACCTCGACGCTAATGCCGTCCTTCGCCAAGATTTCAGCTGCTGCTAGTGATTTTTGAACCATGATACTGGTGGCGACAAGAGTGACGTCGGTCCCCGATCGCTTAATATCTGCTTTTCCAAGTGGAATAGAATAGAGTTCTTCTGGAACATCCGCTTTCGTGGAATAAAGAAGCTTGTGTTCGTAGAATATAACCGGATTGTTATCGTCGATGGCCGATTTTAGAAGTCCCTTCGCATCGTAAGCATTGGACGGCTGAACGACCTTTAGTCCAGGTACGTGTGCTAACCAGGCTTCGAGGCTCTGTGAGTGCTGTGCTGCAGCGCCAGTTCCCGAACCGGCCGGCGCCCTCACCACCAGGGGTACCGCTGCCTTGCCGCCGTACATGTAACAAATTTTCGCAGCTTGATTGACCAATTGGTCCATCGCGATGGTTACAAAATCTGAGAATTGCAATTCCATGATAGGCCGCATTCCAGTGAGTGCCGCACCGATGGCAGCACCAGCAATTCCAGCTTCAGCGATAGGGGTATTGCGAACTCGCTCAGGTCCGAATTCCTCGATCATCCCGCGGGTTACGCCAAACGCCCCACCGTAAACACCAATATCTTCACCCAAAATAAATACGCGATCATCTTCGCGCATTACTTGGCTCATCGCTTCTCGAACAGCTTCCTGATAAGTGATTTCCCTCACGTCATATCACCTCTCTAGCAGAATCAAAGGGCATATACGTCCTCTTCCAACATCTCGATCGTCGGGAAGGGACTTTTCTCTGCGAACACAACAGCCTGTTCCACTTCTTCCAGCGCCTTTTTACGCAGTTCATCGAGTCGATGCTGTGTTGCCAATCCCTCATCTATCAAGCGCTGCCCAAACCGAGCAATCGGGTCTTTCGCCTTCCACTCTGCTTCTTCTTCCCTGGTACGGTACTTTCTACCATCACTCTTGGAGTGTCCTTTCCAACGGTACGTTTTTGCTTCGATGAGCGAAGGACCTTCTCCCCTCCGCGCACGTTCAACGGCCGCTTGTACGACGTCATAAACCTCTTGAAGATCATTGCCATCGACTACATGACCTGGCATGCCATAGGCCTGCGATCTATCAGCAATGTTTTCAATTCGGAACATATCCTTGACTGATCCCGACATACCATACTGGTTATTCTCACAAAAGAATACGACCGGCAAGTCCCAGATAGCTGCCATGTTAAGCGCTTCATGAAAACTACCTTCGTTCGAAGCCCCATCACCAAAGAAACAGAGGACGACATAATTCTCTTTCAACATCTTTGAGGTCAGGGCTGCCCCCACAGCAATGGGTAGTCCACCGCCGACAATCCCATTAGCGCCCAAATTTCCTCCTTCCAAATCAGCAATGTGCATGGAACCGCCTTTTCCTTTGCAATACCCAGTGGTACGGCCCATCAGTTCAGCCATCATCTTTGCGACGTCTGCGCCTTTTGCAATACAATGCCCATGACCACGATGTGTACTTGTGATTTTGTCCTGCTTCATCAGGGCGGTACAAGCAGCAACGGGTGTAGCCTCTTGCCCGACACAAAGATGTGTTGTGCCATGAATTAGACCTTTTGCAAACATTTCGTCCACTTTTTCGTCAAAATAGCGAATCAACCACATTTGTTGATAGAGCTCGAAGGGACTTTTGCCGTTCCAGTGTCTTTCTGAAATCTGGTTACCCAATAGAATCATCTCCTCGTCATGAAGCTGACGTGTTCTCTAAATCTGTAGGGTTTAATAGTGTTTCAGCCGTCGGGTAATCCGTCACGAGTACATCAATAATTTGGCCCTTTAGCGCCGCATGAATCGCCGCCAGTTTATCCTCACCCTGCGCTACCCCAATGACTGTTGGAATGTTTCGAAGTTCATCGATAGAAACGGCAATGACACGTTCGTTCCACGACACGTCACTGGGCTGCCCTTTCTCGTCGATCAGCGTATAGCAGATGTCTCCAATCACACCTTGTTCGTCAAGCACTTGCGGATTCTCCAGTGCAAGATAATTCTGAACCATGGTCGACTTTTCCGGCTTTCCACCGATACCTACCAAGGCAATGTCCGCTCGTTTAGCTGTCTCCATGACTTCTGAGATAGCTGACTGCGCGAGAAATGTCTCTTTGGCTTCCACCGAGTCTACCACCACAGGTGCGTGAAGGAGTTTGTAATCTGCGTCGAGACATTTTGCGAGCTGTACGGCAATTTGATTGGCGTGGATATCAATAAGTTCGTCTCCGATACCACCAATCATCGGAACTACGGTGAACTGTTGGATGTGCATGTACGGCATCTGATTGGCTACTTCGTATAACGTCGTGCCGCCAGAGACCGCAAGTGTTTGATTCTTTTTCAGCACTCGAGAAAGATAGCGCCCAGTCGCTTGCCCAAGACTACGCTTTATTCCCGTTTCCAGTGCTTCTGGTACGACAATAACCTCGCGGATACCGTACTTGCGCTCTAACCGTTTTTCGATGGATGCATATGGATGCGCCAACTCATCGCGTATTCGGATTTGCACAATACCGAGTTCTCTGGCCTTCGCCAGATATTTGGATATAAGGGGACGGGAAACGCCCAACTGCTCAGCTATTTCAGCCTGCGTGGCATTGTCGTCGTAGTACATATGAGCGATTTTCACCAATACTCTCGCGTCATCTGAATAAGCCAACCTAAGAACCTTCTTTACTTAAGCTTGATTGCACCAGCTCGGTATGACTCGATTCGTCAATACAGCAACTGGTGCAATTTTCGGGCTCAACGAAATTCGATGGTCATCCCCATTTGAACGTCTGGCCACTGATGGGGTTTGACATACACAGCGCCAGGAAGAATTTCACTTGGTGGTTCTGTGAAATATACTGAGATATGACCGAGTTCTTCAAAGTTGTTCGCCGCTTCCGAGCCAACACGGGTGATGTCATATACCTGTTCACCCAGGACTAATTGATGGTTAGGTAGAAGCAAAGACCCATCAAACACGCCTTTAGTAGGCTCATGAATGAGGGAAATATCCCTCAATTCATTCGGGGCTTTCGGTCCAAAAAAGACAATGACATGATCTTCTTCAAATTGTAGTGCCATTTCCCCGATTTGTGTAACAACTGATTTCATGGATAACACACCTCATTTATTTTGGTTCAGTACATCCCAAATCCAGCAAAGTACGCCAATAGGACAGCTGCGACACCGGTAAACATACGGCTGTAAAGAACAGCAGGTACACCGTACTCAATGGTCTCCGGCTTGGCTTCTCCAAGCGATAATCCGACAGGGACGAAGTCGCAACCGACTTGCCCATCAATGGCAAACAAAGCGGGTAATGCGTAGAACGGCGATATCGCCTTTTCGCCGATTTGAGCACCAACAAGAACACCGATAATTTGTGCTATGACAGCGCCTGGACCAAGGATTGGCGAAAGAAAGGGCAGTGTACAAATAATAACAAGCACAATGAGTCCCCATAGGGATCCCGCCAAAGGAACTAAGCCGTGCGCCAACAATTTGCCGAGCCCTGTGTAGTTAATGATCCCCTCCAACATTGCTACGAATGCCATAAATGGAAGAATGTTTCGAATTAAGATGTCAATTGAGTCACGTCCAGCTTGGTAGAGCGTACCGATGAGTTTGCCGAGTCCTCTCGAAACGACAAGCAACCAACTGCCCATACCGCCGCTCGTCTGAATATTGATTTGCGCGGCACGGTCCCAACCGTTGCTCGGTTTCGCAACAGGTTCTTCCTTCTCCACAGTTGTCTCAGCTTGTATCGGCGTTTCTTCGGAGAGAGCCACGTCTTTCACTGTCACGCCCGAAACGAAGATGTCTTCTGTAATATGTTTTGCAAGCGGCCCAGATGGCGAAGACGGCAGGACGTCGACTGTAGGGATGCGTTTCATCGGATACACCCCAATACGTGCGGTACCGCCACAGTTGATGACTACGCACATCATTTCATCGTCAGGCACAGATTTCGTGAACCCGTCTACTACCTCTGCACCAGATAGTTCTGCAATGCGTTGCGCAACCGGGTGAATCCCGCCCCCCGTCACGCTTACTACTTTCGTACGCTTTCCCTCAGGTTGGAGGACAAGCCCATTGCCCCAACCGCCTGACCCTTTATTAACTTTTATAACCGCCATTTGTCGTCACCCCACGCGAATTGATTGAGTACTTTTGCCTCAAATCGAGCTTGAAGCACCAGTTACCATTACATTCGACTTCTTCTCCAAACGGTTTGCCAAGATATTGGTGATTTTTTCGGTCACAACGCCACGAATAAAAATAACGACGATGCCTAACAAGAAGTACCGGACAGCGAGTGGACCAATTGAATACCCTGCTTTTTCGACCCCGTTTGCGATGCCGAGCCAAACGAATAATTCACCAGCATTCGCATAAGGAAAGAAAGCGGTTACGGGGTGGACAAAAGAAACAGCCGAATCGTAAAATGCTGGCTTTTGACGTTCTGGCAAGAAGCGCCCAAACGTATACGCCATTGGGTTAGTCAGAATCAACACGGACAAAATCGGCATCAGTGTATACCTAAGAACCAGATACTTTGACGCAAATTGAACAGCTCGATACGTACGTTCTTCGCCAATTAGCTTAATGACCGTATTCGTAAAGGTCAGCAATACCACTAAGGTAGGGATAATCCCCGTGACGTAACTCATAAACACTTTTCCACCAGCGTCAAACAGCCCAATAAAATGTGAACCTAACCACTCAATGACACCCATCATTGAAACCCCCTCATGACATCACTTTTCGAACACGTGCTCTACGACTTACTTGACGACGCTTTTCTTCATTGGAACGTTGTGCATTCTCGACAACCATGAGCAATGCCTTTGCTAACGACTTTTTCTGAGAAGAGACGGATCGTTTACGCGAGATGATCTCTCTTGTTTCTGTGCCAATGTCGGTCAATGAGCGGCCGACATACCCATCAAGTGGTTTAAATTTCGCAAACACACTCATGCCCGAAAGCACTTCACAGCGGTGAATGACTTCGTTGCTGTCAACGATTGCAATGACGATAGCTCCCTTCCCCAGTGCTTTCCGGCATACACCGGAAAACAGGGAGTAGTCTTCCCGCCCCTTATATGCCTGGACCAAAGTCCTCATCGTCTTGCGATAATGCTGGAGTTGAAACCACGTGAACACATACTGCAAAATCCAAGCGCTTCCCACCAGGATAATCAGATTGCCTGGATGCATCCCGTCACCCCCTTTCCGCAATCATCGGTTTATGCGTTGCGAAACATCTTGTTTTGCAGGGAACGCAAGTGCCAAACAGTCGTGCTCTGATCCAATTCGATGTCGTCATAGGTAATGAACGACCCGACGGATATAGCGCGTTTAGCACGAGCCTTTGGCGTGATAAGACCAATCGGAACGTGTCCTGCCTTCGCAGCTGTTACATGCTCTTCGATAACTCCTCGGACCGTGTAACCTCCAATGCCATCAAACGCATCTCCTGCAACCATATCCCGCTTTGCAACAGCTACGGTATCGGACACAGGCCCGCCGATTGGTGCGATCGTCGGTTCGTGTAAAATGGCCGCACGGGCAATTGAAATAGGCGTTTCTAAACTTGCGAGGTGGAATGGACGATACAGTGTGTAATAAGGGCCTTCACCAACAGACAGGTACTTCAACTCTTCATTCACTTCTGCCAAATCACTCTTGACGATCACAAACACACCTGGTGCAAGTCCGTGAACGTACTCTACAACGCCGTGGCGACTGAGACATCCGCCTTCTTCAATGAGTCGCAGTTTTTCAGACACCGTTTTGACGTCTGCCGACACCCCGTGCATCCCCGTTTTATCCGGGATAAAGCCTGTTGCGTTGCTAAGCAAATTCATTTCAGCCATGGTTTTCGTTCCGTCTTGGAAAGCAGCCAACATATGTGGATTCATGTGCTTACGCACCGCTTCATCCTTACACGTATCTGGTGTGGACAAAGGAATAAACGGGTTGTTTTTTCCTTTTCCAGCTACTACGACTTCCAACCCCATCGACTTTGCAAACTCAAACATCTCTAGCGTAACGGCCGGTTCGTCTCCTGCTGACCCTGTGTAGATGAGCCCTGCTGACTGAAACCAGGAAGATAAGATAGAGCCGACGGTAACATCCATTTCAACGTTCAATAACACGAGATGTTTTCGTTCTGCCAAAGCAGCGAGTGCTACATTTGCTCCAACTTCCGGCACACCAGTCGCGTCAACTACCACATCTACCGATGGATGTGCGATGAGTTTTTGATAGTCAGAATCAACCAACACATCCGGATGCAACGTCTTTACATTGCTTAAATAGGCGTCAACGGCACGTTGTGCAGCTTCAGTCTGGATATCACACACGGCACGTACTTGCATCCCTGGGATGTTTGAAATCTGTGCGATCATCCCGCGTCCCATTTGACCGGCGCCAATAACAGCAACACCGATAAACCCTGCTTGTTTTTCTCGTTCCAACAGTGAATGATAGATAGACATCTCTCATTCCCTCCATTCCTTCTGTCTTTAGATCTCAACCTCGTGCTCCAATAGAAGAAACTCAGATAATTCCTGAATAGCCTGCTCTTCGTCCACACCATCTGCCTGGATCGTAACCTGCGAACCGTGTCCTGCAGCCAATCCCATCAATCCAAGAATGCTCTTTCCATTCGCCTTTCGACCGTCTTTGATAACGGAAATTTCACTGCTGAATGTATTCGCTTTCTTCACGAACAGCGAGGCAGGTCGAGCGTGTAATCCTTGTTCTAGGTGAACCTGAACCGTCGCTTCCTTCATACGTACCCTCCTTTACCAACTAAATAAAACGCTTACACAAAAATTTTTATCATTTGATAAATGGTGAAACATTTGATAAAAATGATAATACGGAGCACCTTCAAAATTGTCAATTAAATTATTTTCACAGTTTTGTTTGACGAAGACGCAAAAACGTTAGATGATAGCTCCACCAACGTATCTAAGGTGATTTAGGTGCAACAACTTAAACGAAAACGGATACAATGAATATCCAACACTTTGGTCTGGAATTTTTTCTCGGAGGTGACCCTAATGGGACGGTTTAGAAAGTACGGCATGCTTGGAATTGGTGTCGTCTCTCACGGAAAAGATAAGGTTTCGGGAAAGGTGAGAAAATGGAAGGGGATTATCCAAAACCCCAAACTACGTAAATCCTGGGAAGCGGAGATGACAAAACGTGGGGAAGAGGCGAGACACTCCATTACATCACACTTTCAAAAAGCAGCGGAACGTGTTGGAATAAAAACGTCAGCAAGCCCGCTGCCAAGCCACTTCTACGTTGGTCAGAATATAAAATTTCGCGCGCTCGATACAGATGAAGAGATTAGGGGGATAGTCATTGGTACACAGATTGAGCCTACCGAGACATTTTTTCTCGTGAAAGCGACGTCCGGAAAGAATACATCGAGGGTTTATATTTGCAAGGACTATGGCGACGTGATTCTCGGTGACTCCGAGCTGTAAAGTTTATCCACAATTGCACGCCGCCAATCGAATCGCTCCCGCGTCAGGAAGCCTAACGTCCGATTGTCTATGCTAGACGCCTGCCCCATAGTTGAGTTCTGTCGGCATAAGGTCTTTCTTGGATATGAGTTCGATAAAACGATTGATCGTCTGGTTTTGATTCTTACGCGTCAGCAAATAGGTATGTGCAGACGGGAGAGCGAAATAGGAAAAAGGAATCACATCGATACTCCCCTTCTCAACCGCGTCCTTAACGGTTGTGAGCGGAAGAAAGGATATGCCCATCCCCTCCTTAATCCATTCAACGGAGACATGTACCTTACTGACTTTCATGGTTCTCACATTAGATACGTGTCGCCGAAGTTGAAATAAGAGATCATCCCAGTACAGCGGATGGTTATAGGTGAATAGCAGATTTTCTCGAAAAATACTTTCTGTACTCAGCTCTCTTCCATCTCGTACTCCAACTCCATGTGGCCCAACGCAAACAATCGGATCGGTATACAATTCAATGCTCTTAATTCTCTCGTGTACAATCGGGATGCGGCCAATGCCGATGTCGCACTCGTGATTCACTACGCTCTCTACTACTGAACTCGACTCTGTCACTTCAATCGAAAACTCTATTTCCTGATTTACTTTACGAAACTCCCGAATCCACCTGGGGAGATACGTTGTTGCAATGAGTGTCGACACAGATATTTTGATTGTTTCCTGGTAGCCCTGAAGATGCCTTGCAACAAATTCTATACTCTCGTTGTAGTTTTCCATCATGGATTTTGCGTATCGTAAGAACCCTAGACCCGTCGGATTTAACTGAACCGATCTGCCGACGCGATCGAACAGCTGGGTCTTAAGAGCGTCCTCGATATTTTGAATATGTAGCGTTACCGTTGACTGGGCGACGTGCAGTCTGTCCGCAGCTCTTCTAAAGTTCCCCTCTTCCGCAGCGGTGATAAATGTAGTTAGCCAACTTAACTCCACGTAGCTCCCCCTCTTCCGATGTGATCATCTCTAGTCTATTTCAGCATCATGATGCTCTTTTCGAATCCCTTGTTTACCAGTTATTCCGAAGACAATGATAGCTCTTTTCAATCGAATTTCTCGATTAAATCGTTCATTTATATTCACTATACATGAATATTTACTTCGCTTACACTCAACACATGAGACACACAGACAGAGGATATGGGTCGACACCTTGCACTTACAAGTGGTCGGTTGAGAAAGCTACTCACCAAAACCTCTCATCGATGTCCCGTAATACTACTTTTTCCATTCGGAACCTTGAGCATGTCGAACAGGACTTGGAGGAAGAGGACGATGCTGGGATCGAATGCCACGGCGCTTAGTATTATCATTCGATTGCAACTCGCGGAAGAAGCCTCATACAGCGATGTGGCTACAGCCATTGGAGAGGCGGACGGCGATATCATTGCCGTAGATGTCATTCACGTATCAAAAAACAGCGTCATTCGGGACATTACCGTGAACGTTCGGAACCATGAGCATCAGGTTCGAGTAGAGGATTCACTTCGGAAACGAAACGGGATCAAGGTAATTAATGTATCCGATCGGACGTTCCTGGTTCACCTCGGAGGTAAGATTGAGGTTCAGGCTAAAACGCCAGTAAAAAATCGTGACGACTTGTCCAGAGTCTACACTCCAGGCGTTGCAAGGGTTTGTGAAGCGATTCACGAAGATCCGAGCAAAGCATACCAATTGACCACAAAAAGAAACACCATCGCCATCGTCACGGATGGAACTGCTGTACTCGGCCTTGGAGATATCGGGCCGCAAGCGGCGATGCCGGTCATGGAAGGCAAAGCTATGCTGTTTAAGCAATTTGCAGATGTGGACGCTTATCCTATCTGCCTCAATACGAAAGATGAGGACGAAATCGTTCGTACAGTGAAAGCGATTGCTCCGGGATTTGGAGGTATTAATTTGGAGGATATTTCCTCACCACGATGCTTCCACATCGAGGATACCCTCCGGCGAGAGCTGGACATTCCAGTGTTCCACGATGATCAACATGGAACCGCTGTTGTCGTCCTGGCGGGCATCATGAATGCCATTAAGATTGTTGGTAAATCGATGCGAGACTTGAATGTCGTGGTGTGTGGCATTGGAGCTGCAGGTGTAGCGTGCAGCAAAATGCTCCTCGCAGCCGGAGTGACGAACATTATTGGCGTCGATAGAGACGGCATCATCGAACGCGATAAGGCCTATCAGAATCCAATGTGGGCCTGGTACGCACAGAAGACCAACCCCGAGCGTCGAAGAGGGAACTTAACGACAGCGCTCCGCGGGGCGGACGTTTTTGTCGGAGTTTCCCGACCAAAGGTTTTGACGGTGGAGCATCTACAGCTAATGGCACCGGATCCAGTTGTTTTCGCCATGGCCAATCCCACTCCCGAGATTGAACCAGCTGAGGCTGAACCCTACGTTAGAATCCTCGCAACGGGACGGTCAGATTATCCTAACCAGATTAACAACCTATTATCGTTCCCTGGCATCTTTCGAGGGGCACTCGACGCCCGTGCTCGTGACGTCAACGAAGAAATGAAGTTAGCAGCAGCCGATGCAATTGCGTCGTGCGTACGTGAAGAAGAACTCAACGAACACTACATCATTCCGAGTGTATTCAACCCGGAGGTGGTCAAACGTGTGAGCAAAGCCGTCATCGAAGCTGCGGTTCGCACAGGCGTATCCAGACGCGAAGGTGTTCTTGTCAAATAACCATCCGAAACTACGATACCAGAGGTGAAAACATTGAAAATCATCGACATCCAAGAGCGTGCGGTTCCAATCAAATCTAGTATTCGTAACGCGTATATCGACTTTAGTAAAATGACAGCATCTGCCGTTGCGATCGTGACGGACGTGGTGAAAGACGGGCGACGGGTTGTTGGCTATGGATTTAACTCAAACGGTCGTTACGCACCGAGTGGCCTGTTACACGAACGGTTCATCCCTCGTCTGTTGGAAGCAGACGCAAAGAGCATCGTGACTGAGGATGGAAGCAATTTCGATCCGTTTAAGATTTGGGACATCCTCATGACCGGTGAGAAACCAGGCGGTCACGGCGAGCGATCAGTTGCGGTCGGCGTCCTCGACATGGCGATTTGGGATGCCGTCTCAAAAATTGAAGGTAAACCACTCTACCAATTACTAGCTGACAGGTATCGCGACGGGCGGGCAGACGACAAGGTCTTTATTTATGCGGCCGGTGGGTACTACCAACCCGGTAAAGACCTAACAGCTCTGCAAGACGAGATGAAAGGCTACCTTGACCTCGGTTATAGCGTCGTCAAAATGAAAATCGGAGGAGACTCCCTGGCAGAAGACCTGCGTCGCATTGAGGCTGTGCTGAAGGTGGTGCCGAGCGGTCGTTCGCTAGCTGTGGATGCAAACGGACGGTTTGATCTGAAAACAGCACTAGCGTACGGCGAGGCGATGGAACAATATGACCTCTTCTGGTACGAAGAAGCTGGCGATCCGCTCGATTACCAACTTCAAGCTGAACTCAGCAAGCATTACCACAAGCCGATGGCAACCGGAGAGGACTTGTTCTCCATGCAGGATGTACGGAACCTCATTCGTTACGGCGGCATGAATCCCGAACGTGACTACCTGCAATTTGACTGTGCACTCAGTTACGGACTCGTCGAATACATGCGGACGTTAGACATGCTGAAGGAGTATGGATGGTCATCACGCCGTTGCATCCCGCACGGTGGACACCAAATGTCGCTCAACATTGCGGCAGGTCTGGGATTAGGCGGAAATGAGTCGTACCCGGGCGTATTCCAGCCTTTTGGTGGATTCGCCGACAACCACGCAGTTATGGATGGTTATGTCACTCTGCCAGACACCCCTGGAATCGGTTTTGAGGCGAAATCGAATCTTATTACTCTATTGAGATCGATCGCTGAATAACATCAGCCGGTCCGTGGGACCTATCAAGGGTGGAACCACCGCATGTGCAAAGTAGGAGAAAAGATCTCCCTTTGCACATGCGGATTTCTCATATATGAATGTCAGCGGTTTTAGAAAACGGTTTCATTGGTTGTTGAAGTTATCAAGGCAAAAAACTATTGGAGGCTTGAAAGTGAGAATACTCAGAGGCGTACAACGTGTTCCCGGTGGCATGATGATTGTCCCGCTCTTGATAGGCGCAGTCATCCACACATTTGCTCCGAATGCGCTCGAAATCGGATCATTTACGTCGGCCATTTTCTCAAGCAAGGGCCTTGATGCAATGATTGGCTTGCAACTGTTTTTTGTCGGAACCCGTTTGAAATTACGCCAAGCACCGGAAGCGCTCAAGCGCGGTATTGTTCTCTTAATCGCAAAGTACGCCTCAGGAGCGCTCTTCGGTCTTCTAATCGCAAAAATTTTCGGACTAAACGGTATCATCGGAATCTCTGTCCTCGCCATCATCTCCACGATGACCGGTGCAAATGGTGGGTTGTATCTGTCACTCATCGGAACGTACGGCGATACAGAGGACGCGGCGGCTATGTCCCTCTTGAACATCCACGATGGTCCTTTCCTTACCATGTTAACGTTAGGTGTCACCGGCTTAGCGCACATCCCGCTCATCAACCTAGTTGCAGCCATCATTCCTCTTGTTGTAGGTGCTATTCTTGGCAATTTGGATGATGACTTTCAGAAGCTGTTTAGTCCAGGCTTGCCAATTGTGATTCCGTTCATTGGCTTTACGATTGGTGGAGGGATTGATCTGGGTAGTATCTTGAAAGCAGGCATCAATGGTATCATCCTCGCCCTTCTGGTCGTCGTCATCGGCGGCGGGATCACATCCTTAGCTGACAGATACATTCTTCGCCGACCCGGATACGCAGGCACTGCGTTGGCGAGTTCCTCCGGAAACTCTATAGCAAACCCCGCTGTTATTGCCAGCATTGACGCAGCATACAAACCTTTCGTTTCGTCTGCAACTGCGGAAATCGCGTCGGCCGTCGTGCTCACTGCAATCCTTGTTCCATTTTTAACGGCCTTTATGGCGAGAAAATTTGGCAGCGGAAGAGTAGAAGTTGGCAATGCGCTATCTTCGAGCGACGGGATGAATTTATCAGAATAACCGGATGATACCAAGATGGATCGGGGTCTTTACGTCTCCGGAATCCAGTCCAAAGCCACGGAGCCGATAACTATTCGCCCGTGGCTTTGTTGCGTATCACCCGAAATATGACAAACCCTAGCCCACGAAAGCAACCGTCCCTCTCATGGCATGGACTTTTCCGAGCGGCTCCTCATACTCTGAGCGAGTCTATATATGAAAGCACAGCATCCAAACCAGCTTCCAGTGGCCCAGTCTCGCGACGGACCTGAGTCAGAAGAAGCCCCCCTTGCAGAGCAGTTAGAAGTGCCAGTCCTAGACTATCCGGGTTCGCATGGATGGTAAGTTCGCCTCGCTCGTACATCATTCGGACACCTCGTCGAATTGCATGTTCCCACTGCATAAAACTGTCGACCAAGGCGATTCGCGCGCCCTGATCCGTATCCGACAGTTCGCTGGCAAGCGAACCAATTGGACAACCACCCGCACACTGCCGCTCAACTTGAAGTTTCACGATAGCATCGCGCCACGCTCGCAAAGCCTCCATGCTATCTAGATGGCTCAGTAAAGGCTCTTGTGCACTTAGTACCATTTCCGTCTGATACACAATTACAGCCAGAACAAGTTCTCTCTTCTCCTTGAAGTAATGATATAACTGGGACGCACTCACTTTCGCTTCGCGCTGAACGTCTTCAACACTTGTACCCGCTACGCCGCGATCGAACATGAGTTTTGCAGCCGCCGCGACGATACGTGCACGCGTCTCTCTTCCCTTTTTCGTTAGCTTCGGTTCTTGCATCTTCACGCCACTTTCATTTTCCATGATCGCATTATAGCAAATTGGAGTTGACACTCCAAAAATCACCGTGTAATATCGCTCATGAAAATGGATTAATCACTCCAAAATTTGAAGGAGGCAGATATCGTGGATTCGGAGCACACTACAGCCTTAATTACTGGTGGAACCAGCGGGATTGGCCGTGCAACTGCTAAAAAACTCGCCGAACTTGGTATCCACGTTGTTGTTGTCGGACGAAACGCGGAGCGCGGTGAACAGACGGTATCGGAGATCCGCACCTATGGAGGAAAGGCGGATTTTCTTCAATCTGATTTACAAGACAGTACAAGTGCGCGTGAGGTTGCGAAGAAAGCTCTTGAAATTGGAAATGGTCGGATCGACATCCTCATCAACAACGCGGGCATATTCCCCTTTGGGCCAACGCATGACACTACGGAAGAGGATTTCGACAAGGTCTTTTCGGTCAACGTGAAGGCGCCTTATTTTCTCGTTGCTGAAATTGCTCCATTGATGGCGAACAGGGGACGCGGAGCAATTGTTAACGTGTCGACGATGGTTGCGCATTATGGTTCTGCGGGAATGAGCTTATACGGTTCTAGTAAGGCAGCAATAAACCTTCTTACGAAAGCATGGGCAGCAGAATATGGACCAAGCGGCGTTCGTGTCAATGCTGTAAGTCCTGGTCCTACACGTACGGAAGGCACCGAAGGTATGGGTGAAGCTCTCGATCACCTTGCTTCACAAGCACCAATGGGGCATCCTGCTACTGCCGACGAAATTGCGGACGCAATTGTCTTTCTGGCGACAGAGCGAGCAAGTTATGTTCAGGGTGCGCTGCTCCCTGTCGATGGTGGACGCACAGCTGTTTAAATGCTAAAACAACCTGCCCTCACGGAGGTTGTTTTTTCGTAGTATTGGCCTGCGAACGCCGCGTGGGACGATGCTTTTCATTTATAAAATCACTTCAGATGGACTTGTCTCTCACATCAATCAACGCCTTTGGTAAAATCGAAGCAGAGTATTCAGACTCTAGGGAGGGACAGCAATTGAACGTTGTGGTCTTTGGAGCTGGTGCAGTTGGCGGCTATTTTGGAGGCAGACTTGCAAAAGCAGGCGTGCCGGTCACATTTCTCGTTCGAGAAAATAGATATCACCTATTGAAAAAACGAGGCTTACGAGTTCAAAGTTCACACGGCAACTTTTCCTTGGAACCAAACCTAGCTCGAGATGTTGAAGAGTTGCAATCACCGACAATCGTAATACTTGCTATCAAAAATTATCATTTAGAGACGGCCCTGCCGCAGCTCAAACAGCTCGTTGTTCAAGGTGCCAAAATTCTGCCCTTGTTAAACGGTATAACACATATGAAGACGTTGATTGATCAATTCGGTGCTGACGTCGTACTTGGCGGTTCGTGTTACATAGAAGCCACACTAAATACGGTCGGAGATATCATTCATACAAGTCCGATGCAAGATGTGGTATTCGGGTCAATCGGGGATATTGATAGATGCCTGTTGGAAGAACTTCGTTCCTCTTTTGAGCAAGCTAACGTTCATGTGAAATTAAGTTCAACGATTATGGTGGATATGTGGCTGAAGTACTTGTTTCTGTCGACGTTTAGTGCCATTACGGCCGCAACACGGAAACCAATAGGAGCAATCATCGGGGATCCAATCACCTGTGATTTTCTGGAGAACCTGGTCCGTGAGGCGATTGCGGTAGCCAAGTCCCATGAAAAGGCGTTTCCAAAAGACACTTTTGAAACCATCATGAAACGGTTCCAAGCAGTACCGCCTAATATGACCTCTTCATTGCATCGCGATCTCGAAAAGGGGCTTCCTCTGGAATTGGATAGCCTTCAAGGAGCCATGATCCAGATGGGTGCAGAGTATGACATAGATACACCAAACATGAAAGCAGTTTACGCGCTTTTACACCCTTATCTGAATGGGCAAGTGCTGTCTTGAGACGTATGCGAATTTAATGTGAGTCTTAAGATTCTTCGTGCGGACGAAGCGAATTACACCGTTGCGCTCATCCCGTATTTCAACGAGGTAACCCACCAATGGATATGGCACAGAGTAGTGGTTTTGCTTCGTATGTAACACTTCGCGTGAAGGTGCTTTTCAGATGTTAAGTCAGTGAATAACTCGTCAGTGCTTGCACTAAATATCCATGCCCCAACCGGTCAACGAGGTTGCTGAATTCCCACCTCCAATAATCAATCACGGGGCAATGCCTATGTCGCATATGCCCCGTAAGTTCTCTAAATGAATTTCAAATTTTACTGTGTTGAATACGTCATAGAACTAATACTGTATTGAGCATACCGGATGGTTCAAATCGTTAATAAACAGTTTGAAATCCCCCGGCTCTACGCAAAGTTGCAAGTTGTTATCTAGGTATTTTAAATCATCAAGCGTTAATACAAACTCAACAGTTACAGTCTGACGTGCAAGGATCGGGACTACTTGGTATTTTTTCATTTCATGCGTTGGACGCGCAATTTTAGACACAACATCTTGTACGTACAGCACCACGATCTCTGAATAATCATAGTCACTTGGGTTTTCAATTTCGAACGAGATTTTTACATCTTGATTTTCACTGATTCGTTCACCTGAAATCCTCAATCCTGAGTACCTTGCGTTCGTATAAGTTAAACCATGGCCAAACTTAAATAATGGACCGATTTCAGAATCTTGATATCTAGAACTATAAGATGTTTCATTGGCTGGGCGCCCTGAACTTAACTCATTGTAGTAAATCGGTACTTGAGCAGAATGACGTGGAAATGACATTGTCAGTTTACCTGAAGGCGTGTCTTTTCCCATTAAGAGTTCTGCGATCGCTGATCCAGCTTGTGTTCCTGGATACCAACACCATAGCAATGCAGGGATATCATCAATCACGTTTTGCATCGCAAGAGGTCTTCCGGCAAAACACACAACAGAATATGGCTTATTGGTTTCCTTGACTTGCCGAAGTAGCATCCTTTGTTCTTCTTCCAATACCAAGTTGACGCTGCTGTGTCCCTCACCACTTAGGTTCCAGCATTCTCCTATCGCAACGATCATATAGTCACACTGAAGCAACTTTTCTGGTGGGCAATCTTCGAATTTCTCATAGGCGCTAACTTCTAGAGTGCTATCCAAAGCTGTTATTCCGGACTTTAGTGAAATGACGTCCGTAAACTGCCCTTTACACGACCAGTTACCCAGAAGTTCATTTGTTTTCGAGAAGGGTCCTATAATTAAGATGTTTTTGCTATTCTTGTCGATGGGCAACATACCTTCGTTTTTCAATAATACACAGCTTCTCTTGACTACTTCTTTCGAAAATGCTTGAAATTCAGTGTTCAAGATTACGCTGGCTTCCGCATCCTCATCCACATAAGGATTTTCAAATAGCCCTAACTCATTTTTCAGATTAAGGATTTTTAGGACAGCCGCATCAATTTCCCTCATTAATTGAGGCGTTTGCTCCAAAATCCCCTTATAATTCTCGAAATACGTAGTAGAGCACATTTCTACGTCGATACCAGCGTTTAAGGCTAATTCAGCCGCTTCCTTGCGGTCTTTTGCGACACGATGATTTTGTAACTCTGAAATCGCTCCCCAGTCTGAAATAACGAGACCGTCAAAATGATACATGCCTCGCAAAACTGACTTCATCATTTCTTCACTTGCAGTTACCGGAACACCATTAAAAGTATTGAATGAACTCATGACAAACTTAGGCTTCCGCTTAAGCGCAATTTCATACGGTTTGCCGTAATAGTCATGAAATTCTCTCATGGACATATCTACGGAGTTGTAATCTTTTCCCCCCACTGCTGCTCCATAAGCGGCGAAGTGCTTCAAACAAGCCGCTACTCCATCATCGGCTATTTTCCCATTGTCGTTTTTCTGATAGCCGCGAATCATTGCAGCACCGAGATCGCCTGATAGAATATGATCCTCTCCAAAGGATTCCATGACTCTTCCCCATCTCGAATCCCTTACAAGATCCACCATTGGCGAGAAGTTAACGTGGATTCCGGCAGCACGCAATTCTGAAGCTGTATGCTCAGCGACTTTTTCCAGAATTCGTTGATCCCATGTACAAGATAAAGCCAATGGAATGGGGAAAATCGTTTTGTAGCCATGTATCGCATCATGCATAAATAACAACGGGATTTTTAAACGAGATTTTTCAAGATAGGTTGACTGAACCATATTGGTAGCTTTCGCACTAGAAACCCCTATTATACTTCCGACCATATAAAGAAACTCCCCGGTCATTAGGTCGGCTGCAATAACTGGTCCTGTTTCAACCATCTCATCATCCATTTTTCCAACATAATGTTCACCAGTGATCTGTGACAATTGACCGATCTTCTCTTCAATTGTCATATTTTCGAGTAGCTCAATAATCTTTTGATTCTCCACTTTTGCTCACCATATCTCAGATTAGATTTCTATTTCCACTCGAGATGGGGAAGAATATCCTTTTGCACCTTACACATTTCGTCGACCATAGCGCACGCTTGGTAGTATGTCGGTGCTTGTGGATCTAATAGAATTGCCTGTAACAGCTTTGTTTTTGATTCTTCGGAATAAGCTTCCAATAACAGTTTATGAATTGTTCCTTGGACATGAATCGTTCCGATTAGTGCAGTGGGTAATTCAACTGTCATGGGAACCAAAGAAATACCTTTTCCATTAACAATAGCTTGTGTTTCTACAACCATGTCATCTGGCAATCCTTTGATTGCACCGTTGTTCGGCATGTTTGCCGCATGAATAACGATCTCGTCATCAAAGTGAATGGCTTCAATAATCGGGATTGCATATTCACAACTCTTTTTAACGTTTTCCTTTTTGAAAACAAACTGTTCTGCGATCCATTTATCCAGTCCAACATTCTCATCAAACAGTTCCCGATCTACGCTTTCTGCATGTGCACAATAAATGAACTCTGGAATTCTCGAGTTTGGATCTTCTATCTTCTCTCTCATTGGATCGTATCTAAATTGCAACGAAAGTCCTGCATAGAAGTCATCCGCATAAGATACATATTCGCCACAATGATTAGTACCAGGGTATGGATAAAGCCCATAGGTACGAAGCATTGTTCTTGAAAGTGCAAAATGATCAAACTTAGCTAAGCGATTGGCGATTTCTTCCTTTTCACGAAATAAGGGATACAAGTCCTTCCCAGTTTCCTTATCCCATATCTTCGTAAAGAAACCAAAATGATTTAATCCACCTGCTTCAATGCCTAACTGATTTTTATCAACCTCTAGAATGTCGGCAATCTGATCAATTCCCATGTCCAAGCCATGGCAAAGACCTACCACTTTGATAGAAGTTAATTTCGAAATGACTTCAACAAGCTTAGCCTCGGGATTTGTGTAGTTAATGAACCATGCATTCGGACATAATTTTTCCATGGTTCTCGCGATGTGTAGCATGGGGCCCAGATTTCTTAGTGTATGGAACATAGATCCAGGTCCGCCATTTTCACCATAAATTTGCTTGCTGCCAAATCTGCGTGGAATATGAAAATCTTGCGCCCAGTAAAAGTAACGATTCACTTCAATTGCAACAATCACGAAGTCCGCGTCTGTCAGCGCTTCCTCTAAAACAGTTGTCATCCAAATTTTTGCTGGATTTGAAAAGGTCTCAAACATTTCTGTTGCATACTGATAGGTCATCTTTAAATTTTTATCACTAATATCCATCAATGCAATTTCTAAGTTGGCTTCATTTTTCAATCTTTCCGATAGCACAAGATCTTGTAGCGACCCCAATGCGAATGATACGCTTCCAGCTCCAATCAAAGAAACCTTCAACTTTTTCATGTGTATTTTCCTCCTGTCGATTTTTAGGTCGGAAATCGTTATGCTACACATCGCAAGCGTACCCGTGTGCTCCGCAATAAGCTTCGCGATTCACATTTCTCCAATGCCGATGCTGGTGCTAACCGTGATGCACATCGAATTGGCAAATTCCTTTGATGCACCATATGCCGACTCGAGAATATCGGACTACATGTGCGTCGCATCTAAATATTGTGCCGCAGCTTTATCTAAGAAAAAATCAATATGATCATGACCAAGTAATTCTTGTGCCGGTAGCCGATGTTCCGAATTTGAAAACACTTTGCGAACAATATCGGCTTTACGCTCTCCGGTGACGGCCACAACAACTCGCTTACTTCTAATAACTTGATTTAGGCCAATTGTAATTCCCTTCTCTAACACTGTCGGCCGAAGGAAATACTTTTGAGCCACCTCTTTGGTATTCTTAGACAAATCAACCACACTACTGTGACCAAGCACAGCACTCCCGGGTTCATTTAAACCAATATGACCGTTCATACCGACCCCCATCAAACTAAAGGTGATAGAATTACTCAGAATGAAGTTATCTATTTTTCTACATTCCTTTTCCAAATCAGTTGCGGTTCCATCAAAGAACTCTATTTGCTCATCATCTAACGGAATGAGTGAAAACAAATCTTGATACAGCATCTGATAGCAACTTCCCTCTGACGTTCTATCAATACCGACCCATTCATCTAAACTAACAACTTTAAGTCGCTTGATCCGCGTTTGTTCATGTTCCATTTGTTCTGAAAATTTCTTATAACTCTTTTTTGGTGTGCTACCAGAGGCCAAGCAAAAAACCGGATTTTCATCGTTTTGGATATGCCATTGCATTTCTTTGGCAATTTCGTTGGCAACGTCATCTTCGTTGCTAAAAACTTTTATCATTCGTATCACTCTTTAATTTGAATTGAAATTCCCCATTGGAATTGACGTTTAAGTGTGCGGCATTTGGACCATTCAGACGTCAAATAAATGGCATTTTGCTTTGTGCTCGTCACCAACATCGACCATTTTGGGCATTTCCACCCGGCATCGATTATTTACATGCGGGCAGCGAAACTGGAACGGGCATCCGACAATTTTTTGGGTTAAATTTGGAGGCTCACCACGAAAAACAGTTGTTTCACCCGCTGTCTGAGCCTGTCTATTTGGATCTGGAGCCGCCTCAATTAAGAGCTGCGTGTAAGGATGCTTTGCCTCTTCAATCACTTTATCTGCCGTTCCTTCTTCGACAATCTCACCGGCGTACATTACTGCAATACGCGAAGCCACATAACGGGCACTTGCCAAATCGTGGGTAATGTACAAATAGCCAATCTGGAATTCCTCATTCAGTCTTTGCATGAGATTTAAAACGCTCAACCTCAAGGACACATCGAGCATCGAAACTGGTTCATCCGCCAGAACCAATTTTGGTTGCGCTGCCAAGGATCTTGCCAATGCTACACGTTGGCGTTGGCCCCCAGAGAGTTCGTGGGGAAATTGAGTCAAAAAATTTGCAGGTGGATTCAGTCCAACCCGTGCCAAAGCATCGGCAAAAAGATTCTCCTTTTCACGGCGGGACATGCGAGTGCGATTCGTCGGCAGGCTGTGAGCCATGATCGTACGTATCGTGTGAGTCGGGTTTAGTGATGCAAATGGATCCTGAAACAGCATCTGAACTTGACTCCGATAGTCTTTAAGTAGCCGACCACGAATTTGGCCAACCTCCACGCCGCCAAACAGCATCCTCCCTTCATCGGGCCGATAGAGGCGCATGATTGTACGAGCCAACGTCGACTTACCAGAGCCCGACTCTCCTACGAGTGCTACAATTTCTCCTGCCCCAACAGTTAGGCTTACACCGCGTAAAACATGCGAAACTCGCCCTCTCTGGACAAAGCGTTTGTGTACGTCTTTAAGCACCAGAGCGGCACCCTTATCATCTGTCGAGCCGATCAGTGTCGTTGCTTCTGTCTGTTCAATCACGCGCGCACCTCCTCGGCGTAAGTTTTCATAACTGCGTGGCAAGCCACTCGCCTTCCTTGTATTTCAAGCAACGGAGGCATGTCTTGATGACAAACGGGCATGACCAATGGGCACCTTTCGGCAAATGGGCACCCCGGTGGGGGCTGCAACATGTCGGGTGGAGAGCCTGAAATACCCTCTCGTCGCTCCATCGTTCCATGCAATGGTGGAAATGAGTTGATAAGAGCCCGAGAATACGGATGTTCTGGCCTTTCAACCAGTATCTCGGACTGACCCATTTCCATGACGCGCCCACCGTAGAGCACGAGGACTCTATCCGCCACTTCCAATAGCAACGAGAGATCATGCGTGATAAACATCACGGCGAACCCATACTCTCTCTGCAGTTGCCGGATCAACGCA
This sequence comes from Alicyclobacillus fastidiosus, assembly GCA_029166985.1. Classification (GTDB taxonomy): domain Bacteria; phylum Bacillota; class Bacilli; order Alicyclobacillales; family Alicyclobacillaceae; genus Alicyclobacillus; species Alicyclobacillus fastidiosus_A. The sequence continues at coordinate 980,240 of CP119138.1, read as the reverse complement.
ATAATTTCCCGTTGTGCAACCACATCCAAAGCCGTTGTCGGCTCATCCATGATAATCAGTTCCGGTTGCAAGAGCAGCGCTAATGCAATTACCGCCCTTTGTCTCTGACCTCCAGAGAGTTGGTGAGGATACCTATCGAGCTTATCAACAGATAGTTCAACAATCTGAAAAACCTCTTCACAGCGTTTTTGGGCTTTTACACGATTAAAATCGGGATCATGGGCCTTCAACGCGTCCATCATCTGTGCCCGTATTCGCATCACGGGATTCAGAGCGTTCATTGCACTTTGTGTGACGAATGAAAACGACTTCCACCTTACTTTCTTTAGCTCTAATTGCGAGAGTTTAAAAATGTCCTTACCAACAATTGAGACGTCTCCCTCCACATATGCATTAGGGGGCGCCAGTATTCTAGTTGCAGCGAGTGCAAGGGTCGACTTTCCGCTCCCAGACTCCCCGGCAACACCGACGAATTCTCCGCGGCCAATGTCCAGACTGACACCACGAATTGCTTGTATCCAGCCACGGGTCGTTGGATATCTAACGAACATATTTTGAATTGAAAGCACAAGGGGCTCAGCCATTCAATTTCACCTTCTTTCGACGCAAACGTGGATTCGTAATTTCATCAATAGAAAAGTTGATGAGTGCGAGAGCTCCACCGAAAATGGCAATTGCAGCGCCTGGTGGAACAAACCACCACCAGAGTCCATTCACCATCGCCTCATTGTTTTGAGCCCAATACAGCATGACTCCCCAACTCACGGTGTTTACGTTGCCTAAGCCTAAGAAGTCGAGACCTGCCTCCGCCAACAACGCGCCGATCATCGAAAATAACAAACCGGATATGACGAGTGATAACATATTGGGCAGAATTTCGGTACCTACCACTTTCCACCAAGATCGCCCCACGAGCCTAGCATGTAACACATAATCACGTTCGCGTAGTGTCAATGTCTGTGCACGTAAAGATCTCGCCCCGTACGCCCAGCTTGTCATCGAAATGATGAGAATAATCGGCCACTCCGACTTCGTGTTCCAATAACTCGAAACAATGATCAGCAGTGGCAAACCCGGCAGAACAATAAACACATTTGTAATCCAGTTGAGAATGCCGTCCGCTATCCCCCTCAAATACCCTGCAGTAATTCCGACAACAAGTGAAATAAACGTCGTCAGTATCCCTGCAGCAAAGGCGACAAGCAGAGACACTCGAGTCCCATAGACTAGTTGACTGAATACGTCCTGACCTAAGGAGTTAGTCCCCAAGAGATGTGCACCACCAGGAGGTAGATTCAGCGGATAGATTTCTGCCTGGGGTTGGGACTTTGCAATTAGTGGGGCAAATATAGCGACCACTAGAAACAAGGCGATAATCACAAAACCTGTTGCGGATTTCCAATTCCTGAAAATGGACAACCATCGGTTCGTAGTTTGACGCTTTTTTGGCTGCACTACACCACGGATGGGTGGTGTATCCATTTGTGCTTGCGAATATTCATTAGGAAGAGACACACGGACCACCCTTTCTTACACGTCAGCAACACGCGGATCCAACCACGAATAGAGGACATCGACGAGAAAGTTTGCTAACAGTACAGCGATCACAATGATTAAGAAAATAGTTTGCATTAACGGGTAATCATGATTTGATACCGCCTGATACAACGCATAGCCTATGCCTGGGTAACTGAATACAACTTCCACGACGACTGCGCCACCGACGATCCCACCTATTGCCAAGGCAAACCCTGTGATTTGTGGCAGCATTGCATTACGAGCGCCATAATTCATCATGATCTGTCTGTCTGGCAACCCTTTCATATGCGCCAGCATGATGTAATCCTCCGAGAGAACGCTGACCAGATTATTCCTCATTCCTATCGACCACCCGCCCAAAGACGTGATGACCAGCGCAAGTAGCGGGAGAGTAGCATAATACAGAACACTGAGAACGAACTGCCAGCTGAATGTCACTGGAATACTAATGTCGTATGCATGCGCAATCGGAAACCAGCCCAATTTATAGGACAGTATGAATAGAAAGACCAATGCTACCCAGAATTGAGGAATGGAGTTTAATATCATAAAGAGAAGGCTGGGTGCCCCATCTGCCAGCATGCTATCTCTTCTCCACCCCGAATAAATGCCGAGCACTGTCCCAATTAAGAAACCTAGAATTGTAGAGCTACCAATCAGAAATAATGTCCAAGGTAACGCACTGCGAATGACCTGCACTACTGGCTCAGGAAAATAAGTAAACGACACACCAAAATCACCATGAAGTGTATTCCATAAATATCCAAAGTACTGTTTAATCATTGGTGTATGATTGTTAATGCCGAAAGCCAGTTCAAGAGCCTTTATCGCTTGTGGTGGCATTTGACCACGTGCACGGGCGATCACAGATGAGGCCGCATTCCCTGGCATCATCCGGGGGAGAATAAAATTCAGGGTGATAGCAGCCCAGAAAATAGACACATAAAACAGGAAGCGCTTAAGAATATACATGTGTGTCGCCTCTACTCCCTTTTACTTAGTTCCCGACACTATCTCGAAGATGCGGCGAACAGGCTACCAACCCATCCGCTACATCTTCGTTTGACTAGGTTTCACCTATTTTTGAAAGAGATGGGTCAGGACCACAAGCGGGCCTCCGTAGGCAAGTGTATCCCAGTACGGATCTTGCTTTGTTGGCCAGCCATCTATTGTCTTGGATGAATATTCATCAGTTGTATCACTGTCTAGCAACGGAATAACAGGTAGTTCCTCCCCATAGATGGTGGCTAGTTGATCGATAATTGTTTTTTGAGTTGACGAATCTTCTGTTTCCTCAAATTGTTGTGCAAGTTTTTGGACTTGGGAATTCGCGAAACGCCCATAGTTGGACCCGAGCGCAGTCGAGCCAATGGGGCCACCGTATTGAGTGTTCATGAGCCCATTAAGAATAAAGAATGGGTTTGGCCCGGATGGTGTCCAGTAAACTCCCATTTGAAAGTTGCCCTTTGCCATATCATCCGCATACTGGCTTGCTGATACAGATTGTTGATTTACGGTTATTCCAATTTGCCCCAACATACTCGCTATCTGATTGGAGAGTGTCACGTAATCCGTAAAAGGTGCTGGGACGATCATATTAATCGCAAAGGGTTTACCTTGGGGAGTTATCATTTTACTTCCAGACACCTTGAAACCTGCCTTGAGCAGCATTTGTTTTGCCATACTCACGTTATATGTGGCTGGGAATTCCGTTTTAAGGGAAGGCGTGCCCCATTGGCCTGCTAGGCTATCCGGAATTCCGTCCAAAGAAGACACCGGCGATGCATAGCCACTTTCTCCAATTTCGGATAGTTTACTCCTATCCAAAGCCATGCTGATTGCCTTGCGCACGACTGGCAGGTTCAAAGGATAGGAATGTAAATTCACGTACAGTGAGTCAAACGCTGGCGCCTGACCGTCATTAAAATGATTGGAAGTCGGGTCCTTCTTCACATAAGAAGTTTCTAAGCTAGGTGAAAAAATACTTGCCCACTGTATTTGTCCCGACTCTAATCCAAGTATTGTACTGTCATTTGATGTCTCAGCAGGGTAGTTAATCGTTTGCAAATAAGGTTTCCCCGGTTGCCAGTAGTGAGGGTTCCTTGTGAGTGTGATTTGTTGAGAATTAAATGTCTGTAACATGTACGGACCTGTCCCGATGGGATGCTGATCCTGGAAAGTGAGCGGATTCACACCTTGGAACTGAAATGTTGATACGATAGGTACACCGGAAAAATAATAAAAGAAAGTTGAGTTCGGCTGTTTGAGTACGACTTGAACGGTATCCGGTCCCGTTGCCGAAATGGATTTCATGAACGACCACAACCCGTTGGAATCCAGAGCTGGGTATTTTTTCAACATATTGTACGTAAATACGACATCGGCGCTTGTGAAGCTCTTCCCGTTAGACCATTTGACGCCAGGCTGCAAGTGAATCGTAAGCACCTTATTACCGTCACTCCAAGTCCAACTCTTAGCCAGCCAAGCTTTACTCGTCCCAGTATTGCTATCCCACTCCACCAGTGGTTCGTAGATGACTTTACTGATATCGCTCGTGTTGCCATTTGGAGAATAAGGGTTAAAAACATCTGCCCATGGCCCATTCTCTTGTGGACTTATACTGATGGAACCACCCACATGTGGACTCGTGGCACCTTGACTGTTAGACGATGTCGAATTAGCGTTGGCATCGGACTGTCCACAGCCAACGGCGGCAATCAAACAAGTCAATGCCAAAGTACTCATTCCGATGATTCGTTTTTTCATGAGAAGCACCTCCAATGTTGGTTTTGATATCATTAGAAGCAAGATTCGAAGTCGTCTTGAAATCCGTATTTCTGAAAAAAGCACAACAAAAAGTCCTTGTGTACAATCGAAATTCCAATCCACGACGCCCATAATATGTCAAACAGGATGTCCCGGGAGTACTTGGCAAAGTTACTTATTCGCTACCATTTACCGCTCTCGCTACCAGCCATCTCGAAACCGCGGTGGACCAAAGCGCTTTCAATACAGGCAATTAATATTAATCAGACATCTTAACACCACGATTTACTCCGTACAGTTGGGTTGAGTCTTATGATAGTTTGAGATACTCGCTCTGTATAAAGACGGTGCCAGCAGCGCCAACAGCACCTGCATCCTCGCCTAGACTGGCTAGGTCGATTGAACAGTCAATCGGCGACATCCTTGAAACAATCCTACGAATTCTGTCCAACAAAAGATCCTTTGCGCCTGCAACCCCTCCCCCGATTACCACGACATCTGGATCGAGCAACACGATGACATTGTTTAACGCCGCCGCCAGATGCCCGGAGACACTATCGATCACCCGTAGAGCTAAAACGTCCCCTGATTCCGCCGCCGCAAAGACTTGTTCCGAGGTGATACAAGAGGACTCGTGAAGTATGGATAAGGGATAGTCTTCAAGAAGCTCCCGGGCCATATTTACGATGCCCCCCCCGGAGGCAACCGCATCGAGAGGGCCATATTCCAGAAAGCCGACTTCCGGTCGTGATGGATTATCGTAGGTCTGGAAGTACCCGATTTCGCCCGCATAACCTCTTCTTCCCCGATAAAGTTGTTTTGACACAACGATACCCGCGCCAATCCCCGTACCGATGGTGATCATGACAGCATTCGTTGCATGCTTCGCCGTACCGCACCAAACTTCGCCAATCACAGCCATGTTCACGTCGTTGTCGACAAAAATAGGACCAGGCAGGGTGCCTGCAACCAGACTTTTGATATCTAGCTCATCAATCTCGAGTCCAGGTGCATTGGATAACAAACCCGTATCCGGGTTAACAAATCCGGGTACACCGATTCCTGTGCCCAGAATCTTTTCTGCAGGAATATTCGTATTTCTGATAAATTCAGCGGCCTCTGAAGCTATATATTCAATGGATGCACTGCCGCGATGTAAAGTACGAATTTTCTTCTTCCTTACGATGTCTCCAGCCAGGTTTACGAGAGACATAATTGTCTTCGTACCACCCACATCGATACCGAGCGCGAATCTAGATTCAGGGACAAAGCCTAAATATACTGGACGTCTTCCTCCCTGCGTAGTCGATTCCCCAATCCCTGCCTCTCGAATGATTCCGTCCGCCAGTAGCTCATCGACAATAATTGAAACTACGGAACGACTCAAACTTAACTTTTCGGCGAGAACCGCTCGCGATATGGGATCATTTTCGCGAATCAGTTGCAAAATAGTAGACCGGTTAAGTCTCCTTATGCCAGATAACGTGCCCTTCTTCAGCTCCACGAGCATTACTCCTGTTTGTTTGAACTTAGTTGAAACTAACATCATGATGATAGCCCTTACATTTCTGACAGTCAATATATTTAGAAAAATTTTAAAATGATTATTATGACTGTGTGTTTTGGAATATTTATAGTCTTCCTATATTCATACTTTGCATTCCTTAGGACCTCTTATCGGCAGCCTTATAACAATCCACGTGTGTTACTTGCTCCGTCTTGGTTATGTACTGTATTCGAACGACCACTTGGAAGTCACCTTTGTCGTCCTTCAACCAGATTTGATGTGTGTCAACTGAGTTGGTTGGTGTAATTTCCGTACGCCCGACATGTTCATGACGTTCAAAATTGGCATCAGGATAACGATTACGAGCTTCCGATATAGCGATTCGAGAAAATTTCCATGGCGGGGAATAAGTGATATCTCCGTTCTTGGCGAATCCCTCAATCAACCACTGAGAAAACCCCGCATGCCGAGAATCTTGCAAAAAGGCAGCAAAATATCCTTCTCGGCTAACTGGTATGTACGTAATATCCCCACTGACCGTTGAAGTTAGGCGCAACTGGTGTATCGCTTTGTTGTGAGTAACTCCAGAAATGAACACCCAGCCCCTATTGTCATTCCCGCACATCCCATACTGCAAAGCGTCCTTTGTATGCCTCGGAAACCAACCACCACCAAGGAGCAACTCGCCTGTATTCTGGTTCTTCACAATCACACCAGAGACAATCTGTTGTTTTCGATCAAGTCTGCACGAACCGACAATACCTACTCCGTATTGACCTTGCACATAGTACAAGACCTTCACATTGCTCAGGGAATGTTTCGGTTCTGGAATTCTACGGTCCTTATGGTAATAGTAATACTGCTCTAAGTTCTTTCTCAAAGCCCATTCAATTTCACTTCGTGAATATGGTGCCTCCGCCCTGTACCATGCTCCCGAGGTCGTTTGATTCGCCCGGACTGAAATAGGGTCAACGAACAAGCACGAACCAACCATCAACACGACAAAGAGCTTGAAGTAATTCAAAAGCACACCATCTTTACAGTTTTTGTACAGATAGTGTGTTTGAATGTTCATGGGAACATGCATAATTCTTGTTCATAATCTATCAAATTGGCCTCGTTCAAAGAATGGCGATGTGTTCGTCAAACCAGTACCTTGTATTAAACAGTACCTACGTGTAACATGTACCTGTGTTTAGAGTGTATTACACAAAACTGAGGCGATGACATTGTGAATGTTCAATTCAAAAAAGGTGTTCTCGAACTATGTGTCTTAGTGCTTGCCACGAATACAGATCGTTATGGATATGAGTTGGTTAGTGCCATCTCGGAGAAGTTCGAAATAGCGGAAGGGACGATTTATCCCCTATTGAGACGATTAACGAAAGAGGGATATTTCTCGACGTATCTGGTCGAATCCAGGGAGGGTCCGCCGAGAAAATACTATCGACTCACGGAACAAGGGAAGTCGTATTCAGAGGAACTCGTTCAAGAATGGAAGGAGTTCGAACAGAGCGTCAATAGAATTATCGAGGAGGGGACGAAAGATGGCCAGTCGGGCATTTCTTGATGAACTGAACAAATTGCTGCGAAAACTTCCCTATGACGATAGGAAGGAAATTCTATACGACTATGAGGAACACATTCGAATTGCCGCAGAACAAGGCATTACTGACGGTGAATTGCTGAAGAGACTTGGAGATCCAAAGACCATCGCAAAGGCAATTATGGCTGAGTATTACCTGGGACTAGCTGACGAAACGAGGAGTCCAACGTCGATTTTCCGGGCCATCGCCGCAAGCGTCAGTCTGGGGTTCTTTAATTTCATCATTGTGTTTCCACCGACCATTGCCTTTTTGGCGGTATTTCTCGTTCTCTACATTGTTTCATGGGTATTGTTGTTATCCCCGATATTTGGTGTGTACTGCCTGATTCAAGGTTACGGATGGAGTGCTGTCTTCGCTTCGTTGTTGACGTTAGGAATTGGGATATTTCTGTTCATGGCGTCTTCTTGGACCTTGAAAAAAATCTTTACACAATGGATCGGTCGTTATCTCAAATTTAATATTCGAATTGCGAAGGGAGGATCTTAACATGAGACGCAACTTGGTCATTTTGGCATCGTCATTGATTGTGATTGGCCTCATTGGCACGGGAATCGGTGCAGCAACAGGCGATCTATGGAAAACACCTGTGAGTCTTGGTTCGATTCGTGGTCAAGTCTCCCTTACGAAGGGTATTAAAAACATTGATCTTGTAGTTCCTACTGCGAATGTGACTGTCGTTGGTACTAGCGGAAACACCTTGACGTATTCGGGTGAACTCACTGTTCTCCACCAGAAAACTCAAGAAGAGGCAGATCAATTGGTTCGTTCAGAATGGAAAATCCAGAAAAGTGGAGATACGTTGACACTGACTTTGGAACAGCCGAGGTCACAATGGGCAGGTCTGAATGTTTCATGGAGATCCCCTCAACTAGAACTGACCGTTCCAAGCGCAATGGCAACGCAAATCAAGACGTCGAACGGCGCTGTGAATATCCAAACAATGAACGCTAGTGTTCGGGTTCAAACATCCAATGCCCGAATTACAGCATCAAGTATTCATGGATCCGTCGCTCTGCAGACATCGAACGGGAAAATTACGGTGAAGAACATGATGGGTTCCGTCACCGCCGTTGACAGTAACGCTGGAATCGAGGCTGCATCCATTCATGGTTCTGTCGATCTCCGATCTTCCAATGGGAGCATTACCTTGAACAGCATCACGGGTTCAGCGACTGCCATTGACAGTAACAGCGCAATTGACGCTACATCGAGCATCAATAACAAATGGTACCTAGAGACGACGAATGGACACATTGCTCTCTCCGTTCCAACGAATACAAACGCAACGATCAGCGCATCGACTTCAAACGCTTCAATTCGAGGAAATGTACACTGGAACTCGAATGATTCTGGCCAAGGAAGTTGCATTCTGGGAACCGGTTTGCATCAGGTACATCTTGAAACGTCAAATGGCTCGATCACGGTAAACTACTCTCATTAAAGATCAATGTAGTGATGAGTAGATGACCATTCTGCACAGGCGCCTACATTTTTATGAGGGGGAGATCCGGCGCACGCAGTCGGAACTCCTCTTTTTTCTTTTCGATCAGGTATCACAATATGCATCCAACTTTTGAACGAATGCACATTACGGCACATCCTTGCGAACGACGAACGGGCCCTTCCACACCACAAAAGAAGAGAGTATGCCTAGAATGGAAAGTGTGGATGAGATAATCCACGTGATGTGACCACCCCAGATACTTAACAGACTGCCAACGATGATATATCCTAATGCACCCATACCCTGGGTTGCTGTCGACGTGATCGTATAAACTCGACCGACGACCTGCTCAGAAACTCGACTCACTCGATAAGTTAGGTAAATGACCAAAACCATTCCTTCACCCAACCCAAGGATGGCCGCAGACATAAAGGCCATCGGGATCCACTGGGTTGTGGCAATCAGGGTTGAACCCACGGCCATCATGCCTTGTGCACAAAAAGCAGTTGCCATGCCGTCCCTTTCTGGGATTTTAGACGCAACTAGCGTTCCGACTAGGGAACCCACAGCGTATAGGCTCACCGCGATACCAACCTGTTCCGGTGATCCGTGTAAAGTTTTTAAAATAAAGAAGGTCAAAGTGGGAATCAGTGCTGCAAATACAAACCTGTTGCCGCCCCACAACAAGGTGATCGTCTTCAATACGGGATCGTTGAAAACGGTTTGAAAGCCGACGCGCATTTCCGCAAAAAAGTCTCGTGACACGGCAGAGCTGTCCGTACGCTTGCGTTGATAAGCTCGTAAGCTGAGTATCGATATCGCTGAAACCAGAAAGGAGCATGCATCTAAACCCAGGGTCCAAGAAGGGCCAATTTTAGCTGTCAGTACCCCCGCAATAGCAGGCCCTAAGGCATAAGCGGCGCTTTCAACGGCTTCAAAATAGCCGTTGGCAGGTCCAAGTTCGTCTGGTGCAACGATACGTGGAATCATACCAGTGTAGGCGGCACCAAAGAACACAGATAAAATGCCACTTGCTATCGCTACGGTGAAAACGACTGGCATCAATTTGATATGCATCAGTGTTGCAACAGGAATGATCCCCATGAAGACAGCTCTTCCAAAGTCCGCGAAAAGCATCACGGTACGCCGGTTCCATCGATCTACCCATACGCCTGCTGGTAGTCCCACGACAAATAAAGGAGCCAATTCCAGAGCTCCCACCAAGCCCATGACAAACCCGGATCCGGTGACACTTAGTATGAGAATTGGTAGCGCAACGGAAGCAATCGCATCGCCGAAGTACGAAATTCCTTGTCCACTTAGCAATGCTAGAAAGCGCCTATTCGAAAATATTGATTTCCTGGTTGGAAATAACTCTCTTTCGCTCATACATCACCTATCTGAATAGCCCTTTGCGTCGCAAGTGCTCAGCAGCACGGAGAATGCCGATCACCGAAACGGAATCTTTGATCTCTGCTGATAGGCACATCTCTACAGCGTCCTGTAAGGGTATTTTCCGCATCGACAATTGCTCAGTCCCTTCTAGTTGACTTTTTCCATACGACAAGTCCATCGCTAGAAAGAGATGTCCCTCTTGTGTCGAAATCCCGCCGCTCATGTAAAAAGTTCCAAGTTGTGCCCACGTGGCCGCCATAATGCCCGTTTCTTCTAGCAACTCTCGCTTTGCAGCATCTAAGGGGGCCTCCTCGCGAAACTGTCCACTTGGAATCTGTGGAGTCACTGAGTTCAAGGGAAAGATGAACTCATCCAGTAAAACGACATCGAGGTTTTCATCTATCGCAACTGTTCCTGCATTGTTACCAGCATCAAGCACCCCGTAAATCCCTGCATGACCATCAGGTCTAATCACCTGATGCTCGATGACCTGAATCCATGGATTGCGATATTTGACTTCTGAATGCGTGATCGTCCAATTTGATCTCTTCTCCATCAAGGACCAACTCTCCCAGCCGAGATGATTGTGTTGGAGACATCTTCTGTATCTGCTCGGATTAACCTGCCGCATCGTCAACCAAAAGGTAACCTGTTTGCCAGTCTTGCTGAGCATGGAGCCCGTACATGAACGAGGAGGCGAACACTGGTCCGCCCCCTCTGTGCAACGCGATCCCGGCTCAACCGAGGCCGCCCCATAGCGCCGTTACAGTGCCTGGTTCAACAAGTCCACAATGTGCACCGCCTGTACCCGCTCAGACAGCCCCGCGTCGAGGATGCCCTTTTTCATCTGCAGGAGGCAGCCTGGGTTGGTCGTGACGACGAGATTGGCCTTAGTATTCGCCACCTGTTGCATCTTTTCGTCGAGAATACGCATCGACATGTCGTAGTTTGTGATGTTGTAAATGCCCGCTGATCCACAACAACTGTCTGCATTCTGCAATTCCACGTAGTCAACGCCTGGAATGCTGCGAATCAATTCGCGTGGTTGATTGCGCACCCCTTGCCCGTGAGCGAGGTGACAGGAATCTTGGTACGTGACGCGCGCTTCCACCGGCTTTGTAAATGAGAGCGGAGGTAACTCGGCGAGCAGTTCGCTGATGTCGCGCATCTTCGAGACAAACTGGCGGGATCGATCCGCCCAGTCTGGGTCGTCCTTGAACCAATGCGCGTACTCTTTTAGTGCCGCACCGCAGCCACCTGCGTTGTTGACGATAAGTTCTACGTCTGCTTGCTCGAACGCGACGATGTTCTGCTTCGCCAATTCCATCGCGTCCGCCTTTTCGCCAGAATGGGCGTGCAGCGCACCGCAGCAGACCTGGTGGCGGGCGAACACGACCGTGCAACCCGCTTTTGCCAACAATCGCGCGGTGGCCTGGTTGGTATCGTAAAACATGACATCCATGATGCACCCAGTGAACGTCCCGACGCGCATTGCCGGTTTGCGGTTCGCGGCCGGAGCGTCCAGCTCCTTCCGCCGGCGACTCGTCGAGTCTGGACCCACCACCTCTTGGCGGCGCTTGCGCTTGGCGGGCGAGGCGACGGTGTCGACCGCCGCCTGCATCTGTGCCATTTCACGCGGCAATACCTTCATGAGTCCCGTTTGCTCGGCGAACTTTTGAAGGCCACTGGCTTGCATTGCCCATAGTACATGGCCGCCCCAGCGAATGCGCTGGGGATGCATGAAGAGGTGCTTTAACGTGGCGGATCGAGCAAACGAGGTTCGCTTGCGCGCCTTCTTCCTATCTTCGATCAGCTCGCGCGCGTCCTCGATGAGTGCCCCGTACTGAACTCCTGCTGGGCAGGCCGTCTCACAGGCGCGGCAGCCGAGGCAGGCGTACATGTTTTGTTCAAACTCGGCGTCAACCGGAAGTGTACCTTCTGCGACGCCTTTCATCAGCGCAATGCGGCCTCTAGGACTATAGGTTTCCAGACCCGTTTGCTGAAACGTCGGGCAGCTCGGCAAGCAAAAGCCACAGTGCATGCAGTTGAGCAACTCATTCATATCGAATGAACTCATGGTTGGTTCACCACGATTCTCTGACGCGCACTTCTCGCGACCACTTTGCCAGGATTCATGATGCCATTGGGATCGAACGCGCGTTTAATCGCCTGCATCAGTTCCATGCCGCCCTCGCCTACACGCTGCGGAAGATACTTTAGCTTGGCCATGCCGACGCCGTGCTCGCCGGTGATGGTCCCGCCAAGTTCGAGGGCCGTCTGAAAGATCTCCTCGAACGCCTGCTCGACTCGGTTGATCTCCTCGCGATCGCGCTCGTCCGTCAGACACGTCGGGTGCAAATTACCATCCCCCGCGTGGCCAAACGTGCAGATTTGGACTTGGTATTTGTCGGCGATGCGATCCACAGCCTCCACCATGTCAGCCAGCCTGGCGCGTGGAACGGTCGCGTCCTCCAAAATGGTCGTGGGGCGCAAGCGAGACAGCGCGGCAAGGGCAGACCTTCGAGCGGCCATCAACTTCGCGCCCTCCTCCGGCGTCTTCGCCACTTGTACATCCACTGCCCCCTCTTTCCGAGCGATTTGGGCGATGCGATCGATATCGCGGGCCACCTGTTGCTCCGGTCCATCCTGCTCGATGAGCAACATCGCGGCTACGTCACGGGGCAGACCAAGGTGCGAGAATTCGTCGACGACGCGCATGGTCGCTTGATCGAGAAACTCCATCGTCGCTGGGATGATCTTATCGGCCACAGTGCGTTCGACGATGCGTGCGGCATCGACCATCTGCTCACAGAACACGACGAGCGTTCGTTTGGTCTCGGGCAGCGGCAACAGCTTTAGCGTCAACTCCGTGATCACCGCGAGGGTACCTTCGGAGCCAACCAACAGACGCGTCAAGTCATATCCCGCTACGTCCTTGTAGTTCTTGCCTCCCGCGCGCAGGACTTGGCCGGACGGCAGGACGTATTCGAGGCCAAGTACGTAATCCTTCGTGACGCCGTATTTCAGTCCGCGCATGCCCCCTGCGCACTGCGCGACGTTCCCGCCGATCGTCGAGATCCGCTGACTTCCGGGGTCCGGCGGGTAAAACAAGCCCGCCGCTTCGACTGCTTTGTGCAAATCGGCCGTAATCACACCTGGCCCTACTGTGACCGTGAGATTCTTCTCATCTATCTCGTAGATTTGGTTAAAGCGCGTCATGTTGAGGACGATTCCGCCTTCGACGGGAATCGTCCCACCGGCGAGATTTGTGCCGGAACCACGTGGAATCACTGGGATTTTGTGAGCATCCGCCAACCGCAGTACCTGTGCCAACTGTTCCGTCGTCCTCGGGATGACGACAACATCCGGATTGGCGCGCAAGATCGGCGTCGCGTCGAACGAGTACGCATACAGGCTGTTCGGCGTGGTGAGCACGCCTTCTCTGCCGACGATCTCAGTGATATTCTCTACAACTTCGGCCTTCACTGCACCATCACCGCCCCGGCAGAGGAAAGCTTTTCGAGATAAGTGGCACCTGACTTTGTCTGAATGTCGAGTGTGGAGACCATCACCTGATTAATCGGTATTTCAGTACCTTCCTCCACATATCCGGCGAAATCGTGGATGACATAAGGTGTACCTTGAATGGAACCGAGGTAGATCATGGTGTGTCCTGGCATATAGAGCAAATCGCCAGGATGAAGTTGTTCCAAACGCCGGCACCTATCACGACGAGTGAGTCCCGTGGCAAATGGGATCCGCCAAGGCAGCGCCGTCTCCTGCACAGCAGCGTCGCGCGGCAACTCTACCCCCATCGTTCGGTACACGTCTCGCGTGAAGCTGGAGCAGTCGTGAACTCCGAGTCGCCCACCCCAACCATATCGCTCGTGCAGCAGTGTAAAGGCCATCGAAACACACGATTCGCGCTTGAAGGGAAGCCACCCTACGTGCACGTCCGCCTGCCTCACGTACGCCGGACGCATCATCAATTCTCCGTCGTTCCCGCGCACGGGCAGCAAGACGCAGACGTTGCCCAGAACATGTTGTCTTCCTAAGGCTTCTTGTCTCTCCGCCAGCGGTAGAACGGCGGCAAACTCCAGCCATCTGTGCGAGACCGTCGCATCGTAGGGCTGCGGCTGACTTAGCGTAAACGGTTTCGTCACAACGACAAATGGCGTACTGGCTCGCAATTGTTCAAAGCGATCCCACGTCGTCACAGCGACGGACTGCTTCGCGACAAATCCGCGATACGTCGTTGTGTAGACGTAGAGCCAGTGGCCATCCTGACTCTCCCCCGCCACGACGAGCGGTTCGAACGTGTGGAGGGCAGTGTCCTGGATCAAGTCAAACTCTTTATCCGCAGCGGATTGGAATGCGGGTGTCGCCACAGCAAAGCGGCGCAAGTCTGTAGACTCCACAGCAAATCCTGGCGTTGGTGAACAAGTTCGAACCCGTGAAACGCTCTCGATGAAGTCCCAGCCCACGTCCTCGATCGCTCTTCCCTGTTCATCGAATCGAACCTCGGATGGGCGGGTTGGCTTTACGATTGGGAATTGTGCCACCTGCGTCAGGGAATACAGTGGTCCTGACTGAGCGATCCGCTTGTTACACGCATCCACGTGGTAGACGCGCCCGTCCTGACATCGACTCATCCAGTACTGTGGGCACAACATTTCGACAGAGACACCTGGAAGTTGTTCATCCATGTCGTAACTCCCTCACTTTCTCGAACGAGTACACCTTGACGCGAAAATGGGTTGTCGATCATCGTACGTGATGGAATGGCGATGCGCTAAAACCGTACGTACGAAAAACGGAGCGGACTGTTGCAGCGCCGCTCCGTCGCTTGATGGTTTCGCGTAGGAAATTACTTGAAGTACCAGTTTACCGTTTGCTGTACTTCGTCTGCGGCTTTTGCCGGAGTCATCTGGTTGGTCAAAAGCGGCAAGAGCACTTTTTGTTCCGCCGAGTAAATACCTGCGTCATTGCTCGCTGCATTTTTCGTCTGGCTCGTGATCGGGGTCGGCGGCGGTGTGTCCATTGGACTACGGATACTGAATATTGGGCTAATCGGTACCGTCTGATACCAATTGTAAGCTTGAATCGACAGTGGATACTTCTTGGGGACCTGAACGCCGGCAATTGGTGAAATCTCACCTGCGATATCGGAGAAATCTTGACCAAACTGCTTCGTCGCCGTAAATGCCAAGACCTCCTGAGCGGCTTTTTGCTCCGCAGTATTCGAGATCTTGCTGTTCATGGCAATATCTCCGTCCACGTACCAATCAATCTTCGCAGATTGCGTCGAAGTCGCTGGAGGAATCAGGAAGGCCCCCATGTTCAATTTGGGATTGAATTGCTGGATGGTGGGCACATCGAAGATGCCGTCCATGACCATTGCCGCATTGCCGAGCGCGAATTGGGTCTCCTGCTCATTCCCAGCTGAACCTACAGCCTTGAAGTTCGATTCGAAATACGGGGCGAGCGACTGATATTTGCTCAGTGCGTCGACATAGGGTGCGTCTGTGTACTTCGCCTGTTTGTCGACCAACTGCTGCGTGAATTGATTCCCAAGCATCGTTGCGCCAATTTCATCAAAGTTGAGCGCAAGCATCCAGCTTTGAATCCCCATCGTCGAGATCGGCGTGACATTGTGGGACTTCAGCACCTGACAGACGTGCAGAAAGTCAGCCCACGTCTTCGGCACAGACAATCCATACTTCTTAAAAATGTCCTTGTTGTAGAAGACCTCCATCGTCTGAATTGCGAACGGGACGCCATACGTCTTGCCTTTCCACTGCACAGACTGCAAGGCGGCCGAGTTGATGCTCGACAAGTTTGCGATCTTATCCACAGGGCTTATCATGTTGGCTGCTGCGTAATCCAGCGTTCCAACGCCCGCTCTCCCATAGAAGATATCGGGGCCTTTACCGCCATCCATCGCCGTCTGCAACACGGAGTCATAACTCGTGGCGTTGATGGCGCGGAACTGAATGTTCACCTTGTCCCCTTTGGCATTTAGAGCCGCCTGCACCTGTTTCCATAGGGCCGCGTCCTGGGAGCGCCAAGACCACACGGTCACGGTCGGGGTCCCTCCCCCTCCTGTTCCACAACCTGCGAGTGTCCCAGTTGCCGCCAGAGCCAATGCAAGGGTCGATAACATCGCCTTTTTCGTCTTTTTCATCGCTTTTCCCCCTCTAGTTATATGAGAATTATCCGGCTGGTTGATCCGGATCACCTCCTTTACATCTTCACGGCTCCCGCTGTCATGTTGCGAATGAATTGGCGCGACGCAAATACGAACACGATGATGGTCGGCAACATGACGATGACCAAGGCGGGAAGCAACAAATTCCACTGCGTGGAATATTGGCCGACAAACGACAGCACCCCCACCGCAACAGTCATTCGATTCGGGTTGGTGAGCAGAATGAGCGGAAAGAAAAATCCGTTCCACGCAGAAATGAAGTTGAGCAATGCCGTCGTGCTTAAAGATGGCCGAATCAGCGGGAGGATGACGTGCCAGTAGGTTTGCAGGTAACCCGCGCCATCGATAAATGCCGCCTCCTCCAAGTCCTTCGGAACACTGCGGATAAAATTGACAAGCAAGAAGACGCTAAAAGACAGTCCACTCGCCGAATAAATGAGGATGACAGACAGTAGATTGTCAATCAGGTACATCTGCTTCATGAGAATAAACAGAGGCACGGCGATCATTTGAATCGGCAGGGCAAGGCCAGCGAGGAACGTCAGGTAGATGATCTGGTTGCCCTTAAAGTTAAACCGGGCGATGACGTACGCCGCCATCGACGAGAAAAAAGTGATGACGGTGACCGACACGACGGAGACGATGGCCGTGTTGATGAGGTAGGACAAGAGGTTTCCCTCTCCCCACGCGTTCACGTAGTTTTCCAAATGCCAACTGGTCGGCCAACTAAACGGCTGCGCAATAATACCGGGAAGGTCCTTGAACGACATAAGCAGCATATCGATCAACGGATACAGCGCGATGACGGCAAACAGAGCCAATATGAGATAGGCAATCACTGGGCGCTTGAAGTGCATTCGAACACATCCTTTGTAAAGGGTCGGACTCGCATTTACAGATCCATCGACGCCCTTCGCTGCAAGAGCACGAGAAATGCGGAGGCGATCATCACGATGATGAAGCCGACGAATGCCAGTGCCGTCGCTAGGCCGACACCTTGTGCGGTCGTGCCAAATCCACCGAACGCAGTCCGGTAAAACAGGGTGCCGATGACGTCTGTCGCATAGTTCGGCCCCGCCTGCGTTCCTTCCATGATGTAGATGTAGTCAAACGCGCCGAACGCGCCGACAAAATTGAGTGTTGTGATGGTCAAAAAAGTCGGTTTGATGAAAGGAAAGATCACGGAAAAGAAAATCTTTGTGCGCGACGCTCCATCGACCTTAGCCGCCTCAATCATCTCTTCCGGAATGTTGATCATCGCTGCGATGAAGATGAGAATGGGAAAGCCCATCCCCGCCCAGGCGGTGATGACCGCAATCGTCGGCAAGGCCAAAGCACCGCTCCCCAAAAACGGAACATTCAGCACATTTAAGTGAAGCGAGGTCAGTGCCCGTGAAATCGCCCCGTAGTTGGGCTCGAGGTACATGCTCCAGATGTAGGCCACGACGACGGGTGGGACGACCATCGGAATGAAGTAGATCACTTGAAACCAGCGAGATGCGCGCTCTTTGACAGCGACCAGTAGATAGGCGAGAAGCAAGCCGAATATGGACGTCAAAATCATAGAAAGGACGAAGAAATACAGATTGTGTGCGACAGCTCGCCAGAATTGCGGAGCAAACTCGTGAGAAAACAGGACGTAAGTAAAGTTCTTGAGGCCGATAAAGTCTACGAGCGGGCCGACGCCGTTCCAGTTATACAGGCTGTACCGAATACTAGAGAGAAATGGATAGACGATAAACATTAGGTACAGAACCAGTGCCGGCGTGAGAAAACCAACTATGATTGGCCATCGTCTTTTGCGCAACGTTCTCACCTCAGTTACGAAATTTGTGGCTCTTCACAACATTCCTCGTGACCTCAAGTGCCTCGTATATCTCCTCGCGAAATTGATTCGCCAGAGAGACGAGCAGTACGTCGATCACGGTGAGTGCAGCCATGCGAGACGTTGTTGCACCGAGTCGAACCTGTGGTTCGACCGCACTTACGTACAATTTCGTGTCGACAATGCGGGAGAGCGGGGTGTCGCCAAAGCGAGTCACCGCAATCAGATGGGCTCCTTTTCGCTTGGCGATCTCAGCGACCTCTACCACCTCCGAGGTCGCGCCGGAATGAGAGAGCAAGACGAGAACGTCCTGGTCGTTCAATTGGGAGGCCAACACGGCAGCCTTGTGGAAGTCCGCAGCCTCGTAGACCGGAAATCCAATCCGCGTCAACTTTTGTGCCAAATCGTCCGCCACGACAGCAGATGCGCCAATTCCATACGTCATCACTTTGGAGGCGCGATGGATCACTCGCACCGCTTCTTCTACCGCCGATTCATCGAGCAGGCGAAGGGTATTCTGAATCGACTGCAAATGTCTTTCTTCCACAGACCGAAGCACCGCCGCGAAGGAACTGCCGACTTTCAACTCGCTGTACTCTTCGGCAACATTGGATTGAACGTCGCTGGCCACCCGAATTTTAAATTCCTGATAGCCGGTAAAACCGAGTGACTTCCACAAGCGAACAGCGGCAGCAGGACTGCTCTGGCTACGAGATGCCAATTCCTGTATCGTCAAGTTGACGAACTCAGACGGGTTTTGAATGATAAATTCTGCAATTCTCGCTTCTGAATCAGATAGTCTCGGAAGAGCTTCACGAAGACGAATCAAACCCCCACTTGGCACCACGTTTCATCAACCTCCACGAATGAGTCCAGTATAAAAGTAAATTCACCTATCATCAACAATATTTTAAAAATTATTTTCATTCTGTGTATTATACTTCTGAATATTTGTTTTATAATTAGGCTATCGCGAGGGAGGGGACGTAGAATGGTCATGATCGGTGCCGAGATGCTGCTTCACGCACATCGCCAGTGCATCACAGGAAAACAGTTGGGGCTCGTGAGCAACTACAACGTCACGGATTCGGCCCTGAGATCGATTGTCGAATTACTGGTAGAAGAAAGAGAGTGGCATGTCGCCAAACTGTTTGGCCCGGAGCACGGCATGTTGAACTGCGCCAAGGAAGGCGAACAGGTGCCTTCGGCTCACGACCCCCACACGGGGCTTCCTACTTACAGCCTGTATGGAGATACACTGCAACCCACGCCGGAGATGTTGTCCGACCTCGACGCCCTGGTCATCGACGTTCCCGACATCGGCTCGCGCTATTATACGAATATGAACACGATGGCCTATTGCCTTCAGGCTTGTGCGCAGAACGGCCTGGAATGCATCGTCCTCGACCGTCCGAACCCGATCGGCGGCGTCGTTCGAGAGGGGAACATTCCTGATAAAAAATTTCACTCCTTCGTTGGTATGATAGATATCCCCAACCGACATGGGTTAACGATGGGTGAAATTGCGACCCTTTACAACCAGACGCTTCCCGTCCCCGCGCCGCTGACCGTCATCCGCTGTGAGGGTTGGCAGCGTTCGATGTGGCAAGTGGAGACTGGACTTCCCTTCGTCTCTCCCTCACCGAACACGACCAACCTAGACATGGTAGCTCTGTATCCTGGAACGTGTCTGTTCGAAGGGACGAATATCAGCGAAGGGCGAGGGACCACCCACCCGTTTGAAATGTTAGGCGCCCCGTTTATCCATGCATTTGAACTGGCCGATGCCATCAACGCAAAAAAACTCCCTGGTATAGTGGCCCGGCCGACATTCTTTGTTCCCACATATAAAAAGTATCCGGGCGACCTGTGTGAGGGCATCCAGCTTCACATTACGGACCGGCGTGCGCTGCGCCCGCTCACGGTGGGCCTCACGCTCATCGATGTCATCTCCAAGCTCTATGACCAGCATTTCACGTTTACACATCAAGATGAGGAAGGCCGCTACTTTTTCGACCTTCTGGCTGGCACAGACCGCCTCCGCACCCTAGTTAACGCGGGCAAAACCATGGATTTCCTTGCGGAGTGTGACGAATCTGTTCAATCGTTTAACAAAGATATAGCCGATATTCTCCTATACTAATCTCTTCATGTTTGAGTTGAGGAAGGCGATGACATCGTGTTTGAACACCTGCAAACGGAACAAATCAATGAAGAAACGGAGCATCTCGATTCATCCAGTTCCCTTGAAATCGTCACGCTGATGAACCATGCTGACAAATCGGTGCCCATCGCCGTGGAAAAGGTCCTCCCCAAGGTCGCCCTCGCCATCGACCAAATTGTGGTTCGGCTGAAACAGGGCGGTCGCCTCATCTATGCCGGGGCAGGCACGAGTGGTCGTTTGGGCATCCTCGACGCTGCGGAGTGCCCACCCACGTTTAGCACCCCTCCTGATCTCGTACAATCGATCATCGCCGGTGGAAAAGAGGCGACCTTCAGAGCGATCGAAAATGCGGAAGACGACGAACCAGCCGGCGCCAAAGCGCTCTCTGCCCTCGAACTGTCGACTCTGGATGCCGTGGTCGGACTATCTGCGAGCGGGCGAACGCCGTTTGTCAAAGGAGCTTTACAGCACGCGGCGACACATGGTGCCTTAACAATTAGCGTGTCATGCAATCCGGCATCCGAAATCGGCAAACTCGCGCAAATTGCGATTGACGTCCAAACCGGCCCTGAGGTGCTGGCAGGCTCCACCCGCCTAAAAGCGGGGACCGCACAAAAAATGATTCTGAATATGATCAGTACAGGTGCGATGGTAGGGCTGGGTAAAGTCTACAAGAATTTGATGGTGGATATGAAGGCGACCAATTTTAAGTTGCAAGAGCGCTCGAAGAGCATCATTATGCGCGCGACCGGAACCACATACGAGACGGCTGAGAGCACCTTGGCCGCCGCCGACCAGCACGTGAAGCTCGCTATTTTGATGATCGAAAAAGGCGTGTCGGCAGACGTCGGGAAGCGATTACTGGATGCCGCCGAAGGCCATCTAGGGAACGCACTCTCGATCGAGGAGGGGTCCCGGTGACATTGTCGGTAAACGCCCACCGGTTGCAGAGGATTGCAGAAATCGTCCGGCGTGAGATCGAAGAAGAAAACATTCCGGGCGCTGTCGTCGCTGTCGGTCGTGGCGAGGACACGGCCTACTTCGAAGCCTTTGGTTACGCGGAGAACGTGAACGGCTTGACGCGACAGATGACCAAGGAGACGGTGTTCGATTTGGCCTCCTTGACCAAAGTCACAGCCACACTGCCAGCTGTCTTGAGCTTAGTGGACGATGGCGACATTCGGCTCAATGATCCAGTCGCACTCTTCATCCCGGAGTTCACTGACGCCTCTAAGGGCGTTGTCACCGTCCGCCACCTGCTGACGCACTCGGCGGGCCTGGTCCCGTCGCGGCTGTTTTACGAGTTGTTTAACACACCGGAGGCCATTACGGCGGCCATTCGCCGCGAAGGGATTGGCATCACCCCAGGCGTCCGAACGGAGTACAGCGACATCGGCTTCATGTTGCTCGGGGAGATCGTGAAAGCGGTCAGCGGCCTCTCGCTCGACCAGTTTGCCAGCGAACGCGTGTTTACCCAGCTTGGGATGTCCGACACGATGTTCTGCCCACCGCCTTCCACGTTTGCGCGCATTGCTGCGACAGAACATGGGAAGGTCGGCATTGTCCACGATGAGAACGCAGAAGCCCTCGGCGGCGTGTCCGGTCATGCGGGACTCTTTGCTTCCATGGCGGACCTCATCTCGTACGTCGGGATGTGGCTTGGACACAAGCCCCTGCTGTCTTTTGCTGTCCGGCGTTTAGCCGTCCAGAATCACACGCCTTCGCTCCCTGGAAACCGCGGTTTAGGGTGGGTCTGCCGACATGACGCCTACGACCACACGGGTGATCTCTGGCCGGAAACGACTGTTGGCCACACGGGTTTTACGGGCACGAGTTTGGCGTTCGATCCCGCTTCTGGCCTCTGGATGATCATCCTAACCAACGACGTTCACTACGGTCGCCAAAAGAAGGCCGTCATTCGCCTGCGCCATCGACTTCACAACGTAGCCGCGTCGGCGATCAGATGGGAGTGACACCAGCATGTCAACCTACATCGGTGTAGATGGCGGCGGCACCAAAACGCAGGTCTTCCTGATCGACAACGGTGGTGGAGCGACTATCATCGCTCCGTCGAGCAATCCCAACGTCGTCGGCTGGAATGAGGCGCAAGACGTAGTGACCAGGTCGATTTGCGCCTGCTTGGCCGCTCGTAACCTCAAACGAGAAGATGTACGTGGGCTGTCCATTTGTATGTCGGGCGTTGATAGGCCGGCTGAATCCGCACGTCTGCACGCCGTATTCCAAGAACGCTTCCCCAATAGCGCCGTCGAGATCAAAAATGACGCCCTCGCGGCCCTCGCCGCTGGCACGCGCGGACAGTCCGGTGTCGTGCTGATCGCCGGAACTGGGTCCATCGCCGTGGGCGAATCGACGACAGGTCAGATTGCGCGGGCTGGCGGATACGGCTATCTTCTGGGCGATGAAGGGAGCGGCTTCGCCATCGGTCGCGCCGGCCTGATGGCCGCTATCCAAGGCTTCGAGGGCCGCGCCTCGCAAACGGCGCTCTGGGAACGCGCCATGGACGTATATGACGTGGACCACACACAATCGTTGATCCCGCTCGTCTACGCGTCCGCCCACCCTGTCAACACCATCGCCAAGTTCGCCAAGGAAGTGGTCGCACTGGCCGATTCCGACTCGGTCGCCGATCAGATCATCGCAGGTGCCGTCTCCGATTACTTGCGGCTCGTCGAAGCGGTTGTTCGGGATTTAGCTGGAGAAGTCGGTCAAACCACCGTCCTGGCCGGTGGCCTCTTCACGAACACAGACGTCCTGGTCCGCCGCCTTGCGAAGGTGGCCCCGGCCATGCGGTTTCAACCGCTCTCCGCGACGAGCGCGTTCGGCAGCGCCGCGGCGGGCGCAGCACTCCGAGCCGTCAAAGTGGCGTTTCAGGCTCGTGGGCTCGCGACGGACGCCGGGATATCGCTGTGGCAAACAAGTCTCGAGAAGCTCAAATCACAGGGCGGGGCGGTTCAGGAGATGGACGTGGTGATGACGTACGGATGACGTCTTCCGCAGCGAATGGCTTCGCCCATCCGCGTGCGAGGGGAGGCGACCGTTGACGATGCCAGCGGCCGGAGGATAAAACGTGCATGCAGTACCCTCGCAATGGCATATGCGAGGGTACTGCACCGTGTTCTAGCTAGTCGACTTCAAATACCTGGGCCCTCTCCGATGACCTGCGCGTAGGCGACGTCACACGAGATTCGAATCGCTCTTTGAATCTCTGTCCCATGGCAGAACAAATCTCCCACAGGTCAACTACCGGCTGGTCCGTAAACGGCAGTGTGTGCATATATTTCGGCGGTCCGAATTCGGGCGTGAACGTGAAGAAAGGCTTTTGCATCCGCACGTGGCAGTCCACGATCTCATCCCACCACAATTCGTGCCGCGCGAGCGCGTACTCGTACTCCGGTGCGCGAAAATCGGGTACTTGCGGACCTTCCTCATAACCGACGCGCCCGTGTACGTGAATCGTCTGTTGTGCGACTAGGGAAATGTTCATCTGTTGATCCGCCAGCATCGACTCACACACGCAGCACCAATGGCTTAAGTCCGCGACAATGTGAAGATCTGGTAGATCGTTTAATAACCGCGCTGTGCTCCAGGGTGTGAACGTCGCGCGACCGCGGTGTGTCTCATGGCCGATGGGGATGCCTAACTGCTTCTCCACTTCCAACGCTCGCTCGAAAAACAACAGTTGTGCGTCATAAGGCATCGAGTCTTTCGCGCTGTGGGAGTTGATCAGCAGTGGATGAAAGGTAGCTGCTCGTTCGGCTTGTCGTTCAAACGAGTCGCGGTGTTCCCCTTGCGTATAAATCTGCAAGATCAGTTCCAAACCGTACTCTTCGAGTAAGGAAAGAAATTGCTCTTCCTCCTCCTCTGTTGGCATCCCGCACTCGACACCTGTATAGCCAGCTTCAGAGATTTGCTGAAGCTTCGAAGCCCACGTGCCAGACATTCCCCAAACGGATTTGAATAGCTTGAGGTGCAATGAGTGCACTTCCCCTCTACGCGATATGATGCGGCGCGGTTGAACGACGTGTCGCCCGAAACATCCGATGTTCGCGCGTCACACGGTAAACGACTCTTCCATGTTGACACTTACCGGTTGCGTGGTAGACTTTACGAATTTGGACGTCGCTATCAACTCTTTCAACTTCTGTTCATACGCATCCGCGTCGAGCGGTAGACTGACCATGCTGTTTGTGAACGAAGACAGCATGATGCCGTTTCCAATCGTCAGTCCGTTCAAGCCTTCCGTTCCATGCGCAATCAAATCCTCGGCCGATCCGTCGAGGATCGCATTCACAAATTTCTCGGCCACGACTTTGTGTCCTGTCGGTGCACTCGTATCGACCGGAATCTCTGTGTACCAACTCTCGACATTGGCAAATCCCTGCTTCGACTCCTTCAGGAACCGGAGTGTCGAAATACGATTGCGATAAAACACGATCTTCCCATTCTCATAGACAAGCTTGCCATTCTCCCCGACGATCTCCATCCGATTGGTACCCGGCGACTCGGCAGTGGTGACAATAAAGTGCCCGATCATCCCATTGTCGTGCTCAAAGTAGGCGGTTACTTCGTCCTCAACCTCGATGTTGTGATATTTCCCGATGTGTGCGTGCCCGCTGATGCGCGCCGGAAGGCCGAACAGCCACTGATACATGTCGAGGTTGTGTGGACATTGGTTCGTGAGGATACCTCCTCCCTCACCAGCCCAGGTGGCACGCCAGTCGCCGCTGTCGTAGTAGGCCTGGGATCGAAACCAGGCGGTGTTGATCCACGTCGCTCGAGTTAACTTGCCGAGTTCCCCACTGTCGAGAAGGTCTTTGATCTTCTTGTAAAATGGCAGCGTCCGCTCTTGAAACATAATGCCAAAGACGATGTTCGGGTCGTTCTTTTTGGCCTCTTCATACGCTGCGATGGTGCGCTTGGCGTCATTGACATGCACTGCAAGCGGTTTCTCGCTCAGTACGTGCAATCCTCTCTGAAACGCCTCGATAGAGACGGGCGTGTGGTCGTAGTGAGGGACCGCGACGATGACCGCCTCGAGCCCGGAGTGCTCAAACAGATCGCGATAATGATAGTAAGCCGTGGTTTGGTGATCGCTCGCAAACTTGTCAGCCCGATCTTTCATCACGTCGCATACGCCGACGAGTTCTACGTTGTCCATGTCGGTCAAGTAGTTGAGGTGTGTTACGCCGATATTCCCTAAGCCAATCAAGCCGATCTTCACTTTTCTCGCCACTCTACTCAGCTCCTCGTTATCATCCTGTTGGGTTGCCAAAGAAGATCTGTCATTCGCATGGTGACTCGGAAGTCGCTAGATACGCCCGCAGTCTTTCCAGATGCTTTGGCAGCGCCAGGTCAGCGCTTTCGATTTCCGGATGCCACTTTCTCTCCCACTCAACGCACAGGTATCGGTCGTACCCGGATCGCACTAAGGTCTCAACAATCGAAGCCACAGGCACTTCGCCCTCGTCAAACGGTACGAGGTCCCAACCGTCTCCGTTGCGCCGCGCGTCCTTTAAGTGCACATGCTGAAGCCTATCCTCGAGGTTACGGAACGTTTCAGCGACCGTCTCGCCCACTCGATACGGGTGATGGGTGTCCCAGAGTGCTCCAACAGCGCGACTTCCGACCAAATCCAGGACGTCCGCCACCAGGCGCGACGAAGAAAATTCGTCATGCGTTTCAAGCAACACTTGAACGCCCAACGCCTCCGCCCGCGGAGCAACCTGATTTAAAGCGTCGGCGACCCAGTCAACATACCGGTTCAAGCGATGCTCATCGCCCTCAGGCAGCGCGTTTGCCCCGCCGCCAAACGTGCGGACGATGGGCACTTCCATGCGTGCAGCGAGCTCGACATAGCGAAGCAACGCTTGGACATTGCTGTCCCGATCCGACTTGTCGGCCAAGGCAAAGCGAGTCGACGCCCCGATCCCGATGACTTCAATGCCACTGCGCCTGGCCGTCACCATGATCCTCTCCTGCGTAGCCGAATCGATATCCGCTCGAATCACGTCGCCGTCGAGCAGCCGCAATTCCACTCCATCATATCCGAATTTTTCCGCGTTTCCGAATACTTCTTCGATAGACCATTCCGGACACGCCAGGTTGGAGTAAGCAATTTTCATTGATATCCCTCTTTCCACCATACACTTGTTTCGCTAGATGTTATAGAGAGGTAGGCTCGGACGTTTCAGAATCGTCTTCCAAGATGACTCCTATCGATCGTCACCTCCTTAGAGGATTTCGTCGCGCGCGTGAACAGACTGTCCGTCCCACGATTGATTGAGTTCTTTCAGGAGCCCCTTGAGCGCCACGGTAGCGACGTGGAATAATTCCGGCCCGCTGAAACCCGCGAAGGCGGACGCTTGTGCCAAGTGTGGTTCAATCGACAAAACGCCATCGTACCCATTGACAAACATCGCTTGGAGAATTTGCTTCACCTCTCCGTCGCCCTGACCAACAGGCACCACCCGCTTTCCCTCTAAGAGGGCGTCTTTGATGTGGATATATGCGGTGTACGGCCCAAGTGCCGGGAACGCTTCCGTGAATGGCTTTACGCCACACTGGACGAAGTTGGCGGGATCGAAGGCGAATTTGAAGTGGTCCGAAGAAAGTTCTCGCAAGATGTCGAGACAGCGTTCCGGTTCGTCTCCGTAGATTCCCTTCTCATTCTCGTGCAGTAGAACTAGGCCGGATTGTGCCGCACGTTGCACGAGTTGCGTCAAGCGGCGCAACACTTCGTCGCGATAGTCGCCTGCGTTGTGTCCGGTAGGGATGAAGAAGGAAAAGATGCGAATGTAGGGTGTGCCCAAGTATTTGGCCACGTCCATCGCCCGCTCGAATTTTGCGAGATGAGGGACAAAGTCGTCGAGGATCGATATCTTTCCAATCGGAGAACCGACAGCTGAAACGCGAAAACCTCGCGCATCGAGCGCTTCCCGAACCTGCCTCAACTCGTCATCAGACAAATCGAGCACGTTTTTATTCCACACACTTCGAAACTCGATTTGTTTGATTCCCTCGGCCTCTAACACGTCGAGTTGCTCTGCTAAATCAGCTGAAATTTCGTCGGCAAATGCAGATAATGTGACCACGTGGATACACTCCTTTTTGCTGAACACCTGTAAAGTAGTTTATCAACCTTTGACGGCTCCGTTTGCCAATCCGCCAATGATGTACTTTTGAAAGAATAGAAAGATGACGACAATCGGCACGCCGCTGGTCAGGCTGGCGGCCATCAATTGGCCCCAGTAGACGGCACCTCCTGCATCACTACTCGACATATACGCCTGTAAACCAACGGCTACCGTTTGCGTGGATGGCGTCGTCAACACGCTCGCAAACAACACGTCGGACCACCCTAGTAAAAATGAAAAGACGAAGGTGACGACGAGCCCTGGCAAAATGAGCGGTAGAACCACATGATAGACGACTTGAGCGCGCGTGCAGCCGTCCATTTGCGCTGCTTCCTCCAGTTCGACGGGGATATTCGCCATGTAGGACAAGAGCAACCAACAGGCGAAGGGCAACGCGAACGTCATGTAGGTGATGATAATCGTGTAATACTGGCCGACAAGGTGCACGTTCAAGACGTTTTGAATGATCACGATGATCACGAACAGCGGGAGCAACATCATGACTTGTGGAATCGTCTGCATGCTGATGAGCGAAAACATAAAAGGCTTGCGACCCTTGAAGCGAAATCGAGAGACGACGTAGGCGGCTCCTAACGCCACGATGGTCGAACAAACCCCGGTTAGCCCCGCGATGATCACACTGTTGACGATGTCCCTCGCCAGGTGGACCGTACTCCACATCATCACGTAATTGTTCCACGCGATATGTGTCGGCAAAATGGCGCCACCGCCCACTTCCGTGTCCGGCGTCAGCGAAACGAGGATCACGTAGGCAAGTGGCAACAGAATCGCGATCGCAAAAATGACAATGCCGACAAAACGCACTTTGTTCCAATACGACCGCTGCCTCGCTAAACTATTGCTCATGACACGTCCTCCCCAAGCCGCAACATGCGAATGTAGAAGAATGCCGGAATGAGCATGAGGACGAGTGTGATCAACGACATAGCTGCGCCCAATCCAAAGTTGAACGTTTGAAATGAAGTGACGTAGACGTTAAGTGGAAGAACGTCCGCTTGCGGCGACGGCGGCGTGCCAAACATGATAAACGGCAGAGTGAAGTTGTTAAAGTGATTGAGCGTCGAGAGCAACAGCGCGAGCCCTAAGATGGGGCGCAACATCGGTAGCGTGATAGAGAAAAAACTACGAGTGGGCGACGCGCCGTCCATGTGCGCCGATTCGTAGAGATCACCCGGTATCCCCTGAAGCCCCGCCAGGACCATGAGGTAGATAAACGGCCAAGATGACCACACATCGGCAATGACCATCGCCCAAAAACTGTGGGGACCGATTAACCAATACGTGTTTTTGCTCGCCAGGTGGAGTGCCGACAGCACTCGATCAATTAAGCCCCAACCGTTCATAAATAGCAGCCGCCAGGTGATGGCATTGACAAATATCGGCATCACATAAGGCAATAGAAACAGTGCGCGTACGAGTGCGCGTCCTCGGAAAGGCTTATTCACAAGTAGTGCGGCCACGATTCCGATTGGCGTAATACACACGGTGGTGAGGACGGAGAATGCGACGCTCACCCACAGACTCTGCAGGGCTGATGCGCCAATCGCATTGCCCTGTCGAAAGGCACTGATATAGTTCTTCAAGCCTACGAAAGGAGCGTGTGTCCAATTGGCGATGGTGTACTGATCGAGCTTGGTAAAACTGGTGTAGATACTTACCAGAAACGGTGCCACCACAATCAAAATTAACAGTACGACAGCCGGGATGACCATCCAGTACGGAGGTCTATTTCTCACGTGTCTCTCGTTGCTCCTCGATTTGGCCGGCGCCAATTTGGTCACATCGGCATTTTCCACAAAACCCCATCCCTTGCACAGTTCTCAAATTACCGCGTGGAGGGTGGAGGACGAGACTCCTCGCACACTACTGTAAGGAAGATTGGACCTGCGCATTTGCCGCGTTGAGCAGTTGGGCGATGTTCGCAGGCTGATACGACTTCGTCGCTATCTGTCCCGCGATTTTGTTGGTCACCCCTGCAAAGACGGTCTCTAGATTGCCCCAAGCACCGGTGAATGGCGTCGGTGTGGCGTTCTTCTCCGAGTCGACAAACGCCTTAATGACTGGTGTATTTAAAGCGGGATCGTTCTGGTACGCGGCTGTGTTGACGGGTAGATCTCCGTATACGTTGAAAATTTCCTGTTGTTGTTTCGGATCTGTCACGAACTTGATCCACTTCAACGCAGCCTGATACTTGGCTCCGGTGACGTAGTTTGGAATCACCAAATCATCGCCGGACACGATGGTCTGTGTCGGTGTACCTCCAGTCGGAAGTGAAGTCATTCCGTACGGGACGTCAGGCATTGGCGCGAAGGCGTAGTCGTTTTTTACGGCGGATTTGTCCAACGACGGTAAAAGAGTGGGCCCTTGGAAAACCCACATGCCAATTTTGCCGCTCTCGAAAGCCTGCGTCGCATCTGGATTCTTAAACGTGATGTCGTTTGGCGATACAATGTGATACTTGTTCAACCAGTCGAACCAGAAGGTGAGAGCGCTCACCGTTTGCGGTGAATTGAGCGTCGACGTCTTGAGATCAGAACTGAGGAAGTCACTCCCCGACTGTTTCGAGTAGGCCCAGACGATTTTCCAGGGGTCGTAGGAGTCGTCGGGATCGATCACCGTTCCCCACTGGTCCTTGGCCGGATTCGTCATTTTCTTCGCGTCATTGACAAAGTCGGTCCAGGTGGTCGGCGGTGACGAAATCCCGGCTTCCTTCATGAGCTTTTTGTTGTACACCATGGCGAAGGGCAACATAAACTCCGGTACGCCGATGTACTTGTCTTTACTTGGCCCAGACATCTTCAATTGTGGCGCGAAAAACTTGCTCTGGCCGCCAACCGCGTTCCAATCTTGCTCGCTCAACACGTGAAACGCGTTGGTGGCATAGGCAGTCGGTACCAATGTCGTGCCAAGTTCAAAAATATCCGGTCCCTGATGAGTGGCGACGGCTGTCTGAATCGAGCTGTTCTCTTGCGAAGAGGTCGTGTAGTAAGACCACTTGACCGTGACACCAGGGTTCTTCTTCTCAAACTCAGGAATCAACTGTTTGTTAAACAGATCAGCTTGCCCCTGCGGATCGGTCGTATCGTATCCGACGTACAAATTTAACGTCGTCCCCTTGTCCGACGTACCGCCAGCCCCGCTTGAAGCGTTCGCGCTGCCGCAGGCGGTTACCCCTGCCAACGTAGTCACCGCTAATCCGACCGTTGCCGCCACAGACATCTTCTTTTTCAAGTTCGATCCCCCTCAAGTCATCAACCGTCCCATAGTTTCATCGTTCCAACGGACCATCGCGACGACGATGTGAACTCCCCTTACCAGAACTGTCGATTCACCATCGCCTTCTGATAGCGCTATCATGTGTGCGCTCTAGTTGTCTTTCGACAGCACATGGATAAGATATGAGACAAATATGCTGATATTCCCTTTACAAGATTCAATGGGTTGACGCTTTTTGGGGGACGTGTTGAGTACCTTCAACAGAGAGAGGCGGCGGCGCGTCTCGCACCCGCCTCCCCAGCGTGCACACTCATGCAAAGTCTTGCAGATACACCTTGCGCCCCGTCTTGGCGCTCTCAATGGCTGCGAACACCATCGCCACACTGTAAATGTTGTCTGTACAATCGGTCTCTGCTGGCCGCTGTTCGCCTAGCGCATCGAACATCTCATCGAGGCACCCCCAATGCCCCTCCCGACCACGCCACATGACAGGCAATTCCACCTGCCGATGACGCCGTAGAAGTTCTGCTGGTTCGCTGTCTACATCGACGACCTCGCAGACAGGGATCGCACTGCCGTCCCAGCGGATGGTGCCTTGGCTGCCTGTGATGCGCCAGTCCGATTCCCACGATGTCGGAAATCCCTCGGCACA
Source organism: Alicyclobacillus fastidiosus (assembly GCA_029166985.1). Lineage (GTDB taxonomy): Bacteria > Bacillota > Bacilli > Alicyclobacillales > Alicyclobacillaceae > Alicyclobacillus > Alicyclobacillus fastidiosus_A. The sequence goes on along the minus strand of CP119138.1, from coordinate 948,742 downwards.
CCAAGAACCCCGATAACAAAATACAGAGCCGTCATTCATCTCAAAAATGCAGATGGCAGAAGCGTTTCCTTGGTACCAGGAGCCTGGCGGGTTAAACTCCTGGCAATACACAGATACCGGGTTGGCGCCAGAGATCAAGCGCGCTTGATCAAATGTGTGGATCGCCATGTCGAGGATGAGCGGATTTTCCATCGCATCCCGAAATCCACCGAAGTGCGGCCCGAGAAAAAAGTCGGCGTACAGCGCACCGACTTGGCCGATTGCACCGTGTTCAACTGCGGTGCGAACGGCGCGAATTTGTTTCAAATACCGCCTGTTCTGCATGACAGAATAGCGTTTGCCGGAAACCTTCGCGACGTCGAGCATCTCCCGAGCATCAGCCATACTTCCTCCCATCGGCTTTTCGCCGAACACGTGACACCCGGCCTTGAGCGCGGTCGTGACCACCTGTTTGTGGCTGTCTGGAATCGTGATGTCAAACACCAGGTTTGCCTCCGTCGCCGCGAGGGCTTGCGATAGATCCGTGAAAATCGGCACATCGAGTCCACGTCGATCCGCCATCGCCCGCGCACTTTCCTCAAATATATCCACGAGCGCGACGACCGTCGCGTCATCGCGCTGCTGCACATAATCGAGCCAGGTGTTCGACATACTCCCGCACCCGACCACGGCCACTTTGTGTTGTGTCATACCGTGATTCCCTCCTCACATCGCAGTGCTCGGCCAATTACGCCCACCACATCTCTTTTACTTTCTCATAGATGAGCTGATCGTGTAAGAAGTCGACAGCTTTCTGGAACCCTTCGTCGGTCGACATCAGCCCATCCTCGTGCTCAATGCTAATGGCACCGTCATAGTTGACCAGCTGCAGGGCACTGATGATATCGCGCCAGATGTCCTCGCCATGGCCGTAGCCAACCGTTCGAAAGACCCAGGATCGCGCGCTCATGTCGCGGTACGACTTGGTATCTAGCACGCCGTTGAGCGCGGTGTTACGCGCATCGATCGCCGTGTCCTTCGCGTGAAAGTGGTAAAGCGCGCCGTGTCTTCCTAGTTCCTTAATACACTCAATAGGGTCCATTCCCTGCCAGAAAAGATGGCTGGGATCAAAGTTTGCTCCAATCACGTCACCACACGCCTCGCGGAGCCGGAGCATCGTTTCCGAATTATACACACAGAAACCGGGATGTGGTTCAATCGCTACCCGCACGCCGTGGTCTGCGAGGAATGTCGCCTGTTCTTGCCAGTACGGAATGACCTTCTCGCGCCACTGCCACTCGACCACCCGCGAAAAATCTTCAGGCCACGGGCAAGTAACCCACACGGGATGGAGCGAGTAGTCCGATTCCCCTGGGCACCCGGAAAACGTCACCACGTTGGCGACGCCGAGCCGTTCGGCGAGCAGGACTGCGTTGCGAAAATCCTCGTGGAATTGCGCCGCGGCTTCCTGGTTTGGATGCAGCGCATTGCCGTGGCAACTGAGGGCACTTATCTCGATCCCACGTGCTTCCACCTGCGCCTTGAAATCCTGAAGCAGGTTCTCGTCCGTGAGCAGTCGTGCGGCATCACAGTGCGGTTTTCCGACGTAGCCGCCGACGCCAAACTCGATCGCTTGCAAACCATGTTGGGCTACGTAATCGAGCATTTCCGGAAATGACCGATGACGAAAGAGCACTTGAAAGACACCCAATTTCATAGATCACACACTCCTCTACGCAAGTTGTTGAGCCTGTGCCGCGGGAAACTACCCTTTTAAACCGGTACTCGAGATGCCCGCGGTAATATAGCGCTGTGAGAAAATCAAGAAGACAGCAGCAGGTACGGAAGCGATCACGGCGAACGCCATCAGCTGGTTCCAATTGGACCCATAGTTGCCGATATACTGATAGATAGCGAGAGTCACGGGTTGAATCTTGTCACTAGTCGTCATCGTGATCGCAAACAGGAAATCGGACCACGTGAACAAGAAGGAGAAAAGTGAAGCAGTGACCAATGCCGGCTTCGTGATGGGGAGCACCACTCGAATGAACGCTCCAAAATCACCCGTTCCATCTACCATCGCCGCCTCTATCAGCTCCTTTGGGATGGACATCATAAACGCGCGTAGAATCAGGGCACAAAACGGCACCGCATACGTTGTATCGGCGAGCATCAAGCCCAAGTAGTTGTTCAGGAGCCCGACCTTGTGAAAAATGATAAACAGCGCATTGGCCAGCGAAATCCCGGGAATCATCTGGACGATTAACAGGACCAGGAGAAACACGGGAACCGCCTTACTGCGAAATTGAGCCAGAGCATACGCGGCTGGCACAGCGATGAGGAGAGACAACAAGAGGGATCCGAACGCGATAATCAAACTGGTGACCAGGTGCGTCCACTGCTGCGCGAAGACGGACGCATAAATCCCCCACTGCGGTGTGGTTGGGATAAGCGACGGGTGACTGGCGAACAGTTGCAGTTGCGTCTTGAGCGAGGACACGATGGTCCAATAGAGAGGGAAGATCAGAATCGCCACACAGACGATGGCCAAGGCCAAGTATCCTCCCTGCCCAAGAGCTCGGCTTCGCGTGCTCAATCGATTCCCCTCCTCAATCCAAGGCCTTCTTGTTGGACCACAGGTAAATACCTGTAAAAATGAGGGCGATGATCATCAACCCGTTGGCGATGGCGGCCCCTTGCCCAAAATTGAGGTTTGTGAAAGATAACGTGTAGGACCACGTCGACAACAATTGAGTGGAATTTTCAGGGCCACCACCCGTGAGCGTCATGACGATGTCAAATACCTTGAGCGTGTAAATGAGCCCAAGCATCAGCACGATGGCAAACACTGTTCGCACAGACGGAACCGTGATGTGGAGAAACGATTTCCACTTGGTCGCCCCGTCGATTTCCGCGGCCTCGTAGATCTCGTGTGGCACGTCCTTGAGCCCACTGTAAATCAGCACCATGTTGAACGGGATCCCAATCCAGATGTTCGTCACGATGATGACGATGAGCGCGAGTTGAGGATGCAACAGCCACGAGATGGGATGGTGGACGACGTGTAATCCGACCAATGCCTCATTGATGATGCCGTCGGTCGAATCGAACATCCATTTGAAAATCGTCCCGGACACCAACTGCGGGATCAGCCAGGGAACCAGAATCAGAGACCGAAGAAATCCATTGGCCGGAAACTTTCGATTGAACAACAAGGCCAGCAACAGGCCAATCGCGAATTGAAAGACGATGGAGAGCACCGTGAATTCGATGGTATTGTCCACCGTGTGCCAAATTTGCCCTCCCGACCACGCGTGGATGTAATTCGCCACGCCGTTGAATGGCGCGTGACCGCTAATCATCGTAATCTGATTCAAGTTTTTGAAACTGATCACAATGCTGTAATACAACGGGTAGCCAAACATGATCAGCAAGTAAATCCCCAGCGGCACAAGAAATAGAGAACGCTTAAATCGCCTGAGTCGGGCCGTTCTCGACCGACTGGTCACCGCACCCACCACGATGGAGTCCCCCTTTCCTGACAGAGGTTTGGCTTCAATTGCTGGCAGAGAGCATCTGCTGGGTCGATTGCTGGGCTTTACTCAAAGCGGCGTCAACCGACGAGGCGCCCGTGAGCACGCTCTGTACGGCCGTTCCCCAGATATCGACAGCCTTCGGATAGTTGGCGCCTAGGTCTGCTGTGCGCGATCTCGCCGTTTGTACCTCCGTGGCGAAACTCTGTAAATACGGGTACTGGCTCACGACCGTCTGTACGGCTGGTGTGTACGCTGGAATCTCTTGCGACTGTTTCGCCCACGCAATTTGCTGCGCCTTGGTATCGTCCAACCACTTGAGAAAAGCAAACGCTGCGGCTTCCGTCTTGTCGCTCGTCTTCGGGATGGTCCACACCTCGCCGCCAAGCGGCGCGATGACGTGATCGCCTAATTTCGGCACTGGAATGGTCGCGATGCCATAATCCAGTCCCTGAATCGTCTTTAGCGATGGAACGATCCAAGGGCCGTTGATGACCATCGCCACTTTCCCCTCTTGAAACTGGTTTTGAACATCCTGTTGGTCCCAATTGACGACCGCCTGCGGCATCGATCCGTCCTTCACCAAACTATCGAGGAAGTTCAACGTGTCACGGGTTCCGGTGGAGTCGATGTGTTGGTCGAGGTCTCCTCCGTCGGTCCAGAAGAACGGTTCTGTCTGCCATGCGACATTACCGATGCCACTGGCTCCGGAAAACGCAAATCCGTACACCGACCCGTGGGTCAACTTTTTGGCGTCTGCCCGTAGTTCCGTCCACGTCTTTGGCGGCGCCTGGATGCCGGCCTGTTGGAACAATTTCTTATTGTAGAACAGCGCAATGGTGTTGTTGGCGTTTGCCAGGCCGTAGAGTGTTTGATTGTACGTACCCTCACTGATGGACCCTTTCGCAAAGTTGCCCGTGTCGATCTTCCCGAGTTGTTGAAGAGGAACGAGGACACCTGTGCTCGCAATATCCGGCACGTTCGGGTTGTCTAACATCAAAAGGTCTGGCATGTCTCCGGCTGTCGCCTCCTGCAACACCTTCTGCAGATAGGATGCATTCGGTACGAGCTCGCGTTGAATCTTTACATTCGGATGAAGTTTCTCATATTGTGCGATCATGTTTTGCATGACTGTGCCCTGCGTGGACGTATAGTAATCCATTTCGGTGATGGTGATCTTCCCTGAATTTGAAGCGTTGTTCGCAGAGCTAGACGATCCGCATCCACTGACCCCGACAACCGCCCCGGCTAGCACAAAACAAGTGGCTGAAATCGATAACTTCCGCGTATTCATCTTCTACCCCCTAATCTGAAACGCTTTCCTAAACGTGGCAGCTAAAGACGCGCAACCCTACACCTATGTAGGAAACGAGTCCGCAGATTCCCCCCTCCCATGACATTAGTTCATGGATCGAACTTATTTTCGATACATTCCAATCAGTATTCTAAAAAGTAGACACTGATTCCACCGAAGCGACCGATTATCAGATGTAAAGAGACCCTTTCAAGTAGCTAAGCTACTGAAAGGGTCCACTTGAAACGTCCGGAAACGGATCTCTCTTTAATTGTGTAGGTCTTTCGCCGCTGCTGTCGCTTGCAGGCGCTTAGCCGCAGAATTCTTCGCAAAGAAGGCGGTTACGATAGGAACGAGAATTGACGTGACAATGACTGCGGCAGCCACTTGAACCGTTGCTGTACCTGCGACCGATTGGTAGCCTGTGTACACAGCAGCTACGGCCATCGGAACGGCAGCGGCGTTACCTGCGGTGGACGCAGCTGCGACACCGGCGACACCTGTGCCACCGACCAAGCGATCAACCAAGTACAACACGACGCCTGTAATCACGACGACGGCCAGTCCCAAAACGATGCCGGCGGCGCCTGCCTTAAAGACATCCATGAGGTTGATGCCAAAGCCCAACCCAATTGCGAACAGTGGAATCAGTACATCCTTCCCTTTGCTGAGGAAATCCCGCATGCTACTGTCCAGGTTTCCTAACACCATCCCGATGATGAGCGGCAAAAGTGCAAAGATAAAGGCGCGGAGCGGGAACGCCGCGAGTCCTGCGACACCAAGGATCAGCATCGTGAAAAATGGACCGGATTCAAGAGACATGATAGAGTAGGCTGCCACGTCTTCCTGACGCTTCCCAAGTTGGCCCATCAAGGCCATGTACAAGCCACCGTTGGAGTCCGAGAAAGCAGCGACGATAGCCAACGCCGAAAGGCCCAACACAAGGTGATTCTGGTCGTGCGCGAGAAACTTAATCAGAAAACCGATGATGGCAGCGGTTACAATCTTACTAAGCCAAAGAGACACACCTTTTTTTAGTACGTACCCTGCAGCGCGGAACTCGATGGTCGATCCCAAACAAATATAGAACGCCGCCAGAATCGATGTCGCTCCTGTGAGCAGACCACCGGTGAACGAGCTTTTAAAGACGGTGTCGTCCGGCAACCCCGGCCAGATGGTGCGGATGGCCGCGCCGATGAGAAGTGGAAAGATCATCATACCGCCTGGAACTTTGTCTACCATTGCTTTTATTTTCATCACAAGTCCTCCAGCCGCGTGTTTACGCTTTCTTTAGGTCTAGGGGAAAACGCACATCACTGTGCGTCCCCGGAAGCATTACCTTGTAGGAAGTCAATAGCCACCTGCAGTGACTGAACCATACTCTGTTCGCGGGCGATGCCTTTGCCGGCGATATCGAACGCGGTGCCGTGATCGACAGAGGTACGGAGAATCGGCAGACCGAGTGTCACATTGATGCCCGTGTCAAAGCCCAGCATCTTGATGGCAATGTGTCCCTGATCATGGTACATCGCGATGACTGCATCGAACTCGCCCGTCGCTGCTCGAGCGTATATGGAATCTGGTGGCCAAGGGCCACTGACGTCCATGCCAGCCTGTTTCGCCAACTCGATGGCAGGGCGAATTTGCTCGATGTCTTCTCGTCCAAACAACCCGCCTTCGCCGGCGTGCGGGTTGAGTCCCGCAACTGCGATGCGCGGATTCTTCAGTCCAAACTGTTCAAGGGAGTTGACAGTCAGCTGGATCCGCTCGAAGACCCGCTCCGTCGTCGCCATTGCAATGGCGTCTTGGAGGCTGACGTGTGTCGTCACGTGGACGACGCGTAACCCGCGGTTGACGAGCATCATGGCTGACTTATCCGATCCCGACAAGGCCGCCAGTGCCTCCGTATGACCGGGATACGGCACGTGCGCGAGCTTCCACGCTTCCTTGTTGATGGGTGCCGTGCAAATCGCGTCGACCTGTTTCGAAACCGCGAGTTCAACCGACTTTTTCACGTACTCGAAAGCTGCGTTACCGGCTTCGACGGAGACTTGTCCCCACGGTAGATCGCTCGGTACGTTGGCCAAATCCAATACGTCAATCGTGCCTTTTTCATACTTCGCTTCGGATAGGTCGGAGATGGTGCGCAGATTCACCTGACCGTCAGTCAATCGACCGGTCACCTTGAGCGCCTCAGCCGCCGCTTCCAGCCGCTTTGTGTCGCCGACGACGACCACTTCAATTTCATTCGCAATCGAAGGATCCTGTAATCCCATCAACGTAATTTCCGGTCCAATACCAGCTGGGTCACCCATCGTGACTGCAATACGTATCTTTTTCATGGTCATTTCATCTCCAGATTTCTTGTGCTTGTCTGACTCAACAAGGATGCCACACGGCAAAGTGTGTGCGAGTTTCCAAATCCTCCAGCCTTCGACACCAACGTCAGGTTTCCGTCCGGTTGACCCACATAACTCCAGGGAACACCGGGCAGCAACTCGCCCTCTGTCCAAATCTGTGTTTGCCCGAGCGCCTCACAGCACGCCAAGGCCGTATCCCCGCCAGTGGCAAAAATCGCGATATCTTTATCATTCGCTTGATTCACAGAACGCTTGGCGCAGTCGACCCACGCCTTGGCGATCCCAGCCAGCGAATCCACGAGGCGGGTCCGATCCGCATCTGTCACTACCCGCTCCTCGGACAGCGTCAGGACCGTTCGTTCTGCATCCCGTTCGATCACGCTGCGAATCGCATCGGCCACCTCATCGACGACCGTCGAATCGTCGACGATTCGACTCGAAGACAACTCCACGTGATGAACGTCAACATACTGCTGAAGCTCCGCCAATTGTTCCCTCGCCAAACGATTGGCACTCCCAATCACGTACAACTGTCTAAACGCGCGAGGCGGGTAGCGAACCCCGTCGTCCTGAACAGGCCCCGATGTCGTCCAGACCGTGGCCAAGGACTTGGCGAGTCCCGCGGAACCACAGGGCAAACAATCGGATCTATCGGCAATGACGCGTGTCAATGCCATCAGGTCTTCGTCGCATTCTGCGTCGCAGACGACTACCGTGGGCCTATGCCCGATGGTTGCAAACCATCTCTCGATGGCCTCCAGGCCGGATCGGATGACTTGTATTCCCAAGTGCTCAATCGGCAAGTCGCACGACGCACGAACCTGTTCCGCCACATCTGCACTTTTGATTGGATGGTGTGGGTCATTGCGAAAATCCGTCTGATTCACTGGAACCCCATTCACGTACAGCTTTCCGTCTCTCACGGTCCGCCCACCGCCAGGAAACGCTGGCGCCAAGACGGCGATAGTCCGAGAGAGCCCGCAGAGCGCAGCCTCGATCTCTGCACCGAGGTTGCCGCGCAAGGTGGAGTCTACCTTCTTATAGACGCGCGCCTCGGCGTGATTCCGCCCAATTTGAGAGCATGCATTCAACACTCTGGAATACGAGTCCTCTGCCGACAGATGTCTTGTTTCGGCGTCAAACACCTGCACGGTTTCGTGAAGCAGGCTAAAATCCCATGGTTTCGGTGTCGCAAAGCTGATTCTGACGCGCCGGTCGCTCGTCCGAAAGTAATTGGCTGCATCCGCGGCGCCGGTTAGGTCATCTGACAAGATAAACATTGGCGTGCCACGTTCTTTCATCGCACCCACCTCCTTTAACTGGACGGTTGAGAAACCTCGACGACCTCGATCCCTGTCGCAAGCACATGCTCCCGAAATTCCGCTGGCACATAATCTGTAATCAGCACATCGACCTGACTTAGCGTCGCGTAACTCGCGAGCCCGGAATCGCAAAATTTATCGTGGTCAACCATCAAAATCACTTGCTTCGCACATTCGATGGCCGCTCGCTTAACGGCTGACGTGACGTGGTTGACGTTCCAAAGTCCTGTGCAAACGTCCACGCGGGCACTCGATAGGAAGTACTTTGTCGCCTTTCGGTTTCGAAAATACGCCTCTGTTTCATCGCCAAATACGGCCGCCATTTCTGGAATGTACAATCCCGGTGCGAGATGGACGTGCAAATTTCGCCGTGCTGCCGGTTGCAATATCGCGAGTGAATTGGTGTACAGCAGCGTGCCTTCGTCGATGAAGGGAACCATCCCGGCGACAGTCGACCCGGAGTCCAGCACCACCACATCTGACGGCTTAATAAATTCGGCCGCCTTCACCGCAATGCGCTGCTTTGCTTCCCAGTTGTGCTGACTCCGCAATTCAAAGTCTGGCCCCAACTGGTTGTCCGTCTTGCGACGCAAGTTCCGCCCCGCTTCATTCGGGCGATAATTTAATTCCTGAATTGCTTGCCTAACTCGATTCGCAATTTCCGGATTGACGGTGGAAACGCCATTGAGTACGCGTGAAACGGTTGCGGGCGACGTACCCGCGGCCTTAGCCACGTCTTTCACCTTAACCACGAGTCATACGCCCCTCTACAAAATTCACTGCCCTACGTTTATCTCTCCGTGAAATCGATTTCTGAAATCGGATTCTGAGTATAGTATGGTACGCGAGTAAGCGGTTGTCAATACCGTTTGTTTGCACAATTGCTCGGTGCTCTGTCGTCAGCTCGAACGAAATGGACAATGAATACGTGGTTCATTCAGTGCAATCGTCTGGATAACCCAGCGGAATTAGAAACACGCACGGAGTCGTACCTTATACTGTCGTATTGGGCTTTGCGGATTGAAAATCAGGGATCTCAAAGAGAGGCTGTGGAAACGGAAAATATATATTGTGCGCGTCGCGTCGCGTATTTGCCGGGAACGAGCGGGATGAAAAAAATGAATGGAGCAGCCGTGTCGATACGTTGCGCTTCACAATGAGGAGGCCGCTCAATCGTCAACGTCGCGTGCAGGATGTCAACCTACACACGTCCACGCGTCATACTTCAGATTTTTTAACAGGTAGAGTTCCTTTTCGTGTTTGCTCAGTGTGTTCGGCAGTGAAGTCCGCAGCTTTGTCGAGTCGCACCACGGCCTGTTCCATCACAGTGATTTGCTCCTTCACTGCTCCGAGCTCCTCGTAGATGAGGTCTACTTTGCCCTCCAAGCGACTGAAGCGCTGGTCGACCCGAGAAAAACCTTGTCTCATCTCGGACTGGAAGCTCTCGAGAAAGCTCATCAATTCTGTATCGATCACATCCTCACCTCCATTTTTCGACATCATATAGCAAATGAGCACCTGGGACAATGACCCTTCGAAGAGGAAAAACGACTTTTGTAAAGCAATCGAAACATGCGATATCCGTTGCGTTCTTACATCCAGGTTGGCAACTTGGGGCAAGCAAGCACTGCCACCGGAATGAGGTTAGAATCTCCGCCCAGTCGAGGAAGCCACAGTGGGCCAAGCGTGGCAAAGGGCCTGTCCACACAAAGAGAGGCCACACGGCAACGTGTGACCATCTGCACTTCAATTAGTATGCGCCGTACGCACCGGCACCTGTTCCACAACTGCAACTCGTCGAAACTGCACCGTAAGCCGGAACCAAGAGGAAGAACAGAACGAAGATGATCAGGAACACAACTGCCCACTGCGTATATCCACCAAATGTACCCATGCGAAACGCCTCCATTGCTTCAGGATGATGTATCGTATGGGTAGACCGTAGAGGATTACACGGACGAATGCCGCACCGTTTCACATACGCTCTGCGTATGTATGCGAAAAACCGGGCAGTGCGACAGCGAGATCCGCTTTTCTCATCTTCAACTGAGCAACTTGAATGCGAGATGAACAAACGATTGGACGCCGACCGGAAGCGCCGCTTCGTCAATCGCGAACTTCGGGTGATGGTGTGGATACCACGTGTCTGCCGGACCGTAGCCAGCGCCGACGGTGAAAAATGTCCCCGGGGCCTCTGTTTGAAACGCGGAAAAGTCCTCGCCACCCATCGTCGGTGTACCGTCGACGACCACTTCTTCGCCAAACACCTCCGTCAACGCCTCTCGAACCACCTGTGTCACGCGCTCGTCGTTGATCACCGGTGCATACCCTTTTACGTACTCGAACTCGTAGGACGCCCCATGAGCCTCAGTGACACCCCGAATCACTCGCTCCATGAGTTCAGGCGTGGACTGGCGAAGGGCCGGATTGTAACTGCGAACCGTCCCACGAAATTCGCAAGATCCAGGAATGACGTTGTCCGCAGTGCCGCCGAATATCTGCGTGATCGAGAGCACGAGCGGATCGAACGGGTTTGTATTGCGCGCGACGACGTGCTGCAAATTGGTGATGGCCTGGGCTGCAATTGCTACGCTGTCGACGGTGGTATGGGGATATGCCGCATGGCCTCCACTGCCGATGATAGTCGCCCGAAAGGTGTCGGGAGCGGCATTCACCGGGCCCGCCTTGACGCCAATCCGACCAGGTTCGTCGGTTGAGCGCAGATGGATGCCGATCACCAGATCGACATCTTCCATGACGCCCGCCTCCACCATCTGCTTGGCTCCGCCAGGAAACAATTCCTCGGCGTGCTGAAAGAGGAACCTGACCTCCCCCTCGATATGCTCTTTTAGCCCGACAAGTACCTTAGCGGCTCCGAGCAACATCGCCGTGTGCCCGTCGTGCCCACAGGCGTGCATGACACCAGGATTCTCAGAGGCGAATTCGAACGAAGTCTCTTCCGTAATTGGCAATGCGTCCATATCTGCACGAATCGCAAGCGTTTTACCGGGCTTGTGCCCGACCAGGCGTGCGACGACGCTCGTCTTGGTCGGCCTCGAGATCTCGAGGCCACCGAAAGATGCGAGTGTGTCATACACGTACTGCGATGTATTCGTCTCCTGGAATGACAGCTCTGGGTGTCTGTGCAGGTGTCTGCGCCAGGCGATCACATCCGCCGTCACTTCGTCGACCAGTCGCGAGATAGCATGCTGGGTGATGGTAGTGGTCATACGCGTCCCTCCTGTGAGTGAGATGAGAACGTTTAGCGGATATCCTTAAGGATTTCGCCGCCTTGAATGACGGTGAGAATGTTGTCTTGGCTTTCGAGGGATCGGATATCCCTAAGTGGGTTGGTATTTGCGATCACGATGTCCGCGAGTTTCCCGGGTTCTACGGTCCCCAGCTCGTCACCCCACCCAAGGCATGCCGCAGCCGTCTTCGTCGTCGCGACGATGGCCTCCATCGGCGACATCCCTATTTCGCACATCAGGCCGAGTTCACGCAGGTTCGTCCCGTGCGCCATGACGCCGGCGTCGGTGCCCATCGCAATGCGGACGCCTGCCTCGTAGGCCTTGGCGATGCTCTCTTTGTGGAACTCGACCACCTCGCGACACTTTCGCACGCCGTACTCAGGCATCGCGTCACTGCTCTCTGCCGCTTCGAGGACAGCCACGGGGGCGAGAAGCGTGGGGACGAGGTAGGTACCATGTTCAAGCATCAACTCGATGGCTTCGTCGTCGAGAAAGATTCCGTGCTCGATGGAGTGAATGCCGGCCCGAATGGCATTCTTCACCCCTTCTGCTCCCTGTGCATGAGCCATCACCTTGACGCCCTTGCGGAACTTCGCCTCTTCCACCATCACGCTCAGTTCGGCGAGTGAAAATTGCGTGAACTCCGGATGATCCGTTGGACTGAGAACGCCTCCCGTAGCGTGAACCTTGATGATGTCTGCCCCCGCGCGAAGGACCTCGCGAACTTTCTTGCGGACCGCTTCCACACCATCGCAGATACCATCTGGATTCCCCGGATAACTGCCGAGGTTCAAGTCGATGCCCGACAGCGTCCAGGAGTCCCCGTGGCCGCCAGTGATCGTGAGCGGGGTGATGCTGATCTGCATCCGCGGACCGACAGTCAGGCCCTGTTCGACGGCAGTTTTGACGCCGAGATCCGCACCTCCCGCGTCGCGAACGCTGGTGATTCCAGCATCGATGGTGCGGCGCATGTACGCAGACGCCTGGTAGAAACGAAGGGAAAACGGATCGTTCAAACGCTTTGCTAGATTGGAGATCTCCATCATCATGTGCACATGGGTATCAATCAGTCCTGGCAGGACGTACTTGCCCTTCGCGTCGATCACCGTCGCGTCGTCCGCGAAGGCAGTCACCTGGTCCGTCCGTGCGATTTGTTCGATCCGCTCGCCCCGCACGACAATTGCGACGCCCTCCTGAGCGTCGCCCCCCGTGCCATCGATGAGCGTCGCATTCTTGATCAATAAAGTTGTCACCAACTACTCGCCTCCAACGTTCACATTCACTTCACAGGCATGCAGAAACTGTGACACAAAGTACTCACAATCTACCTTACCTAGAGAAATCCTATGACAACTAATTTTCCACGATACCTAGTAGGCGAATATTGGTTGGCGCATACAGTGAGCCAACCTGTCATAGACATGGCACAAGCCCTTACTGGCGCGAGGTTTCTATCACTTTTTACTTGGCATCTGTTCAAACCATGATTCGGGGAGGTCATTGTAGGTGCTCAGTGCTCCGGTCGTATCTTCCGTCATCGCCCTCGCCCTCTTAGCATTTAGTGAAATTATCTCGATTGTCACGAGAGCGAGAGTCCCCATGTTGTTGGTGGCGCTCATCGGTTATTTGCTCCTCTTGTGGCTTGGTGTCTTCCCAAAGAGCCTGCTCGAGAACTCGACGCTGCCAACCGTCGGATCACTGATGGTCTGTCCACTGATCGTGCACATGGGCACGCTCATCCCGCTCAAAGTGATTCGGCGCCAGTGGCGGGCCGTCTGCATTAACCTCATCGGGTTGGTCATCGCTGCCTCGCTCATTCTCGTCGTCGTCAGCCTGATACTAGGTTACAAGACGGCTGCAGCAGGTGTCGGGCCGGCCGTAGGTGGAACCATCGCCTTTCTCGTCACATCGACCAAGTTGCAGCAACTAGGTCTTTCCAGTTTGATCGCACTCCCTGCCCTCGTACTCGCGTTCCACAGCCTCGTAGGGATGCCGCTATCCGCAAATCTGCTGAGACGCTATGCGAAAAAGTACGTACAATCGACACTCCGCAGCGGTGATCTCGCCACTGGCAAGACGAGACATGCGGCGGCCTTGGGGTTGTCGGTGCGACCGACGAGCTTGCCGAGCCCGTCCCAATTAGAAGGGGCCTCTGTTGGCAAATCCCTCATTCCCCAAAAATATCAAACCAATGTCACCTCCCTGTTTATCCTGTTTGTCGGCGGTGCACTCGCCACTGTACTCGGGCAGTACACTGGTATCAACTACAGCCTCTGGTGTCTAGTCATCGGATTGGTCGGGGCAAAAGTTGGGTTTTACCAGCCGAGGATGTTGGAGAGATCGAACGCGTTCGGCCTGGCAATGGTTGGCCTCATCATGATGATCCTGCCAAGCATGAACACGGTCACGGTGAAGATGTTTGTCGGCTACCTTCCCTCGATTTTGTTGATCATCGCGCTGGGTATCATCGGCTTGCTGCTGGGGGGATATGTCGGATCGAAGATCTTCAAATGGGATCCGCTGAAGGGCATTCCGGTAGCACTGACAGCAACGTTTGGCTTCCCCGGAGACTACCTGATCTGTGAGGAAGTGAGCCGCAGCGAAAGCAGCGACGAACGTGAACGCCAACTCCTGTTTGACGAGATTCTGTCGCCGATGCTGGTTGGTGGTTTTACCAGTGTGACTATCGCATCCATCGTCATCGCGAGCATCGTGATGAGCACGCTCTAACTATCGACTTTAGAGGAGCGCCTACTCACTCGAGCTTTCGCGCGATTGTCTGCGCCATGTGGAATGGGTTGACGTAAAATTCAGAATAGACATATTTTTAAAGTGTTCATATACTGATATACTATCACGCGTCTGTACACTCCATATACGGCGGGAGGAAATATCGTGCTTCAAGATATTGAAGACTTTTCCAAGCTACATAGTAACCGCTTACCTGCAAGATCGTACTTCCATGCCTATCCCAATAAACTGGCCGCTCTCTCCTACCAACGAGAAAATTCCATCGGATTCTATTCGCTGGGCGGCGACTGGGACTTCCACTATTCCCAGACGCTAGCCGATGCCCCTGCTCACTTTTATGAACCAGACTACGATACAGCGACCTGGGACACGATTTCAGTTCCATCGTGTTGGCAACTGCATGGATATGGGACACCGCACTATACGAATGTGGTCTACCCGTTCCCGGTCGATCCGCCACGCGTTCCGACTGAAAACCCCACTGGGTGTTACAGACGGTCCTTCTTCGTGGACGACAGTTGGCAGGACAAACAGGTGCGCTTGAGGTTCGAAGGCGTCGATAGTGCTTTCCAGATCTGGGTCAACGGACGCGACGCCGGGTTCAGCTCCGGCAGCCGTCTGCCTTCCGAATTCGACATCACGGAGTACTTGCACGACGGCGAAAACATCCTCGCTGTACGGGTCGTCCAGTGGTCCGCAGGAAGTTACCTAGAGGACCAAGACATGTGGTGGCTCAGCGGTATCTTCAGAGACGTCTACCTCATCGTCTCCAATCATGTTCACGTGCAAGACGTGTGGATTGAGGCTGCCCTAGACAAGACATATACCGATGCAACCTTCAAGGCGAGCATAACCATCGAAAATCTGCTCGACGTGAAGCACGGCGGTTATGAAGTCGGCGTTAAACTGCTGGACGCCGAGTACATGTCGATTGAGGAGATCACGCAGTCAGACGTGACGCTCAACCCGGGGTGGAACCATTTTACGCTGGACGCTCCGGTGGCGAATCCACACAAGTGGTCAGCCGAATCCCCCTACCTGTATCACGCATTGATCTCACTCGTCGGCCCCGATGGAGACGTCGTTGAACTGGTGCCGATTCAAGTCGGCTTTCGCACGGTGGAAATCGCCGACGGTCGATTGTTGGTGAATGGCGTCCCAATCCTGCTCAAGGGAGTCAACCGCCACGAATTTCATCCGGATCTCGGGCGCAGCGTTCCGATCGAGACGATGAAGCAGGACCTCATCCTCATGAAACAGCACAATATCAACGCGATACGGACATCGCATTACCCTAGCGATCCGCGCTTTTACAGCCTGTGCGACGAATATGGCTTCTACGTGATCGATGAAGCCGACCTGGAGACGCATGGCTTCGAGACGATTGGCAATTGGACGCAACTGACCGATGATCCAGCTTGGGAAGCTGCTTGCCTCGACCGGATGGAGCGAATGGTTCAGCGAGACAAGAACCACCCGAGCATCATCATGTGGTCACTCGGCAACGAGTCGGGACTGGGGCGCAATCACAAGGCAATGGCCGACTGGGCTCGCGCGTTCGACCCGTCCCGCATCATCCACTATGAAGGCGAGACGCGGCACATGATGACGCACGATGCCCTTCGCGAACCGCTCGTCGCCGACATCTACAGCACGATGTACACCTCAGTCGAGGAATTGGCCGAGCTCGGGAAGATGAGCCAGCTGCCAGCACCTCACATCCTGTGTGAGTTCGCGCACGCGATGGGCAACGGACCGGGGGGATTGCAGGAGTACTTTGAGCTGTTCTATCAGTACGAACGCCTCCAAGGAGGTTTTGTGTGGGAATGGATCGATCACGGCATCGCTCAGAAGCTCCCTGACGGCACGAAATTCTTTGCGTACGGCGGGGATTTTGGCGAGCGTCCACACGATGGAAACTTTGTCATCGACGGGCTCGTGTTCCCGGATCGGACGCCGAGCCCTGGACTCGTCGAGTTTAAGAAAATCGCCGAACCGGTGCACGTGGAAGCCGTCAATTTAACCGAGGGGACCCTTCGCATCACCAATCGCTACGATTTCTTGTCGCTTGACCACCTGCAGCTCGCCTGGTCCACAACATCTCTGGACCAAGTCATTCAATCGGGCACTTGCGCATTGCCAAAGCTTGAACCCGGTGAGCACGCCGAGATCCACCTTCCAGACGCGGTGCAAGTCGCACCTCAACCTGGCCAGGACTACTGGTTGAACCTCCGCTTCCTCCTGGACGGTGACGCGCGTTATGCACAGGCTGGTCACGAGGTCGCATGGGCCCAATTTGAACTTCCACACAAGCTGTCCGCCCCCAGCGTGCACCCTGTCATGCCACTCGCCCTTCGCGAGACGGACAAACATCTCGTCGTGGCAGGCCGCAATTTTGAACTCAAAGTAAATAAAGTTCATGGTCGCATCGACAACTGGTCATATCTCGGTGAACCAATCATCGAGTCCGGGCCCAAGCTCAACTTTTGGCGTGCCCCGGTCGACAACGATCACATTTCCGTAGAGCACTGGCGCAAGTTCGGCGTCCACCTGATGACCAGCCGACTGTCCTCGATCACTTGGGAGGCGTCCGATACAGTCGCTCGCATTGTGGTCCATGCGCGGCTCGCCCCGCCTGTCTGGGCTTGGGGCATCGACGTGACGTACACTTACACCGTGTATGGATCCGGCGACGTGATCGTCGATACAAAGGGCATCCCCCAAGGAAACCATCCCAGCACGCTCCCGCGAATTGGGTTGCAGATGACGCTTCCCAAACACATGGAGCATGTCAGTTGGTACGGCCGTGGGCCCGGCGAGTCCTACGTGGACTCGAAACAGGCAGGGCGGTTCGGCGTGTGGGACCACCTGGTCGATGGCTTAACCACGCACTACGTGCATCCTCAAGAAAACGGCAATCGGACAGATGTGCGCTGGCTGTCTCTGACCAACCTGCGCGGCGTCGGGCTCTTTGCCGGTGGTCTTCCGGATTTTAACTTCAGCGTTCACCCGTACTTGCCAGAGGACTTCGAGCGGGCAAAGCATCCATATGAGCTGACCCGACGCGACGACCTGGTGTTGCATCTAGACCATGCACAACATGGACTTGGTAGTGCAACCTGCGGCCCAGACGTCCTCCCGAAGTACGAGCTCAAAACTAGCCCGTTCCAATACGCTATCCGTTTGCGTCCGTACACGGCGGCCAGCATCTCGCCTATGGCCTTACACAAACAAGGCTTGAAATAAGCCAAGAAAGGGCCAGCGCGTTCCCCTCGGGGAGCGTACTGGCCCTTTCTTGAAGATGCCAACTGCGGCGAGGCTGACTCCGTTGCCCAAGCATACCTCAAACCGCGAAGGTGAAATCGTCTCCTTTACGACACGTCCGCCTTCGGACCCGTGAAGAAATCGTGCAGGACCAGCGCAGCCGACCCTATAGGGCAGGCGTCTCGACCGAGTTCGGAGACCTGAACGGACACCTTGGAATGAGGCGCGATAAAGCAACGCTTGGCGATGGTCTGGGAAATGCCGTCGACGACCACTTTACCACCCTGCGCCAAACGGTTGCCGACGATGATCATGGAGGGATTCAATCCATTGATGAGATTGGAGATGCCGACCCCGAGGTACTGACCAACCGACTGAAACGCCTGCAACGCCGCTGGATCAGACTCCGCCAACCGACTGAGGATGTCCTCGAAGCGAGACGAGTTTCCGGCGAGCTTTTCGAATGTCGAGACGACCGCTCGCTCGGACGCATACATCTCCCAACAACCTTGATTGCCGCACGG
The DNA here is from genome assembly GCA_029166985.1 of Alicyclobacillus fastidiosus. Taxonomy (GTDB): domain Bacteria; phylum Bacillota; class Bacilli; order Alicyclobacillales; family Alicyclobacillaceae; genus Alicyclobacillus; species Alicyclobacillus fastidiosus_A. The sequence continues at coordinate 930,464 of CP119138.1, read as the reverse complement.
ACATTGTGCACCATTGGTATCGATACTCATGTGGCCAAATTCACCCGCGATACCATCCGCGCCACGAAGGAGGTCATTGTCGATCACGACCCCCGTACCGATACCGGTCCCCGCACTTACATAGAGGAGATCGGCCACGTTTGCGCCTGCGCCATACAACTTCTCGCCAAGCGCACCTGCGTTCGCCTCGTTGTCCACAAACACCGGTTTGCCGAGACGGCTTTCGAGCATCGCCTTGAGCGGGATATTATCCCAATTCAGGTGCGGTGCCTTGAGGACGATGCCTCGGCGAAAGTCGACGAGACCTGGCACGCCAATTCCGATGCCGATCACGCCGCACCTCGACGAAGGTACCTGCGCCATCGCTTCCTGAATCGACGTGACGACCGTTTCGATGACGTCGGTCGCATCCGCTCCGTCAGGCAGGACCGTATTGTACGTGTTCTGTACCTGCGCCGCCAAATCAGTCACGACGATGCGGACGTACTCCACGCCGAGCTCGACGCCGAGCACGCTTCCTGCTTTCGCATTGAACAGAAGCATGATCGGGCGCCGACCGACTCGTGATTGCCCCTGACCGATCTCCAAGACGAGGCCTTCCTGCATCAGTTCATCGATTAAGGCAGACACCGTCGCCTTGTTCAGCCCCGTATCCACAGAAATTTGCGTTCTTGAGATCGGGCTGTGAAACCGAATTTTGTTGATGACGATGGACTTGTTGATTTCCTTCATGTACGCCGGGTCCGCAGTTCGGGTCACATTCGTCAATCTCCTCTATCGCGTGTTCTCTATGTCTGCCACTCCTGTCCTTGGACACGGTGCGATCATCCCACTAAATCTTCAAGAAAGTATAGCAACTTTGCCAGAAGAAAAGAACTGGTCGAGGGAGAAGCCTACTGGCAATGGCTCCGGTCGCTGACATTGGTGCGCCAGCTCGACATGTCGGTTCTCTGTCGACGCCGTGTGAAATCCCTCCATCATTTCGAGCACGTGCAGCCCCTGTTCCAGACTTGCGCGGTGCGGACGATCCTGCATGATGGCGTCTGCCATATCAGCGACAGCCAATCCGCGACTGTTCTCGGAGAAACCGTGCGTCAGAGGCATCTCTGTCCACTCGTTGGCGTCATAGCGACGAACCCGGACAGGGCCGCCGAACGTATTCGGGTCCGGCACGCTGATCGTCCCTTCTGTCCCGTAGATTTCAATGCGTGGAAGCTCAGCGTGCCACACGTCAAAACTCGTGACGAGCGTAGCGACAGCGCCACATTCAAAATCGACGATGCCAGCGATATGCGTCGGAACCTCCACCTGGATTTTCTCGCCGCGCTTCGGCTCGCTGAGGATCGTCCGCTCTGCAAACGACATTTGCGTGGACGCTGTCACGCGATTGGCAGGTCCCAGCAAGTGAACAAACGCGGTCAGGTAATACGGCCCCATGTCGTACATTGGGCCACCACCCTGTTGGTAGAAGAACGCCGGGTCTGGATGCCAGCGCTCGTGGCCGTGCGACATCATGAATGCGGTTGCGGCGACCGGCCGACCGATCCAGCCGTCGTCGAGGACCTTGCGGGTGGTCTGAAGTCCCGCGCCGAGAAACGTGTCCGGCGCCACGCCGACGCGCAGGTTGTGCGCCTTAGCGACGTCGAGAATCTGGCGCGCGCTCGCGGTGTCGGTGGCGAGCGGCTTCTCCACGTGCACATGCTTGCCCGCTTCGAGCGCGCGGATGCACACCTCTGCATGTGCTTTGGGAATCGTCAAGTTGACGACCAGTTGTATTTCCTCGTCCTGTAACAATTCCTCGACACTACATGCCTTATCGACGTTAAATTCCGCCGCGCGTGCCGTGGCTCGCTCGATGTCGATGTCGGCACAAGCTGACACGTGGACGTTCGGGAATTTCGACAGATTACTGAGATAGATGGCGCTGATGTTCCCACAGCCGATAATTCCAACGTTGATGCTCGTCATGTGATTCCCTCCCGTGCCTGTCTTTAGTTGTCAGCAGCAGCCCACAGCATACCTTGGACCGTCATGCGCGTGACCTCTGGCATCGCCACGATGTCCGGCTTATGGCCGAGCGAGTGATAAAACACTTTGCCTGTTCCGTATGTCTTCGTCCACGCCACAGGCATGGTCACGTCGCCGAAGTTCGTGGTGGCGAGCGTGTGGATGGCGGGATCGACGTGCATGTAATACTGCTCTGAGGTGACGGTGAAGTCGGAGACGCCAGCTGTGATCACGTGCTCCTTGTCGACGATGTGGACGCCGTACGTCACGCCATCGTTACCCGGATGCGCCACCCATTGGCCGCCAACCATAAATTGATACTCGGGAACGTTGCGGAAGGCGTCGCCCATACCGCCATGAATGCCTGCCAGCCCCACCCCACCATGAACGGCCTGACGCAGTGCCTCAAACTGCTCCGACGTGATATCGCCTTGCGTCCAATGCGGGACGATAAGTTGGTATTGTCGCAAATCGTCGACGCTGGAGAAAACATCCAGCGTGTCGGACAACGTCACGCGGATGTCCTTTTGTTCGAGCAGCTCTTCGAACATGAGCGCTATCTCCTTCGGGTAATGTCCTTCCCATCCACCGTAGACGACGAGTACTTTTTTCATGGATTCGTGCCCCTTTCAGGATTCATCTGCCAGTGCGTGAAACACATCTTTTAACTGCACGTATGCGGTTTGGTATAGCGAGTAGAGGCGCTCATAAGACACTTGCCAAGCAGGCGGCCCCTCGATGTCATCGCCTTTTTGCACCCAGTCGAGCACGCCGTCCCTGCGCGCACCAAAGCCCACGCCGTCGGCGGCGATCATCGCCGCGCCGAGTGCAGGGCCATAGCGGGCCTGAACGACCTGCAGCGGCCGCTTCACAGACGCTGAGAGAATCTCCACCCAGAGTCGGCTATTGGCTCCTCCTCCGGAGACGAGCCACTCTGTCGCCTTGACACCTTGTTTTTCCATGGCATTCCAACAGTCGGTCAGGCTCAGCGACACGCCTTCGAGCAGAGCCCGCACCAAGTGCGCTTGGCGGTGTCTGCGCGAGAGGCCGAGCCAGGCGCCGCGCGCGAGCGGATCGAGAATGGGCGTGCGCTCGCCCATCAAGTAAGGCAAAAAGATGAGCCCCTCACTGCCAGGAACGACCTGACTTGCGCCGCCGAGCAGAGCCTCGAACGTGTCTTCGCGCCCGCCCTCTGGCGCGCCTATCACATCGAACGTCTCCCGGTACCACTCCAGGGACCCTCCGGCGGCCTGCGTGACTCCCATCATGAACCAGGTGTTTGGCAAAGCGTGACAGAAGCTGTGGAGGGCGCCGGAGGCATCCACGACAGGGGTGGCGGTCGGTGTCAGGACGACGCCCGAGGTGCCTAGTACCATCGACACTTGGCCTTGACGTCTGACGCCGACGCCGAGGGCGCCTGCGGCCTGGTCTCCAGCGCCTGCGACGACCGGAATGCCCGGCTGCAACCCCATCAGCCGCGCAGCTTCATCTGTGAGCGCGCCAGTCACAGATGAAGCCTCCACCATCTCCGGCAGCCAACTTTGCGGGATGCCAAGTGCGTCGCACATCGGCTGTGACCACTGGCGGCGACCGACGTCGAACAAGAGCGTGCCCGAGGCATCGGTGACTTCCGCATGGTAGCCCCCAGTCATGCGAAAGCGCACATAATCCTTTGGCAGCATCACGTGTTCGATCCGCCCGTACACCCCTGGTTCATGCTCCTTCACCCACAGCAACTTCGTCGCCGTAAAGTTAGGCAGCGGCGGGTTGTTCGTCCATTCGATGATCTGCTCGCGCGAGAGCGTACGCTCCAGCCAATCCGCCTCGGCGGTCGTCCGCACGTCGCACCAAATGATGGACGGGCGCAGGGGGCGCCCGCCGCGATCGAGTACGACCAATCCATGCATCTGGCCGGAGAAGCTGATACTCTGGACCGCCGCGTCGTAGCCTTTGGCTTCGAGTAGGCCAACGACCGATCGCACGCTCTCCACCGCAGCCTCCCACCAGAGGTCTGGATGCTGCTCCGCATAGCCGACCTTCGGAACGTCCATCTCGTAGTTGGACGACGCGGACGCCTGCACCTGGCCGAATTCGTCGACCGCGATGGCCTTCGTGCCGGAAGTTCCGACGTCGATCCCCAAAACGACTTCCAATCTACTCATCGTGCTTCCTCTCCCAGTGACGAAGTGTTCACGCTCGTCGTAAAAATCTTCTCCGATTCCACATCTGTCACTTCTCCGTCGATGCTAAAGTGTCCTCTCAACCGAATGTCGTTTGAAGCGGCGCCTATGGACACATCTATGACGCCAGGCTCTACCACATACCGCATCTCGCGATTATAGAAGGCGAGTTGGTGCGCGGAAAGCGTGAAGGTTACTCGCATCCGCTCTCCTGGGTTCAAGAAGACTCGCGCGTATCCGCGAAGCTCTTGCAGCGGTCGCGTCACGTCCGCCTCCACGTCGTGGACGTAAAGCTGCACAACCTCTTCGCCAGCGATAGCCGAACTGTTCGTCACGACACAGGCGATGTCCACTGTCCCGTGCACGCCGATCGCCTCCGCCGAAATGGCGAGATCACGATAGTCGAACGTGGAATAACTCAGCCCGTGTCCAAACGCATAAAGCGGTTGATTGCTTTCGTCGACGTACTCACCTTTCCAGTGCGACCTGCCACCGGACGGTTTGTGCGCGTAGAAAATCGGCACCTGTCCGACCGATCGCGGTATGGTAATTGGGAGTCGTCCACTCGGGTTATAGTCACCAAACAGGACGTCCGCCACCGCCGACGCACCTTCTTCGCCCGGCAGCCACGCATCCACGATGGCTGGTACGTGCTTTGCGATCCACGGTGTCGCGAGTGGCCGTCCACTGACGAATACGACGACCGTCGGCGTCCCTGTCTCGACGACTGCCTCGACCAAGGCCTGTTGGTCCCCGAGAAGGCCAAGTGTCGCTCTGTCGCGGGATTCACCCGTCGTACAATCGTCGGTCAAACCGGCTTTGTCGCCGACCACCACAATGGCGACGTCAGCATCTCGCGCAGCGACTAGGGCCTGTGTGAAGTCCGACTCGTTTGCCCCTGTGACAGAGCAACCCTCGGCATAAGTCACCTGCACACGCTCGTTCACTTTCTCCTGAATGGCTTCGAGGATGGACTGCATCGGCACGAACTGATCGACGAGTTGAACGTCGTTTGGCATCGGCGTCGCGAAGACGTTGTCCTGGTCGCGCATTTCCAGAAGTGACTCGATGTGGCACGGGTACGCGTAGTCACCTACCATGTTGCGGATGCTGTCGGCGTTCGGCCCAATGACAGCGAGTTTTTGCAAGGTACTCGCATTCAGCGGGAGTAGCTGCTGTTCATTTTTCAATAATACGATGGATTTTTGTGCGGCCGTTTTGGCCAGTGCTCGTTGCGCCGCGTTATCAAACACCTCAAGTGTTCGCTCGGTATCGACGTACGGATTCTCGAACAACCCAAGTCGGAACTTCATCGTCAACACTCGACGAACCAGTTGGTCGACTTCGTCCATCCCGACGAGATCGCGGTTGACCGCCTCGATGAGCGCTTCTCCGTAGACATCGCGACTCGGCAACTCGACGTCGACACCCGCCTGAACGGCAAACTGCGCGGCTTGTACCTTGTCGCGCGCGACGTGATGGTACTCGTGGAGCATGTTGACGGCGAAGTAATCGGATACGACAATCCCCGTGAATCCCCACCGATTGCGTAGGACGTCGACGAGCAACTGCTCGCTGTGGTGACAGGGAATCCCGTCCAGTTCGTGGTACCCTGGCATGATCGAACCGAGCTTCGCTTGCCGTACCACTGCCTCGAACGGGTGGAGATAGACTTCATGTAGTTCACGTTCAGGAATATGAGCTGGTGCCCAGTTCATTCCGCCTTCGGAAATGCCATACCCGACGAAATGCTTCCCAGTCGCGATGACGCCATCATTCAGTAGATCGCCCTGTAACCCTTCGACATAGCCAATGCCCATTTGTGCGACGAGATACGGATCTTCGCCAAATGTCTCCTCAACCCGCCCCCACCGCGGGTCCCGCGTGACGTCAAGCAGCGGTGCCAAGGCTTGATGCGCACCAGCTGCGCGCATTTGCTCGCGGATCACCGCACCGACGCGCCGGGCAATCGTTTCATCCCAAGTGCTGGCGATGCCAATCGACTGTGGGAAACAGGTCGCACCCTTCGCCATGTAGCCACTGCACGACTCTTCGTGGACGATGGCGGGAATCTGCAGGCGAGTTTTCTGCGTGAGGAACTGTTGGATCTCGTTCGCGATGCGCCCCGTCCCCACTGGCCCGTGGTTCGTCGCACCGCCGATCCGCGTGATTTGCCCAATGCCGTCGCGAAAGTGTCGCGCCGCCTTGTCCTCTGAGAACTCCAGTCCATCGAGCACCTCATATGCCCAGACCGCAGTGAGTTGCGCCGCCTTCTCCTCGATGGTCATCTCAGCCAGCAACAAATCTACTCTTTCTTCGACCGAAAGTTCGGTGTTCTGATAAGTTGCGCTCATTGTCACGCCTCCAGTCTCGTTATTTTCCAAATCCAGCAAGCATGCCTCGGAGCAAGTAACGGCGCCCAAAGATGTATGCCAAGATCAAGGGCAGTGCCGAAAGAAGCACAGCGGCCATGGTGACCGGGACATTCATCGTATACTGCCCCTGAAAACTGACGATGGCCATCGGCATGACGCGAGAACTGTCACTTTGAGTCAAAACCAACGGAAACAAGAAGTTATTCCACGCTTGGACGAAATCGTAGATCGACACTGAAATCAAAGCGGGTAGCGCCAAGGGGATGACAAGGTGGCGAAGCAGCCGAAAGTCGCTCGCCCCTTCCAGTCCCATCGACTCATACAGCTCGTTTGGAATATCGCGAACGAAGTTCACCAGGATGAGCAACGTCAACGGCAGCCCAAACGCCACGGACGGGAGAATCAACCCGAGCAGTGTGTCATACAACCCCATTTTGGTGATGAGTACGTAGATTGGAATGATAGCCGCTTGAATCGGCAAGGCCAACCCGACCAAAAAGACATCGAAGATGATCCGGACGATGCGGTTCCTGCTGCGAACCACGACGTAGGCGCACAACAGTGAACAGGCGATGATCAGCGCGACCGAGCATACCGATACGATCAAGCTGTTCAAAAAATAATGTGCAAAGCCAGCCTGCACGACCGTACCGTAATTTTCAAAAGTCGGGTGCAGGGACGGCAGCCATGGTATCCCGAGCAGATAACCCTGCTGTGAGCGAAGGCTCGTCATCAACATGTAGAAAACGGGATAGAATGCGATGATGAGCCAGATGATCCCCATGAGGGAGAACACGACGTTGTACCATGTGGGACGTCGACGTCGTCGTGTTTTCAGTCCGACATTGGCATTTGTATGCGCCACATCCGTAACCATCATCACATACCCTCCAATTGGCTCTCCATGCGATTGAACCCGGTGAATCGAAGCGTCAAAATGGACAGCAGCACGCCAGCGACCGCGAGAATGACGGCAAGAACGCTGCCAAGTCCGATGTTTTGATTGACGAACGCCTGTTTGTACATATCCATCGCCAGTACCGTCGTAGCATTGCCTGGTCCCCCGTCCGTCAGGACGTAAATCAGGTCAAAATACGTAAGCGATCCGGTTAAAATCAGCACGCTCGAAGTAATAATGGTGTATTTGAGCTGCGGCAGTGTAATGGAAAAGAAGCTGCTCCAGACGCTCGCGCCATCGATGGTGGCCGCTTCGTACAGCGAGTCTGGAATCTGTTTCACGCCGCCCTGGTAGAGTAGCGAGTGAAACGGGATAAACTGCCATGCGATGATCATGCTTACGACCAATAGCGCCAGATGCGTGTTACCTAGCCAATTCTGGTTGCCGTTCCCGATATGAAGGGATTTCAACAGGGCATCTACGAGGCCGAAATTTGGATTGAGCATGTACGACCAAGTCACGCCGATGGCGACCGACGAGAATAGAAGGGGTACGAAATAAAAAACTCCGAGCACCGCTCTGTGTTTTTGTCTGCCGGCAAGAAACACCCCGAGTAAAAGGCTGATAGGGGTTTGGAAAACCCAGGACAACACCATTACTTCCACCGTCAGAACAATGGCGTGAAGTGCCTCGCCATCGTGAAACACGTTCCCCCAGTTCAGCAAGCCGACCCATTTCGCTGATCCAATCCCGTTCCAAGTGAGTCCGCTGTAGTAGACTGCCATCAACATCGGAAACAGCGCGAAGACCGCGAAGAACACCACCGCCGGGACAATCATCAACCATCTCTGCCAGTTCATGCCTGATCCCATGTCTGTTCACTCCCCAACCACAAAATAGACTGGGATGGCCCTCGAGAAGGGCCATCCGGCGTCGAGATCACGACTTGATGTACTTGTTCATGTCATCCGAGAACTGTTGTGGCGTCATTTGGTTGAGGAACAGTTTGCTCAGGTCCGTGAGCAGTTCCTGTGCCTCGCTCGGCGGCAGCGCCTGGTCCCAAGAAGCTTGGAAGTTCGGCGCGTTCTTCACCATGTCGTAAGTGAACGACAAGTAATCGCCGTAGGTCGCTTGTTTTAGTTCCGATTCAATTCCTTGAACCGGCGGCACGTCGCCAATGCTGATCCAATCCTTGACGTTCTGCGGATCCAATACAGCGTCCTTGAGGAACGTCACATCAGCCTGCTTGTTCTTGGAATCGTTCGAAATCGAGTAGTAATTAGATGGGTTGCCAACGATGTCGTTTGCGTCCCCTTTTCCACCAGGCACAGTCGGAAATGTACTGAATCCGAGATTACCTTGGTCGATAAACGCCTTGTCGTCCGATAGAATCGTCGCGAATCCCCAGCTTCCCATCAGTTCCATGCCAGCCTTGCCCGTGTAGAGCAGTGCCGCATCTTCCCCTTGGTTGGAACTCACTGAACTGAATCCCTGTTCAAATGCGCCCGCATTGACGAGCTGCTGAATCATTGTATTCGCTTTCAGGAAAGCCGGATCTGACCACGCGTTTGCCTTGCCCGCGACCACATTGTTGAATACGTCTGGTCCGCCAATGCGATCTACCAAGTACTCCTCATACATCAGATCGGGCCATTGGTCCTTCCCGCCGAGCGAAATCGGCGCGACGCCGTGAGCCTTCAGCACCTTCACGTCATTTAACAGGTCATCCCACGTCTTTGGCGGCGTTAGGTTGTACTGTTTGAACACTTGCTTGTTGTAGAACAACATCACTGGCTGTACGTTGTCGTTCGGGATACCATATACCTTGCCATCAAAGGTAACCGGTTTCATAACGGATGGAAGAAACCGATTTGCCCAACTCGAGTCCGAATTGAGGTCAGAAGTTAGATCGTACACGTCCCCAGCATCGATGTACGACTTCAGCACGCCGCCACCCCAGCCAGTAAAGATATCTGGAGGATTGTGTGCCCCCATCGCAATTTGGATCTTTTGCTTATATGGATCGTTTTCGAAGAATTGCACTGTCGACTGAATGTCTGGATGTGATTTGTTGAATGCCTGCGACATATTCTTCACAACCTGCTGCGAAGCTCCTGTTTGGATATCCCAGATGGTGATTGCGCTGGTCTTGCTCGAAGTCCCTGATGAACCGCCTGAACTATTTCCTCCGGTACTTGAATTTCCACATCCTGTGACGAGAACACTTGCGGTCAGTACGATACCAACGCCTGTCGACAACAATGCTTTTTGTCTCTTCAACATTCGATCCCTCACATTTTATTTGGATGTTAAACAAACTTATAGGAATCATATTCGCAGCGACGAATGAAATTCCTGCACAATGTTCAGAATATTTAATTCGACAAAAACAGCCATTTTTCGGGTTTGCTCGGCGCCTTTGAGAGGCCGCATTAGTTTGGCATGTATACGAATAGTGATGGGGATAGTCAGTTTCATACACAACTTGCCTACTTGCTCACCCTACCCCACCAGGAGTACTCGACCGACCTGATCATATCAATTGCTCACCCAATTCCCTCCATACCCAGTGTTCGAGATGTGGTTTGTATCCGAGTGTGTGAAAAGTCTGTTATGATACAAGAAAAATACGTGTCCACTTCACTGAGTGTCATTCAATTCTAGATAGCGGGTGTAGGTAAAAATGCAAACATCGGATTGCTCGGAAACATGGCTACACCATGTACCGGCAGGCGACGCGGTTAAGCGTGTCTCAACACGGAGTACAACCGTTTCTCTTCTGGCGGGTCGCAACGGAACAGAGATCATTCGGCACGAACTTGCAAAAGGTGCATCTTGGGGAATGATTCCACAGGATGGATGGGACGAGTTGGAAGCCGTTTACGTGATATCCGGTCGCCTAAACTACAGTGTTGGGGAACGGCAAGGGGTGCTGCAGGCAGGGGACACACTTTCGGCTGAGCCAGTGCTCAATCACGTGATATTACAAGCGAGTGAGGACTCCAGCTTTTTATATATCTGTTCAAATTACGTATTTCAACACTATAGTCAAGAGACACAAGATTTCTATCGTCTAGCGGTGGAGATAGCGGAGAAAGACGGCTATACTGCGTCGCATTGTGAACGCCTCAGACACAATGCACTCATTATTGGAGAGAGAATGAACTTGTCCTCACCCGAGCTATTCTCACTCAACTGTGGCGCCTTTTTTCATGACGTGGGGAAAATTAATATTCCAGACGAGATATTACTCAAACCCGGGCGCTTGACGCCCGATGAGTTTGATATAATTAAAAAGCACACCATCTATGGAAAAGAAATACTTACTTCTACTAAGATTCCTTATTTGGTGGCAGGGGCAATTATTGCAGAACAGCATCACGAGCGTTACGACGGAAGCGGGTATCCGTACGGACTAAAGGGCGATGAAATCTCTATAGGTGCGGCCATTGTTGCTGTGGTCGATAGTTATGATGCTATGACGACAAACCGTCCCTATCAACAGTCCAAAACTACGGAAGAAGCCATTAAAGAGATTGCAACCCTTCGCGGTACTCTTTATCACCCAGAAGTTGTAGACGTTTTCCTATCCGTCGTGGGCTTATTCCGAAACCAATCAATTTAGGAGGCGAAAAATCATGTTTAGCCTTAAAAAGTCACTCGTAATTGGCACACTGGCGACCACTTCATTCTTAGCTTTGCCTGCACTTGCAAGTGCCGATACGCTCGGCGCTCAACAATGCAACTCTCCATTCAACATTTCAACCGAAGTCGAGGGTAACGACTTAATTATTACGGTCACTTATCCCGGTGGACAAATTGTCATCGATCCGCCCGTTGTCCTCTCCTAACCCCTTCCCTACTAACAGGGGCACATGCCCCTGGCTTATCCACTAGGATCAATTACATTATATTCCTGGCGATGCGTATGGATACATAACCCACTACAATGCCACACATGACGGCATGGCTATTTCAGCGCATCCTCCTCTCTTTCATACGCTGTGCTATACTGAAAGCGCTATCAAATTTCCGTGGGTCGGGAGGTTGTTGCGTTGGGGTATAACTTTGCATTCGAAGTCGACAAAACTGCGCGGCAGACGCCAGACAAGACGGCTGTGTATTGTGTGCGAGAATACGGCGAGATCGAACAACTTTCATACGATGAATTGCGCCGGCAGTCGAACCAGTTGGCGCATGCCTTGATGGCGAGTGGCATTGAAAAGGGCTCGCGCGTCCTCGTACTGCTGCCAAAAGGCGTGGAACCGTATATCGTCTACATGGCCCTGTTGAAGACGGGGGCTACCATCATGCCTGGATCAGAGATGCTGCGTAGCAGCGATATCCGATACCGGGTTCACCATGCAGGAGCGACGGCCGTCATCGCGCATCACACCCTGACGGGAGAAGTCGACGACATCCGCGTCGACTGTCCAACAATCGCTCATTTCTACAGCGTTGGAAGCGACGTACGTGGATGGACCACGCTGGCATCGCTCGTGCGCGATGCGTCCGACGCGGACCTCTCGACGGAGACGGACGACCACGACATCGCTTTCCTTTCCTATACGAGCGGCACCACGGGCGGTCCCAAGGGTGTCGTTCATCGCTACGCCTGGCCGCGCGAACACCTGGCCGTCGCCGGGACGTACTGGTTTGACGCCAAACCTACGGACATCGCGTGGGCCACCGCCGGCCCCGGCTGGGCGAAGTGGGTGTGGAGCCCGTTCGTATCCATCCTCGGCAACGGTGCTACCGCGTTCGTGTACAAAGGGCGCTTTCAGCCAGACACCTACTTGCAGTTGATGCAAGACCACCGCGTCTCGCTGTTGTGTGCAACGCCCACGGAGTATCGGCTCATGGCGAAGGTTCGCGACATCTCGAAGTACCGCATCGCACTCCGATCCGCCTGCTCCGCGGGAGAGCCTCTCAATCGCGAAGTCATCGACACGTTTTCGCGCGAATTCCAGATCACCGTGCGTGACGGATACGGTCAGACAGAAAACAGCTTGTTGGTGGGGACACTGCGGGACATGGAGGTTCGGGCCGGATCGATGGGGAAACCGTTTCCAGGCACACGCGTGAGCATCGTGGATGACGACGGGAATCCATTGTCAGTTGGTGAGATTGGCCACATCGCCGTCCACAGGACACATCCAACCCTGTTCCAAGGCTATTTGGACGACGAGGAGCGCACGCGTCGGGCATATCGGGGTGAGTGGTACGTAACGGGAGACAAGGGGCGTGTGGATGAAGACGGCTATTTCTGGTTTGAAGGTCGATCCGACGACATCATCATCTCCGCAGGCTACACGATTGGCCCCTTCGAAGTCGAAGATGCGCTGGTGAAGCATCCAAAGGTAGCTGAGTGCGCGGTCGTCGCAAGTCCCGACGCGGAACGCGGACATATCGTGAAAGCTTTTGTCATTCTGCGCAACCCGGACGACGCCGAGGACCAAAACTTAGTTGCCGAACTTCAAGAGCACGTTAAACGGACGACTGCACCGTATAAATACCCGCGGGCGATCGAGTTCGTCGATTCGCTCCCCAAGACCAACAGCGGCAAAATCCGCCGCATCGAGCTCCGTCAGATGGAGGAGTCGGCAGCTGCATCTTTCGAGAGCTAAGTTGCCATTCGTTAACGAACGAAACGCCGCCTTCTGCCTTCACGATAGGCAGAAGGCGCGCCACAGCCAGGTCAGAACGGATTCGGGCCACTGATGTGAACTCGGGCCACACGCCCTTCTTCCGCCCGCTCAACGGTAAACGTGAACCCTCCTTGAACCACGGAGTCCCCCTGTTCAGGGATCTTGCGCAGGCGTGAGATGACGAAGCCACCGACGGTATCGACATCGATCGGGTGGAAGTTAACCCCCAGCAACTCGGCGACCTCGTCCATGAGTAATCGTCCATCTACCGAGTACTCCTGCCCTAATTTCACAACCGGTGCCAGCTCGTCGTCGAATTCGTCTTGAATCTCGCCTACTAACTCCTCGATGATGTCCTCCATCGTGACCAGACCCGCGGTGCCGCCGTACTCGTCCACGACGATGGCAATCTGCGTCTTCGACTTCTGCATGCGGCGTAACACGTCGTGGATTTCTGTGGTCTCTGGAACTTTGATCATCGGCCTGATGCAATCCATCACGCTTCGTGTGCTCTCCCGCACGTACATGTCCTTCACGTGGACGTATCCGATGATGTGGTCCTTGTCGCCCTCCGCCACCGGGTACCGGGTATGCTCGTGCTCGGTGATGAGACGCATGATCTCCTGCTCTGAAGCATCCGCCGAAATGGCGATGATGTCGACGCGTGGGATCATGATCTCCCGAGCAACCCTGTCCGAGTACTCAAAAATGTTGTCGAGCAACGCCATTTCAGTGCTGTCAATCAACCCACTCTTGTGGCTCTCGTTCATCAAAATCCGCAGCTCCTGCTCCGTGTAGGCCTCTCCGTCTTCTTCTGTCACGTTGATTCCACTGAATTTGAGGAAAGCGTTGGCGGAGCCGTTCAACACCCAGATAAACGGGTGCATGAGCTTGCTGAGGACGGATAGAATGGGCGAGGCATTGAGCACTACCACATCCGAGCGGTGAATTGCGAGTGATTTGGGCGTCATCTCGCCCAGGACAATATGAACGTACGTGATGACCACAAAGCTCACGATGTACGAAATGGTGTCAACCGCGTCGCCAAGTCCAACTCGCGTGAGTGGCCCCTCCAATAGGTGTGCCACCGTCGGCTCACCGATCCAGCCGAGTCCCAAGGACGTCAAGGTGATCCCCAACTGACAGACAGAAAGATATGTATGCAAGTGGGCGATGACACCCTTCGCCATTTTGGCCCGCTTGTGGCCCTGCGTGATCAGTTCGTCGATCCGGCTCGAACGCACCTTGACCAAGCCGAACTCGGCGGCTACGAAAAATCCGTTTAGAAATACCAATACGAAAATCAGGATGATATTGACCAGTGCTGAGGTACCGTTCAACAACTTGCCCCTGGTGGGGACTTCACCTCCGTTTAGACAGATACCGGCAATTACAAATATCGCACTTGTGCGTATACCCCACGATGGTCAGAAAACTGCAATTCCACATGCGTGACACGGTTCTCGGCACCGCGATACCGCTCGCGCTCAGCCACGTACTCTTGAATGGCGTCAATGAGATCCAGTTGTTCCATTGCGTTCTCCCGAATGCCTCGAACCGTAATATCCGCGCCGAATCCATCCTCATCACGAAACGTCAGCTGGACCACGACGTCCTGCGGCATGCAGTTGAGTCGATTGGCAATAAACTCACAACACGCGTCTGCAATATCCGGTTCGCTCAACTCGATGTCTCGGCGACTTCTCCCGAACATCAAATCCCTCCTCGCGTCCCCTCAGAACGAGCTCGTGCCCGAATCCCAGCATGACAATTGACTGACGAGCGATCTCGCCGCTCACCGCCGATGGCTCCTCACTGCCAGCCAAAAAACCATCCGTGACAGCTCCATCAGAACAGTATCTCCAGTGAGACAGGTTCGGATGCCGCCAATTCAACAATATCAAAGCAAATACAACAGCAACGAACGAGTGACTCGCTTAGCCGATGTAGCTGTACGTGCGGACGATATCTTCTGGCGCCATCGGTCTCGCCAACAAATAACCCTGAATCTCGTCACACCCCTGCGCGGTTAAGAAGTCCAGCTCCTCCTCGGACTCCACGCCCTCGGCTACCACGCGCATGCAAAGGCTGTGGCCGAGCTGGATGATGGCCGTCACGATGTCGGGTTTTTGGTGATCGCGAACGAAACTCTGGTCAATCTTCAGGAAATCGACAGGGAATTTACGCAAGAGGTTCAGCGAACTGTGCCCGATGCCAAAGTCGTCAATCGAGACGGTCACACCGATATCTCTGAGCTCTTGAAGTTTCGCGAAGACGTGTTCTTCCGTCGCGTGCTGCATCAGTGCCGTTTCCGTGATCTCGATGTCGATAAGTCCGGCATTCACACCGTACTGCTCAATGGTCCGGCGAAGCCGGTCTCCGAAGTCGAATTGCTGAAAGTGGATCTGTGAGATATTGACGCTCACAGGTATTTCGATCCCGTGCCGATCCCACTCCTTAATTTGCCGACAGACTTCGCGGAGTACCCACTCGTCGACACTGCTAATGAGCCCCGCCTGTTCGGCCACAGGAATGAAGTCGCCTGGGGAAATAAGCATTTCCCGGGGGTGATGCCACCGGATTAAGGCCTCGACACCAGTGATGCGGCCCTCTTCGGCATGAAACTTCGGTTGATAGACCATGTAGAATTGCTCTTCGTCGATGGCCCTCTGAATGTCACTTTCCATCACCAGTCGGTCGTACGTGACAAATTTCATGTTGGGATCAAATCGCTTGATGTTGTTCCGGCCGCTATTTTTTGCCGTATACAACGCCGTGTCCACATTGCTGAGCAGCGCTTCGACGTCGCATTCTGCGTCGGGAGACAAGTACGTTCCAATACTCGAAGTCACACGCAAGTTGTGCCCGTCGATGTGCACCAATTTGTCCGACAGCCGCAAAACCCGCTCAGCGACAGCCATCACGTCCTGCTCCGTCGTCACGTCTGGCACGATCACGGCGAACTCATCGCCGCCAAGCCGCGAGAACAAGGCCCTTTTATCGATGCACGAACCGACCCTCCGCACGTACTCCAGCAAAACCTTGTCGCCAAACGTGTGGCCTAAGGTATCGTTGATCCACTTGAAGCGGTCGAGATCGAGAAAGATGAGTCCTACCTGTTCCCCCGCCTGAACCGCTCGGCGCAGCCTATCCATAAAGTAACGGCGGTTGGGTAGCCCTGTGAGTGGGTCCGTATTGGCGAGCGCATGCAGCTTGGCAGCGTGCTGGTGTCGAACGATAGCCAGTCCGGCTAGGTGTGAGAATATCTTCATGGCCTCGAGGATCTCGACGGTCGGCTGCTTCCTCGTCTTGTAATAGAGGCCGAACGCCCCAACTACTTGGTGGTCGTCGGACAAAATCGGAACCGCGAAACATGCGCGCAGCCCTTCAGCGCGAGCCAGAGACCGATAGTTTTGCCACAGTGGATCTGCCTCGATGTCAGTCACGACGACTGGTGTGTTGTGGTAAGCGGCCGCCCCATAACTTCCGGCGTCGCGGTCGATGGGCACCGCGTCCAACGCGCCGATGTACTGCATCGACAGCTTGTCCGAACACGCTGCAGCCAACAGAGCGTCTCCGCTTTCACTGACCAGCATGATACACGGGATACAGTCCTCAAACAGCCTGCCGACGCACTCTGTGATCTCCTGTAGAACATGCTCCACGTCGTCACCGGCCGCGATCGACTCCGACACGGATTTTTGGATGAGCAAGAGCTTCTCCTTGTGCCGGATCGACGTGATGTCTTTGGCGATGCCGTAGATCCCGACGACGCGGTCGTCCACCGTGATGGGCAAACTGGTGACATTCAACACCACGCGCTCTCCCGAGCGGTGGATGATCGTGATGTCCAGGTTGCGAGTCTCGCCGTGGCACGCGCGCACGAAGTTCTCGTTGACGATGGCCAACTCCTCAGGAGCTATCAGCGGGTGAAATGCAGTCCCTTGGAGCGTCTCCACACCGTAACCGGACACGTGTTCACACGCCTTGTTCACTTCGACAAAACGGCCTTCGAGGTCGAGTGCAAAGACCGCGTCTGCATTGTATTCAAAAAGGGATTTATAGACTTGTTCGCTGCGATGAATTTGAGCTTGAATCCGCCGTTCCTGGGTAATGTTTCTCGCACACAGCAGGATGGACTGAAGCTGCGCGGTGTCGTCCGCTATCGGGATCACTTGCACGTCTAGCACCAGCGGCTCAGACTGCAGTTGTAAGCATCTCCATTGCGCGCGCCGGACGCCACCCGCGGGTACCTCTCGGACGTCAGCCAGCAAGCGTTCGAAGGAAGCGACGTCATCGGCATGGATGTACTCGAGCAATGGTCTTCCGATGAGGTTATGCTTTGTGACACCGAGGCTCCGATACGCGGACGGCGACGCGTCGTGAATGCATCCATCGGGGGAAAGGACCACTAGCAAGTCCGATACGTATTCCATCACCGCCGTCGACACGTTTTTGATATCCAACCGCAGTGGTCCATTTGAGACCATGTTCACCGACTCCAATGATGACAAAAATTCAGATGATCGAGATGGTGATATGTTTTCTCTGTCATTCGCCTGGTTCCTTCTAAATTCGACCTTCGCTTTCTCATTTTCCCTTGTTAGGATAGATATATTATCTCGATGCAGGAGTGAAGACATGTTTACTCGAGCAATTCAAGTGCGCTTTTCCGAATGTGATGGCCTGGGACACGTCAACAACACACAATATTTAAACTATATGGAAGATGCCCGCATGGACGTGTTTCGATTGTTCAACCCGTCGCTCTCCCTCGACAAGTGGAACCTGATCGTCGCTTCCACTCGCTGCGATTTTCTGGCGCAAGTCACCTACGCCCAACAATTGACGGTCTCGACCTGGATCCCGCGCATCGGAAACGCCAGTTTTTCCGTGCATCACGCGATTCAAGACGAAGCAGGTGACTGGGTCGCGCGCGCAGAGGCCATCCTGATCGCGTACGACTACGAAGCAAAGTCCGCGATACCCATCTGGGAAACGGCCAGAATGGCACTCGAAGAACACGCTGTCGGCCCTGACGGGGTTCCTGACTTACGAATGTGACGGACCCACTTCGTCCATCGCGTCTGCCACCGCCCGCCACAACTGCACGTTGTCGGCGTGCGAGCGGATCGCAAAGCGCACGTAGCGGGCGCCAAGACCCTGGAAATCTGCACAGGACCGACAGAAGATCCCCGCTCCGACGAGCGATTGTACGACGTTTTGTGCGATGTCAGTCGACCGAAAGTCGACGAGGAAAAAATTAGTGCTCGGCGCATGCCAAGTCAGTCTCCTGTCTGCCCCCCAAGTCTTCTCCAGATACACTTTCTCTTCCTCGAGCCACCTGCGGGTCGACTCGAGGAATGCCAGGTCTTGATACGCCGCGCAGGCAGCTGCCTGCGCCAGCGCATTGACGCTCCAGCCATCGCGATTGCGCTCGATTTCGCGCACAAACTCCCGGTGACCGATGCCAAATCCAAAGCGCAGGCCGGGGATGGAGTAGATTTTCGTAGCCGATCTGACGACGAACAGCCGCTTGGTCACGGCGGCGTCCTCGATGGCGGAAATCGCTCGCACGTCCGGTAAAAAGTCGATAAACGACTCGTCGATGACGACAAACACCCCTCGCCGACACCAACGCGCCACGCACGCCTGCAAGGTGGGCCACGGCCACACGCTGCTCGTTGGGTTGTGCGGGGTGTTGATCACGACGAGATGGCCTGGCTGAAGCTGCTCATTAAGCGCTTCTAGCGGCAGGGTCCACCCGTCGTCCGTGTGCGTCAACGGGAGGGCCGTCAAGGGCGAGCCCACGCGATCCGCGATGGCTGCGTACTCGGAGAACGCCGGGTGCAGTACAAATGTTCGCGAGGGCCTTACCGCGCGAAACACGAGCTCCATCACCTCTGTTGCCCCATTGCCGCAGAGCACGGACGTCGTCTCCAAACCATGCGCTCGAGCGATGGCCTCCTTGACCGAAAGTTGCCTCGCGTCAGGATAGTGGACCACGTACGGCAACGCCCTCTCAATGGCTTGTAGGACTCGCTTTGGCGGCCCTAGTGGATTGATATTCGCACTAAAATCCAACACCTTGGCCAACTCGATCCCGTACGTATCCGCATACTCGTACACTTTTCCGCCATGTGCCATGTGCCTCTCCCCATTTGGATGGAATGAAATACCGCGCCCTAACGCTTCTTTCGATCGAAGTCGCCGTGCTGATCCCCACAGACGCACGCTCCGTCAAGCGGTCCACCAGATGGCCGCAGCGACCAGCGTAGTTGCAAGCAGAACCCAGGAAACGGCGCTGACAAGGTGCGCCGCCCTGCGGATATCGCTCGACTCGAGAGAACGCGTGGCGTCGCCCAGCTTCGCGCGACTGGACAAGACGCCACCGTATACGTTTTGACCGCCCAACTGCACGCCAAGTGCGCCCGCCACCATCGATTCGGGGATGCCACTGTTGGGGCTTGGGTGCAGCTGGGCATCGCGACGCCAGATGCGCCAGGCACGGCGCGCATCACCCTTAACGAGTGCGATGGCGACGAACAGGAGGAGCGCCGTCAGCCGCGCAGGAAAGTAGTTCAACAGGTCGTCCAACCGCGCGGAGGACCAGCCGAAATGGCGGTGGCGCTCACTTCTGTACCCGACCATCGAATCCAGTGTGTTCGCGGCGCGATAGGCCATCGCTAGGGGCGCACCGCCAATGCAACCGAACACGACCGGCGACACAATCGCGTCTACGATGTTCTCCGCGAGCGTTTCCACGCAGGCGCGGGTCACCTGTGCCTCGTCGAGATGCGCCGTATCGCGCCCAACGATCATGGCGACAGCCACGCGCCCGGCCTCGATACCATCCTGTTGCAGGGCTCGGTATACACACACTCCGGCCCGCAGGAGGCCACGCCAAGCGATGGTCGTCGAAATCAGCCACACGTTCGCGAGGATGGCCAACCACGGTGAGACCTGGTGCAACAGATAGAGAATCAACCAGGTGAGTGCACCTGCGCCGCCGACGGTCACGATGGTCAATAGGCCACCAAGCACGCGTGAGCGCAGGAACGCCGCCGGCTGTCGATTCCACGACTTGTCGAGCCACGCAATCCACCTGCCAATGAGGACGACAGGGTGGGGGATGCGGGGCGGATCGCCCACGATATAGTCAACCAGAAGCGCAACACCTGTGAACAGACAGGGGTTCAACCAATCCATGAAACTGCGACCTCCCTGTCACCGCATGGGATCAATATGACGCAAGACATACCCAGCAGGCGTTTGTGCCGCGAGGAGTCGAGCGCGGTATTTCGCACCAGAATCGAGTACCCCATGATAGACGGTCTTGGCCAGCGCTCGCCCAAACGACGTGGCAAGGCCGGTATACGCAACAGGCGTGCAATCGGCCCTCTGGTTGGAACCGATGACGATGGCATCCGACGTCGTCCCAGTCGCTGGATGTTGATGCGCCCTCGTGAGAATGCCCATCTCGGACAACGCAGACGCTTTCGCTTCAGTGGCTGTGATCACGGCGTTCACCAAGGCACCGTCTGTCAAAGCGCCAGCGACCACGCTGATGATGTTGATGGTGCCAATCGTGCGCTTGACACACACGTCATCGACTTCGTCGACATCCTGTACACTCGCCGCATTGCCAAAGCCACAGGTGACGACCGTGAGGATATCCCAACCGTCGCCTTGCGCACTGACAAAACTCGCGTCCGCGACGCGCACGGCAGTCATCAGGGCCAGGGAGTCCTCCGGGTCAATGCCGCGATGGACGAGGCGGAGGGCGAGGTCATCCGCCGGATCGACTCTCGCATAGTCGGACTCGACCTGAAAGTTGAACAGATGGCGCACATCGCAGAGTCCGCCGCCCACCACAGCTGAACTGATCGCCCGAATGCGATACGGACTCTCGAGATGTAGTGCATCCGAATGCTCGCGGATGCGTATTCGGCCAGGTCCCCACCACTCGGGAGTCGTCTGCCCTTCTGACGGGTGGAGCATCGTCCACGTACTCCTCAACTGCGATCGCCTCCAGCTTGATTCTCGTGAGCGCTTGTGCGGTATCGTCCTCCGCAGGGCGCTTGCGGTCATTGTAAGCAACGTCAGTTGCGTTCGTGCCCATCCGCACCAGTTCTATCTCTCCATTCTAGCACGACAGGCGAGTTGCACGAGATAGATAAACCGCTGTGCTACACTGTGCGTGCAGCACTTGAGCGAATGGTCATCCGCCCCGCACTCGCATGTCAAACGTCACCTTAGCAATCCCGTAGTACATCTCACGGAGGTGTTCCAGATGTCCTCTTTATTCACGCCACTGTGTACGCTGTTGCAAACGCGCTTGCCAATCATTCAAGCGCCAATGGCAGGAGGCCCGACGACGCCCGAGCTGGTCGCGGCCGTGTCCAACGCCGGCGCACTCGGATCTCTTGGCGCAGGGTACATGACGCCGCAAGCCATCCAAGAATCCATCCGCGCAATCAAGCGATACACGAATCAGCCGTTTGCCGTGAATTTATTCATCCCGTCTCAGGCATCGGAGGCAATCCCCGATGTCGCGCCCATGAAACAGTTCCTTTTGCAGATGTCCCCAAGGCATGAGACCCAAGGCGACGCCGCTTCAATCCCCGCCTTCGAGGATCAACTTGCGGTCGTCATCGCCGAACGCGTGCCCGTCTTCAGCTTCACGTTCGGCCAACTCAAGCCCGAAATGGTGCTCGAACTGCAGAGTCGTGGTACGACGGTCGTCGGCACCGCGACCACCGTCGAGGAGGCGGTCGCGCTCGCAACGTCTGGCGTCGATGCGATTGTCGCTCAGGGGTACGAGGCGGGCGGCCACCGTGGAACGTTCCTGTGCCATGTCGAGGCCGCACTCATCGGGACGATGGCCCTCATCCCGCAAATCGTGAACCAGTTGCGTATTCCCGTCATCGCCTCTGGCGGCATTATGGATGGGCGCGGCATTGCCGCAAGTCTCATGCTCGGCGCTGCGGGCGTTCAACTGGGGACCTCTTTTCTCGTCACAGAAGAAAGTGGTGCGCACCCGGTTTACAAACAGGCCGTACTGGAAAGCGGTGCGTCGGACACGGTACTGACCAGCGGGTTTTCCGGCAAGGCCGCGCGCGCAATTCGGAATCGCTTTACGGACGAGATCCGCGAGTTTCCAGGCGAGATCCCACCCTACCCCACGCAAAACACCCTTACGCGCCCGTTGCGCAACTGGGCGGCCGAACAAGGCGACCCTGACTACCTGTCGCTATTCGCAGGACAGGGGGCGGCTATGGGTCGAGCGCTCCCAGCAGCCGAACTCGTCCACCAGCTCGTTGAGGAGACAAAAGCTTCCCTGAACCGCGCCTGCCGGCTCCTCTGACCCCTCGGGTGTCTCCCCCACAGCCACCCGAGCGTTTCGGGTCCCTTCTCGCAAGTCCGTCAACGATGTCACCAGCCTAGTCTCGACGTCATAGACTGATGCGACGAATGGAGGGAATCCCCACAGATGGACTACGTCAAGACAGCACTGTTTGAACACCGATTCTGGTTGCAAGTATTAGGCGATCACGCCCGATTCATCCATACGAGTCTAGCGCCGAAAGAGGAATCGGACATCCGCATAGCAGAGTCGTTTATCGCACGCTTCGATACATTGCTCACAGAGGCGCGGGGCGGTGTGGCGGCGCCGTCCCTCTCTGACTTGAATGAGCGCGCTCGCCGCTATGCCACGAAGTTTCGCGCATACAAACTCCATCTGCTCGAACGCCATCTCGTCGGCAAGATCGCGACCAGCCTGCCGCCGACGTTTTTGAATCATATGGTCAACGAGATCGAGGAGTATCTGCGCATTTTGGAGTGCCTGTGCGAAGGCGAAACGCCGCCGCCACTTCACCCAGTCCACCATCACTTGCTGTGGCTTCAAGATGCGTTCGGGCACGCGGCGACCCTGACCCAACAAGTCGATCCCGCCGAACAGGGCTTCGCACACAAGAGCGAAGCATTTCGCAAGCAATTCGAGGCGTTCTACCTGAAGGCAGTCGAATTCGCCGGATACTTGCGCACGCAGGTAGATGAGTTTCCAGCGCTCTCGAAGTTCAACCTGGACGTCGGCCTCGAGATGAAACTATTTTCGGAGTTTCTCGGAGAACTTGAGGAACTGCGGCTCTCCGACGAGCTGCTCGGCGTCCTCGAACCACTGCTTCCCGACCATATGGCACGCGAGGAGTGTTACTACTTGCTCAAACTCGCGGAGGTCACCGAACTAGAGACGCCTAATTGCGACCCGACCGCCCCCCGCGTACAAACGTGATGGAGAGATGCGGGTACACCTCGCTCGGCCCGCAACCGGCAGGGACGAAGCGCACCCGCCTGCTCGTTTGCCCCCGCCAAACCGCATGCACAACCGGGCACACACGGTCCCCACACGGGGAACTCACACTTCGAAATTGTAAACGCTTTTCGACAAAACGCTCAATTTGTCGATTCAGCCCCCATACTCTCCTTTGGGCCGCTATAATAAAGAGGACAACTCACCTTTCGCCGTCCACCATCACGGCGCCTGATCCGCACCGAGGTGAACAGCGATTTCCAACGCTCACATAGAATGAGATCATTTCCCCGTTGAAACAACGTGGTTTTTAACGGACACTGGGTATGTCGTCGCAATCTGGACAATAAGCATCAGAGGGGCTTTTAGCTAGGTACCTGTCCCACTTGGTCGACGCCAAATGCCAACCACATTTCGTTTCAATCACTCTTCACATACGAGCAAATGACAGGTCTTCGGGGGCGAGCCCGCCCCCGAGGTGCCACGACGAGGTATGATTGCATGAATAACAAGCCGAAAAAATTGAAGAAAATGCTCCGCATCAACGTCGTCTATTCGATTATCTTTTTGTCGTTCACAGGCCTTGTCCTGCGCGCGGCATACGTCGAGATCGCCAAAGGGCCGACCTTTCGCAACGCCGAGGTGAACACGCAGTTCGTCAAAGTGGCGGAAACTCCGCAGCGCGGTTGGATTTACGACGCCAACGGCCAGGTTCTCGCCTGGGACACGCCGTCCGACAACATCGTGTTGGACAACTTCACGGTCATCCCGTCCAAGACGCTGCACAATATCGCCAACCAGTTGGCACCGGTGTTAAACGAGACGCCGCAAAAGCTGTATCACACGATGACGACTGACAAGACGGACCTGCAGATTCCGCTCGCGACGAACGCGACGAAGAGCCAGATCGCATATGTCGTCGAGCACAATTCCGATTTGCCGAACGTCGAGATCACGCAGACCTACCAACGTCAGTACCCCGAGGGCGACCTGGCGGGCCAAGTACTTGGGTACGTCGGGAGCATTACCGCCCAGAACAAGTCCACCTACGTCGACAAAGACCACTATTTGGTCAGTCAAAAGGTAGGTATCACGGGAATCGAGCAAGAATACGAGTCGACGCTGCAAGGTAAAGCTGGGGACGAAATGCTCACGGTCGATCCCTCCACAGGCACGGTTCAAACCGTCGGGTCGGCGCCGCCGGCGCTCGCAGGTGACAACATCCAGCTTACGCTGGACGGCCACCTCCAAGCCCAAGCGCAGAACATCGTCTTGAACCTGATCAAGCAGCAAAATAACCAAGGGCTCATCACCAACGCGTCCGCCGTGATGCTCAATGTGAAAACCGGTGGCGTCCTGTCCATGGTCAGTTACCCGTATCTCAACCCGAACTGGTTCACAGATGGCAAGCCGATTACAACGGCGCAAGCGAATTACCTCAATTCGGGTGCCGAAGTAAACAACGCGATTCAAGATCGGCAGAATCCAGGCTCCACCGTGAAGCCTGCCAATTTGCTGACCGCCTTTAAACAAGGGGCGATGTCCCCCGCTACCACCCTCTACGACGCCGGCCGTCTATTCATCGGCACGACGCAGTTGAACGAGGACATGAATATGGTGTTCGGCGAACTGGATCCCATTCGCGCCATCGCCGTGTCCAGTGACGTGTTCTTCTATCAGGTTGGGTTGCGACTCGGAAAGTGGTTCGGCAGCAGCGCCTCGAGCGGCGGCACGTATCCGCCAAGCGACGGCAGCTATCAACACTACTTAAATACCGACTTCGCAAAAGGTCTGAACGAGCTGTACCAGGGCGAATGGGATTTCGGCTTGGGGCCGAAAACCGGCATTGACCTGCCGAACGAAATCGGTGGACAATTCTACATTTACAATACCCAAACACAAAGCGCACAACAGTACAACCTCCAGGCGAGCGAGGCGTCCATCAAGAAGACCGGGGAATACCCAAACAATGGTACACCTGCGAGTTTGGCGGAGGGTGGCATCGGGCAGGAGCAGGAGTTTACGACCATGCAATTGGCGACGTACGCGATGACGTTGGCCAACAACGGCAAAAAACTGCAACCTCACCTACTCGACAAGGTCTACAACTCGAGTGACACGCCGACGAATGGGGCCAAGCCCGTATCCACGTACAAGACCAAGGTCACGGGGCAGGTCAGTGGGTCGGCGCAAGATTACGCACTCATTCGGCAGGCGATGTACGAGGTCACAACCGGTGGTGGAGACGCGACGGCAAACGGTCTCTTCACGAATTCGCCCTACCAGGTAGCGGCAAAAACCGGTACAGCCCAAATCACGATTCACGGTCAAAAGACGGACAACTCGGTGTTCATCTGCTATGCGCCCTTGAACAACCCGCAAGTCGCGATGGCCGTCATGATCCCCGGCGGTGGTTACGGCGCATCGCTCGCCGGCGTCATCGCCAAACAAATGCTTGACGCCTACTTCGACGAGCACCATGCGTCGTTTATGCCGAAGAGCGATTGGACGAGCACGCAAATCCCATCGAGCTGGACGTCCTCACCGGCCAATCAATTGCCGTAAGGGCGAAGTACTCAAAAAGGGGCAGCCTCGATGTCGACAGAACATCGAGGCTGCCCCTTATTTGATGGCGCATGGAATATCGTCTATCTCCCCTCCTACGCGACGCATGGTTCCGCCTCGGCGTAATTCGTCGTGTCGACGGGATACCACTGGATCTCGACGCTCGGATGCTCGCCGTCGCTTGGATGATCCTCGATGTAACGAGACGCGATTGGCGTATCCCCGATTTCGATCACGGTGCGCGCTGGATCCGACGTGTAAAAGGTCAACCCGCGAACTTCAGCCAACGTTGGGACGTGCGCACCAAGGACCGGATCGAGAATCGAACGAATGTGAATGTACGCCGTCCCGTTGTCGTTTGTCACATCGTAAGATACGTACTGTTGCGTGACGTTGTATTGCAATAGTCGACTCGTTCGCGTAACGAGGATATGCCCTTCGTGGTCCTGTACTGCCAGCCTAGAAAGCGCACTGACCGCACTCTTTCCCAACACCCCACTGTACACCGTACCCGACAAGTGCTGCGCGATCACGCAGTAGTCGTGCGCTTTCTCCAATTGTGCCAGGTGGGCGGCAGACAACTGGTCTGTCAGATGATAAGGGGTCCAATTCCATTCTGGGTCGCCCTGTTGGTTGTACCCGGAGTTCGTATACCGCCAAAATCCCCACACGCGCCGACCATCCGGCAACATGAGCGGGTAAATGACCGACTTCATGCCGACCTCGTCACTCGACACATCCGGCCAGACAAAGTCTACGCCGTACGGAATGGTCAAGTCCGTATGATAATACACAGACGACGGATTAGCGCCCTGTTCGTAATCATAGAATGGCGCCTTTCCATACGCACCAAAATTATCGACGTTCGATTTGTTCCCGTGATCCGTCCAAACCGTGATGGTGTCACCGTTCTCCTTCAACGCGCGAATCGCCTGCTGTGCGAGCGTTCTGTTGAACAATGTGGTGTTCTGATTCACTCGGCTGAAGTCGCCATACGTGTGCATGGTGTCGATCCAGCCGACGTGCATGTAATGGTTGAGTACGCTCGCAGCGTAAGGCTTGTCCGATACGCCTTTGAAGTACGAGAGCTCATCGGACATCGGTTCGTGATCGATATCGACGTACCCTGGCTCGTCGTTTCCGTTGTACATGAAGAATGAATCGGCGAAATCCAGCCCTAGTCCTCGTCCGAGCGGCGTCATCTGCGTCGTGTTGATAAACTCATGCACGAGGTTAAACTTGCGCAGCGTTTCGCTGTCTGCGTCAGATGAAATCGCGAGCATCGCCTGGTACGGGTATGGAAACTTGCGCATGCCGTAAACCACTGGCTTCTCTGATACGTCCGCCGCTTTCGTGGATTCTGGTGAGCCATCGAGCGTGGTGCGACGATAGACCACGTGTGCCGTTTTCGCGCGCAACGAATGCGCTGCGGCAGATTCGCCTGACTTATTCATCCCACATCCTGTTACAAGCGCGATCAGCGCGCTGGACAAAACAACTGCTGATACAAGGTGTTGCTTGTGCATATACATCCCCCCACGCCGCTAACATCGATTTACATCAAAGTTAGAACGGCAGCATCAAGAACGTATCAAACGCAGACGGACCCCGAACACGAAAGTGTCAGGATTGCTTCCAGGAGGAATCTTCACACGGAATTTCTCCGCTTACAGATATTTCGACAGCCTTTGCATCCGTCTCGTCATATACTCAATCTCATACATTTCCGGTAAATGAGGGACAGATAGATGAGCGAAGGGACTGTAAAGTGGTTTAACTCGGAAAAAGGCATAGGGGTCATTGAAGCGGAGGACGGAAGCGACGTGCTCGTGCACTCCAACGCCATCTGTAATGGCTGCCCATTTCTCGAACATGGGCAACGCGTCAGTTTTTCCATCATCGATAGTTCAGACGGGCCGCAGGCCGCCAACGTCGTGAAATACTAATGGACAGACTGCGCACGCACGATGATGCGATGCGCAAAAACGAAAAGGGTCGCCCCTTAGTCATCGATGATGACGTCCGGGGTGACCCTTTTCGACTTACCTCAGATTACTTTACTTTTTCTTTCAAATTGTTGCCTGGTTTAAAGGCTGGTACAGTCGACGCCGGGATTTCGATCACTTCACCCGTCTGTGGGTTACGGCCCGAACGAGCGGCGCGTGCACGGGTCTCAAACGTGCCAAAGCCAATGATTTGAACCTTCTCACCTGCAGCGAGCGCTTCCTCGATGGTTTCGAAAATCGCGTTTACAGTCGCTTCACTGTCTTTTTTCGTAAGACCAGTCTTTTCTGCTGCCTTGTTAATCAAATCTTGTTTGTTCAAAGTGAACAACCTCCTGCAATGAAAACGTATTAGTGCTTTGTTTGCCACTGTTACCGTGTTTTTCAAGACCCAATTGCGTGCAGTTTATCACGATCCGGGCTTGTACACAATCCATTCCTTGTGTAGCCTATACGTGTGCAATGTCACAGATCGGCCCGGATGGCATAAAATGCGTTCCGGGCTCTTCTGTGTCTCGTGATGCTAACAGCAGTATTGTCAGGCTTTGAAACGTTTATACCACTGTTTCCTATGATTTTCTATCCTGAAATCAAATTGTGCCAAACGTCACGAGAAATTCTCCAAAACAATTTTCCCAATCGTCGATCCCGATTCGACCATCGCATGCGCCTTGCGTAAATTCGCCGCGTGTATAGGCGACAAAACCTCCGCAAGTGTGGTTCTCACACGACCCGCATCGACGAGGTCGGCCAATTCGTTGAGCAGGTGATGCTGCTCAATCATGTCGTCTGTCTCGTACATCGCTCGCGTGAACATGTACTCCCACGCATATGTACCGCTCTTGCTCTTGAGCAGGTTGAGATTTAAAGGCGCTTTCGTCTCGACAATCGAGCAGATGACTCCTTGCGGAGCAAGGGCGTCCGTCATCTTCACCCAGTGGTCGTCGGTAGCATTGAGACAGAAGATATAATCCACGGCATCGATATCGAAGGCCTTCAGTTGCGGAACAAACGGCTCATAGTGGTTGATGACAAAGTCTGCACCATGATCTTTCACCCACTGTTCCGAGGTACTCCGCGACGCCGTCCCGATCACCGTAAGACCTGCTAGTTTTGCCAGTTGTGTCGCGATCGATCCGACGCCACCTGCTGCACCGACGATGAGGATGCGCTTGTCTCGATTGCCAGCGGGGTCGCGGGACACACCAAGGCGATCATATAAGCCTTCCCAGGCCGTGATAGCCGTCAACGGCAAGGCAGCAGCCTCGGCGAAGCTAAGGCGAGTGGGCATGCGACCGACGATGCGCTCGTCCACCAAGTGAAAAGCGGAGTTACCTCCCTGCCGCGTGATACTTCCCGCATAGAATACGTTGTCCCCTGGTCGAAAGAGCGTGCAATCAGGGCCAACCGATGCGACGACCCCAGCGACATCCCACCCGAGGATCTTCAATGCTGGCTCGACTTTATCCTTCGGGGATCTCACTTTCGTATCCACCGGGTTGACTGAGATGGCCTTGACTTCCACCAAGATGTCGCGGCCGGTCGGAACGGGCTTGTCAACTTCAACATCCATGAGGCTCTCTTCATCTTCGATCGGCAGGTAACGATACAGCCCAACAGCCTTCATTTTCTGCAAGATTACGCACCTCCGCCTAGTCTCCGTCCTCTACCTATCATGCAGGAAATCACTTTGCGGATGCAAGCTGCCTGGTCGCCTTTGAGCCCCTCGCCTAGGCGAAGAGGCTCAAAAGGACAGGCACAAGCGGGTACGATTATCATACAGTGGGCGCGGGCGGTTGTGCGGCACCGTCCTGAATGTTAAAGTCGTTGAGGCTTGGACCAGGTGCTGATGGCGTCGATACTTGCTGACTGTTCTGCACCATGATTCCGGCTTCGCTCAGTTGCAGGTGCGGGTTTGCTCCATTGACTGTGAGATTCGTGAAGTAAACTTCGCCGTAATTGGCGAGTGCGGTGACAGACCCGTTCACCTCCGGTGCCTCCTCGATCCATTCAACAGACGTCTGCGGACCCGTGTACTGAATCCCGCTTTTGGTAAACGTCCAGCCCCGCGTTTGGTTCTGTAGTTGAATTTGCCACGTGCCGTCGCCTTGCTGGGCGATGCTGACGGCCATCACATCGCCGCCCGACACCGGGTACTCGACGGGACTGATCTCGGTCTCGGCAGCAGGGAGGATTTCCCACCACGCGTAATATTGAGGGGAACCATTGACGATATTTTGAGCCGTGCCGGCCTGAATCAGATTGCTGTTCGTAAACCCATCGATTCCAATCCAGGTCGCTGAGTACGCGTCAGAAGACGAGGGACCGACGCCGAACAGGGACGCTAACCAACGACCGAGCCATCCCCACAAAGAACTCGATTGCGTACCTGATGGCGGCTTTACGGTCGGAACTTTCCAGGACGCCGTAACGCTCTTATAGGTCCCGTTTACGTCACTGGAGATAGCGTAGCCGGACCAATTGGTGGAGGACCATCCATACGACGCGGCATTGGCGATGCCAGAAGTGTCGACGATGCGTGTTTTCGGGGCGCGATGTGGTCCATGTCGAACATTTGCCATAACAAATTGACCTCCTTGTCTCACATCTCATGTATCGTATGAGCGGGTAGACAAGTCGGCCGACGACACTTATCGGTGGACAGGTGCACAACGATCTGCGACATCACTGTCCAAAGGCACAAAAAAACCGCCTCCCGATTGGGGAAGCGGCGTGCACGGCCCGCCCATCACGTGGTCAGGCGGGGAGGTCTTGAGATTCGTCTTTCGCATACGAAAAGGCCAATCGGCGGCGAGCCTCCCACCAGCTGTGAAGGCGGGGAGCCGCCATCGACACGAGGATCGCGAGGAGGATTCCGGCGAGATCGTCCGTGCCATAATGAATGCGCAAATACAGTGTCGCGAAGATGATCAGGACCGCCATCGGGATGTAGGCAAAAAGCCACCTGCGCGCGAAGCGGGCGACGTAGATCACCATGAGTACGGTCGTCGCCGTGTGCAGACTCGGAAAGCAGTCGCGGGAGATCGGCAATCGCGACAGCGTAAAAGTAGGCGCGATGTCGCCTAGTTGAACCGAGTAATGCAGCGTATATCCTGGCCCGATCACGGGAACGAACACATAGCACACGTAACCCACGTAAAACGCGAGGAGCGTCGCCAACAAATACTCCGATGCCGCCTCACGGCGTTTCACGAGCATCAGGGCAATCGTCGCAAACAGCAACCAAAACCACGATACGTAGGCACCCGTTAACACATCTGTCAGCCAGTGCATCGCGATCGGCTGTAGCAAATAGGAGACCTGGTTTCCGAAGATCAGCGCGTCCATTCGCTGGATGAGCGCGTCATCAATACCCGGATGGAGCACTGGCACATAAAAATTGACGACGCGAAACACGATCAGCAACAAACAATAGGCCAGAAAGATTCGCAGCCCGTAGACAAACTGCTTAAGCGCGTCCTTGCTCCTCCTGCGCATCCGCAGCGATACGCCAAAGACGACGAGCGCGCCAAAAGCGATGGCGTACGGTATGAACCGCGCATAGATTCCAACGATCACGGCAAACATCCGCCAGTGATAGTTTTCCTCCCCCATTAACCGGTCTAATGCACCGCCGTAGTGAAAGAAAATGACGCCGGCCGCAAGCGTGGCCAGGAAGCCGATGCACTCAAAACCTTCAAGCGAATATATGACTTTTTTCAGCATCGTCACAGGAATCGTCCTTGCCCTACTTTCAAATTTATGGTTCCCCCGCCCAAACAAAAAAGGAACAGTCCAACGTCCTGTTCCCCAGGGAATAAATCATCTGTAGCCAAGTATACCTGGTTTGCTTCAAAGCTGCTTCAAAATCAGCTCGCCTTGTACTTGGATAAATCTTCCTTCAACTTGACCAAAGCCTTCGCGAGGTCATTCGAAGCGCGCGCTGGGGCACCCTCGGCGTTTGCCGCATCGTCTAGCGAAATGACCATCGCAGCGTCCTCGTACAAAATCGAGTTCGGCGTCCCTTGTGGGCTGTTTTGTCCGATGCTCTCAATGGCTTTCAGTTTTGAGTCGAATTGCGTGTCTTTATTTTCTTTCACGGCGGTTTGCACGCTCGTGTAGATGTCGTTGCATACGGCGTACACTTTCGGATTGAGCGTTGCCGCTCCTGCTGACTCACTCGTATTGGCAGCGGGAAGGTTGTTCAACTTTCCGCAGCCACTCAACGTGAGCGCAGTCACGACGCACAACAATAACGCCTGTATCTTCACGGTTGTTACCTCCACTAAGTCGGATATCCCACTTAGTGTACCGCACAACGTTCTGCGGTCCAATTTTTAAGCGTGACAGTTATGTGACCAAAGCTGCGACCACAATGGAGGTGCAACACATGATGGAGCCAACCGGGATGCGCACACAAACAAGGAGGTATCCAGCAGGCACGAAATCATGCCTGTTGAGATACCCCCTGAACAGTGGCGCGCGTGCGAACTCGCACTCTGAATCGATCATTTCACAACTAGTTCACGCCATGGGCTTATACGGAGATGCCAGCTAGCCGAATCACTTCATTTCCGTAACTCTTTGAGTGGTTGTAGTTGTACAGGGCAGCCTTAGGATTCTTTGCAAATCCGTCCGCAGAGAGCATATGTGCAGTGCTGTAGATGGCGTCATCTACGTTAAAGACGTTTGGCTTGTTGTGTCCTGGAGCGGCCACGCCGTATGCTGCAAACGTAGACGGCATAAATTGCATCGGTCCTTCTGCACCCTCTGGGTTCTTGAGCCTACCCGACGTGCTGAAATTGCTTTCCAATTTATGAATGGCGGCAAGCACCGTCCATGATACGTGATATTTGCTCCCTGCTGACTGATATACGGGTATCAGTTGCTTTGGAGCGTCGACAGCGACTTGACTTGGGTGTGTGCTGGTGGTTGTTGCGGAGGATTTCTTCGTCGTAGTCGAGGGAATCACTAGACGCTGCCCAATCACGATCGTATCTGACTTGAGGTGATTGAACGACTGTAGCTTCTGGACCGTGGTCTTGGCCGTCCGTGCGATGCCCCAAAGCGTATCTCCAGACTTGACGGTGTGCGTGGTGTTGGCGAACGCCGTCACAGGTGTCAGAGACAAAGCCGACATTCCAACGGTCACAAGTGCATAACGACTACCTTTATTCAACTCATTCATCCTTCCAAGCCTGCGAGGTTAGTTGACGGGTTCGGCTGGAAGTAGCCTAGAATCGAGATTCATTCACCCCAAAGAAATTCGTCCCCCGCTCGCCAAAGCGATTCGGCATTCTCGTTATCAGACAAACCATTCGAACCATCGGCGTCCTTTACGTCCGTACTAGGCGTCACGCACGTGGTGTATGGCGGATCCGACCGACGCATAGTGCTTGTCAAAACGCGAATCTAGTAGGAACTTAATGCGCAAATAGAGGTGAAAGGGTTGTTAGATCTCGAAAAAGGTTGTCGGACACTACTACTCGAATTATTTAAGTTGAGTCAAAAAACTCGACTGGATGAACATATCCTTCTGCCACAGCAAGTCGCGATGATCCTTCGCGTCGATTTGGCGGACACAATCGTGTTTGTGGATTTCTTGGAGAAAAAGGGGTACATCCGCTGCGGTCGTCCCGTGGGGAGCCATTATTCCTGGATCAAGCTGACGAGTCAGGGCTTGGAATTGGTGATGAACCCTGCAAACTTGGATACGGTTTTCGACGTCAACGCTGCTGATGAGACACCGATGATCGCGTTAGGTGCGGCCACGCTCGATAAAATTGCAGAAGGCACCGATGTGCCAGACGAAACCGTGCTGGAGATCGGACAATCGCTTTCGGACGTCGTTCAAGCCTTGCGCCAGCAAAACGATGAACCGCTCAGGGCTTTCCTGTCAGATTTGATTCTCCGTGGCGGGATCGACACGACAATGGTCGGCGTCAAGGCGCTGCTGGCGGCCCACGGCGTGGAATGGTAAAACACGGATCGGTGGTGGTAGTCTGTGCTGATGTGTGCCACAGTCGCTGCACAGCATGAATTCATATCCAGCGTTCACGAAATTTTCCACACCCATGAAACAGGAATATGACTCGAATAAGTAGTATATCGTTATAGATCTGGGAGCATGTACGCCTATGGGTTTTGGCACGTGCACCAATATCAACGACGGGAAAGCGAGGACTTACCGTGAAAAACCGGTACAAAATGATTGCTAGTGGAATGCTTGGCGGCGTGATCGTGATCATTGCGGTAATTGCATTTCATTTCTTGGGGCCTTCACTGAAACCTGCAGCGAGCTCCTCGAAGCCGACCTCGACAGCCCCGACGAATCCGTCGAACGTAATCATCAAACTCGTACCAACTAAACCTGTCAATACGTCACACCAAACACAGTTGAATGCAACCGTTCAGCAGGTGCTTAGCAACCCGTCAGATGCGTCCTTCGACGCTTCCGGGTTTCTCCAATACGTGTACGCAAAAGTCGGAGTACAACTGCCGCGGACGATTGCCGAACAGTCCCAAGTCGGGACGATGGTCGCTCGCTCGGATCTAGAGGATGGAGATCTCGTCTTCTTTGACCTGGACGGAACGAGTGGCACAGCGACGTTCGATGGCGTGTATCTTGGCAACAACCAATTTACCGCCGTCACCGGCCATGGCCTGATGACCATCAACCTGAATGACGCCTACTGGAGTGATAAGTTTTTATACGGCCGGCGCGTGCTGTGACCTGAACATATCTCTGCGCCCACATCAAAAGCCAGCCAGGCACGCCACTCCTGACGGAGCGAGTGCCTGGCTGGCTTTTGCTTCTCACGGCTTTGGATGGTCAATACTCAGCCCCTCGACGTGCTTGCGCCGCATGATTTTGCGCTTGCGGCGGACGTCTTTGGACTCGAGTACGATGTCTAAATCGTAGTTATCCGGATACAGGTCCTCTCGTTTGAGGTATGGAGCAACTCGCTTGTGATTGATGGTTAGTTTTTGCCTTTGCACAACAAGTACCATATTCCCACGCGAATCTGGCAACGAATATACGATCCCACTTCTCTTCAGCGAATGGATCCACACTCTATCGCCGACCTGAAATGTCGGTCTTTCCCCGGTAGCCTCCGACTGTTCTTTGTCCAGAGGCACGGTCGCAGGTTGACAAGGCGCCTCCAGGCCGGAACTCGGTGCCTCGCCTTGGCGCTTTGCGCGCAGGGGGGGCTCTGCAGCCAAGGAATTGCCGCCGCACGCACACCGAGTGTTCCGTTCTCCGCCACGATGTTCGTACATCGCCGCAATTTCTCGCGAGCGCCTGATAATTGCTTCGCCGACGCCAAGCTGTGCTGCAATTTCGAACGCGTAACTGTGCCCTGCTTCACCAATGCATAGACGGTACAAGGGTTGTAGCGTCGCAGCGTCAAACTCCATCCGGGCGTTTTCAAACCCTTCTGTCGCCGCGGCGAACTGCTTGATCTCGTTGAAATGCGTCGTCGCGACGACCCTCGCACCTCGATGATGCAACTCTTCGAGCACCGCTATGGACAACCCGATTCCCTCCCCCGGGTCGGTCCCCGTCGCAAGTTCATCCAGCAATACCAACGACCTTGCCCCTGCGGTCTTCAAGATGTCGATCACGCTCTTAACATGCGACGAGAACGTACTCAACGACTGCTCAATACTCTGCCCGTCGCCGATATCGACGAGGACGTCGGTGAATACCGCAAAGTCGCTACCTGCCCCCACCGGCACGAGCAATCCACTTTGAATCATCAATGTCAGAAGCCCCACCGTTTTCAGACATACGGTTTTCCCGCCTGTATTCGGACCTGTGACAACGAGCGTTTGATACGTAGTCCCCAAGTGGAAGTCAAGCGGCTGACTCCTCGCTTCTAGGAGCGGATGGCGCCCCTCTTTGATGACGATTCTGCCCTCTGTGTTGACCGCTGCGATTACACCCCCAATCGCCCTCGCGTACTTTGCTTTCGAAAACAGAAAATCATAGTGGCCAACGATTTCCAGATTCGCCCAGATTTCCAGGCCATGCACCTCAATCATCGCGGTCAAAGCACCCAGCACGCGAATTTGCTCCAGTTCTTCCTCGGCTCGGACGACATCGAGCTCGCCCAGCATAGACCGCATCTCCTCCGGCTCGACGAACAGCGTCTGCCCACTGGCGGATTCGCCGTGTACTATCCCTTTGACCATACGTTTGTGTTCCTTTTTGACGGAGAGCACGTAACGGCCATCCCGTGTCGTCACGATGTCGTCCTGCAGGTACGTGCGATACTTACTAAGCGCCCCGTCGAGTTTGCGCTTTGCCCGTTCCTCTAGCGTGCGCCGCTCCTTGCGCAGCTTGGCGAGCGCTCCACTCGCGCAGTCGTTTAATCGGCCCAAATAGAGACAGCGCGTCAATTCGTCTGACACAGCAGTCAATTCCGCAAGGTTTCGCGCCAACCCACAAACGCTCGGCGCGATGTCTTCACGTTTTTGCATGTACCGTTTTAACTGCAGGGTACTTCGCAGAAACTGCAGCATGGCCTCCAATTCCGCAATGGTCATCACGATCCCCTTGCCGAAGTTCGAGAGCGCCATTTCGAGTCCTTCGAGCGCGGGCAGTGGCACACTCGATCCAGTGGCCACAATCGTCAGCGCCTCCGCCGTCTGTGCAAGCGTCGCTTCGATCTGGCGATGGTTCGTCATCGGTGCAAGCGCGTCGATTTGGCGCCTACCCAAATAGGACATCGCATAAGTCGCAAGGCGCTGTTTCACCTTGTCAAATTCCAATTTCATGAGCATCTGTTGATTCACGACGAAAGAGCCCCCCGCATGGATGGATGCTCTCTTCGGGTAATCGACCTGCAGCAGTCGCCAATCGATCCGGAAAGACCAACATAGAAAAAGGCAGGGGAACCCATCGGTTCTCACCTGCCTGAATGTTCCATGCTTGTGACTGCGCGCAAAGGCGTTAGAACGTTGCGTCTCGCACCCTTCCAACGACAAAAAACCGTACTTCAAGTGTACGGTACACACAGACACAGCCCTTGTCTGGCGGTATCATCCCGTTGTCCTGAACGAATTTCTGCAGGCACGACAAATACATTCCATGTTAAACAACGGAAAAAATGTCGCGACCTCGCCCGAAGAGGCTGAAACCAGCACTACTTCTGACCCGTATGAAATTCAGTTAATTCAGAACAACCACCGCAGACATCAAAACAGCCCCTCACTTCCAATTGCTCATGTTCAATGTATTCTGTCCACGCGGAATTGTCAATCACATCGCGTTAGGCTCACCCGTGCGTAGGAACGAACGCGCAGCGCGAGGTCCATGTCATTCGGAGAACAAAACCACTGGCCCGATGCCGTACTTTGCCAGGCGGCCTCCGTCAATCGAGCCACGCGGTACCCACATACAGCAGGTGCAGCGGGTGTCGTGATGCGTCCGAGAATCAAATCGGTAAAATTGGCGTCCAGGTCACTTGAAGCAGGGAGTTCTGTCTCCGGAACCTCCAGCACCGGTCCGTTCAACCCCTTGGCAACCGACAATCGCTCATCCCGGTATAAGACACACCCTTTCGTTCCGTGCACAAACACATCTTCCCGCCAGTTCAACTTCGCACTGCCCACCGCACTGAACGTAGCAATCGCTCCTCCCTCGCAGCGAACCGTCAGCGCGGTATGGGACCAGGCGACAAGCCGATAGTCACCCCTTCGTCGCGCCACCAAAACTGAACCCAGCCGACATGTAGCGCTGACCGATGATATAGAGGACTACTGCAGGAATGGTATAAAGCATCGAAAATGCAGCTAGTTTTCCGTATTCGACCATGCCATATTGGCCAAAGAATTGATAGATGCTGACAGAGGCGGGCAACTTCGACGGAGACTGAATGAGGATAAACGGAACAAAGAAGTTTCCCCAACTGCCTGCGAACGTGAAGATTCCGACCGTAAAGATGCCAGGCACCATCAATGGGGCGACCACCCGCCTCAAACTCGTCCACGCCGAAGCCCCGTCGGTCCATGCAGCCTCCTCCAACTCGATCGGCACCGAGTCCATAAAGTTCTTCATGATCCAGATAGCGTACGGCAGGCCAGAGGCGGACAAAAACATCATGGTCCAAAAGATGGAGTCCTGCATATGCAAGAACACGAACAGCTCATAGACCGGGACCATGACAGCCGTGATCGGCAAACTGGTGGAAAAGAGAATGACGTACATAAAGGGGCGCTTGTACTTGAGCTGGTATCGCGACAGTGGGTAAGCGGCTAACCCCGCTACAATGACGACGACGATCGATTGCCCCAGAGACAAAATCAAGCCGTTGAGGAAGGCTTGCTGATTTGCGGATTGTGTCAAGATGGAAGAAAAGTTGGAGATCGATAGGTGCTTAGGCCACTGCAGTGACAGTGTGGCGTTGGGATCAAACGCGGCGAAGATCATCCAGAGCAGCGGGATGATAAACAGAATGCCAACGAACGTCAGCACCGCATATGCCAGAGCTCTATCCGCCGTAAATCGATTGACGTGTACCATTTGGCCTCTCTCCCTCGCCCAAGATACTCAGTTGCATGACCGCCAGGTGCTCAGAGTTCCACCTTGAGCGTGCGAATGTAGACGACGCTCGCGATGATGCCAATGAGCAACAGAATTAATGAAATGGCTGTTCCGTACCCAAGCTGATAATCCGCAAACGCCTGCTGATACATGTAGATGGGAAGTGTCTCGGTCTTGTTGCCGGGGCCGCCGCCGGTCAGCGAGAAGATGAGGGTGAATAGCCCCAGCGTCTGCAACGTGATGAGGACCATATTGGTCGCGACTGAACCTCGAATCACAGGCAGCGTGACACGCCACAAACGCTGAAACCGCCCTGCACCGTCCATCATCGCCGATTCCAGGATCTCCTTTGGCACGTCGCCAAGCGCCGCCTGGTAGACGAGCATCGAGAACGCTGTGCCGTGCCAGATGTTGGCGATGACTACGGCCACCATTGGGAATGTGTAGAGCCAGGCGATGGGCTTGATATGAAACCAGTGCAAGATGCTGTCGAGTGTTCCTGTGTCGCTGAAGAATGCGAAGAAGATAAAGGCGACGACGATCTCCGGCGTCACCCAGCCGGCCAGGACCAGTACGCCGATGACGCTTCGAAACGTGCGGTTGCGCTCGTTCATCAGGACCGCGAGAATCAGTCCGAGCAATTGTTGTCCGACGATGGCCGAAAAGATGAGGAATACCAGTGTCCTCAACACACTCACCCGAAACGTCGGGTCCGCGAACATCGATGCAAAGTTTCTAAAGCCGACGAATTGTGTAGATGCACTGGCTGCCCCAGTCAGAGACAAGTTTGTGAACGCGAAGTAAAACGTCAGTAGGATAGGAACAAAGAAAAACACTAACAGGAGAACCCACGACGGCAACATAAACAAGGCGGCACGCCAACCGACATGTCCGCTAGTATGCCTGTGCGCCTGCTTGCGGCGGCCCGTGGACGTCCCGAATTCCAGGGTGGAGTTAGTAGACACGATCCGGTTGCCCTCCTCGGTAACTCGACTCGTACGGTTGCGAAACCATCGCGGCACAACGGCAGCGGCCGGGGCGACTCATCCCCGGCCCCCCGAATAACGTCGCTCCTACTTTGTCTCGGTCTTGCCCGCGCCGACGATGCGCTGGACGTTTTGCGCGTACTGTTGCATCGCTTGCTGCGGCGTCTCCGAGCCGGTGGCTACCGCTTCCACCGCGGCCTGAATTTGAGTAGACACACTTGGATATTGAGCGTTCGCGGGCCGGAAGTGTGTGAATGGCACGAAACTCGTCGCCTGCTTAAAGAACTGACCGGGCGCATTTTCATAGTCCGGATCCTTGGCAACGTCTGTCCTTGGCGCCAAATTGCCCTGGTGAACGTCATACCACTCCATGTTCTGTTTGTCCGTAGCAACCTGAATGAACTGCCACGCCAGGCTTTGGTGCGACGACTTCGACGCGATCGAGAGCGCCCAGCCGCCAGACATCGACGTGTATCCGGGCGATTGACCGTTCTCAGTCGGCATCGCGGTCAACTGATAATCTTTCGTCCCGTCTGGCCACGGCTTGGGTCCGTTTGGCAACCAGTTGCCTGGCAGCCAGTTCCCGTCCAGCGCAATACCGATCTTTTGGGCGGGCATCAGTTGCTGAACCTCCACATTGCCCGCCTGTGCATTGAGCACTTGAGACAGACTTGGACCGAGTTGATTGGAGAAGACTGTGTGGATGAAGTTGAGGGAATTTAAAAAGCCTGGACTCTGCACGACCCACTTGTTTGTACTGCTGTCGTACAACGTGTCGCCCGTTCCGTATAGCAGCATCTCAAACGTCTGCATGGTAGTCGCCTCGCCCGTCGCCTTGCCAACTTGCGCCCAGAACGGGATGACACCTGGGACTTTTGCCTTGATCGCTTTCGCCGCATTGAGTACGTCATTCCAGGATTTCGGTTGCCACGGTACAGGTAGTCCGGCTTGTTTAAAGATATTGACGTCGTAGTACAGCCCGCGCGTATCGGTACTGTATGGCACCCCGTAGATGGAGCCGTTCGCCGCAGTCGATCCCTCCTGCATTGACTTGTCGAACTGCGACCAGTCCGCCCAGTTGGACACGTCCTTGTTTAGTGGTTCGAGGTATCCTGCAGATCCGTCCGCGTTGATGAGAAACGTGTCCTCCGTCACGACGTCAGGTGCTGTACTCGCAGATTTCATCATGAGGTCAATTTTTGTGTAAAAATCGTTTTCCGACGCTTCGATCGGCTCGAGCTTGACAGTGACCCCGGGATGGTCCTTTTCAAACTCCTTAGCCGATTGTTGCAGCCACTCTGCATTAAAGTACGGCGGCTGTCCGAATTGTTGATAGGCAACTGTGATAGTTTGATTCGATGAGCTCCCATTCCCCGACGAACCCTTAGACGAATTGCTGCCAGAACCTCCACTGCTCGCTGGCGTGGTGCCACAGCCTGCGACAAGTAAACCGGATAGAGCAACACTCGAGATTGCCCCGACTATGTGCCTACGCATCATAAGCCCCCCAATACGGTCAGATGTTTAGACAGCTCAACCACCACAAAAGAAAGCGTTTTCAATCAACGCGAAGATAATTACCAGCCTCCTTTCCTAACGCACCAATCAGCATTCTTTGTAACAGTAAGATACACTATGTATACTTTGTATTTTTTATGTGTGCAAGAAAAGATTTCCGACGCGGTTCAGCATAGTCCGACGCTATGTCCGATTATCGCACAGAGTAAATGCCTACAAAGCGCCATGTCAATAAAAAACAAAAGTAACGAAGGGCTTCATGCATCAGAAATTTGAAATTGCCACGACAAGTATGTAATGTATGTAATGTATAAAATGTATAGAATATAACTCAGGTCATTCGCATGACTGCATCAAAGGGGTATGTATGGATTGAGATCAGGGCCACCTCTACGAGATGAAATTTACGAATCCATCCGTTCCCGCATCCTGTCCAGCGAATTCTCGGCAGGTAAGCAATTGCCAACGGAAAAACAGCTGTCAGAGTCGCTGCACGTCAGCCGCATCACCGTCCACAGAGCGTTGCAGAAATTGGCCCAACAAGGTGTAATTCTGCGCTACCCGGGCAAAGGTTCGTTTGTATCAGACGACGCTGTTGAAATATTGAATAGGCACAGTGGGGACTCGCTGACGGCCAAGGACCAGCCGATGCTCATTGGGTTTACGCTCCCAAATGTGTCCGAGGATTTTGGCATGGAGGTGCTGGCCTCCGCCCTTGGCCGAGCAGAACACGCGAATGCCTCCGTCGTCGTCAGTTTCACCCACCAATCCCAAGCCGCAGAGGAACAGTCCCTCCGTCGCGCCGTTCACTCCGGCGTTCAGGGACTGCTGATTAACCCGGTCAATGGCGAATACTACAACGACGAGATCTTACGGCTGCACCTCGATGGATTCCCACTCGTTCTGGTCGACAAGCGATTGGGGAAAATCCCTGTCCCGTCCGTAACGACAGACAACAAATCAGGTGCCTATGACCTCACGTCTTACCTGATTGAATTAGGCCACCGACACATCGGCTTTATTTCGCCCGACGTCACTGCGACAGCGACGCTCGAGGATCGCTTTACAGGCTATTTAGCCGCATTAGATCATCACAAGATCCCCTATCAGCACACCTTGACGCTATCCTCACTACCTACGGGCGGCGTCCACAGCGAAACGGACGGTCCGGAAGTGTATGACGCGATCCGCACATATTTGACCGAAAACCGCGACGTGAGCGCACTCATCACCACAGAGTACGTATACGCAGTCATCGTCCTAGAGGTCTGCGAAAAACTTGGTCGTCGTGTTCCAAAGGATCTATCCCTCGCGTGCTTCGACAGCCCAAAGCGTGTCTTCCATCAGACGTTGACACACATCAAGCAAGACCAAGCGCGCATCGGTGCCTGCGCCGTCGACATACTGATTCGGTTGATGGCGGGAGGTGAATTGCCTGATGAGCCTTCCGTACAGTTGCCAGGTATTCTCATGGTCGGTGATTCCACCGCCGCGTGGCAGGAGAAATGACCAACGTCGTTAGGTGCCATGTCATGCAAATGTAGGGGAACCACTGCTCGTGTCCAAGCCGCCTACGAAAAAGCGAGCCGCTCAATGCGGCTCGCTCGGCATGCCCGCGACTTGCACCGACCGTGTTTTATTGTTGCATGGTGGGCCCCTGGGAAATCTGTGGATAAAAACCTGCGACAGCTGGCGAACTCGCTTGCATCTCTCGCTCTATCTGGTTGCAAGCCTGTTCGATCTGCCGCATTTGCTGCATACCCACGTGATGCCCTTGCAGCACCTGTGCGATGGTCTGAGCCGCTTGTCGCTCGCGTTGCGCCAACTGTTCAAGCAGTTGTGCATTTTGCATTTCCTGTTGCATCATCCGCTCGTACTCGACGCTGGAATGCTGGGTCTGGTGAATGAGCTGTTGCACGATTTGACGGCATTGATTCAGTTGCATGCTCACA
Source organism: Alicyclobacillus fastidiosus (assembly GCA_029166985.1). Taxonomy (GTDB): domain Bacteria; phylum Bacillota; class Bacilli; order Alicyclobacillales; family Alicyclobacillaceae; genus Alicyclobacillus; species Alicyclobacillus fastidiosus_A. Next base: position 887,468 of record CP119138.1, on the reverse strand, counting down.
CTTTGAATGTTGTTGTACATCATGGCTCTCCTTTGCGGTATCACGACTCGCTTGGGTCGTACTCGTCGAACTCGAGTTTGGTCACTTTCGTGGCGTGTTCCTCAGCGATTTCCTCAGGCGTGGCTTCAGCATTGAGGCCCTCCACTCCATTTAACCCCGGTGCCAGTTGCTGTTCACCATGTTGCTCGTTCCGCTGTACGCCAAATCTCTTTCTTTCCAAATTCCCTGAACCTCCTGTCAATTCACCGTAGCCAACTTATTGTCAGTCCTGAATCACCTCCGTATCCGTCTTACTTTTGGTAATTTCGGAGTGCCGCGTCTCACTTGTTCGCAAATGACACTGAAATCCCCACCACTGAGAGAAACTGCATACGTAATCGTTCGCTTCTCATCCCATGCTATGGACGAAGGAGTTGGTGCGCGTGACAGCAGGCAATGATTCAAACAAGCGCAAAGGGAACGATATGACGTTGGCGTTGAGCGGTCCCGACAATGTGCAAAAAGATAAGCGCTATCACGTACAGACGGAAGCGACGCTGAACTTCATGATGAAGAACTCGAGAAAACAGCAAGGCTTATCCAACGAAAGCCCCACCGAGAATACGCAAGAATGACCAGTCCACTTGGACTGGTTTTTTTATTTGCCACACCGGGGATTGACAATACGTGAGTCCTTGTAATACAGTTTTGTTGCAATACTTACGTTTAGTAAGACAATAAATAAAATGGAGTTGATATCATGAGCGCAGGATTGCTGATTATCCGCGTAATTATCGGCCTGACCTTCGCAGGTCACGGCACACAGAAGCTGTTTGGTTGGTTCGGTGGCCCAGGACTGAAAGGAACCGCTGGTTGGCTGAATTCCATCGGCGTAAAGCCGGGATACGTGATGGCGCTTTTAGCTGGTCTCGGTGAACTGATCGCAGGGCTGTTGTTGGCACTGGGGTTCTGGTTGCCAATTAGTGCGGCGCTTTTCGTGATTACCATGGCAGTAGCCATTTTTACTGTTCACCACAAGAGTTATTGGGCAACACAAGGCGGCTTTGAGTACAACCTGGCACTTATCGCAATCGCGGTCGGCGTAGCGTTGATCGGCCCTGGAGCATACGCAGTGCACCTCTAATTCCGCAAAGAGCCATCCCTACGCTAAGTAGACAGCGTCGGGATGGCTCCTTACATAACAACGATTTCGCGTCGTCTCCGTCTCGATTTCACGTGCTCTGCGCACGTGTCGGGGTCATCCTCTACACTGGTTCACCATTCGGGTAAACCATCACTTTGAGGCTCCCGCTCTTGTTCGTGCGCGCGCGTTCCATGGCTTCCTGAGCTTGACTCAGTGAATACCTATCGGTGATCAAGCTTCGCACGTCGGCGATGCCTGACGAGAGAAATTCGATTCCTCGTGGATACGTATTGGCATATCGAAATACCCCATACATATCCACTTCATTGTCGACCAGGCGCGGCACGTTCAGCGCGATGTCGTCCTGTGCGGGCAATCCCACAATCGCCATTCTCCCGCCTCGCCGAACGCTCGCCAATGCGGCCTGTAAAGCGCGCGGATTTCCCGCTGTTTCCCAGGCTACATCTACACCAATTCCATCGGTGAGACGGTGAATGGCTTGCACGGCATCCTGATTGCTGACGTTGAGGGCGTACGACGCCCCGAGGCGCATTGCGGCATTTAACCGCACGGGTTCCAAATCGGTCACGATGATCGTCTTTGCGCCATATGCCTTTGCTGCGACCACCGCCATGAGTCCGACAGGCCCCATGCCCATGATCGCGATGGTATCGCCCGCCTGAATTCCGCTGCGGAAGGCCGCCTGTAGGCCAACCGAAAACGGCTCGACCAGCGCTGCTTCTTCGAAGGAAAGCTGCGGTGGAATGGCAAAGACGTTATCCTGCCGAATGCTGATGTACTGTACAAAGGCACCGTCCACAGGTGGTGTCGCCAAAAACTGAACATCCGGACACAAGTTGTATCTGCCCTGTTTACAAGCAGTACACTTCCCGCACGCGACGCCCGGCTCAATCGCCACCCGATCCCCCGGTTGAAAGCGACTTACTGCATCACCGACGGCCGCGACGACACCTGCGCATTCGTGACCGAGGATGATGGGGGATTCTACGACATAACGGCCAATTCGTCCGTGTTCATAATAATGTACATCGGATCCACAAACGCCGACCGCCATCACTTTGACAAGTACCTCGTGAAACTTTGGGCGAGGTACCGGAAGGGTTTTCATCACTATCTCCATTGGCTTTGTGAGGACGGCCGCTTGCATCGACGTAGGGAGGTTCAAAGGATCCACGGGAACGATTCACACTCCTCATGTCACAGCGTAAGCGCTAACACGGAAACGCCGAAACGAGTTATACTTCTAGCAAGTACTGGTTCAACGTTGCAAGCAGCCACTCCTGCCGGCCGGACGCCTGAAGGACGACGTTGCGGTCGATGATGTAATCTTCCAGCGACTGAAGTGTGGCGGCACCGTCGACAATCTCTTTGCCGATGCCCGTCTCGTAACTCTTGTAGCGCTCCGCGACGACTGCATCAAACACTCTGTCCTCGACGAGTTTGGCGGCAACCTTCAATCCGCGCGCAAAACTGTCCATACCGGCGATATATCCATAGAAAATGTCTGTCGGTGTCATTGACGCTCGGCGCACCTTCGCGTCAAAGTTCAAACCTCCACTGTGCAGGCCGCCGTTTTTCAGGATTTGTACCATGGCCAAGGTTGTGCTGTACAAATCAGTTGGGAATTCGTCAGTATCCCACCCCAACAGTGGATCCCCCTGATTCGCATCGACCGACCCGAGCATGCCGTGAATGCGCGAAACGGCCAATTCGTGATCGAAGGTGTGGCCAGCCAAGGTCGCGTGGTTGGCTTCAATATTCAATTTGAATCGTCCATCGAGGCCGTAGTGTTTTAAAAACGAGATGGTGGTGGCTGCATCAAAGTCGTACTGATGCTTCGTGGGCTCTTTCGGCTTTGGCTCGAGCAGGAATTGCCCCGTGAATCCGATTTCATCCGCGAAATCACACGCCATTTGCAAAAGCCGTGCCTGATTGTCCAGCTCGCGTTTGAGATCCGTATTCAAGAGCGTTTCGTATCCTTCCCGCCCACCCCAGAACACGTAGTTCTCAGCCCCAAGTCGCTTAGCGACCTCAATGCCCTTTTTCACTTGGGCTGCGGCGTAGGCGAAGACGTTAGCGTCGCAGGAAGTTGCGGCACCGTGGACAAAGCGTGGATTGGAGAACATATTGGCGGTATTCCAGAGAAGCTTCTTCCCTGAGGACTTCATGTACTCCTCGATCATCTGAACGATCTCGTCGAGATTGCGGTTGGTTTCACGCAAAGTATCCGCTTCTGGCGCTATATCGCGATCATGGAAGCAGAAGTACGTGACATCGATTTTATCGAGGAACTCAAATGCTGCTTCCACTCGCTTCTTGGCTAACTCCATGCCCGTAAATCCGTCCCAAGGGCGCACCATATTCGGCAAGCCAAATGGGTCACTTCCCTGAAGTGTAAACGTGTGCCAATAGCTCACGGCAAATCGGAGATGCTCCTCCATGGTCTTTCCCAGGACTTGTTCCTCTGCGCGATAGTATTTAAAAGCCAGAGGATTGCGAGATTTTGGACCCTCATAACGAATCTTGTCTACTTCTGAAAAGTACGCCACACGGATCACCTCAAACGTAGTTAGGAGTTGTAAAGCAGCTGCAGGACAATTAGTTAATTCGTTGAATAAATATATACTATCAAAACATTCTTTATGATTCAATCTACGAGTAAACGCTTACTAAATTGCGTAGATCCTGACGAGGATCGTGGTCCTTCCAGCAGTGCGTGATATAATCAGGGAATTGACCAATCGAGAAAACATCGTGAACAGGGGTATGTTCGTGACCAGAACCGGGGATCAATCCTATATTAAAAATTTAAACCGTTCCATTGTGTTAAACCTCTTGCGATATCATGGGCCGCTGTCGCGCGTCGAGATCGCGCGGCGCACCGGACTGACAAAAGCTACGATTTCGAGTATTGTCGACGAGCTGATCGGCGAAAAGTACGTTTTGGAATTAGGCCACGTGCCGTCGGGGGGCGTCGGCCGCAGAGCGGTCCTACTCGAGTTTAACCCCGGTGTCGGCAGCGTGATCGGCGTGGAGCTGGGCGTCGATTTCATCAAGGTGCTGCTCCTCGACTTATCGGCACAAGTCATCAAAATGACCGAAAGCGGCATCCAAGAAACGCGGAGCCCGGAACGCGTCGTGCGGCAGATGTCCGAGATGATTCAATCGGTGATGGCCGATGCTCCAGACTCCCCACTGGGCGTCATCGGAGTAGGAATCGGGATTCCGGGACTTGTCGATGCAAAGCGCGGTGTCGTATTAAATGCGCCCAACCTGCACTGGAAAGGCGTTCATTTGAAATCCATGTTGCAATATGAGCTGAGCCTGCCTGTCGTCTTAGACAACGAGGCCAACGCTGGCGCAATGGGTGAGCAGTTGTTCGGCGCAGGCAAGGGAGTCTCCAACATGGTGTACATCAGCATCGGGACCGGTATCGGTACGGGCATCATCTTGAACAACCAACTGATCCGCGGTGAGGGTGGGATCGCAGGGGAGTTCGGTCACATGACCATCGACCGTAGCGGCCCCACATGCTCGTGTGGCAATCACGGGTGCCTCGAGATCTACGCATCCGAAAAGGCCATGCTCGACCAGTATCAACAGCTGACGGGTACGCGAAAGTCACTTCCCGAGATCGCCCGGCTCGCGCAATCGGGTGATGCACATGCCAGCGCGGCCATCCGCTCGGCGGCAAGCTATCTCGGCATTGGCGCGGCATCGCTCGTCAACGGCCTGAATCCCGCCCTTATCCTCGTGGGCAGTCGCGTCGGCGACGCGAGCCAGCTGATTATCGATACGGTCGACGAAACCATACGCGACCGAAGCTTCACGGAACCCTTTTCACCCACTCGTATTCGCAACTCCGCATTGGGCGACTTAACTTGCGCAATCGGCGCCGCTTCCCTTGTCCTTCACGATCACTTCTCTGGACCCGCGGCTTAGCATGCACAAACGAACGCAAGCGCCTTCGAAGATCCTCGGAGGCGCCTAACTCGACAGGCCATGCGAATCCTTCGTATCCCACAGCACGCTACTGGACACCCTACCGCGTAGACACTGGTCGATTTCGGAGGGGACATCGTGGCAGAGGTAACACAAACGACCTACGCGTTACCCGCTTCAATCAAAGACAAACTAAAGCTTGAAATTGAGCAGATCCGGCGCGAGATAAACCTTTTGTTCAACGACCTGGATCGCAATGACCACTGCATTCTCTGTGAGTTTGAAAAAATTCACGAGGTCCTCCGGGGATTACACGCGACAGCCGCCACGTCCTATTTACAAACGTACCTAGCACCCTATACGGACAACTATCAAGCCATCTCTATTGCGGTTCAGCATCTCTCAGAGCGCAGACACGGAGCACTTATCGTCGTTCAGCGCGAAGAGTCACTCGACAAATTGATTCATTCTGGTATCCCCATCGGGGCGACGTTGTCCAGTTCGCTGCTGGAATCTATTTTTTTCCCTGGAGGACCACTTCACGACGGAGCGGTACTCGTCCGGGACAATGAGATCATCTCCGCAAGCAACGTTCTCCCCGTCTCGAATATAGCCGTGGGCGAGTCCAAACTAGGTACGCGGCATCGCGCTGCAATCGGCCTGTCTCAGCATAGTGACGCCCTAATTCTCATCGTCTCGGAAGAGACCGGCGCCACATCCTTCGCGTTTGGCGGAAAACTGTTTCCGTTTAGCGCCACCCAAATCCACGGCTGAACCGCCATTTAATGGGGAAGCCAAACGGCGAACGACGTGCCATGGCCGAGTTCACTCTCGCAGGTGATCGTTCCGTGATGGCGTTCCACGATCGATTTCGTGATGGCCAGCCCCAGGCCCGCACCTCCTTGCGCGCGCGTACGCGCGGCGTCAATCCGATAAAAGCGTTCAAATAACTGCAATTGGTGTTCTTCCGAAACGCCAGGGCCGTTGTCCGAAACCGCCAACCGTGCCCCGTCGGCTAGTTGCACGAGTGACACCGTTATGCGCCCCGCTGTCGGATCGGTGTGATCGACCGCATTTTGGAACAAGTTCAACACCACCTGCTTCATACGGTCCTTGTCACATCGGACAGAAATGTTCCCGTCCAGCTGAAATTCGACGTGTCTTGTCCCGGCGAGCAGGCGGAGCTGTGGTTCCATCTCGCCAATGACACCATCGAGATCGTGAGGTTGCATGTCAAACGTCATATCGCGATCCAGCTTCGCTAGCGTCAGTAAGTCCTGCACTAGGCGCGATAGTCGCTCTGTTTCGATCAACATGCTCCGAAGCGCCATGTCGAGTTGTGCAGGCTGGTTCGCCGCGCCTCGAAGCAGGATTTCGACAAACCCGCGTATGGATGTGAGCGGAGTGCGCAATTCGTGTGAGGCATCCGCAACGAATTGACGCATCTTCTCCTTCGCCTCTCGTTCTGACTCAAAGGCAGAGGAAAGCCGTTCGAGCATGGCATTGAACGACCCGGCCAACAGATCAATTTCCGTTTGCGGTCGCGTCAGAGACACGCGCTCGTTCATATTCCCCGCGTTCACCCGCGCCACCGTATCCGACATTTCGGAGAGCGGGACGAGCGTGCGCCTTAGCGTTGGAATGAACGTAAACACCCCTGCCAGCAGCGCGCCAAGTGCCAGACAGATGAAGATGATGAGCTGATTGCCAAGTATCTGCTGCAACGGGCGCACGGCCGTCGTGACTTGAACGACACCTACCGGTTGGTCAGGTCGCCCGACCGGAGTGAGCACCACCATCTCTTTGACACCCGACTTGTCGGTCATGAGCTGGTATTGTTTATTGCGCTCACCGTAAGCCAACGCCGCTTGATACTCGCTCTCCGGCAACTTCAGGACGGACAGTTCTGAGGACTCGTTGGGGTAGACGTAGATGTTGCCGGATTGATCGATGAACGAGACAGTGGTGTCCGGGTTCATAAACCCGAGCGGAGGATGACCATTTTGTTCGCGGTCGGGCCCCGTCATCGTGCTCGTCCACATTTCAGGCGGAACCGCATTAACTTGGTTGCGTAAGTTTTGCGCCGTGTTCTGAAACAGAAAATGGCTCATGAACACGTACTGCAGAGCGCCAATGAACAACAAGAGACCCGACAGAATCAACAAGGACCGCGATAACAACTGATATCTGAGCGAGCGAGGGGCGAACAGCGCGCGAAGATTCAACCGACCAACCCATCTCATCCCAAGTCAACCATATATCCCGATCCGCGAATGGTTCGGATGATCGTGTGATCGGCATCGCCTAACTTCTCGCGAATGGATCTGACGTACACTTCCACGATATTTTCTTGTCCGCCAAAATCGTATCCCCAGACTCTGTCCAAGATCTTTGCCTTACTGTGAACGATACCGTGATTGATGACGAGGTACTTCAGCAGGCCGTACTCTGTCGTGGAGAGTGTCAGTACGCTGTCTTTGTAGGCAATTTCCTTGCGGGCATCGTCGATCCGAAACGATCCAATGGCCAATTCATTCATAAGCTGTGGATAGTGATCGCGGATTCTGGCGTGTATCCTAGCCAACAGCTCTTGAAAACTAAACGGTTTGACCATGTAATCGTCCGCACCCAAAGTCAGACCCTTCACGCGGTCATCCACCTCGTCCTTTGCGGTCAACATGATGATGGCGATGTTCTGGGTCGTCTTCAACATCGAACACACTTCAAAACCGTTCATCCCGGGCATCATTACGTCGACGATGGCGATGTGCGGTTGAAATTCTTTGGCCTTGTTCACGCCTGAAATCCCGTCCTGCGCAGACTCCACGTTGTAACCCTCATTCTGGAGCCCCAACGTCAAAAACTGCGATATGCTCAACTCGTCGTCGATGACGAGAACCTTAATGTCTTGTGGCTTGTACATCCGTGCTCACCTCGTCTCCCAGTTTACCTCCTGCAACTGACTTTGTTCCCTGTTGATACGCATGTTTCAGCAAACTTTCAGTTGGTGCTACCGCTCGTGTATACGGTGCACATTGCCATCCGGGGGCCTCAAATACAAAGAGAAGAGCAGAGGCGGTATCCCACCTCTGCTCTTCTCGTCAGCAAAGTCCTATCGACCAACGAACCATACAATGCTCACATCGTTACTGAACCTTCTGTTGTCGAGACGGCCGGGGAATTGTCCGGTGCGTCGTCGGAATCGAATTCCGGGTTGGGCACTGCAGTAAACACGCCCCAATAGTACGCGCCAAGCGAGATCAAAATCACGATGATTTGATCCCATGGCGTCTTCAACGCATTCGTTCCACCAAATGTGTCACTTCCCAAATAGGACACAACCATCATCGCCGCGTAGTAGGCGATGAGCCACCACGAGGACTTGACCTGTTGCGCAAACGACACCTTGTGGCTTGGCGCAAGTCGGTTGAAGATCAAATACAACACCCAGATGATGAGCTGGATACCAATCAGCAGTCGATCCGTCTGCCAACCTGACCAATAGATGATCAGCGACGCGATGATGAATGAAATGGGCGAGATGATGCCCATTCCAGCCAACCGGAACGGACGCGCGAGATTCGGCGCCGTCCGTCGAAACGCGTGTGCGGAAACAGGACCGAGAATGTAAGTGAGCACTGTCGCGGACGAAACCACGCCAACCAGCTTACCCCACGACGGAAACGGAAGGGTGAAGATAATGGCCATGATCAACGATAGCCAGAGCGCTGGACGCGGTACACCAGACGCCCCATCCACCTTGCCAAACACCTTGAAAAAGGTCTTTGTCCGAGCCCACGCGAAGATGACGCGAGCCGTAGCCGACAGGTAAATATTGGCCGTACCGCTCGGCGAAACGATGGCGTCTGCGAGGATGACCGTCGATAGCCACCCCAATCCAATCGCAGCAGCCACGTTGGCAAATGGGGATGTAAACTCGACACCCACCCAGCCATGGGCCAACGAGCTGGTCGGAAGTGCTCCGACAAAGCTGATTTGCAACAACACGTACAGGAGGGCGGATCCAACAACGGCAAGCAGGATGGCGATCGGGACGTTGCGCTGCGGATTCTTGGCCTCTCCGGAGAAACCGACAGCTTGTTGGAAACCTAAGTAAGCAAAGATGATCCCCGCCGTGGCAACAGCTTTTTCGATACCCCCAAAACCGTACGGCGCGAAACCGTGCGACGAAAAGTTAACCACCTTCATGTGCGTCAGAAGCACGATGATGGTCAGTACCGGCACGATAAACTTGATGGCCGTGAGCACCGTATTGGCCTTGCCAAACAAATTGACGCTAAAGAAGTTGAGAGCGAAGAAAATGAGCAGCAACACGAGTTGGACAAACCACCCGAGCACGGTAGGGTTGTCTTGACCAAGTGCGGTCCACCAAGTGTCCGCGTATTGACGCATCGCCTCGGCCTCGATCCCGGCCACGCTGGCGAAGGCTATAAGTGACGCAAATCCAAGCAAATAGCCGACGAGCGGCCCGTGCGAGTATTCTGGGTACCTTACAGTCCCACCAGTACGCGGAAGAGAACCTCCGAGCTCCGCATAGACGAAACCCAGCAGCGCAACAGCTACAGCGCCAATGATCCAAGATATCCACGCAGCAGGTCCAGCTATCTCTCCTGCCCGCTGTGAAGCGAAGAGCCAGCCCGAGCCAATAATGGAACCAAGTCCAATGAACGTAAGGTCGACAAGTCCTAGTTGTTTCTTAAACTTTCCTTGCATGGTCTCTCCCCTTTCAGACGACAGATGACTCTTTTTTCACTATCATTCTTGAGTGACATTTATCTATATTAACTGATAAATCGAATTTGTGCACGCGTAGGGTTGAGGCGTATGGTGGTGTCTTATGGGACATTTACATGAAAATAGGGACTTAAGGGGTCACCTTCAAGTCCCGGTTTGTCGATTTCTTCATATGTCGGTCGTGTCTTCCCGACGAGGGTCGTGCTCTCCCGTTCGAACGCGCTGTGTGTTAGCACGCTACAGGCTCCCCATATCGCATCAACAGCTGGGTGGCTGCGAATCACACCGCAACGGCCAGAATCAGACCGATCAGGGTGATCAGACTTCCGTAAATCGTTCGTGCGGTCATGCGACCGCTCTTCTTAAATAACAAGTAGGTTAACGGAACGACGATGAGGGGCTGTGACATGCTGATCACGGTGACGATCCCGATTGGCATATACCGCATGGCAAAAAGGACGCTCATCTGCGCCGTGATCGTGCATAATCCTCCGAAACAGTACATCAACAGCGCTCTTCGATCAGCATTCTTGAGCGCTCTCAGCCTGTAAACTTGACGAGGAGTGGTCACGATGAACGCAACGAGGCCTACGAGCGCACCGACGAATCCACCAAACACAGGATCATTCCAATGGCGCACCCCTTCTCCCCGAAAAATATTGCCCGCACCATAAGCACTCATGCTGAGAAATGCGAATGCATTGCCTTTTGCTGCACTCGGTTCATTCAGAGGCCGGGTCAAACTGCCCACGTCCTTCACGATCCCACGCTCGTCAGATCGTTCGCGATGTTTTGAAAAAATGCCGGGTACGTACGTCACGACGAACAACCCAAGGACGGTGCAAAGGCAGCCCGCCCACTCGACTGCGCTCAACACCTCCTTGATGGTCAAGAACGCGAGCACCACCGTAAACACCGGGCTTGCAACCTGGATGGTACTCGCCTTCGCCGCACCCAAACGAACAATTGCGTGAAAGTATGTAAGGCGACCGACGTAGGTCGTCAGACATCCAGCCAATACATAGTAGATAAACCCGCGCAACATCCAATGAAACGGGTTGTGTAAAACACTGTGTTCAAAGAGGACCATGACGATCGCAATGAAAACGTTTACGCAGATGGAAGCAAAGTAGCCTATCTGAACGTTGAGACGAGACGAAGCTGCCTTCGTCAGCAACACATTGCCGGAAAAGCACAACAATGAAAGAAACGCCATGACTTCACCCACGATGGCACCTCCAATCCACTATGATCAAATTCTCGTCCTCCCATCATCGACGAGGTGGGACCGACAGCATCTTCACTGTTCAGTGCCCCCTTAAGGCTCAGCATAGCCGCCCATGAATCACTTGAAAATAGGATTGTTTCGGCTAGAGAAACATGTGCAATGATGACTAGAACGTGTTTGGGTGACACTGTAATCAAACTTTCACATGTTCTGGACAAACATTGTTGATGTCTGACAGCAACACCAGTAACGTTTGTGTATGATTCTCACTCGAGGATTTCTATTGTAGGAGGGTTTTTTTGAAGCACATAGCGCTATTTTTTCACTTACTAGGTCTCTCCGTATGGGCAGGTTCTTTTATAGCCATGACAATTTGCGTGACAGGACTCCGCAGCGAGAGGATCAGTCTAGAGATCAAACAACTGCTTAACAATGCTCAGGTGAGATTCACGTTGATTGGAAACCTAGGAGCGTTGGCAATGTTAATTAGTGGATTCGGCCTGTTTAGCATGAGCAACACACATGCAATTTGGGTCGACCTTATGGCTGGCATTGGCGGTGGGGTATGCATGTTCTCGATTATCGCGATTACCCTTCAGAGCAATATTTTATCAGGGCGTATTAAATCGAATTTATTCGACAACCTTTTGAAAGGCCAACTAGGGTTAATATCTTTCTCCTCCTGGTTTGTAATGATCGGGATAGTTGTAGTTCTTGGGGTCGTTAGTTACAGAGTGTAATTAGTTTGTAAGGGGTGTTCGTTTGAAGCATACGGCATTGTTTGTTCACTTACTGGGTTTCTCTGTCTGGGTAGGCTCATTTATTGCCATGATTATTTGTCTGATTTATATTCGCAAGAGTGATGCGAAAATTGAACTCATACAAATGCTTAACAGACTCCAAACCAAGCTCACCATCATTGGAAATGCAGGAGCCGTCATCATGTTGATAAGTGGGCTGATACTGTATAGCATGACGAAAACATATACACCAGCAATTTATTTAACAGCCGCAATTGGCGGAGGAACCTGTGTTTTTTCCGTTTGGGCGATTACATTTCAAAGTAACCGTTTGTCAGAGCGAATCAAGTCAAACTCTAATAAGTCGCTAACAAGATCAATTACGTTGATGATCGTATCCTCATGGATCGTACTTATCGGGATTGCGACAGTGGTTGGGATTGCGACCTCATAAATGGCCTATTTACTGGTTTGGTACATTGGCTGCGTAGGCCATTGAGATAGAACTGTACTTCGAGGGAAGTGGATCGGTACTAGCAGAGGTTCGAAGGTGACGTTCAACATCGTGGTGCCGGTTATCGGTCGGGAAGATGCTTTTTCCCTGCGTCACCTCCGAAACTGTCTGTGGTAGCCCTCAATCAGATTGATCGTATAAATGATTCTCCGCATCTCTGAAGGATAACGGAAAAAGGTGGCTAGTTTGCGAACGGCAAGTGGGTATGTTTCACGATGCTGCAGAGTACCAACGTCGGTCCGGAGTCGGGCTTGATACTCTAACCCCGAAAATCCCACAAGGCAGCCACATTCATCTGCAGTCAAGACGCAAAAATCCTCTCGTGGTTATGTCTATCATACAAAGCACTGCACATACTAAGAACTAACAAATATACACCAAATGAATAGCCCAGATGATACCCGTTGCCATAGTGGAACACCCCAAAGGATACCGCTCCCCATTCCATTGCGAGTGAAATGAGAGACCACGGTAGTATATAAAGTGGCATAGGGATTTCTTGATCCGCAACGCAAATAGTCAAGATCATAAAAAAATAAATAACTGTATGGACCATCCATCAAGCACGCGAAGAAATCCATGACCTCAGCAATATCGATGTCGATATGGTTGCCAACAGACTAACCGCTTTCAAATTCTTGGCCCGTTCAGGAACAGAGTGATTAATAGAGTCTGTTAATAAGCAAAGTAGACCATCAATTTCTTCGACTCTCGTAGTAAGATATCCACGGGAACAGGCGTATCTACCTGTTCCCATAATCGCACATCACAAACATTTGATAACTTATCTAATATTTCGTCGGCAAGTATTCCAGTTACGACAACCTTAGGTCTCCTCAAGAAAACACCTACCCACGTTGTCTGTGGTACGGTAAAGAACAATATGCATCTAAATCAGATTTAGGTTAATTGTTGTAACTAACAGCCGAATCAGTACGCATTTCTGGTGAATCTTCCGAAACGGCTTTCTGGTCCACTTTAAGGAAGTAACTTAAAACTGCACCAATTACATAGATGACTGCAAAGGTCCATACGACCCCTTGTATATTGAAAAACGGAAGTAGGCCAGCAACGATGGCAGGAGCGGCAAAATTACTAATTCCAGAGGCTAGATTGTGGATTGACATTGCAGCCCCCTTTCGGTCCGGAGCGATAGACGGAATAATTGCGGACATTGGAACAAAAGCCGCGAGTGAAACACCATATAGAATTGCCACAAACACTGTGAGCCAATAGTCCTTTCCGGCAAACAAAGGTACATAGTAGAACAGTAATGTAGTAACCGCGGTCCCAACACAGCCAAACCACATGACTTGTCTATGCCACCCTATCTTGTCACCAATAAATCCCCAAACAACATTCATAAACATATTCACGAGGAACATATCACCCCAAATTTGTAACCATTGGGATGTCGTAAAGCCTATTTTTGATGTGAAATAAATCGGGAAAATAATTGGGAGTCCATACATTGACAATTGATTAATGATTTTAACTATCCCTGCTGTAATAATACGCGGCCTTTCTTTCACAATGAGAATACCGCTTAGAAGTTCCCTTACTTTTTCTTTAAGTGGCAAGTCTGTTTCCTTAATGTCAAATTTATCTCGAATTAAGAAGACTCCCATTAATCCGCCTACAAGAATCCAACCTACTGCGATCCACAACGTTCCCAGAAAACCGATATGAGGAATCGTAAAACTCGGTAAATAAGAACCAATTACACCAATGCCAATTGAGTACATAAACCAAAACCAGCCCATGGCACTCGACAATTTGTGTTTAGGTGATACATAAGCTATCCATACGATAAAACCATAACAGAACAATGGATATCCAAAGCCGCGTAATCCGTACATGACTAGCATCATTGGGTAATTCTTTGTCGATAAGCCAAGTGTTAAAAATCCGACATCAAAAATTACCCAAATGATAAACCCTATTACCATAGTTCTACGGGGCCCCCAAGTATCAGCAAATACCCCAGACAACCATGCAGCGACTGCCACAGTAATTCCGTAAACCGTAAATACTAATGCGGACTGAGTAAGAGTAAAACCTAACTGGACAATATACTTGGATAAAAATGCTTGTTCAATTCCATCGCCAACCATAAAACATGCGACTGCAACAAACCCCCAAAGTAAAGCTACAGGCATACCCAACACTTGTCTTCGGTACATAGTCTGAGAATGCTCAGTACTAACACTCATCGTTGTATCCCCCTTATTCTTAACGCCAGCGAATGGAATCGCTTTCAGATCGAACATCAAATAACGAATGGTTCTGTTAACCCAACGAATATTTCTAATTTCGCTGGGTTAACAGTTGGAACGAAACTTATTGTTGCAATACAGCTTCGCTATCAATTTTCCTTTCGGAAACTTCTTCATACACCTCGACAGCAAATTGTACACTTTCGTTTTGATGTACGATGGCTCTTAGTGCACTAACAACAGCTTTAGGATGTGAATTGCTCCACACAAATCTTCCAAAGGTTATTCCTGCACCACCTACATCCAACACGTCACGTACCATTTGAAAAGCTCCAGTCAGGTTCCCACCACTGTCTCCGCCGGCGACGACAACTTTTGCCGGCGTTGCTGCCACAACCTTGCTGAAGGAATCAGGGTCACCCGTGTAGTGTGTCTTGACGATATCTACCCCAAGTTCAGCCCCTAATCGGACTGCATATGCATGGTGTTTCCAGTCCATTTTTTCGTCCTCAGGAATTTGATTACCTCTCGGGTAGATGTGTGCTATTACAGGAAGTCCATATAAAGTTGCTTCTTCTGCAAATTTGCTCAAGTTTCGGATCTGTTCAGGTTGGTCATCCCCGCCTACAATACAACCAATCGAAACGGCGTCTGCTCCAAGCCTTACTCCTTCTACTACGCTTGTTAACCATGTCTCATAGTTCATTTGCCAAGGGGAAAACGTAGAACACTTCAAAATGAGGGATACCTCATTTGCATGTGGTGCAAATGCATTTTCGACTAGCCCTTTGTGTATCGTAATCGCATCTGGACCGCCCGATACTATTTCAGATACCTTTCGATGAATCGGTATGAGTTCTTCATGCACGCCTCGAGCAGTAGCCTGATCTAGCGCAACAGAAAGTAGCCTCCCATCGGTCCCTAAAAGCCTCTTCATCCGAATTTGTTTTCCAAAGTAACTCATATTAAAAAGCCCTCCCTACAATGAAATTTAGAACCAAAATTTATGCAATTGTGAAGAAGGAAATACCCTTCACAAATAGGCAACATAAAATCGAAAATATACTTCAATCCACAAAATCGCTTCATGAGTTGGGAACGAAAGCAATTGCTCTGCCAGGTCCACCTGAAGAACCTTCAATTTTTAGACCAAGAAAGATGAAATACGCACCTCGTGTTGGTAGTTTATCCAAATTTGTCAAACTTTCCACATAGGCCATCTGTTTTGACAAACCTGCCACATGTGCGGAAATCCCTTCGTGTGTCGCTCCAATGCTAATGCTATCTGTGGCAATGCATTGAACACCCTTTTGGTACAAATACTCGACTGTTTGAGCATCTGGACTAGGCCAACCTGGACCAGCTTTACGAAATGCATTTTTAAAGTATGCGTCACCTTCAGGACCAGGTAGGTAGTATCTGTCCCACCCTGTATAAAGGAGAACGATATCATTCGGTTTAATTGCACCATGCTCTTTTTCCCATTCTTCTATCATTTCAACGGTAATAAGCGGGCTTACTCCTGGGCTTCCTGTACCGGTTAATTTAGTGACATCAATGACTACCGCAGGTCCTATCATCTTTCTTGGGTCAACTTTTTCTCCAGTAATGTTGCCAACAGCGGAGGCGTATTGAAGACCTGATCCTTCGTAAGGAATATAGTGACTGGGCGCATCAAAGTGCGTACCAGTATGCTCGTCAATAGTCAGCCATTCTGTGTAATAGGGGCCCAGCTTAGAATACATCCCTGATTGATGAGTTCCCGGTTCATCGGAATACCAATTCCAAATTTTTCGTTGGAACTGCACATGCTCCGGTGACGCACATGGTAAGTTTTCACTCAATGTCAACGTCAGGTCAATTACTGAAGCGTTTTCAAGCATGATACATGACCTCCTCGAAAGAAGTTGCTTTTTGCAGAGTAAAAATATCACGGAGTGCCGGATAGATTTTTGTATACACATCAATTTGCTTGGCATAAAACTCAACATCTTGAAGCCTAGGATAGAACGTAACTAGCGTTTTCCCAGAAGTTCTATTTATATTTTCTGATATATCAAAATAACCAGCGTACGAGCCTGCTAGTAGTCCCGCACCTAACAAGGCAGTTTCTTGGACTTCTTGCACTGCGATAGAAACGTTTAAAACACTAGCTTTCATTTGCGCCCATACTGAGTTTCTGGCGCCACCACCAACAACCGGCACAGTTTCAGGTGTGATACGGTACTTTTGACGTATGATTTCATAAATCTCACTCAACCCATAAGAACAGCCTTCAAGAATTGCTCGTAACATATCTGCCTTTGTTGTTGTCAGAGATAGCCCTACGAATGCTCCTGCAGCATTTTTATCCCATACGGGTGTTCTTTCTCCAAACATGTAAGGTAAGAAAAACAGCCCGTTTGCTCCAATTTGCGATGTCAAAATCATTCTTTCCACATTATCAAATTCAGAGGTATCTAAAAAATTATTAAGAAACCACTTAATACTAGCCCCTGGAGTTGACATAGCTCCATGTGATAACCATTGATTTTTAAAAATATGACAACGGTTTAAAAAGCGGTTATCAAACCTATCCGTTTCAGTAGTGCATACGGTCAAAACATCTGACGTTCCAACCGACTCAAAAACATCGTCCGGCTTAATTCCCACCGCAAGCGCAGAGCACGCTGTATCTGCACCTCCCGCTACGACATGAACACCTAAGAATTCAGGCAAAGATTCATCACACACAACACCAACACCCTGTGACGGCTCAATTATTTTCGGGAGAATATCATAATCAATACCGATGGTAGCTAATAGTTCTTCAGACCATTCATAATTTATGACATCAAAAACCCCCGAAAAAGAAGCTTGGGTCCAGTCTAAAACGAACTTTTTAGTTAATCTGTGGAGAATGTAAGTAGACAAATGCCCCCATTTGAAAACGTTTTTCCAAATATCAGGACGATTCCACTTGGTCCAGAGCAATGTAGTCACAGAGAACATACCCGGTTCAATCCGATTTCGAGTAATATCATTTTGTTTTTCTAGTGGTATATTTGCCTTTATCCAGTTGGATTCGTATTCGCTTCTATGGTCTAAGTACATTATCCCTCTACATAGGGAATCTCCGTATTCATCCATAAAAACGGATGCATTGCAAAACGTAGACAATCCAATGGCATCAACATTCCCGTTAATAGAGACAATCTTTTCGTGTACTTGGTGTAGTAGGTCTTTTGTCTTTTCCCAAACGTCATTAGCATCTATCTCTACCCACCCCCGTTGAGGGTAGATCAATTCATAAGGCTTTCGGAGAATAAACACTAGTTCTCCTGAACGGTTTAAGGCACCGACCTTAATTCCACTAGTTCCTATATCAATTGAAATGACGTGTGACATTTCGTACACCACCCTGAAAAGCCAACTACCTCATTAATAATTAATCACCGGCTTCATCCCAGTGCCACTCTTAACATCATTAATAGCGTTACAAATTCCATCCAATGTGTAGCCTGGGGTAATTAGAACATCCGTATTAATTGCACCAGACCTTATAAGGCCCAGGGCATTCATATAATCTGATCTAGTTGAAGCAGACGTACCAACAACTTTTACCTCTTCGTAGTGAATAAAATTCGGGTCAATTTCGCACGAGACACCGTTGGTAAATCCAGCAAACAGATTCAGTACCCCGCCCTTACGAAGTAACCTTAAGGATGGATTTACGAGAGAAGGAACCCCAATCGCAAGGATTACTGCATCTGCCCCATAACCCTCTGTGTTGTCCTTCACAATCTGCTCAAGAGATTGTTCTAGTGGATTTACTACAACGTCAGCCCCAGCCTCAGCTGCGTTTTCACGCCGTGATTCAACCAACTCACTTACAATTACTTTTCTAGCTCCAGCAATTTTAGCTAGTTGTACATGCATCAACCCAATTGGGCCTGCTCCTACAACCACAACACAGTCATTTATTTTTACTTGAGCTTTCCTTTGTCCATTAATACAACACGACAGCGGCTCACATAAAACGGCCTGTTCGAATGGGAGTTCATCCGGAAGATGAACTAGGTTTCCTGACTCAATTGCTTCTCGCGGAATTCTCACAAATTCAGCAAAGGCCCCATCAAACTCATACCCAATTGCTTTGCGATTCAAACATGCATTTTCTCTTCCATTTAAGCAATAATGACATTTTCTGCACGGAATAACCGGAATTACACCAACACGATCTCCAGGTTTAAACTCACTAATTTCCGAACCGACAGATTCGACAATACCAACAACTTCATGGCCAATTGTCGACGGAGTGCGAACTCCTTTTGTTTTCAAACCCTCATAAATACGAACGTCCGTTCCGCAAACTGCACTTACGGTAACTTGAAGTAAAACCTCCTTCGGCCCAATTTGAGGTTTTTCCAGTACTTCAATACTCATCTGCTTAGGACCATGAAACACTGCAGCTTTAATTTGAATCACTCCTTAACTGCACGAGCAAAATTATTGTGAAACTTTTCACAACAACAATGTATCACACGAAGAAAATTTCCACCACAATTAATTGTGTTTTACAGAAAAAAATTTCGTTATATCCGTTTAAGCAAGGTCGCTTCCCTTGTCTTCTGTACATTTTCAAAATAGTACTGATAATCCAATGTCGCTACGCTCGCTAAGAGAGTATCGATTATAGTTAATTGTGCAATTCGAGAAGCCGTTGCATCCGTTCTAAACAGAGTTTCCTTAGAAGCTGTAAACAAGCATATGTCAGATATCTTGGTTAATGGCGATTTCGAAAAGTTTGTTATACATATCAGACTAGCTCCTTGGTTTTTCGCTGTTTTCATAATTTCAAGTGTGTCTTTATTTGTTCCTGTATGAGAAATCCCTATGGCGACATCGCCTGGCCGAAGTAGGCTTGCAGACATAAGTTGAATATGAACATCTGAAGGAGCATTAGTTTTGATTCCAAACTTAAGAAATTTATGCTGCGCATCTAATGCAACATTACCCGATGCCCCTGTTCCATATATCTCAATACGGTCGGATTGCTTTAAAAGTAATACGGCTTTTTCGAGTTCCTCGTCGCTGCACACCTCTAACGTGTCGTATAACGCTTGTATATTGGCCTGGAATACTTTTCGTTTAATTGTTAACGTACTATCTGAAGGCTCAATTACTTCGTGAATGTGTTTAGCAGGTTCAACAACTTCACGTGCTAGACTTATTTTGAGATCTTGAAACCCCTTGTACCCTAATCTTTTGCATACCCTTACTACAGTGGATTCACTCGCGGAACTTCTCTCGGCTACTTCAGTTATTGACAGATGAATAATTTCATTCCTATTTTCCATAACGAAGTCAACTACTTTTTTCTCGGCATCACGCAGTTTGGGAAACATCAATTCTACCCTCGTAGAAAAACCGGATGTCTGATTCTTTTCTATAATATCCACAAACATTTTCCTTTCTTTGAGACACATTAATGAAGAAAATTTCCTTCAGACTTAATTAAACTTAAGGAATGCGTGTACGAATTGCAAGGGTTCCTTTTACTTAATGGGTGGGCTTCTCACTAGTGGAGTTTATAATTTAAGCTCTTATGAAGTCAGAACAAGTAAAAAATCAGCACACTTGAAGTAGACGGAAACAATATCCAATGAATTCTGAAATCAAAGACAACTATCACTCATAGCTAAGGCTGTTAATTACATAACTTCTCTTTTTTATAAGCTCGGGAGTGGGTGTGTGGACGCTTCTGACGGGTACATACAGCCTGGGTCGTTGCAGTTCTTTTCCTTCTCCTCGTTATAGCCAGCACAAAACTCCGATTCTAAAGCCCGATCAGTACAAAACAATGATCAGATTAACTTCGGGCCCAATCAACAAACTCATCGACAATCCCCCCCTTAATACGTTTTGTCTTTTCTTGCATTTTATGCCCCCAGTTGATATCAACGACACCGTCAAGCCCCGTGTCGTGATGGGGTCGAACGCCCGGATCGCTCGAAGCTTTGCTTGCAGTCGTCGTTCGTGTCTTAGCAGAAACTTTGACAATTGGTGCCTTGCCCTGAGTCTGTTTTCAATCGCATCCTCCCGAGCTCGTACCAAGTCCCGTAATGCCTCGTTCTCTTCATTCGGTACAAACACAGGCGTTAACTCTCCGGCACGGAATAACTTCGCCAACCGTAAGGCGTCACGCTTGTCCGTTTTCACCCTATCGCCTTGTTTAGTCGGGATAAGAGACGGTGCAACAACCGCACACGACAACTCCATTACGTGTAACAGACGATACAACCCGTACCCGTCGGACCCGCTTCATAGCAGAATTCCAAGTGAACATCCTCGGCCTGTAATTGACGAACCAAATTCCGAATCGCTTCTACCGTGTTCGGAATCATTCCGACAAAGCGTGGCTCCTGTCTTCCTTCCTCAGCCACTGCAACCGCAATTTTCTCTTTCGATACATCCAAACGCACAAGCTTGAGGGCTTAATGCCCCCCCATTCAAACAAGGGTTTTGTCCCATGAAGAAACAAAAGGACACCGTGTCACACTGTAACGGTGCCCTTTGTCAGTACAGTTACTCCTTTTTGGCGTAAAAATACGACGCCACAACCGTAATAAGCACCCATAAAATAATGGGTATAACAACCGCAAGTACCATCACTTTACCGATGGGCATAACCCAGGCAAGAATAATAATCAAAATTCCTATCGGAATACCTAATTGTCCACCTAAACGATGTGTGCGATTCCAGCATTCTTCACTCGACAAAGTCCATGGCGTTCGGATGCCAACGAACCAATTGGGTTGAAGACGCGGCAAAACGTTTGCTATCAGCATAAACATGATACCGTATGCGGTCAGAGCGAAATGCATAGACCCGATGTGCAAAAGGTGTCCTAAAACCACGAGGTAAATCAAGCTAACACACACAATAACGACGCCGCCGATATATCGATACGTCGACCAGAACGACTCATAATTTCTCTTCTTCGGGTCAATTCTCCAGAGAACGTGCCACACGAGAATGATGACAAGCATAATCGACGGTTCATACACAACCGCTAATAGACGCGAAATGAAGAAAGTCGGTTTTCCAGCCGAATTAACATGGCTTGGAACCTGTATAGGGAGATGAAAGTACGTAAGACACCCCAGCACGATTGCCAAGATCCACGCAAGCCAGCCCCACCACGGCATTGCCATTTTCTTATTCATCACTATCACCACCTCCAAAGTGTTCGAGAAGCCATGCCAGCCATTCTTGCAAAATCGTTGTGTTGAGCCTGTAAATAATAAAAGTTCCTTCCCGCTGATCAATAACCAAATTCGCGTTCTTGAGAACGTTCAAATGTCGACTAATCGTCGGTTGAGCTGAGGAGAAATGTTCCGAAATCTCACCTGCTGTTTTTGGTCCTTCCTTTAACAGTTCAATGATCTTCCTACGAGTCTTGTCAGACATCGCCTTGAAGACATTCTCGTTCATAGAATTCACCTGCCTTAAGCTTCTCCTCGAATTAACTTCATTATATGCGTAATTAGCTAAAAGCGAAACAATAGACAAGGTTTTGTTTCGTAGTGCTACGAACCAAAATTAGTTCTGCATATGTCGCTGGACCGCTGATAAAAAGGAGCGATTCCGATATTGGGCATCCGCCTATTCATTTAGAAATAATCGGTGCTTTTGTTCCATGAGGGATCAGTACAAGTTCACCCATTACCACGGTAATCATACGGAACCGTTCCGTCGCTAACCCAGCTAATAGTTTTTCAAGCAGGGTGTTAACGAGACCTTAAATCCTGTGTTACAGTTATTTTAGACACACCAAATAACCTTCCCTTCATGAACTGGAGGGTCTTTGTCATTGTTGCGTTATCTAGAGGTTATGCCATGTCTAGGAAGGTTGCCTTCCGCTTTACAGTGCATAAATCCAGTGAAGAAGTTTGTTGATGCAAGCCACAATGGCTACTTTGTGTGCTTTGCCTTCGTCTCGTTTCTTTTGGTAAAAAGCTTTGAGCCGCTTGCTTCCTGAATTGCGTAAACCGCACAAGACTGTGTTGAACAAGATCATCGATTCATCAAGAAAATCACGAGCCCGATCATGGGGTTCCATTCGTTTCAATCTGCTGACTACACACTCAAGGGCATTGAGGCTATACACATGACACGGAAAAAAACAGGTCAAAGCACCCCACGTAGCCTCCTTTTCCATCACAGATTTTATTAGTGACCTTTTCCAACTTCGAAGAACTATCCGAAGCGCCCGAAGCTTACATGCATTTTTACAATCACGAACCGTTACTAAAAGGAAGAAACGGCCTTAGCCCAATGGAATGTCGAGCCAAGGCCGTCTAAAATCCTTTTATTATTTGTACTGTCTACTTGATGGGGTGCTGTTCATTCATTTATATCGCAAAGTCCACTCACCCATAATAGATCGCACACGTCTTCGTTTGACTGTAAAAGTCTAAAGCTGGTTGGCCTTGTTCACGACTGTGTGAACTAGATAACCCCATACCGCCGAACGGCGCCTGATACTCCACTCCAGCCGTCTCGAGATTAACTCGTACCATACCGACGTGCGCTTCATCTAAGAACCGTAGACTATTGTTAAGGTTTTCAGTAAACACCGATGCGCTCAGGCCATACACTGTTTTGTTACAAACCGTGAGTGCATCATCAAAGTTCTGAACAGGCAGAAACACGACAAGGGGGCCGAAGATCTCCTCCTGAACCAATTGATGTTCTACACTGATGCCATCGACGGCAAGTGGAGGTATGTAGTAGCCACTCGTAGGATCCACCTGAATATTGGCCTTTGCAATGGAATTCGCTTCGTGTCTGGCGATCTCAACGTACTTCGCGACCTTATCATATTGACTGGCTGACGCAACGGGGCCTAAATACGATTTAGGATCCAGCGCAGACCCCACGTATAGATTCCGTACCTCATGTTGAAATAAGCTCACAAACTCGTCATAGACTGCCGACTCGACGATCACTCGACTGGTTGCTGTACATTTTTGACCAGCCGATGAGAATGCTCCACTGATGACTGCCGAGACAGCCAAGTCAAGGTTTGCATCACGCAACACAACGGCGGCGTTTTTCCCGCCCATTTCTGTCTGATACTTTATATTCCGTCGTGCTGCTTGAGTTGCAATGCTTGAACCTGTTTGAGTTGAACCGGTAAAACTTACGGCATCCAGCGGAAGTTCATCTAGGAGTGCTCGGCCGACAACGCTGCCCTCACCGACGACGAGATTTAAAACTCCAGGCGGTAATCCGGCGTCGGCAAAGACTTTCATTAAGAGTGTTGCACTGAGCGATGCAATCTCGGATGGTTTCCAGACGATTGTATTTCCACACAACAGGGCTGGTGCCAACTTCCAAATCGGGATCGCAATCGGAAAGTTCCAAGGTGTAATAATCCCGACAATACCCAGTGGGACACGGCGGGTATATTGCAGGATGTTGTCTTTACTGGCGGGAATTACGGAGCCAATGGCACGAACACCTTCCGCTCCATAGTACCGAAGAAGCTGAATCCCTCGTAGAACCTCCCCCTTCATTTCTGAAATAGGTTTGCCCATTTCGGAGCTAGCGGTTAACGCAATTTCGTCTTGGCGCTGCCGTAAGAGATCAGCGGCCCTCAATAAAAATTCTCCGCGCGCGGCGGTGTTCGTATTTACCCAACCGGTTACAGCATGTTTGGCAGCTTCACCGGCTTCAACAGCGTCGTGTTGCGTGGACAGGTGTATAACACCATATTCCTCAACGGTGTTTGAAGGATTGTGAATCACCGTCTGTCGGCCATTCGGAATAACCCATTCTCCGCCAACGTAGTTTTTTGATTCCATTTGGAACTTCCCTCCTGAGAAAATTTCAGCCTTTGCGTTTGGAAGTGAACGCGCAGTCCAATTCGACTTACGATCTCGCCTGACTATCTCTCCATGCTTTGTATTCCGCCAATGTACTTTCGTCTGGTGGATAGAGTCCCCGGATGCTCGCACCACTCGCAACCTTTTCCTGTATCCACCCTTCAAGTAAATCCCGTTCGTGACATCGGTTCACAACTTCTTCCGCAACATGAGCCGGAATGACCACAACACCCTCATCGTCACCCACGATAAGGTCTCCGGGCTGCACCATGACCCCACCACACGCGATGGGGATCTGAAAGTCAACAGGGTGGTGGACAACCGAACTTGTTGTGCCATGAGCAGCTTGAGCATAAGTTGGAAAGTCCATGTTGCGAATCGCAGGTGTGTCCCGTAGCGCACCATCTGTGACTAAACCAGCCGCTCCTCTACATTTTAGGCGTGTACATAGGATATGACCCAAAGATGCCGCGCTGATATCGCCACGTGAGTCGATGACAAGAACCTCATTTTCCCCGATGGTTTCAACCGCTACCCGCTGGGGATTCTTCAAATTGTCATATTCCACTTGAAAATCCAGGTCTTCACGTGCAGGTATATACCGCAAAGTAAATGCATATCCAACCAGACGTGAATTCGTATGAAGTGGGTGGACCCCCTTCATGAAGGTATTTCTATATCCGAGCTTCAGGAGTTCAGACGTTAGACTTGCCGTGGAAACTTCCCGTAATTTTTTAAACGTATCGACACTCAGCGTCTCCATAACTCTTGCCTCCATTTTCTCTTCTAGTCCATAAACGTAGTCAGGTGGAACATCAGTCGGTATTGCGCCCTCGCATCCGCGAGTTTTAGTAAAGTGCATTCGTGAGTGATTGAGGAGAGACCCCATAACGCATTCCGACGCCGACGAGTTCGTCTATTAATTCCTTTGATAATGGGATCCCATGCGCAAGTCGTTCCGCAGTTTTCTCTACTTCAATTTCACCAGGGAGATAGATACGGTCCACCCCCTCCATCAATGCAACACTTTTGATTTCCGCGATCATTTGGTCCATGGTATCTTTGAACTCCTGAAGACTTCTGAACAAATCCGCTCGAAAGACGACAAAGCATTGCCCCACACTCAATGGGCGCGAGTCTTTATAATAGTCCGGGAGGTGCGGTCCAAAGAGGGATCCTGTGAACAAAGAGGACAACGTCTCTACTAGAAACGTAAGTCCATACCCTTTCGGGCCGCCCACGGGTAGAACCAATCCCTCTAAGGCCTCCTGCGTATCGGTCGTCGGCCTTCCCTCCTTTGAAATCGCCCATCCCAAAGGAATTTTTTGATGATTCATGTGTGCTAAGATAATCTTTCCTCTCGCCACTACACTCGTCGCCATGTCAAAAACAATATTCATTTCTGAGCCAGTCGGAATGCCGTACGAAAATGGATTTGTACCAAAAAACTTCTCTCTTCCACCCCACGGAGCCATGCTGGGCGGAGAATTCGTGGTTGCTAACGCAATGCAGTCATTTTCTGCGGCATACATGGTATAAGCGGCAAGCATGCCGCAGTGCTCAGAGTTCTTAATTCCAACAACCGCTAAACCCGTGTTTTTGGCCTTTTCAACGGCGTGATGGATTCCCTGTGTGGCAAGAACAATTCCAGAGCCATGATTTCCGTTAATTAACATACTGGAAGCGGTTTCCCGCTCGGGTTCTGCTTGGATTTTCTTGTTGATAAGCCCTTTCTCAATCCTCTCTGTATATATCGCAACTCGACTCACTCCATGCGAATCGACTCCCCGTAAATTCGCCAAAACGAGGTGACTGGCGATCGTGGATACATGCTCTTCATCAAAACCTACCTCGAGCAAGATACGACTAACGAACTGCTCCAGTTCGTCTTTATGAATTCGCATGCCTTGGTTACTCATGGTTATCCCTCTCCATTCACGACGCATCGACACCCTTGTTGCCACTTGAAAGTTTCGATTGTAAAACAAGGGTGCCAAAGGTTTTCTCCTTACACAGACATATGATTCGGTTCCTGTCTTCGAGCGGACGTATCACGCATTGGCCTAACAAACAACATCACACAAACAGCTCCGACGATGGCCAAAATCCCAGCCACTAGAAAAGCGCTTACAAACGACCCTGTCGATTGCACAATGACTCCGGTGACAGTTGGGGCAATAATTCCAGAAACATTGGCGATCGCGTGAATAAATCCACCGACCCCTCCTACTCTCTCAGTCGCAACATTATCTGAAATAATGGACCAATAAATCGCACCAGTGATGTACATAAAGAAAATCCCGATAGTCATAAGCACGACAGCACTCACCGGTGTCTGGGCCAATCCTGCTAAACCAACACAAACCGCAGCCCCAAGCAGGCCTACGACAAGCACAACTTTCCGTGAAAACATCAAATTTTTCGTCTTCTTGTAAATGTAGTCTGATATCCAGCCGCTCAGTAATACCCCGACGGTTCCAACGATCCACGGAATCGAAGTGGCAATGCTAATATTTTTAATGCTCAGATGTTTCTCGATAGATAGATAGCTTGGAAACCACGTGAGAAAGAAGAACAAAATGTAGTTGAAGGTAAAAAATGCCACGGCGGTGAACAGTACCGTTGGCTGCTTTAAGTAGTGCGACAGCGGAATCTTGATAGCATTTGATACACCTGAAGGCCATGCTTTTCCTTGTTCGATTTCTTGGAGTTCCTCTGGTGAAACCTTACTGTGTTGTCTAGGATGATCCTTTACAATTCTTAACCACACCACAGCCCAGAGGAGACCGATAATCGTGATGGCAAGGAACGAAACCTTCCAACTCGAATAAACTGCAATTAAGCCAACAATTGGCCCTGCGATTGCTCCTCCGAGTGGACTTCCCGCGTTTGCAATGCCCACTGCGCCTGCGTGTTTCGCTTTCGGGACCCAGTTTGTCAATGTCTTGTTCGTGGTCGTAGCGAGTGGTCCTTCGCCAATCCCAAAAATCAAACGAATTATAAACATCGAAGCAAAATTGAAACCCAATGTCGTCAATCCACAAAAGATAGACCAAAGCGTCATCGCACCGCCGTACACTCTTCGTGGTCCGTACATGTCCGATAGATATCCACCCACAAAATTAAACACGGCATATCCGACCGAAAAACTGCTCAGGAGAATTCCTAGTTCAGCTGGGCTGAAATGTAATTGCTTTGTGATGATTGGAGCCGCCACTGAGAACGCGGATCGGTCCAAGTAATTAATGACCTGCGCCAAAAACAACATAAGGACGACTACTTTCCAGTATCTTCCGAACATTTTCTTTCCTCCATCTCATGTTGGTCCTCTGGGTGTCACTCCTATCTGTCTCATGTAATGCCAGCGTGTCCGACCATCCTATTCTTTTGGAATTTCAATCTCCGCTATGATCGCTGGGGCATTCAGTACAGCCGGATGGTCGGGTGTGTTATACCACCTCCCTTTCAGAGTCGATCCTGTATGTCGTATCATTCATGTCACAATGAACCTACGAATCATAGTATCCGCTTTCATCAACCACAACTTCGCAGGAACGCCAGTTCGCGTATGGAGTTAACGATGAATCTTATACTTGCTTTCGTTGAAGGACCTCATGATATGGGCTCTGATTGCCAATTTGGCCTGTTCCACATCTCTCTTCTCAAATACTTGAACAAGACTGATATGCTTTTCATGCATTTCTACGTACTTGTCATGCACCGGTGGATGCACAAAAGAAATAAATCGACGAACGCGGCCATAACACATGTTCCAAACTCGGCTATAAATGTCGATGTTTGCCCAGTCAATAAGCTTCAAATGAAAATCGGTGTCTAACGCGGACAAATCCCGAGGATTTTCTATGTCAGCCTCCATTTGCGCAATGATGTCGTACAACTCACCAAAATGACGTTGTGTCATCTTTGGAAGAATAAGCTCAATAACTTTAGACTCAATATCTGAACGTAAGGAAAAGATGTGGTACGCTTCCGACAGTTCAATCTCCGTTACATATGCACCTTTATACTTCACAGTTCTAACTAGCCCTTCTTCTTCTAAGCCTCGAAGAGCTTCACGCACAGGTACTTGACTTGTTCCATACTGTTTCGCGATATCGGTTTCGACCAGACGCTGACCCGGTTTGAGTTCATTCGTGATAATCGCGTTCCGCAATTTAAACTTGATTTCATCCTTGAGGGAAATTTCATTCGCATCACTGTGATCGGTTAGTTCCATAAGGTCCCCTGCCATTCTTTATATATAATACTTAAGATTATATATAATTTTAAAAGTTATATATAATATAACCGAATGCAGGGGTCTGATCAATATTTCACGAGACAGTACGATATCGAGTTTCACTCCAACTCCCCTACAGTAATTAACGATGTTGGACACTTGCATTACAAAAAATTTACACATCCGGATAGTCTATGCATGGCACAACTAGGGGGAGCATTTGTAATTACGCGGTCTCATTCCTCGGAGGGGGTGTACGTAGTTGCAGCAACCAAATCATCGAGAATATCACTGGAACGTTTGATATCACAGACCCGTTCGTCGCTACTGATCAGCTCATAGCAACCAAAACGGGCGTATGGGACTACTCAGTTGCCATTACAGAAACAGCTTCCGGCTGAGATTCGTGCGGTGCTTCACAAACAGCTCGAAGATGCCATAGACACCGACGAGAAGATCGCGAACCTATACGGTGGATCAGGGATCGTATCACGCCTATAACCCGCTAGAGCAAATAGTACCAGACCTTCAAAACGCCCAAACCACCTTGAACATCGAAAAATGTGCGTCACTTACGCGGTCGTACGCAGCAGCATCAGCATCTTTGTTAATGGCTTTGCTCTAACCAATAAAGTCACCCCGCTGAGTTGACCGACCGCGGAGTGACTTTATTGATTCTTTTCTCGAGGGTGGCCTTGCGTACGGAAATTGCAAAATTTCTCCTCACGTACTCAGGATGCACTGGTAACCAAAGGATGGATGCTACTTCATCGCATAGCGGTAGGCCACACGTGATAAGAGTTCAGTCCCTAGCGCGATGTCGCCCACTTCTGCAAATTCCTTGGGATTGTGGCTAATCCCGTCCTTGCAGCGAATGAAGACCATGCCCACGTCGGTGATGGCGGCCATCAGTTGCGCGTCGTGCCCGGCGCCACTGATCATCATTGGACACTCGAGCTGCATGTTGCGTCCCTCTTCAACCATCACGGACACTACTTCAGGGTGGCACGCGACGGGAGCGACCGACAGGCGCTCGGAAAACTGAATCTCAAGCCCTCGCTGTTGTGCAATTTCGTGCCCACGAACCCGTAATTTCTCTAGAGCAAAGGCGCGCCGATTCCGATCTACGTCTCGCACATCCACCGACATGAGCACTCGCCCTGGGACAACATTAGCACCGCCCGGGAACACATCCATTCTTCCGACCGTGCCGACAATCGGAGATCCGGCGTAATCCAAGCAAATCTGTTCCAACGCTAAAGCGATTTCACTCGCCCCCAACAGCGCATCCTGGCGCATCCGCATAGGAATAGTACCCGCGTGGCCCGCTTTTCCCTGAATCTCGATCTCCATCCAAGTCGGTCCTGCGATAGCTGTCACAATGCCGACTGGATGATTCTCTTTTTCGAGAATTGGGCCTTGCTCGATATGCATCTCCAGATAGACGGAAAGTTCGCCTTGGTGCCGTCTAACTTCATGGAATATGTCGTCGGGGTTCAAACCAAATTCTAGCAAAGCCTCTCGTCTTGTCTTTCCATCTTTGTCCTTCAAGTCAAGGTGGCCCGGTTCGATGGCGCCGATCACCGCCTGGCTGCCAAACAAGCCGCTCTGGAAGCGCGACCCCTCTTCTTCACAGAAGGCAATCACCTCGATGGGGTGACTCGTCACGATCCCTTCTTCGGCGAAATGCTGAACTACTTCTACTCCACCAATAACACCGATTGTCCCATCATACTTGCCGCCGTTAACCACCGAGTCAATATGAGAGCCCATGACCACCGGATTAGCGTCGGGATTAGACCCTTCCTTCCGACCTATCAAGTTCCCCGCGGCGTCCACCCGAACCTGCATTCCCGCTTCTTCCATCCAAGACATCATCAAGGCTTGGGCATCTTTATACTCCTTCGACAAGGCAAGTCGGGTGACCCCTTCACCATTTGATTCTCCTATTTTTCCTAAGGATTCAATCCTTTCACCGATGCGCGAAGGTCTGATCACGGTCCGTCATCTCCTTTAGATCTCATCCTGTTGTAAGCTGACCGTCTCCAGGTTCGTAGTGGGAATGATCGTGTTGGAATGGTTCACACCCCGAACAATACGCATCAGGGCGATATAGGCAACTGCACCAACGCCCACACCTAAGAACCAGTTGTATGCATAGAGGGCGTGCAGAGCAGGGACAAACAGGCCAATTAAAGCGACAATGATTCCTAGAATCATTGCGATGAACGCCTGCGGATTCCACCCCTGTCGGAATGTGTATGCGCCCTCCTTGCTATATAAACTCTCTACGTCGTAGATTCGTCTGTGAATGAAGTAGAAATCGGCAATCATGATTCCTGCGACCGGCCCAAGCGTACCGCCGATAGCCCCAATCACAGAGAGAATCGAGTTCGAATTGTTGTACCACGCCCATGGAGCGAACAGCACGCCGATGAGGATGGAAATCATCCCTCCCTTGACAAAGTTGAGCTTCCTCGGAAGCAGATTCGTCAAGTCATAGGCCGGTGAAACCACGTTTGCAACCACGTTGACAGATACCGTGGCGATCAAAAGTGAAAACGCGCCAAGGAGAACCACAATGGGATTCTTGAAGTGAAGCAGCAGTTGGACGGGATCGAAAATTGGCTTGCCGAAGGCAATGACGGTACCAGACGTAATCACGACGCTCATGAAGGCAAAGAACGTCATCATCACCGGTAAGCCCACGGCTTGGCCAATTATTTGATCTCGCTGTGATCCGGCAAACCGAGTCAGATCAGGAATGTTCAGAACGAGGGACGCCAAGACCCCAATCATTCCGCTTACAGAGAGAAAGAAGGTCCCCCAGAAGTGGCCGCCCGACAAAGTGGCACGAACCGAGAAAATCGGCCCTAAACCGTGTGCCGCGTGGATGGCCCAGACAACAAGCCCCAGTCCTAGAACGATCACCAAGGGGCCAGCCCACAATTCAAAAGACTTGATTCGCTCCATGCCGTGTAAGATGACATACGCGTGAACCAGCCAGAAGATGGCGAACGAAATCAGGTCGTTTAAGCTAGCTCCCAGCAGGTGGATGGTTCCGAGGGAAATCCAGCCAGGAAAGATCAGGCCGATGACGGCACCAACCGCCTTACTCCCTGCATAAGCTTGCACAGAAAACCAGAAAATTGCGACAAAAGCACGGATCAAAACCGGAACGTGCGCACCTTTGTAACCGAATGCCGCTCGGATTAACACCGGAAACGGAAGTCCGTATTTCGCTCCACAAACGCTGTTCAGCCAAATGGCTCCAATGAGGACGATGTTCGATACGATGACGACGGCCAAGGCCTGCCACGCGCTCATTCCCAAGCCAATCAGGCTGCCTGCCAACTCGTACGATACAATGTTGTGGACCATGCCCATCCAGATTGTGGAGTAATTGAGCCAACTCCAGTTTCGCTTCTCCTTTGGTACGGGAGCCAGATCCGGATTATACAACCCGGGATCTGGCTGACGGTCGAATTGGATGGTGCTGCTCATATTCATCTCCTTCTTTCTGACAGACTCACAAGGTTAGAGGTTGCGTTCTGCCCGCAATGCAGCCGTGGCAGCCAAATCAATCTGTCCATCCACAATGCGTACGCCGTAGTCCGTCTCCGCACTCTTTAACGACACATACCCGTCTAAAACGTCCTTCAGAACAAGGTTTGGATCTCTATCCAAAGGATTTCCATACCCTCCACCGCAAGGCCCGAACAGTCGAAGTTTATCTCCCTTCGCCGCTCGGTGGTGCGGGATTTTGGACGGCAGCACCGTCTCTTTTCCGTCCGACATTTGAAGAATCAGTTTTCCTGGCGTTCCGTCGTTGCCCCCTGAAAAACCCCACGGTGCATACCGCTGACCGTCCCCTTCCACCGAGAACCCTCCGTCTTCCAGGAACATCACTTCTCGCACCGTTCCGATGCCACCGCGATATTTGCCTGCCGCCGAAGCGTCATCCAACAATTCATACCGGTTCACTCGCAGCGGGTAATGGGACTCAATATCCTCTATCGGATTGTTTCGAGTGTTGGCGTAGAGCGTATCGACAGCGTCCATTCCGTCCTTCTCGTACCTTCCGCCGTAACTGCCTTCCATGATGTCCATGTACACCCAATACTGACGATCCTTGAGCCCGCTGTACGCGACGACATTCAAGTTGCCGACTCCGGCACTCACTTGACGCGGCACCACTTGCGCCAGTGCGTGCATCAACGTATCTGCAACCATGTTCCCAGGACAGAATCTAGCAATGGTGGGCGCAGGGAAGGTTGGATTCACCATCGTCCCTTCCGGCGCAATAATTTGAATCGGCCGCATCAACCCTGAGTTCTGTGGAATATATCCAAACACCTCGGAGTCGAGGAGAATGGAGCGAAGCGTAAAGTAAACGGCGATGTCCACCGTGCCTTCAAAAGGCATGTTGATGGGCCTATCCGGCACTTGCGGGGCCGTGCCCGTCAGGTCGACAATCAGGTCGCTGCCTTTCACCGTCAGCGTCACGGAAATTTTCAGATCTTTCTTCGCTGGATCATCACTGTCCAGAAAGCCGTCTACGAATCCCTCTGCGTGATACGTCCCATCCGGCAGTTTTTCGATCTCTTGGCGAAGGATACGCTCCGAGTAACTCATCAAGTCTTCACTTGCCGCAAGCACCGTGTTGATTCCATATTTTTCGACGATCTCGAGATATCTCGCGGCCCCAATACGGCAGGAGGCGATTTGCGCTTCCATGTCTCCAACGACCAAGTCGGCAGCTCGCACGTTATCGCGAAGCATCTGCCAAACCATCTCGTTTCGCCTGCCTTCGGCGAACACCTTGATTGCCTTGAATTGCAGCCCTTCCGCATAGGCATCCACCGCGTCCACAATCCCGCAGGAACCAGGTGTTAAGGCGCCGAGATCGAGATGGTGTGCTGTGGAGCAAGAAAAGCCAATCAGTTCATCCCGATAGAAGACCGGTAAAAAAAAGCCGACGTCTGGTTGATGAGATGCCCCATAATACGGGGA
Source organism: Alicyclobacillus fastidiosus (assembly GCA_029166985.1). Taxonomy (GTDB): domain Bacteria; phylum Bacillota; class Bacilli; order Alicyclobacillales; family Alicyclobacillaceae; genus Alicyclobacillus; species Alicyclobacillus fastidiosus_A. The sequence goes on along the minus strand of CP119138.1, from coordinate 853,803 downwards.
GTTGTGCATGATGACATCGCCCGGACGGATGAGGTCCCCGCGCTCCTCCAGCACCTTCTTAATTCCGCGAATGTAGCCAGGCAGCGGCCCCGACTGCAGTGGGGTGCTGTTCGTCGACTCACAGAGCTGTTGTCCTTGGGCATCCACAATGGCGCAGCCGAAGTCCTCCGATTCTCGGATGATACTGGAGTAGGACATGCGCGCGAGTTTGTAGCCCATTTCCACCGCTACGTTCTCGAGGGCTCCGCGAATGACTTGTGCTGTGATGGGATCAATGGTGGTGCGCGTTTCTAGCTGTGTACTCATCATTACACCTCCACCTGGATGACAATGTTGCCCGCCGGTTCCAACACCGCTGTACAGTTTGGCGGAATGATGGTGGTCGTGTCCTTTTGCAAAATCACGCAAGGCCCTTGGAACGGCACGTCAAATGGAAGCAGTTCCCGGCGATAAAATGCCGTGTCCACCTGCTGGAGGGTGCCGTTCACCCGAAAGACGGAGTTGGTCCGCTTGACGAGTGCCTCTTCCACCGCAGTTCCGTGAGGCACGTTCGGTTTGCTAATCTTCGGCATCGCTGCGATTCCCGTTAACCGCAAGTTCACAATTTCAATTGGGCTGCCTCGAAACGCGTGCCCATACTCTTGCTCGTGATACTGGTGGAAACTTTCCCAGACCGCTCCCACATTGTCCGAGGTGACCTTCGTGGCGGGCAGACTCACCCTGAGCTCGTATCCTTGCCCAATGTAGCGGCAGTCGAAATACCTTCGAATTTCCGTCTCTTCCGCCGCGAACCCCGCCTGCTCCAGTTGTTCCGCAATTTGCCCTTCCAACTTGTCGATCGCGATGTTCACCCGTTCCAAGTCCAATTGGTCCGTTCGCATGAACAACGTCTGAACCGCGTCGTACTTCAAGTCCGTCGTCAATAGTCCGGTTGCGGAGGTAATGCCCGGATTCGGTGGGATGATCACCTCTGGAACCCCTAAAATCTGCGCCACCTCGACGGCGTGCATCGGCCCCGCTCCACCCAAAGCCATCAAACTGAAGCCTCTAGGGTCGTGGCCCTTTTGTACCGTCTTGGCCCGAATGGCGTTGGCCATGTTGTTGTTCACAATGGTAAGGATGCCTTCCGCGGCCTCACTCACATCCATCCCCAACTGCTCCGCCAATGCTTCCATCGCACGCGCGGCATTCTCCGGATAAATGTCCATTTCTCCGCCGAGGAAGTTGTCTGGGTCAAGACGCCCGAGAAACACGTGGGCATCCGTGACCGTCGGTTGCGTGCCTCCGCGACCATACGAGGCAGGTCCTGGATAGGAGCCGGCACTGCGCGGCCCGACGCGAAACGCGCCGCCTGCATCCGTGTACGCAATGCTTCCACCGCCTGCACCGATCGTGTGGATATCGATCATCGGCACTTGCACCGGAAATCCCGCAATCCACGTGTCACGGGCTGACGACTCGCTGTATCCGTGTTCTGTAACGATGGCAATGTCTGCACTTGTCCCCCCGACGTCAAACGTGATCAGTTTAGTCCTGCTGGATAACTTACCCGCCCAGTCACCACCCAAAACGCCTGCCGCGGGCCCGGAGAGCATCGTGAGCACTGGCTTCTCAGCTACCGTCTTCGCCGTCGCCACGCCGCCATTGGAGCACATAATGTGAAGGTCACAAGTGATATCTGATTGAGCCAAACGCTGCTCCAAGTTGTCGACATACGCCTGCACTTTCGGTCCCACAAAACCGTTCAAAGCGGCCGTTGTGAACCGCTCGAACTCGCGAAATTGCGGAGAGATGTCGGCCGACGTCGTGATATAAAACTCCGGGTATTCTTCGCGGATAATCTCTCGAACTCGGTCTTCGTGCCGTGGTTCGAGATAGGAAAACAAGAAGCACACCACGACGGATTCGACCCCGGTCTCCCGAAAGCCATCAAGGACTGCGCGTACCTCCGCTTCGTCCAAAGGTTCCAGCACCGCCACCTGCCCGTCGTTCAGTCCCACTCGCTCCTTGACCGCCTTGCGATTCCTACGCTCGACCAACGGCCGATCTTGCCATGGTATTTCCTGAATGATGGAATAATTCTGTGGGCGTTGGTGACGGCCAATATGAAGAATGTCCTTAAACCCTTCCGTCGTAATCATGCCCGTTTTCGAGCCGTCGTGTTCTAAAATTGCATTGGTTGCGATGGTCGTGCCGTGGAAGACGTGATCGATGGAACCGGGATCAATATGAAAACGCCGGCAAAGCTCCTGAATCCCAGAAACAATCCCCACAGATGGGTCATCTTTGGTCGTTGCGACTTTGTGAATACAGGAAGTGTTTGCGTCGGTATCCGTGAACATGATATCTGTAAAAGTGCCCCCTACATCCACACCAACTAGCCTCATACTCGATGTTCCCCCTCGTGATAGAACTCAGTAGCCCCGCCAGATAATAAAGAATATTACATCAATTGAGACGCGACTTGTTCGTGATCATCACAAAACTACAGGTATTTATTGTGGTTGTTCACAAATTGCCGCCATATAACTCATCATTGAGATGAAACGTATCAACGACCTTCCAAGCGAAATGCAAGTCAAAATTGGTCGACGATTGAAGTGGATAGCCGAGGATGTCTTCCAAACGTTTTAAACGGTAAGCAAAGGTGTTCGGGTGGATCCCCAACGTCGCGGCAGCCTCCTTGTGTTGTCTCCCCGAGCGAATGAACGCGTCCAGTGTTTTCAATAACTCCATCCGCTTAGACGGGGCACAACTCAGTAGCGGTTTCAGGGTCATTTTTACAAACTCAAGCAATTGATCTTTGGGTTGATTTAGAATAAATCGCATTGCCCCCATTTCGACATAATCTCGAACAACATTGCTCGTCTGCTGACGCTGAATGAGGGCAACGCACTGTTTTGCATCTTGATAGGATTGAAACAAGTCGCCGATCTCATCACAAATCCGGCCAATACCAATGGCGCAGTCGATGGTTGGATAAGATGCACGAAGGGCCTCAATGAAGCTCTCTCCAAGCTTTCGGCTCCTCGCTAAAACCAAGTCTCCTCCCAGGCCCTTTGGCATCGCATTCAGAATGACAATGGTGTTCAGCTTCGTAATCACTAAACTAGATCGGTTCGAGTTCAAAGCCAGTTGTTCCACCTTGCGATGGATATGTCTGTATGTCCGACTGTCTGCCTTGCCGATACCACCAACGTCGACCACCATAAACGAATAGGTATCTCCGTCTGTCAAACCGATCAGCCGTGCCCGCTGCTTCAAAACGCCAACGTTGTCTTCCGTAATCAGTTCATCTAAAAAACCACCCTTGACCCGCTGTTCCGCTTCAAAAATAGATTCCCGTTTCATGAAGTCCAAGGCGAGTACCAAGTTGCATTGTTCAGCGAGCACCACATCCTGCTCATCCAGAGGATGATTCGACTCCACCACGCAGAGAACGCCCAAAATTTCATGGGCTGTCACAATAGGAAACAGGCTGACGGCAAAAAAACTCCCCCCCGGTTCCTGCAGCGAGACGTGACGAATTTGCTCACTTTGCAGCACGAACTGCATCTCCGACATTAAAGTCGGCGACTGTAGGGGGAAGTCTAATGTCGGCGGAACATGCTGTGTCAGAACGGTTAACCACTCGTCGTAGACAATCACGGGGTTCCCAAGGATGCTGAACACCAAGGATCCAATATCCTCCGTCGATCCGCCATTGAGCACCTGCTTCATCAGCCGCTCATGCGCCTGATTGATTCGAGTCAACTCATCATTCTGGCGCTGAATGACCTGACTGAGTTGTTGAAACCGGTGGCTCCTCGACGTCTCCTCTCGGTATAGGCCCGCGTTTTCGACCGCGATGGCCGCCTGATTCGAGATGGCAACGACAAGACGAAGGTCATCGGAGGTAAAACTATCCCCCGTGAAGTTATCCAACGTCATGACTCCGATACAATCTCCTTTGATAATCAGCGGAGCACAAATCACTCCTCGAACAATAAATTTTGGACCAATAATTTGTTTCATCTGGTTCAGAGATTGCGTGTAGAATTTCTGATTTCCTTCAGACATCGTTCCGAAAATGACTCGATTGGGGTTGTCAAAAATCTGTGCGACCTCTTTCTCGAACGTCAAACCGGACATGGACTCACCAGGGGAGAGTGCGATGTGCTGCATGTACTCCCAATCGAATCCGGAACAAGCGCTCGCCTTCAGCGTGTTCGAATCCTTGTCATGAATGAATAATACCCCTGCATCCGCAGCCGGAATGACCTCTAGTGTCCGCTGCAAAATGCGGGTCATCACTTCTTCGAACTTGAGACTGGAAGTGAAATACTCCGCGCACTCCACCAACAGTTCCGTTTGACTGAGTCTGTTTTGGAGTTCAGTAATGAAGGTTTCATCTCGCTTAGAAGTCATCTTCCACCACCTGTATAACGATTATTTATAGAATTAGTAGCAAATATAGCGCAGCACATCTAATAAATAAATAGAAGGCTGGCGATGACAATGAGGTGCCCGAGGCCGCTAGGCCCGGCACCTCATTGTCCATATCTATTCCATCCCAACAACGCCCACGAGAACAATTACACCTCAGTGTCTACATACAAATCATTCGGTTTCAGCTTTTTAGATGTAAGAATTTCGGGCTGGGGATACACGCGCGCAACCCAAAACTTCATCAGAATGTAATACAGGACACTGGAAACTACTAACGCCAGCACGAATCCGTAGGTAGATGACAGAAATCCGGAAATAATTCCCGGCACATACGCGATCACGCCGGCAGGATTGATGTTTTTCCAATAACTGTACTGTCCACCTGGCCTATATAATTCGTTCACGTTGATCTTCCGTTTGCGAAGCAAGTAGTAATCGGTGATCATGATCCCGGCGACTGGCCCCAGCAATGCCGAAATGACAATTAAGATTTGCGAGACATAGTTTGCGAAGGACCAAGGCATAGCCACCAGCCCGACAACCCCAGCGACGATGCACCCCAAGGTGAACGAAATCTTCCGAGGTGAGAAGTTGCTGATGATGAGCGCTGGCGGCAACAGGTTTGCTGGGCTATTGGCGGCCCACTGCGCCATCAACACGAAAAGAAGGCCCAGGATCATAAGGAATGTATTGTGTTGAAATATTTTGACGAGAATATCGATCGGGTTCCAGTCCCCTGTGGCCACCCCACTCGTCATTCCGATGAATACGAAGACGACCATGCTCAGAATCAAGCCAGTAGGTTGTGCCCACGCACTTCCTCGATTCATTTTCCACCAGCCGCCCCTAGCCGGCGCACGCATGTTCCGTGTAAAGTCCGGGATGTTCAGAGCCAGGGTGATATACGTGCCCATCTGAGCCATGACGGCCATGGAAAAGGTCATTCCACCGCCGCCCTTGCCCGGCAATGTGAGTAACTTCCCGACGCTGAGATGGTAGGTGCGGAGAATCTCATACTCCAAAATAAAACCGACGATGACGATAACCGGAGCCGCAATCCACTCCAGTTTCAGAATTGCCTTCCACCCTAAGGCAGTCCCTAAGATCTGAACGGCCCCAAACACAATCGTCCACAACATTAAGTGATTGAAACCAGTAGAAACTCGGATGATCTCGTTGATGGCATAAGCGCCGATCCACGTTTGGAACCCGAACCAGAAGATTGCGGGACACGCGCGAATCACCCCTGGAACGTGCGTTCCAAGATAACCAAAGCACGCGCGAATATAGACCGTGTACGGAATGCCGTAGCGAATTCCGATGTCCCCTGTCAAGACGCAGATCACAGCGGTAATACCGTTTCCGATAAAAGCAGCTAGGAGAATCATGCCAGGTGACAGGGACGGATACATCTGAGCACCCACGATAAACGCGACGAGCTGAACGGCAATCCCTATCCAGAGGACAAAAAAGCCCCATGACGTCATCGTGCGTTCTTCGAATTTGACGGGCATAATGTCTTTACCCGTCAAATTGCTCTCTGAAACATTCTCCATCTGTGCAACCTCCCTCCCGCTGTGTCTCAGACCTTAGTCGTTTCCACAGAAAAACTCGAAAGGATCCCTGTCATCGACTTTTGCTCTGGACGTGCATATGTGAGCACTTTGCTCGTCGTCTTGTTCATCCGAACCAGTAATTCCACGAACTTCGTGGCCGCCGCTACGCCGTCGAGTACAGGCACGCCCAACTGACGCTCCAAATCCTGCGCGAAATCTGCAAACCCTGCACAGCCAAGCAAAATGGCCTCAGCACCGTCCTCCGCCACGGCGCGTCGACTCTCTTGTGCGAGTGCAGCTAGGCCTTCCTCTGGGTTCTGTTCAAACGCCAATACTGCCCACCCAGTTGTTCGCACTGAGGCAATTTTCCCGCCCGGCACGTAAGAGTTGACGACATCTTCAATCAAACACCGGGATCGATCCAGCACAGTGACGACAGAAAACCTCCGAGCCAGCATACTGGCCATAAAAGTGGCAGCTTCTGCGATTCCCACCACTGGTTTATCGGTAAGCTCACGCGCTGCATGCAGACCTGGGTCCCCAAAACAAGCGATCACGTAGCCATCACAGCCCTCCTCTTCATCTCCCTTTCTAATTTCGTCCAGGGTGCCCGGGATAGCCAAGTAATCGTCGTAGTAAGACTCAATCGATGTCGGACCCATTTGGGGGCTGACAGCAAAGACAGTTACATCGTCCGATGCATACTTTTTTGCCGCTTCTTCGATACTTTTTGTCATGCTCCAAGTTGTGTTCGGATTAATGAGCTTGATTTTCACTCTGAACACCCTCCTATTGATTCGACGATTTGCAAATGGTCTTGTGTCAGTTCGGGTCCTGAGTCATCTCTCGTGCAGAAAAGGAACATTTGCCTGGTTTGGATTGAATTCTATAGCACTTGTTTCACTCATTCTTCGTTATTATCACAAATATTCAGATTATTTTTGATAATATTCACGGAATTGTGTTCAGCAGAATACATCCACCGCTAGGGAGGACAGAAGGAAGCCTATGACGAAATCCGCAAGACCCTCCCAGCATGAAGGACACGTAAAATGTTAGAATATAACACTACCATAATTATTGTTATATACTTCATAATCGGTTTGCCAAAATCGGAGGCGTACTAACTTGTGTAACATGCTTTCCGTATCATGTGTATAGCCTCAATGCCCTTGAGTGTGTAGTCAGCAGATTGAAACGATTGGAGTCCCATCGTCGGGTTCGTGATTTTCTTGATGAATCGATGGTCTTGTTCAACATTGTTATCCAGGTATTTCGTCTGCCGGATTGAGGTTTCTTGCGGTATCTCCCTTTCGTCCTTTACTGTAGTTACCCGAAAACCAACCCCCAAACGGCAAAAAGGGATTTCACGTACAAAACGTGAAATCCCTTATGCAGCAAGGCCTCTCGCCTTTTATGGTGTCGAGAGCGGGACTTGAACCCGCACGGGTTTCCCCACACGCCCCTCAAACGTGCGCGTCTGCCAATTCCGCCACCCCGACATGGCTTACGATGAAGTCAATTGACGTCAACGCAGTAGATTATATAATGCGTTTGGACAACCTGTCAACATCGTTGTGGCAAAACGGATAGCTGGCCATGTGATCCCCAGTCGCATGAATCCTAAGGGCGCACCTGCCATTGTGGATCCCGACCGTAAATCTTCTTATACAAACTGTAATTGTAAAAGACTCGGTCCACAAAGTGCCTGGTTTCGCCAACCGGAATCTGGTTGATGTCCTCCAGCTTTCCGTCCCAGGTTCCTGTACTGAGCCACCCTTGTACGCGCTTCGGCCCAGCGTTGTACGCTGCGATCCCCGCTGTCACGTTTCCGTGGAACTGCTGAATCAGGCTTTGAACATACCAACTGCCGATGAGGATGTTGTACTGAGGACTAGCCAACTGCTTGTCGTCCTTTGGCAGTCGATTCACCGCTCCACCGGAACCCGTCGTCTGTTGGCGAATGGTATCCGCGATCCACTCTGCGGTGTCGGGCATCAACTGCATCAGCCCAACCGCGCCTGCGTGCGACACATCCTGCGTGTCGAACTTGCTCTCGACGCGGATGACGCTGGCGATGAGCAAGGGATCGACCTTCGCGAATGAAGCAGCACTTTGAATGTTTGACTGGTACTCAATGGGGTACATCATACGCCAAAACGAGTTCGTCGAAATGACGACGAGTACGACAATAAGTAGTACAGCAGCGAGGAGAGGACGGCCCTTTAGGACGATAAACCTCGTCCGCCGTTTACCTGGCTGCGAATGGTTGTCCATACAAGTTGCACCTGCTCCCGTGTTTTCTCAAGCGTACCATCGTTTTCAATAATGTAAGTGGCAAAGGGCCGCTTTTCGTCAATTGGCATCTGCGCCGCAATCCGCGCCTTCGCTTCGCTCTCCGTCGACTGATCGCGCGACATCAAGCGCGCGAGTTGGATCTCCGGCGGCGTGTATACGAGAATCGTGCAATCGACAAGTCGCTTGGTCTCCCCTTCAAACAAAAGAGGCACGTCCCACACCACTGGTTCTCCTGGATGCACCTTGAAGTACTCCTCTGTCTCACGCTTCATGCCAAGGCGAATACGGGGATGTGTGATCTCGTTCAAACGTACTCGAAGGGCCTCATCGCCAAAAATCAATTGGCCAAGCGCCTTGCGGTTCAACCTTCCATCCCGCTCCAATACTACATCGCCAAATGTCTTTCGAATTTCCTCCAAGCCTTCTGATCCAGGCTCGACCACGCGCCTCGCCCACACGTCTGCATCAACAACATACGCGCCCATCTGCCGCAACATGTCCGAAACCGTACTCTTTCCCGTGCCAATGCCACCCGTGAGCCCAACAATCAACGTTCTCACTCCCACTTATTTCATAGGGACCTCCAAGCACGCCAATCCAGTCGCGTGCTTGGTCACTTCGCATCGCTACTCCCTAAACGAGGAAACATCCGCTTGTGGCTTACGACGACCACTTTTCGGTTGGCAGGTCGGACAGTAATGCGTGCCGCGGCCACCGAGCCGAATTTTTTCGATAGGTTGTCCACAGACCAGACATGGCTGTCCCTCGCGGCCATATGCGTTTAGTTGTATTTGAAACCCGCCGTGCCGTCCGTATCCGTTGACGTACGTGCGGATCGACGAACCCCCAGCCTCGATAGCCCGCGTCAAGACGTCCCGAATCGCCTTCAGAAGTACCTCACACCTGCGCTGTCCGATCCGATTCGCGCTCGTGAGCGGATGAACACCGGCGTGAAACAGCGCCTCGTCCACATAGATGTTGCCAAGCCCCGCGAGGACAGACTGATCGAGCAAGACGGACTTCACAGGCGCGGAGCGCTTGTGCAGCGATCGATACAAGACGTGCGGTGTGAGGGCGGGATCGAACGGTTCTGGCCCCAACGTGACGAGCCCGGATGGCGGCGTCTCGTCGGCGGTTAACAGGTCCATCGTCCCAAATTGCCTCACGTCGCGATAGCGCAACTCGGTGCCATCTGATAGTCCGAAAATGACGTGCGTGTGAAGCGCCAACGGCTCGTCTTTTGGCACCACGCGGTACTGCCCCTCCATCCGAAGGTGGGAGACGAGTGTGTACGGAGGGACATCGAATAATAGATACTTTCCGCGACGGCCAATCGACTCAACCTTCCGGCCCACCAACCGTTTCTCAAACTCCTCAGGAGTAGGATGGCGGACGATTCGCGGCAGGTGGACGTGCACATAGACGATGGTCTTCCCAACCACCAGCGCACTCAGACCTCTGCGCACCGTTTCAACCTCTGGTAGTTCAGGCACGCGCATCCTCCTCTCACGTACAGTCTATATGCTGCGTGCAACACGCTACTTCGCTTCGTACCAGGTTTGACCATAAGCGATATCGACCTTAAGTGGCACATTGAGCGTGATGGCGTTCTCCATCTTCTCACGCACGAGTTGCGTGAGTTCCTCCAGTTCGTCCTTCGGACACTCAAAGATCAATTCGTCATGAACTTGTAACAGCATACGAGCATCTAGTCCCGATTCGGAAAGCGCCTCGTCAATGCGCACCATAGCCAACTTGATAATGTCCGCCGCGGTGCCTTGAATCGGGGTATTCATCGCCGTCCGCTCTGCAAAACTCCGGAGATGGAAATTTCGCGCCCGGATATCTGGCAGATACCGCCGACGGTTCATCAGCGTGGAGACATACCCTTGTTTCTTCGCCTGTTCCACGATATCTTCCATATACCCCTGTACGCCAGGGAATTTCTCGAAGTAGTTCGCGATGAACGCCTTCGCCTCTTTTTGTGGGATATTCAAGTTGTTCGCCAGACCGAAGTCGCTGATGCCATAGACGATGCCGAAGTTCACCGCTTTTGCCTGCCGCCGCATCAGCGACGTGACTTCTTCCATGGGCACCTCGAATACGTCACTGGCGGTGCGCGTGTGGACATCCATGTCGTTTCGGAACGCGTCAATCAATGCTTCATCGCCAGAAAGATGGGCGAGAATCCGCAGTTCCACCTGAGAGTAATCGGCGGACACAATGACCCAATCGTCATACGTCGCGTCGAACACTTGGCGAAGCTTGCGCCCTTCCTCGAGCCGGATTGGGATGTTTTGCAAGTTCGGCTCGCTGCTCGACAATCGGCCCGTGGCAGTCAAGGCCTGGTGAAAGCGCGTATGGATCCTGTCCGTCTCCTTGCGGATGACCTTCAACAATCCATCGACGTAGGTCGACTGCAGCTTGGCGAGTTGGCGATAATCCAATATTCGCTGCACCACGTCGTGATAGGGCGCCAACTTCTCTAACACGTCCGCACTCGTCGAATAACCTGTCTTCGTCTTCTTCACGGCCGGCAGGCCCAATTTCTCAAACAGCACTTCGCCGAGCTGCTTCGGCGAATTTAGATTGAATTCAAGTCCCGCCAGTTCGTAGATCTCACTGGTTAAAACAGTGATACGCCCACTCAAATCCGCTCCGAAAGCCCGCAATTTATCCGCATTCACGTGGAAACCGGTGATCTCCATCTTGGCGAGCACGAACGACAAGGGCATTTCGATCTTGCGGTAAAGATCATCCAACGCTTGCGCGGTCAGCGCCGTCTGGAACTGATAGTGGAGATCTGGAAGACTTTGTGCAATTCTGCACAACAGTGCCTCTCTGTCATCCTTTACTTTGGCGATGGGCGGTACCTGGATATGCAATTCACGCGAGAGGATGTCCTCGAGCTCCACTTCTCCATCCGTTGGATTCAACAGGTAAGCTTCGAGTTTCACATCATTCCACCCACCGCTAGAATGGATATTAATTCCATGCGCATCCAGAACAAATGCGAGTGATTTGATGTCGAAGACCACCTTGTCGTGATCTGACTTCAACCAAGTTTTGATGTGTGACAGTTCCAATTCTCCGGTAAAGGAAATGTAGAACGCCGCGTCGCGAGACGCAAGTGCAACTCCATTTACGTCAGCCGAATGATAATCGTTCGAACTTAAATCGAACATACATCCCGCCACGCCGCCAAGCTCTGCCCACACGCGCGCTAACTGTGCCTCACTCGTGATGCGTTTAAATTCGGTACGCGTCCAGTCCTCGACAGTTGCGCTGTCATCCCCTGTCGATCCACTCATTTCCTCGGAAATTTTGTCGATCAATGACTGAAACTCCAAGTCGCGGAACACTTCGACAACCGCCGAAGCATCATACCCCTGATAACCCAGGTCACTTGGCGTAACGTCGATGGGGACATGGCGATCGATGGTCGCAAGCCGTTTCGAAAGCAGTGCGCTCTCGCGGTGCTCTTCGAGCTTTTGCTTCAACTTTGCACCGTTCACGTCGTCGAGATTTTCAAGGACTTCCTCTACGGTCGGATGTGCCGACAACAACTTGATGGCGGTCTTCTCGCCGACCCCGGGTACGCCCGGGATATTGTCTGAGCTGTCGCCCATGAATCCCTTCAAATCGACGATTTGATCGGGCTTTAAGCCATACCGCTCGGCAATAGCTTGAATGTCGTAGCGATCCACGTCAGTAATGCCTCGACGCGTGAGAATCGCGTGAACCCGTTCCGACACCAGTTGAAGAAGGTCCTTATCACCCGAGACGATCCTCGTATCGATGCCGCCTTCATCCGCTTGCAAGGACAGCGTTCCAATGATGTCGTCCGCTTCATATCCTTCGATTTCGATCACGGGAATGGAAAATGCGGTGAGTACTGCACGAACCAGAGGAAACTGCTCGACGAGTTCGCTGGGGGTCTTTTGACGAGTCCCCTTGTACTCCGCATACAACTCATGTCGAAAGGTTTTTTTGGATTTATCAAACGCCACCGCGAGATGCGTCGGCTTTTCTTCTTGGAGGAGTTTCAGGAGCATTAACGTAAATCCGTAAACCGCGTTCGTCTGTTGCCCGCTGCGGTTGGAGAGTGGCGGGAGTGCGAAAAACGCGCGGTACAGAATACTGTTCCCGTCGATTAAAAGTAATTTTGCGGATTGCGTAGACATATGCCACCTCGTTTGTGAGATCCGTTCGAAACACTCAACTCCATTTTAACATACGAACGGGCAAGGCGACGGGTGGGGAAATTGGCGAAAGGTCGCCGAACCTGTAGAAGATTCTACAGTCGACGACCTTTCGCGTTCCGATTACATAGAACATGCCAATCAACAGCTCACTGAACGATCTCGATCACCTTGCGAACGGATTCGGCAGACTTATTGAGGGCTTCCTTCTCCTCTGGAAGGAGTTCCAGTTCCACAATCTTTTCGATGCCGTTGCCACCGAGAATCGTCGGGACGCCAAGAAACAAGTCGTTATAGCCGAACTCCCCTTCGAGCAACGCGATGGCCGGAAGCAAACGACGTTTATCCTTGAGAATGGATTCGGCCATCTGAGTGAGCGATGCACCTGGTGCGTAGTACGCACTGCCGTTGCCGAGCAAGCCCACGATTTCGCCACCGCCTGTACGGGTCCGCTGAACGATTTCATCGATGCGCTCCTTGGAGAGGAACTTCTCGAGTGGAACTCCGCCCACGTTCGAGTAGCGAACCAATGGAACCATGTCGTCGCCGTGCACACCGAGGACAAAGCCGTGCACGTCCTCAACCGACACGCCGAGCTCTTCTGCGATGAACGTGTTGAAGCGCGCCGTGTCCAGCACACCGGCTTGGCCAATCACGCGGTTCTTCGGAAATCCACTCGCTTTGTGAGCGACGTAAGTCATTGCATCGACCGGGTTGCTGAGGATGATGATGATGGTGTTTGGGGAGTACTTCACCACTTGTTCGGTGACCGACTTGACGATGCCCGCGTTGGTGTTGACGAGATCATCGCGGCTCATACCTGGCTTGCGGGCGATGCCTGCAGTGATGATCACGAGGTCGGAATCCGCCGTGTCCTCGTAATTCGCCGTACCGACAATCCGCGAATCGGAGCCGATGACTGGCATGGCTTCGAGCATGTCTAACGCTTTGCCCTTTGTCGGGTTTTCCATCTGCGGAATGTCTAGCAACACGACGTCTCCAAGTTCCTTCATCGCGATCATGAGCGCCGTCGTCGCCCCTGTAAATCCTGCACCGATCACGGAAATTTTCTTTCTCTTCAACATAGATGTCGCTTCCTTTCAGACATGAAAGCGCCCCGCGACGCGAATCGCGCACGGGCTGCTCGAAGTGGCGTTCGAGCAGGGCCACAACGCATGTGACCCTCTCGACGCGAACGTTCAGACAACATTACATATTGTTAATAATCTGATCGCCAAACTCGGAGGTCTTCACTTCCGTCGCGCCTTCCATCAAGCGGGCGAAGTCGTATGTCACGACCTTTTGCTCGATCGCCTTCTCAAGCGCGTTCGTGATGAGGTCTGCAGCTTCCTGCCAGCCCATGAACTCAAACATCATGACGCCGGAGAGGATGACAGAGCCTGGGTTGACCTTGTCGAGATCGGCATATTTCGGAGCGGTTCCATGCGTTGCCTCGAATACCGCGTGACCTGTGACATAGTTAATATTTGCACCTGGAGCGATCCCGATGCCACCAACTTGTGCGGCAAGTGCGTCGGAGACGTAGTCGCCGTTGAGGTTCAACGTCGCAATGACGTCGTACTCCGCAGGGCGAGTCAGGATCTGTTGGAGGAACGCATCAGCGATGACGTCCTTGACAATCAGTTTACCAGCGGCTTGCGCTTCAGACTGTGCCTTGTCGGCTGCCTCTTGGCCCTCTGCTGCCTTGATGCGATCGTACTGTGCCCACGTGAAGGCTTTGTCGCTGTATTCGCGCTCAGCCAGTTCGTAGCCCCAGTTCTTAAACGCACCCTCGGTAAACTTCATGATGTTGCCCTTGTGAACCAACGTGACGCTCTTGCGGCCGTGCTGCAGCGCATATTCGATCGCAGCGCGAACCAGACGTTCAGTCCCCTCGCGCGACACGGGCTTGATGCCGATGCCAGACGTCTCCGGGAAGCGAATTTTCTTCACGCCCATTTCACTGCGCAGGAAATTGATGACCTTTTCGACCTCCGGCGTACCCTCCTGCCATTCTACGCCAGCGTAGATGTCCTCGGAGTTTTCGCGAAAGATCACCATGTCCACTTGTTCCGGATGCTTAACCGGCGATGGAACGCCTGTAAAGTAGCGAACCGGACGTTGACATACGTACAGGTCGAGCTCTTGGCGAAGTGCGACGTTCAAGGAGCGAATTCCACCGCCGACAGGTGTTGTCAGAGGCCCTTTAATGCTTACGATATACTCGGTCAAAGCTTTGAGCGTATCCTCAGGAAGCCACTCGTTGAACTTGTTGAAGGCCTTTTCACCGGCGTATACTTCATACCACGCAATTTTGCGCTTGCCGCCATAAGCTTTTTCAACGGCAGCGTCGAACACGCGTTGCGAAGCACGCCAGATATCTGGCCCGGTGCCATCACCTTCGATAAACGGGATAATCGGGTGGAGAGGAACATTCAACTTGCCATTCTGCAAGGTGATCGGTTCACCAGTTGCAGGGGGAGCATAATGAGTGAATTCAGGCATGACAGGCCCTCCCGTATGTAAAGTGCGGACGTGAAAAGGTTTTCGAGCGATTGTTCAGCGACAAGTCGTCCTTTTCAGAACATCCGATAGGTTTACCTTTTTATGATAACACAACGAATTTTTACAGCCAATGTCACCAGAGCGGTCGACGGCTCGGAACGTTGACCGAGACGCGAAAGTGGCCATCCCGCTCCTCGACTTCCATCCTTCCTCTCATCCGCTCGGCCAGCCGCGCGACAATTTGTAGCCCGACTCCGCGCTCAGGAGCTGGCTTGGGCCCTTCTTGGCTCTTCGGTATCGTCACGTTCTCGATGACGAAGCAAACGCGTCTCCCGTCCTCGTACAACGCCCACGTGGCCTTGGTCTGTGGCGCCGCGTGATCGACCACGTTTTTGAACAGCGTGCTCGCCAGCCGCTCCCAAGCAGGCGGCGTGGTCTCGACAAACAAGCCCGGTTCCGCACGTCCGACGAGTTGGCAGCCCTGCAGGAGGAGGATGGCACGGTAGCGTTCGGCCGCCTCTTCGGTGATATCCGAAACGGCGACCGGTTCGGTGGGCTGGAGAAATACGCCGGATCGCAGCCTCGACAAAAAGAGCATGTCGGAGACCATCGTCGAGGCCCGCTCCAACTCGTGGCGCACGTCCGTGGCCGTCTGCTCGTCGACATTGCGGCTCGACATCATCGCGCCAACCGTCGCCAGAGGCGTCTGCAACTCGTGCGACAGTTCGAGAACGGTCTCGCGATAGGCGGTCCAGGCCTGGACGGTGGGGCGCATGAGACGGGCCGCTAAAAAGAGGTTGCCGACCAATGCGACGACAAACCCAATGCCGCCCACTTCCCACATCAAATGCCGCGCGTGCCACAACATCGATTCCTCTTGCTCGATGAGCGAATACATGTAGGTGTGGACCCGCCGGTTGCCAACGGTGGCGACGAACTCGTAGACGCGATAAGGGCTGCCAGCAAAGCGAACGGTCGCGAACTCGTTCTTATAGCTGAGTCCCGTCACGACGTTGAACGGCACTGGCATGCGCTTGAGGGAAGCGACGACTCTCCCATTCGCGACGGCGAAGAAATACACGTTTTGGCCGCGCTCATCGCGCAAGTCTCCAGGGTTAAACCGCACGCCGCTCAGCAGGTTCCCGAGCGCGTCTTGGACTGGGCCGGACTGCGCGACCAAATCGTTCTGTCCATCTTTCGTCAATTCCGTTTCCAACTCGCGATAGACTGCGCCCCCAAGCACAGCCAAAAGGAGCCCAGTGCTCAGGATGAGCAAGCTCGCGATGGTGAGATACATTCGCCGAAACATGCCATCCTACTCCTCTGGCGACAACGTGTAGCCGCGCCCTCGTATCGTCTGCACAGCTCGTTTCCAGCCGATGTTCGCACACTTTTTGCGCAGGAAGTAAATGTACGTGTCGAGGGCGCTATCGGCAACCTCCGCATCAGGGCCCCACACGCGCGCGATCAGCTGATCTCGCGTGAGAACCTGTCCACGGTGCCGAAACAGGCACTCCATCAGCGCAAACTCCTTGCTCGTGAGTTCTAGGACCTTTCCGCGAAACTCCATACTGCGCGTGCGCGTATGCAATTTGGCTGGGCCGCACTCAATCGTCTCACTGTCGGACAGTTCGGGCGCACGCCTGACCAAAGCGCTGACGCGGGCCATCAGTTCCTCAGGTGCGAACGGCTTGCCCAAGTAATCGTCCGCACCTGCGTTTAGCCCTTGCACTCGGTCGTTCGTCTCATTTTTCACAGTGAGCATGAGGATCGGCGTCTTGCAACCACCTTCGCGCAAGTCGGTCACGACGTCGATGCCGGTCCCATCGGGCAACATATAGTCGAGAATGATACAGTCGTACGCCATGGTAAGCCCTCGATCCGTCGCATCAAACGCGGCCGCCACTGCGTCGACCTGATAGCCTCCTTGCACAAATAACGCAACTAGCTCCCGTTGGAGCTCGAGTTCATCTTCAACGACCAATAGCCGCATACGACGTCCCTTCCTTACGCTCTGATTTGGTTGCAGGCCCGCATGCAGCACAGGCCTTATGAACCGTGACGCAATCACACGTTGTCACTCGCCGAGAAACCCGAGTTTTTCCTTGACGCGGGAGAGAAGCGGTTGCGCCATCTCGCGAGCCTTGACCGCTCCAGCGCGCAGCACTTGATCCACTTCGTCCGACTCGATGAGTTCCCGATACCGAGCTTGAACGGGAGCGAGCCCGTCGACGACGACTTCCGCCAATTCCTTTTTGAACGGTCCATAGCCCACGCCGCGAAAGTGTTCGGTCACCTGCTCGACCGTCATGTCTGTAAAGAGCCCATAAATCGTCATCAGGTTGCTTACGGCCGGTTTGGCATCGACGTCGTAGCGAACCTCCCTGTCCGAGTCCGTCACCGCGCGGCTGATCTTCTTACGGATGACGGCGGGATCGTCCAGGATGGCGATGTACGCACCCGCGCTCTCGTCGCTCTTGCTCATTTTCTTCTCGGGGTTTTCAAGGCTCATAATCCGTCCGCCGAACTTCGGAATGTACGGCTCTGGAATGACGAATGTGTCGCCGAATCGATTGTTAAAGCGCTCCGCGATATCGCGCGTCAATTCCAAATGCTGCTTCTGGTCCTCGCCCACTGGAACGAGGTCTGTGCCGTACAGCAAGATGTCCGCCGCCATCAGCGCCGGGTACGTGAACAGTCCAGCCGTCACCACGTCCTTTGCGGACGATTTGTCTTTGAACTGCGTCATGCGGCCGAGTTCGCCGTAGTAGGCGATGCACTGCAACATCCAACCGAGTTCCGCGTGTGCGGGCACGTGTGACTGGATGAAGACCGTCGATTTCGACGGGTCGATGCCGGCTGCGAGATACAGTGCCGCCAGGTTGCGCGAATTCTGACGAAGGGCCGCCGGATCTTGCGGGACCGTTATGGCGTGCATATCCACTACGCAGAACAGGCAGTCCGCCTCGTGTTGCAGTCGCACGAAATTTTTCATGGCACCCAGGTAATTGCCGATCGTCAAATTCCCAGATGGTTGAATGCCAGAAAACACGCGTTTCATGATAGATTTCCCCTTCCAATTGGCTTCTGCTCAATGGCCCAAGACAACATGCCAGGACATAAAAAACGCGAAGTCGACTCCCCCATCACTGGGGCGAATCACTCCGCGGTACCACCCATATTCAGTGTCATTTCTGCCACTGCACTTTACCAGTCCAACAACTGGCGACCAAGTATCGCTGGTCAAACGAGTCAGCCTACTCGGCGCACCTCGCGCGTTCAGCTAACTGACTCAAAGGCCCATTCCGCAGTGTCCGCCCGCCAGGCTCCCACCGCCCCTGGCTCGCTCACGCGATGAGTCGACGAAATGAACATTCGCACACATCGCAACGTCGGAGATATTCCGCGTACTCTTCCTCTTCAACGTCGTTCCTATAACCATGACTCTCCCCGATTATATGCCTGCCATCACGGCGATGCAACTTCGACAGCGCCGGCAACGCGGTGTCTGTCGAGCCACTCGACGGCCTTTCTATAAGCGTGGATCTCGTTTTCCTTCTTCGAAAATCCATGGCCCTCGTCATCAAACACGATATAGTCGATCTCGGTGCCTTGCGTTCGCAATGCAGCCACGATTTGATCCGACTCCGCCTTGACGACACGCGGGTCGTTGGCACCTTGGATGACCAGCATAGGCTTTGTCATTCCCTGCAAGTACGTGATGGGCGAGTCGGCTACGAACCGCTCGGCATCCTCGGCCGGGTCACCGAGCCACTGCTTCATCATCGGTTTCCAGTGGTCAGGGACGGACTCGACGAACGTAAACAAGTTAGACGGGCCGAAGATATCGACACAGGCCTGGAAATACGCTGCGTGCCGACCGTGTAGAAGCAAGGTCATGTAGCCCCCATAACTCCCTCCGACGAGAAACAGCTTGTCGCGCTCTGCCCGACCACTTTGAAGCAGCCACTCAATGCCCTCTACCATGTCTAACCGCGGACCATGCCCCCAGTCTCCCTCGACCATTTTGACGAACGTCGCGCCGTAACCCGACGACCCACGAAAATTGGGCGCGAATACCTGGTAGCCCGCGTAGGTGAGATATTGAAAGAACGCGCGATAGAACTTTCGCTCAGAAGCCTGGGGACCGCCGTGCGGCCAGACGACCGTGTACCCGTTCGCGGTGGCGGGATTGGCCGGGAAGAGCAGCGCCTCGATCTCCAACCCGTCAAACGACCGGTACGACACCGTCTGTGCACTGGAGAGTTCCTCACCAGAGACGCCCATGATGCCATTGTTCGTCAACGGTACCCAGTCATTTGCGCCGGGAGGCAAGTAAAACAGGTTGCTTGGGTGCGTGTCTCGCATACCAAGGACGAAAATCGTGCCCCGGTTGGTGACCTTCACCTGGGTGATCACGGTAAACGGGCAATCGATTCGCGCGGCGACGCCCGACTCGAGGTCGTAGGCAAAGAGCTCGTCTTCCACGCTCCCGCTCACCGTCAGAATCGCCCGGTGATTCGCCTTGTCCAGTTGAAAGGAAGTGACGTCCGAACGCTCAACTGAAAATCGCTTTTCGAAGGTGCCTGTGGACGGATCGAAGGACGCGAAATAGATGAACTCCTCACCGAAGTTGGTCGTCAAGTACAGGAGGTCTCCGAAGAATTTCACTTCGTACGTAGCGTGCACCGCGGTTTCGTCCGGTGTCACCGATGTCACTGTTCCCGCTTGATGCAGGTGCGTGACGTTGTAGGTATTTGCGAAGACAGTGGTCGTGACAAAACTCGTTTCGTCATCCGAGATTGCCTGGATGTAACTAGGCCCCTCGCTCCCCTCGAACAAGGTGGTTTCGACGTCGAGGTCGATATCGTAGACGTAGCCATTGAGGAAGGAGTGATTATCCTTGTCGGACACGTAGAAAAGCCGCTTGCCGTCCTTGGAGATATGGGTGCCCATGAAGCGACGTCCTTCTGCCGTCCGCAGTGGCTTGAGCGGGCCGCCTTTTGGGGATACCGCGTAGAGTTGGGCGTTTTCGTCGCCGTCGTGATCGAACGCCACGAGGACGTAATCTCCGGTCGGCGAGAATTGAATGTCGTGTGGCAGTTGCCCGCGCGCCGTCAGTGGGGCTGGATAGGGGTTGGTCGGAGACATCGACCAAACGTCGTATCTTCCGGAAAGATTCGTACTAAAGACAATCTGCGTTTCGTCCTCGTTGACGTCAAATGCAGAAATGGCGTAAGTCCTGAAAAATTGCTCGATATCGACGCGCTCAAACTTCAAACGAAATCCCTCCTCAAGGCGTGTACAGCCGCGTGTGCATCCGTTGATGCACCTTACACGACACCATCCATATGTCAAATCTAGCACAATCATCCCAAGAATCTGAGTATTCATTCAAAAAAGTTGAACAATTTCGATAGCCGAATCTACGAAAAAGCCACCTGACGCGAACAGCAGGTTGCCGTTCGGAATCAGGTGGCTTGTTCCGCTCGCTTTGTCGCGCTTACAGAACTTGAACGCGTCCGCGGTAGATTAGACCCCGTTGCGGGTCGAGTGTAATGGTTTCTCCGTCCTGCAAGACGTCGAGTGCCTCTCTCACGCCGACGATCACTGGCTTGCCGAGAGATACGCCGACGACCGCCGCGTGCGACGTCAAGCCACCTTCGGTGGTGACGATACCCGCTGCCTTTTCAATCGCCTGCATGACGTCCTTGTCGGTTGAGGTGGTGACGATGATGTCTCCCTCAGCGACCTTCGTGTTCAGGTCAGTCGCGTCCTTGACGATAACCGCCCGGCCCGTGATGGACCGCTTGCCTACGCCTGTACCCTGCACGACGGATTCAGCGATGGTATGTACCTTGAGGAAGTTGGTGGTACCCGGTTGCCCTGCTGGGAGGCCGCCGATAATGAGCACCAAATCACCCGTGTTCACGTGCCCCGTGGACAGCGCACCTTCGACCGCTGAAGTGAGCAAATCGTCCGTCGTGTTGCAGTTCTGCTCGACGACGACCGGATGAATCCCCCAAGACACCGTCAATCTGCGAGCGATGGCGGCGTTCGGCGTGACAGCGATCACGTTCGTCAGAGGACGGTATTTCGAAATCGATCGCGCCGTGTGCCCAGAAGTCGTCACCGTGATCACAGCCGATGCTTCGAGATCTGCAGCCAGCGTCTTCACCGCGTGGCCCAACGCATCGCTGACCAGCTTGGTGCATTCCGTCTCGTGGCGAGAGACGACTTCCTGTCTGATCAGCGCCGTCTCCGCACGCGTTGCGATCTGCGCCATCGTCCGGACCGATTCGATTGGATAACGGCCAGCAGCGGTCTCACCACTCAGCATGATGGCGTCCGTGCCGTCAAAAATGGCGTTTGCGACGTCGCTCGCTTCGGCTCGCGTCGGGCGCGGGTTGCGCTGCATCGAGTCGAGCATTTGCGTAGCCGTAATGACCGGCTTGCCGTACTTGTTGCACAAGGAGATGATGCGCTTTTGCGCGAGTGGAACTTCCTCAGTCGGAATTTCGACGCCGAGATCGCCGCGCGCAACCATCATCCCGTCCGTGACCTCGATGATCTCGTCGAGTCGATCCATTCCTTCTTGCGTCTCGATCTTGGAAATGATGTCCGCGTGGTAATTGTGCTCCTCGAGAATGCGACGAACTTCCAGCACGTCGCCAGCCTTGCGCACAAAGGAAGCGGCAATCAGGTCAACGCCCTGTTCGATTCCGAACACGATATCCTTCTTGTCCTTTTCGGTGACGCCAGGAATCCGCAACGTCACACCGGGAACGTTGATGCCTTTGTTGTCTTTCAGCGTGCCGCCATTGGTCACCTTACAGCGAATATCGTGGCCTTTTACCTCGATGACTTCGAGCCCAATGAGGCCGTCGTCGATTCGAATCGGGGCACCTGGATACACGTCCTCGACCAATCCTTCATACGAAATCCATACGCGTTCCTTGGTGCCGATTTCGACCGGATCGATGGTCAGCGTGACGATGTCGTTATCTTCAAGTTCCACTGCGCCATTTTGAATCTTGCCTGTGCGAATTTTTGGACCTTTGATGTCGAGCATGATACCGACGTGCTTGCCAACGCGTTTCGACGCCTCGCGAATGCGACGAATACGTTCTGCGTGTTCCTCGTATGTACCGTGAGAAAAGTTCAATCGAGCGACATCCAAACCCTCTTCGACGAGTCGTGTCAACACTTCGACAGATTCGCTAGCAGGTCCGATGGTGGCGACTATCTTCGTCTTTCTCATCAAAAAACCTCTCTCTACTCAGGTGTGGTGTATCCTTCGAACCGACGATACGAACAAAGCAAAAAGCGGAATGCCCACCAGAAAGGTGGACACCGCTTTGCTACCGTTCAACGTATTCTCCCATATCCCGATATTTATCGTATCGCTCGGTCAGGAGTTCATCAATAGGCTTTTTTGCGAGTTCTTGCAAACTATCGATGATTTTTTTGCGGACCGTTTCAACCATGGCGGCTGGGTCTTTTTGCGCGCCGCCCTGTGGCTCGGGAATCAACTCGTCAGCAATGCCCAAATCGATCAAATCCGGGCCGGTGATGCGCATGACCTCTGCCGCGCGAGTTCCCTGAGTGCTATCTTTCCACAAGATAGCCGCTGCCGATTCAGGTGCGATGACCGAATACCAAGCGTATTGCAAGACGTAGATTCGATCGGTGATCCCGAGGCCGAGCGCACCGCCGCTGCCGCCCTCGCCGGTCACAAAACAAATAGTCGGCGTGCGAAGGCCTGCCATTTCGATCAAGTTGCGAGCGATAGCCTCACTTTGACCTCGCTCTTCAGCTGACATCCCAGGATATGCGCCCGCCGTGTCGATAAAGAAGACGACGGGTCGCCCGAACTTTTCAGCCTGTTTCATCAGGCGTAAAGCCTTGCGATACCCTTCGGGGTGTGCCATGCCGAAGTTCCGGTGGATGTTTTCCTTCGTATCGCGACCCTTTTGGTGCCCAATAATGGTCACCGGGCGACCGTCGATGAGCCCCACGCCGCCCACGATAGATGGGTCGTCGCGAAAGTTTCGGTCGCCGTGCAACTCGATGAACTCGGTACATACGCCCTTGATGTAATCGAGCGTCGTGGGACGGCCGGACTGGCGAGCAATCTGGACGCGCTGCCACGGTGTAAGCTGACTGTACGTGTCCTCCGTCAGAGACTCAAGGTGCTCCTCAAGTTTGCGAACTTCTCCAGAAAGGTCGAGTCCATTCTTTTCCATAAATCCCTTGAGTTCCTGGATCTTGTTCTTGAGTTCGGTAATGGGCTTTTCAAACTCCAGCTCATTCGGCATCGGCCCACCCCCGTGCACCGTGGATCCGGACGAGTACGCCAAGCGCATCTCGCAGTTGCTTGCGATGAACCACTTTGTCTACCATCCCGTGCTTCAAATTGAATTCCGCCGTCTGAAAATCATCTGGCAACTTTTGGCGAATGGTTTGTTCGATGACGCGTTTCCCAGCAAAGCCAAACATCGCCCCAGGTTCTGCGATAATCATGTCGCCGAGGCTGGCAAAGCTCGCGCTTACCCCGCCGGTGGTCGGATGCGTAATAACAGAAATAAACAAGACCTTGTTCTCGTGCATACGACGAAGTGCAACACTCGTCTTCGCCATTTGCATGAGCGATAAAATACCTTCTTGCATCCGCGCTCCACCAGAAGCGGTAAACAGAATCAATGGCTCTTTGCGCTGTGCAGCGCGCTCCATGATGCGTGTGAGCTTTTCCCCGACCGCAGACCCCATCGACCCCATGATGAAGCTGGGGTCCATGACGGCAATCGCCACCGGAACGCCGTCGATGGTTCCTTCACCAGTCACCGCACCCTCCGTCAGTCCGGTCGCCCGAACTGCCTTCTCCAGTTTGGATTCGTAATCGGGGAATCCAAGCGGGTTGGCTGACGCAACATTTCCGTATAATTCGACGAATGAACCCTGGTCGAGCGTAAGCGCCACCCGGGTGTGTGCATCCACGCGAAAGTGGAAATTGCACTCTGGGCACGTATATGCGTGCTTTTGAAGTTCCTTCGTCATTAAGAGATTGCCACATGCGTCACACTTTTCGAC
Organism: Alicyclobacillus fastidiosus; assembly: GCA_029166985.1. Classification (GTDB taxonomy): domain Bacteria; phylum Bacillota; class Bacilli; order Alicyclobacillales; family Alicyclobacillaceae; genus Alicyclobacillus; species Alicyclobacillus fastidiosus_A. The sequence continues at coordinate 829,724 of CP119138.1, read as the reverse complement.
CAAGCCCTTGGGAATGTCCTTTTCGACCGTCACCGGCGCGGGTGTTGCTCGCTCCACTGCTTTCCCAAGCGTGGCATAGTGTCGTCGCTTGTTAAACAAATCCTTTAGCACTATTCCACCTCATTATTTAGTGAGGTTGTCCGAATATCGTTCACACGCGAATCGTCGTCGCGCGCATTCGAACACACTCAGAAGGAGGAATGCAAGACGTCCTTTAAGACTTCCTGCCCCTCGTCCAGTTCGGTCTCAGGGATGAGGATTTCGAACTGTTCCTTCGCCCCACGGGCTTGCCTGACCTTCACGAGGAAACCCTCTTCTGTCAACTTGTCCTTTATGTGGTCCGCCTGTCTGGCGGTGGGCGCAATATAGATGACAGTCCACATCTTCTTCGCTCCTAGGACTCGACTCGAATTCTCCTTGGCATTATAGCACGTTCGCGAAAAACAAACGCACAAGGCCATGCAGAGTCTACGATACCATATCTCACAATCTGAGCAAGTTGAAGCAGATTCCAATTTCCATTCTGCGCCATTCGACAATCCGAGTAAACACGCATCGAAGGTAGAGATGACCATCGCATCATGGCGCGTCGTTATAGGACGACGTATGGTGCTGATGCGCAATCCTCGACGCGGCGGCTGCGGCGATGGCAGCGACGAGATCGTCTAGAAAGACATGAATTTTGGTAGGATGTGCATTCAAGCTGCCCACTACCCCCAACTTCGTCTTGTCTAGATACCCAAAATTGGTAAGACCTATCGATCCGTATACGTTGGTGATCGACAGCGCCAGGATCTCATCGACGCCGTACAGCGGTTCATCCGTCTCCATGATACTTTGCAGAGGCTCTGGCAAAGCCTTCTGTTCGGCCAGTTGATCGAGGGCTAACCCCGTGTAAAGTGCGTGTTGCACTTCGCGTTTGTCGAGGACTCGGGCCACGTTTTCGAGGCAATCCGCAAGGCTTAATGATGGATGATACGGTTTTTGAAGTTCAAAGACAAGCTGAGCGATGTCCGAAAGCTCTACACCGCGTGCTCTGAGTTGTTCTACCACACTGACGGCCACAAGCGTTCCCCCCTGTCCTTTTGAGCCTACGATGAAGATTGGCTAGGTATGTCTATTTCCAGGGGGCGATTCGGCTCTGCGACGTCGAGGCGAAGGGCTCCGGACAGCGCTAGGCGAGGGAGATCCTCGTTTTGCGCGAAGATCACTTGCGCATGCTGACCTTGACGTTGCCCATCCCCACCACGTCCTCGAGCAGCGTCATCAGTTCTGGCGACAGGGCAATATTCCATTTTTCACCAAGCAAACGCGTTCGCCTCGTTTTGACATCGTACAGCGCGACTGAGACCTCTCCAGGGGAAGTCGTGAGGACCTGCTGAATTTGCTTCAAGGCCTCCTTCCCTCGTTGCGTGCCACTGCTGTAGCGGATGTACAAAACCTCCTGCCCATCTTGTGCGCGCGCCTCATGCTCGGCAGCAGCGTCGAGGCCGTCCTCGATGATCAGGCCGAGGCCGGCAAACTGGCGGTACTCTTCGGCCTGGCGCTGTGCTTCCTCCAGCATTTGCGCTTTCGCCTTGGCGTCGGCGTGAGCCGGGAAGAATTCGTCGAATGCGCCTGCCTGCAACAGGCTGTCGATCGCTTTTCGATTGACGACACGGGCGTTCACGCGCTGTAAAAAGTCCCGCAGTGACGAGAAGGGCGCCGCCTCTCTCGCCTCGAGAATCGCTTCCACAGCTCCCTCGCCGACGTTGCGAACGGCGAGCAGCCCAGTTCTGATGTTGCCGTCCTGGTCGACCGAATATCCCCGCGCACTAGTCATCACCGACGGCGGATACACCGCTAGCTGATGCCGACGTGCGTCAGCCGCGTACGCCTTGATTTTATCGGCAGACGACATCGACATGGTCATCAGCGCCGCCAGAAAATCTGGCAGATAGTGCGTGCGCAAATACGCCGTCCGGTAGGCGAGCACCGCATAGGCCGCAGCGTGCGAGCGGTTGTAGCCGTAGTCGGCAAAGCGAACGATGAGATCGTAGACGTCGTTGGCGACGGTCCTATCGTATCCCTTTTGCAGGCACCCCTTCACAAACCTCTCCCGCTCTTCGTCGAGCGCCTCTCGTTTCTTCTTACTCACAGCTCGCCGCAGAAGGTCCGCCTCACCCAGTGAAAACCCGGCCATCCGCGAAGCGATTTGCATGATCTGCTCCTGATAGACAATGACCCCGTACGTTTCCCGCAAGATAGATTCCAGATCCGGGTGCGGGTAATGGATGGGCGCACGTCCGTGCTTCGCATCACAAAACGCCGGAATATTTTCCATCGGTCCAGGTCGGTTGAGCGAGATCACAGCGACGACGTCGTCCATATTCGACGGTCTAAGCTGCCGCAGGACGCGCCGCATCCCAGGCGACTCCAACTGGAAGACGCCATTCGTGTCCGCGCTCGTCAGGTTGTCGTACGTCGCTTTGTCGTCCACCGGGACCTTCCGCCAGTCGATCGCGACGCCGGTTCGCTCCTTCACACTCCGCGCGCATTCGTCCATGAGCGTGAGTGTTCGCAGACCGAGGAAATCCATTTTCACGAGACCGAGCGACTCCACTTCCGCCATCGCGTACTGCGTCACCGGGATGTCGTCAGCACCTGGTTCAAGCGGAACCCAGTTTGTCAGTGGATCCGGCGAGATCACCACCCCCGCCGCGTGTACCGACGTGTGGTGAGGAAGGCCCTCTAGAAACAGCGCTGTCTCGTAGAGTCGCTTCGCATCGCTGTCGTCGGTGACAAAGTCGTCGAACGAACGCGCCTCTTCGCGCGCCTTGGCGAGCGTCATACCAGGTGTGCCAGGGATCATCTTCGCCAGCCGATCGACAATCGCACCGTCCATCTGCAGCATCCGGCCTGCATCCCGCACCGCCGCGCGCGCAGCGAGCGTGCCAAAGGTGCCGATTTGAGCGACACGATCCCGCCCGTATTTCTGCACGACGTACTGAATGACTTCGCCTCGGCGCTCAAACTCAAAGTCGGTATCGATATCCGGCAAGGACACGCGAGCGGGGTTCAGAAACCGTTCGAAAAGAAGGCGGTTGGCGACCGGATCGACGTCCGTAATCCGCAAGGCGTACGCTACCAGGCTCCCGGCTGCCGACCCACGGCCGGGGCCGGTCGAGATGCCATGTTGGTGTGCGTAGCGAATAAAGTCCGCCACGACGAGGAAGTAATCGGCGTACCCCATGTCGCAGATGACGCCGAGCTCATACTCGAGTCGCGAACGCACTTCGTTTGACAGCGCACCGTAGCGCTGCTTGGCTCCGGCTGTCGCGGCCTCGCGCAGAACCTCACGGGGATCGCGCCCGTCCTTTGTCGGGTAGGAAGGCATGCGCACCTGGTGCAAGGGCAGCGCGAACTTGCACATCTGCGCAATGAGCAGCGTGTTATCCAAGGCTTGCGGCAAAGATGCAAAGCGCTCGCCCATCTCCTCAGGCGTCGCGAAATGAAACGTATCGCTGCCCCAGCGTTCCTCTGCGTCGGCGAATTCAAGTCCAGCATACGCGCGGTGCAGCGTCGCGTCCCCCGCCTTCCGATAGTGCACATCGTTGGTGGCCACGAGTGGGATGTCCTGTTCCACAGCCGCGCGAAGCAGGTGCACGTAACCCGCCTCCTCGTGGGGCAGACGGTGGTTCTGCACGTCGACGAACAGTTGACCCGACGGGCACGCCCCGACAAACTGCGCAAGGCGAAGCGCCGCCGAAGCGTCGGCCGAGCGCTCGCGGGCAAACGTGCGCAACATCGTCGACTCGCCGCCGCCGACCAGGCAGACGAGGTCAGCAGAGATGGCCGCCAGCTCTGCGAGCGTCACGTAGGGCAGATGCCCTCTCGATCTCGCCAAGGTAATGAGCTGCGTCAATCCGCGATAGCCGTCGAGGTTCCGCGCGAGCATCACCGTCCGCTCGAGGCTTGCCTTCCAGGCGTCGCGCGTTTGTGGCAAGTCGTTTGGTTCGGCGAAACACACGTCCAATTGCGCACCGAGAATGGGCTGTACGCCGAGTTGAACAGCCTTCTGGTAAAACGGAACGGCCCCGTACATGGCGTTCGTGTCGGTCAACGCGACGGCGGGCATCTCGTAGGCAGCTGCGTCTTCGACGAGTTGGCCGAGGCGAAACGTGCTCTCGCGAAGCGAGTACGCACTATGTACGTGTAAATGAACAAACTGCGCCACTCTCGTCACCTCTCAATCCACTGCGCGGTCAACAGTGCCTTCGCAAACACGTCGCCCTTGTCCCTGACGACGACTTCCACCTTCGCGTAGCGGCGGCCGAAGTCGAGGACCTGTGCCGCCGCTTCGATGCGACTGTCGACCGCCGCTGGTTTCAATAAATACATGGTCAAATTCTCGATGATCACATCGACGTGCCGCATGCGCCGCAAGCACACGCGTGCGGCTTCCTGAATAAGCGTCGTCAAGGCGCCGCTGGCAAGCGTGCCGCCACTGGTCGTCATGAGTGGTGTCACATCTCCACGAATGGCAGACGTCCCGTCACCGAGAACGACCTCCTCAAAGTTCCGAAGCGTCACGTCCTCGACCGTCTCCCCGACCTGCGGTTGACTGCTCATCGTCTGCAGCGCGCGAATGACGTCTTGACGACTGAGCACGCCAATCAGCTGGCGATTGTGAACGACCGGCATCAATTCGATGCCCTCCCAGACCATTCGATGCGATGCCGAAGCGATGGTGGTCTTTGGGCTCACGGTGCTCGGTTGGCGGGTCATCCTCGACGCGAGCCGCTCGTCGCCACTCGCCTCGCCAATGTCGCGCGGCGTGACGATGCCGACGAGCTTGCCGTCGGCATCGACAATCGGGATGCGGGCGTGCCCGGTCTCCTCGACGACGCGGTAGTAATCCCGTACCGTCTGGTTCTCGTACAACGTCGACAAAGCCTGATTTTGGACGACGTCCTCGACGTAGAGGATGTCCTTTTTGATCAGCCTGTCGTACAGCGCGCGGTTGATCAGCTGCGCCGTCGTATAGGTGTCGTAACTGCAGGAGATCAGTGGAAGATCGTACTCGTTTGCCAGCCGTTCCACCGTCGGTGACGCCGTGAAGCCACCGGTGATGAGCACGGCCACGCCGCTCTTCAAGGACAGTCGCTGAACCTGCTCGCGGTTCCCGACGATCATCAGGCTCCCAGCGTTCAAATAGCGCGTGATATCGTCAAATTGCATAGCGCCGATAATGAACCTGTTGAGCGATTTGTGCAGCCCGTCGCGGCCTCCGAGAACCGTGCCTTCGACGATGCTGACCACTTCGGCAAAGGTCAGTCGCTCGATTTGCTGCTTCTCTTTGCGTTCGATGCGCACCGTGCCGATGCGCTCCATGGTCGTGACGAGTCCCTCGCCTTGTGCCTCTTTGATCGCGCGGTAGGCGGTCCCCTCTGAGACGTCTAACACTCTCGCAATCTTCCGCACCGAAATATGCGCACCCGGCGCCAACGATTCGATATAATCGAGAATTTGCTGATGCTTCGTTGCCAAGTGACTTCCCCCAGCCCTGACCGTTTCGGACACGCAGTGATCGATAATTTTCATTGTACCGCATGTTGATGAAGAATCGATCCCGCCAAACAGGTGTACACTGGTCGAGAACAGGTTTACTAGAACACCAGAGTAGGAGCGGTCGTTGTGAGAGTAAGAGATGCCACCAAACAGATGATTCACATGCGAGGTCCGAACAATCACCCGGCCATCGCATGGACGTGGAGGTTTTTGGTAGTCATTGCAGCAGATTTTATCGGCGCGGTCGCGGTGAACAACTTTCTCACGCCTGCGCACATCCTCGCGGGTGGCGTGACGGGCGTAGCTCAGTTGATTCACCATTACGTGCGGTTTATCGGACTTGGCACCATGTTCTTCATTTTCAATATTCCATTGTTTTTGCTAGGTTATCGCTTTTTGGGGAAACGCTTCATCTTTCTCACGGGGTTGGCGATCTTAGGGTTTTCCGTCTTTACAGACGCCGTCCACCTCCATTTTCAAACCGCATCGGATCCGCTCCTGAAGGGGCTTTATGGGGGCGTACTCAGCGGCGTGTCCTCGGCTATCGTCATTCGCATCGGCGGGTCGATGGGCGGAACCGACATCTTGAGCCTCGTGATTCACCGCTTGACCGGGCGCAGTGTGGGATCGACTGGGCTCATCATGAACGTCATCGTCCTGTTTCTGTCGATGTTCGTCTTCGGCGTGCCCGCCGCCATGTACACCCTGATCAGCATGTTTGCATCTTCAAGGGTCGTGAATGCACTGATGCACTTTCAACAGCGCAAGACAGCGCTCATCGTCACGGCGTGCCCGGAGGAAGTGGCCAAGGCCATCGGAGATCGGCTGACGCGAGGCAGTACCATCATGCGGGCGTCCGGCGCGTACACGCACGCCGAGCGAGGGGTCCTGTTGTGCGCGATGACGCACCTGGAGATCGCCGACCTGAAAGAAATTGTACTGGCGACAGACGAACACGCATTTATGACTGTGCTCGACACCACCGAGGTCGTAGGAAGATTCCGCGAACTCAAGCTCTAGCGCAAGGTCATCTTCGCAGTTTTTGCACAGACTCTACGACGATTTCCAACGTTCTACGTTTATGTCTCTCTCTAGCTGGTTAAGCTATGAAAACTAGACATTCGAACCAGTTGCCCCAAGATCCCATAGATTTTCGCACAACATGCAGGTTCGAACTGCCTGACAGCACACACCTCTAGGAGGGACGAAAATGACTCGTGTTCCACTCACACTGGTCGTTGCACTGGCTTTAATCGCACTCGCCGAGTGGCCGTCGGTAGCGGCGTGGTCGGAGTTGACCGACCTACATCACGCACTTATACACGGCCTATTCCTTGTCGCAGGGGGCCTGTTCGGCTTGCAAATCGCGTGGTGGACTCGCCTGTCGAGCCGCGAGACTTGGGCCGCACAGGAAGAGGATAGCGAGGTGAGTTCATGAAGCGCTTGGCAACCCAACAGGTACTTCTCATCTACGCGTCTGCCATTCTGTCGATGCTCGTGTTCCTACCGAATCTGCTGCATCTGGACCAAGGCGTCGGGCATCTGCTCGAACATCTGGCGTTGATCGTAGCGGCAGGCGTGTTCACGTTCTCCGTCGAACGCCTTCGGCAGATGGCGGTAGACCGCAAGTACCCGGGCGTGCGCCCGCAGGACTAAACGCTTTAGCGGACAGGTACGTGCACAAATCGCTCGTAAATAGGTCCCGCGGCAGGTGACAAGATTTTTTCGACTCGACCGAAATGACCCCCACAGGATTTCTAGCTCTGACGAAGAACTAGATAACATGTGAAGGAGGTGCGTCGATTGCGGAAATCTATTCTGTTATCTGCCGCTGTGGCTGTTACGCTGGTGGGTGCAACGTGGAATTCCCATACCGCCTACGCGGATGTGCATAGACACAACTCGCACGCGCACCACTCGGACGATTCTCAGGTAAGTCGACAGGTCGCATCGCAAGCATACCCCCAAGACAACTCGTCCAGCAAAGCGAGTCATACATCCATCTACGCGAGTACGGATCTCAACCAAATTGTCACCCAATTCCAGCAGGCGATTTCCCAGTATACAAAAAATGAGCCTGCGAGTCACAAAAACGTCGCACCTGGCGCAGCGGAAGCGAACGGCACCGGCTATCAGAACGGCGCGTTGCCGTCCGTGGGCATCAAGGTCGGCAATCAGTCCGCCTCCAGTGAGAATCGAACAGATCTAGACAACCGCGTGCAATCCCAGCCGCCCGGCAGCTTGACCGCTCGCGGCGCTGGCAAGAATACGCCGGTCTCGCCGCAAAAACAGACACCGTCCAAGGACAGTGCCGTATCCAAATCGACCAAGTCATCGTCTTCTCCAACCAAACAGGAGACGTCTGTGCAACTGAGTCAGTCCCTGGCCACCTATCAGCAGGCGACCGACGCTGATGCAAATGGGCAAGCGGCCTTGAAGCATGCGATGCAAAGCTATGTGAACGCGCTGCAAAGCACGTTTTCCAAGCATCAGACCCCAAGCGTACAGGCGTACCAACAAAACACGTCAAACGCACTGCAACTGATTCAGTCCGCCCTCCGCTTACAAAGCTACAACAGCGCTTATGAGGCAGCACTCCAGCAAGAGGCAGACAAACGAGACAGCGCAGCGATGGTATCCACCCTGACCAAGATGACGTCTAACGAACAGAACAAGGCGTCAGCTTTAACGCAAGCAGCACAACTTTTAGCGAAAGCGGCGGTGGCCACGTGACAAAGAGCACGTGACAAAGAGCACGTGACGAAGTAGGGAAAAGTCGGTGTGCGGTTTAAAAAAATAGCCTGCCAGCAGTCTGGCAGGCTTTGCGCTCGATGCGCAACAGAATCGGGGTTTCGTAGGTACAGTGTAGAATTACGGTCTACACTACGTGAATAAGTATATCGTCTGCTTGTTTTGTTCTTCATGAGTCTTAGGACCTATCTTTCGACCCAATTTGTCAAAAAATTTCCCAATCACTATCAGCTCTGAAAAAGATCAGAAGATAGATACCGTTCCCCTGTGTCTGGGGCCATACATAATACGCGAGCACTGCGTGGCAAGTTGTCGGCTATTCGAATGGCAAAAACGGCTGATGCCGCCCCTGACGCACCGACGAGAATACCCTCTTCCGCTGCAAGCCGCCGAGCCATCGTTTGCGCCTCGCTGTCGTCGATGAGCAAGACTTCGTCGTATACTTCCCGGTTCAAGTTTTTCGGGACGAATCCAGGGCCCGTGCCGGGAATCTTATGTGGTCCAGGCTTTCCACCCGAGATCACCGGTGACCCCTTCGGCTCCACCACATAGATCTTCAATCCCGGAATGCGCCGTTTCAGTTCTTCCCCGGTACCAGTCACCGTTCCCCCGGTGCCGGCCGTAAGCACCAGCGCATCGAGTTTCCCCTCAAAGTCCTCAAAAATTTCGAGGGCTGTGGTCTGCCGATGCGCATCAGGATTGGCGGGGTTCTCAAACTGCATCGGGATGTAGCTGTGCGGCGTCTTGGCTGCAAGCACCTCCGCCTCGTCGATAGCCCCCTGCATTCTGAGGTTCGCTGGGGTCAAATGCACTTGTGCACCGTATGCCTTGAGCAACTTCACGCGCTCTTCCGTCGCATTGTCCGGCATCGTAATGACACAACGGTAACCGCGAGCCGCGCAGACCATGGCGAGCCCTATGCCCGTGTTCCCAGACGTCGGCTCGATCACTGTACTCTTCCCAGGTATAAGTTTTCCCTCTTTTTCCGCCTGCACAATCATGTTGTAGGCTGGCCTATCCTTAACACTCCCGGCGGGATTCTTCCCCTCGAGCTTCATGTACACATTCGCCCCATCTGGGTTCGGAATCCGGTTGAGGCGAACGATCGGGGTGTGACCAATGAGATCGAGAATCGAATCGTATAGTGGCATATCGCATGACTCCTCGAAAATAGAATTGCGTCCAAACTGGCTGCGCTCTGTAGATAGACCCACCAGATCAAGCTGGCGGCACAAGCACTTACTCAACCGGTTTGCGGTCGTTTTGAAGTAGTGTTTCCAATAGCCTCATCGCAGCGTCGTCGTCTTGGCAGACGAGCAAGATGGTGTCATCTCCTGCGATGGTCCCTAGAAGTCCAGCTTGATTCATGCTGTCGATCATGAAGCCGATGGCTTGCGCGTTGCCGGGCAACACCTTGATCACGACCAAATTCTGCGCGCGCGCCTGCGACACGAACACGTCTGCCAGTTTCCGCCGAAGTGTATCGAGCGTCACACTCGAAGCGATGACTGGAATGGCGTACTTATACCGCCCGTTCGTGCCCACGACTTTAATCAACTGCAATTCCTTGATATCTCGCGATATCGTCGCTTGCGTCACGGCAAACCCAGAATCCTCAAGCGCTCGGACCAGTTCCTCCTGCGTCTCAATTTCCTGCTGACTCACCAATTCGCGAATGCGCATCAAGCGCTGTTCTTTCACACAATACCCTCCTAAGCCTGGTACCAATGTCCATTATGTCGGAAACGCCAAAAATAGCGTGACAACATGAGTTCGATTACACTGATGATAGAGAGGGGGCCACAAGACGTGACATCGCCTCGACAGATCCTTCACGTCGATATGAACGCGTTTTACGCATCGTGTCACGCTGCACAAGAACCGGACAAATATGCGAATCGACCAACCGCAGTGGCCGGAAGTCCGGAAACCCGGCACGGCATTGTCGTCACCGCGAGCTACGAAGCGAGACGGCGCGGCGTCAAGACGACGATGACGGTTCAAGAGGCTAAACGCCTCTGCCCTGACGTCGTCTTCATCCTACCCGATTTTGCCCTCTATCGCGCTTATGCCAGACGCGTATTCGACGCCATCCGACGATTTACACCACTGGTTGAAATCGTGAGTATCGACGAGTGCTATGCAGACGTAACCGGCAGCCGTCAGTTCGGCGACGGGTTGACCATCGCAAAGACCATTCAAGACACGATTCGCGATGAACTTCATCTCCCCTGCTCCATCGGCGTCGCAGACTGCAAGTTTTTTGCGAAGATGGGGAGCAATCTCAAGAAGCCCATGGGTATCACCGTGGTGAACCAAACCAATTTTCAGCGCCTGCTCTGGCCGATGGCCGTCGAGGAAATCCATGGCGTCGGCGACAAAACTGCCGCGAAGCTCCACAACGTGGGCATTCACACGATGGAGCAGTTGGCCCGGGCCAGCGATCGACTGCTTGTACACCTGTTTGGTACCCGCGGCCTTGAGCTGAAACAATTCGTAAATGGTCACGACGACCGTCCAGTGTCGTCAGACCGCGCGCCAGCAAAAAGTATTGGACACTCCATCACTCTACCGAATGATGTGGCTGACGTCGAATCGATGAAGCGCGTGTTGTTAAATTTAGCCGATCAAGTCGGACGGAGAATGCGCAAACACGAAGTCGTCGGACGCGTGCTCACGCTCACCATCCGTTATGACAATCGCGAGACCGTCACGCGCAGGAAATTGTTGCCCTATCAGACAGACTTGACGGAACATATTTATCAGCATGCCCAATCCCTGTTACAATCGAACTGGGCAGAGGACCGATTACTCCGCCTCATCGGCATTACCATGAGCGATTTTCAGCGCAAAGGCGAACTGTCTCAGGTCGGACTACAAACCGATTTGTTCCATGCGCTTGAGCAACAAGCTGAATTCGAACACGACGCCCGACTCGAGAAACTGACGCAGGTGACAGACGCATTGCGAAACCGGTTTGGGGAAGATATTCTGATCAAGGGAAGAATGCTTCAACCGGATGACAGCAATGCACTGCGCGACCATCGCACGCGCGGCACATCGCTGCAAAAAGACCGGCTATTTGAAGAGGAGTAATCAAACGTGGAATTTATGAACGGCACGCTAGATCCGATTGGAACCATCATCTTGTGCATACTTTGTGCGGCTGGAGTCGTCGCCTGGGTGTCACACAACGCGAAATAATCGCTCAGATACGCGAAAAACTCGCTCTTTCCAGAAGTTCTGGCGCACCTCGCGGCGTGTACAACATTCAACCGCGCAAACGCTGAACCTCGTGATGTAGGTCGCGTGACTGCGATGCCACGTCCTGCTGTTCGAGCAGTCGTTTGCGCTCTTTATCCGCCCCAAACAGGAAATACAGATTTGCCCCTACGCACAGTGCGACGAATAACAGCCACACCAATGTAAATGTGCCGGCTAATCCGTGCGTCAGTCGTGGCAGACGGGGAACGCCATATACGGTCAGGCCAATCAATGCACAAGTGTAGACAAACGCTTTTTGTCGGCTATTGGTAATATTGGCCACTTTTCTTCTCATACACATGCCCCTTTCACAGGCTCTCTTGTCCACGTTATGCACAACCTGTCCGCGATATGTCACGTGGATCGCACATCGCCTGACTGCTCTTGGTACTCAGCTCACGGCAGCTGCTATCCACCTAACGACACGCATGACACCTTCCGCAGGGCCAGAGGCACCTCGCTCACTTCCGGTTTTTCCCCCGCATACGGGTCGCCGCATTGATGCAAATTGTAGGGGACACCAGTCAATTAGGGAGGAGCGATACGATGAGCGTACTCGACAATTTTGACCACTGGCGCGAATTTTTGGGTGAGCACGTCGACAAAGCACAGAACATGGGGTTCAATGAAGAGCAAATCACTAACGTGGCTTCGAAGATGGGTGAATTCTTGGCCAACAAAGTCGACCCGAAGAACGATGAGCAACGGCTGCTCAAAGAAATGTGGGATGCTGGCGACGAACAGGAACGCCGCACCATCGCCGGACTGATGGTCAAGATGTCCGACAAAGCACACTGACGAGGTGGGGGGAAACCCCCATCTTTTTTGTCGTAACACGGGTCGCGGCTATGGCGAACGTGCGACCGAATGGCTGTAGGCTGCGAGCGACCGCCAGGTGGCGCAGCCGCCGACCGCAAAAGCCGGCCGAGCGTTGCACCACCCTGCAAGGCGCCTGTACAGGAGAATTAAAATTCAGCGGTTTCGCCAATTTTCAACGCGATACCATGAATGCCTTTGGCTTCGAGATCGCGAGCAAACTTATCGCCATCCTGCGCGATCAGAGGGAATGTGTTGTAGTGCATGGGAATGACCGTTTTCGCGCCTGTCCACTCGGCAGCCACGAGCGCATCCTCGGGGCCCATTGTGAAATTGTCGCCAATCGGGAGCAAAGCCACGTCGATGTCGTGGAAAGCGCCGATGACCGTCTTCATATCGCCAAAAAGTGCGGTATCCCCTGCGTGATAAATGGTCTTCCCGCCCATGGTGATGAGGAAGCCGACCGGTGGGCCAACGTAGACCAACCCGTTCTCCGTCTCCAACCCGGACCCGTGGAACGCGAGGGTGACTTTCACAGTTCCGAACGGAAATTCGTGTTTGCCGCCGATACCTAAGGGGTGCACGTTCAACCCTTTACCCGCATAGTACCCAGCGAGTTCGTTCGGGGCGATGATGGTAGCGTTGTTCTTGCGGGCGATAGGCTCCGCATCGAGCACGTGATCGGCGTGACCGTGCGTCAGCAACACATAAGACACGTTGACGTCGTCGGGCTTGATCACCGCTTTGTCGTTTCCGCTGAGAAACGGATCGATGATAATCCTATGCTCGTCGTGTTCGAAGATAAAGCAAGCTTGACCATGATATGTAACCTTCATTCTGAACGCCCCATTTCCTCGTAAATTTGCTCCAGCGAGAGTAAACTGACCTCATCGAGCAGCTCAGACAGCAGTTTCTGTACATCCACCATCAGAATTTGCAACTCCATGTCTGCTTGCAGATAGTTCCTGGCGTGAGGGTTCAATCCGATAACTTCGCTCAGCTTTTGCATTTGAGCCATGTCGTCCTCTGAGACGGTCTGTCCCATCATCTGCTTCGCTTGCAACTGAAGCTGTCGGCGCTTAAAATCCTGCACCATACGCTTCGTCGGTTCGTCTTGCTCAATCGCTTGTTTTGCCTGTTTGGCTCGCGAGAACGCGTCTGAATCGCGAATACTGCGAACAAGTTCGTGCGCTTTGTCGTGTGGATTCAACGGATGCCTCCTCCCCTTCACACTTATTATAAATCGTGGGATTTTTAAGGTACAAGGCGAGACCGGGAACAGGACATTCGCTATACTAAAAGATGCATACGGGAGGACGGCCAGAATGAACGAACGACCGACGACTGTCTATCAGGCGATTGGCGGCGCGCCGACGATGGAAAAGTTGGTGAACGCATTTTATGATCGAGTCGAGCAAAATGCCGTTTTACGGCCCCTGTTTCCACCAGCATTCGACGAGGTGCGAGAGCGCCAATACTGGTTTCTCACGCAGTTGTTTGGTGGCCCAAGACTGTATCAAGAGAATCGTGGACAGCCTATGTTGCGGGCACGGCACCTGCCATTTCCAATCACGGAAAAACACGCACAGGCGTGGCTAAGCTGCATGTACGAGGCCATGGTCGAAGCGGAAATCATCGGTCCGGCTCGGGAAGCGATGCTAGAGCGATTGACCATGACCGCTTATCATATGGTCAACACAGAGATACATACCGAACCATAAAATCGTGGCGAGGCATGGACCATATCCGCCCGTGTCAACCGCGCGCATGGTCGTGTAAGAGGTGATTAAACATTGACTACAACCGGAGAGAACATTGCATCTTTGCGCAAGGCGCTTGGCTACACGCAGGCGAAACTCGCCCAGGCGGCCGGGATCTCCACAAGTGCCGTCGCGATGTACGAAACGAATCGACGCCAACCGGACGACGCGACGATGGCGCTTTTGGCTCAGACTCTGGGCACCGACGTCAGCGCCCTGATGGGCTCTTCGAGCGAGGCGTCTGCCCCCCCGCAGTCGCCTTCGCCGAGATCGGCATCCACAAGCACAGCAATCGCTCCGAAATCGAGCAAGAAGTCGTCGGTCGTGAAGGGCTCGCCCGCCGTGAACAAAACAGCTTCCACCATTGAGCCATTTTCTCCCGAACCGACCGCTGCGACGGACCACGCGGCGCCTGTCCCGCCCGCGCAAACGCCGGCGCACAAACCCGATGCCGGCTGGACAAACCTTGCTCTGTCGCGCGACGAAGCGCGGTTTATCCTGTTTATGCGCATGCACCCCGACACACTCCCATTTTTGCAGGAGTTCATGAACGTCGACGCGCAAAAACGAAAACAAATTGAAAAAGCCTGGTGCCTCATTCAGGCATTCCAGGCCTAAGTCCTCGTTTGACGCCACGCACCTCATCTGGCAGGTCTCGGTTCAGATTTAGCGTAGATTGACGTCGTCTCGATACGAAATCGGATCCCGATATCCTGCCTCAGCAAACCCCTTCAATCGCAATCTGCAGCTATCGCACTCTCCACAAGCGACCGCTTCTCCCATGTAACAACTCGTGGTGAGTTGATAGGGTACGCCGATTTCCATGCCGTGGCGGATAATTTCCGCTTTCGTCCAGTGCAACAACGGCGTCTCGATGCGAATGGGCTGCCCTTCGACACCGGCCTTAGTTCCACGCGCGATGGTCTCCTGTACCGCCTCGATGAACTCTGGACGGCAGTCGGGATAGCCACTGTAATCGAGTGCGTTGACGCCGATGTAGATAGCTCGGGCGCCGATGACCTCAGCATATGAAGCGGCCATCGATAAAAACAGGAGGTTGCGACCTGGGACATAAGTCACCGGAATCTCATCTGTCACGCCGTCCTGTGGCACCTCAATCTCCTTGTCGGTCAAGGCACTGCCTCCAATTTGGCGGAGGAAATCCAACTTCACCACGCGGTGATCCGCTACGTTGTAATGCTTGGCCACCGCAGTGGCGCACTCGAGCTCGATATTGTGGCGTTGGCCGTAATCAAACGTCACGGGAAACAATTCATACCCCCGCGCCTCGGCCAGCCCCATGCATGTCGTACTATCTAATCCGCCACTTAAAATCACGACGGCTTTTTCCATACACGTTCACTCCAGTCTCCATCCAGGTCTACCGTTCGCTCGTGAGCGTAGGCTCCACGGCACATCCCATTATACCGAATGAAGTCTCGTCCATCGCAAGTCGACTCGCGGGACCAACGCCTCAAGCCCGCTTGACGCCCGGGCGCTTCGCAGATTTACAATTCTATCAATTCAACAATATACTGATATACATGACATTATTAAACAAATATGAAAAAGAATACGGGTGAAGGTGAATTGGTACGCAAGATTGGAGCTCTAGGTTTTGAGACGTTCATCGGGGGGCTGCTCGTCCTCTTCTTCGCCGGATTCGGCGTGACCTCCACATTTGTCGGCGCCATCCACGAAGCGGTGGCGCTCGTCGTGCAGACCGTTGACGGTGAACATCTCCGTGCGAATTACGCGGGCGTGACGGGGGTCGAAGTGTGGACGTCCTTTCGATTGATCGCCGTGGCGACAGCACTCAGTTTTCTCGGAGGACTCGCACACGCGGTGTGGAACATTCGAATCCGGCATCGCCTAGCACAGCACATGAACGAGTTCGCCGCCACTCTCCTGCAAACGGTGCCAGAGGCGATGTATGTGGTCCTGGTGTTCGTTGTGCTCGTCTACTTACTCAACCACGGCATCAACGTCCCTGGACTCTTCCACGACGGCATCCCAAGGTGGCAGGATACCTTCGCCCCGGCGATCGCACTTGCGATTCCAGGTGCCTTATACCTTCGCAGTATCGTCTATAACCGGTTAAAGGACGAACTAGAGGCTCAGTACGTAAGCACCGCCGTCGCCAAAGGGCTTTCTTGGCGGCGCATCTTCTACGTGCACGTGCTCCCTAATTCCCTTCCGATGGCGTTTTTACAAATTCCAGTCGTCGCCGGGTTCGTGATTTCCAGTGCCCTGTTTGCGGAGTATTTCCTCGGCTACATGGGCCTTCTGTCGCGGTTGACGACGTTTGTCGGCTGGGACATGACGCTTGGCAGTTTCTCGCTCAGAAAGGCAAATGGGATCCCGACGTACCAGGGTGGCGCCGTGGCCGTGGTCGGTCTGCTCCTGCTGGCTTCCTGGTTGGTCTTTGCCGTGATTGGTGAGGTTTTAGCGGCACGATTTCCGAGCGAGATCGAACCATCTCCGACGCCGACGCAGCGCAAAGTGGACAAACCTTGGCTGATCGCCGGAAGCCTACTCATCGCCGTCGTGCTTTTCTTCTCAGCGTTTCCTCGCCTACTGACGAAAAACAGTCCAAATGCAGTTCACGAGATGAACACGCAGGCGTGGACTTATCCGCCGTTTGCACCAAGTCGCACATACTTGCTCGGGACGGACAGTGCGGGCCGCGATTTGCTCTCACAGACGCTCCACGGTACGTTTACCACCCTCTCACAGGTGGTCATCGCGACCGTCATCGTCGTCATCGGATCGATCGTCGTCGCTTCTGTCGCCGTGTTGGAACGAGGATGGGTGTCGCAGCTCCTGCTTCGCTTCGGGCGCACACTCTCGACGGCGCCGGTACTGTTCATCGTCTTTCTAGCCGTCTACCATCGCAACCTCTCATCGCCGTATCAGGCCATCCAGTTTATCGCGTGGATAGCGTTTTTTGAAATCGGTCGTGGCGCCGTCTCCTTCTACTCGGCGCTCGTCGAGTGGCATCGCTTCGGGTTTATCGAAGGTGCAAAAAGTGTAGGTCAGCGGCGGATCTCGATTGTCTTCAGACAGTTGCGCAGCTGGTTGGGCCAATTTACGCTAGAATTCACGTTTGCCGAATTCACTCGAGTGCTATCGTTGATGACGCTGCTGGCGATGTTACACACCTACGCTGTGGACAAGCTCGTGGCGTTGAATGGCATGCCCCCGGCGATGGCCGAGCGCAGTGGTCAGTTAACCTGGTTTTCAACATTGGGTGACGCTGCCAACGACGTGTTCTCTATCATCTCGCACCCGTTCACGATTTACGCCCCCTGTCTGGCGCTCGCGATCACCATGATCGGGGCCAGTTTCCTAGCGCGGGGTTTTCGCGGGAGTCGCTAAACCTCGCGGCTACACAGCCGTTCGTCAGCTACAGGGCATGCTGCGCGGTGAAGGTCGCCCGCCTGCACGCTTGCCCATGATTCGGCGTCGTTTGCACAACTTTGCCACAACGTGATATCATGTACTATCATTTTGACATGTGACATCTGTTGACGGGGCCGAGTAACCACATGCTGGTGCACAAGAGAGTGGGGATGGTGGAAACCCACGCATGCAGCGGTTGGCGAACATCTCCCCTGAGGAATCTGCAGAACGCGTGCGGTTCAAACTGGCACGTCAGTAGGCAGAATCGGGGTTCTCCCGTTATCGAGAAGCGAATGTTCCGACTCGCGGTGAAGGCGCCAGACGCCTCTACTCGGAGGTGGGCATTCGGCTGATTGAACGGCGAATCGATGCGAGTTTCGCGCGCGTTGCCGTTAAGTTGGGTGGTACAGCGAGCACAGCACTCGTCCCTTCGTGGGCGGGTGCTTTTTTGTTTGCTTTCTTGATCCTTCACAGGTGCTTCAACAATTCAAGAACATGGACTGGAGTGAACGTCGTTGGCATTGCGCAAAGTCGATGCAAAAGAGGCTGCGAAACAGCGTGAGGAGCGAGTTCTTGCGTTTTGGAAGGAGCATGACGTGTTCCACGAAAGCGAAAAAATTCGCGAAGGACAACCAGAGTGGGTGTTTTACGAAGGCCCGCCGACGGCGAATGGGCGTCCACACCCCGGCCACGTCCTAACGCGCGTCTTCAAAGATCTGTACCCGCGCTATCGGACGATGAAGGGCTATCACGTCACGCGCAAGGCGGGGTGGGATACGCACGGGTTGCCGGTGGAAATCGAGATCGAAAAGAAATACGGCATCAGTGGCAAAAAGCAGATTCAGGAGTTTGGCGTCGAGAAGTTTGTTCAGGCGTGCCGTTCGAGTGTCTTTCAATACGAACAGACTTGGCGTGAACTGACGGAACGGCTCGGCTATTGGACCGATCTCGATCACCCGTATATGACGCTCAACGACGACTACATCGAGTCGGTGTGGAATCTGCTGAAGACGGTCTACGACAAAGGCTTACTTGAGCAGGGGCACCGCGTGAGTCCGTATTGCCCGCACTGTGAGACGACGTTGTCGAGTCACGAAGTCGCACAGGGATATGCAGATGTCAAGGACCTTTCCGTGACGGCGAAATTCCGCGTCAAGGACGGCGACGTCGACGGGCGCCAGACCTACATCCTCGCCTGGACGACGACACCTTGGACACTGCCAAGCAACGTCGGACTTGCGGTCCACGAGGACCTAGAGTACGTCCTCATTCACCAGAAGGACGCGAACCAAAACGTGTGGGTGGCAGATGGCCTCAAGGACGGTTTCCTCAGCGAGGGCGATGAAGTCATCGACCAAAAGAGCGGTCGCGCACTCGTCGGTACCGCGTATGAGCCAGTCTTTCCGTACGTCACAGCAGAGGGCAAGAAACACGTCGTCATCGCGTCCGGCCACGTGACGGACGAATCGGGGACCGGTATCGTCCACATGGCACCGGCACACGGCGAAGACGACTACCGCGCATGCCGGGCGAACGGCTTGACGTTCATCAACTTCGTCGACTACACCGGCTGCTTCACGGCGGAAGTCACAGACTTTGCTGGCCGTTTTGTCAAAGACGAGGAACTCAATGTCGACATCGTGAAGGATCTCGCTCGTCGCGGCGTCCTCTACGACAAGCACAAGTTCGAGCACTCCTACCCACACTGCTGGCGCTGTGATACGCCACTGATCTACTACGCCATCGACAGTTGGTTCATCCGCACGACCGAGGTAAAAGAGCAGCTCATCGCCAACTCGAAGTCGGTCAACTGGATCCCAGAACACGTCCGCGAGGGGCGAATGGGGAACTTCCTCGAGAACGTCATCGACTGGAACCTGTCGCGCAGCCGCTACTGGGGAACGCCACTTCCAGTTTGGCGCTGCCAAACGTGCGGGCATGCGGAATGCATCGGTTCGAAAGCGGAATTGCAAGCGAAGGCTCAGCGCCTCCCGCAAGAACTCCACAAACCGTACATCGATGAACTCACGTGGGCGTGTTCATGTGGTGGCACGATGGAACGCGTACCGGAAGTCATCGACGTGTGGTTCGACTCTGGCAGCATGCCGTTCGCTCAGTTGCACTACCCGTTTGAAAATGAAGAAGCGTTCAAGCGCCTCTATCCAGCAGACTTCATCTGCGAAGCCATCGATCAGACGCGCGGCTGGTTCTACAGTCTGCTCGCCATCTCGACGCTGGTCACCGGCAAAGCTCCGTACAAGAACGTGCTGGTGCTCGGACACGTGCTGGACGAGAAGGGCAAAAAGATGTCGAAGTCGAAGGGCAACGTGATCGATCCGTTTGAAGCATTCGACATCCACGGCGCCGACGCCCTGCGCTTCTATTTCGTCTCCAACACGCAGCCGTGGAACTCGCAGCTGTTCTATCACAAGGCGGTCGCGGAGAGCAAAGGCAAGTTTATCGATCTGTTGCAGAATATCCATGCGTTCTACGCGCTGTACGCGGGCATCGACGGGTTCCAACCGTCCGCAAAATTCATCCCCGTGGCCAATCGCCCGCTGATGGACCGTTGGGTGACGGCCCGTCTGCACCAAACGATTCAGACGGTCGATGCACACTTGGAAAAGTACGACGCGACGACCGCATCGCGCGCCCTGCAGTCGTTCGTCGACGAGTTGTCGACCTGGTACGTGCGTCGCAACCGCGATCGGTTCTGGGCACCAGGCATGGAGGACGACAAGGTAGCCGCCTATCTGACCCTGTATGAGGCGCTCGCGACCATCGCCAAGCTGTCTGCTCCTTTGACGCCGTTCATCGCCGAAGAGCTGTATCAGAACGTCGTGCGCCAGAACGAATCGTCTGGCGATCCCGTCAGTGTGCACCTCTGCGACTTTCCGAAAGCGGACGCGAGCCTCATCGACGAAGCGCTCATTCGCGAGATGGGCGTAGTGCTGCGCGTCGTCGAAGGCGGACGGCACCTGCGCAACGAAAGCAAGATCAAGACCCGCCAGCCGCTGTCGAAACTGTACGTACCAGCGTCCGACGAACCCACGCTCGGCAAGTTTGTCGAGATCCTCAAAGACGAGTTGAACGTCAAGGACGTCGTGTTTGCGCAACTCGACGAGGTGGCGAAACCGGAGCTGTACCTGAACCTCGCCGCGGTTGGCAAGGAGTTTGGCAAGAAGCTACCGGCGCTCAACAAAGCGGCAAAAGCCGCAGACCTGGAGACCATCAACACGTTCCGCAGCGAAGGCGCGGTGACTATCGAAGGCGAGACCCTCACGACAGCGCACGCAGAGGTGCGCTACGGCGCCAATTTCGAAGGTCTCATCTCCGCCGACGCGCGTGGGTTCGTTGGCCTCAACACGGAGCTGACGCCCGACTTGATTGAAGAGGGATTCGTGCGCGAGATCATCTCGAAGATGCAGATGATGCGCAAAGAGGTCGACTACGGCGTCACGCACAAAGTGCGCTTCTTTGCGGACGGAGACGACGTAGTGCTCTCGATTCTCAAACGCAACGAGGAACGCATCGCGGGTACCGTACTCATCCGGGAACTGACGGAAACCCCGTTCGCGGACGCGGACCTGACCAAGGATTGGGACGTCAACGGCAAGAAGTTGACGCTGTCTGTTGGCAAGTAAAATCGGTTCGAAGGGGCTGTGATAACACTCCTTCGCTTCTCGCACTCAAGCTATCGGGTGTCGCCTAGGTTGTTCGGCGACACCCTGCTTTGCTTGTGGAGAGAACGAGGCACGCAATGCAGAAGCATCTCGGTTCCGTACGTCCACTCCCCGTTCATCATCCGTTCATACAATCGATGCATAATGACTTTGTGAGCGAATGTCGGTGACAACTGCCACCGACGAACGATTGCACGGGCATCCTTGCGACACTGTGCAAGTTACTGCAATCGCCAAGCAGAGGAGTGTTGACTAGAATGACCAAGATATTGGTCGTTGATGACGACCCACATATTCGCGAATTGGTGAGCCTCAATTTGGAACGGGCCGGCTTTGCCGTCGAAGAAGCGACCGACGGGGTGGCAGCTTTGGCGCTGCTCGAATCCACGCGGTTCGACATGGCCGTCGTCGATGTCATGATGCCACACATGGATGGGTGGGCGCTGTGCCGCGAAATCAGGGCGTTCTCCCCGCTTCCCATCCTGGTCCTGACCGCCAAGGCGGAGACGGTCGACAAAATCAAGGGTTTTGATCTCGGCGCAGACGATTACCTCGTCAAGCCGTTCGATCCGCCGGAACTCGTAGCCCGCATCAAAGCTGTGCTCAGACGCTATCGCATCGCGACGGAGCAAACGGTCGACGTGGGGGGACTGACGTTGAACTGCGAAACGCACGAGGTGTCCGTTGGCGGCAAGGAGATCACGCTTCCGTTGAAAGAATTTGAGCTGTTGTTTAAACTGTCCAGTTTCGCTGGCAAAACGTTAACCCGCGAGCAGTTGATCGAGGATATCTGGGGGTACGACTACGAAGGGGACGAGCGCACGGTCGACGTGCACATCAAACGGCTTCGCGAGCGTTTTCCTGAAGACGACTACGCCTTTCGCATTCGCACGGTTCGAGGACTTGGCTACCGACTCGAGGTGAACGTATGAACCGACGTCGCGGTGCACGCCATCGAGACGCGCGCCAGTCGGTGCGAAGCGGCGGACGCGTCGCCACACGGCCCAATGCGAGTCTGAGGCGCAAAGTGCGAATTACTTTGACGATAGCGGGCGTGCTCGCATCTTTAACGCTCTCCTTCATCCTTGCATTTTTCATCACATCGTACTTCTATCGGATATTGAATTATCAGCCGCGATCGCTCGTCGACCAACTGATCACTTCTGGACTTGGCATTCTCATCATGACGGCGGTAGGGCTCACCATCGGACGGTTCGCACATTCCAGACAAATGGCATTCTGGCAATCCTTGATCGACGCGATTCGGCAAATGGCGAAAGGTGATTTCAACGTCAATGTCCCGATCCATTCGTCCATGGAGGATGAACCATTTCACGAGCTGGTGCACAGTATCAACTACATGGCCGAAGAACTCGGTCAACTGGAACAGATGCGACAAGAGTTTATCTCCAACGTGTCCCACGAAATTCAGTCGCCGCTCACTTCCATCACAGGCTTCGTACAAGCGCTGAAGAACGAGGGGCTGCAAAGGGATAAACAGCTTCACTACCTCGACATCATCGAGACGGAGAGCAGTCGTCTGTCCAAGCTCAGCGACAATCTGCTGAAGTTGGCTTCCCTCGACTCCAACCAGCACCCGTTTCATCGCGAACTTTACCGACTCGACACCCAGCTTCGCGACGTCATTCTGCTCGTCGAACCGCAATGGGTAGACAAGGATCTACAGATGGACGTGTCGCTGGAAAAAATAGAGATCGAAGCGGTATCCGACCTACTGAGCCAAGTGTGGTTAAACCTAGTGGCCAACGCCATTAAGTTCACGCCAGAGCGAGGTTCGGTTCGAGTGGAACTGCAAGCGCAGGAAGGATCTGCCGTCATCCGTGTCTCCGATACAGGAATAGGGATAGCTGCAGCTGATCAGGAACGGATCTTTGAGCGCTTTTACAAAGCGGATAAATCGCGCAATCGTGCGATAGGGGGAAGCGGGCTCGGACTTGCCATTGCGAAAAAGATCGTCGATATGCATCTAGGTGAGATCGAGGTGGAAAGCAACATCGGCGAAGGTACCACGTTCACCGTTCGATTGCCGCTCCACCCCGACCATCCACTGTAAGGGGGCACTGCACCATCTCGCCGCACGGCGGGTCCACAGTGGCAGAGATGCGCCCCTCGTTCACTTGGTCGACTTATCTCCTCCTAAGAGGGATTGCACGGCACCAAATGCGCCCATCACAGCGCTAGCTTCATATGGCACGAATACCTTGTTGTCGCTTTCGGCTAGTTGTGCAAACGCCTCAAGGCCCTTCACGGCGAGCATCCGCTCATCGACGTTCGCAGCACGAAGTGCGTCGTAGATCATTTGAATCTTTTTCGCCTCGGCCTCCGCGATTTGACGGATGGCCGTCGCTTCACCCTCCGCGCGGCGAATATTTGACTCTTTCACCGCCTCGGCTTCGAGAATCACAGCTTGCTTGCGCCCTTCCGCCTGGGTAATCGCCGCCTGTTTTTCGCCTTCAGCCGTGAGAATGGCTGCACGCTTCTCGCGTTCCGCACGCATCTGCTTTTCCATCGCCTCGCGAATGTCCGACGGAGGATTGATATTCTTGACTTCCACGCGCTCCACTTTGACGCCCCAGGGGTCTGTCGCCTCGTCGAGCGAGATGCGCAGTCGCGTGTTGATTTGTTCGCGAGAAGACAGCGTCTCGTCGAGATCGAGGCTACCGATGACATCCCGCAAGTTGGTCGCCGTCAGGTACTCGAGCGCGCGAAACACGTCGTCGATTTGGTACGTCGCATTGTAAGGGTCCGTTACGCGAAAGTAGACGATGGCATCGATGGAGATGCTCACATTGTCACGCGTGATGACCGATTGTGGCGGTGAATCGATCACCTGCGTGCGAAGGTCCACGCGATTGACCACTCGATCGATAAACGGCACGATCAAATTTAAACCAGACTGTGCTTTCCGATAGAACTTGCCAAGCCGTTCGATCATGTACACTTCGTTCTGATTGACGATTTTAATACTCGATATGACGAGTACCACAACAAAGATCACGATAATGGCGAGCACGACATAAAGCGCTATCACACGAACTCCTCCTCATGAGCTACGGCGCGACGATCTCAACAATGGCGGTGACGCCTTCAATGCGGACGACGCGCACGGTGGTACCGACCGCGACGGCCCGGTGATGCAATTCACGTGCCGTCCACACCTCAGTGCCAATGCGAACCTGTCCCGTACCGTTCTCCGGAATCGCCCTCGTGATAGGTGCCTCCCGTCCAATGTTCTGCTCGATGTAGTCAGGCACGGTGTAGTCCTTGCCATACCGGCCCAAATGAAGCCATCTGCGAACGAACGGACGCAGGAACAACAAACACAGGAGCGTGGCCGCCGCGAACACCACGACCTGATCGATCACACTCACCGAGAAGAACGCCACGACAAAGGCGAGCAAGGTGCCTACTGCAAACAAGATAAAGAAAATGCCCGCGGTCAACAGTTCGAGAATAATGCAGACAAACGTCAAAATGAGCCACGTCCACTCGATCCAGCTCACCTGTTCACCCCCCACGTCCAAGATGGATGCACGTCGCGTCTGGACGCGTTTATCTAGAAATGGTGTTTGGTCAAGAATATTCCATTTAGGATAGGACGTCTAGTGTCCAGTTTGGTCGTCATTGGGCCCCGGGACGAGCGTCGTGTCAAATTGTTGAATCAAGGCCAATTTGTCTTTTCGCGTCAGTTTTTTAATTTCGATCTCACGGCGCAGAGCGGTCGATTTGTCTGCCATGTGTTCGCAATAGACCAGTCGCACCGGCGTTCGCGCACGGGTGTACTTGGCTCCACGCCCGGCGTTGTGCGCCTCCACGCGATGCTCCAGATGGTTGGTATAACCCGTGTAGAGCGTCCCGTCTCGACACTCGAGTACGTACACGTAAAACACTCGTAAAATCCATTCCTCTCTGTCGCACTTGGCGAGAAGCCGTGGTCACCACCTCGACTCTCAGTGCCCTCCCATTGGATATATTCTATGACTTCCACTCAATTTTCGATGCGACTGATCTCGGCGTATAGAACGGCGGAAAACAGATGGCAAGCAAATTAAGCGGATAAAAAGTGCTGGATGTCTGTGACGACGCGCGAGGCTGCTTGTATCGCAAATCCGTGACCACATGCCTCGTATTGAATCAGGCGAGACGTTGGGAGGACCTCGTGCATGATCTCACTGTTTTGCACTGGCAGCAGAATGTCTTCTGTCCCGTGCAGCAACAAGGTGTCGTGCTCGAGTGTCGGCAGTCGGTCGTAGGTGCCTCGCCACGATTGGATCGCCTCGAACTGTCGCAGAAAATCAGATCGCTTCATCGGGACCTGGGCCATCATTTTATGGGCGGCTTGGAGGAGTTCGTGATGCTTTTCGATGAATTCCGATGGAAACAGCAATTCCGCTTGGTAGCGCATCGCGTCGTCCGCAGAGATAGTTCGGGTGAATTGGGCCAACAATTGCTGTGCGCGCGGTGTGGGGGGAATTTGCTCACTGCCGCCACAGCACGTACAACCCAAGACCAACCGATTCAACCGCTCGCCGTGGCGCAGTGCGAATTCCTGGCTGATCATGCCGCCCATGGACATGCCAAATACATCCGCGCGTTCAATCGAAAGTGCGTCGAGCAAACCAGCCACATCATCTGCCATCTGATCGATGGAGAAGGGGCCACTAGGCGCGTTGGTCCGACCAGCGCCGCGGTTGTCAAACGCGATGACTTGCCTCGCCCTCGCCAATTGCTTACGAAATCCCGTCCCCCACCAATCGAGGTTTCCGCCAAGCCCCATGACGAGAATGAGCGGTTGCCCTTCTCCCATCACCTCATAATAGATATCTGCACCGTTGACAGCCGCGTACGCCATCCCGGAACACCTCCCCTGAAAATTCCTACTCATACGCATGATACCATGTGTCATCGCGACAAGAGGCTACAGATCCCTTACGGGATTGTAGCCTCTTGTGTGCTGAACTCGAGCGTCCATGGAGATGATTCGGGCGATCCTCGAAGCCGCCCCAACCTCCCATCAGCTTAGCCCTCGAGTAATTTGCGAAGGTTCGCCATTTCGATGGCGCCCACTGCGGCGTCCCAACCCTTGTTCCCCGCCTTGGTGCCGGCGCGTTCAATGGCTTGTTCGATGGTGTCGGTCGTCAACACGCCGAAAATGACCGGCGTGTCGGTGTTCATAGACAACTGCGCCACGCCCTTGGAGACCTCCGCAGCGACAAAGTCGAAATGCGGGGTCGAACCGCGAATCACCGCGCCTAACGTGATGACCGCGTCAAACTTGCCGCTGCGGGCCATCCACTTCGCAGCATACGGGATCTCATACGCCCCAGGTACCCATGCGACTTCAATGTCATCTGACTTGACGCCGTGGCGTTCGAGTCCGTCGATCGCTCCGGATAACAACTTTCCCGTGATAAACTCGTTAAATCGGGATACGACAATGCCAATACGCAAGTTTTGCGCGACGAGTTGTGCTTCGTATGTACGCATGCGTTCGTCCTCCTAAGATTCGATATGATTCCATGGTGTTACAAAGGATTGCTGCGCAAAGCGCGCAAGCGTTACAGGTGTAAGATGTGGCCGAGCTTGTCCCGCTTGGTTTTCAAGTAGCCTTCGTTATACGGATTGTGCTCCACCTCGAGCGGCACGCGCTCCACAACTTCTAGCCCGTGGCCAAGAACGCCAGCTAATTTGCGCGGGTTGTTCGTGAGCAGCCGCATTTGCTGTACGCCGAGGTCGCGCAGGATTTGAGCGCCAATACCGTAATCGCGCAGATCGTCCTTGAAGCCGAGTTTGTGGTTGGCTTCCACTGTGTCCGCACCTTCGTCCTGCAGAGCGTAGGCGCGAATCTTGTTGAGCAGCCCGATACCCCGGCCCTCCTGACGTAGGTATAAGAGCACGCCCGTCCCCGCTTCGGAGATTTGACGCAATGCAGCGTGCAACTGCGGTCCGCAGTCACAGCGCAACGAGCCAAAGGCGTCCCCCGTGAGGCACTCGGAGTGCACTCGAACCAGCGTGGGCTCGTCACTGCGGATGTCGCCGGCGACAAGCGCCACGTGCTCCTTATCATCCAGCTTGTTGGTGTACACGATGGCCCGAAAGTCGCCGAAACGCGTGGGGAGTTTAGCTTCTGCCTGGCGTTCGATCAGCTTCTCCTCCCGTTTTCGGTAGGCGATGAGATCGGCGATGGTGATGATTTTGAGCTGGAGTTCCTCTGCCAGTTGCTCGAGTTGTGGCAGTCGGGCCATCGTGCCGTCTCTATTCAGGATCTCGCAGATGACGCCGACGTCCGATTGGTCGGTGAGATGGGCGAGATCGACAGCCGCTTCCGTGTGGCCAGCGCGGCGCAGCACGCCACCCGGTTTGGCGATGAGCGGGAAGATGTGACCCGGCCGACGGAAGTCGTGCGGCCCCGTGTCGTCACGCACGATAGCGGCGATAGTTTGCGCCCGCTCGAACGCCGAAATCCCCGTATGTGTCGTCGCTTCGTCGACGGACACCGTAAACGCTGTGCCATAAGCGTCCGTGTTCTCTGCAATCATCGCGTCGAGCCCCAGCCGCGAAGCCCGCTCTGAACCGATGGGCACACAGACGAGCCCACGTCCGTGGGTGATCATGAAATTGATGACGTCGGGCGTCGCCTTCGATCCCAACGCCACAAAGTCCCCCTCGTTTTCCCGGTCCTCGTCGTCGACCACGATTACGACCTTACCCGCCGCGAGGTCCGCCAAGGCCTCTTCTATGGAATGAATCATCGAATACCCTCCCTCTCTCTTGTCCGTTGCGCCTAGCTGTCTGCTCGCGAGTTGAAACGCGGCCAGCATAAACGTCAAGCAAAGCCGTGTTGCTGTAAAAACTCAACGGTGACGGACGACTTCTGGGAAGCGCCCTGCTGCATCCCGAGGAGGCGCTCGACGTATTTCGCGATGACGTCGCACTCGAGATTCACGACGTCGCCCACGCTCGCCTCGCCAAGGCGCGTAACCCCCTGCGTATGCGGGATAATCGACACTTCGAATCCGGAGGTGCTGACGCCCATGACCGTCAGACTCACACCGTCGACGCAGATCGACCCTTTCTCCACGATGTAGCGCAAGAGGTCTGCGCCGCACTCAATCATGAGCACCCGCGCCATGCCTTCCCGCCGGATCTGACCAATGCGCCCAGTCCCGTCAATGTGCCCAGAGACGATGTGCCCGCCGAACCTGCCCCCCGCAGGCATGGCTCGCTCAACGTGCACGCAGTCGCCCGCCCGCAGAGTATGTAAGTTCGTCCGCCGCATCGTCTCCGGCACCGCTTCGACAAAAAAGGTTCCGTCCCCGATCCGAACCACAGTCAGGCAAATACCGTTGACGGCAATACTGTCGCCCAAAGCCATATCCTGTAGGATGAGCTTTGCCGCCAGTTCCATTTGTGCCCCCTGTGCCGTTGCCCGGATTTGCCGAACTTCCGCCAGTTCCTCCACAAGCCCTGTGAACATGTCCTCACCTCCTCGCTATTCGCTCGTCGCAGATGGGTAGTCGACCAACCCTGTAAATCGCCAATCGTCGCCCACCTGTTCCACCTCGACGGAGTGCAGCGCGATGGCCTCGCGCATATGCTTCGTGGCATGGCCCGAAAGCACAGGTTTGCCGCTCAAGAGCAGGGTCGGCGCGACATAGATAGCCACTTCGTGGACCAAACGCTCGCGAAAACACGCGGCTGCCAACGTCGGTCCGCCTTCGAGCAGCACCGAATTCCAGCCTGCTGCCGCGACGTGCGAGAGCGCTTGGCGCAGATTTACGTGCCCGTCCTGCTGATCAGTCGCGACGATCTCCACGTCGCCTTGCGCTGCGAGCTGCGCCACCTTTTGCCCGGCGTTGTCCTGCGCCTGCTCGGTCGTGAAGACGACCGTCTTGCCAGGCTCCCTCAACATCTGGGCACCTACGGGCAGGCGCAGTTGCGAGTCGAACACGATGCGTACAGGTTGCAAAATCCCGTGCGCCGAACCAGCCTCATCGCGAACGGTAAGCCGAGGGTCGTCGGCCAACGCAGTATCGATCCCGACCGCAATAGCCGGGTGACATCGCCGTAGGGCCTGCACCTGCCGTCGAGCCTGTTCCCCGGTGACGTACTGGCTATGCCCACTATCTGCCGCCGTGTGTCCACTGAGTGTCATGGCGGACTTGTACACCACCCAGGGCAGGCCCGTGTCGACGCGGTGGAAAAAGGAGCGGTTGAGTCGCCTTGCCTCTTTTGCGAGCACCCCCACCGTCACATCGAGACCCGCCTCCTGCAGGTGCGCGATGCCGAGATTTTTCGTGCGCGGGTCGTGATCGACCGAGGCGACGACGACGCGTCTCACGCCTGCTCGAAGGATAGCCTCTGTACAGGGAGGCGTCCGTCCGTGGTGGTTGCAAGGTTCGAGCGTCACATAGATCGTCGATCCCTGCGCCGCTTCCCCAGCCATTCGCAGCGCGTGGACCTCCGCGTGAGGCCCGCCTGCGCGCAGGTGGGCACCTTGCCCGACGACGATGCCATCGCGGACGACCACAGCCCCGACGAGCGGATTGGGCGACGTCTGCGCTTGGCCAATCTTCGCCACGTCAATCGCCATGCGCATAAACATCTCGTCTGGTGTCAACTGGCAGCCCTCCAAACAAAAAACGCCCCCGAAACATCGGGGGCGCAGTAATTTTGCAACAGGAAAGAGATCCATGAGCGACATCACACGGGTGTGATGAAGGAACGTGGATCGGGCAATGATCGATCCACTTTCACATGGTCCAGTTCGTCTCCTTCTTTCATCCGGACTATACCGTCGGTACTGGAATTACACCAGTTCATGCCTGTGGTCGCGCAACATCTTGACGCGGCCAGTCGTCGGCTCGTGGACTCCATGGCTAGAACCATGTCACCACCGATCGGGAATTGGCGTACACGCCTCACCCTGCCCCGAAGGAATTATTCAATTATTTGATCGTTCTCAGTCTACCGAATGACCCCCGCAAAAGCAAACGCCTATACGAGCATTACGACAAAAAAAAGAGGCACACCGTTTAGGTGGGCCATATCAGGGGTAAAGGGTTACTAAAAACTTAACACAGGTGTAGGAATTTTTCCATTCCTTTTCGCTACATTTTCCGAATTTTCGTCCAATCGTTACTCAATGTGCCTCGCGTGTACGCACGACGCTTTCCGTTTCGTACGTGACTTTCGAGTACGGCGGAACGCTCCGCGTCACCCACGTGTTGCTGCCGATCACGCTGTGGTGGCCAATCACGGTCTCACCGCCGAGCACCGTCGAATTCGAGTAGAGAATCACGTAGTCCTCCACGGTCGGATGGCGTTTGACCTCGCGCAACATCATCCCTTGTTCGTCCTTCGGGAAGTACAACGCGCCGAGCGTCACGCCCTGATAGATCTTGACGTGATTGCCGACCACCGCAGTTTCGCCGACGACAATACCCGTTCCGTGATCGATCATGATGCTCCGACCGATGGTGGCCCCCGGATGCAGATCGACGCCGGTCAATCGATGCGCGTACTCCGTCATCATTCTCGGCAACAGAGGTACGCCGAGCTTCACGAGCTCGTGCGCGGCACGGTAGACGCCAAGTGCCAAAATGCCTGGATACGTCAGAATGATTTCATCCGGGCCAGTTGCAGCCGGATCTCCCTGCAGCGTCTCCATGACGTCCTCGTATAACATATCTTGCAAAAGCGGTAACTGCTCGACGAACGCCGTCGCCTTCTCGGCTGCCGTACGGCGAGTCTCCTCGGTTCCACCCTTGTGGATGCACTCCTGATAGCTAGCTCTGTGAATCTGTTCCGTCAAAACCTGATGAAGCCTATCGATTGTCTGCGCGTGTGTCTCCGTGACTTGCGGCTCAAAGTAATTGGGCAACAAGGCTGCGCGCGCATGCAGGACAATCTCCCGAATGGCTTCCGGCTCGGGATGACAGGTGCGACCCTTGAACATACGACAACTATTTTGCATTAGGTGCTCTGCAATTTGCTGACTGTTCATTCGTTCTCTCTCCCCGCTCCCGCATATCGTATCTCTTCGAAAGGTGTTTACCGACCTTCACGCAAGATGTCATCACAACACAATCAACCATCAGTATACATCGTTAAATCGTCAGAAAAAACTCTGCAAACACAGGAGGAAACTAGGGATTGTCACTTCGCTTCCATCCCTCACCCGTTTTGCTGTATGCTCATAACCAATGAATGATTGGCGGCGATCCCGTCGCCGAAAGGAGTCCTCAATACATATGGAAGCCATCGAACGCCACTTGAGAGACCATCGGGAGGACCATCTCGCACAGTTGAAATCCCTGCTCTCCATTCCCAGTATCAGCGCATTATCAGAACACAAGGGCGATGTTCGCAAAGCTGCGCAGTTCCTCTCTGAGGCACTCACAGAAGCCGGATTTCAAAACGCCGAGATCGTCGAGACCGCGGGTCACCCAGTCGTCTATGCAGACTGGCTCAACGCCCCAGGCAAACCCACCGTACTCGTCTACGGCCACTACGACGTTCAACCGGTCGATCCGCTTCATCTTTGGCAAAGCCCCCCGTTTGAGCCGGACATTCGCGACAACCAAATCTACGCGCGTGGCGCGAGCGACGACAAAGGCCCAACGTTCATGCACATCAAAGCGCTCGAGGCCATCCTCCAAGAGCACGGCGAACTTCCACTCAATATCAAGTTTTGTATTGAAGGCGAAGAGGAGGTCGGCTCTGCGCACTTAGCTGACGCCCTGGAAGCACACAAGGCGAAGTTCCAGGCAGATCTGGTCCTCATCTCCGACACCACCATGCTCGCCCCCGACCAGCCGTCCATCTGTTACGGCCTGCGCGGGCTCGCAGCCTTCCAAATCGACCTGCGCACGGCGAACTCCGACTTGCACTCGGGCCTCTATGGCGGAGCGGTGCCGAACGCCGTGCACGCACTCGTAGAACTGCTCGACACATTGCACGCACCGGACGGCACCATCACGGTGGACGGTTTCTACGACGGAGTGGTGGAACTGAGCCCTGCAGAGCGCGACGAATACGCGAAACTCCCGCACGACGACGAGGCCTACCGCCAGTCACTCGATTTGCCTGCCCTCCACGGCGAACCGGGCTATACGACGCTGGAACGGCTGTGGGCACGGCCGACGCTCGAACTCAACGGCATCTACGGCGGGTTCCAAGGCGAGGGGACAAAGACAGTCATTCCCAATGAGGCACATGCGAAAATTACGTGCCGGCTCGTCCCTGGTCAAGATCCGAACGCCATTCTTGATCGCATCGAGGCCCACATCACGAAGCACACACCCGTTGGGTCTACCGTCACGTTCACCCGCCAAGAGGGCGGTCATCCCTACCTTGCGCCTTACGACCATCCAGCTATCCAGTTAGCGGCGCAGGCGTATACGAAAGCCTACGGCGTCCAAGCTGTATTTACGCGGATGGGCGGCTCCATCCCGGTCGTCGAAACGTTCTCGCAGTTGTTCCACATCCCTATCGTGCTGATGGGTTTTGGGCTGAGCGACGAAAACTTCCACGCGCCCAACGAACACTTCTCATTGGACAACTTTGACAAAGGTCTGCGCACGCTGTGCTACTACTATTTAAACTTACCGACCGTGTTGGGGAATGAGCCCAACTAAACCGATACACCGAACAGGCGGGCACGAACTGAACGTGCCCGCAACCGCCTCGAGAAAGTCGGGGCAAAGGAATGCCCTACATAGGCAGCTATCGGTCAGCCAATTCTCAAAGACTTCATGAAAAAGCCTCCAAATCCACCATTGGGGTGGAGATGGAGGTTCTTCTCATGCTAAACATGATTCGCTAGCGTGGGCCGCCAAAGTCAACATCGGCTTTGGGACGGCCCGCTCTTTGAACGTTCGCTCCCGGAACTCAGCGCTCGAACTGGCGAGCGATTTCGTCTTCGACGAAAGCGTTGAGCACGCGCAGGTGAGTTCCCTTCATGCCGAGAGAACGGCTCTCAATCGTGCCAGCGCTCTCCAGCTTGCGGATGCTGTTGACGATGACCGACCTAGTCACGCCGTGTTCATCAGCGATTTGACTGCTGACGACGATGCCGTCACTCGACTCGCGCACGGCATCCAACAAGTACTTCGCCGCTTGCAACTCAGAAAAGCTCAAAGATTCGACCGCGAGGTGCGCCAAGGCGCGTTGACGCGACTCCTCTTCCTTTTGTTGCTGGCGTGCGTGCACGACCTCCAGCGCAACGATGGTCGCGCTGTACTCAGCCAAGACGATATCGTCCTGCTCGAATGGCCGTGCGGAACGCGCGAATAGCAAAGTGCCCTGACGTTCCCGAGCGCCGATCACAGGGGCAATACTGATGTACTTGCTCCGGAACGATTCATTCTCCTCAGGAGAAAATACGTAGAAAGGTTCCTTCCCCGCATCGTCGAGGTTCACTACGGTCTTCTCGACGCGCAGCAGATGTTTATTAAAGTCCCCAGGGAACCGCTGGTCCTTCGTCATAATATCCAACCATTCCTCGGTTAGCGCGTGTTCCGCAACCCCATAACCGAGAATTTTGCCCTTGCGTCCAACGATGTAGACGTTACAACTCATCACTTTACTGAGAAATTCAGCGACATCATCAAATTCTACTTGGTCATTGGAACTGTGCAACAATTGCCCGAGTTCCCGCACCTTGTTCAACAAATCCACGTTTTCTCTTCCCCTAACCGTTTAAGAGGTCGTCCGACACATGCACTGTTTACGGACACGCGATGACAATACCTGTCGAAGACAAACAGCGGTGCCTAGTCCACTCTAACACATTGGACACCTTTGTACCTCTATTATGAAATGAAAGAATTGTATTTCTTGTGTAAATTATTCGCCGTCCGGATACAATTCATACGCTAAATGCGCCATATGAAGACTACAAAGAAGCTCGAGAAATGTCAAATCGGGTCGAAAACACAAAAAACCCGCAACTTCGCGGGCCCTTGAAGACCGATTTCCATGCCGCCGAGATCACCCTTCATCAGGCGGCCCATCAACCGGTCCATCCAGCCGATCCAAGATCAAACGGTAGCCATCCGACCCGTAGTGCAGACAGCGTTTTACGCGGCTGATAGTGGCCGTACTCGCACCGGTTTTCGCTTCGATGGCGTGATAGGTCGCACCCTCCCGCAGCATGCGCGCGACTTCGAGGCGCTGAGCGAGGGATTGAATTTCACCAATGGTGCAAATGTCGTCAAAAAACTTGAAGCACTCGTCTTCCGAATGGAGCGCCAGAATGGCCTGAAATAAGCGCTCAATGTCCTTCGACCGCAATTTGTCGAGCGTCACGTAGCTTTCACCCTTTACAGCAGCAGCGTACTACACACCATTGTAGCAAACTCTCTCGCGGGATCCTAGCGATGTAGTGAATCGACAATTCCCATCAAATGTTCAACTTCATCGATCCGGTGCTTGATTTCAACTGCCTTGTCACCGCTTGCATCCTTTAACGCATCCCGCAAATGGTGAATCCGATGCTCGAGCGCCCTGTGCACCTGCCGGACTGCATCACGATAACCGAGCCTCTCAGAGGTATCCACGCACACCATCTCCTCCACCTCATTGTACACATTTCTGGCGAAAGAAACGGCGTCATTTGCAGAAAGACGGACCATCAATGCCAGAATGCGGGCACTTCGCACATCATTCGATTCGCACAAAGCGCCCAAGCAGTCGCCGCCTGGTATCTGTGCAGCCGCTTCTGTAACTGTGATTCGACCATGGCAAGCACAATTCGCAAACGGATGTCCCCCCATTGCCGCATGCGCTGTGGTACGTGCGTCGCGCGACTGCTGCACAGTTGCCGACGCGCGTCTGCCAGGCGTCGATAGGCAACCTCCGGACACGCTGTCGACGCGTCGAGGTACTGTGCATAGCATTCGAAGTCGACGTGGAGTGAGGGGTGGCTGAGCGCGCGCAGCTGCTCTGACGAGACGAAACCATCCCTGGCAAACGACCTCCAACATCGCTGCCGGGCGTGAAACGCACGCCGATAGGGCACCCATTCTTCCCCCCACCTGTCGACCTGAAGGCGCAGGCGCGCCGCCAAGTGTCGTGCCACTCGGTCGCTGGGCACGAGCACGCCCTGTTCGATCAGGGAATAGTGGGACTGCGAGACAATGTCTCGAGCGACGTCCCTCTGCGTCCACCCCAGCGCCTCACGAGACGAGCGCAAGTCGTTCCAGGGTTCACTCATGATGCTCCGTGTCTCCCCACAAATCGCTTAACCGCACACCCAACGCTTCTGCGATCTGCCCTAGTTTCGCTGCGTTGCTCCCCCGCGCGCCCGACTCAATGGCGTAGACGTAACTGACACTCACCCTGGCGCGGTGAGCCAATTGGCGCACTGACAAATTGCGCATTTTTCGATAGTATTTTAACCGCCTAGCTAGTTCTCCCAAGCGAACCACTCCAAGTATTTTCTACGATTGCGTAAAGAATACCAAAAAACGCAGGGGAAAGGTAGAATTATTTTCACAATTGAGGAAAATTCAATGAGTGACGACTTGCACAAAGCTCAACTGCGATTTCAACTCGCAAACACAACTGAATTCACTTCCCTGTACCAAACCGCTCGCCACGACGAGGGATGGCCAGCGACCCTCGGCAACCTCCCTCTCTGCCGTCGCTTTGTCGCCGATTGGTCGGCGCGAAATGCGCTTTGCGCGGGTCGGTTGGAGCTCATTCAGGTGGCACAAGGTGGCAGCGCCATTGGTTTCACGACCGTTGCCACCGTCGATGCGACGTTTGCGCCAAACGGGGTCCAAGCGGTTGAGGCAGGCACCTACCTTGTGCCTGCAAGTCGCGGTCGAGGTTACAACGCGGAGGTAAAGGGCCATCAACGCCGCCTGGCGAAGGAAGTCTATGGCGCCAAATGTCTCGTCTTCGTGGTGGAAGAACACAATGTCGCAGCACATAAGGCGATGGACAACCTTCCCTGGCCCACGACACAAGTGACGATGTCGATGACGAGGGACTCCTGGTACAGGTTCTTGCGGCGGAGAGTGTGGGAAGAACAGCGTACAAGCGTGTTGTATGTGCAAGAATTATGACGATTTTACAGATGGTCATTGACCGAACCTTGTCAATGATTCTACATTTGTAGACAGATAGAATCGGAACCTCGTGGGTGGAAGGAGGTCACATCCTTGGATTTGGGACAGAAACTGAGATTTTTACGCGAACAAAAGGGATGGACGCTTGCTGAAGCCTCCGAACAGACCGGTATCTCGATAAGCCACCTCAGTGCCATTGAGAAAGGCACTCGTCCGAACCCTTCGTTTTTTCTCGTGGCGAAGCTGGCAGAAGCGTACGGTGTCCCACTGACGTATTTCCTCGAGTCGTATGACGAGCAATCCCCGGCCTCGCCGAGTGTCGCTTCCGAGACGCCGACCGCCTACCAGGAAATTGCTCGGCGACTCGCAGAGGAACACGCTTTGGACGACCCGTCCAAGCTCCTCGAACTGTTGGCGCAGTACCTGCGCGACCGCTCGGCGAAGTACAACCACGACTAGTCACCGATGACGCAGGACTTGTCGCTGCCTCAAGCCCGGGATTTTGACCGGTATCCGCGCGGGCTAGGGATGTAGAGCCGAACTCTATCCCCAAGCGCGCAAAACGAATCGTGCCACAGCTTCTGAATGTGAACGGGCTGTGCGCGAAGGCCCTCGTTCACCACCGTATATCCCCCACCTGCGATAATGGTCAAGTCGACCGTGGCGCTAAAGGGAAGAAAGTTGAAGTATCGAACCGAGGCATCCGCGAGTCGCACGACGGTCCATCGTCCATCGTCGTCGACCTTGGTGAACAACATTGGCGCGAACCAGGCCATCGCTCGGCCGACGGACGTCTCAGACAGGACGTAGTCCACCGCAGGACCAGTGGCCGTCTCGACGGTGGCTTCCTCGACCATGCGCCCGTTCCACGTAAACGACCCGAAGCGAAACCGCACGCCCTCCTGCAGTACGTACTTATACCCGTGCGGGATCGGAAACAGCGTCGGTACGACTCGCCATTTCATCTCGCGCCCGTCGCCGAACTGCGCGCTCCATTGCCTGACGCGCCTCCCCAGAATGAGCCGAAGTAGGATACGCCACAGCGTGAACGCAATCGCTAAAGCGTCCAACCAATAGACGGTCGCACGGTACGGACCACCGGTTTGAATCACAGCAAATCCGACGATAAATAGGATGACGTATAGTGGTTCGATGACAAACAACGCGTCACCTCGGTAGCGTCGATTCGTGAACGGCCACAAGGCCCGCGTTCCATATGTTGTAAATCCATCGAGCAAGATGTGCGTCAACGTGCCCGCGAATGCAAGCGCTGCGTACCGCCAAAAGTGTCCAGGTACGAACGCGTCGGTGATCACGGCAATCAACAGCGAGGCTGCAAACCAAAGCGGGATACTGTGAGAGATCTGACGGTGCTGGTACAAGTATTTCACCGGTCCGCCGAAGATCCGCGCCAAAATGTCCAAGTCGGGCCATTCTGCCCCGGCCACCGCCGCGACACACGCGGCGACAGCGAGGGAACCTTCATGTGGCGATCCAGTGGCGGCTGTATAGGTAGCAAAGACTCCTACCCCGAATGCAGCGTGCGTTACATTGTCCATTTGTGTTCCCCTCCGCTTCTGGTGCGTGTCCCCAGTATGCCCGTAATTGACGAGAATTGTTGCATTCCGTAAGATGGCAAGCAGGACAACCTGCCCTAGGAGGATCGTCATGGCGAAAGAAAATAAAGCGTTTGTGAAAGAAATCACGCCGCAGAGCGAGGATTTTTCTCGTTGGTATCTCGACGTGATCCAAAAAGCGGATTTAATGGATTATTCCCCGGTGCGCGGATGTATCGTGTTTAAACCAGATTCGTATGAGATCTGGGAGACTTGCCAACGCGAGTTGGACAAGGAGTTTAAGCGCACAGGACACCGGAATGCCTATTTCCCACTGTTCATTCCGGAGAGCTTCTTCCAAAAGGAAAAGGAGCACGTCGAGGGATTCAATCCAGAACTCCCCTGGGTGACCGAGGCCGGCGGCGACAAACTCGAAGAGCGCCTAGCGATTCGCCCTACATCGGAAACGATGATTGGGCACATGTACGCTCAGTGGATCCAATCATATAGAGATCTCCCCGTACTGATGAACCAATGGGCGAACGTGGTTCGTTGGGAAAAGCGGACCATGCCATTTTTGCGCACCAGCGAATTTTTGTGGCAAGAGGGCCACACCGCCCACGCCACAGAGGAAGAAGCGCGCCAAGAAACGATGCAGATGCTCGACATCTACACGAAGTTCGTCGAGGATTTCCTGGCAGTTCCGGTCATCCGCGGGCAAAAGACGCCGAGCGAAAAATTCGCTGGCGCAGTCGATACATATTCCATCGAAGCCATCATGAAAGACGGCAAGGCTCTGCAAGCGGGGACATCTCACTATTTAGGGCAAAACTTTGCCAAGGGATTCGAAATACAATACTTGGACAAAGACAACCAACTGAAGTTCGTCTACACGACGTCGTGGGGTATCTCCACACGGCTGTTGGGGGCTCTCATCATGGTTCACGGCGATGATCGTGGGCTTGTGATGCCGCCGAAAGTGGCGCCAACTCAAGTGGTGGTCATTCCAATCGGCCCGCAAAAGGCTCGGGAGGCAGTTGTCGCAGCGGCGACGGAGATCTATGAAAAACTGCAGTCCTCCGACATTCGAGTCCGGATGGACGCTCGCGACGACGTGAGCCCGGGTTGGAAGTTTAACGAATACGAGATGCGCGGTATCCCTGTCCGTCTCGAAATTGGCCCACGCGACTTGGAGAACCGACAGGTGGTGCTGGTTCGCCGCGATACCGGCGAAAAGGCGTTTGTGCCACTCGACGAGCTGGAAACGGCGCTTCCGAAACTGCTCGACGAGATCCAACAATCGATGTTCGAAGCAGCGAAGAGCTTCCGCTCTGAGCATTCGTACGTCGCCAACACGCTCGATGAGCTGACGAGCTACATCGAAGAGAAGCGCGGATTTGTGTTGGCTGGTTGGTGCGGCGAGGACGCCTGTGAACGAGCGGTCAAAGACGCATGCAGCGCGACCAGCCGAAACATCCCGTTTGACCCACCGGCCCGTCCCAGCCAGTGTGTAACCTGTGGGCAACCGGCAAAACACGCAGTCTGGTTCGCCAAATCGTATTGATCACGCCCTGTGTATGAAATGAACAAAAGGTCCGCCGTTTCGCGTCAGCATGACGCGAAACAGACGGACCCTTTTTCAGTGTGGCCAACTCACATGCGGTGCTGGTGTTTCGCCTCGTCTCGAATCTCTTCACGAAACCCTTCAATCGCTTCCTCACGGCGCTCGTTTTTCGCGCGAATGTCGGCGGCATCCCCCGCGTTCATCTCATCGCCGTGCGCCTTCAGAAAGTCGTTTGCTTCCCGCATGTTCTGCATCGTGTGATTAATTGCCTTTTGCAAATGCTCGACGTTATCGCTTCGATTGTCTGGTTTCGCCACGAAAAAGCACCTCCGCATAGAGTAGTAGCCACTCAAAGGGTGTGCAGGACAGCGAAAATTATCAATGCGAAGACGTGGAAAACGCAACCTTTTCCGCCTAGCTCAGTTCGACACGGAAATCAGCATCGCAACATCGAAACGACAACGAGGCGTCGACCCATCGGTCAACGCCTCTTCGTCTAGACTTTAGATTCCATCGAAATCACTCGGAGTCTTTTCTATCTCGCTTGACAAAGGCGCCCATCGCCGCTAAAAGCAAGCAAATGAAGCCAATGACGTACCCGAGAATGGAGACACCCGAGTCGATATGAAATACCGCGACGCTAAGAATTACCACGATCACGCCAAGACCGCCTAACGCAAACAGCCAGCCTCTGGCGCCCTCGGGATTTGGACCTCTTTTCATGCCGGTCATCCTCCTACATGGACAGTGTACATCATCCATGCAAGGGGGCCAAACGCGAGCCGGTCAGGCCCGACCCAAGGGGTTGGCGCCTATGACAAGGTCATTCGCTATAACAGCCCGTTCTGCTGCAACCAGGTCTTCGCCACCACGTCTGCGCTCTTGTGCTCGAGATCAACCTGTTCATTCAACTTTTGCATCTCTTCATCCGTGATCTTCCCAGAGAGCTTGTTCAACACCGTCTTCAACTCCGGATGCGCCTTTAAGACGCTGTCGCGAATGATCGGACACGCGTAGTATGGCGGGAATAAGTGCTTGTCGTCTTTCAACAACACCAGGTGGTTCGCGGGGATATTGCCGTCCGTGGAAAACGCGTCGATCACGTCGACGTCGCCACTCACCAACGCCTTGTATTTCAACCCGATTTCCATCGACTTCACCGACTTGAATTGTGTCCCATACAGCTTGTTCATAGCTGGCAGTCCGTCCGACCGCGTGATGAAGTCCTGCTCCGTCCCGAGAACCAGAGACTTCGATTTGGCGGCCATTTGCGATATCGTTGTAACCCCCAGCTTTTTGGCTTCCGATTGCGTCATCGCCATGGCGTACGTGTTGTTGAACCCAATCGGATTCAGCCACGTGATGTGGTACTTTTGTTCAAACTGTTGTTTCACCGTTTGATAGGCCTTGTTCGGGTCGGTCGTCACCGGGTCTTTCAAGATATTGACGAGGCCCGTCCCAGTGTACTCGACATAGATGTCCACGTCGCCGTTTTTCTCGGCGTTCCACAGGACGTTGCTGTCGAGCCAGCGCTTTTTGACGACCTTCAAGTTGGTATCCTTTTGGATGAGGTCAGCCATCATGTCTGCCATGATATCCTGCTCGGTGAAATTCTTGCCGCCGATGACCACTGTATTGGACGACGCAGCACCCGCCGTGCCACAACCCGCTACCGGGGTGATCAGCGCCCCCACCGAGAAGGCCGTTACGGCTACCTTACCGGTTTTTTTAGCCCAAAACTTGCTCATGCCCTGTTTCCATGACATCCATGACACGAGTCCATTGCCCCCTTTTGTGCTTTATTTTTCTTACGAACGCAACCCACGCGGGGTCATGACTCGATCCAAGAAGTGCAACAAGACGTCGAAGGCGATAGCTAACAGCGCAGCAGGTATCGCCCCGACGAGAATGGTCGGCGTGTCAATCATGTCGATTCCGCGCATGATCAGGTCGCCGAGACCTCCAGCTCCGATGAACGTCGCAAGCGTAGCGACGCCGATGGTAAGCACAGTTGCCGTACGTACGCCAGCCATAATCACATTGCGCGACAACGGAAGTTCAACCTGCCAGAGAATTTGCGATCTCGTCATCCCCATTCCGCGCCCCGCCTCGATGAGCGCAGAATCCACCTCTGTGATGCCGGTATACGTGTTCCGGACAATCGGAAGCAGTGCATACAGTGTCAGGGTGATGACCGCGGGCACGGTACCGATGCCAAACAACGGGATCATGAACCCGAGAAGTGCCAAGCTCGGGATGGTTTGAATCACAGAAACCACGATTAGAACAACTTGGGCGACCACCTTGTGCCGCGTGATATAGACGCCTAGCGGGATCGATATCACACTCGCTGCGACAATCGCGATCACGCTGAGCAACACGTGCTGTCCGAGCGCCACCAGCAACGCCTGCCAGTTCTGCTCAAACGTTTGAATCAACAAGCCCACCAGCACTCACCTCCTCATCTGCGAACGCCGTCAGGACGTTGAGCACGCTCGCGCGCGTGATGACCCCTAGCAAGCGCTCATCTGCGTCGACGACAGGCAGGAATCCGCGTGCGTCTGATTGCAATAAACCGAGCACCTGATCCATTGGAGCAGAGGCGTTCACCGTCGGCCCGTCGTCACGCATGACCGACGCCGCCGTGGCTTGTTCGTCGCGAAAATGGTCGTAAATCTGTTGCGGACTCACCACTCCTAAATAACGACCGCCCGCGTCCGTGACAATCAGTCCGTTTACGCGATGTCGCTTCATCTGCTGAACACAGTGTGCTAAGCCTCGAATCGGGGCAACGGTGACGGCTTCCGTCATGGCTTCGCGCGCTTCGCCAAACGCAGCGTTCTGAAAGAACCGTTTTTCGCCCACAAATTCGCGCACAAAATCGTTTTTCGGGTGTCGAAGGATTTGGTCTGGAATGCCGTGCTGCACGATCGTCCCATCTTTCATGAGCACAATCTGATCCGCAATCTTCAAAGCTTCATCCATGTCGTGCGTAACAAATACAATCGTCTTGTGTAAGGCGCCTTGGAGTTTGAGCAGTTCTTCTTGTAACTGTTCGCGGCTGATGGGGTCAAGCGCGCTAAACGGCTCATCCATCAGTATGATGTCTGGATCCGCAGCAAGCGCGCGCGCCACACCGATACGCTGTTGTTGTCCACCACTCAACTCTTTCGGGTACCGCGTTCGAAAGACACTTGGATCCATCCCCACCATGTCGAGAAGTGACTCGGCGCGCCTGGCGTACTCGTGCTTCTTGATCCCCATGAGCTTTGGCACGAGGCCGATGTTCTCTTCGATGGTCATGTGTGGAAAGAGCCCGATTTGCTGAATGACATACCCGATTTTTCGACGCAGTTCGACAGGACTCAACCGGTTGGTGTTCTCCCCGCCGACATAGATCTCTCCCGCAGTTGGTTCGATGAGGCGGTTGATCATTTTGAGCGTCGTCGTCTTTCCGCATCCAGACGGGCCGATCAGCGTCACCAACTGCCCCTCGCCAATTCCGAGGTTTAGCCGCTTAACGACATGTGTCTCTCCGTACTGTTTCTCTACCTCAATAAATTCGATAGCCTGATTCATGGACACTCCTTTCCTCAAAACTCCTCTGGAATGCCAAAAAGAAATAGGCAAACCAGATACAAGGCGCCGTGATAGG
The DNA here is from genome assembly GCA_029166985.1 of Alicyclobacillus fastidiosus. Taxonomy (GTDB): domain Bacteria; phylum Bacillota; class Bacilli; order Alicyclobacillales; family Alicyclobacillaceae; genus Alicyclobacillus; species Alicyclobacillus fastidiosus_A. The sequence goes on along the minus strand of CP119138.1, from coordinate 786,625 downwards.
CTTGCACTACATGGATGTTTTCGCTGGAAGATTTGTGCGATATCGTGCAGCAACCAATGCACAGTATTCGCCTACGAGGTTAGCTGACGGGTTCGGCAAAGATTTGCCTATAACCAACCGCTGGGAACGGTCAGTCAATTCACCCCGAAAAACTTGGTTCCCCCGCTTCCACAAATGTGGAATTCGGCCATTGTGTGACGCTTGGCGAAGAGGTGTACCGTAGTACGATTTGCATTATAGCACAGAAGATTCGAAACACAAAATGTGGGCGGAATGGTCTGTTTCTCTAGGGAGGCTAGAAGTGGGACTGTTGGCTTTTCTGATGGTGGAATCCATGCTCCAAGAGCTCTGGGTAGAGAACCTTGTCGCCATTTGCGAAGCGGACAGCCAAACGCTGCAGAAAAAGCCACTCATCCAACGTGGCTGAGCCCGCAGGCATCTGCGTCAGTACGTCAGCGAGCGAGATGACTGTCCACTCACAGCCGCCAGCGGCTGCCGGAGTCAGGCGAAACTGCCACCACGTTTCTCGATAGCGGAAATTGACCAGTCGCCAGGCGTCTTCGCGCCAATAATACGACGTGACGAGCGAGGTTTGCGGGTGTTCGAAAACTAACTCGTGAATTCGCGAGCGAGCCTTGCTGGGTTCATTGACGATCAGCTGGTGCCAACTGTGCCGCGATTCTTGGCTCAAGTGAGGTTTGAAGTGATCAAACACGTGCAGAAGCGCGTTGCGAACGCCAGCGAGGGAAACCGGTTTCCGTTCGATGGCGAGGCAGCCGTTCAACCAGTCCTCGAGTGCTAACTCGTGTCCGAGTGCAGCGGCCAAGTCCTCTCTGCACACAGCCTCGTCCTCGTATCCGCGCTCCAGCACAGGGTACCTAATGTCGCGCCACAGCGACTGGCATGCTTGATTCAAGATCTCGATCCGCTGATGCTCACTCACTTGGCGAACCACCTTTCCTGCGAAAGAGAGCGAAGGGCGCACTTCCAGAGCGCGCCGCAACTTCCCTTATAAAGTCGGGTCGACCACCCATCTTCCCGAGCGACGAACCGGGGAAAATGCACGTTCTGCCTGATCTAGCGACAACGTCCCAGCGACCAGCGATAGCGGGTTTAAGCGCCCCTCTTCGACCCAGCCTACGAGCTGCTCCACGTCCTCTCGCAGCGACCCGTAACTCGCCACGAGGCGCACGCCGCGGCGAACGGTCTTGGCGATCGGGTAATGCGCCGTTTCCTCCGACATGCCGACGAGAGCGACACAACCACCGGGACGCACGGTCTCCATGGCGAGAGCAATCGTCTCCTCGGTCGCCACGGTATCGACGACAACGTCGATGCCTGAGGCGCCTGACCAACGACGCAACTGGCGCGCGATGGTGCGCGCATCCGCCTCAGTTGTCACGACCGTCTCTGCGCCATACGCCTGTGCAGTCTCCACGCCCTCGGCCCGACGCGTCACCGCGCCGAGCCGCTCGACGCCAAACCCCTGCGCCAACATCAGCGCTGCAAGCCCCAATCCACCGGTACCGATGACGAGGACGGTCTGCCCGCGCCCTACCCCCGCCTCCAACATCGCGCGAAACGGGGTCGCAAAAGCATCGACCAGGAGCGCAGCCGCAGCCGCCGACACGCTGGTCGGCCGCCGTACCAACTGCGCCGCAGGAATCGCGACTTGCTGTGCGAATCCACCCTGCCGATGGTACCCAATACAAGTTTGGCGCACGCAGAGATTCGCCTGGTCGTGCAAGCACGGTGCACAGGTGCCGCACGCGACAAACGGATGAACGACCACGAGATCATCTTTGCGCCAGCCGATGACATCGGCGCCCACCTCGATGATCTGACCCGCGATTTCGTGCCCCATAACAAGGGGAAAAGCAGTGCCCGGGGGTACCGATTCCCCAGCCACAACCTGTCGATCACTGCCGCATACGCCGCACGCTTCAACACGAATCAGCACCTCGTCAGAGGCTATGGATGGTGCAGGGGCGTCTGCGACCCGAAACCCCTCAACTGGTGAATACTCCAGGCGCAACATATCAGTCGTTCTTCTTCGCCTCGCGCTCACGGCGGCGGGCGTTGGTCAGAAGTGCCTCAGCGATGGTCATCTTCTGCATTTCTGCAGTGCCCTCTTCAAACCAGAGGGATCGAGCGTCGCGATACAACCGTTCGACAGGGCTTCCGACGCTGTAGCCGATGCCACCGAACAGAGACAGTGCCCCATCGGTCACCTCGCCTACCATGCGAATCGCATTTGCCTTCGCAATCGAGGCTTCGAGGGAGATATCCTCGCCGCGGTCATACTTCTGCGCGGCATCGAGGCAGAGCAGACGTGCGCCCTGGATGGCCACCTGCATCTCCGCAAGGCGCATCTGGATGGCTTGGCGGCTGGCAAGCGCCTTGCCAAACGTCACCCGCTTGCGCACGAATTGCAGCGTCACATCGAGCGCTTCCTGCGCGAGACCCACGGCACTGAGGGCGATACACGCGCGACTTTGATCGAGAAAACCACGTACGGCGACGCCGAACCCTTCCCCGATCTCGCCAAGGATTTCATCTTCCGAGACCACGCAGTTGTCAAACGTGATGACCGCGTGTGAGCAACCCTTGTCGCCCATCATGTGCGCCATCGGCTCCAACTTCATGCCAGCGCGGCCCTGCGGTACGAGAAAAGCCGTCAGGCCACCGCGACCAGCGCCGCCCTCCATCTTCGCGATGACCGCGAGCACAGCTGCCTCTTCCGCAAACGTAATCAGATGTTTGCGACCGTTGAGGATGTATTTTCCATTCTCGTAGGTAGCGGTCGTGCGCAGGTCGATGCCCGTGCCGTTGTCCGGCTCGGTCAGTGCAAATGCCACCAGTGCGCCTTCGTCTACCAGCTTCGACAGCCAGTGCGCCTGCTGCTCCTCCGTGCCCTGGCCGACCGTGCGCCAGATGCTGTTGTACGCGTGGAAGACCATGCGGATGGACCCGTGACAGTGTGCGATTTCCTCGAGAATTGGGAAATACAGCGTCAATGGCAACCCTTCGCCGCCAAATCGCTGCGGCTGTGTCAACTTGTGAAAACCGAGTTCCCGCATGCGATTCCACAAGCCTTGTGGAATGACCTCTGTGCGCTCGATCTCCTCAGCCCAGTCCTTGGCCTCTTCTTCGCGGAATTGAATCACGCGATTGCGGATCTCATTCGCCCGAGCGACCAGCGCTGGATCAAAATCAGCTTGATGAACTTGGATGGCGCCCTGCTCAGATGCGTTTAAGATGCTCATGCCTTCCCCTCCTACTCCATTCTCTCATTGACCAATCAGGGCCAATCGCGCAGCGCGCGCGATCGGATCTATCACAACTCGTCCGAAGATTGCGCGGCCGAGTTTACTTCCCCTCTGCTTCCAGGCGGAACCGTTCACGCAAATCCTTCTTCTTGATCTTTCCAGAGTGCGTGGTCGGCAATTCAGGCAAAAACTCCACCCTGTCCGGGAATTGGAATTTCGCCAACCCGCGCTCCCCAAGAAAATCGCGAAGCTCTGGCAGCGAGAACCTGTCCGCGCCTTCGTGCAAGACGATACAAGCCACACTCTGTTGGCCAAGAGTCTCATCCGGCGCGCCGACGACCGCCACATTCTCCACAGACGGATGCGCAGCGATGACGTCCTCGACGCTCTTCGGATCAATTTTCGTGCCGCCGCGGTTGATCACGTCGTCCGCGCGCGCGATGAACTTATACCGGCCGTTCTCATCCTGACGCAACACGTCGCCGGAGTGGAACCATCCTTCGGCATCCCATTGGCGGTGCGCCGCTTCTGGGTTCTCGTAATAACCCGCGGCGAAGTTCGGCCCACGCGCCCACATCTCACCCGATTCCCCTGGCGCGACGTCGTGGCCGTCCTCGTCGACGAGGCGAACTTCGGTCCCGGGGATGACGAATCCCACCGTCGAGCTCAAGGCTTCGAGCGGATCGTCTGGACGGGTGGCCGTGGCCAGAAAACCTTCGGTCCAGCCAAACATGCCGCCGACCTTAATGCCGCCGTCGGACTGCAGGCGCTCGAGCACCGAGCTCGGAACCGGTGCGCCAGCGTAGATGAACAGCTTGACGCTCGACGTATCTGCACTCTTCAACTTCGGCGCATTGGTTACGTGAATGACGTGCGGCGGTGCACCTACGAGGTAGGCTGGCTTCTCCGTCTCGATCCACTTGATCACGCGGGTGGCCGAAAAGCGCTCGAGCAAGAGGATTCGTCCGCCTGTTGCAATGGTCATCATGACGCCCGCAAGCATGCCGGTCTGGTGACAGATGGGCGCGATATCGAGCACGGCGTCGCCAGCTTCGTAGCCGAAGTTTTTCGCGTACGCCCGCGCTGCCCAGAGGTAGTTCGCGTGCAGTTGCACGACGCCCTTTGGCGATCCGGTCGTACCAGAGGTAAACACCATCAAAAACGCATCGAGGCGCGTCGGCCGATTCGCGTCGATCTCCTGTTGACCAAGGCGCCTCTCGCTGTTGCGCAGCGACGCAAACGTCAGTGCGTCCGCAGGTGCTCGCGACAGATCGCCCTGAAGAATCACGTGTTCCAGTTGAGCGTGGTTCTTCTGAACGTCCAGCGCCATCTCATACAGCGGCTGACCGCGGAAGTTGTCGGCGATGATCCACGCCTTGGCCTTCGAGCGCTCGAGGCTCGACTCGATAGCTTGGCGACCCAAATCGATCTGCAACGACACGCCAATGGCACCGATGCGCGCGATGCCGAATACGGCCACCACGTAATCGAGCGAGTTCGGCAATTGAATCGCAACCGTATCTCCCTTGCGAACGCCGCGGTCGTACAACTCTGCGGCGACGGCTTCGACTTCCTCCCACAGTTGGGCGTAGGTCAACGTGCGCTCCTCGTCCTTGTGAACAAAATCGGGATAGAGGCGAACGTCTTGCTCCAGCACGTCTACAAACGATTCATCCGGCCAATATCCTTGGTCGATATACGCCTGTGCACGCTCTTCAGACAGCGTTCTGCCGGCAAAATCAAACATTTCATCGTCCCCTTTATCAAAACTGATGGAATCCGTGGTTTCGTGCTCATCCGAGGGGAGTGTATCGGGCTTCGGACAACGCTCGCTTCGAAGGTACGTCCCCACGCGACCAATCGGCTGTGACGAGGGGACATGCTAAAATCAAACGTTATGCCAGACGGCCTTGAATGTACTCCACGACCCCTGCGACGGTAGAAAGCTGCCCGAAGTCGGCTTCCGGAATCTCGAGTTCAAACTCGTCCTCAAACGCCACGGCCAACTCCGTCAAATCGAGGGAATCTGCACCCAAGTCGTCGACGAACAGGCTGTTTGCATGCACTTCTTCAGCCTCTACCTGCAACTGGCTAACCACGACGTTCTTCACCTTTTGTTCAATCTGTTCTTTCGTCAATGCCATGACTTAATCGACTCCATTTCGTATTGTTTATCTGTCGCAGTGCTGCGACGGTTTGGAAATGCCCGTGCAGCGTTTCACATGTATTCTTAGAAGCTTTCAAAGCCCCCGGTCAACAGCGTCAGTCCTCCGTCGACTCTGATCACCTGTCCTGTAATGAAGCGAGAAAGATCACTCGCGAGGAACACCGCGGCATCTGCTACGTCCTCTGTCGTTCCAAGGCGGCCCAGCGGCGTGTGTGCGATGACGTCCGCATTGTATTGGTCGTTATTTGCCCCGCCGTAGAACTTCGCTGACTCGGTATCCACCACTCCAGGGTTGAGGGCGTTGACCGTGATGCCCTTGGGCCCCAATTCGCTGGCTAGATAGCGGGTCATCGATTCGAGTGCTGCTTTCGCACTCCCGAGTGTCGCATAACGCGGCAACGTGAAGGTGCTGCCCATGCTCGACATCGTGATGATGCGACCGTTCTTCCCGGCCATCAGACCAATGCAGCGCTGCGCCGCAAAGACAGTGCTGTGGATGACCACGCGGTACGTCTTGTCCAAATGGTAGTCCTTAAGTTGCTCAATCGGTTTGAATGCACTGGCGGCCGCACTGGCCACGAAGATGTCCAAACTGCCCCATTCTTGTTCAATGACGTCAAACGCAGCGTTGATCTCTTCTTGACTCTCCAGTTCCGCCTTGACGAGCAGCGCTTCGCGGCCCAACTCGCGAACGGCCTGGACGGTCTGCTCCGCCTGCTCTGCATCGCGGCGGTAGTGGACCACGATATCCGCGCCTTGGCGCGCCATGGCAATGGCCGTCGCACGGCCGATACCGCGGCCGCTCCCGGTGATAAACGCCTTCTTGCCCTCTAGCAAACCTGCCAATATCTCCACCCCTGACATCTTTTTTAGCCATTGTAGCCGTGGACGAATCTGCAAACACCGAGTTCGTAAGGCTCGTCCCACCGACTACGAAATTTGATAGGCGACTTCAAACGCTTCCCGAATCGCTCGCGCTGCGTTGATCCCGCGACTGTCGCGAGCGCCGCCAACGACGTGTACTGCAACCTTGCCCTTGAGCGCCTCTGCGAGTGTCTCGTGCGCCTCTTGTCCGGCACAGAGGATGACTTGATCAGCTTTCACGAAGACATCCCCATCCGGGGAGGTTCCGCGCACGCCCTCAGGCGTGATCTCGCGAAAGTCCACATTTGTGACGACGTGGATGCCAAGGCGCTTCATCTCCTGCTTGACGACCCACCGAGTACTGCGTCCGATCCCGTGACCGTACCTGTCACTGCGCGCGAGTACGGTGATCTCACGCGGCATGGCCGGCGGCGTCGGCAGCGATTGCAATTGGAAAAACGCCTGCACGTCAGCCGGGGCATGGCTTCCCTCGGCGAGGAACGTCGCGACGTCACACCCGATTCCACCTGCGCCAATGATCGCGATTTGGCGACCCACTTGAACTTCTCCGTTCAACACCTGCGCGTACGTCACGACGTGTGGCAGATCGGTGCCGCGAATCTCAGGGACCCGAGGGACGACGCCCTGCGCTATCACGACGTGATCGAACACGGACAATTCATCCGGCGTAGGTTCTGTTTGCATTTTAACAGTCACAGACAAGCGTTCAAGCATTTCGCGGAAATACCGAATCGTTTCATAAAACTCGTCCTTGCCCGGAATTCGGGCAGCCATGCGGAACTGCCCGCCAATTTCCGCCTCGCGTTCGAAGAGAACGACATCGTGACCGCGCTCTGCCGCGGTCACAGCAGCCTGCAACCCAGCAGGGCCGGCGCCGACCACCGCGACCCTTCGCTTCGTAGAAGCCTCGACGGCCGGCCATGCCGCTTCCTGCCCCGCCCGCGGATTGACCAAGCAACTAACAGGCAAGTGCGGGCGAATCAGCGTGTGATCCAGGCAGGATTGGTTACATGCGATACACACGTTCAACCCCGCTCTGTCGCCTTCGACGACCTTCCTCGCCAACTGGCTGTCGGCCAGCCACGGGCGCGCGGGTGCGATGAAGTCCAGATAACCGTCCGCGACGAGCGCGTCCGCGACCTCTGGCACATTTAATCGGTTTGCGCCAATGACCGGTATGCTCACGTGCCCGCGAATCGTCCCAGCGATGGTCGCGAATCCGCCACGGGGGACGATTTGCTGTACGGTCGGAACGCGTGCCTCGTGCCATCCGATGCCGATGTTCAACGCGTCTACTCCGGCCCTCTCGAGGGCTTTAGCGAACGCGATGGTCTCTTCGGGCGTGGTGCTATCTGGCATACAATCGAGCCCGGACATCCGAAAAATAATTGGACATTGTGCGCCGACCGCCTCTCTGATCGCGCGTACGACATCAAGACTCATCCGCATCCGCCGGTCAAAGGAGCCTCCGTACTCGTCCTCGCGATGGTTGGTGAGCGGGGATAGGAACTGGTTGAGCAAATACCCTTCCGACCCCATGATCTCCACCGCATCGTAGCCGATGTCCATCGCCCTGCGGGCACCTTTTGCATAGGCCGAAATGGTATCGGCGATGTCCTCGGCCGTCATCTCTCGCGGAACTTCGCGCGTCAGGCGCGAGGCGATGGGACTTGGCGCAACCGGTTGCATGCCAATCTCGTCCGCAAACGCATAGCGACCAGAGTGGAACAACTGCAACGCAATCTTCCCATTTACTTCGTGAACGGCTTTGGGCAGGCTCGCAAGCGCTTCGACATCCGCCTCCTCCGTGAGCACGTACATGTGGTCCGCGCCCCCTGCCTGTGTCACAGCGGCACCACCTGTGATGATCAGTGCAGCCATCCCCTCTGCGCGCTCGCGATAAAAGTCACACAGTTGGCCGAGCTTGTCCGGCTGCCCCTCCAACCCCATGTGCATCGAACCCATCAGAATTCGATGAGGCAGTGTCAGACTCCCAATGCGTCCAGGTTGACTGAGTGCACGATAACGAACTTGTACGCCCTGTCTCGTCGTCATGTGGTCGCTCCTCTTCGTCCATCTAACGTCTTTGTGCCAAGTGTATCGAACCGGAAAGAACCCTGTCTATGTACGGCGCAAGGCACAAACCTACAGCATTCCTTCCGATATCTTCGCGGTGTCATGAATGAACCGGCAATAGAATTTATAAGCTGATATTAACACCTGGTGTTGAAAAAATCGATCTCTCAATGCTAGAATGAACCCTGTACTTAACAAATGCAACTTCCAAAATCCCCGTGGTCACGAGGATTTACGATATGTTTCGAGCATTTTCGCAGACGGATTCCGGACATCTATTACCTGGTGATAATTCAACGTTGAATCACCGTTTTGAACCTCGTACAAGGAGTTGGATTCATGGATCTCACGCACGCACCGCTGTTCATCGATCAAATCGACGAGACCATCCAGTTGCATCCGGATCGAATCGCCGTGATCGATCTCAGTGCCGACGACCCGATCACGCTGACCTACGCCCAGCTCGACGCACTGGCAAACCGCGTCGCATCGAAGCTCGTCGAGCTGGGCGTCGAACCGGGCGACGCTGTCGCCTATCAGTTGCCTAGCGGCTGGGAGTTCATCGCCCTGACGCTCGGTCTGTGGCGCATCAGTGCCACACCATGTCCATTGCTCCCTTCCTTAAGAGAGCGCGAAGTGAAGTTCATCATGCAGTCCTCAGGCAGTAAATTGCTGATCGTACCGGACGAATTCCGCAGGTTTTCCTACCCCCAGCTCGTCGACGCCATCCGCGACGAGTTACCGGCCCTCAAACACGTCTTTGTCCTCCCTCAATCCGTGCGTCGACCGGAAGCGTCCGACATGGGCGGGCTGCTGGCGAACGAAACGTTCGACCTCAGCTCGCGCCGCCCAGGGCCAGATACCTATTCAGAACTCCTGTATACATCGGGCACAACCGGCGAGCCCAAGGGCGTACTACATACGCACCAAACGCTGTCGAGCGCTTTGTTAGCACATACCACGACCTTGTCGCTGACGGCCGACGACCGGATCTGGGCACCATCGCCGCTGGCCCATCAAACAGGCTTCTTATACGGGATGCTCGTGTCTTTCTACGTCGGCGCGACGGGCATCTACCAAGCCATCTGGAACGTGGACACGGCCCGCGCCGCGATCGAGGAGCACGGGGCCACCTTCGTCCAGGCCGCGATGCCGTTTTTGGCCGACCTCACGCGCAGTGAGATGCCGCCGAAGGGCCTGCGCATTTTTGTGGCGACCGGGGCTGCAGTTCCCCGCCAACTCGCCCGCGAGGCGCGCGCCGCACTTGCGTGCAACGTCACAGGCGGATGGGGATCGACGGAGGCATGTCTCGTCTGTGTCGGCCGCCCGAACGATCCCCCTGAGAAACTCGCCGGCACCGACGGGCGCGTCATCGACGGCATGGCCATCCGCATCGTCGACGACGAAGGCAACGTCGTCCCGCCTGGCGTAGAGGGCAGCTATCAAGTCAAGACGCCCGCGATGTTTGCAACCTACTTACATCACCACGAGTGGTACGAAGAGAGCCATGCCGGCGACGGGTTCTTCGACACAGGGGACCTCGCGCTCATCGACGAAGATGGCTTTCTCAAGTTGACTGGCCGCAAAAAGGACGTCGTCAACCGCGGCGGCGAGAAGATCCCGGTTGTCGAGATCGAAGATCTGCTGTATCAGCACGAAGCCATCTCCGACGTCGCAGTCGTGGCGATGCCAGACCCTCGGCTCGGGGAGCGCGCCTGCGCCTACATCGTCGTGAACGAAGGCCACGATGCGCCAGATTTGTCCCAGATCACCGACTTTCTCGGCGACCGCGGGATGGCGAAGATCTATTGGCCGGAGCGCATCGAGATCATCGACGAAATGCCGAGGACGGCGAGCGGGAAGATTCAAAAATACGTTTTGCGAAACGATATCACAAAGAAGGTAAAAGCCGAGCAGAATGCCTGATCGTAGATGCGCGCGGCGCCATGGGAGAAAAGGAGGATGCACGTTGGCGACACTCGACTTCGAGCACTACAAATCTATCGTCACGGAGTACGTCCAGGGTCCCGCCCGGGCCTTGGCAGACGACATTGAGCAGTCTGGGAAAGTGCCACAACGGGTCTGGGACGACTTGAACGACCGCGGATTCCTGCGTCTCGCGGCACCCCGTGACTACGGCGGGGCGGGGCTTTGCTTCGAGGAATACCTGCAACTCCTGGAACAGTTCGCACATATGCACGGGTCCATGCGCGTCATCGTGCACGTGATGAACAGCCTCTGGCGCTCGCTCGACAGCAAGGCGACACCGGAGCAGCGGGATCGATTCGTGATTCCGTTTGTGCAAGGTAAGCACCGCATCACGTTTACCCTCACCGAACCAAATTCCGGTTCAGGCGCCGATATCAAAACGACCGCCCGGCGCGACGGCGAGGATTACGTCATCAACGGTGAGAAGTGGATGATCATCTTCAGCGACGTAGCAGACTACTTTCTGGTGTTCTGCCGCCTGGCGGGAACGTCGGGCGGCGAGGGTACGCTCGCTCTGCTCGTTCCACGCGACGCGCCTGGCCTCGAGATCGAGCTCATGCCATCGGCCATGGGGATCACCGGTACGGCGCATGGCCACTTGCGCTTGAAGGAGTGCCGCGTGCCTGCCGCAAACCGCCTTGGTGCGGAAGGAGACGGCCTCGAAGTGGCCTTCCGGGGATTTCTCGACCCAAGTCGGACGGCCATCGGCATGACCTGCGTGGGCGCGGCGTCCCGCGCGCTCGAGTTGGCTGCGCAGCACGCGCAAAAGCGCGTGACCTTCGGCAAGCCGCTCGCATCGCGACAGACCATCCAGATGTGGCTCGCAGAGATGGCGACAGACATCGAGGCGGCACGCCAACTCTGCCTCTACGCAGCGCGCCTGTTCGATGGTGGACAGCCGATTTCAACGCAAGCCGCCATGGCGAAATTGTTCGGTACCGAAATGCTACAACGTGTCACAGATCAGGCACTTCAAATACACGGTGGAATGGGTTACTTCAAATCTTCAGAGATCGAGCGAATCTACCGCGATGCTCGCATGCAGCGCTTTGAAGAAGGCACTTCAGAGATTCAAAAAATGGTCATTGTCCGCGATGTTCTAGCCCGCACACAAGATGGAAGGAGCGAATCATGATGGTTATCGTGTTACGTCCACAACTGTCCGACGAACAAATTAACCGCGTTCTCACTGCGATTCAAGAAGGGGGTCACACCGGATACCAAGCCGGTCCGTCGACGATCGTCGTCCCGAAGAACGACGCGTCGCTCGAAGCCTCGCTCGCAAAGTTCGCCGAGGTGCAACAGGTGGTCCCGGTCAAGAGCCCATACCCACTCGCGAGCCGTGAGTTTCACCGGGAAAACACCGTCGTCAACGTTCGCGGACACCTCATCGGTGGCGGTAAACCGACGATCATGGCCGGTCCCTGCAGCGTCGAGTCGGTGGAGAACATCATTGAGATCGCACAGGCAGTCAAAGCCGCAGGCGGGCATTTGATCCGCGGTGGCGCATTCAAACCTCGTTCATCCCCGTACAGCTTCCAGGGCCATGGGGAAGAAGGCCTCAAGATGCTGGCCATCGCCCGAGAGAAGACGGGGCTTGGCATCATTTCTGAAGTCATGGAGCCAGACAAAGTGGGACTCGTCGCGGAATACGTCGACGTATTGCAGATTGGCGCGCGCAATATGCAAAACTACCCGTTGCTGCGCGAAGTCGGCAAAGCCGGCAAGCCGGTGATGCTCAAGCGCGGATTGTCAGGCACGATCGAGGAGTGGTTGATGGCCGCTGAGTACATCCTCGCCCAAGGCAACCCGGACGTCATCCTCTGCGAACGTGGCATTCGCACCTATGAGAAGGCGACGCGCAACACGCTCGATCTCAACGCCATCCCGGTCGTCCAAAGCCTGTCGCATTTGCCTATCGTCGTGGATCCAAGCCACGGCATCGGCAAATCCGAGTTCGTCCGCCCGATGGCTCGTGCCGGCATTGCAGCAGGTGCAGCGGGCGTCATCGTCGAAATTCATCCGAACCCGGCTAAGGCTTGGTCCGACGCAGCACAGACGCTGGACTTTGACGAGTTCCGCGCACTCGTCGACGATGTCAACCGCATCTCTGCGGCACTGGCGCCGAGCCGTCCGCTCGTGCACGCGTAAGTCAAGTCCCAATCGATTCGAAAAACAGGGCAGTGGTGCAACGTACATCACACGATGTACACGCGCCACTGCCCTGTTCGCATTCGCCTCACGCATGATATTCGGCTCCCCAATTTCTCACGGATGCCAGCTAGTTTGTCTACGTTCACATGACGTACAATAGCGACAGTTCAAAAGGATGAGATCATGGAGGTGATCATGGCATGGCAACTTTCCCGGCAAACGAGGTGTTGCTCCGCCCGCTGTTTGAGGTACCGGTCGACGAAGTGGTGCAGGTGTACACGGACAACCGAGCATTCTTAGAACCATACGAACCACCACGACCAGACTCGTATTTTACGGTCGCTGGCCAAACTGAACTCCTGGCGAACACAGAGCGCCTGTGGCAAACTGGCAACCAGTACACGTTTGCCATCTGTCAGCCTACCAAGAAGGGGCAAAGAGATGCTATGGTTGGGCGGATCGCGCTCAGCAACGTCGTCCGCGGCGCCTGGCACAGCTGTACGGTCGGCTACTTTGTCTCGCAGCGGTGCAACGGACAGGGCATTGCGACACAGGCCCTTACACAGGCGGTCGATTTCGCCTTTTCTACGGCAGAGCTGCACCGCGTACAGGCCGCCATCATGCCTCGCAACAAGCCGTCGCTTCGTGTCGTCGAAAAAGTGGGTTTTCATTACGAGGGGCTTGCGAAATACTACCTGAATATCCATGGCGTTTGGGAAGATCACGCCATCTATAGCGTCACAACTGAGCTCTGGCCACCTCAAAGCCAGGACTAGCGCCCAAGTGCGCCTCGACTGCGCTCCATCTCTCGATCCTCCAACATGCGACCGGGTGCGTCTTATACAAACGGCTTAGCGAGCGACGCGAGCTTCTCCTTCGCGAGGATGATATGCTCTACCGTCTTTCCCGCATCGGTGTACTCGGATGTGAAGTCCACGGGCAGGGCGGTATCTGGCGTAAACAAGTGGACAATCGAACTCATGTCGACAAACCAGTCCCCGCGCTCGGCGGCAGGGTGCTCGACGTCGGCCCAGGCGTCGCGCAAGCGCGGGCTGTAGATTTGTCGCCCAGGTCTGGGGGCTTGCAAGAAGCATGGGCTGTAGTGCTCAGCGAGCGCACCACCGGGAGGTTCATCCGTAAATACGTCTGGCCAGTAGTCTCTTCGTGAGCCGGTGTGCTCGGTCCTCGCTGCAAAGTCGAGTATCGCTGCGTGGATACTCGGATCGCGAAAGAGGATACTGTAGAGCCGCTTCCCAGTTCCGATGCGGGCCTGGAGCGAGGCAAACTGCGACACGGTGGCTCCTGCGAGTCGGCAGGCGGACGTCGTTGTGTCGCGATATGGGAACAGCACCTGATTGAGACCGAGCACGGCCTGCATTTGAAATTCCAGCGTAAAAATCACTTCATCGTCATAGTTCGGACTCGCGATGATTCTCGATTCGATGAAATTTTGCTCGTTGATGATCAGTGCGTGCGTCAACAAGGACGAGTCTTTTGTTTGCAAGAACGCCTTCCAAATGGGTGGCATAAAGCGGGATACGCCAAAGGCCGGGAGCAAGTGCGTGAGGTCGCGCCCGAGTGTCTCGCATTTCTCATAGAGCAACAATTGCGGATAAGCGTCCCCAAAGATGAGCCAGTTCGCACGTTCGAGAAATGCGAAAAAATGGTCGCGCTGCGCCCCAGTAGCAACGCGTGTAAACCACTCGCCCTTCACGTCGGTCATGCTAAAGCCGCCATTGCGTGAGACCATGTGAGCGAGAAATGCCCAATGCACCTCAGGCCACCTGCGGTAAAAACGAAGGTACGCCGCGGTCCGAGTCAGATTGTTGCGGTTGTGATCGTGCGTCGTCTCGACAATTTCCTCGACTACCGCCCGCTCGTCAGCGGACATCGAAACCGATGTCTCGCCTTTAGCCGACTTGGTGAGCGCCGAAACCAAGTGCAGGACCTTTTTCCGATCCCGCCCCGCCGTCATCAGCCAGATAAGCTTCGCCCGGTTCATCAGCGATTGCAACATCATCGCATCGTCCTTTGCAGACCGCCGCGGCACCGTTCATCAGGGGTGAGCGGGATCGATTGACGTAACTGAATCAGTTTTTCCAGTTCATCCAAAAACATGACCGCGTCGATGCATCGGGCCATATCTTATCGTTGACCGGCGCGATGGATTACGCCCGGCGAAATCTGTCCAAGTACATACATAATGCCAACAACGGCCAGACCTCTCTGTAACTGTGATAGTGGATGTAAGCCTGGCCAGCGACAGCCGCTCCGGTGGGATAGCACTCGTTCCAGCCGCCCTCCTCGCAGGCGCTGTTCATGAGAAACTCCACCGCCCGCAGAATCGGTTTGCTCAGACCTGACGACGCGGACATCATCGCCATCAAAGCCCATGCGGTCTGGGAGGCCGTGCTATAGCCAAGCGGTTGATAACTGCCCAGTTGGTCGCTCGCACACGACTCCCCGAAGCCACCATCCGGGTTCTGCACTTGTTCGAGCCACGCCAACGCCCGCTGGATCGGCGGCGTGTCGCGAGGGAGTCCCACGGCCCGCAGTCCGCGCACCGCCGCCCAGGTACCGTAGATAAACGTCACGCCCCAGCGCCCCATCCAAGACCCGTCGCTCTGTTGGTGTTCGGTCAACCAGTGAACCGCGTTCGTGACAGCTGACTGAGCGCGGATGCCGGTCGATCCGATGGTTTCCAGCACCCGCCCCGTGATATCGGCCGTAGAGGGGTCCGTCATCGCTTTGCCCATGTCGTTGAGCGGAATGTGTTCGAGCCACGCTTTGTTGCAGTCGTGATCGAACGGCGACCAGCCGCCATCGTCGTTCTGCATCGCCAGCACCCACTTCACGCCGCGACGCCAAGCGGCGCGGCATCGCGCCTGGAAGGGATGGATTACCTTGAGGACCGCCACGGTATCATCCACGTCCGGATATAGCGTATTGATGTCGGAAAAACCCCATCCGCCAGGCTTGACCTTTGGTAGGTGCACCTGCCAGTCCCCGGCGTCCACGTGCTGCTGATTGATCAGGTAGGCGAACCCGCGTTCGAGCGCTTCGTTGCACATCGGGAGCCGCGTCGCCTGCAAAGCGCGCATCGAGAGGGCCGTGTCCCAGACCGTCGACGTAAACTGCTGTTGATGCACATAGGAACCGTGGCGGTGCGCCATCTCTTTCAATCCCTGGATCGCCGTCTCAATCACTTCGCGATCCGCTTCCTCTCCGATGGCGATTAGCGCGAGAACGGCGAGGACCGTGGCGAAGTGATAGCTCGCCAGCGTTCCGTTTTCCTCCAGGCGGTCGAGGATGAATTCGCGCGCCGCGTCGACAGCGCGTTGGTGTTCGAAGGGAATGCGGATGTGCGGGACGGAAAACGACGGAGTCACGAGGTCCTTGACGCCTACCTCAGCGGGCAAGTCGACGTGGAAGTCAAGGTGCGAGAGCAGCATAAAAGGAATCATGTGCAACCTCGTAAAACTGGCAAAGTCATAGATGTCGACAGGGGCGTGCTCCCCCCACAAGACGAAATCGATGAACGGCGGCGGCAGTTCCCGCCAAGACAACTGGCCTGCGCACGCCAGAACGATTTTCGTCAAATTGGACGTATGGCGGATGCCACCGTGATCGAGGATGAACTGCCGAGCCCGGTCTTCACTGCCCGAGTCCATCTCGTAGTGGGAAAGTTTCAACGCGAAATAGCACAACGTCGTCAAGGATGCGTTTCCCGTCTGATCCGGGTAGGCGACCCAAGACCCCTCGGGCGTTTGCGCCTGTGTAATCGTTTCGCTGAGCTCGCCGACGAGAGGGTCATCCGAATTCCCCACGAGGTGGAGGAAGATCACCATGATGGCGTCGGTCAGCGGACTGAGTTCGCAGAAGTAAGAGAAGCCGCCATCCTCGCGTTGGTGCGACAGAATGCGAGCCGCACCCGCCTGAATTTGGCGCCCGAGAAGTTCAAAATCAAAATCCATCGTACCACCCCACCCCGCTTCACAGCGTGTGCGAATCGACGTGTCGTGATCATATGCGGGGTGGACAGTGGTTATTTTGCCGGAAACTCCGTTTCGCACTGCATCGACGAACGAACGGCTGGTTGCGGTACACAGCGAGGGTTGTCCAACCAAAAAAGGGCCGCCTAGACGGCGACCCGCACCCAATCGGCCTCAGCGAGGTGCGTTGGGATGCCTTACTGTTCGATAAGCGTCGCGTTAATATCCTGCGCCAGCACCATAACCAGGCACCAACAGGAAGAACAACACGAAGATGATCAGGAATACTACTGCCCACTGCGTGTAGCCACCAAATGTTCCGTACATGTCATAACCCCCTAAGCCTGAGATGATTTAGGGTACGCGAGGACTTTCGGTGACGACCTAGGCATGTGTCCGTGACGATTCGAGTTTCAACGTTTACCTACCCGTCCAGATTCAAGCGCAGTCAGCTATCGTTTGAAGGAAGCAGCACCGTCGTCGACAAAATACGCGTGACCGTTCAAGAACGAAGCCTCGTCGCTGGCGAGAAACGCGACCACGTTTGCGACTTGCTCAGCGGTGCCAAGTTTGCGGCGCATATGAGCTTTTTGAATGGTATTCCAGACGCGCTCGTCATCCCGCCACGCGTCGATGAGACCCGTGTCGATCATCCCCGGAGCGATCGCCACCACGCGGATGTTGTAGCGCCCGAGCTCCAGCGCTGCCGCCTTCGTCATACCGACGACCGCCGCTTTACTGGCATGGTACGGGAACTGATTTTTGTCGGCGATGTACGCGTAGATGGAGGCGGTATTGATGATCACGCCGCCCGTGCCCTTCATCGCGGCCGCAGCTGCCTTAATGCCGTAAAAGACGCCGTCCTGATTGATAGCAATCGTCCGCTTGTACTCTTCGATCGGCAAGTCGATCACGTTGTGCGACCCATCGCCAAAAATGCCTGCATTGTTAAACATGATGTCGAGTTGGCCGTAGGTGTCCACGGCGTATTGAACAAGCGATTCCACGCTCTCATACGACGACACGTCGACAAAGTGGAAGCTCGCCTCGTGACCAGCTGCACGGATGCTGTCCACCACCGCTTGTCCCGCCGTTTCATTCAGGTCTGCCACGACGACGCGGGCGCCTTGGCTCGCCAAAAGCTTCGCGCTCGCTTGGCCGATACCGCCGGCACCACCTGTCACGATTGCTACTTGTCCTTGAAAACGCATGGTTATCGCCCCTGTTCGTATGCTTCAATCGTCTGCCGCCAAGCCTCTGGCACAGGCGCGGGCTTGCCTCCCTCGCCGATATAGACGTAGATGTTTTCCGCCTCAAACAACACTTCTCCGTCGCGCGTGATCGTAAACTCGACGGTCATGCTGCTGGTCCCAATCCGCACGGTGCGCACCCATATTTTCAAAACGTCATCGAACGTGGCCGATTGGCGGAACTGAATCGTCGACTTAGCCAGTACAGTGCTCGGCATTCCGCCAGACACGCGGAGTTCCCGGCGCAGGTACTCAGAATAAGCCAAATCGAGGTAAGAAAGATAATTGGCGTTAAACACGATGCGCTGGCCGTCGACTTCGGAAAAGCGCACGCGCAATTCGTGATGATAACGATAGTTGTCCAATGTCATGGCCCTCCCAGGCGCAAACCGCACACTGGCGGTGCGCACGCTTAAGGAATCAAGAGCGTGATTCCGCCGTCGAGTTTCACCGTCTGGCCACGGACCATCTCAGCCTCTTTCGAACAGAGGAAGAGCGCCAGATTGGCAATGTCGTCGGGTGTCACCATTCGATGATAGGGCATCTTCTGCTCAACTGCCTCGAGCGTCTGATCCATCTCCGGAAAGTGACCTAGCGCGTCGGTCATAACCGCACCAGCCGAAATCGCGTTCACATTGATCCGCTTTGGTGCGAGTTCGATGGCGAAGTAGCGCACGAGGGATTCGAGCGCCGCCTTGCTCGGACCTACGGTTGTGTAGTAGGGAAATACCCGATCCGACCCAAACGACGACAAGGCCAGCATCGCTCCGCCGTCCTCCGGCATCAACTGCGCCGCCTGCTGCGCCCCGATGAGAAATGCCCTGGTGTTCACGTTGAGCGTCCAATCCCAACCTTTGACGTCGACTTCCATGGCGGATCGGTTGCGGCCTGACGCGGCGTTGTGCACAAACACGTCGAGCCTGCCAAACGCCTCGCGGATCTCCTCAAACATTCCGATGATCTTTTCTTCCTGCGCCATGTTCGCGCGCACCAGCAAGGCCTTTTGCCCGAGGGCTTCCACCTCTGCAGCCACTTCGCGCGCCGCGTCGCCATTGCGGAAGTAGTTGATGACGACATCGGCACCCTCCTGTGCAAAGCGAAGCGCCATCGTCCGACCGATGCCGCGTGAACTCCCTGTCACACAAACTACTTTTCCTGAATACCGTTTCCCGAGGGGTTGACCCACAAAAGTTCCTCCTCTATGTACTGACGAAACCGAAGTCCCGAGTCGTTTACTGTCCATCTTGGCAGCACTCATCCGCGTCCGCTGCGACGGGACATAAACCACGCTCGTCCCAAAACCTAAGTTTAATGGAATGCAGCCGAAATACCAACCGCTTGTTGACGGCTGGCCATTCGCAAAATAAGGGGTTTCTGTACAGGATTTCACGGTCGCGACGGCGCCCGCGATTTGTTATCATAGTAGTGGTGGACAGGTTTGATCTTCTTGTCCTTTTTCATTACACACCTGACTATTCAAATCGTCTAACGTTGACATAGGTTCGAGAGGAGAAACCGCATGACGGATCGCGTTCGCATCGTCGTTACCGGGTTGGGTGCAGTCACACCCTTCGGTGTCGGGGTGCCTTTATTTTGGGATGGGGTAATTTCGGGGCGGTCTGCTGTCCGCGAGACACCAGACGAGCACCTGCGCCAATGGGCTCCGGCCACTGCGCATGCCGCGGATTTTGACGCCGCACAATACCTTGATAAAAAACAAGTTCAAAATACAGATCGATTTACGCAAATGGGCCTCGTAGCCGCTATGGAAGCCTTTCAAGATGCCGGTTGGAACGACTCGACGGCCATGTTCGATTCATATCGGGCAGACAGGATTGGCATCTCGGTTGGCTGTGCGTTTGGCGGGGTACAAACCCTCGAGGATGGGGCTGCCCGCCTGTCGACGGGCCGTTCGAGCCGCGTCGGCCCACGCCTTGTCCCGAAGTCGATTCCCAATGCTGCAGGTGCGGCGATCGCGATGCAGTACGGCATTCGCGGACCGGTCATGACCTATTCGACAGCCTGCGCATCCTCTGCCAACTCGATTGGTGAGGCCTCTTACTGGCTGCGCCTCGGCGAAGTCGATATGGTCCTCGCAGGCGGTGCGGAATGCCTGTTCAGCCCTGCGATTCTCGCAGGGCTACGAGCTGCTGGCGCGCTTGCGACAGACGGCCCCGAGGATTTCGGAAAGTGGTCGCGACCGTTTGACAAGGCGCGCACCGGGATGATTATGGGCGAAGGAGCGGCGATGCTCGTCCTCGAAACACTCGAGCACGCACAGGCTCGCGGCGCCCGCATCTACGCCGAGCTAATCGGATACGGCACGTCCAACGACGCTTATCACGAAACCTCGCCCGATCCACAAGGGCGCGGTGCAAAACTGGCGATGGAAAGGGCGATCCAACACGCCGGTCTCACGCCAGAGTCGATTGATTACATCAACGCGCACGCCACGGCCACGCCAGCGGGAGATATCGCCGAGTCGGCCGCACTTCGCGACATGTTTGGCGACCACCTGGACCAGATTCCGGTCAGCTCCATCAAGGGGGCCGTCGGGCACATGCTTGGCACCGCCGGTGCTATCGAGAGCATCGCCTGCATCGAGGCGTTGGCGACGGGTACCCTGCCGCCTACGCTCAACTGCGAGGATAAAGAACCACTCGCACCGAAGGATGTCGTTCCGAATCAGAGCCGCAAACAGCACATCTCCTACGCGCTGAGTAACTCGTTTGGCTTTGGTGGCCAGAACGGCGTGCTCGTTTGGAAAAACCCCGACTTGATCTGAGCGTTTGAACGGCCAGCAACACAGGCACTGCGCTTGAGCCTGCCCCCGCGACCGCGCGGCGGGCAGGCTCGATTTGTGTGCGCGAATGGATCGAATCAGCCACTTCAGCGGCCAACACCGCGCCTTGACACACCCTCCTCGACTATTCCGCTAGCTCCGAGACCAACCTGCGAATCCTTTCCTCGTACCAGATGAGGTTCCTATCACCTGAACTAGGCGCTGAACCCTGTGCTAACTGCGCATTGCCCCCACCTCTCCCGTCGACCTCCGCCAACAGTTGAGCAAGCAGTTGCCTCATGTCGACCTGGCCAGTCGATTGCCCCTGGATGTGAACCCGTCCAGAGAATTCTGCCACGGCGATGACCGTACGATCCGGCACCAAGTCCGTTGCATGCTCTTGAAAAGCCCTGAACGTGATCTTCCACGTTTCTGCATCCGAGCAATCTTCAAAGCGAGCGATGGCGACACGATGCGTCAGCAACTCGTCCATGTGCAATTGCAGTTGCTCCTTCGCGTGGTACTCTGCGAGCGACCGGAGGAGACGCTGCGTGGTCCGCTTCTGCTCTGCGCCCTCCGCCAACTGCGCCGCGACGACCGGGGGCAACTTCTCCCACTCCACAGACAACTGGCTGGTGAGCTGTTGGGTAACCTGCACGCGGCCGTCGTAGTCGCGCAGAGCGCGCGTTCCACAGACGAACGTCAGCCTCGTGGCGTTCCTCACCTTCTCCTGTCTCGTCACTTTGATAAGGCCGATTTCGCCGGTTCGCTTCGGATGTGTACCACCACAGGCGTTATCGTTAAACCCGTCAATGGTGACAATGCGGATATGTTCGTCTACTTTCGGGGGATAGCGGAGGAACAAGCCAGAGAGAGCCGCGGTGTCGACAAATTGAGCTGTCACGCTCCGATTCTCAAAGACGATTTGGTTCGCTAGTTGCTCTGCCCTCGCCAAATCGGCTGCTTCGAGGGACGGTGTCGCGATGTCGACCGTGACGGCGTGCTCGCTCATGTGAAATCCTACTGTATCAAGGTCGAATAGTTGCTCAAAGGCGGCCGACAAAATATGCTGACCACAGTGGTGTTGCATGTGATCAAGCCGCCGCCCCCAGTCAATGACCCCGTGCACGGGCGTGCCGACCGGAATCTCGTTCTCGACGACGTGGACGACTTCCTCATCGCGAATCAGCACCTCAATGACTCGTGTGTCATTGAGCGTTCCGACATCGTGCGGCTGTCCACCCGAGGTCGGATAGAAGGCGGACTTGTCCAAAACCAATTCATAATGTTCGTCGTCGCGTCGACTAGCTTGAATGACGATCGCATCAAATTGCATCAAGTGGCTGTCAAAGTAGTACAAACGGCGTGATAGATCCATCGGGTGGCCTCATTTCGGTGCAAAAATTCGTGGTCTGGTCGTCGTAAAGGATGGTCAACAGGCACATCCTCTCAATCGTAACAGGAAGTATACACCCCCCACAAATTTAAGTAGACAAAAATAGATATTCCCTGCTAAGATGCCTATCTATAGAGACAGCAGTAGGTACAGTGCGTGCGACGGGAGCGGGTCAATTGGACCCGCTCTTTAGTGTATATCGCCAAGTGCATCGTGTCTCAGTTGGACCACGAACACTCGCGTACGCCTGTCAACTGCCACCCGATTGGAGAGAATTTAATGGAAGCGCTTGCGGAATATATGACCATCGCTAAAAAGCACGCCTCAACCGATCCCGCACACGACTATCTCCACGTCGTGCGCGTCTACCAGAACGCCAGAAAAATCCTGGTCCAAGAACAAGCAGACTCCGACATCGTACTCGTCGGAGCGCTCCTTCACGAACTGTTCAATTACCCAAAGGACCATCCCTTGTCACACCGCTCAGGCGACGTGGCCGCAGACATGGCCTTCGATGTGCTGGCTGAGACGTCATTTCCGGTGGAGAAGCGGGAGCGGGTTTGCGATATTATCAGAAATCACGCATTTTCCAAAGGAGTTATTCCGGATACCATCGAGGGGAAGATTCTGCAGGATGCCGATCGGCTGGATGCCATCGGCGCCATCGGACTCGCCCGCTGTTTTGCCACATCTGGCAGCCTCAGGCGCCCACTCTATTCCCCCGAAGACGCATTCTGTCAAAATCGCTCCCCAGAAGGACAGACGTTTGCAGTCGATCACGTCTTCGAGAAACTTCTCCGCATCCCGCAAACGCTTCATACAACCACCGCACGCGCGCTCGCAGAACCGCGCATGAACTTCATTTCCGCGTACTTGCACGAACTTCGCGAGGAGCTTCGATAGCGTGCCGCGAAGCGAACCCGACCTTCGACATCCGCTTGCCGCCGCAGCCTGCCCTCAGAAATGCTAGACGGGAGGCCACTCGGCGGTCTGCGCGCGAATCGCACGAGGCTGCGAGTAGGTCAACTCGTCCATCAATTGCGCCAATTGGCCAGCTTGGAACGGACGCGTCAAGGACTTGGGTACCGGCCGATTGGCTGCTGCGGGGCCTTGGGTGCGGAACTGCTGTACCATCTTGACAATGGCGTCCTCGACAGCGCTCACTTCATCTGGCGGAACGACGATACCCGCTTCGTGGTGCTCGATGAGGCTCGACGCCTCGCCCTGTTTGAGGAGTGCAAAGATAGGCCGACGCGTGTAGAGATACTCATAGAGCTTTCCGGGAATGTACTGGTGTGCGGTCGGATCGTTGTCGCCAATCAGCAAGAGGCTGTGTGCGTTCTCCATCCGTCGTACCACCTCGTCGTGGCTCAAGTAACCGAGTACCTTGACCACCTTGTCGAGGTGCAAGCGCTCCACCAATTCGCGATTCGTCGAGGAGCCCGGATAATCGAATACGCCCGCGAATTCGACGCGAATGTCGTCGCTCCGGATGCGCCCGGACCTGATCGCCTGGCTCAACGCCTTGAGAAACACCGCCGGCGATCGCTTCGGGTACAAGATCCCCGCATACAACATCGTAAATTTTCCCGACGCAGGCGCGCGGTCAAGTGGTGCGAAATCGGCTGGATCGACGCCGTTGCGGATGACCGTCGTCTTGTTGGCGACAAAAGGGTACTTCTGCGCAAAGCGAAGGGCAAATCCGTCTGTCACGGTCGTGATGGCCGTCGCTTCTCGCATCACCGACCGCTCTAGCCGCCGCTCGATGCCAGCCCTCCGGCCGCTCCCCTGAAAATGCATATTGTCCGTCCAGGGGTCGCGAAAATCAGCCACCCAGGGCACGCGCGTCCAACGCCTGAGGAGCCAGCCTGTGAGATGTGCGCTGACCGGCGAAGACGTTGTAAAGACGCACGAGACTTTCTGCGAGCGGATCACGGTGGCGCCCACCACAGCCGCCCGAATCGCCCACAAGATCTGTTCATCGGGAATCAGCAGCACATCCTTGAACCGCTTCAACCACCGCTTCAGCCGCGAGCGCAGACCACCCGTGTGCACCAGGTCTGACTGCGCCGACATCGCAGTGGCATCCGCTGAGCCGCCGGCGCCGACGCTCCGCATGACGCGCTGTGTGAGCCGAGCAAGCGGGTCCCGCACGCGGACGACTTGCACCTGCGGCGGGATTTCGGCGAGCAGCGCCTCATCCATGGTCGCGGAGACCGCGAGGTCCGTCGTGAGGACGATCGGTTCCCAGCCGTGATCGACCAGGTACTTTGCAAATTTCAGGGCACGCTGTACCCCGATTCCGCCAATTGGCGGAAACAGATACGCCACAATGACGACCCGCTTCGCTTTGTCCATCGTGCCCACTCCCGTTCTACGCGCGCTGCAGCACAGGCGCTGGATTTAAATGAAGAACGCGTGCTTCGAGGCGTCCGCGGGGATCGACGAGGATGACGGGCGCCACCTGGTTGACAAGGCGAAATAGCTCACCCCAATCCAATTCGTCAAACGCGCTGTGCCAAGCTCCCACGACGATGGCATCGGCGTCGCGGACACATTCCTCTGCAGTGGCAACTTGATAAGGCTCTGCCGGTGACACGAAGGGGTCATATGCACGTACCATCGCCCCCAACCCACGCAACTCCTCAACGCAGCGGATGGCAGGTGATTGGCGAATATCGTTCGATCCATCCTTCATCCCGAGCCCAAACACCGCCACGGTGGCCGTCGACATCTGCCGACCGCTCTCGCAAAGCGACTGTGCCACACCTTGCGCAATGCGCTGGGGTACGCGGTCATTGGTTTGCCGCGCCAGTCGAAACAAGGGCAAATCCTTCTCCTCTGTCTGAAGGGACGCAGACAGGTAATGGTACGCATTCGGGATGCAATAGCCGCCGACGCCGACACTGGGCGACAATAGGTTCACGCGTGGATGCGTATTGACCATTTGAATGAGTTCGTAGAGATTGACGCGATGGGACTTCGCAACCTCCTGCAATTCGTATACTAACGCGAGGTTGACGTCGCGTTGTGCATTTTCGATGACCTTGGACAACTGTGCTATCCGCATGTCCGTAAGGTGTACCTGACCGTCTGTAAGCTTCTGCAGGGCCTGCGCCGCCAGCGCGGCACATTTGACGGTCAACCCGCCAGCGACGATGTCAAGCGTCTGAAATTCCTCCATCGCCCGCCCCTCTGCGACGCGTTCCGCCGCGTAGGCGACGTGGAAATCGACGCCAGCGACCATGCGACTCATCTCTTCAAGCAACGGCACACAGTGCGATTCCACGGTGCCCGGCACGACCGTGCTCCTGATGACGACGAGATCATGTGGTTTGATCACACGTCCGAGGCTGCTCATCGCGTCCAGCAACGGCTGTTGATTGAGTGATTTCGTCGCTGGATCGACAGGAATACCGACCGTCACGAAGTACGTCGTGCACTCCCAAGCGGCGACGGCCGGTCGGTTCGAAGCGATAAAGTTTCCCTCTGCGATATGTCGTTGCAGCCTCTGTGCTAAGGTCTGCCCAAGATAATCTTCCTGTACATCTGTCTGGCCCGCTTGAATGCGAGCCACCTTGTCTTCGTCGACATCGATGCCAACGACGCGAAACCCTCGTTCGCACAGGCACATGGCCAGTGGCAGTCCAATGTATCCAAGTCCAATCACACCGATGGTTTCACGCATTGCCATTCCCCCCACACTCTCTTGTTAGTAAGTAGTGTAAGAAGCGAATGTAGATTCGATATGAAATCAGGATTAAGTGTTTGAGAAGAATGTAAAGATTTGTTGCCTGGGTTCAAAAAGGAGGTCGTTCGAAGCGGAGGTGTAGAGGCTACTGCAAAGGTGCGAACATGGCCTCGCGCCGAAGCTCGGCGGCCATGTTCGCACGACGAGATCAGGTTCGACCAACCCAGTCCGGTTTCGCCACTTCGCGCCAGCGGGCCCGGATTTCGTCATATGCAGTGGCATCGAGCGGCCCTTGGTTGACGAGGTCGGCATTTTGCTGCCACCGTCCAGGATTTGTCGTTCCGACGATCGCCGTGGTGACGCCCGGTACCGATAGGGTGAAGCGCAGGGCAGTCGAGACGGCTTCCGTGAGACTTTGCTTGGTAAACCCGTACTGTAATTCCTTGAGCCGCTCCCAGTAAGCGACATAGTAGCTGTTCTCTGGGGTGTGCTCGTATTGCCAGGCCACGTTTGCGATTGGGCGCTTTGCGATGACGCCCATGCCTTTGTCGCGCGCGGCCGGCAGAACTTGGTCGATGACCGATTGATCCGCGACGTTGATCGACGTCTGAAGACTATCAAACACGCCGCTTTCGACAGCGTACAGCGCGGCCTCGTTGTCCCCGCTGTAACCGATGTAACGGACCTTGCCGGCGTCTCTAGCCCGTTGCAGCACCTCGATCACATCTCCTTGTCGCAGCGTTTCCAGGCTACAGCTATGGAGTTGTAAGAGGTCGAGATAATCCGTCCGAAGCCGTTTGAGACTGCGGTCAATGCTATCCTGCAACGTCTGAACATCCCAGTCTGACGTCGCCAGCCCGGAAGCGTGTCCACATTTGCTGAACAGGTAAAAATCGCTGCGCCGATGCGACACGACTTGCCCAATCAGTTCCTCGCTGCGGCCGTAGCACTCGGCCGTATCAATCAAATTGAGGCCGGCGTCCAGTGCGCTCCCAAGGAGAGCATCCACCGCTTTCGCGTCTTCCGTTCCACCGATCTCCGATCCGCCAAACCCAAGCGCACTCACCTTCATGTCCGTCTGCCCAAATCCGCGATATTCCATCCCGTCACTCTCCATCCGTGGTGATGTCGATCTCTATTATGACAGAGCCTTGTTCAAAATACTAAATAGACAAACAATTTTCACGGTCGCCGACCGGTTGGAAGGAAATTGCGTGACGACTGTCAAAGTCCGTAAACTAGAGATTAACTACAGGAGGGAAACTGCATGGACTGGCCGCTGCCGTATACGCTGTGTTTCGTTCGGAGAGGATCGGAACTGCTGCTGCTCAACCGTTTAAAATCGCCGAACATGGGTGTATGGAACGGCCTTGGCGGTAAAATTGAACCTGGTGAATCCCCTGTGGTCGCCGTACACCGCGAAGTCCTGGAGGAAGCGAAGCTAGACATCCCATGCTCGCTCTTTCAACATCGAGGCGTTGTAGCCTGGACGACAGGTGATGGGATGAAAAGCGGCATGCACGTGTTCACGACCACTTTACCTGCCGCTGCCACCTATTGTACCCCTGCACGCTGCGACGAGGGGATTCTCGATTTTAAACCAATCAATTGGACCTTGGACAAGGACAACTGCGGAGTTGCTGAACTCCTTCCCGCATTCTTGCCGCACGTCCTATCCACCGAACCGCCTGTCACGCACCTATTCGAATTCAATACCGACCTCCCACCACGGTTCACGTATCAGCAGCACGAGCTCTTCACCCCACTGCAGCTCGTATAGCCCTAAGTGCACCCGCCTGAAGGACTGCTGGTTTGCCGAGGGGCGCAGTTGCTCACTGCCCTCGGGCGTCTCTCAGATCACGACATCGTTTGCTCCCTCATTGTCGAACCGAGTCAAGTGGGCGAGCCAATTTCCCGGGAAAGGGCCCGAAACGCGTCGAATCTTCGACGTCGCAATTTACCGGCACGACATTTGACCGCCTATATTTCCGCTGCAAACAAATACATTTTTGCAAATTTGAACCTCGATTTGAGAACCGCGTCTATCATCCTCATAATAGATCTAGTAGACAGAGGATCTGACAAAGGTGGTTGAAACAAATGGGGTTTGACTATTGCTTTGTGTGCGGTGATAAAAACCCACACGGGCTGAAGATCAAGTTTCAGCAAGACGGCGACGCCGTGCATGCGACATTCCACTGTGAAGAACGCCACATTGGCTGGCCGAACGTGCAACACGGAGGGATTACCAGTTCTCTATTAGATGAAGCTTCCGCTTATGTACCGCTGAATATGGGACTCGTCACCGTCACGGCGGAATTGAACATCGCCTTTAAGGCACCTGTTCAAGTCGGGGAGACGGTACATATTGAGGCGCACCCGACGAAAGTGACCAAACGGCTGTTGTACGTGGAAGCTAGCATGGTCAATTCCAAGGGAGAGGTCAAAGCAACTTCAACTGCGAAAATGATCGTCCTCTCCGCGGAACAACAGGCGCAGATGGGAATTGAAGGGATCCGTTGAGGAACGCATCCCGCCGGGGTCAGCCGTCTGGCTGGCCCCTTTTGATTGCTAGATGCCTGCCGGGTACCCGGCCAAACGCTAAGTATTAGCTCCTCCTTCGACACGACAGAAGACACTCCATAGAGCATCACAATACAATTGACCAAATCCGGAAGGTTGGCTACAGTTTTTAGAAAAACAATGGCTGTGGAGGGCTACTTGATGACAGAGGAAAACCGTGGACGCCTGCTGATCGCTTGTCCGGATAGTACGGGCATCGTGGCGGCAGTGGCACAATTTTTATATCGACAGGGCGCAAATATTTCGGCGTCCGACCAATACTCGACAGACGCCTTTGATGGAACGTTGTTTATGCGCATCGAGTTCCATCTCGATCAACTTGCGGACAAGGAGCAGTCACTTTGCGCGGACTTCGCACCCTTAGCGGAAGAATTCCAGATGTCGTGGCAGTACGCACCCGCGCGTCGGCGCAAGCGGATGGCCATTTTCGTATCGAAGGAACTGCACTGTCTCCAGGAACTCCTGTGGGAGTGGCAGAGTGACCAACTGGATGCCGACATCTCGATGGTCGTGAGCAACCACGACGACGCGCGGACTTTGGTGGAGTCGTTCGGCTTGCCGTTTCACCACATACCTGTTCAGGCAAACGACAAATCGTCTGCCGAAGCCGAACAGTTACACTTGCTGGAGGCGCACCAGATCGACGTCGTCGTCTTGGCGCGTTACATGCAAATTCTATCCCCTACGTTCCTCGAACGCTACGCAAACCGCATCATCAATATCCACCATTCGTTCCTCCCAGCGTTTATTGGGCGCAATCCGTACGGTCGGGCGTATGAGCGAGGCGTCAAACTGATCGGTGCGACCGCTCACTATGTAACCGAGGACCTCGATGAAGGCCCTATTATCGAGCAAGATGTAACCCGCGTCGATCATCGCTATGACGCCCACGCGTTACGCATCGCTGGTCGGCAAGTGGAGCGCTCAGTCCTGGCTCGCGCGGTCAAATGGCACCTTGAGGACAAAGTGATCGTCTACGAAAACAAGACCATCGTGTTTGCCTAAGTACACGTCATAGGTTCGGAAGAAAGGAGCCTGAGGCCGGATGCTGGAACTGGACGATGACCCGTACCACACTCGCGCACTCGCGAGTTCGGATGTGATCGACATGCGTGAACTGACGGAAGCGGTTGGCTGGTCAGTCGCCCCATGGCGCTTGGGGCTCTACCAAAATGTCGCTCATGCGCTCGGCGTGTGGCGGGGCGAGACGCTGGTGGCGACCATTGCAGCGTTCCGACTCGGAGCAGCCGATATCTCCATCGGCCAGTTGATCGTCCATCCGAGCGTCCAACGCCAGGGCCTGGGGCGGCGCCTTCTGCAGACCGTCCTCGACCATTGCCCGAATGACCATTTCCGACTCATCGCTACATCAGCAGGTTTCCCGCTGTACAGCGACATGGGATTCAGCAGTGCCGGTGAGGTGTGGCGCATGGAGTGCGACGCTTGGGACAAATCAGGTCGGGATCCGACGAATCCGGTTCAAGATGAGCGAACGACGAGTGCAAAACGCCAAGGTGACCGAGATCTGCCTTCGCCTTTTCAAGCGCTGCGACCGGAGCACGTCACGAAGTTGTCCGACCTCGACCGGAACTATACGGGACTTTGCCGCGCGGCACTGTTTCAGTCGCTCGTCGAGTGTGGCGAGACCTCCGTCATCTCCCACGGCCACGGGTCGACGTGGCATTGTGCCGCGCTGGCCTTGATGGAACGGGGCGTGATGCGCCTCGGTCCACTCTTGGCACCTACGGAGGAGGCCGCAGTCGCGCTGCTCCAAGACGCTGCAGCTTGCGCGAAGCAGGCGGGGATTGCAATGCGGGTCGACGCGTACGCTCATCACGAGCTGCTGCTGAAGACAGCGTGCCAATTGGGCTTTCAAGTGAAGATGCAGTCGCCCTTCATGACACTGAGCCGCGGGGATCATCCTTCGCCCTGCAACCTGTTTTTCTGTTTCGATCCCGCCGTCACCTAACCAACACATCCAAGGCATAACTGCCGAGTCATTCGCCCTTTCGGTCTCTCTTCCCCAGTCATATGGTATGGAGAACGAAGGGAGGGAAAGCAGCATGGCACATCATTTGTACCCTGTTGCACAACGTATGCTGGGCCGGCATGTCTACGCACACCACGTGAGTGGACGTGTATATCCAGGGATTCTACAAAGTGCAAACCCGCGCGGCATCTACCTGATTCGCACCAACGGGTATCAATACGTATCGCTCGATCAGAAAAACGGAGACTTCGCGACGCTCGACGCCACGCACGACCGTGCGGACGTTCAAGAAGTCTACGGACCAGCGGCCTTCTTTGGGTTTGGTGCTTTGACCGGTTTGACGCTCGGTGCACTCGCTTCGCGCCCGTACTACGGGTATGGATACGGTGGATACGGTGGATATGGTGGATACGGATACGGTGGGTATGGTGGATATGGATACGGCGGGTATCCGTACTATTGGTGAAGGCCCCCGGACGAGGAGAACGCGCCTTACGACGACTCCTCGTCGTTCGCCACAAATTATTCAAATATTACAATTTTAATTTCCGTGCACGATTGATGTGGTTGTGTTATCTTTTACAACATCCAATATCACCGTCATAACCAAGGAGGTACTCGCATGGACATTCACGTCGACGGAGCCGCAACAAAATGGCTGAAGGACGAATTTGGCCTCGTGCCAGGTGGTGCCGTGCGGATTATGACGCGCTACGGAGATTCTCTGGTTCAACCCGGTTTCGCGTTGACGCTGTCCGTGGAACGCCCCACAGAAGTGGCATCTGTCGTCGAGCGAGACGGCATTCAGGTTTTCGTGAAGGAGCAGGACGCATGGTATTTTGACGGCCATGACGTGTACTTGAGCTATGACGCGAAGGCCGACGAACTCTCGTTTGACGTCCGTTAACCGCATCCTGCACATAAAATCGGCGCAGTTCCACGTGTCTACGCGGACTGCGCCGATTTTATGCTTCTGCCAGACATGCCCGCACGCGTTCAGCCACACACGCTACCACTTCTGGATGGATCCCTAAATGGCTGGAAACCCGAATCTTGATTTCGCAGTGACCTGCGGCCGCTTGCCACTTGGCGATCCGATCGGGAAGCGTATCTGTGAGCCAACCACTGAACCACAAAAACGGTGCAACCACAATCGTAGAGAAGCCCTCGGCCGCCATTTGCGTCAGTGTATCCTCCAGCCGTCGCCCTGTTCCAGCTAAATAGCCAACCGACACCTGTGCGTGCACGTGTGTTGCGAGCCTGTTGGCGAGATCGGCAAAAACTGCCTGCGCCTGTGGCTCCTTGTTCCCTCTGCCGAGCAACAAGATCCCGGTGTCCTCTGCAAGTAGGTTCTCCGAAAGCGCTGCGATGCGGTCGACCAATGCGTGGAACAACGCTCCATCCGTTCCGTATGGCTCAGATAACGTCATCCGTACATGCGGGTGCACGCGCGCTGCGCTGGCCAATTGGTTGGGGATATCCTCCAACATATGTCCGGCAGAGAACAGGAACAGCGGGATGCACACCACGTGGTCTGCGCCTTGTGCCACGAGTGAATCGATGCCCTGTATGATATCTGGGGGCTGTAACTCGAGGAACGCGAGAGACGATAGCAGCGAAGGAGACACGAGAAACCTCACGGCGTCCACAAAGCGAACGAATTCCTCAATGCCGTGCTGCCGCCGAGTTCCATGTCCAACGAAGAGAATAGCCGTGGTCATACGCGAACCACCGTCGGATCTGCCGGATGGTGGTCCCACAACGCCTTAATCATCGCCTGCGAAATCGACGAGTCATCTGCGTAACGCAGGGACTCCAGCCGAAGCGGGGAACCCGTTTGGCACGCCTCTGCGGACAACTGTCCCACGACGTGCGACCGATGTGCTGTCCACACCGCGTCCACACCTTCGGCTAGCCATTCCCGCAACACCACTGACCAAGGTCGCTCCTGGTCGACCGCGTACGCACAGAACGTGCTGAAAGGTGCAGCGTTGCCACGTTCCTGTTCTAAGCTGGCGCCGTCCTCGCACCACCACTGCCCCACTGACGGCTGCAACAAGGTATCGGGTCCAATGCCGTCCACGAACACGCCGTACGTCTCGAGGTATTCTGCGACGACGCGATGCTCCGCGCCAATAGAGAGCGACGACAGGCGACGCATGTCAATTCGCGACGACTTAAGCTCGTCAAACCAGCACTTGACGCCCAGGGTCGTCGTAAAGTAGACGCCAGCGCGAACGCACGACGTCAGGATATCGGAGAGGGTACGCTGAATCTCCGATGTGCATGTGGAAGCCATGAGTTCACTGCTCAGTGCCAGGGTTTCGGCGCCCAACACCTCGAGTGCCTCTGCCATGCGCATAGCCTCGCTAGTGGTGTCAGCGGTGACCAAGGCTCGACGTCCTGCCAGCGGCAGCGACTCGAACCACGACAGCTCTTCCCGACTCGATACCACGTCCCCGATGACGATAATCGCAGGCGACTGAAAGCGAGACTGCCGCGCTTTCTCAGCGATGTCCGCTAGTGTTCCGACCAGCGTCTGCTGAGCCGCACGCGTTCCCCACCGAATCAGCGCGACCGGCGTCGCCCTAGGCTTCCCGGCAGCCAAGAGTCCGGCGGCGATGCGAGGGAGCTGGCGCACACCCATGAGGATGACGAGCGTGTCGGAGAGGTGCGCGTACGCATTCCAATCCAGATCCAGCCCTTCGGTGGCCCGATGACCAGTGACTACTGTGAAAGATGGCGATACGTTTCGATAAGTAACGGGAATGCCTGCGTAAGCCGGCACGCTGACGGCGGACGTGATGCCGGGGACGACTTCGAAAGGAATGTCCGCCTTGGCCAGGGCCAGGGCTTCTTCCCCGCCGCGGCCGAACACGAACGGATCGCCGCCCTTTAAACGAACGACGTTCCGTCCGGCCTGCGCCAGGGAAATGAGGAGTTGCTCGATGTCGCGCTGCGGCATCGTGTGGTCGTCGGCGACTTTGCCGACGTAATGAAGAGAAACCCCAGGCTTCGCGTAACCGAGGATTCGTGGAGACGCTAGACGGTCGTAGACGATGGCGTCCGCTTGTTCCAATACACGTCGCCCTTTCACCGTCAAGAGTCCAGGGTCACCGGGGCCAGCCCCGACGAGGAACACCCTTCCACTTGCCATCCGCGAAGCCTCCTTACGATACGGTCACTAAACGTTCTTGCAACTGGTCGAGCCCGATGCGAACGCAGTAGTCGCCAAACGACTCACCTGCTCGACGCTCGTCGCGGTACGCCTCGAGAATTGGATACAATGTCGAAACGAGCTCCTGTGCAGGTACCATTTCCTTAAACAGCTGGTTCATGCGCGTTCCTGCGACATTTGCTCCCAGGAAAATGTCATACTTGCCGATGACGCGGCCGACAAACCCAATCTCGGCGATATACGGGCGGGCACAGCCATTTGCGCACCCGGTCATTCGGATGCTGATGCCGTCGTCCTGAAGCCCGAGCTCCACGAATGCAGCTTCGAATTCGCGGATGATGGTCGGCAGTGCGCGTTCCGATTCCGCGATGCCCAGTCCGCACGTCGGCATCGACGGGCACGCCATCGACTGCAGCAAGATAGGGCGGTATTCGTCTGCCAACTTGACACCGGCGTCCCTCAACAACTGCTCGACTTCGCTGACCTGTTGTTCCGTCAGGTTGCAGAGGATCAAGTTCTGCTGCGTCGTGAGGCGCACGGTTGGCTGATACTTCGTCATGATCTCGCGGAGCACAGACTTCAACTTCATGGTCTCGGTGTCATGGATGCGGCCGTTCTCGATGAACAGCCCTAGATGGACCTTGCCCGCTTCGCCTTCCAAACGGCCCAGGTGATCATGAGACGACGTCCAATCGATGTCGCGCGGAGGAGCGAGTTCGTAGCCAAGGCGCATTGCAGCCTCCTCGCGGAACCACTCAATGCCCCTCTCCGCAACGAGGTACTTCATACGCGCGAACTTGCGATTTTCCCGATTGCCAAAATCGCGTTGAATGGTGATCACGGTCTTACAAACTTCGGTGAGCTTGCTCGGATCCACGAAACAAAACGGCTTTGCGAGGAACGGCTGCGTCTTTTTGTCGCTCGCCGTGCGGCCCATTCCGCCGCCGATTGCCAGGGTGTAGCCAGCCACTTCGTCGCCCGCTCGATGTGCGGTGATCGCGATGTCGTTGGAGAAGAGGTCGGCACAATTGTCCCCTTCGTATCCGAAGGCGATCTTAAACTTGCGCGGCAAGTACGTTTCACCGTACAGCGGTTCCTCGGTTTCACCCTCATCGAGGTTCACCTTTTCGCCGTCCAGCCAAATTTCGTGGTAGGCGTTGGTCTTCGCCGATGTCGCGTCGACCACAGCGAGCAGGTCCTTGCGCACACTGTCGTAAAACGGCCCCTCGTGCGGCGCTGCACACGTGACGATGTTGCGAACTTGGTCGCCACAGCCGCCCAAGGTCGTGATCAGCACATCGTTGATGCTCTTTAGCGTCGCCTTGATGTTCTTCTTCAAAATACCGTGCAATTGGAACGTCTGACGCGTCGTGATGCGCATCGTGTCGTTGCCGTATTGCTCCGATAGTCGATCGAACTGGAGGTACTGCTGCGCACTTAGGATACCGCCGGGAATCCGCGCGCGGATCATCATCGAATACGCCCGCTCTTTCCCCTCCTTCGTCAATTGACGGCGAAGGTCGCGGTCGTCCTGTTGATACATGCCGTGGAATTTGAGAACTTGAATATTCTCTTCAGAAAAGTGAGTCGAGTCTTCCTGAAGGGCCTCAGCAATCGTCCCCCGAAGAAAATCACTTTCTTGCTTAATTGTCTCGTTCTTCGACAATTTCTTCTCCTTCTCCATCCAGTTCACCTCACCGTTTCCGATTCTCTATGTGCCCTGCCCGTAGAGATTGACGATGTTGACGACGTAATTACGCAGTTGGGTGCAAGCCGCACTCGGTCTTTTCAAAACCTGCCCAGCGTCCACTGCGCGGATCCTCACCCGGGTTGACTGGCCGCGTGCAATGCAGGCATCCAATACTTGGGTAATTCTGGTCGTGGAGTGGGTTATACGGAACGTCGTTTTGCTTAATGTAACGCCACACTTGACCTTCCGTCCAGCGGACGAGCGGATTTACCTTGACGAGTCCAAACTTATCATCCCACTCGAATACCTTGGCATTCGCGCGGGTCGGAGCTTGCTCGCGGCGAATTCCCGTGATCCATCCGTCGTATTCCGTGAGCACTTGCTTGAGTGGAGTCACTTTGCGAATGGCGCAGCAAGCGTTCGGATCTTTCTTCCACAGTTCGTCGCCGTGCTTCGCGGCCTGTTCAGCCAACGTTAGCGCAGGCAGCACTTGACGAAGGTTTGGAATGCCGTATTTTTCGATCGCTCTGTCGCGAAGGTCGTACGTCTCTTGGAACAGGACGTTCGTATCCAGGTAGAAGACGTTCGCCTCTGGATTGATCTTCATCAGCATGTCGAGAAGGACCATATCCTCCGCGCCAAAACTGCAAGCAAAGGTGATATTGGGGTCGCGGCGGAGTGCTTCCGCGATAATCTCTTGAGGAGTTGCCTGTTCAAATTCTTCAGCGAGCTGTTCAATCCACTCGGGCGCTGTTGATACAGTTGTCGTCAACGCATTCACCTCATAATCCGATAGACATTTTCGGAATTAATCTTCTGATGACTATAATACTGTGCGTCGTCATTGTCAACGACGGAACCTGGTATTTTACCTTGTAAACCCGGTGGATTATGATGAATACACCAGATTAAAAGGTCGATGCTTTAGAAAAGAGGGATACAGTCTTGCACTACGCGGCTTTCCTGCAGCTTCAAGGCAAATTGTGCGTCGTCGTCGGCGGTGGTGCCGTGGCCACGCGCAAAGTGCGAAACCTCTTGACGTCGGGCGCGTCCATCACAGTGGTCAGCCCCGAAATCGGCCCCCAATTACAGAATTGGATTGCAGATGGCCGAGTCCGGCACCTGACGCGCAAGTATCAAACCACGGATGTCGACGGTGCCGCTCTCGTCTTCGCCGCGACCAACGACCGCGCCGTCAACGAGCGCATCGCGAACGACGCCGAGGAGCGCGGCATCTGGTGCAACGTCGCCGACGACGCCACGGCCTGCGATTTTATCGTGCCCGCCGTGTACGAGCAGGCAGGTATTCAACTCGCCATCTCCACTTCGGGCCGATCACCAGCACTCGCGAAACAATTGCGGGACGCACTGGCCAAAGACCTGGAGGACGGCGGTCGCCGTTTCTATGCCGCTCTCGAGCAACTGTCGGCCAGAGGTGGCACAGCACAGTAGCAGACCGACCTTTGTTTTGTTCCCGCGCGTCGACGGCAGCCCTAGACAGCCACGTCGTCTCCAGTTGGCTCCGCCGTCGGCAGCTTCTTGAGCAGGCTATTGAACTCGAGTTCGAGAAATTTTTCTCGCGTCTGCGCGTAATCGATCTTCAGTTCCAACTGCGCTGCGTCGACGAGGGCAAGTTCCTGTAGATCGGTTCGGATGGTCGCCAAGTCCTTGCTCAACAACGCCGCTCGCTTGCCGACCAATTCCGTCTCAGACTCCTTCAGGAGGTAGGACAGCGGGGATCGGGCGATGCCTAAGTCCTTAAACATCTGTTTCAACTCGGATTCGTGGGCTGGATACAAATCTTCGATGTACTCATACAAGTTGTCGATCGTCCCGAACTCTCTCAAAAGTGGTACAGAGGCCTTTTCCCCCACGCCTTTGACACCCGGAATATTGTCGCTGCTATCCCCTTCGAGCGCCTTCTTGTCGATCATCTGCCAAGGTTCGAGCCCATACTCCTCTTCGAAGGTGACAGTCGTATACTCGAACGTCCCATCGGGAACGGACAGCTGTTTGACTTCGAGACCCCGGCTCTGATAGAGCGCATCGGCCTTCGAGGTCAAGAGCCAAACGCGTGTGCCTCGAGAGATCAGCTGCAGCGCATCCTGATCCTTTGTGTAGATATAAACGGGCATGTCCTGCTCAAACTTGCGAGCGAGCGTACCGAGGATGTCGTCCGCCTCGTAGTCTTCAAACCAAAACTGCGAGATGTTCATCGTCTCGAGCAACGCTTGCATCGTCCCGTACTGTTCGCCGAGGATCGGCAGGGCGTCCTCGCGATGGCCCTTGTAATCCGAATACAGTTGGCGTCGAAACGTGTTCCGCGAGACATCCCATGCCACGGCCAAGTGAGTCGGCTTTTGACGCTCGATGAGATTCAGTAAAATCCTGGTCATCGGGTAGACCGCGTTCGTGTATATGCCCACCTCTGTCCGCAAGGCCTTCTTGCGAAGGTATGCCTCCCGCTCTTCCTGCGATCGCAATTGGTAGTAGTCTCTTGGCACATTGCCAAAAAATGAGGTCGTCAGCAGAGACGACCCATCTATCAAAATCAACTTCATCTATGTGCGCACCTCTTCACTGTCGATCCTCGTCCCATTGTAGCACGGATGTGCTCGCGCAGGATGGTCGAGTGCTCTCTGCGGCCATACTGCCGCGTTTGTCTCGCGACACAAAAAAGGAGAGCAGGGCTTCCCCCGCTCTCCTCACAATCAGTGCTCTGTCTCGTCCTCGCCCTTCGCCTGATTCCTCTCGGAAATCACACCCCGAAGCGCTTTGCGATACTCGACATCGCTCAAGATTTGCTTTTTCGTTTTTGATGTCCCTGTCGCATCAGCCTTGTCCACACCGCGCAACTGCATGCGCAAGGCCTCCCGATAGGCGACATCCCCTTCGCTGTACCGCGCGTTGTCACGGTCCTCGTCGGTTGCAGGGGAGGCCCCGGATGTGCTCGTTTGAGCGTCAACAACGTCGACCTGAGAAGCGTACTCACCCTCATCAGAGGCCGTTTGCGAATCGTTTCCTTCGCGCCGCATCGCTCGCATGCTCGTCGTGATAAACACCAGGCCTAGGACGACGACGATGGCAGCAAAGATGATAAAAAACTTCATCGGACACACCCCCTGTCAGCTCAGATGGGACGGCCGAAAGATGACGGTTAGGACACAAATTTACGCGTAATGTCGGCGACGCGGCGACCAAGCGCCCGCCCGAGTGCCAAGTCTGAGTCTGTCGGCATATTCATCGGCGCGTCCTCCGACATTTCGACAGGGCAAGTGACACCTACACCGTAATACGAGCCGTACAGCACGTTTTCCGGTACGTTTCCAGGGAGTCCGACAATAATCATGCCGTTGTGCAGCATTGGCGTAATCAAGTTCCACAGTGTCATCTCGATGCCGCCGTGAACGGTCGCGGTCGTACAAAACGCCGCTCCGATCTTCCCGACGAGTGCCCCCTGCGCCCACATGGGGCCGAGCTTATCAATCCAAGTCTTCAATCCTGAACTGATTGTACCAAAGTGTCCGGGACATCCCCAGATGATGGCATCCATATCTGCCAAATCCCGTGGGTCCGCCTCGGAGACGTGATGGAAGTGGACGTTGACGCCTTCGGCGGATCTAGCGCCGTCGGCGATGGCGCCGGCGAGCGCTTCGGTATGTCCAGCCTCGCTGTCATATACCACGTAGATGTTCATTCATTCGCACCTCCGATGTCAGCCTTCGTTCGGTTCCACCGTCCTCGGTGGAGGAAGTGCACGCTGAGGCTCGCGCTTCGGAGTGCCCTTCCCGATATTTTTGTTGCGGCGCAGGAACAGTGACATGATGAGCGCCAACAACGCTAACGCAGCCGCGACGAGGTATGCATCATCGACACCTTGTACGCCGGCGAGTTTTTCGGCCTGGCCGTACATAAGATACGTCACGTACGTCTGCGCCGTCTGCACGGGTACGCCGAGCTGTGCCGCAAACCCCTGTACCATCGTGTGCACCGAGTTGTACAACTGCGGGTTGGTGGACGTGACCGTGTTGATATATTGGTTATAGTGTGTGTTCGTACGGTTTGTCATCACGGTGACGAGCAACGAGGTGCCCAGCGACCCAGCGACCATTCGCACCGTGTTCGCTGCGGCTGTTCCATGCGCTGCGACTTGCCGCGGCAGATAGTTCAACCCACTCGTCATAATCGTCATGGCGATGAAGCCCATTCCGAACATGCGGAACGTATAGATCCACTCGATGTGGCTGAATGGCGTGTTGGGTGTAAGGTGTCCCAAATCCCACGTCGTGATAACTGTGATCAGAAGACCGACAATCGCGAGTGGTCGGATGCCGATTTTGTCGAGCAAGGCACCCGATACCGGCGACATGATACCCATCAAGATGGCACCGGGCAGCATCAACAGTCCAGAGTCGAGCGAACTGTAGCCACGAAGGTTTTGAATGTACATCGGCGTCAGCAGCGTCCCGCCGAACATCGCCATGTTGACGACGCAACTGACGGCTGCCGCGAGCGAGAACCCACCGACCTTGAACACGCGCAGGTTTAGCAGCGGATTCGCGGTTGTCAGTTCGCGAATGATAAACAAGATCAGGAACACGACGCCGATCATCACGCTGACGATGACTTCGCCACTGCCCCAGCCCTTGCTCCCAGCCTCGCTAAATCCGTACAACAACGCGCCGAGGCCGATGGTGGAACTCAAAAAACTCAGGAACGCAAACTTTGGGAACGTTCGCTCCGTGACGTTCTTCAAATAGATCGAGGCTACGATGATATCGATGATCGCCACCGGAATGACGATGTAGAACAACACGCGCCAGGAGTAGTTCTGGATGATCCACCCGGACAGCGTCGGCCCCACGGCTGGGGCGAAAAACATCGCGATGCCGATGGTCCCCATCGCCTTGCCGCGCGTTTCCGGAGGGTACAAGGTCATGATCACCGTCATCATTAACGGCATCATCATGCCTGCGCCGACCGCCTGAATGACGCGGCCGATCATCATGACCATGAAATCGGGTGCAGACGCACAACAGACCGACCCTAACCCGAACATCGTCATGGCCCCTAAGAACAATTGCCGGGTCGTGAACGTGCCCATAAGGTACGCGGTCAGCGGAATGATGATCCCGTTAGCTAGCATGTAACCGGTACTCAACCACTGAACGGTGTTCGCGGACACGTTAAAATCGTTCATCAACTTCGGAATGGCGACGTTCAGGAGAGTTTG
Organism: Alicyclobacillus fastidiosus; assembly: GCA_029166985.1. Lineage (GTDB taxonomy): Bacteria > Bacillota > Bacilli > Alicyclobacillales > Alicyclobacillaceae > Alicyclobacillus > Alicyclobacillus fastidiosus_A. Next base: position 746,300 of record CP119138.1, on the reverse strand, counting down.
GTTCAAAATCGCCGCAAACGCACCAATCACCAACGAGATCAAGATAGGCGCTTTGTGAATGCTCGCCGTGTTCGAACCACCAGGATCGGAACGCAAGGCTTCTTGGCTCATCAAAAGCGCCCCCTTACTTGTGAATCCGAACGGTTGCGTTCATACCAGGCGCCAAACGGCCCGTACCCGATTGAATTTGGATTTGTACTGGAATGACTTGCGTTACCTTCGTGTAGTTGGCATCGGTACTAGCTGTCGGCAGCAACGAGAAGGTCGACGCGGTCGCGAGCCCAATCTGTTTCACAACGCCGCTGTATGTGGTGCCAGGGTAAGCATCGATGTATACATCCACCGTCTGGCCGACTTTCACATCGTTGATTTGGGTCTCCTTGATGTTTGCCGTGACCCATAGGTTATTCATGTCATATGCGTACGCGAGCGGCGTGCCAGCTGCGACGAACTCGTTATTGACAGCCATATTCTGTACGATCGTTGAACTTTGAGGATCTGGTACGTTCACGCTTGTCGACCCTTTAGCACTTGGCACCTGAACCGTCCCGATGGTATCACCTGCGTTAAACTGAGTGCCAACGGTACCATCCCAGTTGGTCAATTTGCCTGTAGCCGGAGCCGCGATGACAATCTGCTGCCCCGTCACTTGCGCATCGTCCGTCTTCAAGTAGGTCGTGGATTGATTGTAATAGTAATAACCGACAAATCCGGCGATCAGCACAATCAAAATGACGACAATCTGGACAATCAACATGCGTCTAGCATTCACTGTGTTCAAGTCCCCCTATAGCGGATTCAGAGTCGTAGAAGTGCTTCACGTAGCATGCCCATCCGCCAGTCAAGTTAGCATATACGGTCGCACGTCCAAACTCATATTCACCACTTAAATGTTTTATGCGAACTATATTTTAGCCGCTTAAACTTATGGGTGCAAGATACAACCAAGCTGTCAGGAGCTCGAGAGGCCCTACGTTACGAATGATGTCACATTCCGGATGCGACGCTCGACGGTTAGCTCCCCCGTTTCACGATGCGCGTGAGGGCGTCCAAAAAGGCGTCCACCTCCGCGCTGGTGTTGTAGGGTGCGAGTCCTGCCCGCACAAATCCGCCCACCTGGCCGAGGCCCAGTTTGTGAGCCAAGGTCGTGGCGTAGAAATCTCCATCGGCGATAAAGATCCCGTACTGGTCCACCATTTCTTGACAGATCTCACGTGGAGCTCTGCTAGCGACGGTAAATGCGATGGTCGGCGTCTTGCGAACGCCCTCGGCCGCCGCGTGGAGCGTCACGCTAGGTAAGTCCTGCAACGCTTGCCGCATGCGCCGCGCCAAGGCCTCCTCGTGCGCCTCAATAAGATCGAAGGCCGTGACGAGCTTTTCGCGCAGGGTTGCCCCTCGGCCAAGGGTGCTGATGTAGCTGATCGCCGCACCGACACCGGCAATGCCCGCGTGGTTCTGCGTACCTGTCTCGAGCTTATCCGGAATGTAGGACGGCGCTGGTTGCAATTTATAGATGTCGAGTGACTCGAAGACGTCGCGCCGCAATGTCGCGATGCCAACGTGTGGCCCGAAGAACTTGTAGGCCGAACAGAGAAGGATGTCCGCATCCAGCGCGTCTCTGTCCACGGCCATGTGCGGTGCCGCGTGCACCGCATCGACTGCGATCAGAGCCCCAACCGCATGCGCCATGGAAGCGATCTGGCGCACGTCCGTCACCGTGCCGACGGCGTTGGAAGCGAGGCCCACGGCCACAAGCCGCGTACGCGGTGAGAGAAGGTCGGTGAGCGCTTTCAGATCGAGGGTGAGCGTTGTCGTATCGACTCGCAGCCACTTCACAGTGACTCCCCGATCTTGTGCAGCGCGAAGCCAGGGATCTACGTTTGCGCGGTGATCGAGCTCTGTGACGACGATCTCGTCGCCAGGTTGCCAAGTACGGGCGAGTGCGCGGGAAATGGCCAGGTTTAAGGTCGTCATGTTCGGTCCGAATGCCACTTCCTCCGCCGGCACGTTCAAGAGACTCCCAACCGATTGGCGCGTCTGCGCCAAAATGTCCTCCGTTTCGACGCTGGTGGGGAACACGCCGTGCAAGTTACCGCCTCCGCGCGACATGTAGGAAGACACGGCGGAAATGGCGGCTTGGCAAACCTGCGATCCACCCGGCCCGTCCAAGTACACGACCTGCTGACCGCGATGTGTTCTTGATAGGGCGGGGAACTGTTCTCGAACTCTTTCGACATCGATGTGCGTAGTCACATGAAGTTCCTCCTTTGCTATTCTCCTATCGATTTTTGACAAGCTCACCTATGTAGACATTTGCGAGCCTCGCTAGAGACGGCGCCCGTCGCGACCACGCACCTACACGCGCGCTACCGCGGCCTCGTCAACCAGTGGCCGCGGTAGCACCCAATTCCTTGCGCATATAAAAGGGCGTTTATTCCTCGTTCACATGCCCCAATTGCGGATCTTTTGGCGTCAGTTCGTCGCGAAGGACGACGACCTTTGCTTTCGGCCTCCGAAACACCCACCATCTCGAGCCTGCGTAGTTCATACACAGGGCCGTACCGTTCGCTGCCACCTTGCTGGCGGACAGCCCGATATGCAGAGAGTGGTCGGCAACAAACAGCGCTAACATGGAACCGAGAATAGATAGAGCGTTCAACAGTCCAAATCTCAACATCTCATAGGGATTCACCCCTCCACGTTTGGCGAATGTCAAACGTCGATTGAGAAAGTAACTGTTGATGGCTCCGCACGGGTAAGAGACGGCTTGCGCGGCCAGATAATTAAAATGCCCATAGTGATAAGCGGAGTAATACGCAGCCGTGTCCACGAAAAGATTGGTGAAACCGACCACGCAAAACAGCGTTGCTTGTCTCAGGAGCGCAACCATGCGAATGGTCTTAAATCTTGTCATGGCGCATCCCGGCGGATACCCTTCGCTTCATTCCGCGTCACCCCGATGTCATTGGTGCGTCTTGTCACTCGGATTGTCATCGAACCTTCCTACGTGCTATGCCTAAATATCCAGTTTCGTCACGGACCGATGACGAACGGATTTTCATCCATGGTATCACATCGCGGTGCGATTGAGGCCACCCAAGCTACCTGATCTTTATACCAGCCAACTTCGCGTTTTCCACGAGCGGATGCGGCCAGGCCTAATGCACGGTAGTCGTCGATGGTGACTTGTCCATCCATCGGAAGGTCGTGGGTAAGTTGGAAATAAATAAGCGAAAACTGCGTTGGAGCGTCAAACTTCCCATGGCACGGGTCATCGTAATACCCTGCCTCACGGAGCCGTTTTTGAACCAGTTGTACGTCCGCCCCGATGTTGCCGTACTCGAGCACGCGAAGGTGCGCCAGGGGATCGCCCTGAATGGTCACGGGGGTGCCGACGGGAATCATGTCGTAGAGTTGCTCCACGTCCTGATTGTTCATACGCACGCAGCCGTGACTCGCATAGGAACCAATCGACGTGGGACGATTGGTCCCGTGGATGCCATAGGTTCCCCACGGTACGTTGAGTCCGAGCCAGCGGGTGCCAAAGCCCCCACCCCAATCCTTATGTTTCTCCACAATGCGCCATTCCCCGATGGGCGTTTGCGTATCCGATTTTCCCAAGGCCACCTTATACGTGCGGTACAACTCCCCGGCCCGGTATACCTTGAGTAGCGGGTGCGCCGTGTCGATCTGAATCATGTACTGCCCTTGTCCCCTCACGTGCTCACGTGGTACGTCCACGGCAGCCATCACGCGGACGCAAACGAGACTCCCCGCGACGAGGCCGAGTAACATTCTCCACCATGTTAAGCGTTGGCGCAGCATGTCAGCATCCCCTCTCTCATCCGTCTTCATGTAGGGTGCTTGTTCGATGGAAACCGCATGCGCCAAAGCAGCCATCAGCCGACAATGCGCCGGCCACATGATGGGAGTTTGCATTCCGTGATAACAAAATGCCTTCATCGAGCGTCCTGAAGGGAAACGCAGCATCCACACGACGAGGGGGAATCACGATGGAACCACAAGAGACAGAAGGTATCGAAGCAGCGCCTCAGCTATTGCCGCGGCCGCGAAATCGGATTTGGCGGGCGAAGTGGTACGTCCGCACAGCACTGATCATCGTAGCGCTTCTCGCCAGCGGCGGGATCGTCATGGCCGTGATCCCAGCGCGACACAACGCAGACGTGTCGGACGCTACAGCCAGCTCGAAGTCGGCCACCACGGTCACTGCCGGTGCCAACCAAGAGGCCGCTTCTTCCACAGCATCGACGGCGTCGATCGCGGCGACGCCCGCTCCGAAGTCGGCCGCGAATCCACAGGCGGCGCTTCCAAGCGGTCAAAACGCCGCGGGGCGGCTCGTCGTCGAAACGGCGTCGCTGGCCCTAGCAGCAACGCACCCGGAAGAGGTGGCAGCGCGAGTCTCTGCCATGGCAACCCACGCAGGCGGATTTGTCCAACAACTTGTCACGTCAGGCGCGAACGGCACGACCAGTATGACTGTACGCATTCCGGAACCGAAATTCAATTCGTTCCTCGGCCGAACCGAATCACTTGGTTCTGTCAGTTCGTTTACACAGACAGGACAGGACGTCACAGAAGAGCACGGCGACCTGACCAGTCAATTGACCCAGCTCGAAGGCGAGTCGGCAGCCTACACTAGGCTTTACGACAAGGCACAGACGATGAAAGACATGCTGCAAATCGAACAGTCGTTGAGTGAAGTGAACAATCAGATCGCACAGCTCGACGCACAACTCCACGATCTCAATCGATCAGTGCAGCTCTCTACGATTCACCTCACCATCGCCAAGCGTACACCAGCCGCCTCCAGCCAGTCGTACACCAGTCGGCTAGCGTTGTCGAACTCCCTTCACTTCATGAAAACATCTGCGCACGCCTTACTGATCTTTTTCGCATGGGTCCTCCCGTGGGCCGTGACCCTTGGCGTGATCGGTGGCGGAGTCTGGTGGGTTGTACGGCGCACAGTGCGTCGACCGTAGAGCGTGCGGCGGATGCGCCTTGCAGCGCACAAAGGCCATCTGCGAGTCTTCGTTGAGAACTCGCGGACGGCCCGTTTGCGAAGGCATCAGCCTGATGCTTGACTGTTCAAATGAGCAAATGATCAATTCGACACGCCGGGCGCGGTCACTGGAACATCCTGCGTCACACCAGGTTGTAAAGTTTTCGACGCGGCCATTGCACTGCCACTCCAGGTGTACGTTACGGTCTCTGCAGGCAGGGTGGGATCTATCATCGCATCCGTCGGGGCATAATTGGCGTACGTCACGGCGATGGAGCCGGCAACGCCAGGCTTTACCGACAAGACGTTTGTCACCTCTTGCGTCGCATTCAAATCGACAAAACGTCCATCGTGAAAAAAGAACACCAATTGACCTAAGCCGTCTGCGGTGGGATACCTGGTGCCAACGACGGCTGCGATCGTTCCGCCACGCCCGTCCGCCACGATGACCTGCGACCCGGACGGTGCAAAATGCTCCGACGCGTCCCCCGTTTCGTACGTGTCACTCATCACTGATTGGAGCTCCTTTGTCGGGACGAGACTGTTCTGCGTGTCGATGGTCCAAGTGGTGCCGTCCCAACTCGCCTGTGCCCCCAGTTCCTTGGTGAGAAACTGGTCGACGTAATAGAGAGGAACGTACGTCGTATCGTTTCCTGAAGCGGGGTCGTTGCGCACGAGCGTCGGCGCCACTTCGAATTGTCCATCGTTCATCAAAAAGTCCATCTCGCCGCTGTGCAGTGACACGCGCAACTTCGACGTGATTTCAGGGACGTCCCAACCGCTCTTTGGCACCACGGTCAGATCTCTGCCGTTCCACGTCATGTTCGTTCCCGTTGCGGTCATCGATTGTTGCAGATAGTACAGTGGCACCCACGACGTCTCGCGCTTCGCCCACGGATCGACGGCGATGACATGAGCCGGGTCGCTCCTATCCACTCCGTCGACGACCATATGAGTGGGGGCCTGATGGCTCACGGGCGCGACCTGTCTGCCGGAAGCACTCGTGGCTGCCATCGCTGGCGACGCAGCAAAGAGAACCAGCAATAACCCTGTAGATGCACTTGCAGAAGCCAAGATGTAGCGACCAACCTCTTTCACCTGATCATCCTCCTCTATTCTCACATCGTGTTAGACGACAGAGGAGTGCACAACATTACAAATTTTTTGCACTAAACGACGTTGTGACGAATGGCGTAAATCGCCGCCTGCGTCCTATCCTGTACGTCCAACTTCATCAAGATGTTGCTGACGTGCGTCTTCACCGTCTTGATCCCGATCCCTAAGGCCTCGGCTATCTCCTGGTTGCTCTTCCCCGAGGCGATACCTTTCAGGACGTCCATTTCTCGATCCGTCAAGTCAGCGAGCGGCTGTTCGTTGGCATCTCCTTGCACTTGGCCCAACAACACGCGTTGCACTGGTCCATCAAACGTGGGATAGCCAAGGACCGCCTGGCGGATGGCCTGGGCTAATTGCTCCGCAGAACTCGTCTTCAAAATGTACGAAAACGCACCAGCGCGAATCGCTGCAAGCACCATCCCGTCGTCCACAGAGCTGGTGAGGACGACGATGCGACTCGTGCAACCGCCTTCAGCCAACTCACGGATGGCCTCGACCCCTGATATACCTGGCATCAAGAGGTCCATCAGAATGACGTCTGGTTTGAGCGATAAGCCCAGTTCCACCGCTCTGTGCCCGTGTTCTGCCTCGCCCACAACTTCCATGTCGCCTACTGTTTGCAAATAGGTGGAGAGACCGAGGCGGACAAAGGCGTGATCGTCTGCGATGAGGACCCGAATCATGATTCACCCTCCAGTTGCACGCCTGCCTTGGGAATGACCACTTTCACCGTCAGTCCAGGCCGGCGCTCCAAAAGTTCCATCTGTCCTCCGAGGCGCGACGCACGCTCCTTCATCGCGGGCAGTCCATACGCATCTGCCCGCTGCACAACGCCCACGCCAAGTCCCTGGCCATCGTCCGTAATCGTCAATTCGTAACGCGTCGACTGTTCGGACAAATGGACGGCGACAGACGAGGCATGCGCGTGTTTGAGCACGTTGCTTACCGCTTCCTGCAAGATGCGGAAGAGCTGCTCCTCGACCGCTGGCGGGACGTGTTGCACCCCTGTCGAGCGGAATGTCCAAGCGAGCGCGTGTCGATCTGCCACCGCCCCGAGAAACGACTTCGCAGCTTCCGCGAAATCGCGCCCTTCTAGATCGATCGGCCGCAAATGCAGGAGCAGCGCACGCATTTCTCGCTGTGCTTGGTTGGCCAAGTGTTCAATTTGCGAAACCAGCTCCGCTGTCTGGCGGTCCGCGCTATCCCCTCTTGCGCGCGCCGAAGCCGCAAGCAGAGACAGAGAGAACAGCTGTTGGCTGACGGAGTCGTGCAATTCGCGCGCTACGCGCTGTCGCTCCTCCATGGTGGCCGCCTGTTCCGCTTGCCGAGCGAGTTGAACGTTTTCTTCTGCCAGCTGTTGTAACAGCGCGACCTGCTGCTCGATGCGCTCCCCCATTCGATTAAACTGCGCAGCCAGGTGATCGATCTCGTCCTGCCCTCCGAATCCCACGATGCGATGTTGCAATCGACCATCGGCGATCAGTACCGCGGCTTCCTCGATCTCATAAAGCCGGCGCACGATGGTCTGTGCCAATAGATAGCCTGACAGCCCTGTGAGAACGAGAAGTAAAGCCAAAGCGATAGCGACGTGTATGCCAGTGTGCGCGATGGAGACCTCTCGCGCCCCGACAAGCATTACCGCAATGCCGCTGGCAAACGCAATGGCAACCAATAACGTGGCGACGGCGACGAAGCGGGATCGGATGGTGTTCATTTAGACCCGCACCACCTCGATGTCGCCGATGCGCAGGTGAATGTCCAACCTGCATCTACGCACAGCGCTCGCAAATGTCGCGTCCTCCACCTGCATCGACCGACCGGTTCCCGAATGCGACTCGCCAAATACCGAGACGTTGCCCACGGCGACGTCTGCCGCCACCAACACCGGCAAATCGGCGGGAACCAGCACGCGAACGTCGCCAATCCAGCCGTCGATGTTCAGAATGTGCGTCGCGTCTTCGACGTGGGCCGTGGCCAAATTGACGCGAACGTCACCAATCCCATTCCAGATGTTCATGTCCTTGAGCACCCAAGGCGTGCGCCCGTATGACAGGTCTCCAATCACCAACCAGGTTCTTTCACCCTTGACCTTGACCTTGCCGCGCCGCCCGCTTCGGGGGCTTGAGTACGCGTGGGCGGTCCCGTCAGACGTCCCCGAATCGCTGGTCGTCGTTTCCTCGGAGGCGTCTGCAAACTGGACATCGAGATCCGCCTTTTCTCGTTGTGGCTGGTCCGCAAACTCACTCTGCCGGCGCCTTCGCCCCTTATTCACGTCGATGACAACCATCGGGCCAAACCACTTGTTCCACGGCAAGGCCAACGACAATCCGATACCGACGACCAGGAGCCCAAAGAACAGTGACACGTCGCCGATTCGATTCAGCCAGTTAAATTCGCGTGTATGTTTCATCGACAATAAACTGCAGTACGCGATGATGAACAAGGTCGTCCAGGGGATCTTGCGGCCCCGGTGTTGAACCAGCGCGAGGAGTCCAAATGCAACAAACACAAGCGGCCACAAGACAGAGGCTGAAGTCCAATTCGAGCTCAAGTGGATAAAGCCCATTTTTAAGAATAAATACAAGAGTCCGATGATGACGATCGCCATTCCGGCACCAAAACTTTGACGCATTGCCCTTTCGCCGCCTCAATCAACCGATTTGTGGCCTGATCGTAGCCGATTTGTGAGCGGTCAGACAACCACTTTCCGGCGGATTCCCCCTCCGCCTTGAGTCGGAGCTGCGTCCGGCTTCGGGTCGGATTCCAATTCTTTCAATTTACGATACGGTAGACACACAGCACCACTGACCTGTATCGAACATATCCAGTTGCGAATTGGGGGCACCTGCGTGTTGAAAAACAGAAATTTCTTAACCTTATTCGTGGGCCAGCTGATATCCACGTTCGGAAACAACCTGTTTGCCATTGCACTTCCATGGTATGTCTACTCGATCACACAATCCAAAGCCGACCTGTCGTACGTCGGCATTGCGCAGTCCATTCCTTCGCTGCTCTCGCTGTTCGCCGGCGTGTTCATCGACAGGTGGCGCAAACGGACGACGATGGTGACGGCGGATTTGCTCCGCATGGCGCTTTGCCTCACGCTGGCGGGCCTGTGTCTCAAGCATGCTTCGCTGTTGCCAATGGTCATACTCGTATTTGTCATGGAATCTGTCGGCAGTTTTTTTAATCCCGCGTCCGGCGCATTGCTCCCACTCATCGTAAGTAAGGAGGAAATCCCTACCGCAACCGGCGTCGCGCAATCTGGCAACGCTACGGTTCAACTTCTAGGTACGCTGTCCGGCGGCGCTCTCCTATCCATCTTCTCCGCGCCATTCTTATTCATCGGCGACGCCATCTCGTTTCTCGGTTCGGTCGTGTGCCTTTCTCTCCTGCGGCTTCGAGAGCAAAGGTCGGATCGGCCAGCCAGTCGTCAAAGTCACTTCTGGCGGGAATTCCGGGAGGGCATAAGCATTTTCCAAAGGTCCCGGTTTCTACTCTTCGCGCTCTTTTGTGCACTCATCGCCAACTTCGGCATGGCTCCCTTCGATATCTCCCTGACAGTCTGGGTGAAGGGGCCGCTACACGGTACGTCCTTGCAACTTGCCATCATCAACGGGGCGTTTTTCCTGGGCGTCGTCACCGGCGGCATCGTCCTTGGGCAGATGATGAAGCTGTTCTCGATGCGCGTTCTGTTTTCCGGCAGCCTGATGCTGGCCGGCCTGCTCATATGCCTCGTTGGCAAATTCCCGAATATCTACGTCGACGCCACGCTGACGCTTATCGCAGGCTTTGTCATCGGCACCTTGAACGGCGCGGCATCGTCCGTATTCGTCAGCAACGTTCCAGAACGGTTGCGGGGACGTGTGATGGGCACCATCGGTGCACTGTTCCCGATGGCCATGCCACTTGGTATGGCATTTGGCGGGTTTCTTCTCACACACGTCCCTCTCGCGAACGTGTTCCTGTGGATGGGTGGACTCTCGATACTCTCTGGCGTTCCATTTCTGTTCCCCATCCGCGACGACTTAGCGGACGCACTGTCGTCCTTGTCGATTGTGTCGGATGGGTCATCCGCCAGCCTCGATCCCGCCATTCCGACCGACATCAGTAGACCAACCACGCCCATGGAGGATACGCTCTCTGCCGAATAAAGCGCAGAAAGTTACATCAAAGGGTTTCTGCGCTTACGATTGAACGGCGTTCGCCAGCAGTGATGCATAGACCTGTGCACCCTCAGGATTGAGGTGCACCCCATCGGGGTAGAAATACGACTGCTTCCCCGCGCTAGCGCCGTACCAGTCGACGAGTGTGGTGTGCGGAAACGTCTTCGCAACTTCAGCCAGCGTCGCATTCACGACCGTTTGCCAAGGCCGTGGAACGCGCGTATTGACGAGGATGATTTGCTTGACGGGGCCAAGCGATTGCAACAGGGAGACCAGTTGCTCCTTCGAAAAGGGCCCATTTGTACCCAACTCGATGATGACGCGGTTCCCGAGTTCGCCTTTGGCCTTCAACTCGGCAACGGCCGCTGGAGCCTGACTCATCTGCCTGCCCACCAGACCATCACAGACGATCCCGGGGAGCAGTTTTTGCAAGTAAGGTGTCGCATCCACCATGACGGAATCGCCGATGGTCGTCACGCCAACCCCCGATCTCGGCGACGTATGATGCTTGCCTGCAGACGGCGACGCGGTTTTAGCCTGTGTCGGCGGGTGCGTGTCCCCGGCTGACTGGCTAGGCAAGCTGGCTTCCTTCGGCGCAGCCGGTTTGTTCACTTGCGCTGCCGATGATGTTCCAGTCGATGTTCCAGTCGATGTTCCAGTCGATGTTGAGGTAGATACTGGTTTCGTCTCCCCTGCGACAGGCGTGCTCGGAATGGCTGTAGCCGCCAAGTCGTGTGGCTCGGCGAAAGCTGCGCAAGTGACCCCGACGACCACCAGCGCACACACAGCCGCTCCCCAACGGAGGGGGGAGACGCGCTTGAAAGACGGCTTGCGAGTCCACAGTTTGGTCAGTGCGCCACTGCGAATCGGTTCCTCGATGTACCGCCACGACAAAGCCGCAAGCACAATGCTCGCCCCTACTTGGAGGACGTCGCGAACGACATTCACACCACCCGTGTTAACGACGGGGCTCGTCAAGACGATCACCGGGTAGTGCCACAGGTAGATACCGTAGGATCGGACGCCCAGCCAACGCAGCGGCTTACACCCGACAACCTTGGCAAGTAGGCTGGCTGGGTGAGCCAATGTCGCAACCAGGATGGCGGTCACCAAGGAACTGAGCACCAGTCCACCGCGGTAGAGAAACGCCTCGTATTCGTTTGTCGTAAAAATCGTGTACAGGATCAGGCACAACGCTGTCACGCCCGCAAATTCGAGGACTACGCGCAAACGGATGGAAACCTGCTCGGAAAGTTTTGCGCTCGGCCAGACCACGGCCAGGGCCGCCCCCAAGAGCAAGGCGAAGGCCCGTGTGTCCGTTCCGTAGTACACGCGGCTCGGGTCCGTCCCGGGGTGGTAAATGATGGCCATGGCCATGGCCGACGCGCTCGCCGCGCCAAGCGTGAGGCCAAGCAATCTCCCACGGCGCCGCAGATAGAGCAGGCCAAGCGCGAGAATTGGCGGCCAAATCAAATAGAATTGCTCCTCCACCGCCAGTGACCAGAGGTGCCCGAGGGGAGAAGGGCGACCAAAACTGGCGAAGTACGACACCTTGTGGAAGATGAACCACCAGTTGCTCACGTACAGCACCGACGCCAAGGCATCCTGGCGGAATGTCGCCAACTGCGACTGATCGAACAACGCCACCCAGGCGCCGACGACCACGAGCATGACAAACATCGCTGGAAACAAGCGGCGAGCTCGGCGCAGCCAAAAATCCTTGACGTAGAATCGCCCAGATGTCCGCCACTGGGCGACGAGCAAATCGGTGATCAGGTAGCCCGACAGCACGAAAAACACGCCTACGCCCAGCAGGCCGCCAGGTGCAAAGCTCAAGTTGAGATGGTAGGCAACCACCGCGAGCACAGCAAGCGCCCGCAGACCGTCCAACCCGGGCATATAGCGACTATTCCCCTTCACCGGTTTAGGCATCGAGTTCACCCCCTCTGCTTGTCATGGCTCTAGTTGCCGACAACACCTGCTGCACTGTCTCACAGCCCCCGACTGGAATCCTCATTTCGTTTCCTTCTCCCAACATAACGATGTCTGCTCCAGGTGAGCGGATGTCCAAGCAAATGACATCTTTCGACAATATTTGGACATGCCCCGCTGCCCCGTTCTTCGTGATTGACGGCCCGTTTTACCGCGCGTTCCTACACAGTCATATAGCAGACGTTGAAGGCACCTATTTTGTTTCAACCCATTTTTTCACACTCGCAAGCGCAAATGACACCGATCATTTAAACTTAAGCCAACACTTTGATCGAAATAACACGTATGATTTATAATTATCGTGTGTTATTAGCGTGCATTCATTTGGATTGAGTCAAACAAAGTACATCGCGAGGGGCGAAGTTACCGAAATGACAGGTCAAATTGGAATTAACGGGTTTGGTCGGATCGGGCGAATGGTATTTCGAAAATCGATAGAGCTGGGAATGGACGTCGTGGCCGTCAATGGCACAGCCGATCCCGCAACACTGGTCCACTTGGTGAAATACGACTCGGTGCATGGTCAATGGTCCGTTCCAATCGAAGCGACAGAGCGCGGATGTATCGTAAACGGCAAACCGATTCAGTTCTTCTCCACGCGTGACGCGGGCGAACTGCCGTGGGGGGAGGTCGGCGTGGACGTCGTCGTCGAGGCGACAGGTGCATATCGCACGTGGGAAGGCGCGTCCATCCACCTGCGGCAAGGCGCCCAAAAGGTGATCATCACAGCCCCCGCCAAGGGTGATCGCGGGGCGGATTTGACAGTGGTCATGGGCGTCAACCACCATCGGTACCGTCCTGAAGCGCACTGTATTCTCTCAGGCGCTTCCTGTACCACGAATGCATTGGCGCCCGTCGTGCACGTGTTGCATCACGCGTTTGGCGTCGAATCCGGGCTGGTGACGACAGTTCACGCGTACACCAATGATCAGCTCAACCAAGACAATCCACACGCCGACCTGCGGCGTTCGCGAGCCTGCGCACAGTCTATCATCCCGACCAGCACCGGCGCGGCGCGGGCCATTGGGCTCGTGATCCCGGAGTTGGCCGGACGGTTAAACGGACTCTCTGTACGCATCCCGACGCCAAATGTCTCATTGCTCGACGTCGTGCTCCAGCTATCCGCGCCAGTTGACACACAAGCGGTCAACGACGCATTGCGGAGTGGTTCAGAGGGCCCTCTCAAGGGCGTGTTGGGCTATTGTGAAGAACCGCTCGTCTCCATCGATTTCAATGGGGACGAGCGCTCCGCGGTCGTCGACTCGATGTCGACGATGGTGATGGGCGAGCACACAGTCAAAGTTCTGGCATGGTACGACAACGAGTGGGGCTACTCGTGCAGAATCGTCGACTTGCTTCGCATGGTCCTCGACGCCGAGGGGCCGGTAGAAGCGGCGCCTCGGCAACAGCACGAGGCATCGAAGGCGGGGTGTCGCTAACCGCCTGCAGGCGGCAACCCGGCCGGACGTCAGCGTCCGGCTGCCACCCTTGCGACGATGTCCGCCGCGCGCACCACATCGTCCTTCGCGACGTCCTTGTGGGTGACGAAGCGGACCGCCGCCTCACCAAACGCGCTCGCAAGGACGCCTTCCTCGCGAAGGCGAAGGACAAACGCGTCGACCGGGATGCCTGTGCCCGCGACGTCGGCGATGATGATGTTGGTCTGAACGGTGGCGAGATCGACAGAGATCCCGGGCGTATTGGCGAGACACAGCGCCAGAACCTGTGCATTCATGTGGTCCTCCGCGAGCCGATCCACCATCTGCGTCAACGCGAGAATGCCGGCCGCCGCGAGGATCCCGGCCTGGCGCATGCCGCCGCCGAGGCGCTTGCGCCACCGCCTGGCGTCGTCGATGAACGATTGCGATCCGGCGACGATCGACCCGACCGGAGCGCCGAGCCCCTTCGACAGGCAGAATTGGACGGTGTCCACCGCAGCTGCGATGTCCTTGGTACTTGTACCGGTGGCGATGGCCGCGTTGAACAATCGAGCTCCGTCCATGTGCACCTTCGCACCCGCCGCGCGTGCGACAGTTTGAATCTCACGCAGCACGTTCACCGGCGTCACCGTTCCGCCCGCACGGTTGTGCGTATTTTCGATAGAAATGAGCGCAGTACGAGGCTGGTGGATATCGTTTTGACGCACGGCGCGACCGATGGCCTGTGGCTGCAAGACGCCGCGGTCGCCTGCAATCTGGCGGATCTGTGCGCCTGCTACCGTCGCCACTCCAGCGGCTTCGTAGTAAAAAATGTGCGATTCCGCCTCGGCGATGACCTCCTCGCCCGTCTTGACCTGTGCGGCTATTGCCACGAGATTCCCCTGTGTGCCGCTCGTCACAAACAGAGCGGCCTCCTTGCCTGTCATTTCCGCAGCCAACTGTTCGAGGCGGCGAATGGTAGGATCCTCTCCATACACGTCGTCCCCGACTTCTGCACTGGCCATCGCCTGACGCATCGCGTCGGTTGGTTTGGTCACTGTGTCACTACGCAGATCAATGATGTTTGGCACGTGTCTATCTCCGTTTCCCTAGCGCTGATAAATATAAGTATTAGAGGCAGCCGCCGGAAACCCTTCTACCAGAATCGTCCAAATTCGACAAAAGGGCCGTCTCTGGCTACAGCGGCATCGTGATAGAATATCGAATGGAAGCGCATTTCTAAATATTCTACTGGAGGTTGTTACATGCCGGATCGGTTGACGAGAAGTCAAGTCCCTGTTGAGCTCACGTGGAATCTCGCCGATTTGTTCGCATCGGACGAGACATGGTCTGATGAGGTGGAGTCCATCCTTTCCACCGTCGATACGGTGGCCACTTTTCAAGGCCGCCTCGGCGAGTCCGCCAAAGTGCTGCTCGCGTGTCTAGAGGCGAGCGAACGCCTGGCCGGGCGAATCGTCCGCGCCTGTACCTACGCGTCCCTGCGGCAGTCGGAAGATAGCACGAACCCAGTCAACCAGGCGATGGCCGACCGCGCGGCGGCGATGGTCGCTCGCATTCAAGCGGCCACCTCGTTTATCGAAGCGGAAGTGACTGGCCTCGACGATGGCGTCGTCGAGACGTGGATAGAACAAGAGGAAGGGCTCAAGGAACACGCTGTGTCCTTGCGCGAGATGCTCGACTTCAAGCCGTACCGACTCTCTCCCGAAACCGAGTCCACGCTGGCCGCACTCGGCCAGGTGTTCGGCGGGCCGTATGTGACCTATCAACGCAGCAAGCTGTCAGACATGCAATTCGCGCCCGCACAGGACGAACATGGTGCCGAGCACCCCGTCTCGTTCGCCCTGTACGAAGACATCTACGAATTCGCGACCGACACACAACTGCGACGCAACGCTTACAGGTCGTTTGCCAACACGCTCCATCAGTACAAAAATACATTTGCTTCTGCCTACGCGACTGAGGTCAATCGCCAAGTCACGCTCGCGCGCCTGCGCGGATTTCCATCGACGACTGACATGCTGCTGCACCCGCAACAGGTTACGTCAGAGATGTACAACAACCAACTCGACATCATCCAAGCGGAATTGGCCCCTCACATGCGGCGGCTCGCGCGGTTGCGCAAACGCCTGTTCAAGCTCGACACGATGCTCTATTGCGACTTGAAAATCCCACTCGATTCCGCCTTCAACCCGAGCACCTCGATCGAGTCCGCGACGCAGCTGATCCTCGACGCCCTCGCGGTCATGGGCCCGGAATACGTCGCAAACATCCGCACAGCACTCGCGAGCCGCTGGGTAGATTATGCCGATAACGTCGGCAAATCGACTGGCGCATTCTGTTCGAGTCCGTACGGCGCACACCCGTATATCCTCATCACGTGGGGAGAGACGATGCGCAGTGCGTTCGTCTTGGCGCACGAACTCGGCCACGCCGGCCACTTCGCGCTTGCAAACCAGTATCAGCGCCTGACGAATACACGCCCGTCGCTGTACTTTATCGAGGCACCTTCGACGATGAACGAAATGCTCCTCGCTGACCACGTCCTCAACCAGACGTCCGACCCGCGCATGCGCCACTGGGTCATCAGCCAACTACTTGGTACCTACTACCACAACTTCGTCACGCACTTGCTCGAAGGGGAGCTCCAACGGCGCATCTACCGGTTAGCTGACGCCGGAGCATCCATCACTGCAAAACTGCTCTGCGAACAAAAAGCAGACGTGCTCACGAGTTTCTGGCGGGACACGGTGGATATCGACGAAGGGGCAAGCCTCACATGGATGCGCCAGCCGCACTACTACATGGGCCTCTACCCGTACACATACTCAGCTGGCCTGACCGCTGCTACGGCCGTCGCCAAGCGCATTCGCGAAGAAGGCCCCGCCGCCGCGGCGCAGTGGGTCGAAGTACTCAAGGCTGGCGGCACGAAAACGCCGCTGGAACTCATGCAGATGGCTGGGGTCGACTTGTCCACCTCGCAACCGATCTCGGAGGCGGTCGCGTACGTCGGCGGGCTCATCGACAAACTCGAGGCAAGCTTCGCGGACGAATTACAGGTGAACGCATAGCCCGCCCCGATGCTCAAAGGCAAACGCAAAAACAGAGTGCCGTAATCTGGCACTCTGTTTTGCACGATTGTGGCTTGTGGCGAGCAACTAGATGAGCGCTCCCTGGCGGAGCAACTCCGCGCGTACGTCGCCTGCATCCTGGAGCTTGTGAAGGCTGAACTGAGCAGCCGCGACGCCTGCGGCGTGGCCTGTGGCGAACGCCGTGCCCATGACGCGGGCAGAGGCGAACGCGATCGGATCGCAGGAAATAATCCGACCTGCACACCAGAGGTTGTCCAGCCCTGCCACACAAAGTGAACGCAGTGGGATGTCGTAGTAGGATTTATTCCGAATTTGTTGATACACAGCAGGTGCACCCGGCTGGTGAATCTCCACCGGCCAGCCACCGCGAGCCACAGAGTCAAGGTGGCGAACGCCACTGAGCACGTCCTCGCCAGCGAGGGTATACAGCCCGCGAACGTGGCGCGTTTCGCGGACCCCCAACGCAGGGCCAGTCTGAATGAGATAAGCCGACTCGAATCCGGGCACGTACTGGCGAAACACTTGCAGGTAGGACCACGCTTGCTCGCGCGCCGACATCTCGGCACGCGTCATGCTGCTCGAATCGAGGCCGTTGACGTGCTCATCCGCGAACAAAGCGAGAATATCGCCCGAGGACATGCGCAAGATCATGCCTTTTTCCTTGGAGAGCGACTCGATGCCACTGGCTTTACCACGAGTGACCGCCTCGGTAAACACCTCGCGCGGGAGCGGGACGTCGCGAGCGACGCCGCCGATGCGCATCACTAAAGTACCAGCCTGTACCTGGCCCTCGTCGTCCCCCAAGCGCACCGTCCCGCCAGCCAGCGTGGTCAAATCGGCCTCGCCGCTCGCGTCGACAAAGGCATTGGCGGTCATGGTGAGGCGCCCGTCGTGATCGACACACTCGATCTCGACCACCCGCCCGCGCTCGACCACCGCGCCGATCACCTGACAGTGCAGGCGTGGCTTCACACCTGCGCGCAGAAGCACGCGGTCGAGGGCGTACTTACTCGTCTCGCCATCGGCCACGACAATCACGTTTCCGGTCGTCGGGTTGCGCCGCGGTTCCACCGCCCGACCAATCGCGGAAAGCTCTTCGAGAAATTGTGCCCCGACCCCTCCCACGACACGTTCCAGTGGGTCTGCCTGTGCATAAAAACCGCAATAGGAGAAGACGGAACTGTGCGTAGCTGCCCCGCCGAAATATGGATTTCGCTCGATGACGATGGTGTCTGCTCCGACGTTGGCAGCACCGACTGCGGCCGCAACGCCTGACGATCCACCACCGACCACGACGACATCAAAATGAAGTTTGCGATGGTTGTACATACACAGCCTCCACATTCTATGTAAAGCGGATCGATACATACGATGAAACAAGGTTTTCCGACATTCAACTCTACTATGTTCCTGATCGATGAGCAAACCAATAATATTTTTGCGCGATCCCGTCCACCGGGCGCACACTTTTGAGATAATTGTGTCAAGTGGGGCCAAATTCGGGCTGCGTACGCCCCAGCCACACAGCATAGGCGTTTCGATGGGGAGGATTTCATTTGACGACCATCACCACTGATTATTACGTACGGGCCGTGGATCTGTCTGATGCGGCGGCCGTGGAGGCAAAGCTCCAAGCTCTGGTACACGCGAAGCTGGATTCTGTCGAAGCGCTCGAGGCCTGGCTGAAGCGCGAGTTGGAATGTACGCTCGCAATTCGCGAGGTGCTCTCGGGGCACACCATCGACTTTTACCGCGATACGAGCTCGGAAGCCAAGAAACAGATTCACATGCACGACCAGACGGTGATTCAACCGCTTCTTCTGAAGTACGGGGCAGAGCTCGACAAAAAGTTCTGCGAGTGTCCGTATACCAAGGAACTCGACGACGGCAAGTACGGACAGATGAAAAAAGTCCGGGCGACGGGGCTCGAACTTTTCCGCGAAGAAAACATCCCGCTGCAAGTCAAAGAGCAGGAACTTGTGGC
The DNA here is from genome assembly GCA_029166985.1 of Alicyclobacillus fastidiosus. Lineage (GTDB taxonomy): Bacteria > Bacillota > Bacilli > Alicyclobacillales > Alicyclobacillaceae > Alicyclobacillus > Alicyclobacillus fastidiosus_A. Next base: position 727,494 of record CP119138.1, on the reverse strand, counting down.
GAATTATAACGAACTCATCGGTGGATTGACCGCGAAATGGGAAGGCGAAGACAAACCTTATCCATACGTCGTGGCGCAGATGGACAGTCCAGACAGAACGGTGCGCGAGGCGGCTTGGCGCTCCGTTCAAGAGGCGCGCAAGTCGATTAAGCCCAAGGTCTCGGCAATGATGGATGAACTCGTCGCGCTCCGCCACCAAATTGCCGTCAATGCGGGCTTCGAAAACTATCGCGATTACGTGTTTCGCGAGAAAAATCGCGAGTATTCCGTCGAAGACTGCTACAGCTTCCACAATGCGGTGGAGCGCCACGTGATCCCGGCCTGGGATAGACTGGCTCGACAACTGCAAGGTGTGCTCGGCGTGGACGCCTACCGGCCGTGGGACGTTACGCCCTGCACGCTCTCAAAAGCGCCGTTTGAGACTGTCCACCAGCTGATGGACGGCGTAGAGAAAATGCTGTACGCCACCGACTCGTATTTCGGAGACAAGTTTGTACACATGCGCGAGCGCGGGCTGCTCGACCTCGAGAGCCGCAGCGGCAAAGCACCAGGTGGTTTCTGCGACTTCCTCGGCTACTCGAAAAACACGTTCGTATTTGCCAATTTCAGCCCTTCGTTCTTCGCCCTCATCGCCCTCCTGCACGAGATGGGCCACGCAATCAACGGCTACCTGCAGGTGCGCGACGAATACGAATGGACCGATCTGCGCTCAGAGGTCGCAGAGCTGTACTCGCACGGCATGGAACTCCTCTGCCTCGACAAGCTAGGGGAGTTTTATCGCGACGAACAATCCCTGAAAATCGCACAGCGCGAGGAACTTCATCGCAGTTTGAACATGCTTATCGGTCCACTCTCCGGAGACTTGTTCCAGCACTGGCTCTATACGAACCCCAATCACACAGCCGAAGAACGCGATGCCAAGTACTTGGAGATTCTCAAGCGTTTTGGCGGCCATCCTGTCGATTACAGTGGGTTGGAAACAGAGGCTAGCAGCGCGTGGATAGACTCCATCCACTTCATCGGCTACCCGTTTTACAACATCGAATATGCGATGTCAGAACTCGGGGCTCTTCAACTTCTGGAGTCCTATCGCAAGAACCCAGGCGAGGCGATTGCCAACTACAAGCGCGGAGCAAGCACTGATTTTAATCAATCGATCGCCAAGATTTACGAGGATACGGGCGTGCACTTCGATTTCTCCGACGAGGCCGTCCTGCGCGTGGCGAAATTCGCGGAGAGCGTCATTGAAGCGCTTGGATAACCCTTTCTGTCATGCGAGATGAGGGGGCGTGTCCGGAGCCCCCTCCCACTGCGAACCGCAGTCCATCCCATTCCCGAGCCTTGTGGTCCTCGCTTGGGGCGTTTACGATTAGAATTACAATTCAGTCACCTTGATGAAGGAGCGAGCTGTTGCATGGGCACTTGGTCCGGATTGTTCCCACTGGTCCTGCTCTTTGCTTGGCTGGTCGTATTTTTACGCAATCTCCCAGATCTCTTACGACTTCCTCATCTCACACCGGCGACCTCGAGCGTTCGCGGGACCCACGTCGTCCACAATGTCACTGTGCAAACCCAATCGCAATTGCCGTCGGTGTCTGTGGTGATTGCGGCGAAGAACGAGGCGGCCCACATTCGCAAAACCTTGGAATCCCTATCTCACCAAACGTACCTTGGCGACATCGAGATCATCGTGGTGAACGACCGCTCGGAAGATCTGACAGGCCGGTTCATCGAAGTACTCGCGGAGGCAGACGGTCGAATTCATCCGATTCACATCACGCATCTTCCGCACGGGTGGCTCGGGAAAAACCACGCACTGTACCAAGGAGCCAAAGTGGCAAGCGGTGACTTTATCCTGTTTGCCGACGCGGACGTCTATTTTTACCCAGATGCCATCGAGCGAGCGATCGACTATACGCTTGCGCACCACATCGATCACCTGACCATCGCACCACGCATGATCGCACGCACGGCATCCCTACAACTCCTGACTACCTTCTTCACGTTTAATTACCTCTTGTTCAAGCGCCCTCACTCGGCGTACCGGAAGCGAACCAAAGCATACGCTGGCATCGGGGCATTCAACCTCGTTCGCCGCACGGTCTACGAGGCGATTGGGACGCACCAGGCCATCATGCGCCGACCGGACGACGACATCTATCTCGGGCTGCTCATCAAGAAACATGGGTATCACCAGCGGTTTGCGGTGGCGGAGTCGTTCGTCGAAATCGAATGGTACGACACCACAAGAGACATGCTTCACGGTCTCGAGAAGGCTCCTCTGGCCGCGTTTCGATTCTCGCCGACCTGGCTGATTCTCAGCATGATTCCACTCATCGCCTTATATGGCGGACCGATGGCGGGCGTCGCATTGGGACCCGGTCCAGCGCGATGGGTGTACGGGTTGGCATGTCTCTTCATGCTGACACTATACACGATGCACGTGTCCTATCTGAAGTTCCCCAAAGTCCAGATCATCCTCATTCCGATTGCCATGGCACTGTTCATCTACGGTTTTGTTCGCGCTGGAGTCCTAGCGTACCGGCGGGGCGGGCTCGTGTGGCGGGATACGTTTTACGCCCTCGACGAACTGAAGTAAAGCAGGGCGCCGAACCACACGGTTCATGGTCAGCGAGGTTGTGCAGAACCGGCGCGGTCTTCACTTCGCGCCTTTTTGCGCAGCAACAGGAGATACGATGCGATACCGAGGCCGGCGCACACCCAGTACACCGTTCGGTAGCCAAACGCCTGCGCAATCGCACCGCCTAACAGACTACCGGCCATCGATCCGATGTTGTTCGTGTTGCTGTACAACGTCGTCGCCGAACCAGGCGCGTCCGGCATGAAATCTTGAAAGTAGCTCATGCCGATGCTGACGCTGATCGCGATGAATACCGCACAGACGAGTTGCAGTGCGAGCATTTCCCAGACTGCGTGGGCAAACGCCGCACCGACATAATAAACGGTGCCGCAAATGGACCCAAACAGGAGCAGCATCCGTTTCCCGACGCGATTCGCAATGGTACCAAGCCCCAGCATAATGGGAATTTCGAGCCCAGCACTGAGGCTGAATACCCATCCGACCACGTGCTCTGGAGCATGAAGGGTCCTCGTCATAAACAGCGGCATATAGGAACCATTGATGCTCGACGCCGTGTACACTGCCACAAACGACAGACAGGCGGTGAGAACATCCATGCGCTTCAAGTGCGTCATCACACCTGCGGGCCTCGCTCCTGTGCCCCTGGCGGATGGCCGTCGCTGAAGGCTAAATAGCACAATCAGGAAGACGATGACAAAGATGGTCGTGGTGAATAGAAAGAGGCCCCTGTACCCCAGCGAATTTAACACCAAGACGCCGACGAGCGGGCCGATGACCCAAGCAAGCGAAAAAAACGAGCGGAGGGTTGAGATGGCGAAGGTTGCGTCGACATTGGGAGACATCTGTGTCGTCTCTCGGGCATAGGCAAACATCTGAGGAAACGTCGCGGACCCCAAACCAAGCAAAATGGTCGACACGACGAGCAGCGTCAAATAGCTGTGCAGAAAGAGAAAGCTGGCATACCCGAGCCCAGCCATGATGGACGAAAACAACATGACGTCCTTCTTCGGCGAGCGCGTGTCCGACAGCCTTCCAAGCCACGTGCTCGCGACGATGCCACCAAGTGCATTGGCGCACATAAACACCCCTAGTGACGCAGGGGACATATGAATGACGTCGGTCCCAAATAATGATAAATAAGGACGTGTGATGGATACTCCAATACCGATGAGCGTAATGCCAATCGTCAACACCACGTACCCGGGCAGAAAGCGAGACGTGCGCGTCGAATCAGGCGAAGCAGTTTGCAAATGAAGGCCCCCTACTGGAATCCACAGACCTACCTTGGACCCTCTAACTCGATTGATGAAGTCCCGCAATGAACCCCGTCGTGATCGCGGTGAGGATGACGACGACAATGAATACGGCTACAATGATGAGCGCAATGAACAGGGATCGTTTAAAACCTCGTGACAACTTCATCTACTCACCTCAATCAGCGTTGTTCGACAACACATATGCCTCTGAGCGTAGTGGAAAATCACAAGGATTTCAATTCATCGAACATAAAAAAACTCTTTCGAAGGCCAGCCGGTAAAACATTCCCAAGCGGCGGTTCTAAAGAGGTAGTCGCGGTTTTTGCGATCCGTACGACAACAGCGACGCCGATCAGCTGGTCAGAGGCAGCTTGTGTCCCAACCGCGCTTCGGCGGCGGCGATTCCGCTGCGCACCGCGCCCTCGAGCGATGCTGGCCAACCGGTGTTCGTCCAATCGCCCGCGACGAAGAGCCCCTTCACAGACGTGGTCGGATTGGCTCGCGCCGACGACGACCCGGGACTCGCGAGAAACGTCGCGTGTGGCTGCCACACTAATTTACACGTCTCGACTTGCGCAGCTCGAGCTTGCGGCAGGGCCGCTGCCAAGGCGGATCGAATCTGCATCGCCAACTCATCCGCCCCAAGTCCCCGATATGTATGGGCTGCAGAAATGGAGACGGACAGCCATCTCCCCTCGTATTGCGGCAACCCGAGAAGAGACGCTCGGTTGAAAACAAACATGCCCCCTAGCTCCATCGACGCGAACACATCCTGGCCCATGACTGGCCTGTCATAGAGTACGAATGCATTTAATATCGGACTCCAGGTCAACGACGCAAGTCTTGCGAAATCCTCGTCATCCCGTAAACCGGAAGGAAGCATCCGTACCAGGGCATCGTGAGGCACTGCCGCGATCACCGTCTCGGCCGGGTGCACGTCCCCTCCTCGCAAGCGCACTCCGGTCACGCGCGATTCCCGAACTTGTAACTCTGTGACAGCCGTGTTGAATCGGATCTCGACACCCAGGCCTTGAAGCTTCGTGATGGCTTCCGCCGCAAGGTCGCCAAGCGGGCGCGTAAATAGGCCCAACCGCGCTTGCTGCCAGCCCGCGACGACGCCCATGCGAAACGACTCAAGAGCAAGCGCGGCGCTCACCTCGTCCGCGTGTCCATTGAGAACAGCGGTCCCCACAAGGTCCCAAAGCCGACCAATCGCCCTGTCTGTCTGACCGTTTTGACGAAGCCAGTCGCCAAAGCTGATACCGTCCAAGGCGTCGACATCCGGTCGCAGGAACTGAGGTGCTACCCGAAGTGCGCGAACGCGCTCCAGCGGGCGCAAATGCGCGTACGTCAGCAACCCTGGCAGGAGGTGGAGTGCGCCCGCCAGCCGCTTGCTCGACAAGCGCCCCCATGCACCGTCACAATATACAGGAATGTGGAGCAGCGGTTGCAATCGATACGCGTCACGGATACCGAGTTGCGACAATAGGTCGGCAAACTGGTCGCAGCACCCGAGCAGAACGTGCTGACCATTGTCGAAGGTGAGGCCCTGCTTCTCGTCGTCGAACGAAAAAGCCCGCCCCCCAGGGTGCGGCGCCCGCTCGAAGATGGTGATTAGATTCGGGGGCACCCCCTGTGCAAGCAGGGAATGAGCCGCTGAAATCCCCGCCCATCCCGCTCCAATAATGGTAGTGCGTGCATCGTTTATACCGTCGCGTGCGCGTTCCATAAGGCACCCCATACCAGTTGCAATTTTCTCGATCCCGACACGTGAATCCGCTCTTCAAATACGTTAAATCCGTTCTCCTGAATCTTATCTAAAATTTCGTGATACATCAGGTAGAGTACGCGCAGACAGCGAAGACTGTCCACTTCGACGAGCGGAAATAGATTCCTCGCGCGTGTAAAGTAATCGCGGGCGCGACGGGTCTGCTCATCCATGAGCGCGTAAAATGCCGGCGTCGTTCGCTGGTTGACGAGATCCTCCAAGGAATACCCGACGCACCGCATCTCCTCGAGAGGCAAATAGACCCTGTCGCGGAGGATATCTTCCTTCAAATCCCGCAGGATGTTGGTTAGCTGAAGGGCCACGCCCATCTCGCGTGCCCACTGGAATGCAGCGGGATCGCGATAGCCAAAAATGTAGATACACAACTCGCCCACTGTACCGGCCACGTACTCGCAATACTGCTCAAGCTCTGCGAACGTGTCAAATCGCACCGGCTGCATGTCGATTCGCATGCCCTCTAGCAGGCCGACAAACGGGTCCTTCGGGATGTGAAAGCGCCGCACCGCATCGCCTAAGGCTTGAACGACGGGGTTCGGATGAGATGAATAGGCAGGCTCATACGCCTCAAGGAAGATCCGCTCGGCATGACGTAACTGTTCGTTCGCCGCTTCTCCCTGAAATTCATCGACTGCGTCGTCACAAATCCGGCTCCAAGCGTAGATGGCGTACATCGCCATGCGCTTTTCCTGGGGCAACAGGCGCATTCCGTAATAAAACGAACTCCCCGCCTGGCGTGTGGCCTTTGCGCAGAATTTGTAGGCCTGCGTCAGATTCATGTGCCCTCATCTCCTTGACTGACTACGGCTTGAAGAGTGCCCGACAGGCGATTCCTAGTTTGTTCCGAGTCGATACGACAGGTCGGTGTGACATCGGATCGAAATTTTGCTGTGCCAACGAGCGTAAAACAGCCTCTCCACCGAGGCGATACAGCCTCAACTGCAGGCGCAACCGCCTCGGTACGGTACGTTCTAGCTGTTCGCCGCGGTGGAATAGTTCCCACGTGCGTTCTACTTCATAACGAATACACCTTCGAATCGGTTCCGTGATCACCCCAGCGCGGTACTCCGCAAGAGACGAGCCGAATCGCTCTAGGTCCTCAAGAGGAACATAGAACCGACCGCGAACGACATCGCGACTGACGTCCTGCAGATGGTTCGCAATTTGCAACGCGGTGCAGGTGCAGTCAGACAGTCGTTGGCGGTCGTCATCCTGGTAGCCGAACAACCCCAATACCATTCGCCCAACCGGGTTCGCAGAATACCGACAATAGTCCAATAAGTCCTCCCACGAAGCGTACGCCGACTGATGTTGATCCCGCCGGTTTGCTTCGATTAATTGATCAAACGGCTCGCGCGGCAGGCCGAATTGGTGAATGGTGTACTGCAGTGCTCGGAAACCAGGGCTTGTCGGGGTGCCTGTATAGCACAACGACAACTGGTCCGCCCACTCGTCGAGTGCCTGCAAGCGGTCCCCCGCGAACTCGTCCCCGATGTCGTCGACACCTCGACAGTATGCGTAAATCGCCGAAAAATGCGGGCGCAAGTCCCGCGGGATGAATATCGAGAGTACCGAAAAGTTCTCGTAGTGACTGGTCGCTAGCTTCTGACATTCTGCAAATGCGGACTCCAAATCAGCTGGTATCGTCGACATGAAACGGTTTACCCCCGAAGTTTCTCCATCGCTTCCTGATACCGACCCAAAGCCCACACGGGAAAGATATCGCGATACATGGTGTACGCGAGGTAAAAGTCCCGCGGGAATCCAGTCCCGGTGTAAACCTCTTCGTCCCAGCCGCCATCCGAGCGTTGGCTGTCGTGGAGATACTGTACGCCGCGAAGCACCGCGTCCGATTCCACTCGCCCGCCCGCGATCATCGCCATGAGGGCCCACGCAGTTTGCGAGGGGGTACTCACGCCTCGCCCTGCCAAGTGCGGGTCGTCGTAGGAGCGGCAGTCTTCACCCCAGCCGCCATCCTCGTTCTGGTGCTCGACGAGCCAGTCAAGCGACTTCTGGACCCACGGTTCGCGCACATCGACGCCAATGGATTTGAGCGCAGGGACGACAGCGCCGATGCCGTAGATGTAATTGACACCCCAGCGACCGAACCACGACCCATCCGGTCTCTGCTCTCGTTTGAGGTATTGAACCGCGCGCTGAATCACGCTCCAGGCTTCGTCGTAGCCAAATGCGCCAAAGCACTCAAGGACGTGTGCGGTGACGTCCTCCGACGGGGGGTCAATGACCTCGCCAAAATCACAAAAAGGAATTCGGTTCGTCAGTTCGCGATTGTTGTCCACATCGTAGGCGCCAAATCCCCCGTTCGAACTTTGCATCGCCACCAACCAGCGGAACCCCCGCGTCAACGCGTCGCGGCGGCGCGCTTCGTCCGGCAATTGGATGCCATTGAGCGCCATGACGACGATAGCTGTATCATCAATATCTGGATAGTGATCGCAATGGAACTCGAACGCCCATCCACCTGGCTTCACCTTTGGCCGCTTGACGTTCCAATCTCCGCCCGTGTGAATTTGCTTGCTGATGAGCCAGTCCCCGGCTTTCACGAGGGCAGGGTGATCAGGTGGCAACCCGCCTGCGCGAAGCGCCAAAACCGTCAAACCAGTATCCCATACCGGCGAGACGCTCGGCTGGAACATCCACCCACCATCACTGGTCGTCAACCCGTATGCCTCAAGTCCTTCCCAGCCTTTCGTAAAAGCCGGATGATCCGTCAGATTGAGGCATTTGAGGGCGAGCAGCGCGTAGAACCAAGGCGGCTGGATGCCTCCCCAGCACCCGTCCTCCTCTTGGTGGGTGAGAAGCCAATCCAACGCCTTCTTCTCCGCACTCCGACGCCCCGGATGAACGGGCCACTTGTCGTACGACTTGAGGAAGTGGTCGAGGGTATTGAAAAAGGCGGAATCTCCACCTTTGGCCGATCGAGGGTTTGGTGGGCGCTTTGCTTCAAACAGCTCAGGGACAGCCGCATGATCTGGAAGAGGATACACGGGTTTCCGACTCATGACGATGGTCAAGGCCACGATAGTCGCCCTCGCCCAGCTTGCGAAGTCGTAGATGTTGAGCGGCGTACGCTTGGACAGATGCATGATCTCAGGTGGAATGACCGGCAATTTAGCCCAGGGGTACTGTCCGACGAGCGCGAGCCACAACCGCGTAAAGACGCGCGCGGACTCGACGCCCCCTTCGTTCTGAATGAATTCCTTGGCCTGTACCATCTGCGGATGGGAAGCGGGCTCGCCCAACAGTTTCAGTGCCACATACGCCTCGACGGTCGCGTTTAAATCGCTTGGACCGCCCGGATAGATGGCCCATGTGCCATCGGTGCGCCGCTGACTGATGAGAAATGTCCGAATCTGCGCCCACCGCAGTGGGTCCACCTTGCCCACACAGTGAGACAAAAGTACGTATTCAGCTTCCATGCAGACGTTGGACAAGAGCGGCCCCCACCAATATCCATCGGGTGACTGGAGCCGCAGCAGATGTGCGATTCCCGCTTCCAGTGTCGCCTGTGCGTTTGGCGTATCCAGTAGTTGCTTCGTCATCTTCCCCACTCCCTATTCCAAACCGATTATTTCCGGCGCACAGAGCCCTGATGGTCGCCCACGCCTCCGTGCTGTTGGAACCACTCCACTGCCCGGGCGAGCGCCTCTTCCACTGGCGTCTGGGGGAGCCCCAATTCGCGAACGGCCTTGGCCGCCGTGAAGTACATCGGGACTCGGGCGAGCTTTACACCGGCGACAGGCGCCCGCGGTGATTTGGCGAACAAGGGGGAAACCACGTATTCATCCACCCCGGCCACCACATACGCAAACCAGAACGGGATCTTCCACGAAGGCGGCTTGCGCCCGGCGAGCCGGGCGACAGTCGCCACGAGTTGGCCAAAATGAAGGTTCTGATTGCCCAAAATGTACCGTTCTCCCCGAATGCCCTTGTCAAAGGCCAAGACGTGACCCAGAGCGACGTCTTCGACCGCCACTACGTTCAATCCGGTCTCCACGTATGCGGGCATCTTGCCCCGCATCGTATCAAGGACGATGCGACCGGTCGGGGTCGGCTTGACGTCCCACGGCCCGACCGGCGTCGACGGGTTGACGATGACCGCGTCCATGCCATCCCGAACGGCCTCCAGGACAAGTGCTTCGGCCATCACCTTCGTCTTCTTGTAGACGCTGTGAACAGCGGCGGGATCGACAAAGTGAGACTCATCCGCTGGCTGTCCGTCTTCCCGAAGTCCAACGGCGGCCGTGCTGCTGGTATACACGAGCCGCGGCCCACCCGCCCGTCGCACCGCATCTAGCACGCGCTTGGTGCCTTCCACGTTGACCAAGTGCATCACTCTGCTATCCCGGCGATCCAGCGAGTAGTGCGCTGCCACATGAAAGACGGCGTCACAGCCGGCGACCGCAGATGCTAAGCCTTGCCCGGTCGCCAGGTCTCCCGCCACGACTTCCATCCCCAACTCGTTCAATCGATCAGCGTGTTGCGGCGACCGAACGAGAGCCCGGACGGCATGGCCCGCAGAACACAGCGCCAGCGCTACGTGGTACCCGACAAATCCCGTTGCCCCCGTCACCAATGCCCGCACGAAAGGCCCTCCTCGATTGCTTTCAATACTCGTCTAGCCGCCAATGCCCGATACGGCAATGCCAGTGCCGCGGGCCAATCACGTGGACGATTCCAGGCCGGGAGGGCGTCGCCCAGGCCATCGAGGACGACCCTCAGAATCGTGGCAGGCACCCCGAGCGAATTCGCGACCTCGCACCAGGCATAGCTCTCTTGATCGACGGCCAGAGCGCCGTATTTCGCCCCGAGCGCCCGCTTTTGTTCTGGTGAAGCGGCCACCGTGCGAACGGATACAAGCGCCCCGGTAGAGACCACAAGAGGCGTATCCGCCCCTGTTCGGTTCGTTGCGGCGATGGTCCGCGCGCGGCCGAGGATGGCATGTCGCAGTTCTTCAGGCAGTGGGCTTGGGGAGATCCCCCCTTCCCATTCGTCGCTGTAAAGCCTATCTGGTACGACGATCGCCCTGCGCTGGATGGAACTGTCCAACGCCCCGCAGACGCCCACGCCGACGACCCACTTAGGCTGCAGTTGCCGAATCAGCGCTTCGGCGCTTCGGCGAGCGGCCGCGGGCCCGACGCCTGTCACCTCGACCCGCCAGTGCTCTGGGTCTTTCCGCTGCAACGATGTAAACGCGCTCGCTTCGAAGCGCAAGGCCGCCAACACGAGAACCGGTTTCGACACTGCCATTCACGACGCGAAGAACCAACGCACCAATCGCCAGGTGTCCTTCGGGGTCATGGCTCCGACCGCGGATGCCTCGTACCCACTGTGCATCATGCAACTGGCGCAACGCGGGTTTTCGCCATAGCCGAACTCTTCCCAGTTAGTCTGGTTCATCATCTCTTCAAAGGTGTCGTAGTGACCGTCAGTCAGAAGATAACATGGACCCTTCCAGCCCTTTGGATTTCGCGTCGGGTTGCCCCATGGGGTACAACGCAGGTCTTTCTTGCCGAGAAGAAAGTCGAAGTAGATTGGCGTATCGTAAAAGCGCACTTTGCCGTTTGCGTTGTCTAAAATATCTTGAACGAGGGTATTTACTTCTCTGCGGTGAAGGAAGATGTCGCTATTCGACGCATCTACCTCTTCGTAGGTAAAAGCAGGCGAGAGAATGCTGTTGTCCACACCGATGTCCATCAGCTCTTGAAGCAGTTCAGCGGTATCCTGCGCGGATGCGCCTTTGTACAGGGTGGTATTCGTGGCGACTCGAAAACCGCGTTCTTTAGCGGCCTTGATGCCCTTGATCACGATGTCGAACACGCCTTTGCGCTCCACCATCTTATCGTGGTGATCCCGCTTTCCATCCAGGTGGAAAACGAACGTGAAACGAGGATCAGGGTCAAGTTTGTCGAGCACGCGATGGAGCAGGATTCCGTTGGTGCACAACATCGTCAGTTTTTTTCGTGCCAGCATCCCTTTGACGATGTCGACAATTTCGGGGTGAACGAGTGGCTCGCCGCCAGCGATGGACACGGCCGGCGCGCCACACTCGTCGATCGCGGCGAAACACTCCTCAGCGCTCAGCCGCATCTTTAAAACCTCTGGGGCCTGACGGATCTTCCCGCAACCCGTGCAAGTCAGATTGCACATTTCGGTCGGCTCGAGCATCAAAACCATCGGGAATCGCTTATTGCCTTTGAGCTTCTGTGTCATGATGTACTTCGCCATGTCTACAGTAAGTCCGAGCGGTTGTCTTGCCACAATATCCCCTCCCAACAAGTGAACAGCCAGCGATGAGATGAACTTTGTGAACGGACCAACTCAAGTTTTTGCAGTGACTAGACATATGAACCCGACTAACAATATTGTATTCCGTCTAACAGAGAATTCAAAATCGTGCCGTACGCGAGCGAAGCGACGTCAGAAACGACTCCCGACCGCGCGCCTCCAACCAATCTTTCAGGCGGCCGCCGAGCACCAGTGGCCGCCGCCGAAGTTCGCTCCAGGTGCGCGCACCGGTCAGGACTAACAATGCGCGCATCCCCCAATGCAGTTCCTCCAGGTAGCGTGCGATGGCCTCGTCGCCATCCGGTTCGGCGAGTAGTCGCACGAGCGGCCCAGCGATGCCGACCGCGCTGGCACCCAAAGCCATCGCCTTCACGATTTCATCCGCGCCGCGCATTCCCCCAGATGCAATGACATCGAGCGATTCACCCGCCACGTCGACCACTTCGCACAGCGTCGCAGCCGTCGAAATGCCCCAACTCTTCCACTGGTCAGTCAGTCGCATGTCGCGCCGCCAAGCCTCGACCGCGATGAAGTTCGTTCCACCGCGCCCGCCAACGTCAATCGCCTTGACTCCTGCCTCGACAAATTGCCGAGCCTGTTCGGCGGCGACCCCTTGCCCGACCTCTTTGGCGATCACAGGCACCCCCACATGCTGCACCACCTCGGAGAGCCCTGCGAGCGCGCCGCGAAAATCCCGATCACCTTCGGCCATAAACAATTCCTGTGCCACATTAAAGTGGACTTGCAGCAACTGCGCATCTATCAGGTCGACTGCCGCTCTGGCGACCTCAGGTTTCGTTCCCATTCCGACATTGGCGATGACGAGGCCATCTTTATGTTGTTCGCGAACGACTTGATACGTGTACGCCACCTCGCGGTTTCTGAGCGCTGCCGTCTCCGATCCGACTGCCATCGCCAGTCCGAAACGCCTCGCGATCGCGGCAAGGCGGCGGTTGATGTCGTACACCTGTTCGGCACCGCCGGTCATCGCGTTGATGACAATCGGTGAAGGTAGCGTATACCCGCACAGCTGTGTTTCGATAGAAACCTCATCCCACGCGAGTTCCGGCGCGCAGTTAGGCAACAGGGTGACATCTTCAAACCAGGTCGATGACGCCCCGTTGTCCCCAAGCGTCCGCACCGCTGAGACATGTTCTACCTTGCGCTGTTCACGCCCTTGTTCCGTCGCTTTGGCCATCTCCATCTTCCAACCCTTCTCAAGTAAGGCCCCTGTGCGTCGCACAAGGATGCTACGCCCCTTGGCGGCACAGCTCTTCACCTCTCACTGTCGAAACTGTCCTCACAGCCCCACTTCGTCCAATATATGCGCCCTTGGCGTCGGTCTGCCTACCAAATTCAAAACGTCTTCGACGATGCCCGGAACATCCAAGCTGAGCAGGGCCAACACTTCACCACGCGCCCCGTGTTCGACAAAATCATCCTGAATCCCCTTGCGCAAAACGCGCGCTTGAACGCCGACATCCGTGAGAAACTCGACGATAGCCGATCCGACTCCACCCGTGAGCGCGGCTTCTTCAACCGTTAGAATCGGCGCCCCCGTTCGGGCCAATTCCTCGATCAACGCTTCGTCGAGCGGTTTGACGAAGCGGAGATTGACTACGGTCACATCGAGCTCGTACTGGCCATGAAGTACCTCTGCCGCCTGTAGGGCGACGTGCACCATCGTACCGAGGGCAAAAATCGTGGCGTCTTTACCCCTTCGAACGACCTCTGCCTTCCCCCGATCGAGCTGTTTCAAAACGGGATCTAGTGAAACCCCCACGCCATCCGCCCGCGGGTACCTCACTGCGACGGGCCCGTCCGATTGGGTGCTGGTATAGAGCATGTGGCGCAGTTCGTTTTCGTCTTTCGGGACCATGATGGTCATGTGCGGGATGGCGCGTAAGTACGCCAGATCGAAGACGCCCTGGTGCGTTTCTCCGTCAGGGCCAACGATGCCAGCGCGGTCTACCGCTAGGGTGACAGGTAGATTCTGGATACAAATGTCGTGGATGGTCTGATCGTAAGCGCGTTGTAGAAATGTCGAGTAAACGGCGAAGATGGGTCGCTTGCCATTGGCGGCTAAGCCGGCACAAAACGTGGCGGCATGCTGTTCTGCGATGCCCACGTCAAAACAGCGCTCGGGAAAGCGCTGTTGGAATTCCGTCAGTCCGCTTCCCGACAACATCGCAGGCGTGACGGCGACGATGCGATCATCCGCCGCTGCTAAGTCCATCACGGTACGTGCAAAGACGCTCGTGTAGGATGGAACCGCCGTTCCCTTGGCTGCGGACGGCCATGCGTGCCACTTGTCTGGGGCGTTTTCGGCCGCCGAGTACCCTTTGCCCTTTTCCGTGAGCGTGTGGATGAGGACGGGGCCCTTCAACTCCTTCGCGCGCTCGAATACGGATAGCAGTTGCGGGAGATCATGACCGTCGACTGGTCCGAAGTACTTGAAGCCGAATCCCTCGAAGACGCTGATCGGCAAGATGACATGGCGTGCCGCATCCTTCATTCGGTCGAGCACTTTTGTGACCTTCTCGCCGACGCCGTGGAGCTGTCGCAACGTCTGGTCGATCTCCGCCTTCGCCTTCGTATAGGCGGGCTGCGAACGCAGTCGCGTCAGGTATTTGGACATCGCCCCAACGTTGTGAGAAATGGACATCTCATTGTCGTTCAGGATGACCAACAGGTCAGTCCCCAAGTCACCTGCGTGATTCATGGCTTCCATCGCCATGCCGCCCGTGAGTGCGCCATCGCCGATCACGGCGATCACGCGATAATCGTCACCTGACAGATCTCGCGCGACAGCCATTCCGAGTGCCGCGGAGATGGAGGTACTGGAATGACCGGCCCCAAACACGTCGTGAGGGCTTTCGTTACGCTTTAAAAACCCGGCCAAACCACCTAGTTGACGAAGTGTCGCAAACTGGTTTTTCCGGCCCGTGAGGAGCTTGTGCACATACCCCTGATGGCCGACGTCCCAAATCATTTTGTCTGTCGGGCTATCGAATACTCGATGCAGTGCTAGAGTGAGTTCGACCACGCCCATGCTTGCCCCGAAGTGCCCCCCGGTACTCGATATAGATTCGACAAGAAAGTCCCTTATTTCTTGAGCCAGCGTCAACAGTTGTTCTTCCGTCAGCGACTTGAGATAACTGGGTTCTTGAATTGAATCGAGTAGCGTAAGACAACACCTCGATTACACTGGAATGACAAATCTAACTGCCGTTGCACTCGGGGCAAGCCTTTCCTATAAATGCTCGAATAAGTCCATATGGCGCGCTCACAAACCCTACTAGGCCATCGACCGCGGTAAATCTCGAATATTACTCAAATTTCAGGATACCAAAATCAGCCGGTCGGTAGCAAACTTGGTAAGGGGCTTGCACCGGCGGAGCAGTCCCCTGCTGCTCTGCCATCCACGACGCCGGATAAGAGAAGTTTACGAGTAAGATATTCAACATCTCGCTGACCTTGCCAACTTTCTCTATCGGCCGGTCGAACGACTGCCACCACTGCGGCTATCGTCGCAGCGCGAGCACAGCTGTCACGGCGAGGCTTGCGCCGGCTCTCTCTGCGTACGAAGGAACCGACGCTGCCGATCCATGCAGTAGCGGATGAGCACGTCCTCATTCGCACCGATGTCCGTAAACTGCACGCCGTACAGGTACTGACCATCCTCGATGGCCTCGCGTGTAACCTCTCCGTGAAAGGCCACGACGGTCTCACCCTTGTCCGTATCGAGGACGAGCTCTCCCGCAACGACCGTCCCCCGCGTCAGCCGTTTTGTCGAGGACACGGCGAGAAACCCACCCGCGCTCAAATCTAGCAAATGCAGCGCAAACGACGTGTTACCATCGCTGCTCAGCGTGGCCGTGATCGTCACCGGGACGCGAAAACTCTGTCTCCGCTGCTCTTTTGAGATTTGAGACAGCTCCGGCTTTTGTACGATGACAAGCGGAATGCGACTGCGGATGTTCTGCAGTACCTGCGTCTCAAACTCAAAGTACGCCGTTTGAACGTAACCCACGACAATTCTAGCGCCTTCCGGCAAAAACATTGGGTATCCGTTCTGGTCGAACGGAGGCGTAATGACCACCGTGTCCCCCGTGATGTCGACGATTCGAACTTTGTGCTCCTCCTCAGTCTCTGACCCAATGATGGTGATCAACGCGTCCTGTAGCTTCGTCGGATACAACCACACCATCCCCTTTATGCTGCGTGACCGTACAGTCCGTACTTACTTTCTTTTATCAGAATTCCAGAGAGGATACAATGCGAGGGCGGCACGATGATAGGTGAGCCATACTATCGCGCAGTCGCAACTTTTGTGGGATACTCAGAAAGTTCCAAAGAAACCCGACAACATACCAACCTACCAGATTTGAGGCCATCGAAATGCTGCAGACACAGTCCAATGTACCGCAAGTGAATGGTTCCACTCTTCCACGTGAGTCGTATGTATTTATCCTGGCGAGCCTCGTCAATTCTGTGGGCAGCGCCTTAATGTGGCCATTGACCACCATCTATGTGCACAACGTTCTATTAAAATCGTACGGTGACGCTGGACTAGCGTTGTTCTTTCAGTCGTTGGCAAGCGTGCTTGGCCAGATTGTCGGCGGCGCCCTCTACCAGCGCGTCGGCGCAAAGCGCCTGATCGTCTGGTCACTCGTGTTGACAGGCTTAGCCCAACTGAGTTTGCTGGTGGCGAAAGACTGGGTCCCGTACGTCGCGGCGATGACCGTCAACGGCTTTCTCATCGCCGTCACGATGCCCGCCGTCAATGCGTTTATCGGCTTTCGCTGGCCGCATCACCGCGTGCGGCTGTTTAACGCCGTCTACGTCAGCAACAACGTCGGCGTGGCCATTGGCACGACGCTGGCCGGCATCCTCGCAGCCGTGTCATTCAACTTGACGTTTCTGTTCAACAGCGTGACCACACTCGGCTTCGCACTGTTTTTCTGGTGGTTTATGAGGCGGATGAAAGCGGATGACCTCCAACAGTGGTCAAAGGGGCTCATCGCACAACGCGATACCGGCATCGGCGTCTTGTTGAAGAACTACCGCGCGTATTTGTTCGTGGGGGCGGGGTGTATGCTGGTGTTCTTGTCGACGTCGGCGTGGAATTCCGGCGTCGCTCCGTATCTCAATCAAGAAGGTCACTCGGCGGCGACCTACAGCTTCCTGTGGACGATCAACGGCCTGATCATCCTGGTTGGACAGCCCGTCACAACCCTGCTCAACCGATCCGTCACGCGCGGTCTACCCGCTCGGCTAATCAGCAGCGCGCTGTTGTACGGTGCGGCGTTTCTGCTCGTCCTCGTCGTCCATACATCGTATGCATACCTCGTCGTTGGCATGGTCATCGCGACGTTCGGGGAAATGCAAATCTCGCCCACCGTCCCCGCCTACATCACGCAGACGACCGGACGCAGCGCGCCTTTTTACCTCGGCCTCGTCGGTGGACTGGGAAGCGTCGGGCGGCTCGTCGGCCCGGTTTTGTTCGGCAATCTATTCGATCGCGCCGGCCTCCCACCCATCCTCCTCGTCGCCACCTTCGCAACGTTCGCGGCCGCTGGCATCTTTTCCTTACAGCAGAGGTGCATTCCGTCCAGTGCAGCGGGCGAGTAACCTGGCGTAATCCGCGGGCGTGTCGATGTCCTTAGGCGTCAATCCGTCGATAACCACCGCATGGCGCAGGTGGGCGTTGTCGCGGATGACCTGCCGCCCGCCGGCGTCGCCGACGACCGTCAACAACTCGCCAAACAGGGCGGAGCTGAACAACACCGGATGTCCGAAGCCGTCGCGGTATCGCGCCTGTACAATCGGAGCCCGACTCTCTTCATAGCCTTCCAGCACCGCTTGAATCGCATCAGGGGACAGCTCTGGCTGGTCCGCGAGTACGAACACGCCCGCGGTGGCCCGCAGGCGAATGAGCGCCTCGACGGCGACATGAAGCGAGGTGCTCTGCCCCTCGCGCGCCCGCGGGTTGCCAACGACCGTTACGGGCGCACCCGCGACAGCCTCCGCCACCGCTTCACCGTCCTCGCCGACGACCAACAATAGGCCCGCGGCCGGACTCCCGCACGCCGCATCGACGGTAGCCCGTACGATGGGCCGATCGTCTGGCATCGGCAGGAGGAGCTTCTGCCGCCCCATCCTCCTCGCCAGGCCAGCCGCGAGAACCACCGTATAAATCCCCTCGATGCCGTGCGTCGCATCGCCCATCAGGTGGGCGCCCCCTTTGCGTCGAACGCTCCCACGCCCTCGCGCAGCGAACCGCCAGTCCTGGATCTCCGGCACGCTATCGCTTCGGCGATCACGCTGAGTGCGATCTCTTCCGGGGTTTGCGCACCGATATCGAGCCCGACGGGCGAGTGCACCTTGGCCATGTACGCCGCGTCGAGCTCGACGCCGACTGCACGCACCTCTTGCACCAACCCATCAAATCGGCGGCGCGGTCCGAGTACACCGAGGTAGTCAAGCGAGCGAGGCAAGAGGTTTTGCAGGACGTCGCGGTCCAACTGGTAATTGTGTGTCATCACCACCGCGAATGCGGCTTCGTCCACGTCGAAAGACAGGTATTCGTCGCGACGAATAACCCGAAGCGCGGCCGCTTCCGGGAATCGCGTGGGGCTGGCGGACTCGGCGCGATGGTCGACGACCGTCACATGCCAGTCTGCAGCCGCGGCGAAGCGGACGAGAGGACGCGCATCGTCACCCGCACCGAAGACGACCAGCCGCGGACGAGGAGACACGACCTCGACGAAAAGTTGTACGTCCGTCCCGTCCCACGTTCGGCGAATGAGGCTAGGCGCCGTGGCTGACACCTCGGGCAGGTCCCGAAGATTCGAGACGACGGTGGCGGGCACGGGCCCGATCGGCCAGGCGTTCCGATCGCTGGACTGAAGAACCGTGACCGCGACGTAAGAGTCGCTAGCGTCCGCGCGCCGGCGCAGATCATCTTGCAACCTGTGAGCCAGATCAGGGTCTGTGAGCGGATCGAACGGAATGAGGCACACGGTGAGGGCACCGTTACAACCGGCGCCCATCCCCCAAAGCAAGTCGTCAGGACTGCGAAAATCGTATTGCGTCTGCAACGTTTGGCCAGTTTGCCAAGTTTCTTTCGCGTGTTCGAGGAGGTCCTGTTCAGCGCACCCCCCGCTGATCACGCCGAGGATTTGACCAGCTTCCGTGATCACGCTGCGGGCCCCGGCACGACGGTACACAGAGCCGTCCGTCTCGACGACGACGGCGACGGCCGCACGCATGGCGTGGTCTGCACAGTACTCGAGCGCCGCCGTGAAATCGTGGATGGTGGTCATGCTTCGACCGCCACCTTGTCTTTCGTCCAAGCGATGATGTGTTGCGGAAGAATCGGGATCTCTGTCACAAACACGCCGAATGGTTCGAGCGCGTTCGACACCGCACTACAGAGTGACGGCGGACCGGCGATGAGCGATCCCTCACCCATCCCCTTGAATCCTCCGTCGTTGCCAGACGGGGTCACGAGGTGTTCAATGCGCATGCGCGGCACGTCGGTCATCGCCGGCAGGAGGTACTCTGCGAGCGATGTGGTCGTCAGTTGTCCAGCGTCGTCGTACCGCAACTCCTCGAGGAAGGTGCTGCCTATGCCCTGTGCGACACCACCGTGGATTTGCCCCTCGACGATCATGGGGTTGATGAGGACACCACAATCGTTGACCGCGACGTAGTCGAGAATCTTCACGAGGCCTGTCTGGACGTCGACTTCCACCTTCACCGCGTGCGTGCCGTTGCTGTACGTGACAGACATCGGAGGGCGATAGCGCGATACCACCTCGAGGCCTGGCTGCATATCGTCCGGCAGCTTCGAGACGTCCGTATAGGCGATGCGGGCCAGCTGTGCGATCGAATGGCCGCGCGACGGCACTCCGGCCACATGCGCTTGGCCGTCCTGGAACTCGATGTCCTCCTCTGAGGCTTCGAGCAAATGCGCCGCGATTTTTGCCAGTTTGCCCCGCATCTCTCGCGCCGCTTTCAAAGCCGCGCCGCCGCCGATGGTCGCCGATCGGCTACCTCCTGTACCGCCGCCAAACGGCGCACTGTCCGTATCGCCGTGCAAGACTACGATGTCCCCGACGTCCACACTCAGTTCGTCGGCGATGAGTTGTGCGAGCGTCGTCTCGTGCCCCTGCCCCGACGGACCGAGGCCCGTGGATGCCGTGATTTTCCCACTCGGCTCCAGGCGCAGCGTGACCGCTTCATACGGAATCGATCCCGCCTCGGAGGACACCCCCGCCGACGGTTCCACAAATACACAGACGCCGATACCGAGGTACCTTCCCTGCTTTCTAGCTTCTACCTGCTCGTCGCGGAACGTGTCGTAGCCGATGAGCCGAAGGGCCTCCTCCATCGACTCCGCGTAGGAACCGGGATCGTACGTGTTGCCGGTAGCCGAGACAAACGGGAACTGATCCTTCTGAATCAGGTTAACCCGGCGAACCTCAATCGGGTCTTTCCCCAGCTTGCGGGCGACCAGATCGATATACCCCTCCTGCACTTGCGCTCCGACTGGCCCGCCGACACCGCGGTAGGCGCCAACTGGAGTCTTGTTTGAAAAGACGCAATCGACCGTGATCGAGACGTGCGGGATTTTGTACGGCCCCGTCAAGTGTCCGGTCGCCCATCCCGCTTCGCCGACGGCGCCCGGAAAGCCGAGAATGGGATAAGCGCCCGTGTCGCCGATGACGTTGTCGCGCACTGCGCAAATCACGCCGTCGTCATCGAATGCGACTTCCACTTCGTGGATGTTGTCGCGTGCGTGGCAGTCGGCGAGCAGGCTCTCCGTGCGGTCGCCGATCCACTTCACAGGGCGCCCTAAGGTCTTTGCGGCGTGCGTCACGACGATGTATTCCGTGTAAAACATGGCTTTGATGCCAAACGCACCACCAACCTCCGGAACGACCACGCGCACCTGATGCTCGTCGAGGTTCATCACCTTGATGAGGTCGGTGCGGAACTGATGCACCGACTGATGCGAGACGTAGACCGTAAGGCGCCCTGAGGCGGGATCGACCATGGCGGCACAGCCGCGCGTCTCCATTGGAACGCCGGTTTGGCGGTGTGTCACAAAGGTCGCCTGCGCACGGTGGGGGGCAGCGTTGAACGCGTCTTCAAACCCGTCGGTCACCTGTTCCCAGTGCTCAAACACGTTCGGGCGCTGGCTGTGCACGCGGCGGGTGTCCCCTAAGGCATCCTTGGCCGTAAGCACAGGAGGCAGCGCGTCGTACTGGACGCGTACCAACTCCGTGGCGTCCTCCGCGATATACCGGTTTTCTGCCACAATCGCGACGATCGGCTCGCCGACAAAGCGAACCTCGTCTTTCGCCAAAACCGATTGGTCCACTTGATATTTTTCATCGTGCAAGACGTAGGGGCAGTCCTCGGCAGTCAACACCGCGATCACACCTGGAAGATTTCGGGCGGCCTCCACGTCAACCTCGACGAGCTTCGCCGCAGAGCGGTTCGACCTCACAAACGCGATCTCGAGCATGCCAGGCACGGTGATGTCATCAAGGTATCTCCCTTGACCCTTGAGCAGGCGGTCGTCCTCCATCCGCGTGACGCGCGCCCCTGTGAAGCGCGGTTTGGTCAGTAAGCGCGACATACTCAGTCCTCCTCTACTCGACTTTGTGTGGTCCTCGCAGCAGCCATGACTGCGTCGACGATAGATTGATAGCCTGTGCAGCGGCAGATGTTACCGGACAGCGCTTCGCGAATCGACTCCTCGTCCGGGTTCGGGTCTTTGTCGAGCAACGCCTGTGCCGTCAACACCATGCCAGGCGTGCAAAATCCGCACTGCAGCGCGTGGTGTTCCGCGAACGCCCGCTGCAAGGGCGTCAACCCCTCGCCGTGCGTCACCCCTTCGATGGTGACGATGTCACTCCCCGCTGCCTGTATGGCAAATTGCAGACAACTGCGTGTCGGCTGTCCGTCCATGAGGACCGTACAACTTCCGCATACCCCCTGCTCACAACTGACGTGCGTCCCCACGAGGCCTAACTCGTGGCGCAACACGTCTGACAACAGCCAGCGCGGTTCGACAGAAACCGCTCTCTCCTCACCGTTGACGCGAAGTGTGATGGTGACCTTCTCAACCGTGGTCAATTCGTTCATCACGCGATCCCCCTTACTGCTTTGCGATACGCCTCTTCTGCAACGACCTGTGCGACGTGGTGTCGATACGCTTCTTCGTCGAGAATGTCCACGGTGTCAAGTTGCTCCAATATCGCTTCGGCACGCTCCTGTGCGTCCGACGACCAGGTGATCTCCCTGCGCTCCGGGCCGCCGCTGATGCCGAACCACGTGATGGCGCCAGACGTGTCTTGACCGACTTCGACAAAACAGCCTGCCAGGGCGAAGTCACCGGGGCGGCGAGCGACTTCGGCGAAGCCAAAGGCGGTTCCATCGGCGCTGGGAATCGACACGCGCGTCAACAGCTCAGTTTGCATGATGTCAGTCGTCAAGAATCCGAGGTAAAAATCGCGCGCGGGCACTTCCCGAACACCAGCGCGGCTGACCAATTCGAATGTCGCGTCGAGTGCGACCATCGCGGCAGGGAGCTCTGCGGCAGGGTCTGCGTGCACGAGCGACCCGCCGAGCGTGCCGCGGTTCCTGATCGCCCAATGCCCTACGTGGCTGGCTGCCTCCGCCAGCACCGGAGCCGCACGTCGAACCTGTTCGTGCTCGGCCAGAGCTTGGTGCCGGATGAGTCCGCCAAGCACGAGTCGGCCATCCGTTTGCGACACGGTGTCGAGTTGCGGAATCCCCGTGATGTCGAGGAGTTCCTCAGGGCGCGAGAGCCGGAAGTTCATCAGCGGGATCAAACTTTGTCCGCCGGCCAGAATCTTGCCCTCAGGGTGTTGCTCGAGCCATTCCACGGCCTCTTCGACAGATGTGCTCTTGTGATACGAAAAGACTGCCGGTTTCATAGAAAACCTCCTTATTTCCGCAGAAAGTGAAGAAGATTAGGAAACTTTAGGATATCACCATTTGGTCCAAGTCGCGTGGCGTTCCACCTGGGAGCCACTGGTCGACGTATGGTTTTGCGGCCACGAGCGCGCGTGTCTTCAACTCGAAGCCTGGTGTGCGAAGCAGCGGGTGCATCCAGACAATCCGAGCGTCGCGAGAGCGAATCGTTCGCAAGGCGTTTGCCACCGACTCGGGGCTGCCACTGTCCCATCCATCGCTGATGATGAGGACGGTAACTCGCCCGCGCAACCACCTCAAGCTATGGCGGGCTGTCCACTGCTCGATCGCGGCTCCGAGTTCGGTGCCCCCCTCCCACAAATCAGAGGTGGCCGAAATGGTCGATAAGACGCCCGCATATGGCTGCCGCATGGCGTCGGTCAGGTCCATCAGGCGGACGCCAAACGGAAAGATTCCGACGTCTCGAGCGGATGCGGCCACACGGTGCAACCACGGCAGGTACATGGGAATTGTCTCCGCCATCGACCCCGACACGTCCCACAGCACCACTAATCGCCCTGGCCGCATCCGTTTGCGCCGGCGAACGTAGTCCTCGTATAGGCCGCCCTTGCGGACAAACTCGCGGATGGTGCGGCGAATGTCAGGCCCTGTAGTGAGCTGATAGAGCTCTGCCGTCCTGCTGGATCGCCGTGCCCGCAGAATTCGACTGGCCTTCGCCCTCGTCGTCCATGGCGGCAGTGACGCTGGCAATTGCTGTGCCAGGCTGTCCCCGCGGCGGCGGCTCGCCTGGGCGGCGCCGCGTTGCTCCTGGCCAGTGTCGCCACTTGACGCAGAGCTTGGATGATACGCTTGCTCCTCCGTTTGGAGAGGAGGCTTTCAGGTGAACCCGGCCAAAAAATCGTCCAAGCGCTGGTTCACCAACTGAAGGTCGAGTTCGTCCTTCACCACGCACCCGAGTGTCGCCTCGACCCAGGAGCGCTCCCACGCTCCGCTTGCGAGGCACCACGCCCGACACCAGTCGAGCGTCTCCGCGACGCCTGGGACTTTCAACAGCGGCCACGTCCGCAGCTCGTGCACGGCTTGCACAATGCGCAGGGCAGCATCATGTGCGATCGACTCCACGTGCGTGTGAACCACTTCCAGTTCCTGTGCGACGTTTGGGTAGGGCAGGTGGACATAGAGGCAGCGGCGCCGCAAAGCGTCGCTGAGCGGACGCGTGCGGTTCGACGTCAAAATTGTAATTGGGCGAGTCGCTGCGGTCACCGTCTTCCACTCAGGGATGGTGATCTGCCATTCCCCGAGATATTCGAGCAGCAGAGCTTCCATCGCCTCGTCCGCGCGATCTACTTCGTCGATGAGCAACACGGCACCGCGCTCAGCTTGTAATGCTTGCAGTAAGGGTCGTGAAAGTAAGTAGTTTTCTGAGAAAACGTCTTCGGTTGAGGTTCGGGAGAGTGCGGCAAACTGTTTGTGATAGTTCCAATCGTATAGTGCGTGCGTGGCGTCCATGCCCTCGAAACACTGCAGACGAATAAAGTCGCGCTGGAGGGCGCTTGCCACCGCTGCCGCTAGTGATGTCTTTCCGGAACCTGCTGGTCCCTCGAGAAGCAGAGGACGGTTCAACGCTACAGCCAACTCCAGCATCGGCAGGAGTCCGGGCGAAGCGATGTAATTTTGCCGTTTGAGGAGATGCGGCCAATCTAGGCGCTCCACGTGGGCCAATTCGTGAGCCCCTTTCATGAGAAGCGAACGCTGGCAGACTCTTTCACGATGCCATTGAAGAACTGCCCGATGAGGAGTTTTGCCACGCCAGACAGCACGCGTTGACCGACTCCTGCGACCGTACCGCCGACGGTGGCATCCCCGGCGTAGGAGATGAGTGTACCTGACGTTTGTGCCTGCAACGAAATCCGTACATCCGCCTCGAGGAATCCCATAGGGCCCTCACCAGTGATCCTCAGGCGAAACGCTTGGCCCTCGATGACGTCCGTCATCCTGATGTCCCCTTTGTAGCGGCCCTTGATACCTGCAACGCCAATCTCTAAATCCGCTTCGTACCGATGCTTGGAAATTTCCGTAAGCTGTTTGACACCCGGAATTGCGCGAGTCAATACTGCGGGGTCTGTGAGTAGTTGATAGGTCTGGTCCTGTGTCAATTGGACAGTCTTCGTGCCATTGATTTGCATGTGCAACACCCTCGTTCCAAGTCCGATTTAGGTAGACAATGTACAGACGGCGAGTTCCACGAATCAATCTATGACGGAATCTACGAAAAATATTATCATACATGTATATTTCAAAATATTTAATTTGATATTTGTTCGATATTTGTCTTCGACCCAGTACATCCTCTCTCAACCGCGTTTGACCGGCTGAGCGGTATGGTGATGGTCACGGTCGTTCCCTCACCGGGTTTGCTCGCGATCTCCATAAAGCCCCGATGGTTATCGAGAATCCGCTTACACGCCAACAAGCCTAGTCCTGTTCCCGTCTCCTTCGTCGTGAAGAAAGGTGAACCGATGCGCTTCAACTGGTCTTCCGCTATGCCTTGCCCCGTGTCTCGAAAAGACACTTCGACGGCCTCGTCAATGGACCGTAGCCCGATCGTCAAGCACCCCCCTTTCGGCATCGCCTCGATCGCATTCTTCATCACGTTGATAAACACCTGCTTCAACTGATGCACGTCGCAC
This sequence comes from Alicyclobacillus fastidiosus, assembly GCA_029166985.1. Lineage (GTDB taxonomy): Bacteria > Bacillota > Bacilli > Alicyclobacillales > Alicyclobacillaceae > Alicyclobacillus > Alicyclobacillus fastidiosus_A. Next base: position 701,877 of record CP119138.1, on the reverse strand, counting down.
ATCACTTCGGGCGCGTTCGCCTCAAACTCGGGGACGAGCTGCACGGTATTCAAGTGTGCCTGCGCTTCCAGAAGGTAACTGACCTCCACCAACACCGAGTCCAACCGGGCTGATACATACTCCATGAGTCTCGGCTTCGACAGCGTCAAGAGCTCGTTGACGATCCGGTCGATCCGATCGATCTCGCCCTTGATAAACTGCGCATAAAGAGGCTGTTTTTCAAGAGGTGCGCTAGGGAGGATATGAGCAAAACCCGCGATCGATGTGAGAGGGTTTCTGATTTCGTGCGCGACGCCCGCGGCCAGTTCCCCCACTGCCAGTAACTTTTCGGAGTTTACCAGCAAATCCTGCGTCTTGACGATTTCTGTGATGTCCTTGACGATGCTCGAGACGCCCACAATCTGGCCGCTGGCGTCCTTTAACGGCGAGAATCGGATCATCACTTCAAGTGTGCTTCCGTCCTTGCAAATTCGCATGCCTGTAAATTCCTGATACGGGGCGGCGCCCGATTTGACCACTTCAAAATACCCACGGGTCGAAGCGATATCGTCCTTCGGAATGATGGGGAGGATTGACCCACCCAATTCCTCGAAGGTGTAGCCATACATCTTTTCGAATGTCGGATTGAACTTCAGGACAGTCATATCTAAGTCAAACACCACGATGGCATCCGTGGTATAGTGAAACACACTTTCAAAAATTTCCTCCGAATCCTTCAGGGCCTTGTCCGTGGCTATACGCAAACTGCGGACGACGGGATTGAATTTTACGAGGAAAAGAAACGATAAAAACCCAGTCACCATTAAAAAGGCCAAAAACCTCAAGGCAACAACTGTATCCGGCCAGGTGTTTCCAAACATGTGGTTCACAATCAAATTGGTGAAATACAACCACAGCAGACCGAATAGAACATACCCTGAGACGAGCGAAATAGGCCCGCGCATCCAGATGTTGATCAACCAAGAAAAGATTCTCTTCATCACCGCTCCCCCGATTCAACATGTTCAACCGCGGCGACGAAGCTAGTCATACGAAGGCTTGTCGACGTGCGAGTCCGCTGCTTCCATCCGCGATGGTCTCCGGGTGCGGTTTGGCCTGGTATTGGCCCACAAATTTAGATGATTCCGCCGTTAAATGCATAATATTCTGCCAGGACGGGAAATTCAATACTCACTTTCGATAGCTTGTCGTCAAAAAAAAGAGGCCATTGCTCCGCCTCGTAGCTGACGGAAGCATGGCCGATGTCCAATTCTAGTTCGTTTCGATCGCGCTCTCCCCACCATCAGGCCCTGGGGAACTGCCCCGAGGAAGCGAAGGTTCACGGACCTGCACCTTCTTGTAGTCATCCTTCTCGAGCAAGAACGAGACGCAAGTCCCACCTACGAGCCCCCAGAACGGGGCACCGATATGGGCAATCGTCACACCAGATACGGTGATCATGAAGGAAAACAACGCACTCTTTTTAAACTTCGCGACGAAACTCATGTGCAAGGAGTCCGTCAGGACGGAAATCATGGCGATACCGCCTAACATCTGAATCGTCGACGTCGGGATCATATGCGGAATGGACGCCGCGAGAGGCGCAAACAGTCCGAACAGGACGGACAACACACCAAGCATCACCGCCGCCGTGTACTTTGCTTCCTTTCGCCCAGACTCGCTTCCGGCGAGCAACGCCGTCATGGGCCCTGCGATACAAGAGGTATGTGCGCCAAGGAACGCATTGACGATAGAGCCAATTCCACTCCAGCGGGTCATCGAGTTGATCGGCGGCGTATAATCCTCGCTCTTCAGCACCGCAATCCCCTGTGCGTTCTGAATGGCAACCACCGTGAGCACCAGTGGCAGCACCAACTGGCCCATCGTGGATACGCTCCAGGCAGGCTTGTACAGGTGAGGCGCTGCTACGCCGAACGACACGCCCTGTGCATGCACCTCGTGTGCCAAGACGAGCACGATACCTGTCGCAATGACCGCGCCTAAAATCGGCGGGAACTTCTTGGCGATACCTGGGGCGAACGACAGCAACAAGAAGACGACGAGCGGTATGCCATTGAGCATCGGATTGGCGACGACGGCCTTGAACAGGCCCACGCCAAACGGCAGAAGTACACCCGAGACCATCCCCATCATCACCGGCATCGGCAACACCCGCATCACGCGCTCTACGACACCGGAAATCCCTAATAATAGGATAATGAGACCCGCCACGATATAGGCGCCAATCACTTGCGCGTAGGAGTGGTGAACGAGTGTGGCACCGATCAGCACCGCACCCGGAATCGAAAACGCATACCCAATCGGTTGCCGAAAGACGAACGCCTGAAGCAGCGTCATGAGGCCTGGAATCACATAGATACCAAAAATCCAAGAAGTCACTTCTGATGGGGTCAGATGCCCCTGTGTAGCCGCTTGTAGAACGATGAGAAGCGGACCTGTGACGCCGAACAACCAGGCGATTAGCCCGTTCGACAAACTACCTAACGAAACGTTTTTGGGAAATTCCCGCATCGTCTGTGCAAGCAAAACCATCCCCCCCAAAACCACAATTATTTCGAACTCCGAAACATAATCTTATCAGAGAGCTGGTAGGTTTCAACTTCTGTAACCGATTTCGAGGAAATTTCCCTGATATTTTCAAGCTCCACTTGCCTACACGGGCTTTCTGCGCTCCATTGGATTGCCAACTTGCGCTCATTCTTCGACAAGGCCTTGACCCTCCGCATCCAGGCCGGACAGAAATGCCCGCGCCGCATTCGACAGATGCGCGCCGGATTTCCAAACGACCGTCGGTTCATAAACCAATTCCGTTCCTTCAATCGGCAGCACGTGAAAACGGTGTAAGGGGATGAGCGACAATACCGATTTTGGAACAATGGTGCCTCCGAAGCCCGAATGCACGAGACGGAACAACATCGTGGAATCGTGACATTCGCAGACGATGTTTGGGGAATCACTGAATCGATGCAACTCGTCGACAATTCGGTTGTAAATCCCGATTCCATATACAGGGCCAAGCAGAATCAGCGGACGCTGGACCAAGTCAGCCATATGGATGGGCGCGGTGGCGGCTTTATCGGCATCTCCAGGGCTCACGTAGACAAACGGGTCGGGGCTTGTCCGGCAGACAGACACCCGCTGCATGCGCACTGGGCTGTTCGTCACCGCCACTTCAATGGCGCGGCTTTCTAACAATTCCTGAAGACGATCCGGCTCGCCCTCCCACACCTTAAAAGTCAGTTGCGGGTGAAGATCGCGCAAGCGCATCACGCGATCGAGGAGATACGGTGCAGAATACAGCGTGGTTCCCACCGACAGCGTACCGTGTACGCCACCTCCAAGTTCCTTCACCTCAATGACCATCTCGTCGAACATGTTGAGAAGGTCTACGGCTCGTTGATAAAGCGCCACGCCTTCCGCCGTCAATGTCATACTTTTTTTACTTCGCTCAAACAATACAACGCCGAGTTCTTGCTCCATCAACTTCAGTTGCTGACTGAGCGGTGGCTGTGCGATGTTAAGCCGTTTCGCTGCAGCCGTAATTTGCCCAGTGTCGGCAATCGCGACAAAGTATTTCAATTGACGCAGGTCCATCGCTGTTCCTCCAATTATTCATACGGTAATCATATGATAAACATAGTTAACAAATATTTTTCATATCCAACACCGTATACTACACTTTGTTGGTGAATCAAGCTGCTAGTGGCATTGGGAGGCGATCAAGGGTGAAAGTCATTGTCGGTATTACAGGAGCGACTGGTGCGATATTCGGAATTCGGATGCTGGAACTGCTCGGAGAAGCAGGTGTGGAAACGCATCTCGTGATGTCACCTTGGGCCAAGTCAACCATCCCGTTTGAGACGCCATACTCCGTAGCCGATGTCCTCTCCATGGCCAGCCACACCTATTCATATAAGGATCAGGCGGCGAAGATATCGAGCGGATCGTTTCAAGTCGACGCGATGGTCGTCGCGCCGTGTAGCATGAAAACGCTGGCCTCCATTCGCGTGGGACTCGCGGACAACCTGCTTACCCGCTCGGCTGATGTCATGTTAAAGGAACGCAAGAAACTCATTTTGCTCACACGAGAAACGCCATTGAACACCATCCACCTGGAGAACATGCTGTCGCTCTCACAAATGGGCGCAGTTATCTTTCCGCCCATGCCTGCGTTTTACAACCATCCTGACTCGGTGGACGACCTGGTGAATCACATCGTGTACCGGGTGATGGATCAACTGGGATTGGCTCCGGATGAGGCCAAACGCTGGGAAGGCATGAAAACGCATATCGGTACTGGAGGTAACAACCATGGCATATAAAGACTTCCGAGATTTTCTGGATACGCTGCAAAAAGAGGGGCAACTGCTCACCATCGAAGACGAAGTGATGCCCGAACCAGACCTTGGGTCGGCTGGGCGAGCCATCAATAACGTCAGCGACAAGAGCCCTGCGCTCTTGTTCACGAACATCAACGGGTACAAGGACGCGCGTGTTGCGATGAACGTGATTGGCTCCTGGCCAAATCACGCGCTGATGATGGGCATGCCAAAGAACACCCCTGTCAAAGAGCAATTTTTTGAGTTCGCGCGCCGTTGGGACAACTACCCAGTCGCCGTCGAACGCATGGAGAGCGCTCCATTCCAAGAGGTCGAAGTGAACGAGAACGTGAACTTGTTCGACCTCCTGCCGCTGTTTCGCTTAAATCAGTACGACGGCGGCTTCTACATCGACAAGGCCTGCGTCATCTCGCGAGATCCTTCCGACCCAGAGCACTTTGGCAAACAAAACGTCGGTATTTACCGGATTCAGGTCAAGGGCAAGGACCGCCTTGGCATTCAACCCGTTCCTCAGCACGACATCGCCATCCACCTGCGCATGGCAGAAGAACGCGGAGAAAATCTGCCGATCGCGCTCGCAATTGGCTGTGAGCCCGTGATCACCACGATGGCCGCAGCGCCGATCGGGTACGATCAGTCCGAGTACGAAATGGCGGGAGCCATTCAAGGCGAACCGTATAAAGTCTTCACACTGCCCGGTACAAATCTCGATGTCCCGTGGGGGGCGGAAATCGTCCTCGAAGGTGAAATCCTGGCAGGCGTCCGCGAATTCGAAGGGCCGTTCGGCGAGTTCACAGGCCACTACTCTGGTGGGCGGAGCATGCCAGTCATTCACGTAAAGCGCGTATATCACCGCCGCAATCCGATTTTTGAACACCTCTATATCGGCATGCCTTGGACTGAGACGGACTACATGGTCGGCGTCAACACCTGCGTGCCGATGTACCAGCAACTGAAAGACGCGTTCCCAAATGAAATCGTCGCGGTGAACGCTATGTATACGCACGGACTCGTCGCCATCATCTCCACGAAGAAGCGCTATGGCGGCTTTGCGAAAGCAGTCGGTATGCGCGCCATGACGACGCCTCACGGACTGGGGTACTGCAAGTTGGTGATCGTGGTCGATGAAACGGTCGATCCGTTCAATCTCCCGCAGGTCATGTGGGCGCTCTCGACCAAAATGCACCCGGCGCACGACGTGGTCATCGTTCCAGACTTGTCCGTGCTCCCGCTGGATCCCGGTTCAAACCCAGCCGGTATCACGCACAAGATGATCCTGGATGCCACGACACCAGTGGCACCGGAGACAAGAGGCCATTATTCACAGCCGCTTGACGCACCACTGGCGACCGACAAATGGGAAACCATTTTCCAGGACCTACTGAATCGATAAAGGAGTGTGTGTTTCATGACGACATGCCCACGGTGTGACTCGACTCGGGCGGAGCTAGTCGCAGAGTCTCCTGTAAAGGGGGCGTGGACGGTGCACACTTGCCCAGTCTGCTTCTTTACATGGCGATCGACAGAACCGGAGAAAATCACAAATCCCGACAAATACGACCGCAGCTTTAAAGTCAACCAGGAGGACATCCCGAACGCCATTCAGGTCCCAGCCATCCCTGACCGCTTGGGCAACCGATGAGCTAAGGAGGCGATCCGATGGATTTCCACAACGAAGGACTTCCGGACAACCTGTTCGAGTTACTCAATGGAAGAGCTCTACACGACAAACAACACGAAGCGATGATGCTCCTGACGACGACACAAGACCTCTGGCCACACACTGCGATGGTCAGCGTGGGTGAAGTCGTCGCCGTCGACCGAACGCATCTTCGGCTGGCGATGTGGCCGTCCACCACCACCACCCAAAACCTCGAACGAACAGGACAAGCGATGCTGGTCCTGTTCTACGGCGCAAAGGCGTACTACTTGCGCCTTTCAGTAGAGGCACTGGCAGATCACAAGGCCGCACGCCATCCACGGCGTCGATTTTCTGCCAAGGTGGATGGGGTCCGGGAAGACGTCGCGAAGTACGCAGACATCACCAGCGGCGTGCAAATCCAATTAAAAGAACCAGGTGACGTCCTATCCCGCTGGCAAGAAACCATCGAAGATCTGCTCGCGGACGACTGAGCACCTACCGACCGTTTGCCACTTGCCGTCCTTCATCATCGCTCGTCGGCGGTGGCGTGTTGCCGACATACTGCGAGAAAGTCCGCTCCATACCGTTCCATCTTCATCTGACCGACGCCCTTGATCCGCAGCATCGCGGTCTCGTCCACGGGACAAGACAGGGACATCTCCCGAAGTGTGCTGTCGGAGAAGATAACGTACGGTGGCACCTTGTCCCGTTGGGAAAGCGTCCTGCGCAGCGAACGCAGCTCTTCAAACAGCTCGTCATCAGGCTGCGCGGCCGCCTGGATCCGTTTGGGAACGCGGATGACGACGTTCGACTGCCCCTTTAGCACAGGAACGGCGGCGGGCTGAAGTTGCACGACAGAGAACTGGCCGTCGGACAGCTTCAAATAACCGTCAGCCAAAAGCGTTTGAATGTAGGAAACGACCTCTTTCTCCGTTCGACTCTTCATCAATCCATAGGTGGAGAGCGTGTCTAGATCGAGTTCCCGAATCCGCTTGTCCCGGGAGCCCTTGAGAACGCCGGCAAGCAATTTGACGCCGAACCGTTCCTTCATGCGAAGGACACAAGAAAAGATCTGTTGCGCGATCACCGTAATGTCTTGCGTCTCGAAATCGCCATTGCAGTTGCTGCAATTGTCGCACCTGTCGGGTCCATTTTGCTCTCCGAAATATCGCAAAATGTGCGCGCGAAGACACATGCTGGTGTGGCAGTAATCCACCATCGCCTGCAGTTTTTGATACTCGTGTGGCTTTCTCTCCGGGGCGGTGTCCGTCTGTTCGATGAGGAATTTCTGCAACTGCACGTCGCGCGGAGTAAACAGCAGGACGCATTCTGCAGGGTCCCCGTCCCGCCCCGCTCGACCCGCTTCCTGGTAGTACGACTCCAAGTTTTTAGGCATGTTGTAGTGCAGCACAAATCGAATGTTTGACTTGTCAATGCCCATGCCAAATGCGTTGGTCGCCACCATGATTCGCGTCTCGTCGTAGAGGAACTGCTCCTGATTGGCATTTCGCTCCGCATCGCTGAGGCCCGCGTGATAACGCCCCACTGCGTACCGCTTCTTCTTCAAGAACTCGTACAGACCATCGACTTCCTTGCGCGTCGATGCGTAAATCACACCCGCGTCGTTCGGGTGCTGTTCGAGGTAGTTGAGTACGTAGTCCCGCTTGTCCTGCCCAGTGACGACTGAAAATGTGAGGTTGCTCCGGTCAAATCCCGTTACGAAGACGTTAGGTTTATGAAGCCCGAGCGTGTCCACGATGTCCCGAATGACTTCGGGCGTGGCGGTCGCTGTAAAGGCGGCAACAATCGGGCGGTTGTCGAGCTGGTGCAAGAGCGGTGCAATCGCCCGGTAGCTCGGTCGGAAGTCGTGTCCCCATTGCGAAAGGCAGTGCGCCTCGTCAATCGCAATCATGCGCGGGCAGAGACGGTTGACGAACGACATAAACGCACCCGACTCCAACCGCTCCGGAGAGACGTACAAGAGTCGATAATCCCCTTGCTCCGCTTGCCGCATGCGCACCTGCACCTCTGCCGCAGGCAAACTGCTGTTGATATACGTCGCTGGGATCCCCACGTTGGACAGCGTGTCCACCTGGTCTTTCATCAAGGAGATCAGGGGTGAAACGACAATCGACAGCCCTTCGTACATCAGAGCGGGAATTTGATAGCAAATCGATTTTCCGCCGCCTGTGGGCATGATTCCCACTGTGTCGTAGCCCTTCAACACACTCTCGACGATCCGCTTTTGACCTGGCCGAAAGTCCTCGTATCCGTAGTACTTTTGTAATAGCTCTCTCGCTTCGTTCATTCGCTTGTCTCCGCCTCGTATCGATCGTGACTCCTCTTGCACTGATCTTACCATCAACGTTGCACATAATCCTTGGCGTGTAGTAGAAAGTCCGCACAAATAGGCGAAATTCCTGCCATATTTCTCACGGCGAGGCCAACTTGGCGCGTAATGTTTGGGCGGATGCAAACGTTTTGCACGTTTGGTAGACTCTTCGGAATGGCCATCTCCGGAAGGATGGTGACGCCGATTCCCTCCTGAACCATCGCCAAAATCGTGGCAGTATCCCGCACCTCGAATTCCACGTTCGGCGTGAGCGAGCGGGATCGAAAAGCGCCGCGAATCACGTGCTCGCTATCTCCTTTTGGTAGAATAAATGGTTCGCCCACGACGTCGTCGAGGCTGATTGACTCCTGCCCAGCCAGCGGGTGCGACACCGGGAGAAAGAGCAGCAATTGGTCCTCTAACAGCTCGATGACGTCGAGTCCAGCGATCGGCAAGGTGACAAACGCCACGTCGATCACGTGGCTCTCCAACCAGCTGTAGATCTCATCTGTGCTGCCATCAAACAGCACCTGCTGCACATTCGGATAGCGCGCTTTGAAGGTGGCCAACAACCCAGGCAACAATCCAGACGCGCTTGGGATCGATGCGATTCGAAGCGTGCCCGCCTCAACGCCTGCAGCCAGCGATGCCTCTTCTCGCAAACACTCTTCGTGGCGGATGATCTCGCGGACGTGCGAGAGTACGCGCTCGCCGATGTGCGTAATGGCGATGCCTTGACGGCTTCGATGCAAGAGGGTGACGCCGAGCTCATCTTCGAGGTTGGATATCGCTTGCGAAACGGCTGACTGCGTCATGTTCAGTACCTCTCCAGCCTTCGTGAAGCTCCGCTGATTACACACCGCTAGAAATACGTGACATTGCAGAAGTGTCATCGCAATCGCCCATTCATAAGTTATTGATAATACATATCATTATTAACATTAATTTGATTAATGAACAAGGAGGGGTGTACGCTGGCTGCAAGAGGTCGAACCTATCTACCCGATGCGAGGAGGGCTGTACATGGTACAGCATTTGAATGAAGGATCTTTTCACCCGTTCTTAGAACAGGAAAAACCAGTTGTCGTCGACTTTTACGCCACCTGGTGCCCGCCCTGTGAGCGCCTCTCGCCAATCCTCGAGGAAATCGCGAACGAATACTCCGACGATATTGCAATCGGCAAGCTCGATATCGACGAGAGTCCGTCCATCACCGAGCGTTTTGGCGTCATGAGTGCACCGACCATCCTCGTCTTTCACAAGGGCCAAGTGGTCAATCAGTTCGTAGGCTACCGTCCGAAGCAAAACCTGATCGACCTGCTTGGGCTCGGGGTCCTATAACGGTCTGTGTAGAAATTTTCTCTGTCCGCTCAACCAATTAGCGCACAAATAGGAGTCAGCCTGGAACACGTCCACGGCTGACTCCCACGGCAATGCAGCGCGATTCGAGGGACACAGGCGGTGAAATCCCAAAAACCCCCTGATCAGACGACGTCGTCCTACTCTCGCGAAGCCAAATTCAAGAGCGTATGGTACAACACGCTTGCTCCCGTCGCACAATCCTCTGGCGAACTCCACTCGTCAGGATGGTGGCTCACGCCATCCTTCGAACGGACAAAGATCATGCCAACTGGGCACAGCTCTTGAAGCTGCATGCAGTCGTGGCCAGCCCCACTGACCACCGGCACGGTGCGAATGCCAACGGTTGCACAGGCGTCGTAGACGGCGTCCTGCACGTCCTCCGAGCAGGCGACTGGGGCGATATCCTGTAGGATTTCCACGTCGAGGGACAGTGCGCGATCATCACAAATTTGCTGTGCCAGCCGTCGGATCTCTCCCTCCACCGCACCGCGCGTTTGAGCGTTCACGTCCCGCAAGTCGAGTGTAAACTCCACCCGGCCCGGAATGATGTTGACGCCGCCTGGAAACAGATGCACCTGGCCGACCGTGGCGACGGTGGCATCCTGCCTTGCGGCTTCCTGCTCAATGACCTGAATGATCTCGGCCGCCGCGACGAGCGCATCGTGCCGCATCGACATCGGGGTCGTGCCAGCGTGACCCGCCTGCCCCGTCACGGTGAATTTCAGCCACAATGGGCCGGCGAGCCCAGTCACAACGCCGACTGGCAAATCGGCCTGCTCGAGGATTTTGCCCTGCTCGATATGCAACTCCACGTACGCATGTACTGAACCTTCAGGGCGGGCTGCTTCGGCGATGCAGTCGGGATCGAACCCCCACTCCCGCATCGCTTCGGCGATGCTGACGCCCGAATCATCGGTCGCCCCGAGCTCTTGTGCGGTCAATTTCCCTGCCAATCCGCGACTCCCCGTCATACCGAAGCGAAAACGTGCACCCTCTTCGTCCGTAAACGCCACCACTTCAATCGAGCGGTACGTTTCTACCCCCGCCTCGTTCATGCACTGAAGAGCCTCCACTGCGGACAGTACGCCGAGCGGACCATCGAAATTGCCGCCGTTTTGCACCGAATCGATATGCGATCCCGCCAGTACCAGCGGCGCCTGCGAATCAGTACCGCGCTTGCACCCGATGAGGTTCCCCACCGCGTCCTCGCGAACCTCGAGACCTGCGTCGTTCATCCACTGTCGAACTAGATCCTTGGCCGCACGTTCCTCACTCGTAAACGACAGGCGCGTAATTCCACCTGTAGCCTGTTTCCCGATTCCTCCGAGCGCCATCAACCGGTTCCAGAGTCTTTCCTGATTTACCATCATGCACCGCCATCCTCTCTCCCCTTCATGAGACACCTTGACGACGGGCGTGTCAAAGGATCCCACGAAGGATTATGATGCGTGCGAAGGATCCACCCAAATTTGTTGCAATGGGTCCATCGTGACTGGACTGATGTAGAAATTGTGCACCCACGGCTGAACGGCAAAATCATTCACCGGGTAGTACACGGGCACCCACGGTGCATCGCGCATAATTTGAACGGTCGCCTGTTGAAACAGCTTGGTCCGCTTGGCGTCATCCATTTCCACCTGCGACTGATTCAGCCATGCATCGACCTTTGCGTTCGAGTACAACGTGGAGTTGTCGACTGGCTGTTGTTTCGTATCGAATAGCGCATAGAGGAAATCCGATGCGTCTGGGTAGGCCTCCATCCACGCAAGCCAGAACAGTCCCGTCTTGCCGCTCTCATTCTTGGTCAAGAAGGTTCCCCACGTGCTGGAACTGACCTTCACCTTGACACCAACGTTTGCCAACATACTCTGAATCGCCGTATCGATGCGCAATTGGTCAGAGTCGTTCGACGAATACAACGTCGTCGTAAAGCCGTTAGGGAAACCGGCCTGCTTCAAGAGCTCCTTGGCCTTCGTGGGGTTGTAGGAGTACTGCACGTCCTTTGGCAAGTCCTTTACATACCCATCGACGCTCGGCGGGAGCGGCTGGTTCGCAACCTCACCGCGGCCACCTTCAATCGCGAGGATCTGTTTTTTGTCGATCGCGTACTCTAGGGCCTGCCGGACCTTTGGATTGGTAAACGGATAGATTTTTGTATTCATCCCCAGGTACTGCACGCCTGGTTCTGGTGCTTGAACCAGCATCGGCGAGTACTTCGGATTGGTCTTGAACGTAGGAAATACGGCGCTCGGGATGCCATTGGTGTTCCAGCCCAGCCAAGCTGTTTGTCCCGCCTCGAACCGCATCGCGTCCGCTTGCGCATTTTCACTCACGTTGAACGTGACCTGATCGAGATATGGAAGGCGATTGCCGGCGCTGTCTGTGCGCCAATAGTTTGGATTCTTTTTGAGGACGACCTGGCTTTGGTTGATCGAACTCAGCTCAAATGGTCCACTGCCCATCGCCTTGTCCGAGTCAAAGGCATCGTTCCCCACCTGTTTGATATACGACGAATCCACGGCTGAGATAAACGGCATCCCCAATAGCTTCAAGAAAAACGGTTGCGGCTGTGTCAGCTTCAACACGAGCGTGTATTTGTTCGGCGCACTCGCACCACTGATCGTTTTCGCCGTACCGTCGTAAAACGCCTGAGCTCCTTGGATGATTTCGAAGTAGCTCACATAGGGGCACCCTACGCTTTTCGTCATGACGCGCTCCAACTCGGCGATAAACGACTGAGCTGTCACCGGATCTCCGTTCCAGAATTTCGCATCGTCTCGCAAATGGAACGTATACGTCTTGCCATCCGGACTGATGTCCCATGACTTGGCGATCATCGGTTCCACTTTCGTGGCCTTCGAATTAAATGTCACCAACTGGTCATACAGTTGCTCCACGACTTCCATCGACTGTGTGTCGTCGGCTCGCGCCGGATCGATATCTTTGACCTGCTGAATAGCGTCGAGCGTGATGCTCCCGCCCTCGTGCGGTTGGCCTCCCACCGTTGCCCCCGCCTGGGACGACGAATTGGAGTTCGCCGTACCTGTATTGCAGCCGCCGACCGCCAGTGGAACGGCCGCCAAGAGGGCGTACGATACCGCCATGACCTGTCTTTTTCGCATGGGTGTGCCTCCTAGTTTTCTCCTCTGTCGTATGTTTGCAGGTGGCTCTTCGCTTGGGTAGTGAAAACGCGCCTCCCGCAATCAGTCAATAAATGCAAAACTGCTGTTCGGATGCAAATCCTCGATAAAGTGCACGAGTAACTCCTTCGTATGCTGTAAATCCTCCAAGTCGATCACCTCGATTGGAGAATGCGCGTAGCGCGACGGAATGGACAGGACCCCGGTCGGAACGCCCCTATGTCCGGCGCTCAATTCACCCGCGTCCGTGCCGATTCCACTAAAGACCTCCAATTGGTATGGAATCTCGTTCGATTTTGCTAGCGCGACAAGTTTCTTGCGAACAGCCACGCTCGCGATGAGGCTGAAATCCATCACCTTGATGCCTGGTCCCCGACCAAGTCCCAGGGTATCGTCCATCATCTCTTCGACCGTGTCACTGACCGCCGTAGTGTCGACAGCGAGTGCGACGTCCGCCTCAATCTGATGTGCTGCCACGCGCGCGCCGCGCAGCCCCACTTCCTCTTGCACGGAAAAGACTGCGTACACGGTGCCCGACACTTTCGTGAAATCAATGTCAGATAGCGCTTGAATCAACACGGCACAACCGGCCCTATCGTCAAACGCCTTTCCCACCACGCGCGTCTTGCCAATTCTCTCAAGATCCGTGGCCCACGAGATTGGATCCCCCACCTGGACGCCTAGTTCTTCGACCTCTTTCCGGTCTCTTGCACCGATGTCGATATACAACTTGGCGTGGCGCCGAACCTTGTCCGGGTCGTCATATTTGCTCATGTGTGCGGAAATCGTGCCAATGACGCCTGGTACGATGCCCTTGTCTGTGCCAATGCGCACGCGCTGCGCCAGCAAAATGCGGTCGTCGTGACCACCTAGTTTGTCGAATCGAAGCAATCCGTTTTCTTCGATTTTCTTGACGATAAAACCAACTTCATCCATGTGCGTCGACACCACCAGTGTCGGGCCCGGCGAGGCCCCCCGCACCATCGCAATGACGTTGCCGACGCCATCGACTTTTACCTCGTCGGCAAATGGCCTAACACGCTGCGCAATATACCGAGCCACGTCGTGCTCATGGCCGCAAGGCCCAAGTAAATCGGTTAACTCGCGAAGTAACGCTTGCATCGTTCACCCTCCAATAGGCTTCAGCTTGGCTCCCGAAACGGAAGTCAGACTAGTCTGGATTCTCAAGACTAACTACCTCCAATTCCGATTCCGGTAAATAGATCTCTATTTTGATTCCATATCGTTAATGAATTAATCAAATATTACTGAATTATTGATATATGTCAATGTCTTTATCTGAGATCGGCCGAGGATGCCATTCGCTGACCGGCTGTTCGACCACCATATCGCTGGGATTTACGTGTGGGGTACTTGATCATAGGAGAGACTAGTGTTCCATCCTGTGAGGCAGCCGGCCAGTGGGCACGGAGATAGGAATGCAGTGCAAACGCGTAGACAGGACACCCGCTAGACTGGGGCGGCGCGCATTATCGCACGAACTTGAATTGGTTTTTCAGGATCTTCAGTTCCATAATCACGTTCGTCTTCTCGACGCCGGTGATGCGGTTCAACCGGTTTTGAATGAAGTCGCCCAACTCCTCGTGTGAGCGGCTAACCACCTCGACCATCAAGTGATATTCACCGGACGTGAGCGCCACAAAGCGCACTTCAGGCATTTCCTGCAACGTCTCGATACACGTGTTGAGTTGCTGCGGCGCGACGGAAATTTGGATGGCTGCGACCATTTTCAGACCAACTTGAATCGGATTGACGACACCCACAATCTGTAGGATATCGTTGTTCCTAAGTTGAGCGACGCGCAATCGAACCGTCCGCTCCGCGACGCCAATTTGGTCGGCGATCTCCCGGTACGACATACGTCCGTCTTCTTGAAGAAACTTGATAATGTTTAAGTCGACTTCGTCGATCCCATCTAATTCCGCGAACACGCCTCCACGCCCCTATACCAACACTTGATTTCTGCATTCACTCTGTACCCAAGAGTTTGCCATGTTCACTGCATTTCGTCGATGACGGACTGGAAAGTTTTTTCACCAGGCTTTTGGCGGCAGGCGAGTGTCCGTGACCAAGTGCCCTGTGTGTGCATGGATTAAAGTGCAACCACATTTACGGAGGTGTTGACCACATGAAGAAATGTCCACCAATCGTATGCGCGCCACAGTACATCGTTCGGGATTGCTACATCCCGCGTGAAGTTCCAATCATTCACCCGATTGTGAACGTGGAACGCCAAGTCATCGTCAACGTGCCAAGGCACTACTACCAACCCATGACCAAGAATGAAGTTGTCGATCCCGGTTGCCCAGGGTGCCAAAACCCACAATGACCGAAACTTGTCCATCGCCATGTGACCGCGAAGAAGCTGCAATCGGTTGAAGTTTCTCCGTGCCACTGCAAGTCGTGGCGCGGAGAGGCCCGACGGCTATCTACCGCCAATCGCCAACTCGTGACCCATGTTACACGCTGGGTGGATTCGCCTCGATTTGCTGTTTCAGCGCAACGTAGTCTGTCTTGCCGCTCCCAAGCAACGGGAACTCAGGAACCCAGCACAAACCACTGGGAATATGAAGCCGGGAATACCCTTGTCTGTCGACGAACTCGGCTAATGCCTTCAAACTGATCCCACGATCCGTCGTGAACAAGATGACCTTTTCACCACGCCTCGGGTCGTGCGTGTTGACCGCCGCAAAATCGGTGATCCCGTAGCATCGCGCGGCGAGCTGTTCAACCAGGTTGAGAGAAATCATCTCCCCGGCGATTTTGGCAAAACGCTTAAGTCTGCCGATGATGGTTACAAATCCATCGTCGTCGACCGTGACGACGTCGCCGGTGTCGTACCAACCGTCCTGCTTGCGATACCCTTCGCCGTGCGTAAGAAATCCAGCCATCACGTTCGGTCCTTGAATCAGCAGTTTCCCCCCCGTCTCAATCCCCGCTATCGTTTCGAGTTTGTACTGAATGCCTGGTAGAAACCTTCCCACGCTGTCCTGCTTGTGCCGCAGAGGCGTATCGAGGCACATGATCGGGGCAGTCTCCGTCGCGCCATAGCCTTGCATAATTTGCAGCCCAAACTTCTCGAGCCAATAGGTTTCGACCTCTGCCTTCAACCTCTCGGCTCCGACGACGGCGTAACGAAGCGTTCGAAAATTGCTAGGTTTAGCGAACTCCCCGTACTTTTCCAAGAAGGACGACGTGCCAAAGAGAATGGTCGATCCCTCTTCACCTGCCAGTTCTGGGATCCGCTTGAAGTGCAGCGGCGACGGGTACAGGTACGTCTGTACACCTGATAGCAGCGGTAAAATGGCCCCAGCGGTGAGCCCGAAACTGTGAAACATCGGCATCGCGTTGAGCATCTTGTCCATGGTGCCAAAATCGATGACCGACCTCGTCTGCTGGACGTTTGCAAAGATGTTGTCGTGCGACAAAACGATCCCTCGTGGCCTGTACTCGCTTCCCGAAGTGAACAGAATTAGCCGATTCTCTCGCGACGACGCCTTTTTCCGTCGCACAAAGCGCGCGAAGCCGATGGCCTTGTCGGCGATGGATATGGATGCCCGCAAGTCCTCTAGGTAGATGACGCGAAACTTGGCAGAGAGACCTTGCTCAACGGCTTCGAGTTGCCCCTTCTCGATAAACTCCTTCGACGTCAAAATCGTATTCAGTCCAGCCGTTTCACAAGCATCTGATATCGTCTGCAGACCTGCGGAGTAATTCAGCATCACAGGTGTCTTTCCAAGGTAGAACAAGGCGAACAGCGTAATGGCATTCCCGATCGAATTCGGCAACAGCACACCCACGTTCTCGGCTGGCTTTGATAACGCTTTCGCCATCCTCCGACTCAACACGTAGGTATTCAGAAGAAACGTCTTGTAGGTGACGCGACCGGAAATGTCCTTAACTGCGAGCCAGTCGTCTCCATAGTATCGCGCAGCCTCTAACAACTCGTTGAATAAGTTGATATTGCCCCGCTCTCCACCGCCAAGATAGCTCTCTAACAGAAAAGACTGGATCTGATCCCAGACAGGCCGCTGACCACCCGCCACAATCGGCTGTCGTGCAAAGACTTTGGTGCCAAAAGCGTGAACTGGAACAATTGGGACGTCCAGTCGCTCGGCGATGGAGCCGACGGTTTGAAAAGCCCGTTGGTCGACGTCGAGCACAACGAACGCCACTCGTCTCTTCTTCAGACACTCAAGCATCGCTCGAAATGTGAAGAGGTTGCCTGCATCGACCACCGAATAGCGCCTGCTTCGCAGCTCACGAACGTACCGCTGTTCAATCGTTTTGTTCACAAATAGAGGTACATCTGCAGGAACAGTCTTGATGAACCGTTCCAAATGTGTGTACAGGGTGTTATTTACTAAAAAAATCGCATGGTGCTGAACATCCAATATATCTACTAGTTTCGATGCCATGTGCGTCTCCCACATTTGTATCCGCCAGCGACGGTTCGACTTCACGTCTACGGTTGCTCCACGGTGGTATTGCCCGTGCCCCCGTGTGAACATCATACTTTAATTTGACCGGTTGTTGCGCACCGAGTACCGACTCCGGGGCAATGGGGCGTGGCAACTGGGATTTAAGTTCTCACAGGCCATCCAGACGGCTGGTCAGTCTGCCGGGCCCTGAACACCCGTGATCGGAATGACGATGCGAAAAGTGGTCCAGTCTTCATTCGATTCACACTCGATGGTGCCGTGATGCTCTTCGATAATTTTTCGGCAGACGTACAACCCAATGCCGGTTCCCAGTTTTTTCGTCGACACGAACGGCTCGAAAATCGATGAGATAATGTCCGCTGGAACCGGCGGTCCATTGTTGGCCATGGTTAGCACGGCTGCGCCGCGCTCGCGTCGACCTTTGATGTGTATCGTCTTAGCTCTGCGGTGTGAGAGCGCATCCAACGAGTTCATAAAGATGTTGATGAGTACCTGGCGAAATTCATCGGGATAGCCGGACAAATAAATGGAGTCGTCCACTTCTCTGACCACGACGGCATCCGACCCGACCACCATCGGATAGAGAAAATCCAACATCTCTTCACAGGCGGTGGCAAGGTGAAACCTCTCCACCTCTTTATAATTGACACCTTTTTTCGACACCAACAGAAATTGGTTGATGCGAAACTTTAATTGGTTTAACTCCTTGGTTAGGACGTCCAGATACTCCAGCGTGGGATACCTTTCTTGTAACAACTGAACAAACCCCATCACAGAAGTCAGTGGATTTCGGAATTCGTGCACGAAACTCGAAGACATTTGCCCTAAAATCGTAAGATGGTCCTTGTGCGTCTGTTCAATAAACGAAGATTGTTCTTCCAATTTTCGATTTTTCAATTCGGTGTAATGATGAACAGCGAAGTACAAAAACATATCAAAACAGTCGTTGATCTTATAGATCACCGGATGCAAATCGTGGATGGATAATCCAAAATCATGCATATGATTCAGGATTTCGCTTCGTCCGATGTTGACGTTGTAGACGAATCCACCGATATTGATGTTCGCTTCAAGGCGCTCGAACGAAACCTTCTGGGCGAAGATCTTCAACCGGTCGTGATCGATCCCGTGGCCTCTAAGGTACGATATCAGCAGATACAACATCGAATATCCGTTTTTTTCAATTTCATCCTCAAACGGGTCGTTCGGGTCCATCATCACCCGTGCCATCCAGGCCTTCATCAATTCGGCCTTGTTTTTTTCTAAATACTGTGCAACCCGTGCTTCGACCGCGTTGGCCACGACGATGCCTCCCACACCTAACATGGAGTGACAAGTAAACGAACTGTATAAACTAGAGGATACTGTAGTTGTATGGCAAGAGGTAGACGCCTCCCAATTTGAGCTATCTATAAGTCAACGCAATCTGTCGTAGGCGATCTCGCCGCCTACAACCGTCTGTAACACTCGGGCCCTAGGAATATCGTCCAAGTGCTGCGGGTGTAAGATATCCGTGTCGAGGATCGTGAGGTCCGCCATCCAGCCGGATCGAACCATCCCTTTCCTATGTTCGCGGTGAATTGCATAGGATGGACCGTGCGTAAACAACTTGACAGCCGCGTATGGCGTCAAGGCTTCGTTCCTGAAGAGCCCACCCCCGGAAGTGCCGGGCAATTGTCGCGTGATGGCTGCATGGATGCCAAGCAATGGTTGAATCGGCTCGACCGGAGCATCGGAGCCGCCACACAGGTATAAACCGGCGTCCAGCATCGACTTCCAAGCGCACACGTAGCGCATTCGCTGCAACCCGAGCCTGCTCTCAACCCAAGGCAAATCGGTCGCCGCGAACCTCGGTTGGACGTCGACAATGATCCGGTCAGAAAGCGCCGTCATCCGCTCCAGCAGTGACGCACTCACGACTTCCGCGTGAATGATCCTGTCCCGTTGCGCGACGGCTTTGACGGACGCCATCGCGTCAAGCACCATGTCCAGCGCTCCATCGCCGATGGCGTGAATCGCAACTGGCAGCCCGAATTTGCGGACGTCTGCCACTCGCTGGTTTAGCTCTGCCTGTGTATAGATCGCCGTTCCACAGGTAGTTGGTGTATCGTGATACGGCTGTTGCAAAAAGGCCGTCCTTCCACCCAGTGAACCATCTGCAAACAACTTGACGGCCCCCGCTTCCAGCCAATCCAGTTCGTCGACCGTTGGGCGTTTGTTCTCCTGTTCCACCAACCACTCCCGGTACTCTTCAAGCGCTTCGAAACCTACCAATTGGTGCACGCGCACGCGCTTGCCTTCTGCTTGCAGCCTGCGATAGATATCCATCGTTTGATACAGGCTTCCGACGTGCCGAACATCCTCCGAATGCACGCCTGTGATCCCTGACTCGAGTGCAGAATCGATGGCTCTGGCGATGGCCCGCTCGAGCTCGCTGCCGCTCATCGCCGGGACCCCTCTCTCCAACAGCGTCGCGGCACCCTCATACGCGAACCCATCAATATCCCCGGACGGCGTACGACCAAAGTGGCCGTCTGACGGGTTAGCTGGACGAAGACCAAGTCCGGCCTGTTGATATGCGCAACGATTTCCAAACACCACGTGCCCGCACACTCGTCTCAGCATGACCGGGCGCCCGCCTGCTGCGCGATCCAACTCCTCAAGCGACGGCATTCTTCGATTCACAAATCGGTTTTCATCCCAATTCGCCCCAAGAAGCCACGCGCCTGCGGGCAACATGGATGCCTGTTGTCGCACATGTGCAAGCACCTCATCGGCGCTGGTCGCCGCCGCCAGGTCGAGCATGTTCATCTGCATGCCGAGCCACGCTAGATGCAGATGACTGTCGACGAACCCTGGCAACACCGTGGCACCCTGCGCGTCATAGACGCGGTCTACCTGCGCCCCGTATTGCAGCCGTATGTCATCGGTTGCGCCGACCGCGACAATGTTGCCGCCATCGATGACGAGCGCTGAAAAGTTCGCTCCGTCTGGGGCCAACGTGTACCCGTTGGCATTGACCAACATCCACATCGAACGCTCTCCTTTGGCGGTCAAATTTAGATTCATTATGACACGATCTCGCCGCCATTCCACCCGTAAACTTTTTCTTACTCCAGAAAAGTGCGCAGCATCTCAGCATACACGTGTCCACGCAAAAAGGGCCCAGATCGATACCTGAGTTTGCCGAAACAAACGTATCGATCTGGGCCCCCGCCCACGAATTTTTTAGCGATGCTGTAGGCGCTTCGATTTGCGGTTGACGAAATAGATGCTGAAGACAATCAATACGAGGCCGACGAGCAAATATACCGTGAACGGCTCGTGTAAAAACAGAGTTCCGATGAAAATCGCGATGAGCGGGACGAGAAATGTAAAGGAGGCCACTTTGCTGGCGTCGCCGGATCGAACGAGCGTAAAGAACACGACCCACGAAATCGGGATGCCAAAGACCGCGCCATAGACCAGGCCGACGAGGTAAGGCAGGTTCCACACGATGGCTGAGCCATTTTCCACGCAAAGACCTAAGCCTGTCATCACAATGCCCCCGACGATGCACTGAAACGCGACTAGCCACAACGCGTCGACGCGGTTCCCCACCTTTTTCACGTAGATGGTTCCAATCGCCCACCCTACGGCTGTACCGATCGCCAACAATATCCCGATCGGCGAGACGTGCCCCGACAGACTTGTGGCACTGATTAGCCCGACGCCGACAAACCCGAGGACGAGCCCGAGCATCTTGAGGACGGACAGGGATTCCTTGAGCCAAAGCCACGTTAGGAGACCGATGAGGACCGGTTGCAAATAGACGATAACTGTAAAGAGGCCCTCTGGAAGATAGCGGAGCCCGACCGTCTGTAGGCCATAAAACACCACCGCGTTAAAAAATGCAGAAATCAGGTAGATAGACCAGTTTTGCTTCAACCGAATGGCGCGAAATTTCGGCAGGATCACCAACGCGAGAAGCAGCCCCCCGAACAGTGTCCGCATGCCAGCGAACAGAATCGGTGGCGTGTAACTCAATGCGATCTTGTAGATCGGCCAACTGATTCCCCACATCGCCACCAGCGCGGCGATGAGACCAATCGATTTGGCTCGCGACAACTCCCCCATCACAATGCCTCCTCACAAACAGAACCGTCCACCTACACGACAGCAGGTGAACGGCTTTGCAATTGTTCCAACGATGATGCCGATACTCGGATCGTCAAACGACAGGAAACCAACCTGGCGCGTTCATGATGGCTTGCCACAGAGGCTCCGGCACGACCAATCGCTGACGAGCGTCCTTGGCAAGCGTGACAGCGATCTCGGACTCATGCCCCTGTTCCACTTTTTCCACCCAGTCTGGTTCCATAATCAGTTCACGACCGAGCGCGATGAGCGGGACGCCAGTCTCGATCGCCTTGGCGGCTTCCGCAGGCGTGTGAATGGACCCGACGCCGATGACCGGCACGCGTCCGCTCACTTGCTTCTGAATTAAAGTCAACCTCGACACTGACGTGTCTTGCCCACTTCTTGGCAGCGACCAGAAATCCATCAACGAGACATGTAGATAATCGAGCTCCTTGGCCGCCAGAGCGTCAACGAGCGCCAGCGTGTCGTCCATCGTGATGCCAGGATCGGTCGGCTCTTCCGGAGAAAATCTGTAGCCGACGACGAACGGCCGGTTTGCGTGTTCGCGAACGACGCGCTGGACCTCGTCGACCACTGCGAGCGGGAAGGTCATCCGCTTCTCGAGACTGCCCCCAAACGCATCTGTGCGCCGATTGGAATGTGGCGAAAAGAACTGCTGAATCAGGTAACCGTTGGCCCCGTGAATTTCGACGCCATCATAGCCCGCTTCAATAGCTCGGCGGGTAGCGTCGCCGAACGCCCGAACGATGTCTCGTACTTCATCCTCTGCAAGCGCACGAGGTACCACCGCACCCTGGGCCTCGTCCGGGACTGAGCTCGCGCTCACGACGTCTCCGTTCGGGACGAGGTCTTTCGGGCAGCTGCGCCCGCCGTGAAAGATTTGCAGTACAGCCTTGGCCCCGCGCTCCTGAATGGCCGTTGCCAACCGGCGAAGACTCGGGATGAACGTGTCGTCGTACGCGGCAAATTCCCCATGAAACCCTTTGCCATTTTCCGTCACATATGTACAAGCTGTGATGACCGCGCCGACGCCGCCGGATCGGCGGGCGTAATAGGCGACCTCGTCGTCGGAGACGGTACCGTCCGCATTCGACGAGAAGTTCGTCATCGGCGCCATCACAATACGGTTTTTTAACTCGACGCCACTGCGAAGCGCGATCGATTGGAAGAGTGGTTCGTAGGCTTGATTCATCGTGTTCTCTCCTTCGTCCCCAAGTTCACGTCACATTTTATCACTTACAAAAAGGAAGTCAAAATCCCGCTGGCCCAGACTAACTCTCCATTGAATGCCGTACCTCAGGGTGCCCCGCCTTGCCACACAAAAAACCACAGCCAGGGTCCTGGCTGTGGTTCTATGCAGATCATCGCTCAGTTGTGTCGAACGCCCAGTGGGGCGGCTGCTCGTTCAGTCGAGATTGATCCAGACGTCCTTGACCTCGGTGTAATTGTTCAGCGCATACGATCCCATTTCGCGACCGATACCCGACTGCTTGTAGCCGCCAAACGGCGCAGCCGCGTCGAACGCGTTGTAGCAATTGACCCAAACGGTACCGGCTTTGAGCTTGTTGGCGACGTAATGGGCATTGCGGATATTCTCGGTCCACAGGCCCGCAGCCAAACCGTAGTCGCTGTTGTTCGCGCGGCGGATGACTTCGTCCAGATCTTCAAACGGCATCGCCGCGACGACAGGGCCAAAGATCTCCTCCTTCGCAATCGCCATGTCGTCCCGCACATTGGCGAAAATCGTCGGCGAGACGAAGTATCCCGCTTCAAATGGCCGCGTGCCGCCCACGAGCAGTTCCGCGCCGTCGTTCAAACCGCTGTCGATGTAACCAAGCACTTTATTCTGCTGTTCATCCGAGACGAGCGGGCCCATTTCGGTATCGGTGTCGATGCCACTCCCCTGATGGATGTTTTTGGCCAGCGAGACCAAATCCGCGACGACGTTGTCGTACGATTTCTTCTGGATGAACAATCGAGATCCAGCACAGCAAACCTGCCCTTGGTTGAACATGATGCCCATCAGCGCACCGGGAACAGCTCGCGAGAGGTCGGCATCTGGCAAAATGATGTTCGGCGACTTTCCACCGAGCTCAAGCGTCACGCGCTTGAGCGAGTCCGCCGCTTGGCGCATAATCAGTTTCCCAACTTCCGTCGATCCGGTAAACGCCACCTTATCCACCTGAGGATGATTGACCAGCGGTGCACCGGCGGTTTCACCAAATCCTGGAACGACGTTGACGACGCCGTCCGGGAAGCCAGCTTCCTGGACTAACTTCGCCAAGTACAGAGCGGAAAGCGGAGTTTGTTCCGCAGGCTTTAAGACGATGGTACAGCCCATCGCCAGCGCGGCTCCCATTTTCCACGCCGCCATGAGCAGTGGGAAGTTCCACGGAATAATCTGTCCGACCACCCCGACCGGCTCATGTCGCGTATAGTTAAAAAAGTTCCCGCTGACGGGAATCGTTTGACCGACAATTTTCGTGGCCCAGCCCGCATAGTACCGAAAGTGCTCGACGGCGAGTGGGACGTCCGCACGGCTGGTCTCCCGGATGGGTTTGCCGTTGTCCAACGTATCGATTTGCGCGAGCTCTACCCGATGCAACTCCATTAGATCTGCCAATTTGTACAGTAGGCGACCACGTGCAGCACCGCTCATCTTCGACCACGGACCCTCGTCAAACGCTCGGCGAGCTGCGGTTACCGCGCGATGGATGTCCTCTTCCTGCGCCTCAGACACCGTCGCAAGAACTTCCCCTGTGGCAGGATTGAACGTATCAAACGTCTTTCCAGATGCAGAGGGTACAAACTTCCCGTCGATGAACAAATCCTTGGTCCCATGGAGAAAAGCCACCACATTGTCGTGCACTTCTAACTGGTTGACCGGCATCACGCAAACCTCCTTGGTTCTAAGCGAATTTTCACACAAAGAAATCGCTTTCAATTCCATTTTAAGATAGGTTCAAGATGAGGGTCAATTTAGAAAAGTGTCGATGGCTTAGATGTTTTGTAGAAATTCGTTGCCGTCAAACAAAGGCAATCTCCATCGTTTTCTAGAATATAACCTGTATGTTGCATCTAGTTTGAATAGTATATCGATTCAGGAGAGTGAACAGGATGTCTCAGAAGACCATAGTCCCGTACGGCAGTTGGAAGTCCCCTATCACTTCCAACTTGATTGTGAAGGGCACCGTTCCAGTCGTGAACACACAGCTTCATGGCGGACGAATCTATTTCATAGAAGCGCGTCCTGCCGAACAGGGCCGCAACACGATCCTTACGTTGGACGAGAACGGCTCCATCCACGAGCTGACACCCTCGCCCTACAACGTCCGCACGCGCGTCCACGAATACGGCGGCGCGCCCTACGTCGTTCATGAAGGTGAAATCATCTTCTCCAACTTCTCCGACAACCTGCTCTACCGCCGTACAAAAGACGGGCAAATAGAAGCCATCACCAGGGACTCAAACCTGCGCTATGCCGACGGCGAGGTCGATGCTCGCCGCCATCGCCTGTACTTCGTGCGAGAAGACCACACGAAGTCCTCCATCCATGCCGAAACCACGATCGTGACCATGCGTGTGGACGGCAGCGACGAACGCATTGTGGCGCAAGGCAACGACTTTTACTCCAACCCGCGCCTAAGTCCAGACGGTCGTCACCTCGCCTGGTTGACCTGGAACCATCCGAATATGCCGTGGGACGAAACCGAGCTTTGGGTCGCTGACGTCGCCGACGACGGTCATATCGTCAATGCCGCGCAAGTGGCAGGTGGGCGCGGTGAATCGGTCAGCCAACCGAGATGGTCACCTGACGGGCAACTGTATTTCGTGTCGGATCGGACAAATTGGTGGAACATTTACTGCCTGCGTGAGGGCCATGTCCAACCGCTGCATGCACTGGATGCTGAATTTAGCGCGCCAAGCTGGCAATTTGGTTTTTCCAACTACGACTTCGTCAACGACTCAACCATCATCTGCACGTATACGCAAAATGGCACTTGGTACCTCGCACAGATCGACACGCAGACCGGAACGCTGTCGAACATCGATACAGACTACACGTACTTTTCATCCATCCACGCAACCGCCGACGAAGCGGTGTTCATCGCGGCGTCGCCGACCAGTTTCCCGGGCGTGGTGCGCATGAACCCAGATGGTACAGACCAGCAAGTCGTCAGGGCATCCGGCGAGCTTGAAATCGATCCCGCTTACCTGTCCATCCCAGAATCCATCGAATTCCCGACGGACGACAGCAAAACGGCACACGCCATCTACTACCGCCCGTACAACCCAGACTACCAGGCGCCACACGATGAACTTCCCCCCTTGTTAGTGCATGTCCACGGCGGACCCACATCGGCATCGTCGCCCGTGCTTAATCTAACGACGCAATACTGGACCAGCCGGGGATTCGCGGTCATCGATGTGAATTACGGGGGATCGACCGGTTACGGACGAGAGTACCGCGACAGGCTGAAGGGCAATTGGGGAGTGGTCGACGTGCAAGACGCGGCGAACGCCGTCCGATACCTGGTTGAAAGAGGCCTCGTCGACGAACGTCGCGTGGCTATCGCAGGAGGCAGTGCAGGTGGATATACGACGCTTGCCTCACTTGTATTCACTGATGTGTACGCGGCAGGAGCAAGCCATTTTGGTCTCAGCGAACTAGAAATTTTCGCCAAGGAGACGCACAAGTTTGAGTCTCGCTACATGGACGGTTTACTCGGACCCTACCCTGAAGCAAAAGACGTGTATTACAACCGTTCACCGATCAATTTTACAGATGGCCTGTCTTGCCCAGTGATTTTCTTTCAGGGACTTGACGATAAAATCGTTCCGCCAAACCAAGCCGAGCTCATGGTCGAAGCCTTGCGGAAAAAAGGGTTGCCAGTGGCCTACGTGGCGTTTGAGGGCGAGGGCCACGGGTTCCGCATCGGAGCCAACATCAAACGCTCCCTCGACGGCGAGTTTTATTTCTACAGCAAAGTGTTTGGATTCCAGCCAGCCGACGACATCGAACCGGTCCACATCGACAATCTCTAGCACAAACTGTGTTCCGTTCCGCATCCGCTCCGTCGCTTTACGAGTGTGGATGTGTTGCCGGAGTCTACGAAATGGGGTGTTCCCTACGTGTCATACACGTTTGGGACACCCTAATCACTGCACGATACATGATCTATGGATCCGAACCGTCGCGTTCATCCCCGACTCGAACTGGCTGGATCTGCGACGTTGCCATTCTCAGTCCCTTTCGCAGTCGGCACCTGAACGGTCCCCACCGTATCCCGCAGAGCACTCCTACGCTTCACCAGCACACAGGATCAATCACCTACATCTCCCTTCCTTGGTCACGTCTGTTCCGTCCTCAGGCGCCGACCACAACCTCTAGGCATATGAGCGGCGACCATAGTTAGCTCCCCCTTCATGTCATATAAATAACTCCTTGCTCAGAAAGGTCGATATGCGATTTTTGATGGCATCACGGACTTCGCTGAACTTCGCTGTCACTTCCTCGTCCGATCCCGTCGCTTTTGCTGGGTCTTCGAATCCCCAGTGCAGACGATTCACGTGTGATGGCGTAACTGGACATTTATCGTTTGCATCTCCACAAAGTGTAATCACGTAGTCCGCTTTATTCAGAATCTCAGGATCAATCAAATCGGATGTATGGCGCGAGATATCCACGCCCGCATCCTTCATGGCGGTGACGGCACGTGGATTCACCCCATGCGTCTCGATCCCTGCGCTATGAACCTCTATCTTGTCTCCTCCAAGCTTTCTTGCCCACCCTTCAGCCATTTGGCTGCGGCATGAGTTCCCTGTGCAAAGAAAATAGACAAGTGGTTTCTTCATCAATGACCCTCCCGCGCTTTAGTGAACAAATGCAAGCCACAGATATAAACCCGATAGCGTGACGAACAGTGTTGGAATGGTAAGGACAATCCCCGTCTTAAAGTATTGACCCCAGCTAATTTTCACGCCCTTTTGTGACAGAACGTGCAACCAAAGAAGCGTTGCGAGTGAACCAATTGGTGTAATCTTTGGTCCAAGATCACATCCGATGACATTCGCGTAAACCATGGCTTCGTGCATCACACCTGTGGCACTTGTGGCGTGAATGGCGAGTGCATCAATCATGACCGTTGGCATATTATTCATGAGGCTCGACAGAATGGCGGCGGCAAAACCCATGAACAGCGTCCCGCCATACAGCCCGCCATGCGTTGACCACTGGAACAAATGTCCGAGCAGATTCGTGAGTCCTGCGTTTCGTAATCCGTAAACCACCACATACATACCAATCGAGAAAACAACAATTGCCCAAGGCGCAGATTTAATGGTCTTCCACGGCGCAATGGTTTTCGTAATAGACCCTGTGATCAGAAAAACCAGCGCAATGACGAGCGCAACAGCCGATACAGGGATATGTTTCAACTCTGTTAACATGTAGCCAACAAACAGCACAATCAGAGTGACCCAGGACGTAGTAAACATGCCCTTGTGCTTGATGGCCTTCTGTGCTTCCGGTAGGTCGCTAGGGTTGTATTTATTTGGAATCTCATTTCGAAAGAACAGATAAAGCATCAAGAGACTGGCACCAAACGAAAACAGATCTGGCACAATCATATGTAATGCGTATTGGATAAAGCCAACGCCAAAGTAATCGGCAGATACAATGTTCACAAGGTTACTCACGATGAGTGGCAATGATGTGGTATCTGCGATAAACCCGCTCGCCAAAATGTACGGGACCATTTTCTTCATGTCGAATTTCAATAGTTTCACTTTCTCAAGCACGATGGGTGTCAAAATGAGTGCGGCACCATCATTGGCAAAAAACGCAGATACGATAGCTCCAAGGGTAATGACATACAGGAAGACCTTTCGTCCATCTCCCTTCGCCGCGTGTGCCATTTTAAGTGCTGCCCACTCGAAGAAACCAATTTGATCAAGAATCATAGAGATGATGATGATACCCACAAACGCAAGTGTCGCGTCCCATACAATTTTCGTAACCGACCACACATCACCCAAATGAACGACGTGAAGCAAGAGTGCAAGAACGGCACCACCAAATGCACTCCATCCAATCGACAACCCTTTTGGCTGCCAAATCACGAACACCAACGTAACTACAAATACACCAATGGCTAGCCATGTTATGGACGTCATTGTTTCACCGAACCGTCACACTGGACGAGTAAACCTTTCGCTTTGAGGTCGTTTAGTTCGTTTGTCATATCAGGCAAATGTTTCAGCGATACACCCACTTCAGCGAGGCGTGCCTGGTTAAGTGAGTAGAATACCCACATCCCTTTTCGTGTCTCCTTCACGAGACCAGCCGCCTTCAATCGACTCAGGTGTTTCGACACAGCGGGTTGCGAAATCCCAAACAAGGGCACCAATTCGCAAACACAGCAATCCCGGATGTTCAGCAGAGCAATCACCCGAAGCCGCGTCGGGTCCGCGAGTGCTTTCAACGTATCCGCTAGACTTTCAAAGTCCATGATGTACCACCTCCGCTACACATCATAACCATATCATTATATCTATATCAACCCAGCATTCACGCACGCACGCACAAACTCGTTAAAACAAATTTTTTCGATTTAGTCTTGTACAACCATAATTCGGTGCATATAATACGATTAATCGAAAAAATATGATGAATAGGGAGAGGTACAGTGAGGGAATTACCGTTACTCGATCAGAAAAATCCCAACTACATATTCAAGACATACGCTGCGAAATTCAAGGCACTTTCTGACGAGAAACGGTTGCAGATCATGAACGAACTTTGCCAGCGCGGGAAAACGTGTGTTTGTGATTTGCAAGAGGTGCTTGACCTGCCGCAATCAAGCCTCTCCTACCATCTTAAGATTTTGGTCGAGGCTGGACTGATTACTCGCGAGACGCAAGGTACGTGGAGTTACTACGAACTCAACGCGTCTGAAGTCAGTGCACTCCTCTCCGAACAATTGTGCTGTATCTTCCGCCCGAACGCTTGTTGTTGAGCGTTTGTGCACTTCACTAAATCGATTTTTTTAGATTAAATAAATCGAAAAAATTAAATTCAGGAGGTATCCTTTATGTACACACACGTCGGAATTAACGTCATAGACTTGGAAAAGTCCATTGCATTTTACCGCCATTTATTTGAACATGAGCCCGTTAAGGTTAAGGACGATTACGCAAAGTTCCTTTTAGAAGAGCCGAAACTAAACTTCACATTGAATCTGAGCGATGAAGTGCGTGGAAATCAGGTCAGCCATTTTGGCTTTCAAGTCAAGAATACGGATGAAGTGATGGCACAACGGGATCGTTTAAGTGGACTCGGTTTCACCACTCGCGACGAAATGAATGTAACCTGTTGCTATGCCGTTCAGGATAAGTTTTGGGTACAAGATCCGAATGGTAACGAATGGGAATTTTTCGCACCGTTGTGAATCACAGCGAGATATCCAAAAGAACCTGATGTAACAGTTACATTGGGGGGGATGTTTCCCCTCACTTTTCAGTATCCGCGTGCTTCCACTACACCTCAACAGCATGGCTCCTACGTTCTGAGCATGTGACATCACGCTATGCACGATGCCCCCTCGGTCGTCGTACATCAGAAAGGATATCTTTTTTGGGGTGCATATAAAGTGTACCCTTTACCCAATCTTCGGTTCCTATTTGTGAATAAGTAATCCTCAACTCACAGTCATTTACAAATGTGATTGGATTACCAAGCGGGTTATTTCTTCTCAATCAACGATACCTTGTTATGTTACAGGATACTGCTGTTTCGTCCCCCGACACATTTGTTCTGAACTCCATAAAACGGCCATTATATTGACTGTCGATATATCCAGGCGTATTATAACAACATGCGATATATCATAAGTCGATATAGTGGAAATAAGTACCTCATGGAGGACTCATTTTGAGTAAAGAAAATGACTTCGTCCCTTTAACTGAGGCCTTTTACTACATTTTAGTGACGTTGTACGCGGGTCCATTACATGGATACGGGATCATGCAGGAGGTCGAAAAGATCAGCAGCGGAAAAACGATCATCGGCGCAGGCACGCTCTATACGGCTCTCAATACGTTAGCAAAGAGGAAATACATTGAAAACGTAAATCCTTCGAGTGCTGACTCCCGTCGGAAGGTATACAGTATTACGGCGCCTGGACGTGCCGCTCTGCTTGCGGAAATCAACCGTTTAGAAGAACTGCTTGAGAATGGACGGCAAGCTATCCATCGGCAAAGGGGCGACTCACAATGAGGAGAGACCGTGGCGAGGAAAAAAGGTTCAATATCTGGTTTGTATGGGATTATGAAAAGGAACAACAACACCTGGATCACCTCTCTCAAGAAGGGATTCATCTTACAAAACCAGGTCTATTTCGAAGCGGTTTTACGCGCGACCGTTCTGTCCGATACGTATATCGTCTTGACTATCAGCCAGGGCTTCGTCGCAAGCGGCTCAACCATGAATATCTCGAACTGTTTAAAGACTCGGGATGGGAATCCGTAGGGAGTTGCAACAACTGGTACTACTTTCGTCGCCCGTGGCAGCCAGAAACAACCCATGAAATATATACAGATGTAGCATCTTTAAAGGGACATTATCAACGCATTCAATGGTTATTAGGCGGGGTTCTATGCGCGGAGTTGCTAGACCTCTTAGTGAACCTAAACCTTTTTGTGGTGAATCCTCAGCGTCATCATGTTGCCACATTCACGCTACCGCTTTTCATCTTTCAAGCGGTCATAACTGCCTTCTTGGCCTGCGGGTTCCTCGTCATTCGTCGCAAAGCGATACGTGTAGAGAGGGTATAGCACGCACTAACGCACCCGCCGTCACCAGCGGGTGTCTCGTCGCGATATTCCTCTTCAAACAATGCCCATCCCAGCCGATTACGGTCAGTAACCGAATACAAGTCTCCGCATACGCGCCCGATGGCCTGGATGCAGTGGGTTGCATTTCTGCGCGATGACAAATCGAATCGCAGCGGCGCGTTGTGCAGGGGTAATCGAGTCCCCACAAGCCAGACATAAGCGATCGATCATGCACCCTACAGCATAAGGGTCTTGTAAGGCCGTATAGTTGTATGACTTTACAATGGCTCGAACCCTCCGGTAGCACCATGGGTTCATCGTCCTATATGCGAATCTACCCATAAGTCTTGGATCGCTCCCCATCTTGTCGACTGGACACTACACGATGAACGATGAGTCAATGCAAAAGGCAAATCTGTTTGTCCGCCAAAATGGTGGATTGGCACGACTCGGGATGTCCACGAGGGCAATGCTCGCATGTACGGGTCAGCTTCCGTGGAAACATTATCGGGTCCCCTTAAGCTGGACGTTGTTTCCGAAGTGGTTTCCGCTTCACTTCTTTGACTTCGTGGGTTATGCCCGTGGTCATATTGCCCCAGTCCTGATGGCCGCCGCTTGCAAATCGTCTGTACGAGCACCACATTTCCCGGACTTAAGCACGTTGCTGATGGAAGCTGACTCCAAAGAACCAAGCAAACGGTCCCATCACGTAAGAACTCGAAATCTTCCGTCCGTAAAGACTTTGTCTCTACGGAAGCTCGAGCACTTCTTGCTAGAACGGCTGGAGCCAGATGGGGGCTGGCCCGCCTTCGAGCGGAACACGAACAAAAGGCTGCTGTCCAATTTGGCCATAGATGGGGCGAAAGCCACGCTCACTGACCCCTCATCTGCCGATTTAACTGGCAGAACGCTCGAATTTCTTTGCAATTTTTCAGGATATACCATCGAAGATCGGGTCGTTCAACACGCTGTTCATTGGTTGTTGCGGAATCAGGAGTCCAACGGTTCCTGGTATGGTAGGTGGGGCGTTTGTTATATCTATGGGACCTGGGCAGCCTTAACAGGCCTTTTGGCAGCGGGGTTAGAAACCAGTCACCCCTCGATTGCTCGTGCAGTAAAGTGGCTTCACGATACACAAAACGCGGATGGGGGCTGGGGCGAATCGTGCCTGAGTGATACCCAAAAAACCTATGTTGCACTTGGAAGGAGTACTGTATCGCAAACTGCCTGGGCAACTGATGCCTTGATCGCTGCATTTCCACACCCTGTTCCTGCGATCGAACGAGGAGTAAGTTATCTAGCGAAGGAGCGACACAAAAGCGACTGGACCCAATCCTACCCGACAGGTGGAGGACTTCCCGGTGGATTTTATATCCACTTTCACAGTTACAACACGGTGTGGACACTCGTAGCACTAGGTCATTACCTGGGAAAGTTCCATCCTTTTGGGAATGACATGGACAAAAGCACTGCGCGCGAGGAGTGACACCGTATCATCAAAAGGCTAGTTTTTGTCTACAGACGTCGGGTACATGAAAGGTCTCCATCACGTAGTCAAAAAACCGCTGCTCACTACTCAAATGTTCTACCCAATACTCAAATACCCGAAGCACCTTTCGCACGTCCCCAGATGCGTACTCCTCAACAATCGTCCGTACGGCTGACGTTGCCCTCCAGTAATCGAACAGTGCTGCAACAAAACCACCCCCATCGACCGACGATCCGCCAAATCGCCAAACTGGATGCTCTCCGTATTGGTCTCTATGCAACTCGATCAGCAGTGCCTCTGCACGCATGAGCGCTTCAAAGCGCTGGCTGAACAATAATCTTTTACGTGGAAGATAAAAACACATCCCCTCTTCAAACCACATTGCATCATTGATTTCGGCGTCGAAGGTTCGCGCAAAACACCCCATATGGTGAGTGACTTCGTGCCCTACAATGGTCGCAACGTCTCGAATATCTAAAAATAGGTAGTAGTTCGAAACGTCACGGAAAATGTCATCTGCTACATCGCAGGGAATAGCAGACAGGAAAATTCGCTGCCAATCTGCCACGAGCGGATCGATATGAATCAGATCGCCATTCGTCCACGCTGGTAATGCGTGGGCTGAAAATACCTTGGTGGCCGAGTCGAAGTCATGAAATACAATGCCTCTCGGTTCATTCATTGGTGCAATGCTCTTTAGGAAAGTGAGGTAATCGTCCGTTATGGAAGCCTGTTCTCTACCTACTGTGTGAATTTCTGACCAATTCTCGTCACTTGTTGCCGCATATCCGCATAACATCATGTCCCACCCGCCAACGATTCGCTTCCTCGAACTGCAATATCGATCTACGTATCAAAATGTCAGATCAAACCTCAAATGTCCATATTCGGTGTTTCCATCGTCTCCCATGTGCCCTGTGCATATTGACAATCATCAATTTTATGTTTTATATAAAAGAACGGTCATTCGTTTTTTTATTTGGAGGTAGCGTATTTGAAGATGAGATTAAGCCAGAAAGCGAGTAAGACTGCCGAATACATGGCGTTGTTTCGCGCCTTGGAAACGATTGAAAGTCCCCGGATAAGATTGTTCAACGACCCTTATTCCAAGAACTTCCTGTCTGCTCCTTTACGTATTGCTGAACTCCTATTTCGTACCCCTCTCGTAAGGCAATTCATCCATGGAGTGATGGATAACCGCTGGCCGGGGGCCTTCTATTCGGGCGTCGCGCGGACCCGCTTGATTGACGATGTATTGCGTAGTTCCGTCCAAGATGGCATCAACCAGGTTGTGATTCTTGGCGCCGGATTTGACACACGTGCCTACCGTCTTCCTGAACTAAGGACATGTGCGGTATTCGAGGTCGACCACCCTAGTACTCTTGAAGTCAAGAAAGGCGTCATTTCACGACTTCCGACCATGAACACAGAACATGTACGTTTTGTCGCGATCGATTTTGTCGAACAGTCCCTGGAGGAAATTCTTCTTAAGGCTGGTTTTGACAAAAGCAATTCGGCCATGTTTATTTGGGAAGGTGTCACAAATTATCTGACCGCGGATGCTGTAGATCAGACCCTCAGATTCATTGCCAATTGCGCTTCGGACACTCGACTCGTCTTCACATACGTGGACAAGGCCGTGCTGAATGAAGGCAGCCAGTTTGTTGGGTCTAAGGCACTCGCCAAGACACTGAACCAGATTGGTGAACCATGGTCATTTGGCCTGAATCCGTCTGGAGTAAATCAATTTCTTCAGGATCGAGGCTTTGAGTTGGTAGAGGATTTAGGTTCTGTCGACTATCGATCGCGCTATATGCGAAACAGATATACGAATTCAGACGTATACCTCAGAGGATACGAATTTTACCGCATAGCACAAGCAAATGTGAAATGAGGGAAGCTCTAAATGCCCAAAGTCAATCAACAACACTTAGATGCTCGACGAGAACAAATTATGAAAGCAGCATCGGAGTGTTTCTCCAAAAAAGGCTTTCACAATACGACCATGCAGGACATCATCCAACAATCCCACCTCAGTCCTGGGGCAATCTATCGGTACTTCAAAAGTAAGGATGAATTGATTCAAGCCATCGCGCTCAAGAGGCAATCTGCTGAACGAGACATCCTTGAACAGCCCTTAAACAGCACAGACGTAATGGACATACTCGAAAAGCTCTCAAGCCATTTCTTTGGATCGCTGGAAACCGACGAGACGATGAAAGACCGTCGAGTTGGCGTACAAATGTGGGCTGAAGCGATTATCAATCCGGAAATCTTACAGATCACAAACCGCGGCATTGAAGCGCCTCTGGCTGAACTGAAGAAGGTCTTTGCGCATGCTCAAGAGCACGGGACCATCGACAAAGACATCGATTCGGAAGCTCTCGCCAGAGTGATCGTCGCACTATTTCAGGGTTTCATCCTGCAAAAGGTGTGGGACCCAGCTGTCCGATCTGACTCGTACCTAAAGACAGTGAAAGTGTTGCTGAGAAACCTCGTACCTTCGACTCACTGATCCCCCCTTCTAACTAGGTCTGGACAGTTGAAGAGGACCTCAAATGCCCGGGCAGACACGTGACTCTATCGTTTGGCGGATACGTTTGTCGATCCCATCCACCGGCGCAAACGACGTTCCGCCGGTGGATGCCTGTACAGCAACGTCACCCCTCCCTGCCGCAGCATTCAAATTGGCCAAAAGTGTCGCGTCTGCCATTTCGTCGTGAATAGTGCGTCTACGGTTCAGGATGCTACATTTACGGTTCTCGATTTGGCCACCTACGGGCTCCCTTTCTTTGATGAACCGGTCGGCCCATTTCGAAATGGCTCCGTATAAGCGCTGTCGTAGGGGAAAATAATGGTCACATGGAAATTTGACACCGATTACGCATTACATTAGAATCTAAATAAAAGTTGTTATAGCAACCAATGAGGGATTTCGTTGAAAGTCAATTTCAGTGAGTTTATCAGTATCCTTATTCACAACACTGACTTAATTTTTACGAACTACGTAAAAGCGACATTGTATCCTTTTAACCTTGCTCCCGAGCAAAATTTAATTATGATGCTCCTCTGGGAACAAGATGGTCTTAATCAAAATGAAATTGCCGATAAACTCAAGAAAGATAAAACCAATGTTGCTCGGATGATTTCCAATCTCGAGCAGAAAGGCTTTATTCACAGGGTTACCGGCGAGGACAGGAGGTCACTGCGGGTTTACCTTACGGATCAAGGAAAAGAGCTTGGCGACGATGTGATTCCGCTCATTCACCAGTTTAACGATTTGGTTTGCAAAGGCATCACAGACGAAGAAATAGAACAGATGCGCAGAATTCTGTTGAAAATGTCTGCTAATGTGCAATAATTTTTTGTTCTATAGTTGCTATAACAACTTTTCGGCGATTAAATAAAGGAGTACAGCTTTAAGTTGGAAATGTGCCCCGTATATTCGATCCGAATATCAATGAAAGCAGGTGTTCCAAGATGTCGGAACAACCCATTGTGGTTCACGCAATTATTAATGGTGAAAAAGTCGAAACAGAAAAGACGTACTCCCGCGAAAATCCGTCTCGTCCCGATGAGATTGTCGGCTATGCGCCAATGAGCTCCCGCGAAGACGCAATTCGTGCCATCGACGCTGCACATACAGCATTCGCAACTTGGAAGTGGTCGTCGCTTGATGAACGGATCGAGAGAATGGAGCGCGCGATCCAAAAGTTGAAGGAGGCAACACCAGAACTGGCCCGATTGCTTGCCCGTGAACACGGTAAGGCTCTTTACGACGCCATGGGTGAATTTGCGGTTTCCTTCATGTGGATGGAATACGCTTGTAACACGGCAAAGGAAGTCCTGCGTGACGAAATCAAGGAGCATGACGGTGGCACGACCATCATTTCTCACGATCCGATTGGGGTGGTAGCCGCAATCACGCCGTGGAACTACCCGATCTCGTTGTCCACGATCAAGGCCGCTCCTGGAATCCTGGCAGGCAACACCATGGTCCTCAAGCCAAGTCCATTTGCACCACTGACCGTGACCAAGGTGATCGAAATCATCGCGAACGAATTTCCACCAGGCGTTCTCAACGTGGTTCACGGAGACGCAGACGTAGGCGTCGAACTGACGAGCAATCCAAAGATCTCCAAGATCGCGTTCACCGGCGGAACAAAAACAGCGAAGTCTATCATCAAGGCAGCGGCTGACACCATTAAAGATATGACGTTGGAACTCGGGGGCAACGACGCGGCACTTGTTCTCTCCGACTTCGACGTGAACGATGAACGCGCGATGCGTCGCATGGTCATCTCGAACTTCCTGACAGCCGGACAGATTTGTATGATCGCAAAACGCGTCTACGTTCACCGCTCCATTTACGACCAATTTGTCGAGAAATATATTGAAGCGGCAAATAAGTGGATTCGCGTTGGCGACCCATTTGATCCAAATGTAACGATTGGCGCTGTCAATAATCTGGGACAAAAGAAGTACGTTCAAAGCTTGATTGATGGTGCGAAGAGCCGCGGTGCCAAAATGATCCCATTGGGTAAAGTGCTGGACGAGGACGTGTTCAACAAAGGTTACTTCCTGCAACCAACCTTGGTACTAGACGCTAGTTATGACGATCCCATCGTCGTCGAGGAGCAATTCGGACCAACTGTACCTATCTTGCCGTATGACGACGAAGAACAAGGCATCTCACTCGTCAACAACAGCATCTATGGGCTGACCAGTTCTGTCTGGGGTGAACAGAACCACGCAATTCAGGTGGCTCACCGCATTGAAGCAGGCACCACGATGATCAACACGGCAGCAGTCCAAGGTCTTGACGTCCGCTTTCCATTTGGCGGCGTAAAGCAGTCTGGTGTCGGACGCGAATATGGCGAAGAAGGTATCCTCGGCTACACGGAAACGCACGTGATCAATGCGCCGAAGAACCTCGAGTTACCTTATATTCCGGAATAACAGTACGCGAATTGGCCCCCCCTTATCCAAAAGGGGGGGCGATTTTGTCTATTGGGCGGTAACACGAAATAGAGAAAACCGGTATCCCGGTCGAACGACGATTCGCAATACCTAGGATTCGGAGGCAGAACATATGGCATACCAGGACTTCCGTGACTTTTTAGACACCCTGCGCAAAGAGGTACAACTTCTCACCATTGAAGATGAAGTGATGCCAGAGCCGGATTTGGGTTCTGCTGGACGAGCTATCAACAACGTTAGTGACAAAAGCCCTGCACTGCTATTCACGAACATCAACGGCTATAACGATGCCAAAGTCGCGATGAACGTCATCGGCTCCTGGCCAAATCACGCTTTGATGATGGGGATGCCAAAAAATACACCAGTCAAAGAACAATTCTTCGAATTTGCCCGCAGGTGGGATAACTATCCAGTTCCAGTCGAACGTTTGGACAGCGCGCCATTTCAAGAAGTTGAGGTAAACGAGGACATCAACCTCTTCGACCTGCTTCCGCTGTTCCGATTGAATCAATACGACGGCGGTTTCTATATCGACAAGGCCTGTGTGATCTCACGCGATCCGACCGATCCCGAGCACTTTGGTAAACAGAACGTGGGCGTCTACCGGATTCAAGTGAAGGGCAAGGACCGCCTCGGCATTCAACCAGTGCCCCAGCACGACATCGGTGTGCACCTGCGATTGGCTGAGGAGCGCGGAGAAAATCTGCCAGTCGCCCTCGCCATTGGTTGCGAACCGGTGATTACGACGATGGCCGCAGCCCCCATCGGCTACGACCAATCTGAGTACGAAATGGCAGGCGCTATCCAAGGCGAACCGTACAAAATATTCACGTTGCCTGGCACGAACCTCGACGTTCCGTGGGGCGCAGAAATCGTCCTCGAGGGCGAAGTTCTTGCAGGCGTTCGCGAGTTTGAGGGGCCGTTTGGCGAGTTTACAGGCCACTATTCCGGTGGGCGAAGCATGCCTGTGATCCACATCAAACGCGTGTACCACCGCCGGAATCCGATTTTTGAACACCTGTACATCGGCATGCCTTGGACAGAAACCGACTACATGGTCGGTGTAAATACGTGTGTGCCCATGTACCAGCAGCTCAAGGATGCGTTTCCGGACGAAATCGTGGCGGTCAACGCAATGTATACACACGGTCTCGTCGCCATCATTTCGACAAAGAAGCGGTACGGCGGATTCGCCAAAGCAGTCGGTATGCGCGCCATGACGACGCCGCACGGCCTCGGCTACTGCAAACTGGCAATTATCGTCGATGAGACAGTCGATCCGTTTAATCTCCCACAAGTCATGTGGGCGCTCTCAACGAAGATGCACCCTGCGCACGACGTGATCATTCTGCCGGATATGTCCGTCATCCCGCTCGATCCTGGGTCCAACCCAGCCGGCATCACACACAAGATGATCCTCGATGCGACGACACCAGTTGCACCAGAAACGCGAGGGCACTACTCCCAACCGCTCGACGCACCCATTGCAACAGAGAAGTGGGAGCACATTTTTCAAGAATTGCTGAATCATCAATAAGGAGCGTGATCGTGTGACGATGTGCCCGCGATGTGATTCACTGAAGGCGGAGGCAGTAGCCGAATCCCCTGTCAAAGGTGCTTGGACAGTCTATTCCTGTCCGATTTGTTTCTACACGTGGCGTTCTACGGAGGCGGATCAATTTACGGATCCCTCAAAGTACGAACCAAGCTTTAAAGTTAGGCAAGATGACATCCCGAATGCCATTCAAGTTCCGGCTGTACCCAAGAAAGCTCTCGGCTGATCACCTTCTGCCAAAAGGCCCCTAAATCCACGTGAGCTGTGGATTTAGGGGCCTTTCTCTGACTCCAGGGTTTAGTTCGAGATCTGACGGATGATTTGACGAAGCGCGTCGCGAATCGGCGTCAATGGTCGTCCGAGCACCTTTGCAAAGTCTTCGCTCTCGATTTCCAGCGTACCTTCCCGAATCCCCTGTTGAATTCCTGCGAGGATAGGAATGACAAAGTCGGGGACTCCCGCACCTTTCATGATCTCGGCGTACGTATCGTCATCTACCTGTTGCACCGACACTTGTTTACCCAACACGTCACCAACAGCCTCGGCCAGCTCCGCCTGGGTAAGCAGCTTGCCTGAGAGTTCGTAGATGGTATTCTCGTGCCCGGCCCCGGAAAGTACCGCCGCTGCTGCCTCGGCATAATCCTGCTGCAGCGCCCAGCCCACTTTTCCAGAACCCGCTGCTGTGACCCAAGGAGCCCCGGCGATAACACCTTGAATGCTCGCGATCTCGTTCTCCAAATACCAGTTGTTTCTCAAAAACGAATACGGAATACCAGTTTTCAAAATGGCCTCTTCCGCGGCTCGATGCGGCGGCGCCAGGAACATCCCGCTGCCACTGGCATTGGCTAAACTGGTGTAAGCGATGAAACCAACTTGCGCCTGCTCTGCCGCACGAACAGCATTCGTATGCTGTCGAATTCTCGTTTCGTTGTCCCCATCTGCGGATATGATCAACAGGCGGTCAATGCCCGCAAAAGCGGCAGCCAACGTTTCCGGGCTGTCGAAATCGCCGTGCCGGACTTCCACCCCCAGCGCTGCCAAGCCTTTTGCCTTCTCTGGAGTCCGAACACTGACAGCGAGTTGATCCGCTGGAACGGATTTCAATAGCGCCTCTACGACCTTAGTCCCCAATTTTCCTGTTGCTCCGGTTACCAACATTTTCATCGCACATACCTCCCATGACGCCTTAATAAAACCGAATCAGTTTCAGTTAAGAGCAAAAAAAGTCACATTGACAGAGTGCCTGCAGAGATCGCTCCCTTTGCCACATCGGCAACTGTGTACTGCTGCAAGGTCTTCAGGATGGCCTGCTCGGCTTCGACTGCGATCGCATCGAATACAACTGGCATACCGGAACCTACCGGACACATGGGATTCGGTTCGGCTGGGCTCGGTGCCAAAGCTCGATCCATCTCCAAAGCTTTGTAAACATCAGACAGCAAAATTCCTTCGGGCGGTTTTGCGAGCCGATATCCACCATCACGCCCCTCTCGAGTTTGGATGAAACCGACTTCTACAAGGCGTTTCAAGACTCGACGGAGGAAAACGGCGTGAGTGTTCACACTGGATGCAATAAAACTGCTTGAATAGCCCTCCTGACTTTGGGCAAGCAGTGCCAATGCATGCACAGACATTGAAAACCAACCACTCGATGCCATGTGACCTTCCTCCTATCTGCCACATACTATAATCGGATCAGTTTCAGTTTGTCAATACGATCCAGTGAGGGGCTACGGTACAGCTCAGACCACCTGTTCGAACGGATGTACAATGGCCCATCCAAGGAAGTTTCCACTGCGAGTCTATTTTCCATACACAGGGCTTGTTTCTTATTCCCCCCGCAACTTGCCTTCGGAAGGGACGAGACTTACAATAGACAGCATACGAACATATGTTCTCATTCTCTTCTAATACGCGAGAAATGGGTGAATTTATGCGCACACCACCGACGTTTGAAAACATTTCGGCGAAGCAGGTGATGAACAAAGTCACCTCCCCTGCGATGCCCTTTCGCTGGTCTCTCAATCCGTACCGTGGCTGCACACACGGGTGCAGTTTTTGCTACGCCCGTACAACGCACACATTTATGGGGATGACGCCGGATGATTCGTTTCGTCAGCACATCTTTATCAAGGAAAACGCAGCGGACGTGCTAGAGGTACAACTGGCCCGCAAGTTGAAGGCACACCGGGGGAATTACGACAAATTGGCCGAGGAAGTAGGATTGCTGAACATCGGGACTGCCACCGACCCGTATCAGCCCATCGAGGCACGGCGGCGCGAGACGCGAAAGTGTCTCGAGGTGCTCGCTCGCTATCGGGTGCCGACTTCCATCACGACTCGCTCCCCGCTCATTCTGAGAGATCTCGATGTCCTCCAAAACATGGACATCCACTCCGTCAACATCAGCGTGAACACGCTCGACAAAGCGGTCTGGAGAAATCTAGAGCCAGCGACACCGGCCCCCGCGAAACGGCTGGAGACGGTAAGAACACTGACAGATGCTAGCGTTCCAGCGGGCATTTTGATGGCCCCTATTCTCCCGTTTTTAACGGATTCAAATGAGCAGTTACACGAGGTGATTTCCGCAGCAGCGGAGCATCATGCGGCGTTTCTGATCCCCTCCGTGCTCCGCCTGAATCCAGAAGTCAAAACGTGGTTCCTGCGGACCATCGACGAGCACTATCCTGAACTTACAGCGAAGTACCGGGGGTTATTCCGGGGCGCATACGCACCGCAGTCCTACGTACAGCCGTTGATGCAGTGCGCGAAAGCGCTGATGCACAAGTTCGGGTTGTCCTCCGGCAGCACATTCCGCTCGCTAGAGCCGCGCTTCGACCGCACTCACGATACAACAGGTGCCTCGGCAGGGTACGAAGGGATCGCAGAGCGTTCAAACGATGGCGTGCAACTGCCGTTGCCCATTTGAATGGCCCTGTTCTCACCTTCGATTCACAAACAGGGGCGTCCCCGCGGTACCTCGGTACACAGTGGACGCCTGTTCGTTCAGTTCGTGATTTAGAGACCTTCGTTGATCTTTCGAATCTCCTCGAGAGGTACCTTTGGAACGCGATCGTAGGTCAGTAGCCCGTTGATCTCCTGCTCCACATCGGTAAACTGCGTATAGCAGTACCCTTGCACAATGGGAGACGTGAGCAGAGGATGGACGACATCTCGCAATCGGGCAAGATAGTCTTCGTCGGTCGTCGCACCGGAATATCCCCAGCCTTCCCAATCGCTCTTCTTGTACGCAATGCCACCGAATTCCGTAACGAGAATAGGCGCTCCGTCGTATGTCGCGCCACCGACGTAAATCTTGCGATGCCCCGGCATCGCCGCAATGGCAGACGCTTCATCCTGATAGCGCTGGCAAAGGACGTCACGTCGCCACTCGTAGTCGTGAATCGTGCAGAGGTCGGATTTGACGTGTTCCCAACCGTCGTTGGAGATGACCAAACGAGTCGCATCCAGTGATCTGGTCAAATGGTACATCGCGAGCGCATGATGTCGCTGTTCTTCATTCCAGCGAATATTTGGGACGCCCCAACTCTCATTGAGCGGCACCCATGCCACGATACTTGGATGGTTGTAATCCCGCTCAATGACAGCCTGCCACTCGGACGTCAGCTTGCGTACGTACTCATGGCTATAGGCATACGCATTGGCCATCTCCCCCCACACGAGGAGTCCCAGCTTGTCGCACCAGTAAAGGAATCGTGGGTCTTCGACCTTCTGGTGCTTGCGTACTCCGTTAAATCCCATCTGTTTGACGAGCTCCACATCGCGGCGCAAATCGTCGTCAGACGGCGCCGTGAGTATGCCAGTCGGAAAATAACCTTGATCTAATACCAGTTTCATCTTGTAAGGAAAGTTGTTAAGATAGACCGCCCCGTCTTCAACCGCGATTTTCCGCATACCAAAGTAACTTTTCACAACGTCGCATTCTACTCCATCGAGCATGAGTGTAAATCTCACGTCAAATAGGTTAGGGTGTTCCGGTGACCACAGCCACCCCTGGTTGAGTCGCTGGGTCGTCGTACCGAGGTGGAT
This sequence comes from Alicyclobacillus fastidiosus, assembly GCA_029166985.1. GTDB lineage: Bacteria > Bacillota > Bacilli > Alicyclobacillales > Alicyclobacillaceae > Alicyclobacillus > Alicyclobacillus fastidiosus_A. Next base: position 658,550 of record CP119138.1, on the reverse strand, counting down.
CGTTCGTATCTCCATTCGACTGGTACAATCCATCACCTCGCGTTTGAGCGGTTGGCCCTGAAACCAGATTTCCACCTGTAACTGAACGGTCGACGCAGCGGGGAGTTGGCTCACCTGCGCCTCAATCGAGATCGCCTCGCGGTCGATATCGGGCGTAAATCGCACGCGTTGGAGGTGAGTCTCATGCACCGCTTCCATCCACACGGTTTGCCAGATCCCTGTCGTGCGCGTGTAGAAAATGGATTCTGACTTCTCCAGCCAATACTGCTTGCCACGGGGTAAGGCGATGTCGTCGCTCGGATCGTAAACCCGCACCACGACGACGTTCCCCACCGGCTTGAGCACGTCGGTGACGTCGACCGAGAATGGGACGTGCCCTCCCTCATGAACTGTGACGAGACACCCATTTACCCAAACGGTACTCTCGTAGTCGATCGCGCCGAAATGAAGCATCACCCGTTTCCCGTGAAACGCATCAGCTATGTCGAACGTCCGCTGATACCACACGATGTCGTGAAACGCTATGTCGTGAATGCCGCTCAACTCGCTCTGAAAACAAAACGGAACCAGAATGGAATCCGTAAACCAAGCCGACTCCCGATTGTACCACTGCTCCCGAACCCCGACGTCTTCATCGTCAAATCGGAAGTTCCACTCTCCATTTAGATTGACCCAGAAGTCGCGGGCAAACTGCGGACGCGGGTACTCATCTCGAATTTTCTTGACCGCTGGCAAAGTAGACATGCTTACTCCCTCCTCCACTAACCGTTCATAGATTCTTCGGAACATTCTATGACCCACATTCGTATACGTCAACATTTTCTATTACAAACAGAATATATTGTTCGTTTCGGTGTATAATGCTCACACAAACATAGCGTCATAACGAATCGGTTCTTATCGCTCTCAGATCCTACCAGACGATAGAACACACCTGTTCTTGACGAATATTGTCTAACAGAGAAGGGGAGAGCGATGCCCATCCAAATCGGCCAAAACGCTGGAGAGCGCACGTTGACTGTGTCGTTGGATGACTTTGTCGAGATCGCGAAAGCTTTATCGTCCGATTTGCGCGTCTCCATCTTCAAACTACTCTTGACGGAGCCAAAGAACGTCGCGGAAATCGCCGAGATCTTCGATATCCCGCCATCGACTGCCGCAATCAACGTACGGAAGCTCGAAGAAGTGAACCTCATCAAGACGGACTTGATTCCAGGCACCAGAGGCACACAGAAATTGTGTATGGCCGTCTATTCGAAGATCATTGTCGATACGCCGTCAAAAGTACAGGAGGATGACACGCAAATCCTCATCGCGATGTCTATTGGCAACTTTTTTGACTTCGACGTCAGCCCGACGTGCGGCATCCTCAGTGAGCATTCCATCATCGGCGAATTTGACGATCCCCGTGCGTTCTCCGAGCCCAACCGCACCGAGGCGCAGCTCATTTGGTTCAAGCACGGTTACGTCGAGTATCGCTTTCCGAACCGAGCTCCGCACGGCAAGCGCATCAAAAATCTCGAGTTGACGATGGAACTCTGTTCCGAAGCACCCTTGCACCGTGAGCAGTGGCCGTCCGATATCACGCTGTGGCTGAACGGCAAAGAAGTTGGGACTTGGACGAGCCCTGGCGACTTTGGAGGAGAACGTGGATTGCTCACGCCCGACTGGTGGCTTGTTCAAAATACGCAGTTCGGGTTACTAAAAACCTGGCGGATCAACACAGAGGGCTCGTTCATTGATGGTGTGCGAATTTCCGACGTCACCATCGCCGATATCGACCTGGATGGGCGGTATTACATACCGGTGCGCGTCGGAGTTAAAAAAGACGCTGAGAACGTCGGCGGAGTGAACATTTTCGGGCGCAAGTTCGGCAACTACGAGACAGACATCCTCATGCGACTGGAATGCGATTGAGCGAGCTTGGTCGCCTTCCGAATCTTTTCAAATCGAGGTGCTTTCAAAATGGACCAACAGTTACTTGTGTTTCTGAAAGTGGCTGAACACCTTAGTTTTTCTCGAGCGGCTGAAGCTCTTCACGTCTCCCAACCGGCGGTCAGCCAAAACATCGTCAATCTGGAGACTTCACTAAACGCAAAGCTGTTTGACCGGACGAATAAATCGGTCCAACTGACCAAAGCTGGGGAGATTGTGCTCCATTACGGCAAGCAAATTAAGACGTTGTACGCGGAAATGGAACAACTGACCGACGATCTCCTGCGGGACAACAGTGGTCCGCTCGCGATTGGAGCGAGTTATACGTACGGCGAATACATCCTGCCGCATACACTGGCGCGCTTCCGCGCGAAGTTCCCGAAGGTGACACCCTCCGTGATCATCGCAAACACGCATGATATCGAGGCGCGGGTCGCGAGCGGGGAGCTTGATATCGGGATCGTCGAAGGAAATATCTCGTTGGACCACATTCAGGTGAAGACGTTTGCGAGGGACGAGTTGGTCATCATTATGTCTTCCAAACATCCACTGGCCACGAGCGACGAAGTTCGACTCGAAGACCTGGAAAAGCAGACTTGGATCGTTCGAGAACACGGGTCAGGTACGCGTGAAATTACGGATGTCGCCTTGTCTCAGTACCACATCGATCCGGCCTCGAAAATGGAATTCGGCAGTACACAAGTGATCAAAGAGGCTGTGGAAGCCGGGCTTGGCATTGCACTGCTGTCCGTCACCACCATCCGGAAGGAACGCGAACTTGGCACCTTGCACATCGCCCGTTTTCCAAACGCGAGGATCACGAGGGATTTTTCGGTCATTACCCGTCAGTCCGAATTCTCGACCAAGGCCATGAACCTCTTCTATGAGTTCATTTGTACCTCATCTGACGAACCAACGCCGATGCCAGGATAAACGGCGGGACTGTGATAACAACTGGCTTAACCACGCGCGTGCTGCGGGTTGGCATGCTCCTTCTGTAAGAAAGCGTCAGCCGGTGGCTTCCACTGCAATAGCGAACCATTTACGACTCCGCTGACCGTGCGTGCCAACACAATGGCAAAACAGCCCCAAAGAATCAGCAACTGCACGAATCCAGCGATGACAAAAAAGTCGTAGCGGAGTAAATGCCCTAACGCATACGTACCACTCGTGAAACTGCCGATCGGGAACACGTAACTCCACCAGCCCATGTTGAACGGGATGCCCTCCCCCCGTTTCCTGAGATGAAACAAAGTGTGCATGGCCGCTATCGCGATCCACCAAATACCGACGCCCCATAAGGCCATGGATGCTACGGCTGCAAGCCCCTCGAGTAGGTGTGAATACTGCGGGAGTATGGCATGGATCTTCGTCGCGAGCGTGGCGAGCGTCGCCATCGACATACCGATCGGACCAATTTCCACCCATAAACTAGGCACCACCGCACCACCGAGGCGTTGGTGATAGACGAGCCGGGCATAGACCAACGAACTCACCATGATAAATAGAAAGAAGGTCATCCCAAACATCGCCAAGATGACCGCGGTCACGGCGAATTGTACTTGCACCCCGCCCCAGTACGGGATCAGATTCGATCCCGTCGCCGCCGCGACAATCGGGGGCACGACCGGGATTAACCAACTGGCCAACGTATCTTTCGTTGACACTTGGTGCTCTGTAAACAAGAGATATGGCACGATTACGGCAGTCAAAACGGCTACAATCGCACCGACGACCCACACCGCTTTACTCACGTCCACAGCCAACGATGGATGAAACACGTGTCTCCCGACGATAAACCAATCATTCCCAACGACATTGATCCCCATGGCGAGAGCGCCATAAAACAGCACGCGCTCCGGATGGCGGAAGTCCTCCAATGCTTCCTTGGGGTACAAGAGCCAACGCGAAGCCCAGAGCGGGGTCGCGACAACAAACAAGGCGTTCAACCCCCAAAAAACGACGATCCCTATCGCGTGCTGACATGGGAATCGAAATGGGGAGGAGTAAGTCAAGGCTGCCACGATTCCGATGCCCATGACCGTCGTAAACCAATTTGCACCAAACTGTTTGGCCAGATACACGGTACCACCCCTCATGAATGAATCGACATCCAAATCATATGCCGCAGTATAAATTAAGTAAAATCGATTATTTCTATATAAACAATAAATTTTACTTATAACAAAGGCATTCGGTGAAATAAGCATCGTCAGAGTGGATGGAACGCGGACAACCGACTCAGATGTTCAATCTGAGTCGGTTACAAGAAGGGGTGCCCATGTCGTGTTCAGACGCCAGAGTACGCCATAAAACCCCCGTCCACAGGGACGGTGATACCAGTCACAAAGCCAGACAAGTTCTCATCAACCAGCCAAAGAAGCGTCCCTAATAGGTCCTCTGGTTTCCCAAATCGGCGCATCGGCGTATGTGACATGATCTTATGAGAACGTTCTGTCAGAGAACCATCTTCGTTCGTCAGCAACTTTTCATTTTGCTTTGTCAGGAAAAATCCTGGAGCCATAGCATTCACTCGAATACCGGATTCCGCCATGTGCACGGCCAGCCACTTCGTAAAGTTCTCGACCGCCGCTTTTGCAGCACTGTACGCAGGGACTTTGGTCATTGGACTGTAAGCGCTCATCGAAGATATATTGATGATGGTCGCACCTGGTTTACCGATCATTCGCTTCGCGAAAACTTGTGTAGGGATTAGCGTACCGAGGAAATTGAGATTAAAAACGAATCCTACACCCTCCACGCTCAAGTCAAAAAATGAGGTGATCGAAGAATCTTGTATGTCTTCCACTCTGAAAACCTCATTTGTGGTGATCCCTTTTGGATGATTGCCACCCGCACCATTGATTAAAATGTCACAAGGGCCTAACTGAGCGGTAATAAGTTCTTCTGCTTGGTTGACGCTGTCTACATTCAAAACGTCGCAAGCGACAGCGATGGCTTCCCCGCCCGCCTCTTGAATCTGTTTTACCACTTGTTGTCCGCTTTCCAAATTGCGATTGACGATGGCCACCTTTACACCTTGCCTACCGAGCTCAATGGCCATCGCACTACATAGAACACCACTTCCACCAGTGACAACAGCCACTTTCCCCCGCAAGTTTGCGTTAAAAGGTATCATGATTTCGCCCCTTTTCCGTTTTCAAGGGAGTCCCAAATTCCCCATAAGTACATTATTCCAAGTGCCCTATCATACAGTCCATACCCTGGCCTGCAGTTCTCACTCCAAATTTGCCTGCCGTGGTCTGGTCGAGCATAGCCGGTAAAGCCGGTATCGTGAAACGCCTTCACAATATTGACGATGTCGAGCGAGCCATCGCGCGTCCGATGCGACGTCTCAATGAAATCCCCGTTGTCGTAGATTTTGATATTCCGAATATGAGCAAAGGGAATTCTATCAGTAAACTCTCTGACCAAGTCCGGTATATCGTTGTCCAGATTCGCTCCCAGTGCCCCACTGCATAACGTGACACAGTTGAATGGACTATCCACGAGCTGGAGAAGCCTTCGGATATTCTCCTTGTTCGTGATAATCCGTGGCAAACCAAACACGGACCAGGGCGGATCATCTGGATGTATGGCCATCTTCACTCCGTTGGCCTCAGCAACCGGGATAATCTGCTCCAAAAAGTACTGCAAATGATTCCACAGGTCCTCTTCTGTGACACGCTTATACATGGCAAAAAGATTCGTGAGAGACTGGAGGCGCTCAGGCTCCCATCCTGGCATCGTCAGATCCGAATGCCTGCTAAACTGGTCAACCAACTCCATCGGATCGATATGCTCAATTTTTGCACGCTCATAAAAGAGTGCCCTTGAGCCATCCTCATGCTCCTTGTTCAACTCGGTACGAATCCAGTCGAATACAGGCATGAAGTTATAACAAATCACCTTCACGCCTACTTGCGCCAAGTTTTTAATCGTTCGCTTGTAGTTGTCGATGTACTGATCTCTCGTCGGAAGGCCAAGTTTAATATCCTCGTGTACATTTACGCTCTCAACGACTTCCGTGTGAAGACCGTACGACTTTGACGCATGCACCACTTCAAGAATCTTGTCCATGGGCCACTCTTCCCCTGCGGCGAGATCGTGAAGTGCCCACACAACGCCCTCGACACCTGGAATCTGCTTGATTTGTTGCAACGTCACGGTGTCATTGCCGTCCCCGTACCACCTAAATACCATTCTCATCGTTCATCCCGCCTTGTAGTCGTTCACCGTTTCCACGACTCGTTTCGCGTATTCGGTGACTTTCCGCATGTCGTTGCTTTCCTTAGCCTGCTTGGACAGATCGCTCCCGATGCCAACAGCGATAGCCCCCACCTGCAGCCAGTCCAACAAATTCTCAATAGCCACGCCGCCTGTTGGGATGAATTCAGCCTGCGGCAACGGGCCTTTAAACGCTTTGATAGCGCCTGGATGAAACAGACTCGACGGAAACAATTTGACAACGCCACACCCAAGTTGAAGCGCCTCGATCGTCCCCTGAATGTTTGACACACCTGGGATTACGGGAATTTGATAGAGGTGACAGTTGCGAATGGTCTCGACGTCTACAGCAGGACTGACCACAAATTCCGCGCCTGCCAGGATCGCCTGTCTAGCAGTGGTGTTGTCGAGTACGGTGCCCGCGCCGATCGTCGCTTGGCCATCGTATTTTTTCCTCACCGTCTCAATGGCGCGCAAGGCGTCCGGTGTCGTCATGGTCAGTTCGATCATGTCCATACCGCCTTCAACGGCGGCATCCACGACCGCCAGGGCCGTGTCTAGCGTGCTTTCCCGAATCACCGCAATGACTTTACGATCGATGATTTTTTGCATCACCCGAATGCTCTGCATCGCGTTCACCTCTAGCATCTGATAAGACTTCGCTTGCCCAAAAACTGTTCAACTTCGTCCATGGTCGGGGGGGCCTCGCAATCGCCTAGCCGTGGCATAGATACACCCTTCTAGCCCAAGTTTCAATACAACACAGGGTATTCCCATCGCCAGAAATTTATCGATCACTTCGCCGGCATCTGCTTCTGGACGACCCAGCAGTAATCTCGCTTCCTCCAGCCCGGGGAAGAACATGTCTGCCTGCCTCGCCATCGGCATTAGCGTTTCGCGTGCTTCTTCCAGGCTTCTTCCAGGCTCGTTCCAATACTAGTATACTAGTCGTCTGAAGCTCGAGCAATTTTCTGACTCCACCACGACATCATGAGCCCACTCGGTTTAACCCACCGTTTGCGAGCCACTTCATGCAATCCAGTCACTCTGGATCTGTTCCAAGGACTTCCCTTTTGTCTCTGGAACAAATCGCAGTGTAAAGAGGAACATGATCACGCACATCAATGCAAATACCCAGAACGTAATCGATCCGCCGAAGTGACTCATCATGACTGGGAAGAATTGAGTCACCAGATACGTCGCTCCCCACAAGACAAACGAACCAATCGCCATTGCCCTTCCGCGAATCCGGTTTGGAAATATTTCAGAAATCACGATCCACACGCCACCACCCCAGGAGAGCTCGAAGGCGACCGTGTGAAGCAAGATAAATGGCAGCACGATACCAATGCTGACATTTGCCGCTTGAAAAGAGAAGCCGAGAATCATGAGGAATATGGCCATCGAGCTCGCGCCGATTAGCAACAGCCGACGGCGTCCGGCGCGATCGACCAACACCATCAAAACGATTGTAAAGATCACTTTGATGGCGCCAATGAATACCGTTTCGATCAATGCGGCATTGTTGCCCGCTCCGCTTTGTTTGAAAATGATCGGCGCGTAATACGCGACTGCACTGGTACCCGTAAACTGCTGCATCGCGGCTAAGACGACAGCCACTAATAAAGCCATTCGGATGCCGCGCGCGAATAACTCGCTGAATAGTCCCCGCGTTTGACTCTCCTCTTGGATGGAGATGGTGATATCAGACAATTCAGCGCGTGCGTTAATTGCGCCATTGATTCGCTCCAAGATGGACAAAGCACGAGCCTCTTGTCCCTGTTTCACCAAATATCGCGGGCTTTCGGGCACCCAAAAGAGCAGGATGAAGAAGATGATACCTGGCACCGCACCCACACCGAACATCCAGCGCCAGCCATAGCTTTGATCCCACGCCTGCGTGTGCACGTTGGCAATCACGGCATTGACAATGTATACGATAAAAATCCCTAACACGACACCCAACTGATTCGTTCCAACAAGTCTGCCTCGAATTCGGGCGGGTGAGATCTCAGAAATATAAAGAGGCGACAGCATAGACGCTACCCCGATGCCTAATCCTCCAACAATCCGGGCCGCAACCAACACGCCGACGGAGTTTGCTGCGGCAGCGCCTAAACTTGACACGACAAACAATAATCCCGCGAGTAGAAGTATTGGCTTGCGCCCAAACCGGTCACTCAAAAATCCCGCCATTAAGACACCAATCATGGCACCCAGAGGAATACTCGCGGATACGAAACCTTCGAGACCAGAATTCATGTGAAATTGGGCCTGGAGAAAGCCAATTGCGCCTGAAATGACGCCTTGGTCGTAACCAAACAAAAATCCACCAATTGCAGCTACACTGGACACCAGTGAAACAAACCGCGTGTTAGACTGCTGATGGTATGTCGTCGAAATTTGAGTCGACATGAATTCACCATCCTATTCGAGCTTCCCGTTTTACCAACAGGACCTTTCCCAATTCAGACAACCCGTATCGTCATTTTGTACCCACTAACACCACAAGAAACCGATTACAAAGACCACCTCCTTAAACTGTTGCCTGTGCAGGTAGACGCACGTGAGTATACTTGTATACATTCATCAACTGTGCTTTCAACGGTACACACGACAAAATCTGAGCACCGGCCCTGCCCCGTACGTCGGGCGTGCTGAATGGTTCATTTTCACTCAGTGTATACTTGTATGCGATTACACGCAAGACGTCAAACGAATTGGAATCATGGGACTACTCCCGAAAAAGAGCTGCAAGACGTGAGCCTATGAGATTCCTTCCCGAATCCAGCCATCCTGGGTCAAATCTGAAGCACGCCATCAATCGAACCCGCCGTCGTCCTGTACAGAATAGAGAAAACCGCCGAAGATTCATTCAATCGACGACGGTCTGCCCTTGGTTTATGGAGCGGGTGATGGGAATCGAACCCACGCTATCAGCTTGGAAGGCTGAAGTTCTACCATTGAACTACACCCGCACACTGTATTTACCCACACACTATACAAAGTATCGCACCCAGTGTCAACCTTGACTACGTCAGAACAGAAACCCTCGACGGAGTCGACGATAGCAGACGAGATACGGTTCATGCGACAAACGAAGGTTCAATTCGATAACTGTTTGGAAACCCTGTGAATAGATTAGTACAAGGGCTACAATCAATGACAGAACGAGCACGATAAGGAAGGAAGTCCATCATGACTTTGGCGATTTATACAATCTTGAGCTATTTGTTTCAAATTTACTCATACATGATGATCGCTTGGATCCTCATGTCTTGGATACCCAATCTCCGATACTCCCAATTTGGCAGGTTCCTCGGGAAACTCGTCGACCCTTACTTTTCCATATTCCGTCGGTTTATTCCCCCACTGGGCGGGATCGATCTGTCTCCTATCGTTGCGTTTTTTGTCTATCGCATCATCGAGAGTATCGTCTTCGGCAGAATTCTCCCATTGATTCTAAATGCCTAATGGATTCCGACCGTATAAACCCTGTGCTCAAGGGGCCTTCCCGCCCCTCATGGCGCCCACCTCTCTCGCAGATTCCCGGCAAGGCAAATGGATCTCTGGGGATAACTCACACTTATTCACATTGTTTTTGTGCATATGTGTATAACTATATGAATGATTTTGGATATTCTGATGATATGGCATAGAGGTCTGTGGATAAGTAGTTGGATCTCGATCACATCCTATCGGTGGTGTTCAGCATGTTAAACAAATCGGCCCTCTCGGTTCAAATGATCATCTGTACCGTGTTGGCTTTCTTCTTTTTAATAACCGGCCATCCACTCTTCTTGTTGTATGAGGTATTTTTTGGATTACTCCTGTTCGTGCTTTTACGCAGAATCGACCCATAAACTGACTCCACGTGATTGCCTTCTAATGATAAGTCTGCATGATAGAAAACCATGATTCGCATGCGGAATATCTCGTGTTGATCATTGGAGGACTCACGCTTCTCTTTCACGTGCCTATTTCCAAAATGAAATAAACCGAAATCCCTTCGCACGCTGGGGATAACTTTATCCACTTACCCACAAGTGTGCTGTGGATAATGTGAGAAAGCCCCGAAAATTAGTGGTGCTTTTTCTTTTCATATTTGTCCGACCTGTGGATAATGCACAAAAAAACCGCATCCTGACCTTCCTAGATGCGGTTGCGCCTGAACTCCTGCGCCAGTATTAAATTCTCGAATCACGCTGGTTTCTCATGTCCTGGATGACCTTTAAAACCAACAAACCAACTGATTCTCGAGTTAAGTTCTTACGACGGGCTGGACTCTCTCCACCATTGCGGAGGTAATTTCGATACTGTTTCTCATATTCACGGCGACACTCTCGACACATCGTGGTGATTCGCCCATTTTGCACATGAAAATACTCTCTGGTGGCGGGGTATGAGTCATTGCATTTACGACACGTTCTTAATTCCGACATACATATCACCTCATCGGTGGTAACCCGGCGATCATAGACCAATGTGTCCTTAGACCCGTGGCTTTGCGTCCCAACATTTCTGATGGTTTGCCATGGAACAATATAACATTCTATTGAAAACAAGAAAACGGCAATCTCGGGACTTTCGGCTAGGGCGTTCCTCAACCAGTGTATCCACAAATATGTCCAACTATGTAACTTCCACTTATTCACGTCATCCACAGCACCACCTTGCGCGCTTACGAACACCGCAAAGCGACGTAGCGCAGGTACCCGTATGGCGTGGTACGAGAGCTGTTGACGTTGTCGAATCAGCCCGTCGACTAAATCGAAACAGAAGGCCACAATGGCTGTGGATAACTTATCCACTTATTCACACGCATTCTGTGGATAGCGAGAGGAAGTCATATGTGGTGAGGGGGCTCTTGGAGCTTAAGATTTTTCGACCTGTGGATAAGTGGTATGATCTCTGATACATCGTTCGGAGAAATTCGACACGCGATTGGTGAATCTCCCGAATGTTCGCCTGGTATGTTAGATGACAGAAAGACGGTGGTGTCATCGAAACAACCAACGGAACCACGGATGCTCGGAGCGAAGCGGACAGCTTTGTGCTGTCGCAGGACGGCGTCTCGATGGGATGTGTGACCAACCGCCGGTGAGTTAAGTAGCCATATAAAAAAGGCCTCACATCACTGTGAGGCTCATGTGTGTCGATGACGATATTCACGACGAAATTCAAGGGCGACTGCGCACTCGCAAAGGTTCTCAGCTCGTGTAAAATGCCATACCTTTTCTGATTCGTGCAAAATAACCCGAATAAAACCAATACAGGCGAGATAATGTGTGACGTGTAGCGTGTGTGGAGACAGGCAATTACAGCCATTAAAGATGTATATAAAATACTTGTTTTAAACTCCCCGATCACATACACTTGTCTACGGACGATATGAAACGAGGTGCAATGCAACATGATATTTTGGATTATCGGTATGGCTTTCGTGATTATCATTGCGTTTTTCTTAAGTCCACCCACAGCTTGGGCAAACAAGTTTTTTGATCGGCTCCAGTTGCACCCAACTTTCCGCTTGGACCGTATTTCAAACGTTACGTTCAACGGCCAATCCGTGCCTCCCGACGTAGTGAACCGATTTGTTCAAACGTTTAATGAGGCAAACTTCTTATACGAATTTGGGTACAATCCGCGATTAAGCACGCGTCCGATCTCAGTGACAGTCGTTCAAGGAAAAGTGGAATATGTGTATGACTTTTTCTTATACGGTGACGGTATGGTTCAGGCGGTCAAACACAAGAATCAAAAATCCGCACCCTATCGATTAAAGTCATATACACTCGAGGCGACTTTAAAGAGTTTTGAAAGCTAACTGCGATCGACTGGACGATGGTGATGTATCTATATAGAAGCCCTTTTTGAACAATCGAACTTGAAAACAGACCACCTTTTTGGTGGTCTGTCTTTTAAATTTGCAAGAAAAGTGACCTAACAGACTGTCCGGCCACCTCCAAATGCCCTATTTCAAACGACCTTATTCCGATAGATGAGCTTCCAGGAACCAAAGGTCCTTGTCGAGTTGACGGGATACTTCCGTAAATAGGTCTGATGTATCCGGATCGTCCTCAGCTGATTTGTAGATGGCTTCACGAGCACTGTTCGCGACAACAGCCCAACGTTCTGCAAGTGCCTCCAATACAGACAGATCCTTCGTTGTTTCGAGCGACCACGCTGGGACCGAAGTTTGTGACGCGATGCCTTGGACTGGCAATCCAGCAGTGCCCCCTAGGGCTGTCACGCGCTCAGCGACTGTATCAGTCAGTTCATTGAGGTGCCCGGCCAATTCGTCAAACAACTCGTGGTAGGCAATGAAATGCGATCCGCGCACATTCCAATGAGCAAGCTTTGTTTGAATGAAAAGATCAGTCAAATCTGTGACGTGTCGATTCAAAAGTTCGACCATGTGTTGCCGAACGTCGACGGACAAATCAATCCTGGTCTTCCTTAACATGGACATCAATGTACCCCCTCGCGTATTACTAGGCACTCAATATAACCCGATAGATGCAATTTTATTATACTCCTATATCATCCTCATGCTCACACCCGCACGTGCTATGTTCGTACGGTCACATGGTATATACGAAGTCAATTTACAGCGTACTGTTAGCTATGTATTTGCATCGCTTCTTTTACGAAATAAAGACTGCTATCGGTGGACAAGCGTCGTTCCCCCGCATTTTGGCTGTGCATAAGCTACTTCATCATAAGACAAGGAGGTGGTATAACATGGCTACTCCGTCCAATTACCAAAAGGCCACACGCCAGCTCGGCCGTCTTTCTCGAAAACTGGCGAACAACTTGACGTTCCGCAAACAGTTTGAGGATGCGTTGACTGCTGCGCCTGCCGTACGCCGGGCTGAAATGCGGGCTGCCCTCAAGCAAAATGGAATCGACTATCCGTTCAACATTACGTTTAACGCCCCAAGCGCCACGAGCCCACGGGTACACGTTTGGGCACGTGTCATGGATCCGGCTAACAACGTCAACACAAACGTCGGATATACGTATCGCATCCTGTCTTGATCTGTGAGAGAGGAGGTACCCCCTCCTCTCCTTTCACGCACCGTCTCTCTGCCTCCACACCTGCGCGCTCCGTAGTGCGCAGCAGCTCTTGAATTTCTTTCGCACATTTTCGACATCATTCGACTACTGTGAATCAGGGTTCGATGATGAACACCTGTACAGGAGCGGGATTCAGTCACAGGTGTTCATCAGCCACCACAAACGCCAACCTGTGACGTCAATATCCCCGACTTCATAGCGAGGAGTTCATACAACACTGAAATACGTACCCACGCAGCAATATCATAAGTTTTTCAAAAAAATGGTTTTGGAGAACGGGCAATAGTTGAGAAAATCGTGTTTAGAGGAGGGTACACACTGACATGGTTTCCGATGACTCCTCATCCCCTCGTACATCTCCAGTTCAAGCACCACAGTGGACCTTGAATCGGAATATTGTACGTCAAGCAACGCAACAGAATTCATGCCTTGCCTGCGAACCAAACCCATCAAGCGGGTTAGATGAGTCCAATCTCCCGTAACAAAGCGTGAACAATGCGAACTTGATCTTTGACACGAACAGCCCGGGGCTGCTGCATAGAGGTTTCCACAGTGATCGCATGGGAACCAAGCACAGACCCTACTGCCGTACGAAACGACCCTCGCAGCTTGCCCTGTTTTACGGAAAATTTTCGTGTGCCCTTCGTGATCGTGTGATTGATTCCGACTATGATCTTTTTTGCCGTGCGATACGTTTCTTGATTTGGATAGACAATAAGCGTCTGTCCCAGTTTCGTGTTATCCAACAGGTAAAGCCCATTGGCCTCATGGAGATCGATACACCACGTTGGCTGGAAGTGATGAGCTAAGGCGAATAGATTACGAGAAAGCCTGATCTTTGGCCGATCACTAGACCTATGCGGAAATGTCCTATTTAAATCCGGGTTTCCGCGCGCTCTCTGCCGATACGCTCGAACGTTCACGATAGGTACAATGATGAGCGTACCTCGTTTCAATTGAATGTGCCGAAGCTGTTCCGCAGCCAGGACGCCAGCGATTTCCGTCCCATGAATTCCTGCAGTGACAAGTACAATTGGACCTTTGCTTCGGCCTTTGATCACGTAATATGGAGTTGTCGGTCGGTCTACTAGAAGATACCGAGTCATCATGGAATCATCACATCCGACGATGTAGTCATTCATTAAACTACACACGGGGAAGCGTGATCGCATCGGCCAAATGCCCTCATGCTCCAATGAATCGGATCGGGCGATTCAAGTTTTGGCCCAGACTGCCTAAAGAACGCTAAAGCTTTGCCCGTTTTCCAGAAGGCGAAACGGGTGGATTGGTGCCAGGCACGTCATGGCACCTCAATCACAATGATATCGATAAACCGATAAAAAGGATAACTAATCCCAAAATCGCTAAAATCCCGATCATACGCATCCCTTCGTACTGCCATGAATGATCTAGAGCTTGTTGTCGCCACTTGAAATTTCACGATATCGGTCGTCCAGCAATGGTCATCGATGCAAAGATGGAATCCGACTAAACAATGCCGTCGCCCACGGCCAACCCCTTTGAAAATATGAATCCGTGTCGCAGACCCCGCCTTCGTCTGCGACCATGGCGACCACGCTTGTCACCCTTCCCGGTGTTGCTGTTTCAAGCTTACGAGCCATATATTGAGTGCAAATTGAATCTGTGTGTCAGCAGTTTGGTGATTGTGTGGAGATGCGTACACATTCCGGAGAGTAACGGCTTACCTGATTCGTTGGAAACAAAAAGGGCCCCTGCATGTCTGCAAGGGCCAAGTAAAGGGGGTGAGTAAAATCAGTTGAACTAAACGCAAGGTGCTGTAGACGTAGTACTACCTTACAAGATGAACACAGTTAAGAGCTACATTTCTAGGTTATTGAAAAAGTTCGGCGTACCCGGGCGACGTCAGTTAAGATGAGATAAACTTGTAAGCGATATCACATCTTCATATACGACGTACTCGACATGTGTCTACAAAACATCCTGCGCTCCCACTCCATTGCAAGAAATAAAGAATGCGGGTGTCCGGCTAGGGTTAGTCCGATAGTGGCGTCTGAGAGCCGAAGAGTGATTGTAGTGGATCTCAAGATGAGTTGACTTGTATAATCCAATAAAATGTTGAGATTTAAGAGAGGTTTTTATGCATCGGATCGTTCTCACAAACATTCAGCCCTTTATTGATGCATTGTCAGACATTGTCCTTGTATACGGTGTAGAGGGCATTGATTCAGTTCGTCTCGTGGCAGCAAATGACGCAGCATCCAAGGCTGGAATCACCAAAGACCATATTGGTCGATTGATGAATGAGGTCGTAGATCACGAACGATATGAATGGTTAAGCTCTGTAGCTCGACATGTCATCAAAACACAGACGCAATATAGATTTGAGAGAGAGTTTGATAATGACTCTGGGAAATTTAATATCGACGTCGTTTTGACACCCGTAGTGGATAAGGGTCGATGCAGTCACATACTATTGGTAGCTCGCGATTTCACCCAACTGAAAAACCATGAAAAAGAACTCGAGTTTATAGCTTTTCATGATTCCCTAACGGGTGCCTATAACCGTGCATTTTTTCGAGAACGTTTGGATTACGCAATCAGTCATCATGAACGAAATGAGGATGATTTCTCTGTTGCGCTCTTGGATCTTGATGGTTTTAAGGGAGTAAATGATACTTTTGGTCACCAAGCTGGTAATGCGATATTGACTGAGCTCTCGACTAGGATCAACTCAGCGATTCGAAGTAATGACACATTTGCTCGTATGGGTGGGGACGAGTTTGCTGTTATATTCGAGGGGTTGATCGCCACGGAATGTGTTCCAATACTTGAACGGTTAATGGCCGTATTGTCGCGACCTTGGGAAGTCGACGGGCAGGCTGTAAACTTGACTTGTTCTCTAGGTATTACAGATACAGCTACAGGTAATTCGGCTTTAACTTTGTTACGAAATGCCGACCGGGCATTATACCAAGCTAAGCGTAACGGAAAAAATCAATATGTAATTTATGCATCGTAATCCGCTTCGACAGATTTTTAGTTTATAGCTACAGGGGTACCTTTGTTAGAGTGTCAGGTAGTGGTGTAAATTCGGAAGATGCATCTTGACGAAAAAGCCATCGAGTGCAATCTACTAAAAGTGACGAGCAATCAGTAGAGGAGGCACATCGATGGCTTATATGGATAAGATCGCACTTTTGGATTTGATTCGCAAGATCGGGTTAGAAGATGGGGATGTAGATTTTCTAAAAGAAGGACTGAAAATCCTCACCCAAGCCGTTATGGATGTTGAAGTCAGTTCACTCATCGGTGCAGAACGGTATGAACGTAGTGAAAAGCGCAGCAATAGTCGCAATGGACACAGAGAGCGAGAATGGGATACTCGCGTTGGAACGATTGACTTACAAATTCCAAAGCTTCGAAAGGGCAGCTACTTCCCCAGTATCCTGGAGCCTCGTCGGAAGGCGGAGAAGGCTCTGCTGGCCGTTGTCCAAGAAGCGTACGTGCATGGTGTAAGTACGCGTAAGGTGGATGAATTGGTTGAGTCACTTGGGATTCAGGGTATTAGCAAAAGTGAAGTCTCCCGCATCTGCAAAGAACTCGACGATGTGGTGCAATCGTTTAAGAATCGTCCTCTAGAAGGGGCGTATCCATATGTGTGGTTAGATGCAACGTTCCCAAAGGTTCGAGAAGGCGGAAGAGTTCAGAGTATGGCATTTGTGATTGCCATTGGCGTGCGAGATACCGGCGAGCGAGAAGTGCTGGGTTTTGATATTGGCACGAGCGAGGATGGCTCGTTCTGGCTCACATTTATTCGTAGCCTCGTTGCCCGTGGATTGAGCGGTGTACAGTTGGCGATTAGCGATGCACACGAAGGACTACGAAATGCAATTGGTTCTGCCTTGACAGGAGCGACGTGGCAACGTTGCCGTGTTCACACGATGCGTAACATCCTAAGCCAGGTGCCCAGGGCGTCGCAACAGATGGTCTCGTCTATTGTCCGGACGATTTTTGCTCAGCCAACGCAAGAAACAGCCAAGCAACAACTGGCTGTCGTCCTGGAGCAACTTCAGGCAAAGTTCCCCAAAGCGATGAACGTTTTGGAGCGGGCTGAGGAAGACGTTTTAGCATACATGGCATTCCCCAAGGAGCATTGGAAGCAAATCTGTTCGACCAATCCGCTGGAGCGATTGAATCGCGAACTACGGCGCCGATTCGATGTCGTTGGCATATTCCCGAATCGGGATTCTGTCGTACGTCTTGGAGGAGCCATTCTCCAGGAGCAGAACGATGAGTGGGTCGTCGCGAGACGCTACTTTAGCCGCGAGTCGATGGCTAAACTCACCGGAACGGATGAACAGCAACTACTGGCACCCACGTCAGTATTACATAAATAGCCGCACTATGTGGTTGCACTCGAATTTACACCACTTGACGGGACACTACCGTACCTTTACCCCTGTGCGTGTTGTGGATTGTTTTCAACTTTTAAAACAGAGCGCATCAATTCTTCTGTTACGTCAATTTTTAATTGAGTATCAACTAACATCGTGCTAATTAATAGCTCTCCTTCATGCGTGGCAACATACCGTGGAGGCAGATGATTTAAAGTTAAAGCTAGAATATCGGCGATACATTTCTCACAGCTACATTTCAACTCATATTCCTTCAATAGCTCGTTTTGGAAAATGTATTCCGTAATAGACTCCATAACGTTCCTAATTAACATCGGTACAACCTCTTTTTCAGCAATGTATGTAGATTACTTTACACTTTGGAGCGTCAATCTCCAAATATATGCACGAGATTCTATATGCACCCGTAAATCTAGACACCAGATAGGAGGACAGTTGGGTTAAACTATGGCTATGAAAAAACAATACACACCTGAATTCAAAGCCCAAGTCGTCAAAGAAATTCTCAAAGAGAAAAAAACCATGACCCAGATTGCGGCGGAGTATGGTGTCTCCCCTGTGCAGCTAAGCCAGTGAAAGAAGACCGCAGTCGACAATTTAGCTACTTTATTTGTGGATGAACGCAAAGCAGCGAAACAACAAAAAGCGCAAGAGCGAAAAATCGACCGCCTATACCCACAAGTCGGAACGCTAACCACTCGATTGGAGTGGATTAAAAAAATCTGGCATCGACCCGGAGCAGGATTGAGCACCTCACAATGGTTGAACTTGAGAACGACGATATTCCACTCAAAACACAAGTAAGTATCTTGAGCTTGAGCCGTTCTAGCCTATACAACCAGCCTGTAGAGCCGTCTGACACGGAAATGAAACTCAAGCACCGTATTGACGAAATCCACACAAGTTATCCGACGAGCGCCGGTATCTTTAAGCTTCCAGCAAAAAATATTCGAAATGATAAACAGTTGGAAATCAGTCAATTCAATGCGCCGTCCTGCAACGACACCTTTCGTGTGTTTGAACATGGCAGCCCATTTGAAAAAGCGATAGAGCTCGTCCGAGTCAAAAACGAATGGGCATGATTCATCGGCCAATTTTCAATGTCATTGAGAAAGGCAGACATGCCGCGATGTGCTTTTTACAACCAATTACTTCTCCATCGACGACCGACTCCGCGTAGCCAACAACTCGTTCGAGGACATTCACAAGCAATCGCCAAAAAGCTCTTCCTCTTCGCTGCGCTCTGATTTCTCAACTTTCGGCATTGCTAACCTTGCACGCGAACTCGGTGTGAGTCCAAATTCGAGTACCAGGGAACGCATCTGGTCATGCAACTGCTTCTTCTTCGTCAACAGCGGATGAGGCACCTTATTCGTCTCGGCTGCCTTGTTTGTGTACTCCACAATCAAACCTTCCTTACGAATAATGCGTGTGCAGGGTCCACATAATGAGCGTTCGCATCACAATAAGCCGCCAACGCATTTACATCCACGTTCGTAGGCAACTCTACTCCTGCAACTCTTTCGCGATCCGCTTGAATTCTTTCTTTGCAACGGAGTCCAACCAGGTGGGAGGTCGGATGTTATCTGAGCGTGGGAGCAAAGACTTTTC
Organism: Alicyclobacillus fastidiosus; assembly: GCA_029166985.1. Classification (GTDB taxonomy): domain Bacteria; phylum Bacillota; class Bacilli; order Alicyclobacillales; family Alicyclobacillaceae; genus Alicyclobacillus; species Alicyclobacillus fastidiosus_A. The sequence continues at coordinate 639,300 of CP119138.1, read as the reverse complement.
AGCCATTGCATACTTGTAACTACACAGGAAGAACTCGTGTTTAACAAGGCCGATGCTTCTGGTTCATCATTGACGTTTACCGTTGAAGCAAGTAGTGATAACTTCAATCAGAACTGGAACAACTTCGTGTTCACCATTCCAACATCCAAATAATAGAAGGCCCCTTCGGGGTCTTTTTTGAATGCTATATAGTTCCCACCCACGTAGAAAAGTCCATTCGCTTTCAGACGCGGCCTGGTATTCCGTTTCCGAATCCTCCGCCCTTACTCGCAGTCTTAGCATCGTGGTGAGGCTTGCACATCGCCTGCCAGTTGGTACTATCCCAAAACAAATTCTTGTCACCCTTGTGGGGTTTAATGTGGCCGACGACGGTAGCTGGAGTTATTCCCCCTTGTCTTTGACACCCGACACACAGTGGATGTTTCTTGAGAATGCGAGCCTTGCTTTACGCCATCTCGAATCGTAACCGCGTTGTGCTGATGACTTTCGCTCAGTGTCACATCGTCGAACGTCCTGCTTGTGGTCCTCGCAGTATCGCTCACGTGTAAGTACCAAACATCCTGGCTTTGAGCAGGGCTTCATTAGTTTGCTCGGCACCATATCACCTCGTCTGAGACAAAGTAAAAAGCCGCCGAAGCGGGTCGCTGATTGGTTAATCCAATCCGTTTTCTTCTTTCAATTGCTCCCACAATACAGTCGCATACGCCAATGCCTCATTACGTGTTCCAAATGTCCGTTCCTTTGCCATTGGAACTGCAGGGCTGACTGTTAGCGGTACAAGAGCCGATATGCTGGTGGTCGCTATGTATTCCGCTTCTTGCACCTGCTGTACTACGACAATATATCGATACCCGTTCTTATCCCGATGATAGATAACTTCATTGTCATGCATCTATCCTCACCTTCCCGCTCACAATTTCTGCAAATAAAGAATGATCTCTGCATAACCACCGTTATTCCCCGCCTCCATGCGACGAGTGAGATCCACGGGATGAATGCGTTGAGGAACCCTCGTCATCTCCGGGCGACGTCCGAGACCATGTGTGTGCCACGCCACCTCCACTTACTCCGCCCCCGATGTATGACCCACCGCTGTTATTAACGAACATTCCACCTACGATGAACAGCACGATCGCCAAAGCTATCAAGAAACAGACAAGCTGCATTTTCATCCGAATACCCCCTAAATAGCAGTATACGGGAAATACCAGGTGGGAATGAGTAACTATTTTCCTGCATTTACCTCACCGCGTTCTGTTTCCACTGGAGCGCTTCATGCCTACGCTCCAGCCTACGCTCCAGAGTATCCACACTCACAATCTCGCTCTGTAGCTCACTGTCCTGCTCACAAATTCTTAAGCTATTGGATACCAATGACTTCCCCCCCGCCGCGAAACGTCATGTCACATGGGTGACTCATAGCGGACCTGAAAACCGTGAGTCAACGTCTAGGACATTCATCCATCACCGTTACAGCCGACGTATACAGTCATGTAACCAAGAAAATGCAGAGGGAAGCAATGAATAAGTTGGAGCAAATGATGGGGAATGAGCAGGGCGAATAAAACCGATTTGTAGGACGTTTGTAGACAGGCATACAAAAACCCTTGATTTCTCAAGGGTTTGAGGCTTTTATGGTGGGCCCACTAGGACTCGAACCTAGGACCAACCGGTTATGAGCCGGCCGCTCTAACCAACTGAGCTATGGGCCCGCTACTTGGAGCGGAAGACGGGATTCCGACGTTCGAGCCAACGGCTCGAACTAGTCCCGTTTACACGGGGGAACCCTTGGGTGAGAAGCCCGTATTACGCTTCTTTGGAGCGGAAGACGGGATTCCGACGTTCGAGCCAACGGCTCGAACTAGTCCCGTTTAAACGGGGGAACCCTTGGGTGAGGAGCCCGTATTACGCTACTTGGAGCGGAAGACGGGATTCGAACCCGCGACCCTCGCCTTGGCAAGGCGATGCTCTACCCCTGAGCCACTTCCGCGTGTAGGGAACGAGTTATATTTTAGCATATCTCATGCCACCTGACAACGGCCACCCCATTTGAAGTGGCCGTTGTAAAACACTTTTCAACGCATGCGATGGGGCTCATCAATGCGCAATTGTCTAGGATACGTGAAGCGAGCAATCGAGAAATAGATCACCATAAACACGAGGTAGGACAGCATTACGGCTAGGGTGACTGGCCAAAGTCGCCCAAGGATCATGAGCACGTGCCGATAATCGATCACAGCGGCAAAGGTGTGCAGCGCGGCCAACATAAACGGAAAGAAGAATAGGACGCTGAACTCCACGGTGAGCACACGGCCCAGTTCTCGATGGGTGATGCCGGTTCGGCGCAGGGATCGAAATTGGATTCTATCCTCTGCCTGATTGTTCAACAACCTAAAATAGATGGTGTTGCCGCAGGCGAGCAGGAGCATCAGCGCAATGAACATCCCCGCAAAAATCATCATCGAGAACACACGTACCATGGGTACATCTGTGGGTTCGATCACTGACGCCTGCGCGCTCGATAGTCGATTCTGGAAGATGGAGGACACTTTCGACCTGTCCGCTACCACCGTGTGTGTATTCGCCTTCCGAATTGCATCCACGAAAGCCTGAAATGTCGAACGTCCCAGGCGCTGACGTGCCCGTGTCCAGTGTCCGCATGCGCGAGCCAGACAGTGCCACGTAATCATCGCCGCCGTTTTCCAGAGCAAACACCTGATCCATCCCTGCATTGCGAGCCGACACAAAGATGATGGGCGCGAAGCTATTCTCACGAATGCGTCGGCACCAATAGAAGCCGTCGTACTTTGGCAAGTTGATATCGAGAAGAATGACGTGCGGAGATAGTGCGTTCACGGCTTCCACGATATCGCCATGACAATCTACGAGGACCGGTTCAAATTCATATCGGGACAATTGGCGAGCTAGTGTGCTCGCCAATTGTTCGTCATCCTCGATCAGCGCCACACGTGCAGGCGCATGGAGGTTATCAGTCAATGAAACCGACGCCTTCGAACAACATGACACGCGCAGGCGCCGCATCAATACCCGTGAGCTTGAGCGGTGCAGCCACCATGAAGTATTCGCCAGCAGGAACGTTCTTCAGGCGAAGTCCTTCGATGATGACGATATCCTTTGCGAGCAGTGACGTATGCGTCTCGTGATCCGGTTGTGCGCGTTCGATGCCCAAGCCATCGATGCCGACGCCCGAAATGCCGATCTCCGCCAAATACTCTGCGCCGTCTTGCGCAAGGTAGATGAACTCATAATTGAATTCTTCGTCCCAAGAGTTCTTCGTCTTGAACAACAAGAACTCGTCAGGTTGCGGGTTGTGCGGCTCCAGGTCGGAGCGGCTGATGCCGCCTTCGACGTCCGTAAGGTCAAGAACGCGGCAATTGCCGACGAGCTGTTTCAACTTCACAGTCTCAATCGTCTTGCCATCCGGAATCATGTGCAGGGGCGCATCGATGTGCGTCGCCGTATGTGCGTCCATGTGAATGCGCGTTTCGTGGCTGGATCCCGTCGAAAAATCCGACGTGGTCTCGAACTTTGGCCGTTTCTCGTCCTTGTTCTTGTAGACTTGCACGCCCTCGTGAATGAGCATGCTCACATCGTAAATCGTACGAGCCATCTCAGTACTTCACCTCCACCGTATTGCCTTTCTCGCGGTTCATAGCATCCTCTACCGAAGGAACTTTATCCCCGTACACAGGCCACCAAAGACCCGGTTGTTCCTTGACGAGGTCTTCCGACGCCTGCGGACCCCATTCCCCGGCTTTGTACGTGTGCAAAGGTGCGGCACCCGTCCTGAACGCTTCTGCAATCGGATCGACAAACTTCCACGCGAGCGAAACTTCGTCCCAACGCGTAAAGAACGTCGAGTCACCGATCATCGCATCGTGCAGCAAACGCTCGTACGCCTCTGGCGACTTATCGGTCGATTGACTGAACTCCATCGCGACCGGAACCACCACGTTGTCCGTTCCTGGGCGCTTCACGTTCAACTGCATGTACATGCCTTCCACCGGATTGATGCGGATGACGAGCAGGTTCGGACCGAGGTTGCCCTCTTGGTTGAAGTACAGGTGCTTAGGCATATTGCGGAACTGTACCACAATCTCCGTCGATTTCACCGGCATGCGTTTGCCAGTACGGATGTAGAATGGAACGCCCGCCCAACGGAAGTTATCGATAAACAACTTCGCTGAAACAAACGTATCCGTCTGCGAATCCGTTGCCACGTTTGGCTCGTCGAGGTAACCAGGCACAGCCTTGCCGTTCACTTCACCAGCCGTGTACTGGCCGCGAACGACGTGGTTCTTGACTTCCTCGACACTGTAACGACGCAGCGAACGAAGAACCTTCACCTTCTCGTCGCGAATCGCTTCCGTACGAAGTCTGCTTGGTGGCTCCATAGCGGTCATCATGACCATTTGCAACATGTGGTTCTGAATCATGTCGCGAAGCGCGCCCGACTGCTCGTAATACGAAGCGCGGTCTTCTACACCCACGGTCTCGCTAGAGGTAATCTGAATCGACGCGATGGAACGGTTATCCCAAAGTGGTTCGAACATCGAGTTTGCGAAGCGGATGACCTCGATGTTTTGGACCATTTCCTTACCGAGGTAGTGATCGATCCGGTAGATCTCTTCCTCCGCGAACGCGGTAGCCAGTTGATCATTCAGCTCGGCGGCGGACGCGTAATCGTGTCCAAACGGCTTCTCGATGATCAGGCGGCGCCATCCCTTGGTATCGGATAGGCCAGCTTGCTTCAGGAACAGTGCGGTCTCCCCGAAGAATCGAGGTGCCATGGACAAGTAGAACATGCGATTGCCGCCGTGATCCTTTTTTTGTTCGAGATCGACCACGAAGTCACGCAGGCGCTCGAAGTCCTCTGCGCGGTCTACGTTGCCCTGCACGTAATGGATCCGTTGGCTAAACGACTGCCAAGCAGCATCGTCGATATCCTCTTTGACAAACTCGTTCAACGCTTTATGTACTTCATCCCGGAAAGATTCACTCGTATACTCAGAGCGTGCTGTGCCGACGATGCTAACGCCGTCCGACATGCGGCCCTTGCGGTGCAATTGATACAGAGCTGGGAAGAGTTTGCGATGCGCTAGGTCTCCCGTAGCCCCAAACAATACGAATACATGAGGAGGCAAACGATGAGTTGTCTGATTCTCCACTCCAAATCACGTCCTGTTCTTTATATATATTTGTGCTTATCATTGTACATCAGGGCAATATAACATGCAGTCGAGCCCAAGAAAGTTTCGTAAGGGCATTAAAAATATAAAGGAAGATCTCGATGAGTACAACCGTCGAAACTTTCTGTCGCCGCCCTAGCATGCTGCCAAGAAGCCAAATTACATCGATACATCACGAGCCTTAGCCGGAGCTCCTTCGTTGCTCCTGTGTATGTAACACACGAATTTTCTCGGTGTTCTGCGCGAGCTGTGACCGTTGAATGTCCAATCGGTCATAGACATCTGTCCGCATGTGCGTCATCTCGATTTCGAGCCCATCCATGCGGGTCTCCAGGCTGTCCATCCGCTCTAACACACGTGACACCATACTCATCAGTTGAGTGGTCATCGCATGAATCTGCTCGACTTTCTCCTCCATGCCCACGGCAATTCCCCCATTCCTAGATTCCGGCAAAAGGCACCCGCTCATAACCGACAACTTTATTATAAACAACGGGTTGAACGAGACCTAGACCACAATTGGATAGGTTCATCGCGTTTGCGAACGTGTCACCAACAGGTGGTGCAGATATCTTCGCAGGCAGGATGAGGACCCTAATCGCACTGGCAACAAAAGGCCGCCCGGCGCATGGCCAGGCGGCTGCCAGTCACCCCGTCAGCCCTGGTTCGCCTGCTCGCGCGCTTGTTCACGAGCCAGTTGCCAGCGGAGGTAGGCGTTGATAAAGGGATCGAGTAAACCATCGACGACGGCGTGCACGTTCCCAATTTCTTCGTTCGTGCGGTGATCCTTAACCATCGAGTACGGGTGGAACACGTACGAGCGAATCTGGCTGCCCCAACCGATATCCTTCTGCTCGCCGCGCAGTTCCGCGAGTTCCGCCTCGCGTTCCTCACGGCGCTTCTCGGCGAGGCGCGCCTTCAAGAGATTCATCGCGACGGCGCGGTTTTGAATCTGCGACCGCTCACTCTGACAGCTCACGACGATACCCGTCGGAAGGTGTGTAATACGCACCGCAGAGTCGGTCGTATTGACGTGCTGTCCACCGGCACCAGTCGATCGGTACGTGTCAATCCGCAGTTCCTCAGGACGGACTTCAATATCCGAGTTGTCCTCGGTAATTTCAGGGATGACATCGACCGACGCGAACGACGTGTGTCTGCGGCCAGACGAATCGAATGGCGAGATGCGAACCAGGCGATGGACGCCTTTTTCCGCCTTCAGATAGCCGTACGCGTTGTGCCCCTTGATTAGCAGCGTCACGCTTTTGACACCCGCTTCGTCGCCAGGCAAGTAGTCGAGAACGTCGACCTTATAGCGGTGATCCTCCGCCCATCTCGTGTACATGCGCAACAGGATGGAAGCCCAGTCCTGCGACTCGGTACCGCCTGCACCCGGGTGCAGCTCGAGAATCGCGTTGTTCGCGTCGTATTCACCAGACAGCATCAGTTCGAGTTCGAACGCGTCCATCCCGGCCTTGAGCTGACTCGACAACTCGTTGGCCTCCGCGAATAAGTCCATGTCGTTTTCCTCTTGCGCCAACTCGAGCGCCACTTCAGCGTCGCTGTAGAGCTGCGTGAGTTCCGACATCTTTTCGACGACCGATTTCAGCGCGTTGACCTCGGAGATGACCTTTTGTGCCTTCGCTTGATCATCCCAGAAATCCGCAGCCGACATCAGGTCCTCTAAGGTTGCAATGCGGGTCTCTTTGGCAGCGACGTCAAAGAGACCTCCCGAAGTCCGCTAAACGAGTAGCCATACTTTTTAAATCTTGGCGAAGCTCGCCAAAGGTTTCTGCCACAACAAGTCACTCCCTCAAAAATGGGTGTTCAGGCAGGCGACGAGAACGAACCTAAACGATCCGCCCATCGCCTGTTCCAAACACCTCTAGCACACTGCTTTGTGTATTGTATCAAAGCCGGCAGACAGACGTGCACCCTAAGGCCTACGATCAACCGCCAACCGTGTCGTGCATCTCAATCGGCTGTGGCGCCTGTTGCACCGTCGCCTTGAAGACGTACAGAATCACTTCTTCTTCGATGCTGTGAATCATCGCCTCAAACATCTCGAAGCCTTCGCGCTGGTAAATGACCAGCGGATCCGCCTGACCATAGGAACGCAGGTGCACACCTTGGCGGAATTGGTCCATCGCATCGATGTGATCCATCCACTTCGAGTCGACCGTGCGCAGCAAGACGAGGCGCTCCAATTCGCGCAGGAACTCGCCCAGCGACTCTTCCCTGTCGTTGTAGTTCGAGAGGAAGATCTCAGTCAGCTTGGCCTTCAGTTCATCCCGCTCCAGTTGACGCAACGACGCTTCGTCCACTTGGTCCGGATTCAAGAAGTGGCGCTCGCCATACTGGATAAGGCCCGGAATATCCCAGTCCTCCGGAATCTGCTCCTCGGAGCAATACACGTCGAGCATGTGCCCGATGAAGTCCTCGCCCATCCCTTCGACGATCTCCCGCAGGTGATCGCGCTCGAGAATTTGCCGGCGCTGCTTGTAAATCACTTCGCGCTGCTTATTCATTACGTCGTCGTAACGAAGCACGTGCTTGCGGATGTCGTAGTTGTTACCCTCGACCTTCTTCTGCGCGCGCTCCATGGCACCCGTCAACATGCGATGTTCGATCGGCTGATCCTCTTCAAGGCCCAGTCTATCCATCATGCGCTTGATGTTCTCAGACCCAAACAACCGCAGCAAATCATCCTCAAGCGACAGGAAGAACTGCGAAGAGCCAGGGTCGCCCTGACGGCCGGAACGCCCGCGCAGCTGATTGTCGATCCGTCGACTCTCGTGCCGCTCGGTCCCGATGATGTGCAGTCCACCGACGTCCGCCACACCATCGCCAAGCAGAATATCCGTGCCGCGACCGGCCATGTTCGTCGCGATGGTCACCATGCCCGGCTGACCTGCCAACGACACGATCTCCGCCTCTCGCGCGTGGTGTTTCGCGTTCAACACCTGGTGCGGAACGCCCTTGACATGCAACATCCGCGACAGCGTCTCCGACTTGTCCACAGACGTCGTACCCACGAGCACCGGTTGCTGCTGTTCATGACGGGCTGCGATTTCGTTGACCACCGCATTGAACTTCGCCTGTTCGGTCTTGTAAATCACGTCGCCCAAGTCCTTACGGCGCAACGGACGGTTCGTCGGAATCGTCACGACATCCATGCCGTAGATCTCGATGAACTCCTTCTCCTCCGTCTTCGCCGTACCAGTCATTCCGGAGAGCTTCGAGTACATGCGGAAGTAGTTCTGCAACGTGATGGTCGCGAGCGTCTTCGACTCGTTCTGAACGCGGACGCCTTCCTTCGCCTCGATGGCTTGGTGCAATCCTTCGCTGTAGCGACGGCCTTCCATCAAACGCCCAGTGAATTCGTCGACAATGCAGATCTCGTCGCCCATGACGACATAGTCCTTGTCGCGGTGCATCAGGCCATGTGCCTTGAGAGCCTGCGTGATGTGGTGCATCAGCGTGACGTTGTCGGGATCGAACAAATTGTCGACTTTGAAATACTGTTCCGCTTTTTGTACACCAGACTCGGTCAGGTTTGCGGTCCGCATCTTTTCGTCGACATCAAAGTCTTCGTCCTTGCGCAGACGGCGAACGAACAGATCGGCGCGGAAATACAGATCGGCCGATTTCTCTGCGGGCCCCGAAATGATAAGCGGCGTACGCGCTTCATCGATGAGAATCGAGTCCACTTCGTCGACGATGGCGAAGTTCAGCGGACGCTGCACCATATCATCGAGCGTCATCACCATGTTGTCGCGCAGGTAGTCAAAACCAAATTCGTTGTTCGTGCCGTACGTCACATCCGCCGCATACGCTTCGCGCTTCTCAGCGGCCGTCATGTCGTGGCCGTTGTAACCAACGGACAAGCCGAGGAAACGATGCACTTGCCCCGTCATTTCGGCGTCGCGCTTCGCCAGGTAATCGTTGACCGTGACGACGTGCACGCCTTTTCCGGTCAGTCCATTCAAATAAGACGGCAAGGTACCGACCAACGTCTTACCTTCACCGGTCTTCATCTCCGCGACGCGGCCTTCGTGCAGCACGATGCCGCCCATCAACTGAACGTCGTAGTGGCGCTGCCCGAGAACACGCTTCGCCGCTTCGCGCACGACCGCGAAGGCCTCCGGCAACAGGTTGTCCAGTTTTTCACCGTTCTCTAATCGTTCACGGAACGCAGGTGTCATTGCCTGAAGTTCCGCGTCAGACATATGTTCAAACTGCGCTTCAAGGCCGTTGATCTTGTCGATCTTCCGACGCAAACGTGCAATATCTCGTTCGTTGGAGTTAAATACTTGCTTGAGGAGTCCCACCGAACGGTTACACCCCCATAAAGATTCACTAGATGCCGTCGATACCATACGCCAAACTCTGGGTTCCAGAATGAACCAGCCCCAACAGGCACACAAAACGAGAAAGGTATCGCGATCAACCTCTAATAACAGATTGTACCGTAGCGGTGCACTATATCACAACCTACAGAAATCACACACCAAATTCACCAGAATGTACATAACGCCAAGATAAACTCTGCTGACAAAATCAAAAAGGACGCCCGCGCGCTGCAGGCGTCCGTAAAATCCGTTCAAAGGCGGGCATTTGGATGGAACTTTGACTTTACAAAACGCTTAACTCTGGGGCTCTATTAACCCATAGTCGCCATTCCTGCGGCGATACACGACGTTGACTTCTTCCGTGTCCGCATTCGTGAAAACGTAAAAATCGTGTCCGAGGAGATCCATCTGCATGGTCGCCTCTTCGACGCCCATCGGTTTTATAGGAAAACGCTTAACTCGAACCAATTGCGGTTCGAACTCATCGTAACTCGTATCTTGAAACCCGCTATTTACAGCGGTCTGACGAATCCGCGTCCGGAGACCTTTGTCGCGGAAGCGGCGGTTGATTTTCTCCTTGTAGCGCTGAACTTGGTGCTCAAGCTTATCCGTAACCAAATCAATGGAGGCATACATGTCTTGTGACTTCTCTTCCGCTCGGAAAATCACACCATGCACGTGGACTGTCATTTCAACGCGGTGGTACGTTCCCTCGACACCCATCGTCACGTGGATATCCTTATCGGCTTCGCCCTCAAAGTGGCGCGTCAGCCGGCCGATCTTCTTGTCCACATAATCCTGGAGCGCAGAGGTGACAGAAATGTTGTCGCCATGAACTTGAATTTTCATAGACAACTCCTCCTTCGTGTGGATCTATTATAACGAAGCTAAGACACCGAAGGAAGTGTATTTTAGAATATACAGACAATAATGATTCACGGAGAACCAGCCGACGAAGGTCATAAAACACTTTCAAATTAGACCTGACGATTATGTACGTATATCTGTTACAAGCCCATTCGCCTGCTTATGTTCTGCGAGCATGCGCATGGCTTCAGGTGGGAATTTGTAAATCACTTGACCGGTCGTGTTATCTACGAGATTCATCCAAATTTGATTTGATGGCGTATCCTTGTCAAATTCCACACTCAGATTAGGTTGGATTGACCTTTGCTTCCAATCGTCCAGCGTCTTCTGAAGTTTTGATGTCTGATCGCCCAAAGAATTCTCGCTTCCGTTGTTAGTGACTTGGTCAGTACTCTTCTGCTGGTCGCTGGTTGAGGAGGGCGAAGAATTTTGTCCCACTATATTCGAATAACTGCTGGATAAAGACTGAACCGTCATGTTTTTCCCTCACCTTACGCGTAAAGCGTGTAGAAAAACCGCAGCATGGTGCCTGTTATCGAAAGTGGCGGAGAATCACGCTTTCATCAATTTTGATCTTAATCTACCAAAACTCAGGCCATCGGGCCACCAAGTTGTTTCATGGCTTGTTCCCAGGCATCGCGCAGACCTTTCACAATCGGAATCTGCTCTTCTATAATCTGTGCATTTTTCTCCACATTGGCTTGTAATAGCTGACGACCAAAGAACTCGTATAACTGCCGTAAATTTGTCGAGATTTCGTACTTCATATCTAGCGTGTTGTTCAGCTCATTTACAATGTTTTGCGCCTTCATTAGTTGCTTGTGCGCCGTGACGTGATCTTCCTGGTCAATAGCATTCTTAGCAATGTTCAATGCAGAGAGCCAGCCATCGTACAACATTACTACTAATTTCTCCCCGCTTGTCTGAACAGCCGTTGACTTGTAAGCCATAGACGCACGACTTGCATAACTCACGCAAAATCATCCTTATCCTAGAGTTCTATATCCAATAAGCTACCTTGTATTGATGGTGCGGCAGATCTTGCAAATCTTCTCACTGCCATTCCTTGCAACATGACACTTTGCAAGCTTGACTGGCGGTTGGAGATTGCTTCAGCGAGCAACTGGTTTTGATCCAGTACTCGTTTGAAGCTCTCTTTCAGGGCCTCGAATAACGCCACTGAGCCTTTGGTTTCAAGCACCTGTTTTAACGCTTCGAACTCGACATTCCGTTTAGACAAGGTTTCATCGGCCCCGTCAAACGGTACCTCTGAATTCCCTAATTGAGAGAGCGCTATACTCCCTAACTCTAAAATCCCTTGGAAACGCACTGTACATTCTTGTTCTATTCCCATTGACTTCGACCTCATATCATCAACTGCTGCTTGATCCACCCATCATTGATACGATGTAGGACGACTGGGAATTGACATTCTCAATCGCTGTTTCCATATTTGCGTATTCGGTCTGATACCGTTGCTGAAGCGCCTGAAGCTGCGTATTCAAGGCGGTTGCCTGGGAATCCATCGTGGATATTTGCGTCCCAAGTGAGCTTGTGTTCATGGAATCCAAACTGAACAATGTGGTTAAATTCGCAGTTGGATCGATTAACGTGTAATTTAGTAGCGACGATGTCGAAGACGTTCCCGACGACCCTGTCGTTGACGACGCAAGTGCTGCAGCACTGGTTGGGTCGTACGTATCACCAGTACCCGCTTGCTGTTGAATCTGCGTGATACTACTACTCGTCGTCGAGTATAGTTGCTTTGCGATACCTGTCCCCGTGTTTGTAAACAAATTCATTACTGCACTGGGGTCAGCCGCAACTGCAGCTTGTAGCTGGGCAGTATTAATTTGGAGAAGGCCATATGTGTTGTAGCCTGATGTTGTCACTCCTGGCGCAGTAGCACCGCTGCTTACTCCATTCATCACATCAATTGGCGAAATACCAATAGATGATAAAGAGTCTAAGGTGGTTTGCTGTCCATTGACGGTGACCGTCGGCTGCCCTGGCACAATGGAACTGATTACGTTTTTTAGATTACTCATGACACTGCCCACAAGTTGATCATTCTGCAACATGCCGGCTTGCGCTTGTTGATTCCATTGAGTGACTTGAGTATCCGTCATTTGTGACGCCTGTGCTTGAGTCAGAGGCGCATAGTCATAGTTTCGCTGTGTATTGTATTGTCCCTGCATATACTGGAGTGTTTCATTGTACTGCTGTACAAAGTTTGTGATCGCAGTAACGATGGCATTCGTATTAGTCGACACACTTACAGTCGCCGAAGAACTAGAACCCGTGACGCCCAAGAGATTAAATGTAATGTTGTTGTACTGGGCTTGGTTCGACTGGCTAGACGTCGAATACCCATTGATTGAATAATACGCGTCCTTTGAAAGCTGTACGCTTGCGGGCAAAGCGGTCGAAGTGATCGTTCCAAGTTGAGTACTGTATTGGGCACTTGTGCTTGCGCTCAAATTTGCGCCTGGGTCAGTTACACTGATCCCTGAAAATAACTCCGTATTTTGCACATCTGTCGCACCTGTTCCCGTAACCGGCGCATTTGCAAAAGAATATGTCGTGTCCAAAGATTGAGGACCGTTGCTCGTCGCCGTGATCGTCAGCACGTTCGAGTTCGCACTACCTGTGGCACCACCAGACAATGCATTCGCTACAGCCGTGGCTATGCCGCTCGTCGTCTGATTATTAACATCAATGGCCGTAATTCCATTCCCCGTTGGTGCCGTACCTGTTGAACTATTGTAGAACTCAATGGTTTGCCCCGCAACAGTCATCTCGTCGCCCGCAGTTGGAACGCTCGAAAATGTGACCGTCTGTGTTGTAGGAGTGCCTGACGAACCAGCAGTCCCCAAGGTCTGGCTCCCAATAGTAACAGTTGCATTGCTTGGTGTGTAGTTGGTCGTAAAATTACCCGTGCTTCCTGTAGACGTGGCATTCAAAACAAGTTGATTTCCACTCGTCACCGTAGCAGAAAGATTTGCACTTAGTGTAGCATCGTTGTTGATATCGCTAGCAACAGTGGCGGCAATTGCGGAAGTCGTAGAGTCGCTACCCTGACTACTAATATCAATCGAGTAACCAGTTGAAGCAGGTTGCCCTCCCTGTGAACTATCGTAGAAGGTAAAGTTGGTTCCATCAATATTCAGGACATCTCCTGCAGTGGGCATGCTAGAGAAATTCAACGTCTGGCTTGCCGTGGTCGCACCAATCAAATTCAACTGATGATTTGTTGAATCGTAGGTTGCAGAGACACCTGTTTGCGCAGACTGTGCTGTAATAAGACTTGCAATCTGAGTGAACGATTCACTCGTGTTGAATGAAAACTTCGCACCATTAATATCAACGGTCCCCGCTTCCGCCAGCATATCTCCATTCGCTGACGACGTGTAATTAGCAGCAATTGTCAACGGCTGTGCAGATTGGGACTGAGTTGCCTGCGGGTTTGTTTGGGCTAGCCCAAACACGTTCGAGAAAATCCCACTCGTATCGTTGGAAACTTGAATCGTCGCTCCCGTTCCTGTGGAAGTGGTCTGTAAGACTACCTTCCCACCATTTGCATCATAGAAGCCCGATACACCGGCTGCAGGGTTGGAGTTAATTTGTTGAAGTACTGAATTGATGGTATCTGTTTGTGGGTTTACAGTAAACGTTTGGCCGTTCAACGTAAAACTAGCGCTTGTTGAGCTTCCAAAGTTCGTATCAATTTGCGCCAAGGTTTCGTTCGCATAGTTACTATTCGTTGACAAGGTAGAGGTCGACGACACCGTGGCACCAGAAGCCAATTGATACGTATTGACGGTGTACGATCCTGAAGGCGACAAAGTGTTCGACGTCGCAGAGACCATCGAACTGTTACTCGACGACGTCGTAGTCTGGAGAAAAGTTGACTGTAGTTGTAACGACGACAAATTACTCTGCAGGTCGGCCAATGTATTATCGACTCGTTGATAACTCTCTTGCTTCCACTGAGTAATTTGGCGTTGTTGCAAAAGTTGTATTAACGGCTCATCTGCAGCTTGCATCAACCCTTGTACAATGCTGTCCGTATCGATACCAGATGCAAGACCAGAGATGCCACCCGTTGGATCGAACATACTCGATGATGAACTGCTGCTACTCGATGACGAGGTGCCACCAGACAAACTGCCAATGTACGTCACATCCGACGCCGCCTTTCAAACTTAAAATCCGTAACAAATAAAGCGGATTGAGCCGAACGCCAAATGGCGCCCGGCCCATTTCCATTTGAGTAAAAATCAGCCCAAGAGTTTGAGGACCAATTGCGGCTGTTGGTTTGCTTGTGCCAACATCGAAACCGCAGCCTGTTGGAGTACGTTGTCTTGCGTGAACGTAGCCATTTCAGACGCCATGTCAGTATCAGTGATACCAGATTCAGCCGTCGTCAGGTTTTGGGACGTTGACGACAAGTTGCTGATGGTGCTGGTTAAACGGTTTTGAACAGCACCGAGGTTTGATTGTTCGGTGGTGACGGTTTGGATAGCGTTGTCAATAGTGTTGATCGCAGAGTCTGCATTGGACGTCGTTGTAATATCAAGTGCCGCTTCAACATTGGTACTATTCGTGCCATTGTTTACATTGTCTGTACTACTATACCCCGCTGTCCCCGCAGAACTCGTAATTCCAAGACTCTTTGCACTTGCATCGCCGATATTTACTGACATAGTCTGCCCGGAATTTGCACCAATTTGGAACGTAGCTTCAAAATCCTGTTGCGAACCACCGTCGGAGAAAGAAATGCTATTACCACTAGTTCCTCCCTGAATAGCGGTTGCCACCAGTGCCCCAGAACTATTTGAAAGAGTAACACCATTTAATTGCGAACCAACTTGGCTCACAATTGCGTTAGCGACCGCCAAAGAGCCAGGCGCTGCAATTGCGTCACTCAAGTTAACTCCAATACCTGTCCCCGTGTAAGGACCGTTATCAGCGTTGTAGAATTGGATTTCTTGTCCATTGATTGTGAAACCCTTCCCAACTAACGCCGATGTTTCCGCAGCTGTTGTAATCGAACTGAAATCAGCTACTGTGTTGGACGCCTGAGTAGCAGCATTGTTGGCGCCCGCTTTAGTCCCAGTGGCTACATTAGACATAGCAATGCCAGTACCCGCTGCAGCCACTGCAATAGAACCAGCCGCACCATCAAATTGCCCACCCTTTACCGCTTGGATGGTTACGTTGCCAGAGCTGTCAGCAACAGCAGTGTATTGTCCCTTTAACGTCGAATTCTGGCTGATCATTGTCGTTAAAGCATTTGCGATATCAGACGCCGTGTTATTTGCTGTTTCGCTACCTGATGGGAGATTAATCGTCGCAGCGTTTCCGCTCGAAGACGTGATAGCATCATCGTTGTAGCTAGAATTGTTTGCTGCAAATGTCACTTGCAACTGTTGGCCATTGATTGTAGCCGTAAATGTATCCCCAGCAGCCGCAGCACCTGTAATTTTTTCTTCATCAGAGGCCTGTGTCGTGGATGCTGCGACGCCGGCAGTACCAGCACCTAGAGTTCCCGCAGTAACTAGCCCTGTTGTACTGAGATTCTCTTGCCCATTACCACTAAGTAAGTTTTGAGTATTGAATTGGGTAGTGTTCGAAATATTGTTAATCTGGCTTGCGAGTTGATTAAATTCAGTTTGCAAATCAGCACGGTCTGCATTCGTTGCCGTGCTGTTCGAAGCCTGCACAGCCAATTGACGCATTTGTTGAAGAATGCTCGTCGTTTGGCTTAATGCACCAGATGCTGTTTGAATCATCGAAATTCCGTCTTGAGCATTCGAAGACGCTTGGTTCAAACCATTGATTTGACCCTGCATCTTTTGAGAGATAGCATATCCAGATGCATCGTCAGCAGCACTGTTGATGCGCTTACCAGTCGACAATTGTTGAAGTGCGCTATTGAGTGCATTGGAGTTACTGTTCAATGCGGACAATGCGTTCATCGCGCCAAGGTTATGACCGATCGTCATTGACATGGTTGTTCTCACCCTTACTTTCGGAAGTTTAGCCACCGCTTCGGCGGCCGTTCAATCTACTACATCAGCAGATTCGAGAGAAACTTGCACCCATCGACAACATTTTTTGCAGATTATTTTAAGTAGCTAAGAAGTGACTGCGGCAGAGCTTGCGCGCCAACTTCGAGACTTGCTTGCTGCACTGCCATCGCCGAACTTAGTTGAGTTAGAACAGTTGCCATATCCGCGTCTTGAACGTTCGAAAGTTGTTGTGTCAAATTTGTCGAAAGATTAGACATTCGAGTTCCCATGAGTTGAGCCCTATCTGTCAGAGAGCCCACGTTTGCCTGAACCTGATTCATCGTGTCCAATGCGGAGTCAATCCCGGAAATTAAGTCACCAACCTTAGATGTATCACCGCTATTTAGAGCGGAGTACAATTGACCAAGGAGTGAGAAAGCATTTGACGAAGAACCCGCTTGTCCGAAGAAGTCGTTTCCTGAAGCACTAACGGGAAGCGTGACACCGTTCCCCAAGTTGACAAGCACTTGCCCGGTATTCGTGCTCACCTGTGACGGGTCGAGTGAGCCTGTCGCCTTATCCGGGGTGATATTTTCCGCTTGTGTTGGATAAGGTGCTTGTGCAGTGTCTTGCCCGTTAAAGATGTACTGCCCGTTATATTGCGTATTGCCGATGGTCACCATCTGGTTGTATAACTGGCCGACTTCAGCAGCTATCGCTTGCATATCACTCGTCGTTTCCGTTGAATTGGAGCCCTCTACGGCGAGATCGCGGGCGTTGCTTAGTACACTTTGGGCCTCGGTCATGGTTGTACTTGTATAGTTTAGTTGGGCCTGTGCGTTTGTGGCGTTCTGTTGATATTGCGCATCGAAAGCCGTCTCATTTTGATACTGCATGACAGCCTGGACGCCGATGGGATCATCTGATGGCGTGTTGATTTTCTTGCCCGTTGCTGATTCATTCTGAAGGTTGCTCAATTGTTGGTAGTTATTTTGTATATCGAATAATACTTGGCTACTCAGCATTCCCTGAGTTACACGCATGAGAAAAAGCTCCTTTCAGCCACCCGGTTACACGTTCTGCATTAACTGTGTCAGCATGTCGTTGAGCGTCGATATCATTTTCGAAGAAGCATTGTAAGCTTGTTGGTAACTAATCATGTTCGTCATCTCTTCATCAATTGAGACACCGGAAACACTCTGACGCTGAGTGGTGAGCTGTTGTGTCAACGACGTCTGCACAGTCACGTTGTTGTTTGCCTCTTGACCCTGTAACCCTAACTGCCCAACGACTGAAGTGAGATAGTCACTCAGTGTACCAGTCAACGTACTGGAGGTACCCCCGTTTGTGGTCAATGGACTTGGGAACGACATTTGGTTATTACTCAAGTTCGAAATCAACGTAGCCAACGTTCCATCTCCGGAGACAGCCACAGGCGTTGCTGCAGTGGGATCCTGAGCCGTTGTCCCAGCAGCCAGGTCGGAAGCCTGTGTAAGCACCGTGATATTAGAAGCCGTAATTGGTTGACCATTTGACGACGCGCTCGATCCAAACATCGCTTGTCCCGGCCCCGTTTCGGAGTATCCCAGTTCAAGCAACTGATTTAAACCTGTAACCTGAACCGTCGTTCCTGCAGGAAGAGACGTGGCAGTTGGATTGGCGTTCATGTAATCAGATAACGTAGTTTGGCTTCCGCCGGGCACCTGGATATTCAGATTCCCAAACTCACTCTTTGTCGTACTCGAGAAGTCCATTTGGCCTTGCAACGTAACTGACATACCACCTAATGAGGTGGTAACGGTCGTACCAGCAGGTATGGTGTAAGAGCCGTTGTTAGGCGTGAGGCCTTGTACAAAGTCCGCAGCACTCTGAGCGGTTGCTCCCGGTGTATTAGCGGTAAACGTCATCGAGTTGTATGGCGGACTGTTGATTGCGGAAGCAGGAATTGTCCAGCCCGTGTTCAATGTTGTGGTACCCGCACCAGCCAAACTCTGTGCGAGCACATCAAGTTCGTTCTGATAACTTTGAACATCAGATAATGAGTCCTGATAGCCCTGAATCTGCCCACCTTGCCCCGTTAAATCCGGAGAGCCATCCAGCGCAGTCCCCGCCGAAGAAGTCGTACTCTCTGGGACAATTTTCACCGCCCCCGTGTCTCCCGCTATCGCGAGTTTACCTACCAGGTTTGTGGGAGGATTGTCGTTTTTGAAGTCTGTCTGCGTTCCATCAATCACTGTAACCGGGGCCGTAGATGTGTTCCCTGATGCTGTTGTCGATCCTGTCAGTGTTAAAGTGAATTGATCATATGACACACTCCCGGACGATGCCGGCGTAATGGATGTTTGAAAAGTCGTGTATTGAGAGAGTTGATCTAAGAGATTGTCTCGTTGATCCATCAAATCATTCGGTTGATTGCCAGTTTGTTGGATCTGTGCAATCTGGTTACTTACACCTGCGATTTGTGACAAGAGGCTATTCACCTGAGTGACCGAGTCTGACAACGACGTGGTTACACTTGTATTCAGTGCGCCCAGCTGGTTGGCAGTCTGGTTCATCACATCGGTGAGCGTTTGCGCCGCATCCACCACAGCAGTACGGGAGCTTAGCTCGGACGGGTTGCTTCCTAATGTGTCCCACGACTGATAAAACTGCTGCAACGCGCTTGAAATGCCTGTACTAGAAGGCTCGTCAATGATGCCAGACACCTCATTCAAGGTGCTCTGTTCCACATTCGCTTGACTAAGGGAAGCGTTTTGTTGTCGATATTGATCATCCAAAAAGTCGCTTTGTACGCGTTGGATTTGTTCCACATTCGCACCTTGTCCAACTTGTCCAAGCATCGAACTCGAGACACCTGGTAGACTCAAAGCTTGATTTTCTGTGTAATCAACCACTTCTCTGGAGTAACCAGCCGTGTTGGCGTTAGAGATGTTATGCGAAACGGTATTAATCCCAGCTTGAGCCGCTTCTAATCCACTAAACGAGGTTTGCAGCCCCAAGAACGTGCCTAGCATAATAGCCCCTCCCACAAAAGACTGCCCGTCAAGGTCCACGGCCTCGCGGGCAGTTCGTATTTCATCAAGTTCTCACACTAAAAAATGAACCGTTCACCGAGACGCCTTTGCCATACGTGTTTGACTGAGTCACCGCATCGCGCAGTGTATTGAAGAGAAGTTCTGAGTAGGCCAGGGCATGTTTTGCCAGCACCTGTATCTCGTCGCGAAGTCGGACAATTTCTTTCAGTACCTCGCGAAGTCGATTTGTAGTTGAAATTAATTCTTCACGTATAGAAAGAGATATTGGAAGGTCGCAGAGATCGTCGGCCGTCAGTTCTATTGCTGTCGTGCCCAACTCCTTCGCAATCTCCGCCATAATGGTTTGTCGATCACGCTCGCACGCCACCACAGCTTTTGAGCGCTCGTCAATTTCCTCTATGACTGCCTGAGCATCCAGGTCCTTCGCGTCAATGAGTAACCGTTTGTGTCTTATCATCAGGTCGCGAATTCGTTCCTGATGAGCCAACGTTTCTTTCAATACGTCAAGAAGGCGCTTCGCTGTATCTTGCATGCTAGCCCTCCGGCCTGTGAAGTCTTGTGAGAAGTGACATTGTCAATTGGAAATCTACCTGTCAAACGACGATTAAGCCTGCACGTCGATAAATGAGCCCTTCTTGAGCATGCTGTCCGCAAGTGAGTTCAGGTTAATCGGTTCTCCTGATTGCATCTTTGCCTTCAGTGCATCCAGGCGAGATTGGTTCGACGTTTTTGCCGTGGATGGGCTGGCCGTCTGACTATTGCTGCGTACATTCTGGTTATTTTGCGGATATTGAATCGGACCGCCGCGCCCTTGTATTGAATCTGAGATATTCAACCGTTTCACCACCAAAATTCATCTTCTATCACGTTAAGTCGGAAACCACGAAGGAAACTTGCACCTTGTGCAGCAGGAAATATTATCTTCGATTGGCGATTCGTCACTCGGCTTCGGCGAGAAACTCCTGTAGTCTCGCCAGGGCCTTCTTATGCGTGCGGGATACTTGCGACTCGCTGAGATCGAGTACGTAGCCGATCTCTTTGAGCGTCAGTTCCTCTTGATAGTACAGATAGAGAAGCTGTTGTTCACGCTGCGGCAAAAGTCCGAGAGCAGCGACCAACTGTTGTTTTGATTCGCGATCCAGAAAGCTTAATTCCGGTTGACGGGCGGTCGTGTGATCTTGGTCTTGGAGGGTACCACGCTCCGCGAGTTCCTCGAGCGAAGCCCTGTCTCGCATCCCGATGTCCGTCAGCCAGTCGGAGAGCGTCTTCACCTCAATGCCCACGGCATCCGCCAGTTCTTTCGTGGTTGGTTCCCGCATGAGCAGGCGCACGAGCTTTTCCTCGGCATCGCGAATCTTTCGGTACTTGTCCCGCACAGCGCGCGGCTCGTTCTTGTGACGTGCGATCTCGTCGAGCATCGCACCGCGCACAAACGGCTTTGCGTATGCGCCAAACGTGCTGCCGCGGCTCTCCTGAAACGTCGTGGAAGCCGAATAGAGTCCGAGCACGCCGGTGTGGACTAAATCACCCATTTCTAAACCTAGGGCACCGGCTCGCGGTGCCAAATTTGACGCCAAGCTGTAGACGAGCGGCAAATGCGCCTCAATGCGCTCGCTCTCTTGTTGGCGACCCCATGTTTGGTACGCTTGATATGGCATACTCAAGGCTTATCAACCTCTTATGTCTAATCTGTCACAATCCCCGACAGTTGAGGAGCGGGTGTGGTGCAACTAGTTGCTCCGGCTATAGAAACCTCTACCCTTTGGTTCTTGGCTGTTTTTATCTCTTAGTTCCGCACTCGCAACACTCAAACCTCGCGCGAGTTCCTGCGTACAGCTCGCGCAAAAGCGCCCCGCCTGCGTCGGCGTGCTGCAGCGCTCACACGGGTACATCAGGTTGGGGTTATCGCGCAACATCAGGCGCCCATCGCGGATCATATCGACAATAATCTCGTATTCGACACCTGTACCCTCTGCCACTTCGGTGATGTTCGCGAGTTTGTTTTTGCGAAGGTAGCTGCGGATATCGTTCAGCATTTTATCTTCTTCACGGATGCAATTCGGGCAGATCTCGCGACCCATTCGGTTGTACATCCGCCCACATCGTTTACAGTTTGCTATCGGCACAGCCCATTCCTCCCACTGCCGCTATTATATCTGGATAAATGTCGAGAAACATCGAAAAATCTTGAATCGTGGGTCTTTCATCAGGCGACTTGTGTCGCGATGTCCGATCAATTCGATGGTTCCCAGCCGAAATCCCGCCGGTTGAATCGATCTTTTGTCACGCTTGCGCCCGGCGTACAGCCTCTAGTGATTTTCCTGCCGACAGCGTTCGACAAATGATAGGCGTGCGAACTCCACCCTACAGCACCCGCGCGATCACGATAGCACTAACGGAGGATGCACCTGCGCGATAGAGTCTATCCGCGCACGAGGCGAGGGTGGCACCGGAGGTAACGATATCGTCTATCAATAAAACGTCGGAACCACGAACGGAAACTTGCTTGTTGTGGGCATAAACTTTTTCTAGCCCCTTCGCTCGCTGAAGCTGTGACTTCGCGGTTTGCGATTGTGTGAATTCGTCACTGACACTGCGCCTCGTCAGTGCGAAGGCCGTGCGGATGGGGTAGGACTTCGAGACGTGACGCAGGAGAAGGCGCACGTGGTCATAGCCGCGTTTTCGCGTCCTGTCGTGCGTGGACGGGACTGGGACCGCCATGTCGAAGTGCAGGCTGTGATCGCGTGTGAACCCGCGCAAGGCGTGAGCCACCATATCGCCGAAGTAGCTCGTGAGATCGATCACGCCGTCGTACTTCCAGGAGCGGATGAGATTGCGAATAAAGTGATTGTAGGGGAGACAACTGTAGACGTTCATCGGGGGATGGGGGCGGCGAAGCTGAAGGGCCTGACAGGCGGGCTGAACTTTGCACAGCCGTGCATCTTGGAGGCAAAAGAGGCACATGCGAGCAACCTGCTGGGCGTCCTTGGCACGGGGCACGGGCGCTTGTACGACTGGACGTCCACACAACACACAGCGCTCCACATCCGTCGGAAACACCCAATTCAGCACGGAGTTACCACACCGCCGCAGGCGATAGTTCCACGCGATCCGCTCGTTCACACCGACCACACCCTCACTCGCTGGGGAATCCGGCTATCTCACTTGCTCAGCAACCTGCCCACATGAACTGCCGGCGCCCGTGGAGGGCGCCGAGTCGGTCACCCTCGCTCATTCATGCGGAATGACGCGCCAGTGAGATTCGTGTCGAGGCGCGACAGCGTGAACCAAAAGTCACTGCCCTCGCCCTCGACGCTTTCGACGCCGACTTCGCCGCCGTGTGCTGCGACGATGTGCTTGACGATGGCAAGGCCCAACCCCGTGCCGCCGGAGGCTCGGCTACGGTCTTTATGGACGCGGTAAAATCGCTCGAAGACGCGACCCAGCGACTCCTTCGGGATGCCGATGCCGTTGTCGCGAACGTGCACTTTGACCCTGTCGATGAGCACATCCCAGGAGACGGTGACAGTGCTCCCCTCAGACGAATAGTGAATAGCGTTCGACAGAAGATTGAGAAAGACTTGCAAGAGCATGTCCGGGTCCGCCCACACGTTGACGCGAGGAGCGGCGGCAAGTCGAAGGTCGACACCGCGATTGGCGGCTGTGTGGCGGAGGCGTTCAAAGGAGCGATCGACCACCGTTTGCAGATCGACGGAAACGGGATCGACCCGACCATCGGTCGCCTCCAGCTTGGAGAGCTCCAGCAGATCCTGCACGAGATTGCCCATGCGCAGCGATTCGTCGTAAATCGTGCGCAAAAATTTCGTCCGCATCTGAGCACCGGGATCTTCCTTGCCCTCTGTGTCGCCTTCGTCCTCGTCCAAAAGCGTCTCCGCGAACCCGCGGATGGCCGCGATGGGCGTCTTCAACTCGTGCGACACGTTGGCGACGAATTCGCTGCGCATGTGCTCGAGCCGCCGCCACTCGGAGACGTCTGTGACGAGCATGAGGACATCGTGCGCGTGGTCATTGCGGTTTTGCGTACGGGCGCTCGACGAAATCGGCACCAGTCGGATGAGCACAGTCAGGCCCTCGCGGATGACGTGCTCCTCCGCCCAATCGTTGCCAAAGAGCAGTGCGTGGTCAATTGCGGCACCGAGGTTGTAGTTGCGAAAGACCGTCCAGTGATCCCGGTCTTGCCACTGCTCCACGGGCCGGCGAAACAATCGAGCCGCCGCGTCGTTCACCATCTGCACCTGACCATCGCTGCGCAAGTAGATGACCCCCGTCGTCATGTTCTGCAGGATGTGGCGCAAAATGTCCCGCTCCTGCGACAGGCCGGCGAACGTCTGCTCAATGTGTTCGCCCATCCGGTTGAACGCCTGGAAGACGGCCCCCTGTCCACCGCGGTTGCGATAGGGATACATGCGCACGTCGTGACGACCTTCGCCGATGGCGTTCATCGACTCGACGAGATGGAGGCGGACCGCCCTCTCCCTCCGCGCCCGGACGATGACGGGGATGCACATCAGCGCAATGCCTACTAAGGCACCAACGAGGAACATCATCATGATGTGCTCGTCGCATCCGAGAATTTGTAGCCAATGCCGCGGACGGTTCGGATGTACATCGGATTTTTGGAGTTGTGCTCAATCTTCTCGCGCAAGTGCGACACGTGGACGTCGACGATGCGCGTATCTGTGGCGCTGCTGTAACCCCAAACCCTGTCGAGCAGTTGGTCTCGAGACAACACGTGCTCGGGATTTTCCATGAAATACTGTAGGAGTTCAAATTCCTTCGGCGTAAATTCCAGGATCTCGCCGTTCACCCGCACCTCGTGACGCGACACGTCGAGCTCGATGTTGCCGGACTTCAAGACCTTTGACTGCAGTGTGGCCGGCCTTGACTCTGGTTCCACCGCTTCACTTCGGCGAAGCACTGCGCGGGCACGGGCGACCAACTCCCGCGGGCTAAACGGCTTGGTGACATAGTCGTCAGCGCCCAGTTCGAGACCCAAGACGAGATCTACCTCCTCGTCTCGCGCAGTCAAGAGGATGATCGGCACCGCGACGTTCTCCTGCCGCAGCTTGCGACAGACCTCCATCCCGTCCATCCCGGGGAGCATCAGGTCAAGAACGACTAAATCGAATTTTTCGGCCCTCGTGCGCAGGATGTCGTAGGCCGCTTTCCCATCACCTACGGCCTCCACATCGAAGCCGGAACGTTGAAAATTGTATTCAACCAGCGTGCGAATAGATTCTTCATCATCAACAATCAGGACAGTAGGCAACTAAGTCCCTCCGATCACAGTTCCTACGCGTATTGTACCCAGAGGCGGGGATAGGTTCTAGTCTAGTTTTGTAAAGATTGTTCCCAGGTAGTCTACGTGATATAGCTTCCAAATATTTGACATCGCTTTCAGATGATTCAAAGTCTTGTCAAAACACTTCCTCTATGTGAACATGAACTGAGAACTTGTCTGAATTGGGTGATGACCAATGACTATCGGAGAAAAGATCCGAGATATTCGAATCAAACGAGGTCTGACCCAGTCCGATCTCGGCGGGGACCTCGTCACCCCGAGTATGATTAGTCAGATCGAGGCGGATCGGGCGAAACCTTCGTACCCTCTGCTCATGGAACTGGCGAATCGATTGGGCATGCCCGTTGAATATTTTATGAACGAGATGGACGACCAGTTTCTGTTTAACGCGAAGCTGACCATCGCGATGTACCAATCGGCGGTGGGCGATGCAGAGGACGCGCTCGAGCAGCTGGAGTCCGTCCAAGCTGCCCCAGAGCAGGGATTGACGCATCAGGAATACATTCTGACGTTGGCGCAGACCTACCGCAAGCTGGGCCGCTACCACGAGGCCACGAGCCGACTCGAGCACTTGCGCGAAGTTGCGTATCGGACACAAGACCAACGCCTGCTCTTTTACGTGTGCAAGGAATCCGGATACGTCGAAGCCGGGCTGTCCAATGTCGACGGCGCAGTTCACGAGTGGTCCCGTGCCATCGAGATGGGACAGGTGCTGCTTCAGAGCGACTTGATGACGAACATGGACCTCATCGTGCTGATGACGGAAGTGATGCTTCAACTGCACGAGACGACAGCGGCCCATCCCGACAGGTTCCCACATGCTCCAAACTACCTGCAGGAGGCGCGTGCGCTCACCGCCGGCACCCCGGATTTGCGCGCAGTGTGCGACAAGCTCGTCGAGGAGGCTTTAGCCTGTATCGCGACAGATCCTGCGAGGTCGAAGGTCCTCGCTGACAAAGCCAACACCATGTTTACGTTCTCGCGGCTGGTCGAACATATCGTCGTGGTGCAGACGCGCCTGGTCGACTCAGGGGACAACGACGTCGCCGACCCTTGGCAACAAGCCGCACTCGCCATGACGTCCATCTATCCGGATATGTTTCTGAAGACGGAGTGCGAACAACTGGAAAAACTCCTCCGATCCGGTAAGATCGACGCAGCCGAGGCACGCGCCAAGCAGGCGCGCAACGTACTGTTGGCCCTGTCCGCACACCATTCGGAACACGACCTGCTGGACATCACCCTGCGATTGGATGTCATCGATGCGCAGTTGACCGTCATCCACGGCAATCGGGAAGCTGGCATCGCACAATTAAAGCGACTCGTCGACGACTACCCAGCAGCGGCGTCAGCCGAGCACCTTACACGCGCTTGTGCACTGCTTGTCCTGTGGTACGGCGAGATCGGCGAAACCGCGTCGGTGCTCCACTATTGCAGACGAATGGAACAGCTCATGGTCACCGATCCAGCAGATACCCCGCTCTTCATTTGAGCGGGGTATCTGCCTGTCCTGCACCTGACGCATCAGCGGACGATAGTCGTCAATTCCTCACCTTGCCGCAATTGATAGATACACCGCACGCTCCCTGTCGCTTCCCCATACTGCCTCGCGGCTTCCAACGCCTGTTCCATCGTTGGTGCACTGAACAGTTCCAGTGGCATGCCCCTGCGCGACATACGCTCCACAATCGGGATGGTCAGGTCTGTCGAACCCGCATCGATGACGCAGACGCGCGTCGGGTAGGAGAGCGTCGAGCACTTGTGTTGGACGCGCCGAAGCGCCATCTCGATATCCCGCTCCGCGTTCTGTGTCAACAAGATGAAATACACGACTTTGCCTCGGTCACGATGCAAAACGAGCCACGCCCAAAACTGCCCAACCAGTACGAGGGTTCCGTAGACAG
The DNA here is from genome assembly GCA_029166985.1 of Alicyclobacillus fastidiosus. Classification (GTDB taxonomy): domain Bacteria; phylum Bacillota; class Bacilli; order Alicyclobacillales; family Alicyclobacillaceae; genus Alicyclobacillus; species Alicyclobacillus fastidiosus_A. Next base: position 612,595 of record CP119138.1, on the reverse strand, counting down.
CGAATACCGCAACCAGTAGCAGTGCCCACACGAGCGTCACCCCCTGCCTCAACATATGTGTCGCGGGTCAGGGGTGGCACTCGTTACACGGTACAATTGCGCAGGAGGACTCAGCTGGTGCGCCAGATGATAAGCCTGTCGATCACAACTCCACCCAGCGCTGGCGGAGGGCATAAAGAACTGCTTGCGCCCTGTCCGCCACGTCGAGCTTCGCCAAAATGTGCGATACGTGATTCTTGGCCGTCTTGACGGAGATGTGGAGCGTTTCGGAGATCTGCTCGTTGCTCTTCCCCTTGGCCAACTCCCGAAGCACCTCGTACTCGCGGGCGGTGAGGACGTCCTTCCACGTTTCATTCAATCGCGTCGACTGCGCGACCGCGTTGAGCAGAATCGGCGTTACCTGTGGATGCACCACACCGCGCCCTGCCGCCACTTCGCGGACCGCATGCAGAATTTCGTCTACCGATCCATCTTTCACCAAATAAGCCGACGCACCATAACGCAAGCTCTGCAATACCGTCTTTTCGTCATCGTGCATCGTGAGCATAATGATCTTGGTGTCGCACTGCCGTTCGCGCAGGGCTCGGACGGTCTCGACACCGTCCATCACCGGCATATTAATATCGAGCAACAAGATATCCGGATTGACCTTTGCGATATTATCGATGACCTCGCGGCCATTTCTCCACAGCGCCGGTACAACCATACCTGGTTCATACGAAATAATATCCCGAAGTGTGAGCCGGAATTCGTCGTTATCCTCCGCAATCGCGACGTATAACTGCGATTTCTGCTCCAGATGCGACACTCCCCTTTATGTGTATCGTTCTCTCTATCGACCGACTCACCTTCCAGCATAACAGGGAATCACCTTTTTCGCACAAAAAAAAGAGCGCCGGCGCCAAATGGCACCAACGCATAACATGGGGTAAGGGTGATGCTATAGGTTTCGTCGGTCCCCACACCCGTGTGGGGGTCGAAACGATAGATTTATGAAAAAATATTTTTCGTTCTCAGTTGAACGACGCAGCGCGCGATTTCAGCGCGTCGACCTTGTCTGTGCGCTCCCACGGAAGATCGACGTCCGTGCGACCAAAGTGGCCATACGCTGCCGTCTGGCGATAGATTGGGCGGCGAAGGTCCAAATCGCGAATGATCGCAGCTGGGCGCAGATCGAATTCGTCGCGGATGATCTGCACAATGGCCTCGTCGGAGATCCGGCCCGTGCCGTACGTGTCCACGGCAATGGAAACCGGCTGCGCCACGCCGATGGCGTATGCGACCTGCACCTCACACTTGCGCGCGAGCCCTGCGGCGACGACGTTCTTTGCGACGTAGCGCGCTGCGTACGCACCGCTTCGGTCTACCTTTGTCGGATCCTTTCCGGAAAACGCGCCGCCACCGTGACGAGCGTAGCCGCCATAGGTGTCGACGATGATTTTGCGACCAGTCAGACCTGCGTCACCTTGCGGTCCGCCAATGACAAAGCGGCCCGTCGGGTTGATCAGGTACTTCGTCTCTGCATCGAGCAACTCGCTCGGGACGATAGGCGCGATCACGTGCTCTTTCACATCGCGTTCAACCTGTTCGAGCGTGACTTGCTCATCGTGTTGCGTCGATACGACAATCGTATCAACACGCACTGGCTTGTCCCCATCGTACTCGATGGTCACTTGCGTCTTGCCGTCCGGGCGCAAGTAAGACAAGGTCCCGTCTTTGCGCACCTGGGTCAGGCGATGCGACAGGCGGTGCGACAACGAGATGGGTAGTGGCATGAGTTCCGGCGTCTCATCACAAGCAAAGCCGAACATCAGCCCCTGGTCTCCAGCACCGATTTCGTCAATCGCCTCATCGCTCAACTGCCCGCGAACTTCCAGAGCCTGGTTTACACCCTGCGCGATGTCTGGGCTCTGTTCATCGATGGACGTAATCACCGCACACGTCTCGGCGTCAAAGCCGTATTTCGCACGTGTGTAGCCAATATCTTGAATCGTCTTGCGGACGATCTTCGGGATGTCGACGTAACATGACGTCGTAATCTCCCCCGCCACAAGAACAAGTCCTGTTGTTGTAACAGTTTCGCAGGCGACGCGCGCGTTGCGATCGTATGTCAAAATCTCATCGAGTACTGCATCCGAGATTTGGTCACAAATTTTGTCGGGGTGCCCTTCCGTGACGGACTCCGAAGTAAATAAATGTCTTTGCCCCAATCTGGTACCTCCTTTTAATCTCAAGCCTACGCGAATTCCACGTGCGCGAAGCGGTACTGGCTCCACCACGGCTTGTCCGATTGCAAAACAAACATATAGTAGTATAAAGGCAAAGTTCAGTCAATCATTTTCGACAGCTTGTCGAATCACATCGCAGAAGAGCTGGCTCTACCGCTGGCCTCCGCTTGGCCGCCTGCGCATCACGGCCATCGCGAACTTCGGCAGTGCCATCTGCCGCCGCAAGCGGCTCGGTTGCGTCACCAATCGGTAGAACCACTCTACATTCAGCTTCCGAAAGACGGCTGGCGCGCGCGCTACGGTTCCGCCCCACACGTCGATGGAGCCACCAATGCCAATCGCGACACAGGGTTGCAGGCGACCGAGAACGTCCCGGATAAACTGTTCCTGCCTAGGTTGTCCCATTCCAACGAGAAATAGATTAGGCGCGAAATCGCGCACCTGTGTCACGACGCTGTCGACTTCCTGCGCTGTGAAGTAGCCGTTTCTGCCTGCGAACTCAATGTCCGGAAACCGCACCCGCAAGGCATCCAGACACGCCTCTAACGACGCCTGCGCCGCACCGAGAATGAACACGCGCAACGGTTGCTTGCGAATGTGCGCCTCCTGCAGCACCGATACGACCAACTCAACTCCGGTCACCCGCTCTGGCACCGGCCTCCCCTTGCGGGCCGCAGCCCAGACGACGCCAATGCCATCCGCCGTGACCAGGTCGGCAGAGTTGACGAGCTCTTGCAGGGATTCATCCGCGAGACACTGCATCACAAACTCCGGTCCCGCCGTCACCACCATGTGATGACTGCCATCCTGAACCCAATACAGGATTTTTTCAATGGCCTGCCCCATGGTGACGCGGTGAAACCGCACACCAAGGACATCGACCATGTCTTCTGCGAGCAACTGAGTGGACAAAGCGTTTGCCTCCGTTATCCCAAATCTTCGTCCTTCATCATACCACGTCCGGACAAGAGGTAGGGAATCCCACTGCCACGCCCTTGATCACCCTAGCCCACCGCGCCGCATCACAATAGTTTCGCGATGGGATCTGCTGCATTGACCTCCGATTCGGACGTGATGGAAACGCCAAATAGGGTAGGCGTCGATTGGTACACCGTCTGACCGTTGGCCAAGCTGATCCACGCGTCGGAAAAGGAGTACAGGCCGTCGCGGACGTCGAATGCAAATCCGCAATCAGTTACTTTGTGCCCCTGCCAGTTAAGCGCCCCCTTGGGCGTCAACGAAATGTAGAGGGTGTTGGCGTCGCTCGGATCGACGTCGGAAATCGGCGCAACTGCGGGCAAGGCTCCTTCCAGGCGTCCGTCTTGCTGAACCGTGATCTGATACGATCCCGGTTTGGCCTGTACGCCCTCCCACTCTGTCTTACCGTGCTGCAGGAAATCGATACTGCCTTTGAATTGCGATCCGATGGTCAGTCCGAACGTCGCCCCTTCATCCTTCGAAGCAGCAGCCGCCTTCAGCAGATTGGTGAGATGTTGGTTGAATACGTCTTCCTTCTCGCCGAAGGCGACAGTAAACGCCTGCGATGCGTCAGCGTGGTGGCTCATGAGGGACAAGTAGCGGTCGATGGCTGCGACGCCGTGTTCGGAGATGAGGTCGCGCACGGCCAGCCAATCTTGCAACTCGTAGTCGTAGCTCGTTTCGCCGGAAAGAATAACGGATTCGTCGTCCGCGAGCGGCTGCAGTTGGTTTTGTCCAGCCACATCGACGATGGACTCCGCCAGTTGGCGCTCATAAGCCGAATAGACGGTCGCATTTTCAACCGCCTTCTGCCCCGTCATGCCCATGGTCACCGCGATGCCTTCATTGATCCAACTGGGGAGATAACTGATATTCTGGTTGAAGATTGCATGCGTCATCTCGTGCGTGAGGGTGTTGGCGAGATCGGCGTTGTCTTTGTTCTGGCTGAGCGGAATGAGGATGGTCGAGTTCTGCGTAAACCCGCCTGTGTCCATGGAGAGATTGGTGGCCTGGCTTGGGCTGACCCCGAGCGATTTGAGCGCCCCCGCGTACGCGGTCGTATTGCCGATGAGTTCGATCGTAATAGGTTCCTTGAGTGGGAGTTGGACCGTATTCTGGATGAGTGCAGGTGCATCAACTTGCGCGAGAATGCGCTTCGCGTTGGCGACATCCTCGGGGGTAGCCCCCTTGCCGACTGCCTCCACGTTCACCTTGTTGAGCAGCGCTTGATTCGCTTTCGTCGTCTCAGTGCCGGTATTTCCCGCCCCACCCGAGGCATCGCCTGACTTGCTGACGAGCGTCTGAGCTGTCCCGCCGAGCCATGGAGACTTGGCGTGAAGTGCAGACCAAACGCGCGAGACGCTGAGTATCTGGCTGAGAGAAGGTGGGATGCGCTCATAAATCATAGAAAGTAAAGATACGAGCGTCACGAACATAGCAATGATGGCGATCGAGAGATGAAACACCTTGTCGGGAGACTTTTTCATGCGAGCACCTCTTCGCTGAAAACTGTTGAACGCCTTGCGGTCGTATTGATAGTGTTACCAACAAACTACCGCTCCCAAACCTGAACGCTGAAAACGAATAGGTTTAATATTCTGATAAATGTATTGCGATAGGTGCCTGTATATGCATCGGCCACGATCGGGCCTGTTCATGCGAACAGACCCTCAGGCCATCTCGTTCCTCCATATTATAAGTGAGCTATATTACAATTCGATGACAAATTCACGAAGCCGAATTGGACGGCAGTTTCCTGTTCGCCAGCGTGCGGTTGAACGTCACCAAACTCGCGTTGACGAGTAGGAGAAACATCGTGATGAGAAAAACGGATCGAATGCCGTACGCTGCCGCAACGGTCCCTCCCAAAAGCGGCCCCACCAGGTTGCCGAGGAACATGGAACTCGAATTCCAGCCAAACGCGGTGGCTTGAATGCTTACCAGAGCAAGTTTTCGAACCAATACCTGCAACGACGGAATCATTCCACCAAGGAATAGCCCCAGACAAAAACGGCCGATGAGCAACAGTGTAAGGCTGTGCGCCAAGGCCTGCGGAATGAAGGACAGCGCGGCGAACACGAGCGCGAACACGAGTACCTTCTTTTGCCCAATTTTGTCTCCAAGGCGCCCCAAGGTTGGCGTCCCGATGAGATTTGCGATACCCGACGTGGCCACCACGAGCCCTGCCACGATGGACAGATGTGTACCGTGATAGATGTGTCGGGTAAAGAGAGTGACGATGGGCTCAATCGACATCATGGCCAGCTGCGTCATAAAAGTCGCCAAAAACACAGTCCACAGCGGGACGAGATCGCGCCAGCTCGCGGTATGCTTTTGGCGCTGCTTGGCCGCCATCGGCTGTTCGTGCACGCACAAGAGGACGACGATGCTGGCGACCACGAGCATCGCGCCCGTGAAGAAGAACACGCCGTGATACCCTAGCGCTTCAGCCAGTACCCCTCCTACCAGCGGGCCGATCAAAGACCCGGACACGTTTCCCGTCTGCAGCAGCCCGAGCGCTCTCCCCGTTTTCTCGGGTGGCGTCACGGACGCTTGCAACGAGATGGCCATGGCGATGAAGCCGGAAAACACGCCGTTGACGAAGCGCAACAACAGTAGTTCCCATGGCGCGTGGACGAAGCCCATCAGCGTGGTCATGATCCCCATGCCAAACCCTGCGCGCAAGAGCATCAGTTTGCGGCCTCGCTTGTCCGCAAACGCGCCCCAGATCGGTTGAAAGGCAAACGATGTAACAAATTGTGCTGCGAACACCCAACTGGACCAATGCGCGATACCTGTTTCCGAATGTACGCCTAAGCTCTCTATGTACAACGGAAGAAACGGGATGATGAGACTCATTCCTGCAGCAACGCAAAACGTCGCCACCCATAAGACGTACAATGTTCGCTTCCACGGTTCGATGCTCTTCATCTCCTAAACGGTTGCTTCCATTGTAGTGTCGTTATAAGTTACATGATATTCCAGTGTATCGAACCCTGCCTTAAGCGTCAAAAAGGGGCTAACATCCAGGACCTACCACCTGGATGTTAGCCCCACCAAACAGGGGACTGGATTCAAACGCGAATGCGCTTGTCCACCGCGGCCACGACGTCTGCCAAGCGCCGCTTCGCGTCGTCGTGACTCTCACCGCGAACAGCCGCGTATACCTTCATCTTCGGCTCCGTGCCAGACGGCCGGATGGCTGCCCATTCACCCGTCTTGAAGACAAATTTCTGGACGTCGGACTTAGGCAGTGTGAGCGATTCGTCGCTTCGTTCGATGCCGACGTAATGCCGCACGCCGGTCAGGTAATCCTCGACGTAGTTCAGCTCCAATCCAGGAACCGCAAGCGGCGTTTCGCGGAGATCAGCAAGTGCCTTATGCATGCGCTCCACCCCATCTTCACCGTCCAAGGCCACGCTCAAGAGCTCTTCGCGGAAGTACCCATACGTCTTATAGAGCGCCTCGAGCCGCTCGACCAAAGTGAGTCCGTTCTGGCGATGAAACGCTGCCATTTCAGCGATCGCGAGACAGGTTTGGACCGCGTCTTTGTCCCGGACGATAGGGGCAATGAGATAGCCATAGCTCTCCTCGTATCCGACGAGGAGTTCGTGTTCGCCTGTCCGTTCGTACGCCGTGATCCGGTCCCCGATATATTTAAATCCGGTCAAGGTCTCCTCGATGGCAATGCCCGCACTCCGTGCGATTTCCGCACCGAAGTCGGAAGTGACAATCGTCTTAAAGACGATGGGGGCCGACACGTGCCGCTGTTCAGCAAACTTTGTGCACATGTAGTCGACCAGCAGCGCACCCACCTGATTTCCTGTCAGCAATTGCATCTGTCCGGACTTTGTCCGCACGGCGATGCCAACCCTGTCCGCATCCGGATCCGTCCCCATCACCAGGTCTGCGCCTCGCGCAAGCGCGGCTTGAATTGCCATCTCCAACGCCTCTGGCTCCTCTGGATTTGGACTCTTTACGGTCGGGAAATCCCCGTTCGGTTCCGCCTGCGCATCTAACACGTGAACGTCGGTGTATCCAGCCTCCTCAAAAGCCTCGCGCACAGGCACCAACCCAGTGCCATGAAGCGGTGTGTAGACGACGCCAAGTTGGTGTCGCGCTTCATCCGCGACGCTGATGTCGCGCACGAGAGAGACGACTTGTTTGAGATATGCATGTCGAACATCGATGGGGGTCGTGATGAGTAGACCTGCCGCCGTGGCCGCATCCTCGTCCATGATCGGCACGCCAAAGATGTCGTCGATGGCCAGCATGCGCGTGCGGATGTCTTTCGCATCGTCTTCCAGAACCTGTCCACCATGCTCGTTATAAGCTTTGTATCCGTTGTACTCAGGTGGATTGTGGCTCGCCGTGATCATGATACCCGCCATGGCGCCCAGCTTGCGTACGGCAAATGAGACTTCCGGCGTGGGGCACAACACGGGCGACACATACGCCTTGATGCCCGCAGCAGCGAGTGTGCATCCGGCAACGCTTGCAAACAGTGCGGAGTTGTGGCGGCAATCGTATCCGATCGCGACACCGCGACTGGCCGCATCTCCGCCCTTTGCGAGGAGGTGTTCGGCAAGACCGCGCGTCGCACGGCGAACGGTATAGATGTTCATGCGGTTGAGGCCCGCCCCCATGACGCCGCGCAAGCCGCCGGTGCCAAAGTCGAGATCCGACCCGAAACGCGATCCGATTTCCGATGAGTTGCCCCGAATTTCTTCAAGTTCCGATTGAATGTCACTCGCTAAATGAGGTTGCTTGGTCCACTGTTCATAGCGGCTCATGGCATCGAGATGATCTGTCACAGCAATTGCCCTCCATCATACGAAGCGTGTATGGGTTCATGATAGCACAATTCCCCGGTAAGTTATGGAACCGCAAGTCCATGCTTGATACGAGATTATGGAGAAAGACAGGCATCTAGACTCCGAATATATTCTTGGATGATTTTAACACAGGTGGAGATCATCGTTCGCAAAGCCAGTCGGACTGGGCGTGGAGGGATAAAGGCGTGAAAAAGGATTATCGATTGTGAATAGAGAAAATAATGAACTGTCTAATTCCACATTTGTGGAACGATCCGTCTGGAAATAAATTAAAAAAGCCGCAAGCATGCGCCCGCGGCTTCGTGACATCAAAACAAATGAAATAGACTTGCGGTCATCAGCGGCTCTAGTGGTGTTGGCGGCGTTCCGTCTGGTTGAACCACACCGACTCCAACAAGTACCGCCGCGACGATTGCAAAGCTCATAAGTAGAATAAATGATCTCTTTTTCACCCTTAGACCACTTCCTCTTCATTAAGTATTAAGAAGTATAAGGAGGGTATCACTGTGACAGAAGCCGAGCGCGAATTTCTCTGTCTCATCATTGGCCACAGAGTACGAGAACTGCGAAAAAGCAGGCGGTTATCTCAACACGAGCTATCAAATGGTGTAGGCAGCCAGTCGATGATAAGCCTCATCGAGAGTGGGCGCCAACTCCCACCTCCAGACGTCCTCGATCTGATTGCAAATCGGCTTGACGATGCCCTGCTAAAACGGTACGCAGAAGATTTAGAGAACAACACTCTCGACCACTTTCACGTGTCATCTCACAACGAAGAGGATTTAATGAGCATCCTCGTCAATCACCGCGGAAGATGGCAACCGGCCCATGAGAGAATTGCGTCACAACTCTGTCATCACTATTATTACACGCGGAGTTTTGAACAAGTAAAGAAGTTATGTCACCTGATTATTCATCATGTTTACCGGCATGGGCTACTCGCTGAAGCGTACTTCTACCTCGGTAGTTCGCTGCTCCACGAGCATCGTTTCGAAGAGGCAGAGCACTGGTTGCGCAAAGCAGACGAACTCCGCGACGACCTCACCGAATCGGTGCAAGGTCGCGTCGCGTACAATCTCGGATACGCTTATACGTATCTGGATGTTCAAGTGCTCGCACTCTGGTATGCCTCGAGATCCGTCGAGATTTTCCACAGGATGAACGACTTTCTCAACCAAGGCAGCTCGCTCGGCTTGTTGGGGACCATCCAACAGCGTTTAGGGATGTTGGAAGAAGCGAAAAAATCACTCTGTACGGCGTACGACGTATTGTGCCGCTGGGGCACCATTCCGGAGGACAAGAGCAGAATCGCAACGACGCTCGCCGAAGTGTGCGCGCTGCTTGGTCAACACGACGAGGCGACATCGTATTCACAGATAGCCATGTCGACCATACCTGCGTACGATTTATTGTGCCAAGCTGATATTTACCGCATCAAGACCTATTTGGCCATCCAGGCCGGACGTCGCGAGGAGGCCTTGTCTTACGCGGAGTCGGGTATCCGTGCGGCCGAATCAGCCAACGACACCCACAATCTGACGCAATTCCACCTGATGTATGTCCAATTGTTAGACGACGCGAAGGAGCGCCTGCAGGCAGCCCGCAAAGCGTTCGAAATCACGAGCCAAACCAGTCATCACATCCTCCACGCGTTAGCGGCGGAGTGCATCGCGCACCTGCTCGAACAAGATGGCAATGCTGTGGAAGATTCGAAGGAATACATGCAGTCGGCGCTCGATGCCTATCGAACCTACGTGCGCAAAAATAGTATGTTTACCAACTTGATCGACAATCTCCCGTTTTATGATTCATATTTTGAAAAAACCGATCGGCAACCGGCAATTTAAGCCTTAAAAAACCATCAAAAGACTCACTTTGGACCGATTATTTATCATAAAAAGATCGGCAGGAAGAACAAGTAGAGAGGTCGAAATTTGACGCGAGTTGGATGGGTACGGTCATGTTTGTTGTACAGGACAGGGCTCCCGTCGCACGCTTTGAACTGCTGAATCCTCTGAAGAACCATATTGGGGCCGGGTGCATTGCACCTCGGCCCCCCTTTTTTGTTCGGCCCAGCACATATCGCTTGAGCGAACAGCGTCTTTCATTTAGCCGGTCACTTCGTCGAAGAAGGAGAGAACCTCCGCAAACGCGGCGCGGACCGCCCGTGGATGATACGACGCACGCGTGTCGTTGAAAAACGCATGGTGTGCGCCCTCGTACACTTTGTAGGAGAACGTCTTGCCCGCTTCCTTCATCTTCTGCGCGAAATCGGGGACGCCCTTCGTGATCCCCTCGTCTAGTGACCCATAAAAGCCGCGGACCGGGCACGAAATGTTCGCAATTTGCTCCTCGGATGGCGCTCGGCCGTAGAAGATGGCGGCACCAGCGAGATTGGGATCGATCGAAGCGAGAATCGCGCTCAGTGCCCCGCCCATACAGAATCCCACAGAGACCACCGGCTGGCCTTTTGTAGCAGCGTAATCATTGCGGATAAAGTCGGTCGTCGACGCTAACTGTTGCTCATACGCCGACAGGTTGAGTCCACCAAACAAGGTTCCAAATGTGTTGCGGACGGTCGACTGTTGTGGCTCGGGCAGTTTCGCCAGTGCTTCGTCGCGGGCGGCAGCGTCGTGCCAGACAGTTGGGGGCACGCTCTCGAGGAAACGCTTCACGGCCTCAATGCTGTCTTTATCGAGCCCGGTGCGGCGCTCCCCGTTTTCGGCGTACAAGTCCGGGGCAAATGCGACGTACCCCGCTTGTGCGAAACGGCGTGTGATATCCTGAATGTGCTCGTCGACACCCCAGATTTCCTGAAAGACCACGACTGCTGGCTGTCCATCCTGGGCTCGCTCTGGTTTCGCGAGATAGCCCGAGTACAAATTGTCCCGACCATAACGAATCCACTCTGTATGTAGTGCCATTTGAAACACCTCCTGTAACTATTTTCTCACAAGCAGGGCGACATTCAAAAAGAAAACGGTCATATGATATGCTTCTAGCAACCTAAAATTTAAGGAGTGTGGGGCTTGTGGCAACGTATCAAGCAGTCGTCATCACCCTGAGCGACGGGGCGCATCAGGGAAAGCGTCTAGACACGAGCGGTCAACGCCTCGCCTCGCTCTTACGGGATTCCGGATTCGACGTGATCCAGACGGAAATTCTACCGGACGACAAGGCCATGATCTCCAGTAGCTTAGCCGGCTTTGCTGCGGCGCGCGACGTAGACTTGATCGTTACGACAGGCGGAACTGGCCTCGGCCCTCGAGATGTGACACCTGAGGCGACACTTGAGGTCATCGACCGCGAAATTCCCGGAATGGCCGAGGCGATGCGCATGAAAACCTTGGAGAAGACGCCGATGGCGATGACCTCACGGCAGGTTGTGGGCGTTTGCAACCAGACGCTGATCGTAAACTTTCCAGGGAGTCCGAAGGCGGTCGAAGAGTGCTTCGAGGTCGTCCGTCCCGTCCTGCACCACGTCATTCGACTCATTCACGGACACACAGAGCACTGACGTCGCCAAGTGGGGCGTATCCTCCCTAACTCTCTTTGGTGTACTGTTCGCCCATCTCTTTCGAGCGACGCATCGCTTCGAACAGCGCATCGGCGATGGCCTCACCCATTCCCCTGTCCGCCAGCACGGTGAGACCAGCGTGCGTGGTCCCGTTTGGCGATGTGACCCGCTCCTTGAGTTCCGCGGGGCTCAGGCCCCACTCCTCGAGCACCTTGGCGGTCCCGACCACAGTTTGAATCAATAACTGTCTCGCCATTTCCGCCGAAAAGCCCAACCCGACAGCAGCGTCTTCCATCGCCTCGAGGAAGTAGCTGACGAATCCAGGACCGCTGCCAGAAAAGGCGGTGGCAGCATCCATCAACTCCTCGTCCAGTTCTACGACTATTCCGATTTTTTCTAGTAGGCGCTTGGCCACATCGGCACTATTCGCATCCACGCTCTCGCCCACGGCCATCGCAATCGCGCCTTCGAGTACAGCGACAGGCACATTCGGCATCGTCCGGATGACGTGTGCGCGACGCTCTGTGATCTCTTCCATAAACGAAATAGGGATGCCAGCGGCAAATGAAATGATGATCTGTCCATCTAAATAAGGTGACAACTCCCGCAAGGCTGTACGGACGTCGTACGGCTTCACGGTGAGCACGATGACGTTCGCAGCGCGCGCCTCCTCCATCGAGGAAGCGGGTGTCACACCGTACATGCTTTGCAATTCAGCGAGTCGTTCCGGTCGATGACGATTGATGACATAGATGTGATCGGCAGCAAAATCCACGTTTTGCGAGACGCCCTTGATAAAGGATTCCGCCATCGCGCCAGCACCCAATACAAAAATCTTCTCCACGTATCTCTCTCCTCCTAGCTCTGGCACGCTCGACGCAGTACCCGTTAAGGTGCCTCTCATCTCATCCAAAGCGGTGACGAAGGGCGCAATTACGACGTCAGCCGGATCACGTCGTGACAAATGTCACGATCTCGCGAATCGCTTCCCGTTCCCAGGGCGTGCCATTGAACGTATGGTCCGCTCCATCGATCAGACACAGTGTGGCACGCTCGCCAAACACCTTGGCGCGATACGCTTCCGACACCTGATACGGCACGACGCCATCCGCGGTACCGTGCACGAGTAGGACTGGGCCCGGAAAAGGCTTTGCCCGCTCCAATCCGTCGATCTGCATCACGTCGTCGTACAGACAGCGCCCCACGAGGTTCCCACCCTGGTCAAAGTACGGTACATCGTCGGTTACCCCGTTTTCGGCGGCCGCGGCCTGAACAATGTCGCGCAAGTTGCCGGCTGGTGCCAGAAGAATCAGCTTATTTACCGCATCTTTCAACTCGCCTGCCACAATGCCAGCGACATATCCGCCCATGCTCAGCCCCAGTAAGCTTATCTGATCCGGGAGAATCCGTTCGTCGTTGCGCACCATCTCGAAAATCGCCTTTGCGTCACGGATTTCCATCGACGCCGTCATGTCTTCGAAATTTCCGTCACTTTCCCCACTGCCCATAAAGTCGAAACGAAACGACGCGATCCCGCGCTCTTCCAATGCGCGACTGATCTTGAGAAAGAACCGGTGCGGCTCCAACTTTGTACCTGTAAATCCATGGAACAAGATGACGGCGGGAACAGGATTTGCGACCGCTGTGTCCGGGACGTGCTCCATACCCCGAAGCGTCATTCCATCAATATCCAATGTGATGGCACGTTGCATTCATACACGCCTCCCGTGCAGATTTATGTCGAAGCATGTCAGAAAACCTGACAAATTGTATTGACGGCCACCTGTCGGAATTCTATGATCATGTCGAGTTTTAAAGAGACACATCGACATTTTCGATGAAGGAGTGTAGTCAGTGAACACCCAGGAAATCTTAGATCTCATTCAATCCAAACAGATAGAGATGGTCGATTTTCGAATTGTCGATCCGGCCGGCCGTCAACACCATGTTACCATTCCGGCCGTGGAAGTGACGGACGAATTACTTGAAGTTGGGGCACCGTTTGACGGATCGAGTATCCAAGGGTTTAAAGGCATTGAAGAAAGCGACATGGTCATGCGCCCCGTGTTGGACACCGCCTACGTCGATCCCTTCTTCAGCGTCCCCACCCTCACCCTTCAGTGTCAGGTGTATGACCCTTCTGGCGTCCGCTACGACCGCGACCCACGATATATCGCTGAGAAAGCTGAACAATATCTGATTGACAGCGGCATCGCCAGCACAGCCTTCTTTGGTCCAGAGCTCGAATTCTTCCTCTTCGACGACGTTCGTTTCCACACCTCTCCTGAAACCTCATTCTACGCGCTCGACTCCGAAGAAGCAGTCTGGAACACAGGCAGTGCACAAAATGGTCCAAACCTCGCCTACAAGGTGAAGAACAAGGGCGGCTACTTCCCGGTTCCTCCAACGGATGCACTGCACGATATCCGCACCGATATCGTCAAAGAACTGATGAATGCAGGCATTCGCGTGGAGCGTCATCACCACGAAGTCGCCACCGCGGGTCAATCGGAGATTAACTTCCGCTTCGATACGCTCACCAAAACGGCTGACAACACGATGCTGTACAAATATATCGTGCGCCAGGTCGCACGCCGCAACGGCAAGGTAGCCACCTTCATGCCGAAACCCCTCTTTGGCGACAACGGTTCCGGTATGCACGTCCACCAGAGCCTGTTCCAAGACGGGTTACCGCTGTTCTACGACGAGGAAGGCTACGGCAAAATGAGCGATCTCGCTCGCCACTACATCGCCGGCATCCTCTACCACGCACCGAGCCTGCTCGCGTTCTCCAATCCGAGCACCAACTCATACAAGCGATTGGTCCCAGGTTACGAAGCACCTGTCAACTTGGTGTTCTCGAAGGGAAATCGCAGCGCTGCCGTGCGCGTTCCGGTCGCTGCAATATCACCAAAGGCCGCCCGCATCGAGTTCCGGACGCCAGACGCTACAGCCAACCCGTACCTGGCCTTCGCGGCGATGCTCATGGCTGGTCTCGACGGGATCCGCCGCCAGCTCGATCCGACTGAACTCGGCTTCGGCCCCTTCGACAAGAACATCTACGAGCTTTCCGACGAGGAGAAGGCAAAGATCCAAGCCGTTCCGTCGTCCTTCGAAAACGTTCTGGCCGCTCTGGAAGCAGACCACGAATACCTGCTCGAAGGTGGCGTGTTCAGCAAGGATTTCATCAAGAACTGGATTCAGTTGAAGAAATCCACCGAGATCGACCCGATGAACTTGCGTCCACACCCATACGAGTTTCACCTGTACCTGGACCTATAATCCAACTGCACAAAGGGGACGGTTGCGGAAATCCGCACCGTCCCCTTTTGTCGTCTCGCACTCGCAGGACGCGGAACTACAATTGTGGAGTGACCGCTGCACGAGGGAGTTGCCGAGCAATTCGGGACACGCTATGGTAAAAGCACGATATACGAATGTGCCCAGGAGGTCACCTAGGGTTGCGATGACCACACCAAAGACAGAACTCCTCAAACCAGGACTCCGCCTGCTATTCATTGGGTTCAATCCCTCGCCCACGTCCGCGCAGACTGGGTGGAATTACGCAGGTCCCAATAATCGCTTCTACCGCATTCTTCACGAATCCGGACTCACAGACCGCCTCTATGCCCCGAGCGAAAGTCGCCAGCTCTTCGACAAATACGACTATGGGTTTACCAACCTGGTCCTACGCCCGACTCCGAGGGCGAGCGACGTCACCGCGCAGGAATATCGCGAAGGGGCGACTCGATTGCGAACGACCTTAGAAACGTATCAGCCGACCTTCGCGTGCTTTGTCGGCAAAGGGGTATACCAACAATATGCACGCAAACAGAAAGTATCGTGGGGGTTCCAACCCGCCGATCCGTCCATTCACACGCGCCTCTTCGTCGCGCCCGGCACAAGCGGACTGGTTCGCATGAAACTAGCTGAGCAGGTCGCGATCTACCGGCAGTTGGCAGAAGCGGTCTGCAGGTAGTCCGTCAGGCGGCGAGCGCCCGACGGGAAGCACCATGTGACTGTTCGGTACAACAAACCCAGTCTATCCAGCGCTCATTGCCCCATTCGACGCACCACTTGCATCGCCCCGTCGCGTCCCTTCATCCCGCCCAACACAAAAAAGACCGCCCAACACAGAAAGACCCTGAGGTGGGCATCTCTGCTTCCCTCAGGGTCTTTCTCTCGCGCCTGGCAACGACCTACTTTCCCAGGAGGTCTCCCTCCAAGTATCCTCGGCGCTGGAGGTCTTCACGTCCGTGTTCGGTATGGGTACGGGTGTTTCCCCTCCGCTATGGCCACCAGACCACCACTGTTCGTGGCTTTGGTTTCTTAGCTTCCTGACTATGGAACAACCTCTTCTTAGCGGGTGAAGCCCTCGACCGATTCGTATCTGTCCGCTCCACGTATCACTACGCTTCCACGCCAGACCGATCTACCTTGTCTTCTTCAAGGGGTCTTACTTCCCTAACGGAATGGGATACGTTATCTTGAGGCAGGCTTCGCGCTTAGATGCTTTCAGCGCTTATCCTTTCCCGACTTGGCTACCCAGCTATGCTTCTGGCGAAACAACTGGTACACCAGCGGTCGGTTCATCCCGGTCCTCTCGTACTAAGGACGACCCCTCTCACGTATCCTGCGCCCGCGGCAGATAGGGACCGAACTGTCTCACGACGTTCTGAACCCAGCTCGCGTACCGCTTTAATGGGCGAACAGCCCAACCCTTGGGACCGACTTCAGCCCCAGGATGCGATGAGCCGACATCGAGGTGCCAAACCTCCCCGTCGATGTGAACTCTTGGGGGAGATCAGCCTGTTATCCCCGGGGTAGCTTTTATCCGTTGAGCGATGGCCCTTCCACTCGGTGCCACCGGGTCACTAAGCCCGACTTTCGTCCCTGCTCGACCTGTCCGTCTCGCAGTCAAGCTCCCTTGTGCCTTTACACGCTTCGCGCGATTTCCATCCGCGCTGAGGGAACCTTTGGGCGCCTCCGTTACTCTTTAGGAGGCGACCGCCCCAGTCAAACTGTCCACCTGACACTGTCCCATGACCAGTTTCATGGCCATTGGTTAGAACACAAGTACCTCAAGGGTGGTATCCCAACGCCGACTCCACTCAGGCTGGCGCCCAAGCTTCTCTGTCTCCCACCTATCCTGTACATGACGTACCCGTATCCCATATCAAGCTACAGTCAAGCTCCACGGGGTCTTTCCGTCTAACCGCGGGTAACCTGCATCTTCACAGGTATTACAATTTCACCGGGTCTCTCGTTGAGACAGCGCCCAAGTCGTTACGCCTTTCGTGCGGGTCAGAACTTACCTGACAAGGAATTTCGCTACCTTAGGACCGTTATAGTTACGGCCGCCGTTTACTGGGGCTTCAATTCAGAGCTTCGGGTTTACACCCTAACCCCTCCTCTTAACCTTCCAGCACCGGGCAGGCGTCAGCCCCTATACTTCGCCTTTCGGCTTCGCAGAGACCTGTGTTTTTGCTAAACAGTCGCTTGGGCCTTTTCACTGCGGCTTCTCTCGAAGCGCCCCTTCTCCCGAAGTTACGGGGCCATTTTGCCGAGTTCCTTAACGAGAGTTCTCCCGCGCGCCTTCGTGTTCTCCACGCGCCCACCTGTGTCGGTTTCCGGTACGGGCACCTCATCACTCGCTAGAGGCTTTTCTTGGCAGTGTGACTTACGGGACTTCGGTACTGTACTTCCCTCCCCATCACAGCTCACGATTATCAGGGTGCGGATTTGCCTACACCCCTCGCTCGCTGCTTGGACGGCCTCTTCCATCCGGCCGCTTCCCTCAGCCTCCTGCGTCACCCCTTCGCTCAATCGCGATGTTGGTGGTACAGGAATTTCAACCTGTTGTCCTTCGACTACGCCTTTCGGCCTCGCCTTAGGTCCCGACTTACCCTGGGCGGACGAGCCTTCCCCAGGAAACCTTGGGCTTTCGGCGGACAAGATTCTCACTTGTCTTTTCGCTACTCATACCGGCATTCTCACTTCCATCCGCTCCACCAAACCTCCCGGTTCAGCTTCGCCGCAAATGGAACGCTCCCCTACCATGTTTCCATCCATAGCTTCGGTGTCTGGTTTAGCCCCGTTACATTTTCCGCGCAGCGCCACTCGACCAGTGAGCTATTACGCACTCTTTAAATGGTGGCTGCTTCTAAGCCAACATCCTGGTTGTCTGTGCAACGCCACATCGTTCCCCACTGAACCAGTACTTTGGGACCTTAGCTGTTGGTCTGGGCTGTTTCCCTCTTGACCACGGGTCTTATCACTCGTAGTCTGACTGCCAGGTTCTTCGACAAAGTGGCATTCGCAGTTTGACTAGGCTTGGTAACCCTCGCGGGCCCCGCACCCAATCAGTGCTCTACCTCCACTTCTCATTCCCTGACGCTAGCCCTCAAGCTATTTCGGGGAGAACCAGCTATCTCCGGGTTCGATTGGAATTTCTCCCCTACCCCCAGTTCATCCCCTGGCTTTTCAACGCCAGTGGGTTCGGGCCTCCATGCGGTGTTACCCGCACTTCACCCTGACCAGGGGTAGATCACCCGGTTTCGGGTCGATGACGACAAACTCATTCGCCCTATTCAGACTCGCTTTCGCTTCGGCACAGGCTCCACTGCCTTCACCTTGCTTGCCATCATCACTCGCCGGTTCATTCTACAAAAGGCACGCCGTCACACCTTAAAGATGCTCCGACTGCTTGTAAGCACACGGTTTCA
The DNA here is from genome assembly GCA_029166985.1 of Alicyclobacillus fastidiosus. Taxonomy (GTDB): domain Bacteria; phylum Bacillota; class Bacilli; order Alicyclobacillales; family Alicyclobacillaceae; genus Alicyclobacillus; species Alicyclobacillus fastidiosus_A. The sequence goes on along the minus strand of CP119138.1, from coordinate 594,312 downwards.
GGTTCTATTTCACTCCGCTCCCGCGGTTCTTTTCACCTTTCCCTCACGGTACTATCCGCTATCGGTCGCCAAGGAGTATTTAGCCTTAGGAGGTGGTCCTCCCAGATTCCCACGGGATTTCTCGTGTCCCGCAGTACTTGGGGTCTGTTGCACATTCCACAATCCGTTTCGGTTACCGGGCTCTCACCGTCTATGGCCGGCCTTCCCATGCCGTTCTCCTACGAATTGCTTCCTGCTGGCTCCCTGCAGGTTGCCACCAACAGCCCCTCGACCCCGTATACGCATCGACTGCAGTCTGTACCACGTATACGGTTTAGGCTTCTCCGCTTTCGCTCGCCACTACTTACGGAATCGCGTTCGCTTTCTTTTCCTCGAGGTACTTAGATGTTTCAGTTCCCTCGGTTGCCTCCGCACACCTATGTATTCAGTGTACGGTACTAGCGCTTCACACTAGCAGGTTTCCCCATTCGGACATCCACGGCTCAATGCTCGCTTACAGCTCCCCGTGGCATTTCGGTGTTCGCCCCGTCCTTCTTCGGCTCTTGGCGCCTAGGCATCCTCCGTGCGCTCTTTCTAACTTCACCGTTATCCGGTTTCGTTAACCTGTTACGCATTTACGGTTACCGGTTTACTTCTTTAGAGGTTGTTCCATATTCAGTTGCCAAGGTACCACGCGCCTTCCAATCTGCTTCGGATTCCTTCGTTGGTCGTCCTCTGACTCGCTCACGTACACAAAGTACGCTCGACTCGTCATCGTCCTCCCGCCTTGTACTCCTCGCATCTTGAAACGCGCTTTGAGTTTACCTAGCCACATGGGCTTTGGCTCCCTCAAAACTAAACACCCACGTCCTAAAAGCCTTGTTTCTCCGTAGAAAGGAGGTGATCCAGCCGCACCTTCCGATACGGCTACCTTGTTACGACTTCACCCCAATCATCAACCCCACCTTCGGCGGCTGGCTCCCTAAGGTTACCTCACCGACTTCGGGTGTTGCCGACTCTCGTGGTGTGACGGGCGGTGTGTACAAGGCCCGGGAACGGATTCACCGCGGCATGCTGATCCGCGATTACTAGCAATTCCGGCTTCATGCAGGCGAGTTGCAGCCTGCAATCCGAACTACGAACGGCTTTTTAGGTTTTGCTCCACCTCGCGGCTTCGCTTCCCGTTGTACCGCCCATTGTAGCACGTGTGTAGCCCAGGACATAAAGGGCATGATGATTTGACGTCATCCCCGCCTTCCTCCGACTTACGCCGGCAGTCACCTGTGAGTCCCCACCATTACGTGCTGGTAACACAGGTCAAGGGTTGCGCTCGTTGCGGGACTTAACCCAACATCTCACGACACGAGCTGACGACAACCATGCACCACCTGTCTCCTCTGCCCCGAAGGGAAGGACTATCTCTAGTCCGGTCAGAGGGATGTCAAGCCCTGGTAAGGTTCTTCGCGTTGCTTCGAATTAAACCACATGCTCCACTGCTTGTGCGGGCCCCCGTCAATTCCTTTGAGTTTCAGTCTTGCGACCGTACTCCCCAGGCGGAGTGCTTATTGGGTTTCCTTCGGCACTGGGGTGTGTCCCCCCAACACCTAGCACTCATCGTTTACGGCGTGGACTACCAGGGTATCTAATCCTGTTTGCTCCCCACGCTTTCGTGCCTCAGCGTCAGTCACTGTCCAGCAAGGCGCCTTCGCCACTGGTATTCCTCCACATATCTACGCATTTCACCGCTACACGTGGAATTCCCCTTGCCTCTCCAGCACTCAAGTTATGCAGTTTCCAAAGCAATCCCAAGGTTGAGCCTTGGACTTTCACTCCAGACTTACACAACCGCCTACGCACGCTTTACGCCCAGTGATTCCGGACAACGCTTGCCCCCTACGTATTACCGCGGCTGCTGGCACGTAGTTAGCCGGGGCTTCCTCACTCGGTACCGTCTCACAAGGAGCTTTCCACTCTCCTTGTCGCTCTCCCCGAGCAACAGAGCTTTACAACCCGAAGGCCTTCTTCGCTCACGCGGCGTTGCTCCGTCAGGCTTGCGCCCATTGCGGAAGATTCCCTACTGCTGCCTCCCGTAGGAGTCTGGGCCGTGTCTCAGTCCCAGTGTGGCCGGTCACCCTCTCAGGTCGGCTACGCATCGTCGCCTTGGTGAGCCGTTACCTCACCAACTAGCTAATGCGCCGCGGGCTCCTCTATCAGCGATGCAGTTGCACCTTTCAACACAGGAAGATGCCTTCCCGTGTGTCATCCGGCATTAGCACCCGTTTCCGAGTGTTATTCCAGTCTGACAGGCAGATTGCCCACGTGTTACTCACCCGTCCGCCGCTAACCCCGAAGGGTTCGCTCGACTTGCATGTATTAGGCACGCCGCCAGCGTTCGTCCTGAGCCAGGATCAAACTCTCAAAAAATGTTACTGGCGTTACTTCATAAATGTCTCGACGACAACTGTCGTCTCGACCGAAACTTTTAGGCGTGTGTGTTTAGTTTTCAAGGAACCATTTGAACAGTGCCGCCGAAGCGACGTCGATAAATATATCACGGCCCAAATGTAGCGTCAAGCACTTTCTGCAAAATCAATTGTAAGGCCTGAATCGCCTTGAACTTCCTTAGTCCTAAGGTAACCAGAGGTACACCTGTGCTGCCCCGTATAGCACAGACATCGGTCAGCTTCGCTAGCTACTCAAGTTCAATCGCATCATAGAACATAGGTGTCGGCACTTGCGCACGGGCCGCATCACCCAAATACAAATCGTCAGATGCTCCATCGCCTAGATGAATCGCCTGCAATAGATGAAGAAACAAATATTTCATGCCCCGTTCGGAGGTACTCCGCCTTCTTGAATCGAGATCGCAATCTGAACTCATTGCCTTGGACATGCTCTCACAGCAAGAACTCGAGGCATATACGTTGGCTTTGCCGATAGGCTCCACTGAACGCGGCCGGTACAGCTCACCACCAGCTCACCACCAGCTCACCACCAGCTCACCCGCCCTGACGCGCCGAGACGCCGAGCCCAGCCTCGCGAACGAACTCGGACAACATTTTCTCACTTTGCCTCTTGACGTATGCAAATTGGGCATGGTATCGTACTGAATGCGCGTTGCGAGAGCATCGGCCCGCATGATTGCGGAGGGGTACCAAAGTGGCCAAATGGGGCGGACTGTAAATCCGTTGCGGAAGCTTCGAAGGTTCGAATCCTTCCCCCTCCACCAACTGCAAATCTCCCGTTGCGATGTATGTTTGTGATGGCAAAGGGGTAGGATGAGCAGCGTACAAAATGGTGAGTGTGGCGAAGGGGTTAACGCACCGGATTGTGATTCCGGCATACGTGGGTTCGATTCCCATCACTCACCCCATAATGGGGAATAGCCAAGCGGTAAGGCAACGGTTTTTGGTACCGTCACGCGAAGGTTCGAATCCTTCTTCCCCAGCCAATGTGCCCTTAGCTCAGCTGGATAGAGCGTTTGACTACGAATCAAAAGGTCGGGAGTTCGAATCTCTCAGGGCACGCCAGTTTGTGGGGGTATAGCTCAGCTGGGAGAGCACCTGCCTTGCAAGCAGGGGGTCGTCGGTTCGAATCCGTCTACCTCCACCACATTCCTCGATAGCTCAGCGGTAGAGCATCCGACTGTTAATCGGAGGGTCGTAGGTTCGAATCCTACTCGGGGAGCCAAGCTATGGCCCCATGGTCAAGCGGTTAAGACACCGCCCTTTCACGGCGGTAACGCGGGTTCGAATCCCGCTGGGGTCACCATTTGTGACATTTCAGTCGCATTGCGCAACACGATGATGCATGGTTTGATGCATCATATGGACGTTTAGCTCAGTTGGGAGAGCATCTGCCTTACAAGCAGAGGGTCGGCGGTTCGAGCCCGTCAACGTCCACCATGTCGCGGGGTGGAGCAGTTGGCAGCTCGTCGGGCTCATAACCCGAAGGTCGCAGGTTCAAGTCCTGCCCCCGCAACCATTCGGCTCGGTAGCTCAGTCGGTAGAGCAGAGGACTGAAAATCCTCGTGTCGGCGGTTCGATTCCGTCCCGAGCCACCATCTTTATGGCGGCGTAGCTCAGTTGGTTAGAGCACACGGTTCATACCCGTGGCGTCGGTGGTTCGAATCCACTCGCCGCTACCATCGCGAAATGAGAAACCGCCTGTCCGTGGAGCAAATCCACAGACAGGCGGTTTTTTATGTCCACTATGGACGACAGGTCATCCCATTCCCTGCTCCTTTGGAACGTACAAACCTTCGCATGTGACCCAGCCGTACCAACACGAGGAATCAATATCACCTGTGGGACAAGCGGCCGTTTCGAAGGAGGGGGGATTCGGTGGTTTTTCTTGTCCCACAGGCTTGCTATATGGTAGTCAGATGAGACACGGAATGTTACTGGCGCTTGTCTCGAGTGGTCGCGCCGTCAGGACGTACGAAGCTGTGCGCAGAACGCGGTAACAGCTTTTCCTCCTACAGATACAGCCATGTCCTGCGTCACATCGACCAGGATGTGACCGGGCCTGCCGATACTCCACCCTTGTTCAAACACGTGCCGCTTTGGCTCGATCACCCCTGCATGCACCAGCGACGCGCCTAATGCACCGTTCGCCGTCCCCGTGTGTGGATCTTCATTCACCCCTACGGCAGGCGAAAAATCGCGCGTGTGAACGGTCGATCCCGCCTCCACCGTCTCCATCGTGTACACGTGCACGGAGGCAGCACCAAGTTCTCTGCAGATGGCTGCGAGCACGTCGAACTGTGGTTCCAACTGGTGCAGGGCATCGAGCTTCTTCAAAGGTACGAGGATGTCCCACAGCCCCGTGAATGCCAGTTGAAACGGAAGCGACGGATGAATGTCGGCCTCCTCCACGCGTAAGGCGCTCACGACTGCCCTACGCACCTCCCCCTCCAGCTCGCGAAACTGTGGATCTGCCTGGCGCATCCACACAGTCCCATCCTGCTCAATCCGCATCGGTAGCACGCCTACGTTGGTGTCGACGAGGATGTCCCCAGAGAGATCGTGCGCTTCGTGCAGCGTGTGCAGAGCTGCGACCGTGGCGTGCCCGCACAAATCTACCTCTGTCGCTGGCGTATAGTAGCGGAACGCAAATCGCCCCATCGCATGTTGTTCGATGAACACCGTCTCTGAACAGTTCAGTTCTCGTGCGATCTGTTGCCGCACCCGTGGCTCAATGCCCTGCGCATTCAACACGACTCCTGCCGGATTGCCGTGAAACGGCGTAGTTGTAAACGCGTCGACTTGTGATACTTCAATCGATGTCGCCACTTCTGTTCGCTCCAATTCCCTAGTTGAGTTGGTATAACCATATGAAAAGTCACGGTCATAGCCCATGACTATCGATTCGATCTCCAGATTGAAATGACCAAGACGACAAAGAGCACCACGCCGACCAGGGCACCGATGTCAGTCATCGGCAACGACCAGAGCGCCGATGGCGTTTTCGATAAGACGGATGCCACCATCAGCCCTGCCATAAAAATACTAAATGACAGTAACACGATACTAAATGACAAACGATTGCCGATGCGGATGAACTGGCTCACCAGCCGATCGGCCTCGGGCACCTCGACGGCGACCTTGACGCGCCCCTTCGACAGTCCTCGCAGGATGGCGCGAAACTGTTTCGGGAAATCAGTGAACAAATCAAATAAGTCAAGAGCACTCTTGAGTGTCAAATGAGACAAATTCTTCGGGTTCAGGCGATCCATCAACAGCTTGCGGCCAAACGGCTCAGCGATGTTGAGAATGCGAAACGTCGGATTGAGCCCCTCGACGACGCCTTCAATCGTGATCAGCGTCTTGCCGACGAGCGTCAAATCGGACGGTATTTTGATGCGATGTTTGTAAGCGATGGCGAACAAATCACCGGTGGCCTCCCCCAGGCTGATCTGCTGAAATGGGACATCGTAATACTTTTCGCGCAGCCCATCGACATCGCGATGCAGCTTTCCATCGTCGATGTCCTGGGGTACGACCCCCATCCGATATAGCACTCGGACGATGGCATCCGAATCGCGCCGCATGAGGCCCACAATCAGACCAGCAAGGTACCGCTTCATTTCCGACGTCAGGCGGCCGACCATGCCGAAGTCCATAAACAAAATGCTGTGATCCGGAAGGACAGCTAGATTCCCCGGATGTGGATCGGCGTGAAAAAATCCGTGAATCAAAAGCTGATCAAATACCGCGTGGGCAGCCCGTTCGGCGATCAGCGCCGTATCGTACCCCGCGTCCTCCAACAGGGTTCGGTTAGCCAGCTTGATCCCCCGCACGTATTCCATCGTCAGCACTCGGCTCGTCGTCCAGTCCCAAAAGATCTCTGGAACTTTCACGGTCTTGTCACCCTCGTGAATCTTCCGGAGGCGATCCGCGTTGCGCCCCTCAATCGTATAGTTGAGTTCGTTGAGTAGCGTATAGCGAAACTCTTCCACGACATCAGTCAGCTCGTAGTGCTCCGCCCATTCCAGGTTGCGCTCGGCCAAGCGTGCGAGATCCATCAAAATTTCCAGGTCGATTTCGATGATTCGCCCGATATCCTGTCGCTGGACCTTGACGGCGACCTCTTCCCCAGTGCGAAGCCGCGCGCGGTGGACCTGACCGATGGACGCGGACCCCACCGGTTCCTCATCGAACTCGGAAAACAGTTCCGCGAGGGGTTCCCCCAACTCGTCTTCGACGATCCGCCGCACGTCGGCGAATGAAAACGGAGGCACCTCGTCCTGCAACCGTGCCAATTGCTCAATCAGTGGAGCCGGAAATACGTCCGCCCGCAAACTGGCGACTTGCCCCAGCTTGATAAAAGTTGGCCCCAGCTGTTCAATCACCTGTCGAATCCGCTCGTAGGTCGTCAGCGATGGGCGCTCTCTCCGCTCCGAAAACAGCCGTCTTGGCAGATTAATCACGTCGGCGAGGCCGATTTCATCGATAAACCAACCGAACCCGTTCGCCACGAGAATGTGTGCGATGTCCTTGTAACGCGACAAATGCCGTACTCGTTTGCCCAGAATCTGTGGACCGACCATGCCGTTCTCCTTCACCTAAACGTTGTGCGCACGTTTGCGACACGGCTCAATCGCTTTGAGTATCAGCGCTCGCGCCGTCCGCTTCCGTTCCCACCTTTGCCTCCAACTCCTCAACGCGCGCCCGAAGGTGCGCCACCGTCAGTCGCAGCGAAGACAGCTCCTCCCGGATGGAGTCCGTCTCCGCTCGAATTCCGAGCCGCTCCATCGTCTTTTGCACCTGTTCTTGAATGCTGTTTTGCAACTCTGTCCGCCCCTGCTCGCCGCGTTCCACCAGCTCCTGAACGAACGCGCGCGTCTGCTCCGGCGTCAGCTTGCGCTTCTCCGCCCAGACCCTTGCGGATTCAGCCACCTTCTCGCGACTGAGAGACATGAACCCAACACCGAGATCCACCATTTTCCGAATCGTATCCTCCAACGAAAAGCACCTCGTTTTCCAGGATGAACACTCATAGTGTACCATTTCGCCACTTGAAATTAATTTTGAAGACGCATTTCCAAAGCTTGCCCTGCGCAGAGGACATTCCATGCACACGCTTGGGCTAGCTGGTCCATTTTTCCACCTTCCCATTTGGACAGGTCCTCATTAGAATATTTTGTACGTGTTGGTGCAGGAGGATGAGCACTTGTATCAGATTGAAGATGTTCGGCACGTCATTGCGGATTTGACCAACTCGTCCCTGGTCGTAAGCCCCTGGTTGGCGTACGTCGGGGGAAGAGTTCGTTTCGATAGCTATATTTCAGATATGTTGTACTGGGGTACGCGTGATTTTACACAGGCTCACTGGCGACGGGAATACTTGGCCCCCGCTTTTGACACGCTGCCCGTTCATTCAAGGTTTCCGCGGACGGCCGTGTTCGAAACGGCCGCTTCCACAGCCGCTTTTTTGGCGTATGAACAGACGGGAAGGTCCACCGTGACAGAACGCCACGCCACGGACGCCTTGCACGTGACCGAGAATTTCATCCTGCAACATGGATTCGATTACTTCCTCAGTGCCTACGTCATGCTCACGATGTATGAAAACCACAACGCCCTGAACTACTACGGGCAGATGCGCGAAGCGGACTTTCTGTCAGGGCGCCTGCATCGGCCCTGGATCGACTATGAGCTCGATGACGAGCTCATCTTATCGCGGGTGCTTGGTACTACAGAACTGTTTATCGACTCGGGAGAGCGGTTCGTTCGTTTGACGGACAAGGGGCGGGACAGGCTTGCGGACTACTACGCACTGCTCAAAGAGACGGGCTATCTCGACAAGCGTAACCGCTCGTTGCGAATTTCCCATTTCTCCGAGATGGAGGATTATGATTCGGTCGTACAGCAAATTGCTCCGACGGCAGCCGATCTGCGACAGTCCTTTTTGGACTTCACGGCGATTCAGCCCGGTATGCGCGTGCTTGAAATCGGTTGCGGCAGCGGCGCGTTCACATTTGATGCTGGCCTTGTCGATCTCGTCGGCCCAACAGGCTCGGTCGTCGCCACCGATCCCGCTCCCCGCATGCTCGAGCGCGCGATGATGAAGCGAGATCCGCACGATGTTCCCTGGTTGGACTTCGTTCAGGCCCCAGCTGAAGACTTGCCATTCCCGGACGGTTCATTTGACGCGGTGGTCAACATGTTGGCGATCCATTTGACCGACATTCCGGCGGCTGTCAAGGAGATGCACCGTGTGTTGAAACCTGGGGGCATCATGGCCTCATTTCACCCACTCGACTTTCCGATGACGAATTCGATCATCAAGGAGTGGTTTCGACCGATTTCAAGCCTCGTGGAACAGCCAAAGCGGGAGACGACGATGCCCGCGAGATCGACCGTCCCCGACGCTGTGGCGCCTTACTTTGAAAATGTCATCTGCCAGGAAGCATCGACACCGAACTACTACACGAACCCGGACATCGTCACTCGGTTTTACCTCGAGAGCGTCGGCCTGTTCGATGATCATCTGATGCGCATTCCGTGGGTAGAACGGACTCGCCTCATCGAGGACACGCGCAACAATGGGCGACGCCTGTGCAGTATACACACGACGGAGGAGCTTACCGTCGAGTACCCTGTGCAACTGGTACGAGGAGTCGCCAAAGATTTCACCGTTTCCCGAAACGGACGCGCATAGACCTGAACGCCAAGGTTCACGTTTGTCGCGTCGGCGTCGTTCAACTCTTCGAACCGCCCTGTTGCAGCGCTTTGAGTGAAGCGATTTCGTCTTCGCTCATTGCCCTGTACTCCCCTGGTTGCAGGCTTTCGTCGAGTGTGATGGGACCCATCTCGAGGCGTTTGAGAAAAAGGACCGGCTTGCCTAGCACGCCAAACATGCGCTTGACCTGATGGAATTTTCCCTCGTAGATGACGATTTCAGCCACCGATGTCCGCCCGCTCTCGAGGATGGTCAAGTCACCAGGCAGCGCCTGGTACCCGTCCTCCAGCGTGATGCCGTTCGCTATCGTCGCCGCGTCGTCTGGCCCAAGGCGTCCGTCGACGTGCACGAGATAACGCTTTGGTACATGGTGTTTCGGAGACAACAACCGGTGTGCCAACTGACCATCGTTGGTCAAGATCAATAACCCTTCGGCGTCCTTGTCGAGGCGCCCCACTGGGAACACGTCAAAGTGCGCATCCTCCGGTTCGAGCAGGTCGGTTACCACCGGATCGCGAACGTCTTCTGTCGCAGAGAGAACTCCTTGTGGCTTGTACATCAGAAAATAGACGTACGTCTGATAGAGCACCGACTCGCCGTCCCACGTCACGTCGTCTTTCCCTGGCAAGACGTGTTGACCGGGGTCTTTCGCCGCCTGGCCATTGACCTCGATGCGCGCGGCGCGGATGGCTTTCTTCACTTCCGTTCTCGTCCCCATGCCGGCGTTTGCCAGCCACTTATCCAGTCGAATCGCTTTCACTACCCATGTCCTTTCATATCTACTATGCTTGTATATGCTTGAGCCGAAACGCCGAACGATGACCGTCGACCATCGCCTGTGCGCTGCACCGGGGAGTATCAAGCCCGCAGTTCTGGGACAGCCTGTCGCCATCCTTCCGCCAATGCAACACAACGCTCTAGTTGCTGCAAAAGTGCTGGAGATTTCTCGGCGCGATCAAACAACAAGGCATTCAATGCCGTCACGTCGAGCGTGGGGTGCGGCCGATCGATGAGCTCGATGGCGTCGCGTGCCGAAATGACCCCTGGTTCACGGACGCGTACGTACCACCCGGTCCACCCTGTCGCGCGCACTCTGTCGGTCAAGGTCGCTTCCCTCCAGCGCTCAGATATCTTCCAGCACGGGATGCGTGGCTGCGACACCTCGACGACCAGATTTCCGATGCGGTAGACGTCGCCAATACACACCGAATCCTCCGTCATCCCCTCAACGGTCAAATTTTCCCCAAACCCGCCTGGACCGAGATCCAGGTGTACGAATTCTTTCGTCCACGCGTGGTAGTGCTCGTTCGCATACATCAAAACCGCCTTGTCAGGGCCACCGTGATGCTTGCGATCCGCCTGCTCGTCCCCGTCCACACCGGACCGAGCGACGATGACCGGGGTGGGGACAGGACGCTTGTCGAAGGCGGTTTTCCACGTCTTCTCCGCCGGTTGTTCGCGATGCATCAAATACGATTTCACCTGACCGACCTGAATGGAAACAATCTGGCGCATCCGAAGCACTCCCTTCTATCTGCTGTGTCGCACAAAACGTATGGGTAAACAATACCAGATTGAGTGACACAAGACACGAGTCGTGAAAAATCCCAAAGTCGCAGGTCTGTTCCACGCGTCCGCCGTCCACACTGTAAAAAATGGATCTCTTCGTTTTCGACAAAATTACAATTAAGGATGCCTTTTTTACAATGATGTGTGTATAATATGGACAATCATTCAAGCAGGGCGGTGAGGGGTATGGACCGAGTTCAATTTCATCTGGATCGTCTTCTCTTCGAGAAGAACATGAAGATCCCGGATTTAGTAGAGAAAAGTGGGGTCAATAAAAACACCCTTTATGCGATAAAGAAGAACATGATTTCTCGCGTGGATTTAAAGGTGCTTCAAAATATCTGCGACGCGCTGGGTTGCTCCCTATCCGAGTTGATGAGCTACATCCCGCAGACGCTGACATCGACGCGCGAGGGAGTTCTTTTTGTTCTATCAGGCCCCTCTGGCGCTGGCAAGAACACGCTGATCAACTCCCTAAAGCAAAACTACGACCTCGGCTTGACGTTCATCCCGTCATTCACGACGCGGGCCATGCGGCCGGGTGAAGTCGAGGGGAATCCCTACTTCTTTGTGACGCTTCACGATTTTGAACAGATGGCGGCCCGTGGTGAATTCTTGGAGCACGAAATCATCCATGGCAACTACTACGGAACGCACCTGAAAACCTATGAAAAGACCCTCCGCGATGGTAAAGACGTCATCAAGGATATCGACGTGAACGGCGCGCTCAATCTGAAGAAAACCTTTCCGAGCAACATCGTACTCATCTACGTCCGGCCGACCGTACTGAACGACTTGGAAGGCAGACTACACGGACGCGGGGATGCAGATGAAGAGATTCGTCGCCGGCTTGAACGGCTGAAATACGAGGAGTCCTTGAGCGACCAGTTCGATTTTTTGATCTTCAACGACGACATCCCGACCGCCACCGCAGAATTGGCGCAAATCATCAAAACCTACACGAAGCGCAGTGATAACCACGAGCCTCGCGGTCAGAACCGCGTAGAGACGACCTACGCGCAGAATGCGAAGTAGGCGCGGCGAAAATTGGCCTCACCGGGGAATCAAGCGCTTTGAGTTGGTCCACAGTTCAGGTATACAATGCATGAAATGAGGGCGCGGGTTCTTCCTGCGCCCTTTGTTCAGTCTCAGCAATGAGGGAGCCCTCTACACAATGTCCCTTTCGAAACCAGATAGAATCCAAATCCTTTCCGTTGCCATTTCACTGAATCTTATCTATCATCTGAAACACCTGATAAAACGAGAGGCTGATCACGTTGCAAAATCAATTACAAAAGAACGGCTTGTCATATGCAGAAGCGATGGGCATCTCCGTCGCCATCATGGCACCAACAGCGGCCATGGCGTTGAACGGATCGTTCGTGGCAAGTATCTCCGGCGTGAGTGTCCCCTTGACCTTCTTAGTCGCCATGGTGACGATCGGACTCGTGTCCTACGCGTTCATCAAGTTCAACGGGCATTTCTCGAGTAGCGGATCCGTCTACGCATTCACCACTGTCTCCCTAGGACCAAAAGCTGGTTTTTTATCTGGTTGGTCCTTGCTCTTGACGTACTTAGTGTTTACAGGTGCATCGGCGGCCGAAATCGGTGCATTCATGCAGAGCTTCTTGTCCTATGTAGGAGCCAACGTGGGCTGGTTCCCAATTGCACTCATCAGCGTTGTTCTCATTTGGATTCTGGCACTCTTGGACGTACGTATCAGCGCCCGTGTCATGCTCCTCTTCGAAGGCATTTCCATTGTACTCATACTCATTCTGTCGCTCGTCATCCTCAGCCGCGGCGGGGCCGCACATCACTTATCCCCACTGCCGTTCACACTGGCAGGAAATAAAGTGCAGTCCATCGGTCTCGCAACCGTCTTCGCGTTCCTGTCATTCGCCGGGTTCGAAGGTGCTTCCAGTCTCGGTGAGGAAACCGCGAATCCACGCCGCGCGATCCCCATCTCCATCGCGTCCGCCGTGCTCATCACTGGGTTCTTCTACGTTCTCGTCTCCTATGCGCAGTCTATCGGATTTGGACTCACTGCGGAGGGTGTAAAGGCATTCGCCGGATCGAGTGCACCGCTAGGAGAGCTTGCAAAGTCGTATATGTCATCAGGCTTCGCTGCTGCCATCATGTTTGGAGCATCACTTTCTGCATTCTCAAGCGCACTTGGTACGGCTACCACCGGTTCTCGACTGCTGTTCGCGATGGGGCGCGACGGTTTCATCCATCAAGGCCTCGGGACCGTGCATCGCAAATATAAGACGCCACATGTGGCACTCAGCGTCGTGATGCTGATTGGCCTCGTTCTCGTGATTGCTTTGTACCGCCAACCTGGGACAAACGTATTCGGATGGCTGGGCAGCATTGGGGTTCTAGCACTGCTGATCGCATATCTTGCGACCAACGTCGGTGGTATCGTCTATTTTGTCCGCCAAGGAAGTTGGCGGGGCGGCGTACGCATCGTTCCAATGCTGGCAATTCTGGCATTGGCGTACACGTTATACTCAAATGTGTACCCTGTTCCAACAGGAATCACCAAATACTTCCCATACATTGTGATCGCGTGGATTGTCATTGGGGTGATTGTCGTGATGTCGAGCCCGCATCTAGTCCGAAACATCGGACAACGTCTGGCTGAGGAAGATTCTGTGGTTGTGCGGGAGGAATGAATGGTCCAACTAACAGGTGGAACTAGAACGGACCCTTGAATCGAATGTTGTCCATAACAGGTTAGAACTATCTCATGTTCAATGTGATGAGCCGTCCTTCGCGGGCGGCTTTTGATTGTCTCTAGCTTCCAAAACTCACCTAGTATCGCTGGCCTCCAGTATGCCTTAGAATGGGCTGTATAGATGTAGGGGATACAATACACCAACATCACCCGCACAAATGCACTAAAATTCAAGCGGGTGGATCATCCAAAGGATATTGTGATCGGAGAGAATCACTTTGCATACTCTACTCATTGTCTGCTTAGTGTTGTTGTCAATCCTTATCGTCCTCATGGGCATCATCGCGTTTATCGCACTGACCATCTACTGGACCATTGAACCGATTCTCGGCGCTCTTGGAAAGGTGTCGACCGGGATTGAAATCTTCAAATTCGTGGCTCACCGAGTGCAGAAGTGGCGCGATAGGCGTCGGAGACGCCGCGGATAGCTTCGACTATTCGCCCTCATCCAGCCAAGCCAAATCGCGCTCGATTCGGCTGCGAATCCGCTTCAAACACGTATCAGGATCCTTTGCAAACACGATGTGGCCGTTCACATACGCGTAGACGTTGTGCTCGCACAGCCCACACTTGCTGAGGCACTCTGTGCGCAGTACGGAAACGCCAGGGTACTCGACTTCGAGTTCTTCTAAATTCAGATTGCTGATAGGATTGCTGTCACAGACCTCGACAAGCACGATGTCCATTCATTCCCCTCCCATCCCTCCATGATAAACCGAGTCGATCACGCCGACAAATTGGATGGGAGGTATGTGGCGCGAAGCGCTTCAACCGATGACCATACCGGCGATGGCGGCATTCATCAGGTTGGCCAATGTGCCTGCGAGCAGTGCCCGCATACTCAGGCGCGCAACATCGCGACGGCGACTGGGAGCGAGGCCGCCAAACGTCCCGATTTGAATCGCCACAGATGAGAAATTGGCGAACCCGCACAATGCGAAGGTGACGATGGCGGCGGTCTTCGCGCTCAAATGGTGCAACTTCGGCCCTAAATCCGTATACGCCACGAACTCGTTCAAAGCGATTTTCTCCCCGATAAACCCTCCTGCGGTGACCGCTTCGTGCCATGGAACCCCGATGATCCAAGCGACGGGCGAAAAGACATAACCGAGGATCCGCTGCAGGGTCAGATGTGGAGCGCCAAACCAACCGCCAACGCCTCCAAGGATGCCGTTGAGGAGCGCGATAAGCGAGATGAATGCCAAGAGCAGCGCCCCCACGTTCACCGCGAGTTTCAACCCGCTCAAAGTCCCGGCGGCGGCCGCGTCGATGACGTTGGCCGAGTCTTCGTCACTCTCCATGCGGACAGCCTCTCCGCTGAGCGGATCGCCTGTTTCCGGGAACATCAACTTGCCGATGCAGAGCGCTGCAGGTGCCGTCATGATACACGCTGTCAACAGATAGGGTAATGGGATGCCCAGTAGCGCATAGCCAACTAGTGTCGATCCCGCCACGGACGTAAACCCACATGTCATCACTTGAAACAGTTCGGCCTCCGTCAGCCGTGCGACATAAGGCCGAATCAAAAGCGGCGCCTCCGACTGCCCCAAGAACACGGTGGAGATGGCGGACAGCGATTCGAGCTTACTCGTCCCGAGCAGCCATTGGACGGCACCCCCGACAATCTGAATGACCCACTGAATGACGCGTAAGTAAAAGAGAATACCGATCAGGGCGCCTAAGAAGATGATCACAGGTAGGACTTGTAACGCGAATATGGAACCGTGTAATTGCACGAGCGGACCAAACAAAAAGTCGATGCCTTGGTTCGCGTAGTTAATGACGCGCTCTACGCCACTCGTCAACCAATTCAAGACCGTTCGGCCAGGTGCCCACAACAGTACAAGTACAGCGAATAGAATTTCAAACCCCAAGCTCAACAAAACGGCCCGCCACTGGATCTGGCGCCGGTTGTTGGAACAGCAAAATGCAATCGCCATGAGTATCGCGATACCAAATAGCCCCCACAGAATGCGCATTCGAATCCCCCTGTATCGTTTGACCACGTAAACCAAGGTTTTCCGAATGACGGAGGCGAAATGCATACATCTTTTTGCCGGGCGACCGCAGTGCGAAAGGCGTACGGTTCGGCGGGCCGCAACCAGAGATTGGGATCTAACGAGTTTGTGAACTGCGGTGATAGGAGATCTGCTCGCTGTACCACTTCCCGCTGTCCTTCACGATGCGATCTTGCGTCTCGTAGTCCACATAGACCAGTCCAAACCGCTTCGAGTACCCGAAGGCCCACTCGAAGTTATCCATAAACGACCACAGATAATACCCCTTCAGTGGCCCACCTTCATCGATAAACCGCTTGGCCGCCTCGAGGTGATCGGCAATGTACTCGATCCGCTCCTCGTCATGAACCTCCCCGGCCACCAAATGATCCTGAAAGGCGGCGCCGTTTTCCGTGATCAACAGCGTAAGGTCGCCTGTGTAGGCGGTTTGCAGCCAGTTCAGAAGTCGATACAGCGACTGCGGGTGAATTTCCCACCCCATAGCCGTGACGCGATCCGCCGGCGGTTCCAGCATGCGCACCCCTAGCGGTGCAGACGGATCGGCCGCAACCACATTCCGCGTATAGTAGTTCACGCCGAGAAAATCGACCTTCGCCGCAATGGCGTCTAAGTCGCCCGGACAAATGTACGACAACTTGCCGATTTGCGACTCGACAAACGGGATCATGTCGGCAGGATACCGTCCTTGGGTGATGGGTTCGACAAACCAGCGGTTGAAGAAGCCATCGGCGTAGCGCGACATCGTCTCATCCTCTGCCCTGTGGCTCGCCGCATCCACCCACGTGAAGTTGAGCGTGATGCCGATCTCACCCTGGTATCCCCCAGCGCGATAAGCCTCCACAGCCTTGCCGTGAGACAAGAGAATATGGTGCGCCGCGGCGTATGCCTCCCGCCAGTCGTGGTGCCCTGGTGCATGATGGCCGAGCCCGTAGCTCAGAAACGACGCGCACCACGGTTCGTTGTGCGTGATAAACTTCGGAACGAGGTCTCCTAACTCCCTAAACACTTTCGTCGCGTACTCCACGAAGTAGTCGACTGTCGCCCGGTTGGCCCATCCGCCTTCGTCCTGCAAGTACTGTGGAAGGTCCCAGTGATACAGGGTCACAGCCGGCTCGATCTCGTACTTGTGCAAGGTCTCGAGCACTCGGCGGTAAAAGTCGATGCCCGCTTGGTTAAACTTGCCCCGCTCTGGGAAGATGCGCGGCCACGAAATCGACAACCGATAGGCTGGAATCCCGAGCTCGTGCATCAGTTTGATGTCTTCCTCGTAACGGTGGTAGTGGTCGCAGGCGACATCACCTGTATGCCCCTCAAACACTTTACCTGGCGTATGTGAAAATCTGTCCCAGATGGACTCGCCACGGCCTCCCTCGTTCACAGCGCCTTCGATTTGATAGGCGGCGGTTGCCGTTCCAAAGACAAAACCCGCAGGAAATGCGATATGGTCCCTCGTCAATTCGTATCCACCCTTTCGCCCAGGATAGGTGACAAGCGTCCCATCATGCCAATTCTTCAGCGAAGTGGCACGCGACGTGATGTTGGTCCGATAGCGCCCGCAGCACAGGTGTTTCCTCGCGGCAGCTGTCCTTCACGAACGGGCAGCGATGCGCAAATGGGCACCCTTTGCGCCCCTCGAGCAAGTTCGGCGCCTCGTTGCTCGTCTCCGGCAGCGGCGTATCCCAATTGCTGCCCGGCGTCGCCGCGAACATCAAGCGCGTATACGGATGCATCGGCCTCTCCAGCAACTCTCTCGACGTTGCCGTCTCCATCACCCGCCCGCCATACAACACCATGATGCGGTCGCCAAAGTAGCGCGCTGAGGCGAGATCGTGGGTGATATATAAATAGGACAAGTTGAAGTCCCGCTTCAGTTCGTTCATCAGTTCCAGGATGCCCGCCCGGATCGACACGTCGAGCATCGAAATCGGCTCGTCCGCGACCACGAACGCCGGGTTCACCGCCAATGCGCGCGCAATGGCTACCCTCTGCCGCTGTCCCCCTGACAGTTCGTGGGGGTACTTCGCGCGAAACTCTGGCACTGGCGTCAATCCCACGCGTAGGAACAAGTCGTCCACGTGCTGCGAGATCTCCTTCGCGCTCCCGCCGCGGTATTTCTTTAACGGGAAGGTCAAGTGCTTCTCCAAGGTCCGCACTGGATTCAGCGAGCCAAATGGGTCCTGGAACACCATTTGCGCCACTTTGCGGTACTGCGTGAGGGCTGTGCCCTTGATGTGCGTCACGTCCTTGCCGCCCACCTGAATCCTGCCTTCCGATGGCTCCAGGATGCGTACCAGGGAGCGCCCGATGGTGCTCTTCCCGCTTCCGGACTCCCCGACCAAGGCCAACACCTCTCCTGGCCGAATCTTGAAGCTCACGTCGTCCACTGGCGTGATGAACGCTTGCCCTCCCTTTTGCCGGATCGGGAAGCGAATTTTCAGGTGTTCGACTTCGACAAAGTTTGTCTGCTCGGCCATTCCATGTTGCCCCCCTTCACTTCATCGTACAGATGACACTCGACCAGTGAGTGTTTCAGTTCATACAACGCTGGTCTTACTTGCAAGCACGCCTGTGACGCGAATGGGCAACGCGGGTGGTATGCACAACCTTTCGGCAAGTGCAGCAGATCTGGCGGATGCCCTGGGATCCCTTGAATTTCGACCTCTTCGTGCGTCAGTCGCGGAATCGCACGCAACAGCCCCTCCGTGTACGGATGGTGTTCCTGACCGAGCTGCAGCGTCTTCGCGTCGGTGTTCTCCACGACCCGCCCCGCGTACATGATCGCCACGCGCTGCGCGAACTCCGCGACCAGGCTGAAATCGTGGCTGATAAACAAGATGGCAAATCCGCGCTGTTTCTGCAGTTCCTGAATCTGGTTCAGAATCGAGCGCTGCACCACGACGTCCAGTGCCGTCGTCGGTTCGTCCATGATGACAAGCGACGGCTCCAGGGCAATCGCGATGGCGATCACGATGCGCTGGCGCATCCCACCGGACAGCTCATGCGGAAAGCTGCTCAGGTACTTTGGGTCGATGCGCACGAGTTGCAGCAGGTCGATCGCCTTATCCCGGGCTTCCTTGTACGACATCGACGGCCGGTGGCTGCGGAACGTATCGACGATTTGCTTTTCAATCGTCATCACAGGGTTCAATGCGGTCATCGCACTCTGGAACACCATCGCCATCTCGTTCCAGCGGAACGTCCGCAACTCCTTTTTGCTCATCGAGTAGACATCTTTGCCATTGACGCGAATCGTGCCATTCGTCAGCCGGGCGTTGTTCTTCATCAGCCGCATGATGGCATTGGCCATCGTCGATTTCCCAGAGCCCGATTCGCCGATGAGCCCTACCACTTCGTTCGGATACACCTTTAGGTTGACGTCACTGACAGCCTGCACCGGCCCAGACGCCGAATCGTAGACGACCGATACATCTTCAAGCTCCAAGACGGGCGTTTTTGCGTCCACGGCGTTTCCCTCCTCGTTCCTGGCGTAGGCGTGGATTCGTAAGTTGGTCGATGCTGAAATTCATCAGGACCAAGGAAAGGCCAACGAGCGCGATCCCGAGGCCCGGCGGGACGAACCAGTACCAAGCGCCGTTCAGCAGTGCACCGCCCGCCTGCGACCAGTAGAGCATCGTGCCCCAACTGACGGAGTTGACGCTTTCGAGTCCGAGAAACGCGAGCCCCGACTCGGCGAGAATCGCGCCAAGGATGGCGAAGATGATGTTCGACGCGATGACGCTGGTCATATTCGGGATGATCTCCGTCACCATGATGCGGATGGACGACGCACCAGAAAGCACGGCGGCGGTGACGAACTCGCGGCCGCGCAGCGACATCGCCTGTGCCCGAAACACGCGGGCGCCCCAAGCCCAGCCGGTCAATCCGATGATGAGTCCATTTAGAAGCGGGGTGGTGTTATGAACCAACGACTCGATGACAATCAAGAGCGCCAGACTCGGCAGCACAAGAAAAATGTTCGTAATGAAGTTCAACACGTTGTCGACCCAGCCGCCGCGATATCCTGCTGTGACACCGAAAGCCAGTCCGATGATAGTCGAAATCACACCCGCACCGACGCCGACCGTCAGCGTTGCACGCGTACCATAGACAAACTGCGAAAAGATATCCTGGCCGGTGGTCGTCGTGCCCAAGAGGTGCGTGTGGCTCGGCGACAAGTCTTGCGTAAAGTTCGTCGATAGCGGGTTGTAGGGTGCAATCAGGGGAGCAAACACGGCGAGCAAAATGAAGATGACAAATAGACACACACCGACAACCGACTTTCCATTCTTGAAGAAGAGACGTAGGGTACCAAGCGCCCTCGACCTATACGAGGCAACCTGCAACTCGACAGGATTCTGTGCGGGCTCCGACATCATACAGCGGCACCTCCTGTCCGAACGCGTGGATCCAGTCGGCTATACAGCAAATCGACAATCAGGTTGGCCAAGAGGACTGCCAACGCGATGACGAGAAATGCCCCCTGGATGAGCGGATAGTCCTGCTGCAGCACGGCTGCATTCAACTGGGCGCCGATTCCTGGGTAGGAATAGACGACCTCCGTCAAAATCGAGCCGCTCACGACGTTGCCAATCGCGATCGCAAAGCTCGTAATTTGTGGCAGAATCGCGTTGCGCGCCGCGTACATCATCACCAGCCGCATCGGCTTTACGCCTTTTGCCTCCGCGAACACGACGTAATCTTCGCCGAGCGTGAGAATCATATTGTTGCGCATGCCAATCAGCCAACCGCTGAACGATCCTAAGAAGATGGTGATGGCCGGGAGTATCCCGTGTTTCAATGCGCTTAGGAAAAACGCCAGCGTGAAAGAAGGTGGCGTGTCATCTGCATATCCATGAGCGATTGGGAACCAACCTAACTTGAAGCCGAACACGTAGAGCAAAATGAGTCCCGTCCACATATAGGGAGCGGCCTGTACAAACAAGGACGCAACCGGCAACGTGCTGTCGAGCGCCTTTCCGCGGCGCCAAGCGATGAGAATGCCGAGCCCAGTACCAGCGAACACGGAGATGAGCGTTGTGAGGCCCACGAGGCCCAGCGTCCAAGGTAAGCTCTGACCGATGACCGTCGTCGTCGGCGTTGGGTAGTAGGTAAAGGAGAGGCCCCAGTTGCCTGTGACAAGGCCCTTGAGATACGTGAAATACTGCACGATCAGTGGCTGGTTGCTAAAGCCAAACTGCAATTCAAGCGCATGCATGGCCTGTGGGGTCAGGGTATTCGTAAATTTTGCGAACATCGCCTGCGCCGGATCCCCCGGCATCATGCGAGGCAAAATAAAATTGATAGTCACAGCCGCCCACACGGACACGATGAAGAAAACCAAGCGGTTCAGTAGATATCGCACAATGTTTCCCTCCACCAATTGGCGTGTACGTAAAGGGCAGGACGACGACTACTCGTTCTGCCCTGCCCCTGTTTGCACATCGTCCTGTTACAAAGCGATTTGTTCGACCTAGTTCGTCGGTTTCAGGTGCATAATCACGATGCCAGCAGCTGGCCAAGACCACGGAGCCGGGGAGACGTATGGATTGCTTTGATCCGGCCACCCCGTGTAGTCCTTGGTGCTGTATTCATACCAGGTCGCGCCGTACACGAGCGGAATGACTGGGAGGTTCTCAGCGAGCTGCTGCTCGACCGTGTAAATGGCTTGCTTCTGTTTCGTTTGGTCCGTCGTGGATTCAAAAGCGGCAAACGCTTGGTCCGTCGCAGAGTTATTCCACTGCTCGTAGTTATTGGAGCCGTGAGACTCCAGAAGATTATCAAAGATGTAATACGGGTTCGGTCCGCTGCCGGAAGAGGCGATAGCCATGTCAAACTTGTGACTCTGAAGGGCTGCCTCGTAACCGGCGTATTGCAACTGATTGACGTTCACCTGGATCCCGATCTGTTTGAGCTCCTCCGACACGAGTTGGGCATCGGCATCCCAGTCGGTCCAACCGGAGACGACATCCAAGGTAAACTTCAGAGGCTGGCCGCTCGGTGACGTCATCACGCCGTTGACCAACTTGTATCCCGCATCCGTAAGCAGCTTCTTGGCAGCTGTCGGATCGTACGTGAACTTTTGATCGGCCGCTGGCAGGTTTGGATCTTGCCAGGCGCTCATCGTCGAGAAGATCCCGGAAGGCGTTGCAACTGGTTCGTACCCGTACTCGCCTTTTGTCGAGATGTCATTCCGGTTGACGGCCATACTGATGGCCTGACGCACCGTCTTATCACCCAAGATAGAGTTTTTCAAGTTCGGCATTAGCGTTACAATATTATTTGGTGGGAACCAATATTTATTATTCGGACTCTTCGATCCGTAGACTTTGTCGATGTTCTGAATAAATTGGCCACCCCAATCCACGCCGCCTTGAGCCAACGCCAGGTTTGCGCTGTCATTGCTGTTGTAAGCCGGGAAGTTGACCTCCGGTACAGGAACCGTACCACCCCAATAGTTTGGGTTGGCCTTCATGGTGTAGTCCTGGGCAGAGAACTTATCCAAGAGGAACGGACCTGTGCCGATTGGCTTCGGATTGGTGTACTTCGACGGATCGCCGACACTCGCCCACAGATGCTGTGGAACGATAGGTTCCTGAACGACATACATCGCGAACGGTACATCCGCTTGCTTAAAGTTAAAGACGACCGTTCCGTCGCCTTGCGCCTGCACGCTCTGCAACTTCTGCCACACGCCCGACGTGTCAATCGCTGGGTACTTTTTCAGTAAGTCGAACGTAAAAGTGACGTCCTTCGACGTGAATGCTTGGCCGTCTGACCATTTGGCTTTCGTGTTGAGTTGAACCGTCAACGTCTTGTTCTGATTGCTCCACGTCATACTCTTTCCCAGAAGGTCATACACTTGGGAGCCGACGAGGTTGTAGTAGAATAGCGGCTCGTAAATGAGTCCGAAGGTCCCCCCGTTCGCCGTGGTAGCCGATTGGAACGGATTGAAGTTGTCTTGGAAGCTGCCATAGGGAGCCGGGACGATGGTCATCGTCTTGCCTTGCGCCGGCGTCGAGGTCGTCGACGAATGCTCTGTCCCCGAAGCCGAGTTGGTGGTATTGCTGGTTCCACATCCCACGAGCGAGGCCGTCATGACTGCAACTGCCCCAGTGATGAGTCCCACTTTCCATGTTTCCTTCACACCATTTTCCCCCTTCATCTGATCACAATCCTTGAGGAAAAACCGCATGCTTTGCTCATCGACCACCCCCTTAACTGTAAACGCTTACAGTCAGTCCATCGATGACATTTCGCTAACCGTTTAAGTCCCTCACCGAATCCCGCACGATGAGGTCCGTTTCAACCGTGATGACACCCGGTGGCTTGTTCGCCGTATTCATCAATTCGAGCAGTTCCTTGGCTGCCATCTCGCCCATCTGCTCCGTGTTTTGGCGGATGGTGGTGAGCCTTGGCGTCACGTAGCGCGATAAGTCAATATCGTCGAAACCGACCAGCGAAATCTCCTCGCCAACGCACCATCCCACTTCTGATATCGCTTTCATGGCGCCGATCGCCATCATGTCCGAAGCGCAAAACACGGCTGTCGGCAATTCGTCCAAGCCGAGTAACTGCTTCATGGCAAGATAGCCGGACGGCTCCGTAAAATCCCCTTCCAGCACCCATTCGGAGCGGTACTGCAAAGACCATTCCTGAAGTGACTGCTGATAACCAAGCATCCGGTCATGCCCGGGTTTCGTCCCAAACCGATCGCCGATAAACGCGATTCTCCGGTGTCCGCGTTCGACTAAGTGTTGTACCGCTTTGCGTGCGCCGCCAACGTTGTCCGAGGACAAGTAGCTGGCTCGTGACCCGAATAAATCGAGATCGACCGAAACAACCGGAATTTGGCTTCTCGATAGCGCCGCGAGTCCAGGATCGGTCCGCGGGACGCCGAGCAGAAACAGACCATCCACGTCGCGATGTTTGGCGCGGGCCGCAAATCCTTGCGCCGCATGCTGATCCCGGACGTCTGAAAAGAACAACAAATCGTATCCGGCAGCGCCGACAACGTCTTTAAAACTCGCTATGACGTCATGTAAAAACGGATGCCGAAAGCCGCTGTTCACATGGTCTTGAAAGAATACACCCACCGTCATCGAACGCCTCGTGACCAGGCTGCGCGCCACGGCACTCGGCTGATAACCGAGCTCGGCGGTGATCCGTTGCACCTTCTCACGTGTCTTCAAACTAACGTCAGGGTATCCGTTCAACACTTTCGATACGGTCGTCGCCGAAACACCTGCACGTTTCGCAATATCGTATATCGTGGTCATAAGCAGCATCCTTTTAGCTGCGACCGGCCTATCGACCACACGGCGGCCGACGCGCCAGCTTGGCAGATCACCTGTTTGAAATCGCTTTCGACAATACTTATATTCTTCTCTTCTTCGGGCATTCCTTCTCCTCCTGCCAAAAAATTATATTTATTAGAATATTCAAGATAAACGTTGGCGTAGAGCAGTTTTTGGGCCAAGTCACAGCTCATCTCACAGGGCCATATCCGAAATGGGGAGCTCGAGGGATAGGTGGTTTTCAGCACGGGGTCGAAATCGATTTTGAAACATTTCCTGACACGACAATCCCACGTGCCACAGTACGCCGAGAGCAACACGGCGTGCTGTGGCCAAACGTGAGTGCTATCTTCTGCGGTTAGCGAACGTTCGCGGCGCGGTGATGCGCGATTTGACCGCTGTACCACTTACCGCTGGCTTTTACCGTGCGAACTTGCGTCGCGTAGTCCACGTATACCATTCCGAATCGCTTCGAGTAGCCAAACGCCCACTCGAAGTTATCCATAAACGACCACAGATAATATCCCTTGAGAGGCCCACCCTCATCGATGAATCGCTTCGCAGCTTCCAAATGGTCCGCCACGTAGTTGACGCGATCGACGTCCTGGACTTCACCATCGACCAGTTCATCTCGAAACGCCGCGCCGTTTTCCGTGATGACGAGCGGTAGGTCTGCCGTATACTCGCTCTTCAACCACGTCAGCAGGCGGTATAAAGACTCCGGATGGATTTCCCAGCCCATATCTGTCACGCGATCCGCCGACGGCTGTACGACTTGACTCTCTAAGTGCGCATTCCCCGCACCGGCCTGTACCACATTGCGAGAGTAGAAGTTGATCCCGAGAAAATCGATAGTCGACGCAATCGACTCCAAGTCGCCTGGCTCGATAAAATCCAACGCCCCAATGCGTCCTTCAACCCACTCCACCATATCGGAAGGGTACTGGCGCTTCATCAGCGGTTCAATGAAC
The DNA here is from genome assembly GCA_029166985.1 of Alicyclobacillus fastidiosus. Taxonomy (GTDB): domain Bacteria; phylum Bacillota; class Bacilli; order Alicyclobacillales; family Alicyclobacillaceae; genus Alicyclobacillus; species Alicyclobacillus fastidiosus_A. The sequence goes on along the minus strand of CP119138.1, from coordinate 569,558 downwards.
CAGCGATTGGCGAACCCGTCTTCGCGCCTAGCCGCAGCCACGTCCTCCGGTCGGTTCGATGCGGAGTCCACCCACGTGAAGTTGAGCGTGATGCCGATCTCACCCTGGTATCCCCCAGCGCGATAAGCCTCCACAGCCTTGCCGTGAGACAAGAGAATATGGTGCGCCGCGGCGTATGCCTCCCGCCAGTCGTGGTGCCCTGGTGCATGATGGCCGAGCCCGTAGCTCAGAAACGACGCGCACCACGGTTCGTTGTGCGTGATAAACTTCGGAACGAGGTCTCCTAACTCCCTAAACACTTTCGTCGCGTACTCCACAAAGTAGTCGACTGTCGCCCGGTTGGCCCATCCGCCTTCGTCCTGCAAATACTGTGGGAGGTCCCAGTGATACAGGGTCACAGCTGGCTCGATCTCGTACTTGTGCAAGGTCTCGAGCACTCGGCGGTAAAAGTCGATGCCCGCTTGGTTAAACTTGCCCCGCTCTGGGAAGATGCGCGGCCACGAAATCGACAACCGATAGGCTGGAATCCCGAGCTCGTGCATCAGCTTGATGTCTTCCTCGTAACGGTGGTAGTGGTCGCAGGCGACATCGCCTGTATGCCCCTCAAACACTTTGCCTGGCGTATGTGAAAATCTGTCCCAGATGGACTCGCCACGGCCGTCTGCCTTGGCCGCGCCTTCGATTTGGTACGCGGCCGTAGCTGTGCCAAAGACGAAGTCCGACGGAAACTCGATAAATGATCTGGTCAAAGCTACACATCCTTCTCAATCTCTATCCAGAGCGATCGATCGCAGGTTCGAATCCTCGTCACGCGAGTTCTTCAGCGAAGTGGCACGCGACGTGATGTTGGTCCGATAGCGCCCGCAGCACAGGTGTTTCCTCGCGGCAGCTGTCCTTCACAAACGGGCAGCGATGCGCAAATGGGCACCCTTTGCGCCCCTCCAGCAAGTTCGGCGCCTCGTTGCTCGTCTCCGGCAACGGCGTATTCCAATTGCTGCCCGGCGTCGCCGCGAACATCAAGCGCGTATACGGATGCATCGGCCTTTCCAGCAACTCTCTCGACGTCGCCGTCTCCATCACCCGCCCGCCATACAACACCATGATGCGGTCGCCAAAGTAGCGCGCTGAGGCGAGATCGTGGGTGATATATAAATAGGACAAGTTGAAGTCCCGCTTCAGTTCGTTCATCAGTTCCAGAATGCCCGCCCGGATCGACACGTCGAGCATCGAAATCGGCTCGTCCGCGACCACGAACGCCGGGTTCACCGCTAATGCGCGCGCAATGGCTACCCTCTGCCGTTGTCCCCCTGACAGTTCGTGGGGGTACTTCGCGCGAAACTCTGGCACTGGCGTCAATCCCACGCGTAGGAACAAGTCGTCCACGTGCTGCGAAATCTCCTTCGCGCTCCCGCCGCGGTATTTCTTTAACGGGAAGGTCAAGTGCTTCTCCAAGGTCCGCACTGGATTCAGCGAGCCAAATGGGTCCTGGAACACCATTTGCGCCACTTTGCGGTACTGCGTGAGGGCTGTGCCCTTGATGTGCGTCACGTCCTTGCCGCCCACCTGAATCCTGCCTTCCGATGGCTCCAGGATGCGTACCAGGGAGCGCCCGATGGTGCTCTTCCCGCTTCCGGACTCCCCGACCAAGGCCAACACCTCTCCTGGCCGAATCTTGAAGCTCACGTCGTCCACTGGCGTGATGAACGCTTGCCCTCCCTTTTGCCGGATCGGGAAGCGAATTTTCAGGTGTTCGACTTCGACAAAGTTTGTCTGCTCGGCCATTCCATGTTGCCCCCCTTCACTTCATCGTACAGATGACACTCGACCAGTGAGTGTTTCAGTTCATACAACGCTGGTCTTACTTGCAAGCACGCCTGTGACGCGAATGGGCAACGCGGGTGGTATGCACAACCTTTCGGCAAGTGCAGCAGATCTGGCGGATGCCCTGGGATCCCTTGAATTTCGACCTCTTCGTGCGTCAGTCGCGGAATCGCACGCAACAGCCCCTCCGTGTACGGATGGTGTTCCTGACCGAGCTGCAGCGTCTTCGCGTCGGTGTTCTCCACGACCCGCCCCGCGTACATGATCGCCACGCGCTGCGCGAACTCCGCGACCAGGCTGAAATCGTGGCTGATAAACAAGATGGCAAATCCGCGCTGTTTCTGCAGTTCCTGAATCTGGTTCAGAATCGAGCGCTGCACCACGACGTCCAGTGCCGTCGTCGGTTCGTCCATGATGACAAGCGACGGCTCCAGGGCAATCGCGATGGCGATCACGATGCGCTGGCGCATCCCACCGGACAGCTCATGCGGAAAGCTGCTCAGGTACTTTGGGTCGATGCGCACGAGTTGCAGCAGGTCGATCGCCTTATCCCGGGCTTCCTTGTACGACATCGACGGCCGGTGGCTGCGGAACGTATCGACGATTTGCTTTTCAATCGTCATCACAGGGTTCAATGCGGTCATCGCACTCTGGAACACCATCGCCATCTCGTTCCAGCGGAACGTCCGCAACTCCTTTTTGCTCATCGAGTAGACATCTTTGCCATTGACGCGAATCGTGCCATTCGTCAGCCGGGCGTTGTTCTTCATCAGCCGCATGATGGCATTGGCCATCGTCGATTTCCCAGAGCCCGATTCGCCGATGAGCCCTACCACTTCGTTCGGATACACCTTTAGGTTGACGTCACTGACAGCCTGCACCGGCCCAGACGCCGAATCGTAGACGACCGATACATCTTCAAGCTCCAAGACGGGCGTTTTTGCGTCCACGGCGTTTCCCTCCTCGTTCCTGGCGTAGGCGTGGATTCGTAAGTTGGTCGATGCTGAAATTCATCAGGACCAAGGAAAGGCCAACGAGCGCGATCCCGAGGCCCGGCGGGACGAACCAGTACCAAGCGCCGTTCAGCAGTGCACCGCCCGCCTGCGACCAGTAGAGCATCGTGCCCCAACTGACGGAGTTGACGCTTTCGAGTCCGAGAAACGCGAGCCCCGACTCGGCGAGAATCGCGCCAAGGATGGCGAAGATGATGTTCGACGCGATGACGCTGGTCATGTTCGGGATGATCTCTGTCACCATGATGCGGATGGACGACGCGCCGGAGAGTTTAGCGGCGGTGACGAACTCGCGACCGCGCAGCGACATCGCCTGTGCCCGAAACACGCGGGCGCCCCAAGCCCAGCCGGTCAATCCGATGATGAGTCCATTTAGAAGCGGGGTGGTGTTATGAACCAACGACTCGATGACAATCAAGAGCGCCAGACTCGGCAGCACAAGAAAAATGTTCGACACGAAGTTCAACACGTTGTCGACCCAGCCGCCGCGATAACCGCTTGTCACACCGAAAGCGAGTCCGATGATGGTGGACACAATTCCCGCACCGACGCCGACGATCAGCGTTGCACGTGTGCCATAGACAAACTGCGAAAAGATATCCTGACCGGTGGTCGTCGTGCCCAAGAGGTGCGTGTGGCTCGGCGACAAGTTTTGCGTAAAGTTCGTCGACAGTGGGTTGTAGGGTGCAATCAGTGGGGCGAAGAGCGCCATCAACACAAAGATGAGAAACAGAACGGCCCCTACTACCGACTTCCAGTTTCCAAAGAACATCCGGAGAAAAGCGTTCGATTTGCGTTTTTTCGCGACTGGTTCAGCGATTAACTCAGTCGGAGATGTAATCGGTTCTGTCATCATACAGCGGCACCTCCTGTCCGAACGCGTGGATCCAGTCGGCTATACAGCAAATCGACAATCAGGTTGGCCAAGAGGACTGCCAACGCGATGACGAGAAATGCCCCTGGATGAGCGGATAGTCCTGCTGCAGCACGGCTGCATTCAACTGGGCGCCGATTCCTGGGTAGGAATAGACGACTTCCGTCAAAATCGAGCCGCTCACGACGTTGCCAATCGCGATCGCAAAGCTCGTAATTTGTGGCAGAATCGCGTTGCGCGCCGCGTACATCATCACCAGCCGCATCGGCTTTACGCCTTTTGCCTCCGCGAACACGACGTAATCTTCGCCGAGCGTGAGAATCATATTGTTGCGCATGCCAATCAGCCAACCGCTGAACGATCCTAAGAAGATGGTGATGGCCGGGAGTATCCCGTGTTTCAACGCGCTTAGGAAAAACGCCAGCGTGAAAGAAGGTGGCGTGTCATCTGCATATCCATGAGCGATTGGGAACCAACCGAACTTAAAGCCAAACACGTAGAGCAAAATGAGTCCCGTCCACATATAGGGAGCGGCTTGTACGAAGAGAGAAGCAATCGGCAGCGTAGTGTCAAGCGCCTTTCCGCGGCGCCACGCGATGAGAATTCCGAGTCCAGTACCAGCAAACACGGAGATGAGCGTTGTGATGCCTACGAGGCCCAGCGTCCAAGGTAAGCTTTGACCGATGACTGTCGTCGTCGGCGTTGGGTAGTAGGTAAACGAGAGGCCCCAGTTGCCTGTGACAAGGCCCTTGAGATACGTGAAATACTGCACGATGAGTGGCTGGTTGCTAAAGCCAAACTGCAATTCAAGCGCATGCATGGCCTGTGGCGTCAGGTTGTTCGAGAACTTCGCGAACATCGCCTGCGCCGGGTCTCCTGGCATCATGCGAGGCAATATAAAGTTGATGGTCACAGCCGCCCACACGGACACGACGAAGAAAATTAAGCGGTTCAGCACATATCGCATGATGCTTCCCTCCACAAGTGACACGTACGTACTAGGAGGTAAGGCGGGCCCGACGGCCCACCTTACGCAGAACGAAACTTAGTTGGTCGGTTTCAGGTGCATAATCACGATGCCAGCAGCTGGCCAAGACCATGGAGCCGGAGAGACGTACGGGTTGCTTGCGTCCGGCCACCCAGTGTAATTCTTGGTGTTGTACTCATACCAGGTACCGCCGTAGAAGAGCGGAATGGTCGGGAGTTGTTCTGCAGCGATCTTTTCGAACGTGTACATCGCTTGTTTCTGCTTCTGAGGGTCAGAGGTGGACTCGAACGCTTGGAACGCGGCGTCCGTGGCCGGATCGTTCCACTGTTCGTAGTTCATGCTGCCCGTAGAGGCGTATACGTTCTCATCGATGTAATACGGGTTTGGACCGCCGCCAGACGATGCAATCGCCAGGTCGAACTTGTGACTTTGGAGCGCTGCCTCGTAGCCTGCGTATTGCATCTGTTGCACGTTGACTTGGATCCCCGCTTGTTTGAGGTTCTCGGCGAGAATTTGCGCGTCAGCATCCCAGTCCGTCCAGCCAGACACGACGTCCAGATTAAACGACAGTGGTTGACCGCTTGGCGACTCGTAGATGCCGTTGCTATTCTTTTTGAATCCAGCACCCTCGAGCAACTTATCAGCTGTAGCCGTGTCATACGTGAACTTTTGGTCGGCTGCCGGCAAGTTCGGGTCGATCCAATCCTTGTTCGTCGGCAAGATGGTGGTCGGGCTGGCCACTTGCACGTAGCCGTACTCGCCCTTTTGCGCCAAATCGGTACGGTTAATCGCATCGCTGAGGGCTTCACGGACGACCTTTTGGCTAAGCAGCGGGTTCTTCAAATCTGGCAGCAAGCTCACCACGTTGTTTGGCGGGAACCAGTACTTATTGTTCGAGCTTTTTCCAGCGTAGACTTTGTCGACGTTCTGGATGAATTGACCAGCCCAATCGACTTGACCTTGGGCCACTGCCAGATTCGCGCTGTCGTTGCTGTTGTAGGCCGGGAAGTTGATTTCCGGAACAGGGACAGTACCACCGTAATAATTCGGGTTGGCCTTCATCGTGTAGTCCTGAGCGGAGAACTTGTCCAGGATGAACGGACCTGTACCGACTGGTTGTGGATTGGTGTACTTCGATGGATCTCCCACCGAGGACCAAATGTGCTCCGGAACGATCGGAGTTTGCTCTACGTACATCGCGAACGGAACGTCGGCTTTCTTGAACGTGAAGACGACGGTGTCATCACCTTGCGCCTGCACGCCAGTCAATTCCGTCCACACGCCAGCCGTATCGATAGCCGGATACTTCTTGAGCAAGTTGAACGTAAAAACGACGTCCTTGGAGGTGAATGGCTTTCCGTCGGACCATTTCGCAGCAGTGTTCAACTTGACGGTCAACGTCTTATTGTCGTTGCTCCAAGTTGCACTCTTGCCGAGCAAGTCGTATTGGTTCGAGCTAACCAAGCTATCGTAGAACAAAGGTTCATAGATAAGGCCAAATGTACCGCCATTCGCGGTCGTTTGATATTGGAATGGGTTAAAATTATCCTGGAAACTTCCGTATGGTGCCGGAACGATGGTCAACGTTTTGCCCTGTGCAGACGTCGTCTTCGCGTTGCCGCCACTCCCACTGCTCGTACCAGTACTTCCAGTTCCGCAACCGACCAAGGACGCTGTCATCAGCGCTACTGCGCCTGTCATGACGCCTACTTTCCATTTCTCGTTCACGATTTTTCCCCCTATCAAGCTATATGCACTGAACAAAAGTCACTTCTGCTGGCCAGTGCACCACCTCCTCAAAGGTTTAAGCATCCGCTTATTAGGAATCCGCTTACTGGTTCCGCTTACAAATCAGCCAATTCCGATGAGTCCGAATTCTCAATTCGCCTTCATGACATGTTGCGCACTGTCCCTCGAATCACCAAACTGGTTTCCACCGTCATCACACTTGGCGGTTTATTCGCCATGTTCATCAGCTCGAGCAGTTCCGTCGCAGCCCTCTGCCCCATCTTTTCGGTATTCTGGCGAATCGTCGTCAAACCCGGCTTCACGTAGCGGGCGAGGTCAATGTCGTCGAAACCTACGATGGACATGTCCCGCGCAACTTCTAGCCCCGCTTCTAAGAGAGCATCCATGCCGCCGATAGCCATCATGTCCGATGCACAGAACACCGCAGTTGGCAACTCGCTGCACTTCAAGATCCGCTTCATCGCCCGCGCTCCCGAAGCCTCACTGAAGTCGCCTTCAAGGACCCACTCGGAGCGATACTGCAAGGCGTTTGCCTGCAACGCCTCTTGATAGCCAAGCATTCGGTCGTGCCCTGGTTTCGTGCCAAACCGATCGCCAATAAAAGCAATTTTCCGATGTCCGTTCGCCACGAGATAATCCACAGCTTTGCGCGCCCCACCAACGTTATCGGAACACAAGTAACTCGCCTTCGGGCCAAACAGGTCGAGATCGACAGAGACGGTTGGGATTTGACTGCGCGACAAGGCGGCCAACCCCGAATTGGTCCTCGGGACACCGAGGAGAAATAAACCGTCTACATCTCGTTGTCTCGCTCTTGCTTCAAAACTTCGGGACGAGGCATCCGAGCGTTGCTCCGACAAAAATAGCAGGTCGTAACCGGCTTCCCCGACGATATCCTTGAAACTCGCTATCACGTCGTGCAGAAACGGATGCCGGAAGCCCCGATTGTCGTGGTCTTGAAAAAACACGCCAATCGTCATCGATCTTCGGGTCACGAGACTTCGCGCGACTGCATTCGCATGGTATCCCAGCTCATCGGTGATCTGCTGAACCTTATCACGGGTCCTCTGACTCACATCGGGGTACCCATTAAGGACTTTGGACACCGTCGCAACCGAAACTCCTGCTCGTTTCGCAACGTCGTATATCGTGGTCATAGACAGCTTCCTTTGTTGCATCTAGATTCGATGCGGTGTAATACGGAACTCCACCGTGCCGAACCACCCTCATCATCGAAACCGCTTTCGTTAGTTGGCGCGTGCGAGCGGCTTTCTCTGTTTCGATGCGTTTAGTCTAGTAGAAAATCCGTTGCGTGTATAGCACCAAATTACACCTGATATATCAACAAACACGAGAGATACGGGATTAATATACTACGATCGAAAGCGTTTTCCAAGCGAAAATGGTTCGAAAATGAAAGCGATCACACCGAGGTGTTTCGAAATCGCCTTTGGACCAACCGGGGTCTCCACTGAGGTTTATCAGATTTATCGATAAAATCCACGTACGAAATGACGAAACTTCAGCCGAATCAACGCCCCGAAAGTCCGTTTGAAACCCGGCGCGAGCGAAACATTTTCGGTTCCACGCGCGGATGCATGACTTGCCGTTCGATACTGACCTGTTGCAACGCAAGGGCATCACAAAAAATGCCCTGGACGCACACGCAACAAGGTGCGGTCCAAGGCAGTTATGCCAGCCAGCCTATGTACAGCTAATCGGTGGCTGCGGCATCCTTCGTCAAAGCAGGAACAGTCGTACAAGTATCGCCGCGATACAACCGCTGATGGGTATCGTGATAAGCCACGCAACGACGATGCGGCCCGCGACGCCCCAGTGCACTTGATTGAACCGCTTAGCAGCGCCTGTCCCCATGATGGAGGACGAGATGACGTGCGTCGAACTTACAGGAAGCTTCAAGAGTGTGAAGCCGAAGATGATCATGGAACTCGTCAAGTCCGATGCAAATCCGTTAATCGGTTCGATGCGAATGATTTTCGATCCGACCGTCTTAATAATTCTCCAACCGCCAGTCGCCGTCCCACAGCCCATCGCTACAGCACACGCCAGCTTGACCCAAAATGGGATATTCATCGTCGACTGAAAGCCACCGGCGATCAATGCAAACGTGATGATCCCCATCGTCTTCTGTGCGTCGTTCGTACCGTGCATAAACGCCTGCACGCCAGCGGTGATCATCTGCAGATAACGAAAAGGACGATTGACGCGGTGCAGCGATCTCGCTCCGAACAACAGGCGAAATATCCACATGATGATATAGCCGAGAAACAACGCAGCAATAGGTGAGATGACAAGCGCTTCGATAATCGATATGAATCCACTGTAATTGATGGCATGAAAGCCGGCAGCGCCAATCACCGCACCTGATAAGGCTCCAATCAACGCGTGCGACGATGAACTTGGTATCCCAAGGCGCCACGTCAGCAGGTTCCAACCAATCGCCGCGACAATCGCCGCGAGCACGACAACCGTACCGTGTTGCACTTTGAGGGGATCTGCAATACTGCCGCCGATGGTCTTCGCCACACCGGTGAACGTCAAAGCCCCAATCAGGTTCATACTCCCCGCTAATACGACGGCGACGCGAGGAGACAGTGCTCTCGTCGATACGCTGGTCGCAATTGCATTGGCGGTGTCATGAAACCCGTTCGTAAAATCAAAGCAAAGAGCCAGGACAACGACGAGAATAATCAGTAGTAACATTTACATCCCGCCTACGCATTCTTTAGAATGACAGATTCGAGGACATCGGCGACGTCCTCGCACCGGTCCGTGACATTCTCGAGGATTTCGTACACTTCCTTCAACTTGATGACCTCCATCGCATCCGTATACTCTGCGAAGAGGGTGCGAAGTGCGGAAACGAGCAATTGGTCAGCATGTTTTTCGAGCACGTTCAGAGACTTGATGTGATCCCGAAGCTGTACCAGTTTGCGGTCGTGAAGTTTGCGAATGGCTTGCGTGATCTCCGCCGCGCTCTCGCGGATATCCTTCGCAAATTCGACCATGGTGGGCGTGATCTCTTTGATGTTGTACAAGTTGAAGCGGACCGTGACGGCGTAAATCCCATCGATGATGTCGTCCATCGTCACCGCGAGTTCAACAAAGTCTTCACGTTCGAGTGGCGTAATATAGGTATTGTTCAACAAACTGATGAGTCTGCCAATCAAGTCATCGCCTGTTTCCTCATAGGTCTTCATACGCGTGGCCAATGAGCCGAAGTCCGTGCTGGCAGACAGTTCTTTCTCGAACGTCTCCGTGGCCGTCTGAATGTTTTCCGCGATTTCAACAAGGAACGAAAAGAGTTGCGTGCTGCGTTTTGCCAAGCGTTAGTCCCCCCAAATTGACATGCGTCGATAAAAACCTACACGAACTTCGTAAATACTTCTTTAAGAAATTATTAAGATATTGTAAACAAGCCATATGAAGATTCGTATCAAGGTCTGTATGTCTAGACTAGGTTGCCCCGAACGCCGCCAAAACAAGCCCACTCGGCGTGAATACAGCGAAGTCGGCAGCGCAAGCAGAGGGACTTGGCAGTCGCTATTCGACGGTGTCGAAGTCGCACTCTAGGAGTGGGACGAGCCTCGTCTTATAGACGACCTTATAACCTAGCCAGAGCACGATAAACAGGGGGATCCCGACGTATGTCGCCACGACGCCCGCCCACTGGACATGTCCACCTGTGAAGGCACTGTAATCCTGGCCGACGATGACGACCGCGCACAACACACAGGCGAACAACGGGCCAAACGGATACCATTTTGCCCGATAGGCCAAGTCGTCTAAACTGCGGCCCTGGGCTACGTAGGCCCGCCGAAAGCGCCAGTGGCTCACGGCGATGCCAAGCCACGCCAAAAAGCCTGTGAGACTGGCGGCGTTCAGCATCCAGCTATAAACGACCCCGTTGCCGAACAGCGATGCGAGAAAAGCGACAAACCCGATGACCATGGTAAGCAGCAGAGAGTTGACAGGCACACCGCGCTTCGTCAGCACAGCAAACACGCGCGGTGCCTTGCCCTCTTTGGCCAATGCAAAGAGCATGCGCGTCGAGGCGTATACAGCAGAGTTGCCAGCGGACAGCACGGCCGTCAGGATCACCGCATTCATCACCGAAGCGGCGATGGCAAGACCTGCGCGCTGCAGGATCAGCGTAAACGGACTGACGGCGACGTTGTTCACGTCAGTCTTCAACAAATTGGGATCCGTATAAGGAATCAACATACCGATGACAAAGATAGCCAATACGTAGAAAATGAGGATGCGCCAGAACACCTGGCGAATGGCGCGTGGGACGTTGCGCTTTGGGTCATCGCTCTCCCCCGCCGCGAGCCCGACGAGTTCCGTGCCCTGAAATGCGAAGCCCGCGACCAAAAACGTGCTAAACGTGGCAAAGGCCCCGCCGTGAAAGGGGGATCCCCCCGCGGTAAACGTGTGGAATCCCACAAACTGCCCAGTAAACGCGCCAAATATCATGAGTACGCCGACGACTAAGAAGATGATGATGGTCGCCACTTTCACGCCTGCGAACCAGAACTCGCCCTCCCCGTACCCCTTGACGGAAACGACGTTGAGGAGGAACAGGACCAGGAGAAAGACCGCGCTCCACAGGATTGGAGACGTGTTTGGAAGCCAATACTTTACGACGATCGTGCCCGCAGCCAGTTCGGCTGGCACCGTCACCGCCCACGTGTACCAATAGTTCCAGCCAAGGGCGAAGCCAAGGGCGGGATCGACAAAGCGTGAGGCGTACCGTTCAAACGACCCCGCCACCGGCATGAACGTCGCCATTTCACCGAGGCCGGTCATGACGAAATAGACCATCGCCCCGACGATGACGTATGCGAGGAGCGCACCGGCTGGCCCCGCGGAGCTGATGGATGCCCCGCTTGCCACAAACAGCCCCGTGCCGATGGCTCCACCAATTGCAATCATCGACAGGTGCCGGGACTTGAGTCCGCGGTGAAGGTCCGGCCGGCCCTTGCCACCTCGCCCAGTTGATGCTTCAATCGAGCGTTCCACTTGCAATCCTCCTTCTCACTCGGGAAAATCTATAGAGCGCTACAAATGGTCAAACGAGGTGATCCTCGTAGTTGCGCATATGACTTCATTCAAAATCACTGGGGGTGTACCGCTGTGTACCGATGGTTTCTGGGTGGTGTAGGCGTTCTCGCCACCGTCTGGGTGATCCACGTGGTGCTGACGACGTTCGTCTTTGATCCCACCGGAGCCCACATCCTCGCCCACAAACACCTCCCGTCGCAATTCCATCACACGATGTGGGCAGTTGTTCTCGGGCTTCACGTAGTGTGCTCGTCCATCGCGATGATCTGCGGTATCCTCGGATTCCTACGGCGCCTCTTCCCGCGTCTTCAAACCATACATCGGGCAAACGGCCGCATCTACATCGTCTCCGTGTTGATCGCAGCGCTCAGCGCGGGGTACCTGGCACCCTTTGCCACCGGCGGCGAATGGACAAGTCTTGGATTCAACGTGTTGGAGGCGGCATGGGTGCTGACGACCGTCATGGCTTACCTGCGAATCCGCCGAAAATCTACAGAACGCCACGTGGCTTGGATGATCCGAAGCTACTCCCTGGCATACGTCAATACAGCGGTACACATATGGTTAGTCATTCTCCACGGCGCCTTTTCTATCCCATATGATCGCGCCTATACCCTGTCGGTGTGGTTCGCGGGTGCTGCTGTCCTGCTGATCGCAGAGGGGATTGTCCGCCGTGGCCCGTTACGGCGACACGGCTGAGGCGGTGCCTGAAAAGGATAAACATGGAAAAAAGCCAAGGGCGAGTTGCAATGGCGTCACGAGCAGGGGGCGGTTGTGCGGATCGAACCAGTTACTGCTGGGCAGTTGGCGCGCGGGACAGGCCGCAAACCAAAGGACGCCACTTGCTCGCCTCGGCCTGCGAGTCGGCGAAATGGCGTACTCCAGCGCACGATTGCCGCGAGCGACAAACGCGCCTACTCTGCCCTGCGTTTCAACACTTCACCGACCATCGAAGGCAATTCCTGCCGCCAATCGGTGAATGCGAAACCGATCTCCTTCGCTAGTCGGTTCGACACCGTGAGGTCGGTCGAGAACCCGTAGGGCGAAAAATCCGCATCCGCCTCAGGTGAGGCCGCTAGATGGAAGCTGGCGTCGCGGCTGACGATCTGCCCGATCCGGCGGCAAAGCGACTGCGTACTCTCGTAGCCATCGTTTCCAGCGTTGACAGGGCCGACGAAATCGGATTGAACGCCAACGAAATGGAGGAAATCGGCTACCTGCCCCGCGGTGACAAAGGTGATCGGATGTTCCACGTCATCCGGGACGGCGATCGAGACGCCTTCGGCGACGTGATTCACGTGAAAGGCAAAGCGGCCTGTGTAGTCGTCGTCTCCAGACACTACCATGGCGACGCGGACCGTTACGACATCAAACGGCGCATGCTGCATCAGATACGCCTCCGCTTGCCGCTTCCCTTCACCGTACTCGTAGCTGCCTGCCGCTAGATCGACGGGATAATGGGCCGGATCGAACGCGGTTTCTGACACATCGTTGCCGCCTTCGTACACCGAGATGGACGATGTGAACACATATCGCTGCACCCGCTGTCCAAACGCTTCGATGGCGCCTCTTGCGTGTACCGGGTTAAAGCCCACTTGGTCGAACACGACGTCGAACGAACGGCCGGCAAACGCCTGTCTCATAGCTTCATCATCGGTGCGATCCACCCGGATTCGCTCAACTCGCTCTCCGAAGTCGTCCACTGTCTGCCCACGCGACGCGACAGTCACAGCGTGCCCTTCTGCCAACAGGCGGTGAACCAGCCGCCGACCAAAAAAGCGGGTGCCGCCAATCACCAACACGTTCATCTGCCGCCCTCCTCAACGTGGCAGACGCGCCGCCTGCGGCGGCACGTACCTGCCCACCGCATTAAAACTGGCTGTCGTCCACGCGGTCCAGCCAAGCTTCGATTTGTCCAATGACCGACGCCACACAACCATCGGCAAATGGCGACCGGAGGCCTCCTGTATCCACGATTTCAAGGAACGACTGACTGCCCCCGACCTTGCAGATCTCCAGGTAATCGCGCCACGCTGCACCGCGATTCTCCTCTGCGCGCACCCAGTACTGAAATGCACAGATTTGAGCGAGCGTGTAGTCGATGTAGTAGAACGGATACATGTAGATGTGGAGCTGACGCTGCCAATATCCGCCCTCCTCGAGAAACGCGTTGTCGTCGTAGTCGCGATGCGGCAAATACGTCCGCTCGATTTGCCGCCACGCGGCCTTCCGCTGTGCCGGTGTCGCCTCGGGGTTGGCGTAGACGAAGTGCTGGAATTCGTCCACTGCGACGCCGTAAGGAATGAATAACAGGGCATCACTCAGGTGCATGAACTTGAATTTCTCCGTATCCTGTTCGAAGAACAAGTCCATCCACGGCCACGTGAAGAACTCCATGCTCATCGAATGAATCTCCGCGGCCTCGGAAGTCGGAAATGCGTATTCCGGTACTGCGTAAGAGCGACTGGCGTACGCCTGAAATGCGTGTCCTGCCTCGTGTGTGAGGACGGTGACGTCGCCGTGCGTACCGTTAAAGTTGGAAAAGATAAACGGCGCCTCGTAATCGCGAAACGTCGTACAGAACCCGCCCACAGCCTTGCCTCGCTTCGCGACGAGATCTAACAATTCCGCGTCCAACATAAACTGGAAAAACTCTCGCGTCTCGGGAGATAACTCGTCATACATCTGCCGCGCTCGTTCCACGATCCAAGCTGGATCGCCTTTCGGCTCTGGGTTGCCAGTGAGGAATGCCAGTTCCTCGTCGTAGTAATGCAGATGGTCGACTCCGATCCGCGCGCGTTGGCGCTCCCGAAGCTTTGTCGCCAACGGCACGATCAGTTCCCTCACCTGCTTGCGAAAATTCGCCACCATCGCTTCGTCGTAGTCCGTGCGCGTCATTCGCAAATAGCCAAGCTCGACGAAATTGTCGTAGCCGAGCTTGTGTGCGATTCTCGTCCGAACCTTCACAAGCTCGTCGTAGATGCCATCCAACTCGTCGCGGTGTTGCTCAAAGAAGCTCCACTTCGCCTTTGTGGCACGAATGCGCACGGCTCGGTCCGGGCTTGACTCAAACGGCGTCATCTGGGCCAGTGTGCGCGTTTCACCCGCAAACTCGATCTCGGCCGAGGCCATCAGGTCGAGATACTGGCTCGTCAACTCGTTTTCCCTCTGCAGGTCCTCCATGACATCCGGTCGGAACGTCTTGAGGGTGACCTCGGCTACACGCAAGAGTTGCTTGCCCCACCGCCGCTCCAGCTCACTCTGAAACGGGGAGTCGACAAGCGCTTCATAGAATAGGTGATTCAACGCCTCGATGCGGGGTGAGTTTTGATCGAAAAATTGTTTTTCAGCTTTGTAAAACTCGTCTCTGGTATCAATACTGTTGCGCACTTCCACTAAGTTGCTAAGTGTCGAGAGCCGGTTGCGCAAGCGAAGGAGTTCCTCAATCCGGTCATGTTGCTCGTCTGCACTCGACGCGTTGCGGAGTTCCTCGACGAGTCCTTGAAAACGTCGCTCCACCGCGTCCATATCCGGCCGTTCATAGACATACTCACGAAACCTCAATGCGCACCGCTCCCCCAAAACACGTCATTTGTTCATTCTTTATGAACATATCCATACTATCACACGGCTCGTTTGCACTTAAAGACGAAATTGAATCAAAATTCTGCAATTTAATGTTTTGCTGTTATCCTCGTGCGCGCGCGCGAAGTAGATGGACCAGCCACAGTAAGACGAGGAAGATGACACCTGCAAAGACCGATACACGCGTGAGCGGCGACCAGACGATAAACACGAACGTCCCGACGAGCAGGATCATGCCAATGTAAGAAATGACCGGCACTCGCTTAGCATGGGCTTCATTCCCTGGGGCGCCCTTCTGTAAATTCCTTCGATACGCGGCGTGTTCGAGGAGGATCACAAACCACGTCCACAGCGACGCGAAGGCAGAGGCGCTCGTGATCCAAACGTAGGCGTGATTCGGATCGACATAGGTGATGAGAATGCCAAGCGAAATGGCGAGTGCCGTCACCCATACCGCCCCTGCCGGTATCTGGCGACCATTGATCCGGCCAAGTCCATCCCAGATGTACCCTTGACGGGACATCGAGAAAAGCATGCGGCTGCCGCCGTAGAGCCCCGTATTACAAGACGATAAGCCCGAGAGGATGATGATCAAATTGACGATTCCAGCTGCTACAGGAATGCCCACTCTCGCAAACATCAGCGCATAGGGGCTGCCTGTGTGGTGCGTCAGGTACGTCCACGGAAAGGAACAGAGCATCACGAACATCGAACCAATATAGACGACGAGAACCCGCCAGGTAACTGCTCGAAAGGCGCGTCTCAGATTTTGCCGTGGTTTTGCGGATTCCCCAGCTTCCACAGCCAACGTCTCAATGCCACTATAGGTCTGCACCACAAGCGACAAGGCCATCACAGTACCCATCATGCCGTTGGCGAAAAATCCCCCGCCGATGGTTAAATTGCGCACGCCAAGTGGTCCTCCCTGATGCAGAAGCGGCGTCACCATCATGAGGACACCAAATAGCATAAATACCCCCACCGCGAGGAGTTTCAAGCAGGCAAACCAGTACTCGACCTCGCCAAACACGCGTACGACGAGAAGATTCGAACCAGTGAACAAAATGAGCGCACACAGCCCCGGAACCCATGCCGGAACGGCCGGGAACCATACCTGTATGAGCTTGCCGATGGCAGCCAGCTCGGACATGACCGTTGCGACCCAATAAAACCACCACATCCCGGCCGTCACGAACCCCATTCGCTCACCAAAGAGGCGCTTGGCGTACAGGCTAAACGATCCGGCGGTCGGTTCGGCGATGGTCATCTCCGCCAATGCGCGCATGACGATAGCTACGACGATGCCGCACACGATGAAGTCGAGGATCACGGCAGGTCCCGCGAGTTGAACCGAGACGGATGCACCATAGAAAAGGCCAACGCCAATGACACCACCGAAGGCGAGCATCTGGATATGTCGAGTTCTCAGGCTTCGTGAAAGCCCTTCGCTCGACGTGACGGGCGTCTTCTCGTTATCGTCTTTCACTCGCACCATTCCTTTCACAGTCCGCTCCCTCTATGGGTAGCCATCTGCATAGGTGAGTAGAACTACCAGAAACGGGTACAACTTCGTTTAACCGCCCATCTGCGAGCGGCTTCGGACTACGTGTAGAGCGACGTTTACAGAAACTTTACCGGAAGGTACAAAACGCTTAACACCAGCTTGTTATTCTGAAGCGTAGGACATTTGGCTAGGAGGTGACTCGGGATGCATCGCTATTTAGAGATTCACAAGGACATCTTTCGTCGGATTCAGAGCGGCGACTGGCCGCCAGGAACGCAACTGCCAAGTGAGACGGTGCTCGCCAGCGAGTACAAAACGACGCGAGTCACCATTCGGCGAGCACTCCAACTCCTCGAGCAGGAACATGTGCTCACCTCACGTCAGGGAGTCGGGCGCTTTGTCGCCCAACCCCCGGCGACTGCCACGTCCGAATTGACGCGCTTGCTCGACTGGCGCCAGTTTATGCGAACGCCAAACAAAGATTTGCGCACTGTAACAATCGCCTCCCACGAAGTCGCCTTGAATTCGGAGCGCGCCGAGTTACTGAAGCGCCCGGAGGAAAGCCCTGGCTATCAGTTCGTGCAATCCCGCATCTCGACGGGAACCACGGTCTCCATGGCCGTGTCCGTCTTCCCCGGTGCGGCACTCGCGGCACAATGCAGCGATGCGGCGCTATTGGACACCCTCAAACGCCATGAAGAGATGGCGATGTATGCCGAATCGGACATCCTGGTTCCGTCTGTCGACGACCCGTACGCCAACTATCTGCAAGACTGTGACAGCGATCCAACGAGCCCGATTCTCGTCCTGCGGCAACTGTTTCTGGATTGGCGGCACGCCCCTCTTTTCCTATCGTACGACTACTTAAATTTGCGAGTGTTTTCGCTGCACCTGACGCGGGAGCGAGATAAATCCGTACCACGCCCGCCGCGGGACTCGCGGCACGCTCATCCGCACGCTCAACCATAGAAACGCCACTTCAGAAGCGCCGCCTCAAAAGCGGTCACACGACCGTATGCCCGCCCTGCTTCGGGGCATTCTAACGCCGATGCTTTTCTGGAAGAGGGGGAGCGGCGCGAGATGGAAAATCCGTTTGAAGAGGCGTTTATCCCACTGACCAGCCTCGTCAGTGGTCAAGGAATCTCCGTTGTACCGGACATCTATTGTTTTCCAGTGCAATTCGCCAACGTAGTGATGGTAGGCCATCCACTCGAGGAGGGCTGGGTGCTGATTGACGCGGGAACTCCAAGGTCCGCAACAAGCATCCTCACTGAGGCGGAATATCGCTTTGGCAAGGGCGTGCGCCCTGCGGCTATCATCCTCACACACGGCCATTTCGATCACGTCGGCGCGATCGTCGAACTCGTCGAGACCTGGCATGCACCTGTCTATGCGCACCCTGCAGAACTCCCATATTTGACTGGCCAAGAGGACTACCCTCCGGCAGACCCCTCGGTCGGCGGCGGTCTCGTCAGCCGTGTCTCGCAGTGGTTTCCCAACGAGTCCATCGATTTGAAAGGGCACGTTCACGCGTTGCCGCACGACGGCATCGTCCCCGGCCTGCCTGATTGGATTTGGATACCGACGCCAGGACATACAAAGGGGCATATTTCACTGTATCGCCCCAAAGACCGAGTGCTCATTGCAGGCGACGCCGTCACGACAGTAAAACAGGAGTCGGTGTACGCCGTCTTTACGCAACACAAGGAACTACATGGCCCACCAGCCTACTTCACTACCGACTGGCAGGCAGCCTGGGAATCTGTGAAGCGGATTGCAGACTTGGAGCTGTCCGCACTGGTGACAGGGCATGGATTGCCAATGTACGAAGAGGACCTCCGAACGGCCCTGCCGGCGTTGGCCAGACACTTCAGCCAGGAGATCCCGAATCACGGTCGCTTTGTCCAATAATCCATATGCTGGCCGGCAAGTCAATCGCCGCTCTGCCTTCTCCTGCCCACGAACACCATCAGGTTTTCGTTTATAATCTCTTCAAAAGAGAAATCAGGAGTGGGTGAGACGACAATGGGATACCAGGTGGAGTTCGACACAAGCCCGGCCTACGAATTGCTGGCTAGTCTGAATCTATACCTGTTCGACAAAGGGCTCAACGGGATGAAAAACCGTTGGACCCAACAGATGAACAGCGCGTTTCGGAAGATGATCGGACCCCATTTGACCGGCGCGAAACAAGGCCTGGCCGCTGAAGCATTAGCCATCCTCATCTGGCAGTGTCCGCATAAGAAGGACGTTCGAGCGTTCCTGCGTTGGTTTGAGGGTTTGGACGTCGGGGAGTTGTATGAGCGACTAAATCCCTATGTCAAAAATTTGTCTCGCATGATTCCCAGTCTGTCGGACTGGCGACCGCGCGCCGGCCTATGGCTCAACGCCTGGTATGAATACTATTTCCATAATGTAGAAAACGATTGGATAGAAAGTTTAGCACAGCACTTGGCGACCAAGACGGACGAATTAGCGACCGTGAACCAAACGGAGTTCGTGGAATCAGTATTGCGAGGGATCTATGTCGAATCGGTCCCAAAACTGAAAACCGTTGTCTTGGTTCCTGGGTTTCACTACGCACCCGCCAATTTGCGCATGGACTTTCGAGAGATGATGTTGTTTGTTTATTCGATGTCGAACGGGATGCTCCATCCCAAAGCGCAGGTCGCCGCCGACGTCTCGCGGATGACGAAAGCACTATCGGATGAGGCCAGGCTCGCCATCCTGTCCAATCTGTCAGGAGACCCCTGTCGATTTACAGACATCGCGCATCGCACAGGGCTACCCAAGAGCACGCTGCACAATCATTTGATTCATCTGCGCGACGCTGGATTTATCCGAGTCCATGCGCATCTGAACAAGACGGATCGCTACAGTCTGCGGCAGCGAGCGTTTGTCGAGCTAGATGAAACACTCCAACGGTTTCAGGCCCAACTCAGTCGTGAAGAAGGCGCTTCAGTAGAATAAAAGCGGTCGCTCTCAAAAAGAACGACCGCCGAGACGGTGTAATCAATCAAAGCCGTGTGCGATAACAGTGAGCATCAGCGCGTCCAGTTCTTGGCTGAGTGCAATGACGTCAGGATGTGTCAGATCGCCATTGCTCTCCACGATGCGGATCAGTTCGCGCCGCAGCGTTTCAATGCGCTGGCTGATCGGTGAGTCGTCTGGTACGTCAAGCATATTTTTATCCATAGAATGCAAATTATACAGCATCGTTTCGCACGTGTCAGTCCTCAACACAAGATTTGCCGCGCGTGCATCCGGGCTCACAAAGACATCCCCGCAACGGTGAAGTGCGCTGTTGCGGGGATGTCAGGATATTTGGCTACACGCATCGGCGGGTCACTACAGTTCATCGAACCGAACGAAGCACTGGCTTCTCCACTGGCTGTTACGCTAACAAATGCAACGTCTGTACGTCGCGCAGAAGGTGCTTTTGCACCTTCCCCGTCGGGCCGACAGGGAGTGAACGCGCCACGACGATCTCAGATGGACACTTGTGGTGCGCGAGAGAATCTTTGCACATCTGTTCGAGTTCGTTCACCAGCGCCCCTTTAGCGACAGTTTCATAGTCCACAGGTACCACGAAGGCGACCACGCGTTCACCGTACAGCGGGTCTGGTACGCCAATGACAGCCGAGCGGTCGACAAACGAATGGCCAGACAGGACATCCTCGATTTCACGCGGACTCAGTTTCTCTCCGGCGCGATTGATGATCTCCTTCGCGCGACCTGTGATGAAGACGTACCCGTCGTCGTCGCGGTAACCGAGGTCCCCCGTGAATATCCAGCCATCCCACTGTGAATCCGACTGTTTCCCCTCTGCACCCACGTACGCCTCAATGACGTTCTGTCCACGAATCACGATCTCTCCGACGTCATTGGGGCCAACTGGCTGCTGCTCATCATTTAGAATTTCGAGTTCAAGGCCAAACGGCTTGCCGACCGATCCGACTTTGCGAACGCCAGGCGGCAATGGATTGATACAGATTTGCCCCGCCGCTTCCGTCATCCCGTACGACTCCACAACGGGCACGCCCACCGAGCACTCAAAGCGCGTTTTGATAGCGGGTGAAAGAGGCGCGGAGGCGGATCGGATAAAGCGCAGTTGGTGTGCCGGACGCGCCTTGGACTGTTGCTTTGAGAGAATCGAAAGAATCGTCGGAACGGCCGATACCCATGTCACGCGATGTGAAGTGACGTCATCCCAAAAGCGTGATGCATGGAATCTGTCGGCCATCACCAGCTGCCCGCCGGACAACAGCGTCGAAAGCAACACAATGACCTGTGCATTGATGTGAAACAGCGGCAAAATGCAGTAGGCGACGTCCTCTTCGGTCAACTCGTGACTCTGAATCACGTTATTCGCGGCGTGCAGCAGATGTTTGCGCCGCAGCATGACGCCTTTGGGCTGCCCCGTGGTTCCCGACGTAAACATCAAGACAGCAGGCGCGTCATCGCCCGTCGCTCCCTCTGGCGTCGACTCCGCCGTTTGGCTCAAGCGCGAAGGCGCCAACGAGACGACAATCGACAGTGGTGTCCCGGCTCCCTCCGTGGGCGCTAAGTCGATATTCAAGTTGGCACCGAACTCGTGGTCACAAAGCACTCGATTCCACGCATCCGCTTGTGCCTGCGACACCATCACCGCCTTGGCATCCAGCCTCGTCAGCACGCGTTCCAATTCTGCCGCAGGCATCTTGGGATTGACCGGAGCGACGACGACGCCAGACTGCAGCAAGGCCAAGTAGACGACTGCGAACTCATAGGAGTTGGGGAGTCCTAAGACCACCTCGTCCCGCTCACGCAGCCCGGCGTCCCACAGTGCGTGCTTGACCTGAAGGACGTCGTTGCGAAGTTGCGATGTGGAGTGCCAAGTGTCGTGATCGAACAGAATCGGGCGATGCTCTGCCGACAGTACTTGTTCCAAGGACGTTAAAAATGTAGACATTATGCTCCACCTCGTTGTCAAATATTAGCTATCCGCTTATCGGGACGACACTTGGTGCGCCAAAGCTTCACGCTCGATCCGGCCAAAGGACAATTTGGCCCCCGCCTCTTCCATCTGCACGTTGGCTGTTTCTCGCCCAAAAAAGAGAAACGGAAGGTTGAATAGCACCAAGATGACCGCGATACCGAAGAAAATCGTCTGGTTTCCGTACGTGTGCAAAAGAGATGGGATGAAGTAGATGGTCACGACGCCACTGACGGTGCGGGCCGTCATCTCGTTGAGATAGACTCCTCGCCCGCGCAGTTCAGTCGGGTACTGCTCGGCGACACACAACTTCGACACTGGGAAGATGCCAAGGCCGAAGAACGCGGTCAGCGCACCGGCTAAAAACACCACGAAGGTGGATGTCCCGAATGCGAATAAGAGACATCCTGCGCTCGCCAGTGCCACGTACATAGCCAAGATCGCTTTACGGCCAAGTTTGTCTGACAAGTATCCCTGCACGATGGAACCTCCCCCCGCCACTACCATCATCAGGCCGGAGAAGAGAATCGCTGTACCGTTCCCGGTTCCGCGACTGACAAGAAGTGTCGGACCAAACACCTGCAGGATATAGAACAAAATCAGCGCAGCGGTCAGTTGCATGGTCACAAGCAATCCACGCCGCAAAAAGGGCTGTGCGACCATGGCCCGAAGCGGCACGCGAGCTCCCTCGTTGTCGTGATCCAAGACCACGCGAAGACGCGCATCCGCTACCTTCAGGTCGCTCGTCAAGCCCGCCTCGCCCTCAAGGCGCTCGACTAAACGCAATACCTCCGCCTCGCGACCGCGTTTCAACAAGTAGCGAGGTGACTCTGGCAGCCACAAGGCGAGTGGGATCAAGAGCAACAGCGGAATGCCACCGAGAAGAAACGGCACTCGCCAAGCGAAGCTCGCAGGAAACGTGTTGAGCGCCCAGAGCGACGCGAGATTGGGGATGACGTAAGCTGCGGTCAAAATGCCGTTGGAGTAGCCGACACTGACTGCGCGCTGCCGACTGCGAACAAATTCCGATAACAACAGATAGGGCATCGGAAGGACGGCCCCTTCACCAACGCCAGCCAAAAACCGAATTAGCCAAAGCGTTGAGAAATTCGACACGACGGAGCCCACGAGTGTCAGAACAGAGAAGAAGAGAATCCCGAACAACACGACGCGCCGCCGTCCAATCCGGTCAGCCAAAAGCCCCGAGGGAACCATCCCAGTGACTACCCCGAGGGTGGAGGCGACCGCAAGCAGACCTTGCTGCCACGACGCCAGCCCCCACGTCTTTTCCAATGTGGTGAGTACAGGCCCGACAATGCCGATATCAAACGCTTCGGCGAGCCATACGAACGACAACAGAACAATGATGTAGACGACAGTTCTCGTCACAGGAATCCGTTCGAGTCTCGACAACAAATTGACATGAGATGGGTTTGCCGACACGTTGTGCGCCTCCTCGTTTTTGAGATGATTTTGAGATAATATCCACAATTAAACAGCTTTCGACAGTGTCGACTTGGCAGTGGAACGGCGCAGGTGCGTCTTCTCCCCAACGATGTAGCTGACATAAGGAATTTTTCCGATCAGATACGCTGCAACGCCGGATGACACGTATGCGAACACCGCCGTAAAGGGAATTAACACGAGATGCAGCCCGCCGTGCAAGTGAAGACGTTGATCGATCTGCTCGAAATAATGTAAAGCTATCGGGTGAATGAGAAAGATGCCGAAACTGACTCCCCCGAAGAATTGAATGACGGGGGTCACGCGAGCGAGATGTTCCTCTGTTCTCACCCTAGCCCATCTAAGGCCTACCGACCACAGCAGGCATGCGACGATGAGTGCATATGGAATCATGATCGGCTGCAGTACGTCCACCGCTTCGCCATCCGTCATGTGCAGCCCGAACCGCTCCACGAAATACGTTGCCCACAGCGCGAGGATGGCCGTGATGGCAGCGATGACGACAACCTTCGCATGACGGCTGACCCAGTCGCGTACGGAGTTGTACTTCACCGCTAATGCGGCGCCTGCAATAAACCAGAACTGATAGGTCAAAATAAATCGATCGCGGTAGTGCACCAACGTAAACAGCCACGTCGGCACCTGACCAGCCTGCAGATGGTTGAGTACCGTTTGATTCAGGACCATGATGCCAATTTCCAAGATGAAACTGACGCTCACGACCCACCACAGACGATTCTCCAACCGGCGAATCATCTTTACAATCAATGGAAACAGAACGTACAACTGCATTGACACCAACAGGAAGTAGAGAAAGAACTGATTGGCCGTCAACAAGGCGTGTCCAAACCGATGGGCGAGCGCTTGAGGCCCCCAGTCAAACTTGTTTAGGTACGTTCCAGTGAAGGCGATGTACAACGCCGTCCAAGCCACGTATGGCAGGGCGATGAGACTCAGACGCTTGCGCCAAAACGACCAGACTGTAAACTTTCGATCATAATAGGTATAGAAGAGCACCAGGCCAGTGATAAACATGAACGCTTCGCGGGTGAAGTGAAACGCCATGGTCAACAAGTCAAGCGAGATGTTCGTTTTCGAAAACGGCAGGGTCTGCGCGTCAAACGACGATAGTACGTGTACACAAATGACACCGAGGATGATGCAGGCACGCATCAGGTCGACCTCGAACAGATGTTGTTTTTTCAGATTTACCACCTCTTTGGTATGTCTCTGGACCCGGTCGGAGTCATCGACCCTAACAGGGTACCGGGTGAACCTTGAATAACAATTGAAAATCCGCCAAGGGAATTCAATCTACTTTCAATGCTGATTCGGTATAACACAACATGATGCGCCTCTCGCCACTCTACGAAAGGCGATCAATATGTTTATAGAAAGGTTTGTGAAATGAAACTTCAAACCAATCGACCACGCAGACAACGGTCCAAACGACTCTGGAAGACCTTCACATACCTCGCGTGCGCAGCCGCGCTTGTGCTCGGGGGCTGGGCCTTGGGCAAGATCAAGACGTCCGGCGACGCCGTCTTGACGGCCACGCCGACCAATAGTTTGCAAGGCCAGATCAACACAGAAAAAGTGATGATCATCGGTGGGTCGATGGCCCACGGGTGGAAGGACCCCAACGACAACTCGTACTTGAAACGGGCCTTCACATCCTTGACGAACTCCACGGACACGAAATGGGTCTACGATGACCGCACGAAGGTGGGAGGCTCCCCCGTATCGCTCGGAAAAACAGGGGATGTTCAAACCTGGCTCAACAAAGATAAGCCTCAAGTGGTTGTTATTTCTTGGGGACTGCTGAACGACGTTTACGATAAGACGCCGGTCAAACCATTTAATGCAGCCATCAAACAAGAGATTCAAGAGTCTCTGGCGGCGCACGCGGCGGTCCTGATCGTCACTTCGCCTGTGACCAAGGCGACAGCAACCTATGATCACGACCAGATCGAAACGTACATTCAAAACGAAGTCGCGGACGCGCGTACGTTCAATAGCCAGAACATCCACTTTATCGATCTCAACAGTGCCATGACCACCTACATGAAGGCACACAACCAAACCTGGAAGATGTATTACGGCGACAGTTGGCATCCAAACCAGGCGGGGCACGAGTTGGGCGGTGAACTGTTGTACAACCTACTGATTCAAACGTTTGGTACGGGCCCGATCCTGTACAAGACAGACACAAATTAATGATAAACTATCAACCATAACAAACCAATTTCAAGTTTATTTCAAAGCTTAGAACTTACACTGACCGTAATGAGCATAGCCCGATGTGAGCTGGCTCGACGGAGAGGTGTGATTCTGGTGACCATATCCACGTTCACGGCAGCTATGCACGAGTTGCACTTGCCTGAGAGGCTGCAAAAACCAAGGTCCACCGGATGGACGGTGCTCATCGACAGTGGCGTTCCTCTGCACTATTTCGAGGACGCCATTGCGAGCGCCGCATGCTATATCGACCTCGTCAAATTCGGTTGGGGCACCTCCCTCATCTCCCCTACAATCGCCGCAAAAATCGAGGTTTTACGGTCACACGACATCGAATTTTACTTCGGCGGTACGCTTTTCGAGAAGTTTTACATCCAGGGTAAAGTAGGAGACTACCACAGCTACTGCAGGCAATATGGTTGTCGCTACGTGGAGATCTCGAACGGCACCGTCCCGATGTCCAACAGACAAAAGGAAGAATTTATCAAATTATTCGCCAACGAATTCCAAGTGCTCAGTGAAGTCGGTTACAAAGACGCCGATCAGTCCAATCAACTGTCGCCAGACGAATGGCTGGACTTCATTGAGGAAGACCTCGCTGCAGGTGCCTTCAAGGTGATCACCGAAGCTCGCGAATCCGGGACGAGTGGCATCTGCCAACTAGACGGTCACCCACGGCCGGGCATCGTCGAGCAGTTCCAAAGCTCGCAAGTGGATATGACCCGCTTGATATTCGAAGCCCCCACGAAGACGCTCCAAACCTACTTCATCGAACATTTTGGCCCTAACGTGAATCTCGCAAATATCCCGATTCAGGATGTGATCTCCCTCGAAACGCTGCGCCTGGGCCTGCGTTCCGACACGTTTCTGCAATTTGAGGCGCGCTGAGCCAGCGCTGGTGCAATCAATCCAAGCAGATCTGTTTTCAAATCCCCCGACCATCGACGCCGACAGCCAACTACACAAACCGAATCACAGAGGAGCGATTTGTTATGCGCGATATGCACAATGTCTTTCACCTGGCCATCCCGGCACGAGACTTGGATGAAACCTATGCGTTCTACGTGGAAAAGCTAGGTTGCAAGCTGGCCCGCCGCTACGCCGACAGAATTACACTCGACTTTTTCGGCGACCAGGTCGTCTGTCACCTGTCGGAAGACATCGACCAGTCACCCAAAATGTACCCGCGCCACTTTGGCGTGACGTTCCGCGACAAGAACCAGTTCGACAATCTCTACAATCTAGCAAAACAACGAGAGGTCCCGTTCTTCCACGACATCTCTCGCCGATTCGAAGGACTGGTCGAGGAACACCTGACGTTTTTCCTCATCGATCCGTCGAATAATCTACTCGAATTCAAGTACTACTACGATGACCGCATGATGTATTGATTGGGCGGAATGACTTTGAAAACTTAGCGGGAAAAGGGACACGGGGTAGCGCATGAGGGATGTTTCATCATTCATGTCCTTGGTGCTGCCCCTTAGCTCAAGATCGGACAGAGGCACAGACTTAGTCGGGTCTAGGGGAAACCATGTTCACATGTTTGTGTAGTTGCGGACCTATGCACCGAGATCAATTCACAATCAGAACTCCCTCAGTTCCAGGTTCGGGTGTACCTCGTTTAGGCGTGTCGGAGTAGTACAAAAAGTTGCCTCTGTTATTTGCAGTGAATTGCGCGGTTGAGGTACCCCCAGGATTGAGATTCTCTGTGAATATGTAATAATTAGGTATTACCAAGTTGTGTCTTTTGGTTCCTTTGTTGACAACCGTAATTTTAATAACATCGTTTTGGTTAACTGTAATTCGCTCTGGTGAAATGCCATTGTCGGTGACTTGCACGTTTTGAGCAATTGTCCGAGGAGCCGCGTGGACATATGCACTGCTTTGAAACATAAGAAATAGTGTTGCAAAGAAAACTCCTATTCGTTTCATCAAGTCTCACCTCGCCCCTAATTTACACATGAGAGCATTTGCTTATTCAATGAACTACAACCGGCTGAATTGATACATCTATGAGAATTCGTTTCACAAGGGCACATTTTGGCCGATTAGCCACAGAATACTGTGACGGAGGTGAGTTGATGCTCTACATTTTCAGCGGCTTGCCAGGGTCTGGAAAATCCACGCTATCGTCTGCCTTGTCTCAAGAGGTCCGGGCTACGTACCTCCGGGTCGACGTCATCGAACAGGCAATGCGGGATGCTGGGGTCTGGGTTGATGGACCAGCTGGTTATATCGTCTGTTATGAGGTTGCATCGCAGAATCTCAGGTTGGGACTTGATGTCGTTGCAGACACAGTCAACCCTATCCGCGAAACACGCCTAGCTTGGCGCCACGTGGCGCAATCTCTTGGCATTCCGTTTGCAGAAGTCGAAGTTGTCTGCTCGGATGAATCCGAGCATCGGCATCGCATCACCTCCCGTGTCGCAGATATCCCCGGATTAGCGCTACCCACTTGGGAGGATGTTAAGACCCGACAATACGACGTTTGGGACACAGACCACATCGTCATCGACACGGCTCATAAATCAGTGGCAGAAAGCTTGATAACCTTACGTGAACAGTTGGAGCAGGCGCGTACAACAGCACGGTGAAGAGAGTAGAGTTTCTCTCACAGTCATACCTCGAAAACGTACTTGGGTAAAGACATAGGTCTCTGTTTACCATTATCCGGTGAATCCTGAACGCCAAAACAGGCCCCTTGCCCGAACGCCGCGTCCGAGACAAGGGGCCTGCTCCTGTGACCTTGTTGTCGTTTCGCTTAATTTCCAAATCCAGAGAAGGGGTCGAGCGGGTCTTCACTCTGTCCGCCCTGACCGTAGGAGTAACCTCCGTTGCCCTGGGAGTCGCTTCCATCCGAATTGTTGCCCGAGTCGGTCGTGTTGACGCTTTGCTCCTCGCCGACTTTCACGTTCAGCGTCTTCTTGGTGCTGCCGCGATAGATAGTCACTTTCACCATCTGACCAGGTTGCATCTTGAACAACTCGGTGCGCAAGTCGGCAATCCCCTGCACTTCCGTGCCGTTGAGAGCGATGATGACGTCGCCTGCCTTCAAACCGGCGTTTTTGGCATCGCTCGACGTCACCGATTCGACATAGACACCATAGTTGACCGGCACGTTCACATATCCTTCAGGTACGGTTGACATGTCTACGCCTTCGATGCCAATGGACGGATGAATCGCGTGGCCAGTTTTGATAATCTCCGACGTGATTTGCTGTACCTCGTTTGCTGGAATGGCAAAGCCCATCCCTTCAAAATCCTGCTCGACAATCTTACTGCTGTTGATGCCAATCATTTGGCCAGAGGCGTTGAGCAGTGGTCCGCCACTGTTCCCCGGGTTGATGGCGGCGTCCGTCTGAATGACCGACTGATAGTCGAGCGTCTCTTCCGAGGTAGGCTCTTCAACAGGCATCGTCCGCTGGCTTCCGCTCACGATGCCGGACGTCACGGTGTCCGCAAAATCCAGGCCCATTGGGGTACCGATGGCGATCGCAGGCTCACCGACCTGGATGTCGTCGGAGTTGGCGAACTGAATCGGATCGACAGACTGGAAGGTCGAAGCTGGTACTTTGAGTACAGCCAAATCTGTATACGGGTCCGTACCAACGACCGTCGCCTGTACCTGTTTTTTCGATTGGAGAACGATTTCCACTTTCGATCCGCCTTCGACCACGTGATTGTTCGTCACGATATAGGCCTCGTTGCCGTTCTTATAGAAATAGACGCCTGAGCCGATGTCAGATTCCTGCGTCTGTGATTGATCGCTATACGGACTACTCGAAGTCGTGTAATTCACGACGGCCACTACGTCAGGCTCTGCTTGCTTGACGACCTTGGTGATGTCGGAACTCACGTTGACACTGACGTTGGTCGACACCGGCGTCGAACTGCTCGACGTCCCGCTCGTATCGACAAGGGTGCTATTGTGGCTTGCAATGAGTGGCGTGACGGCCAATGTTGCGCCAGAGCCGACAAGTGCCGACAATACAACCGCCGCTGCCCATTTCCAGGTGTCACCCTTAGCTAGTTTTTCGGTAGACTTTGAACGATAGTATCCCATCTGACAGCCCCCCCGCATGTCGTTGAAGTTCATTTAAGCTAGAATCATCATGCACGAGCAACCTTGAAGAATCCTCGAATAACGCACAAACGGGCGCATTTTCGGTGTGAACACTTTCTGAACGGCCGATCGTGTGGGGGGCCGCATTTCACGGAGCCTATCTTGAAATCTTCTGGTCCAACCAGAGCTTGGCCAACTGCAGTTCTGGTTCCATCAGTCCGTGTCCACCACGGTGCCACTGTATGTCCACGTTTGCACCACGCGCTTCCAGCAGTTCGCCTAATCGTTTCGTACTTTGTGCTGGCACAATTGGATCCGCCTCGCCTGCCGACAGGAGAACCGGCGTCGCCCGCTTCGCTGCGGCCTGTTCAGGCTCGAACGGGACCATTGGTCGAAATAATAACGCACCCGCGAACACGTCGGTGTGCCGCAACAGGATGCTCGCGGCGATGTTCGCCCCATTCGAGTAGCCGACGGCGATCAAAGTGTCCGTGGCGAAACCGTACGTCGCACTGGCGGCTCGGAGGAAGTCGACGAGTTCGTCGGTGCGAAATAACAGGTCTTCCTCGTCGAACACACCTTCAGCAAGGCGCCGGAAGAAACGTGGCATTCCACCTTCGAGCACTTTGCCGCGGACCCCCAGCAACGCCGCTGACGGATCCAAAAAGCGGCCTAGCGGCAGAAGGTCTCGCTCATTCCCACCCGTGCCGTGCAGCAGTACCAATGTACGCCCTGCGGTATCCGATGGGGCTGGAATATATTCGTGAACAAAATCTAAATCAGCCATTCGATCACCCCTCCAACGCGATTCAAAAGTGACGGGCGGCAACTGTTTCTTAGTATCTCCCACACGACACTTCGGTTGTGATGTACCAACACCTCCAACAGGGACAGACTACGATATTAGCTTATTTTTGTACAGTTACAGACTTGGCCGCACCGTCACATATTTTTGTTGGCTGGCGCAATAATAGCTGGGCGAAAACACTTTTGGGAAATCGAGGGACGATACATTGAACGTGCTGGTGGAAGAGACGAGGGCAGGCGTTGTCGACAACGTTCATCTTGGGCACATCGCGGTGGTGAACGCCGATGGCACCCTATTGTATCAGTACGGTGACCCCAACTATATGACCTACGGACGATCCGCCCTGAAACCGATGCAAGCGCTCCCCATCGTCGAGACGGGAGCAGCAGACCATTTCTCGTTTTCAGATGCGGATCTCGCCATCTGCTGCGCCTCTCACAGCGGTGAAGAGCGCCACAGGTCGCGCGTGCGCGCAATTTTGTCGCAGATTGGAAAGAACGGGCACGACCTCGAGTGTGGCGTGACCGATCCGGTCAGTAAAACCAGCCACGAGGAACTGATTCGCAGCGGCCAGCAGGCAGATCCGGTATGCAACTGCTGTTCGGGCGTGCACGCTGGCATGTTGGCGACCGCAGTATACCTCGGCGAAGCTACGCAAGGCTACACGCACGCCGAGCATCCGGTTCAACAGCGCGTGGCAAAGGCAGTGGCGGACGTGGTGGGATTAGACTTACAACACATCCATACCGGCCTCGACGGCTGTGATATCCCGACTTACTATATGCCACTGAAGCACCTGGCGTGGGGGTTTGCGCGGCTTGCACACCCCAAAGGGCTTAGTGCGTCTCGGGCGAGGGCCATCGAGCGGATCGTCAGTGCTATGGATCGCCGTCCAGACATGGTAACGGAGAAAAATATCTACAGCGCCAAATTGATTCGAGCGTTTCAAGGGCGCATTCTCGCCAAAGAGGGTGCAAAGGGGGTATTCTGCTTATTCGACCGGGAACGGGAGATCGGCATCGCCCTGAAAATCGTCGACGGTGGTGCAGAACCGATTCCAAGTGTCGTCAATGAGATCCTTCATCAGCTCGACATCGGGACGAACGGCCCGCTCGAGGAACTCACAAGTTACGACCGTGAGGGAATCAAGAACGCACCAGGCCACATCGTCGGCTACATGGAGCCGAAATTCAAACTCGTTCGAGCTTGATGTGGGATTGAGCTATACACGCGCAGGCGCTAGCTCGTCGAATACACACTGTTCGACGGGCACGTCCACAATGGCTTGGATGCTCGGCTGACGCAGCGTCCCGCCAGGTGTCCACTCTGCGAACTGAATTTTGACCGTGAACTGAATGCTCACCCAATGGGCCTCGCGATGTCTCTCCGGTTGATTGACGAACGGACGTGTCTCTGTCACATGAGGCACCAACCACTGTGTCATCGCGCGCCATTCCTGTTTGGTCAACTTTCCCGTGCCCGTGTGACCGATATACCACAGCCGTCCTTGTGCGTCGTATTGACCCAAGAGCAATGCGTTGACCGTATTGCTCGCGTCGAGCGTAAAGCCGCCGATCACGGCAATCAGGTCCTTGTAATTCTTCACCTTGATCCACAAATCGGACTTCCCGCCGATCACATAGGGCGAGTCGCTTTGCTTGAGGACGATCCCCTCCATTCCGTACGCTTTGACGACTTCGAACAACGCGTTTGCATCGTCGTGCGTCGTCACCATCTGTACGTTCGGATGGGTCTGGAGAACTTTGGTAAGCATCTCCATTCGCTGTCGGTACGGTTGCTTTGTCAGCCATTCCCCGTTTAGGTATAAAAGATCAAACACCATGTAGGTGATAGCTACACTCTGTCGGGCCAATGCCACACGGTCGGACCTCCGCACTCCGTCTCGACGCATCACATGGTGGAAACTAGGTTTTCCGTCGGCGCCTAGTGCGATGATCTCTCCGTCTAAAATCACAGATGACCCCGAGCAGTATTCATGGATGTTCAGGAGTTCCGGATACTGCATCGTCCGTTCGTGGCCCTTGCGGTTAAAGAGACGCACGATCTCGCCATCAAAGTAAGTCAACATGCGCACGCCGTCCCATTTGATCTGCGGCATCCAGTCTCCTTGGGTCGGAATGGCGTCGCGCCGCACAGGTTCAAATGGGATGATGGGCTGCACGATGATTCCTCACATTCTCTCGTGGTGTCTTCATCATGCTTGACGAAAAAATCCAAACTATACAGGGATCGTCCCCTTGGCTCACCCCTCTGCGCTCACCCCTTGACCGCACCTTGGGTCAACCCAGACACAATCCACTTGCGGAAGATGATCACCAAAATGATAATGGGCACAACCGCGACCAGCGAACCCGCAAAGATGGTTCCATACGGAACCGAATACTGGCCACTAAACAAAGCGATTCCAACAGGAATGGTACGCATCGCGTTCGATGAATTGAAGACGAGAGCGAACAGGAACTCCGTCCAGCAGGCGACAAACGTAAACACAGCGGCCGTAAACAGCCCAGGCGTCGTCATCGGTAAAAAGATTTGATAAAAAGTACGGAACACGGAAGCCCCGTCCACGGATGCCGCCTCGAATAACGCCCCCGGAACCTGCAGGAAATAATTTCGCAAGATCCAAATGGCAAACGGCATGTTAAACGCCGTATACGGTACAATGAGCGCCTGATACGTGTTCAGCCAGCCAAGCGATTTGAGGAGGACATACAGCGGTGAAACGACTGCGATCGCCGGGAACATCGAAATGACTAAGAGCGCGACCATGATCCCCGTGCGCCCTGGAATCGGTAGACGAGCGAGGGAGAAGCCCGCCATACTGCCAAACAGAAGCACGAGGAAAGTCGAAATGAGCGACACAATGATGCTGTTTCGGATAAACGGCCAAAAGTTGTATTGCACAAACGCTTGTTTAAAGTGTGAGAAGGTCGGGTGCTGTGGAATAAAGTGTGGTGGGTAGGCGGCTATTTCCGTATCTGGTTTAAACGCCGTCACAAACATCCAGTAAAACGGCAAGAGAATCATCAGCAAAAACAAAATCAAGACGACGTACCCGACCACTTTTCTCCACATCGGTTGAATCATTGTGCCTCACCCTCCGTTACCAGAGATCGAAATGCGGATAGAAAGACGAGGCTGATGATGAGGACAATCAGCACGGTCGCCACAGCCACTGCCGACCCCGTCCCGAAATGCAAATCTTGAAATAGAACTTTTTCTCCGAGCATCGCGAGGGATTGAGTCGCCGTACCGGGTCCACCATTGGTCAACACGAACGGCAGGTCAAACACGCCGAACGCCTGAAGGATGCGGAACAGCCCTGCAAGTGCTATGCTCCCGCGAAGTTGAGGAAAGATGATATGCCAGAATACCTGCCACGAGTTCGCCCCATCCATTCTGGCAGCCTCATAGAATTCGTTCGGAATCATTTGCAGCCCGGCTAGGATGATGATGACGACAAACGGGGTCGTCTTCCAAATGTCCGCGATCATCATGGCCGAGACCGCACTCACCGGCGTCCCCAGCCAGGTCACTGGATGACTCACGAGGTGCAAGGACACGACGATATAATTGAGCACTCCGTACACGCCGTCGTAAATGTAATCCCACATCTGCGCCGAGATGACGGTGATCAGCGACCACGGGATAAGCATCACGACAATTGATAAATTTTTCAACTTCTGCACGTTGTTGATGGCGAGCGCGATGAGCAGGCCGAAAATCAACTCCGCGGCGACAGTGGCTACGGAATAATAAAAGGTAAACCATGTGCTGTGCCAGAAGGACGACGCGTGAATGACTGCATTGAAGTTGGACAGTCCTGTAAAACTCATCGCGTATCCGTTTTGTGTCAAAGAGACGTTGTTGAGACTCATCCAAATGGAGTAGATGATGGGGAAGATGGTGATGCCGCAAATAATGATGAGTCCTGGCAGCAACATGCCAATTCCGGCCTGTCGCTGGCGTGTCAACAAGACGTTGCGGCGACGCTTTTTCTCCACTTGCGCGGCCATTTCTATCACTGTTCCCACCTCCGGTGGACACGGGGGCGAGGCCAAAGCCCCGCCGCCAGCCCTAGATGAACGGCGTATCGTATTCGACCTTGGTCAGGTTTACAAACCTGTGTTGGAAGAACTCGACTTCATCTGACTATCCGCCTTCGTGAGGGCGTCCGAGACAGAAGCACTTCCCGCCAAAGCGGCGTTGATATTTGAATAGATCGCTTGTGACAGCTGAGGATAGTTCGGGCTTTGCGATGGCCGAGAAATGTAGCTCACCTGCGGCAACAAACCGAAAATAGGACTTTTGCCGATCGAAGACGCCTCCTTGGCGACCGCTGCGTTGGTCGGCAATTCCCCATGTTCCACGAGGATTTTTTGAGCCTCCGGTCCGGTCAGCCAATCAATAAACGTCTCGTCGGCCTGCAGGTTTTTACTGTGCGGATTGACGTAGAGGTCCCAGCCACCGACCGAACTGTAGTGTTTACTTTCGCCAGCGAAGGTCGGGAGAACGACGACGCCAACCTTCCCGACGACCTTGGACTGCGCTGCACTCTGTGAATCGGTCCAAGCATACGACCAGTTGCGTAGAAAGGCGACCTGACCTTGTTCAAACAAGTTCATCGACTGATTCTCCTGGTCCGTCGTGACTGCATTTGGCGTCACGCCGCTCGTGATCAGGCTGCGCATAAATGACACGGCCTTGTTGCCCGCAGCCGAACTGAGCACCGGTTGCCCACTGCTGTTCAAAACCTGCCCTCCAGCATCTGCTAAATACTCCGTAAAGTCGCATGTCAGGCCCTCGTAAGAGTCACCTTGCCAGATGAATCCGTATTTCACGAGATTTTTCTTCTGCAAGGTCTGCGCATCCGACTGCAGTTGCTCCCACGTCGTTGGGACAGGCAGTCCAGCTTTCTTCAACAGATCTTTGCGATAGAAAAGGAATGCGGTGTCGACAAAGAATGGTGCAGCATAAATGTTGTTATTATAAGTTGCACCTTGTACGAGCCCAGGCGAAAAGCGGTTCCAGAAGCTCTGCGGGAACAACTTGTTGAGCGGCTGTGCCAAATTGTTCGATCCAAACTGAGCGGGCCAGACTACGTCTCCGAGGTACACGTCGGGTGTCGTCGCACCTGCACCGATCGCAGTCGTCAACTGTTGGCGCGTCGTGTCTGTATTCGACGCTTCGGGCTGAATCTTCACGGTGATGTTGGGATGCGCTTTTTCGAACCCAGCAACCAGCTGTTGGTTCAGGTTGTCGTGCGTGATACTCCCTATGGCCCAGGTGATGGTTACCTTTTTGCCAGCGCTAGAGCCACCGGAACTGTTCGAAGTTGTGTTTGTGCTGCCGGTACTCGTACTCGACGACGAAGAGCCGCAACCGACGAGCAACCCACCCGTCATGACGACAACACCTGCTACAGTTAACGCTCTCTTTGTCTTACTGCTCATGCACATTGACCTCCTCAATCTCTTCAATCTGCCGCGTCAACGGTGACCGTCCGCACGCTCGCACGCTCCACCAGGTGGTGTGGCAAGTAATGCACCCCCGTCGGATACGGAAGCGACGGTTCTTGAGACATTTGCAAGACCGCACGAACGGCGTGCTGACCAATTTCCGTAAACGGCTGGGAAATGGTCGTCAGTTTAGGCATCACCATTCGCGCCACACGAACATCATCAAAACCCATAACGGACATGTCGTCCGGGACGCGCAACCCATGATCGTGCAAGCAATGCATTGCACCGATCGCCATCTCGTCACTGATACAGCAAATGGCCGTCAAGCGATTGTCCGCCTGGCGCTCAAGCAGGCGTTGCATCGCGGCGTACCCGCTGTCGAACCGGTAATCACCGCGCTGTGTAAACGCTTCCCTGTAAGGGATGCCGTAGTGCGCCAGTCCCTGTTTGAACCCCTCAGTACGCAGAACCCCAGTCGAATCTTCTTGCATGTGGCCTGTGATGAAGCCGATTCGACGGTGTCCCCGGCTCACCAGATACGACACTGAGTCAAACATGGCCTTGACCTCGTCGGTCTTATAAGACGGGATCGGGAACTTTCCTGAAGACTCAGTTAATGTGAGTACGACGGGAATCCCAAGCCGCTCAATGACCGCATCGTAATCCTCATCCACCAATTGACTTGTGAAAATAATGCCATCGACCTGGTGCTGCCGCAGAAAAGAGAACCCTTCCAACGCGCGGTGACGCGAGTGCTGCGCGTCGAAGAACAACACTTTCATACCGTTTGCGCGCGTTTCTTTGTCAATGCCAAAATACAGCTCATCAAAGAAGAAATCCTGAATCGCCGGAACCAGTAGACCAATCGTGTGCGTGTGCGTGGAACTCAGCCCTCGCGCGATAGCGTTCGGATGAAAGTTCAACGACTCCATGGCGCTTCGGACCCGCTCCTTCGTGTCGGGATCGACCATTTCCGGCTTGTTCAGCACACGCGACACAGTCGCGGCGGACACCCCCGCGCGATCGGCTACTTCCCGAATCGTCACCCTCACGCCGCCAGCGTTCCGCATCGAGTTTGCCACACCCCCACAAAATGAAAGCGCTTGTGCAAATGTTGCATAAATCGCTTACAGAAGTTTTCTAGGTCAACTATATCCCAAATAATCGGTGTTTTACAAGACGGATCAAAAAATTTTGTTACCGTTTACATTCAGTGTTTCACGTACGTTTCGTGAGCTTGCTGAAGCAGCCAGGAAGTACGATGGCACCTTGCTACTGTACAGACTGCCGTGACGGATGAAGCATGCTTTTGCGCAGGCTGGTCACACTAGCAAAAGAAACTGCCTAGGGGAAGATGTATGGAATCCGTGGCCATCACCATTGAGAACAGAGACATCCTGCTGACGAACCCAAACAAGGTGCTGTGGCCGGAAGTGGGCGTCACCAAGCTGGACTACATTCGGTATCTCACGAGTGTTTCACCCTACCTGCTCCGCTACACACATGACCGCCTGCTCATGATGTGGCGATTTCCAGACGGCGTCTCATCCGAGCGCATCGTTGCGAAGGCGGTGCCTTCCCATGCACCCGATTGGGTGCCGACGGCATTCTATAAAGACAAACATTTCATCCTACTCAATGACCTGCCGACCCTCGTCTGGGTGGCCAATTACGCCGCAATTGAACTCCACG
This sequence comes from Alicyclobacillus fastidiosus, assembly GCA_029166985.1. Classification (GTDB taxonomy): domain Bacteria; phylum Bacillota; class Bacilli; order Alicyclobacillales; family Alicyclobacillaceae; genus Alicyclobacillus; species Alicyclobacillus fastidiosus_A. The sequence continues at coordinate 532,213 of CP119138.1, read as the reverse complement.
TGCCGTTCACGCTGTTCCACCAACCCGCGTATCCAACCGATGTCGCGTTTGATTTAGACCCTTCTGTGCCAGACAGATTTGAGTTGGTCCTGGAAGTCGCTTTGCAACTTCACGACGTGCTGGATACGCTTGGCCTGCAAAACTACGCCAAGACGTCTGGTGCCACAGGCCTACAGGTTTTCGTACCCGTACAACCGCGTTATACGTTTGAACAAACCCGCCAGATCACGAGGTTTATCGCGCAATACCTGCAACAGAAGATGCCTGACAAGGTGACATTGGAACGGTCTGTCAAAAAGCGCGGGAGCAAACTGTACGTCGACTACCTTCAGTTGTGGAAGATGCGTACGCTATCTGCCGCCTATTCGGTGCGTGCGACCCCTTGCGCAAGTGTTTCTACGCCCGTGACGTGGGCGGAGGTGGTGCACGGATTCGAACCGACCGACTTCACCGTATTTAACGTGATGGGCCGCATTGAACAACGTGGCGACCTATTTTCAGCCATCTCATCGCAAACGCCCCGAGACAGTTTGGACAGCATCCTCGATTTTATCAATAGAAACATATAGAAATATGTACGCATCTATGGCTCTTTCTGTCCTTATACGATTTTTCGCGCGCGGAAAATAACCTAGGGTTACCAGAGCCTTCTTTGACCGACCATGGTATAGTGATGGGATGGAACACCAATAAAGGAGCGGAGTAGATGATACGCGTAAAAGATTTGTCGGTTTCGTTTGGGAACCGCATTTTGTTTGAGGACGTCAACCTCAGTTTCGACGAAGGGAATCGTTACGGGCTGATTGGCGCCAACGGATCGGGAAAATCGACATTCATGAAAATTCTCGTCGGAGACTTTGAGTCGAGTACCGGCAGTGTCTCCATCGCACCGGGCGTCCGGGTCGGAGTCCTCCGACAAGACCACTATCAGTACGACGAGTGTACCGTCCTCGACACGGTGCTGATGGGCCATCCAGAACTCTGGAAAGTGATGAAGGAGCGCGAGCGGTTGTACGCCCTTCCGGAAATGACTGAAGAGGAAGGAATGCAGGTCGGAGAACTTGAAAGCGCGTTTGCCGACATGGACGGGTATTCCGCGGAGTACTTTGCAGCCGAACTGTTAGAGGGCCTAGGTATTCCGGTCGAGAAGCATTACGACTTGATGAGCACGATGATCGGCGGCTTCAAGCTGCGTGTGCTGCTAGCACAAGTGCTGTTTGGACGCCCCGACGTACTGCTGTTGGACGAGCCGACGAACCACCTCGATCTCGACACGATTCGCTGGCTCGAAAACTTCTTGCTCAATCACAAGGGGACGATGGTGATTATCTCGCACGATCGCCACTTCTTGAACACGGTCTGCACACACATGGTGGACGTCGACTACCAAAAAATTTCGATGTTTACCGGGAACTATGACTACTTCGTAGCGGCGAGCACCTTGGCTCGGGAACAACTGCTCGCCGAAAATACCCGCAACCTCGAAAAAATTGCCGAGCTCAAGGAGTTCGTCGCTCGCTTCTCGGCAAATAAGAGTAAAGCAAAACAGGCGACGAGTCGCCAAAAACAGATCGATAAAATCGAGGTACAAGAAATCCGTCCCTCGTCCCGGGTTGCGCCATATATTAAGTTTGCAGCTAAACAACCGCTTGGCAAACAGGTGCTTTCCGCGAAGGATGTCAATAAATCGTTTGACGACCTCCACGTGTTGAAGAACGTCAACCTGGACATCATGAACGGTGACAAAGTGGCTGTGATTGGAACGAACGGAATCGGCAAGACGACGCTCATCAACACGCTGCTGGGCATGCTCACTCCGGATACGGGCCATGTGACGTGGGGGCAATCAGCCGAGCCAACATATTTCACACAGGACCACAACGAGACCATCCCGAAGAACACCACTGTCTACGAGTGGTTGCGCAGCTTTGATGAACAGGCGGACGAACAGACGATTCGCAGCATTTTGGGGCGCATGCTGTTTTCCAAGGATGAAGTTCACAAGTCGACCGAAGTCCTATCCGGAGGCGAGTCGGCGCGCCTGATGATCGGCAAGATGTTGCTTCTGCAAGGAAACGTACTCGTCTTGGACGAACCGACCAACCACCTGGACCTCGAGTCCATCGATGCGTTGACCAAGGCGTTACAGTCCTTCGATGGATCGGTGGTCTTCGTCTCCCACGCTCGTCAACTCGTCGAAGACGTAGCCAATCGAATCGTGGAATTGACGCCGTCCGGCGTGATCGACTTCAAGGGGCCGTACTCGGAATATCTCCAGAAGCGTGAGGCACTGGTGACACAATGACCGCACGGACGAACTCGAGGGGATGACACAGTGAAAGATGGCAAAAACCGCAAGGATATCCGTCCCGGTCTCGAAGTGGATATCGTGCTGAAAAAGGACCAACCTACGGGAAAGTTGACTCGTGGCATTGTCAAAGACATCCTGACGAACTCGCCGACACATCCACACGGCATCAAAGTCCGGTTGCGGGATGGTCAGGTAGGCCGAGTACAAGCAATCCTCGACGGTCCACAGGGATCAGACAAACAGTGATCGCACGAACAAATGGGAGGCTTTCAAAGCCTCCCATTTTGCGTTGGACTCCACTTATTCAATCTGCCCATTCGCCCTGTCGGAACAGCCGGATCCACTCGCCCGACCCCGTCTGCGCGTCAATGTCCAGCTCTGCTGAGCCAATCATGAAGTCGACATGGACCATGCTGGAGTTCACGCCATGCTGCAGCAAATCCTCCTTCGACATCTCGGCCCCGCCCTGGAGGTTAATGGGGTAGGCCGCGCCAAGGGCGATATGGCACGACGCATTTTCGTCAAACAGCGTGTGGTAGAACGTCAACCCGGTTTGTGAGATGGGTGAACTGTGGGGTACAAGCGCCACCTCGCCAAGATACCTCGCACCTTCGTCGCTGGTGATGATCGATTCCAAAACGTCGCGTCCGACTTCAGCCGTGAAATCTACTAAGCGGCCTTCGCGAAACGTCAGCGAAAAATCCTCGATCAGCTTGCCACCGTAGTACAGAGGTTTGGTACTTCGCACAGTGCCGTTGACACCCGTCCGCAAAGGTGCCGTGAAGCACTCCTCAGTGGGGATGTTAGGTACGGTTACAACGCCTGTCGCGGTCCGATTGCCGCCTCCAACCCAAACGTGGTGCTCGGGTAGCTCGATCGTCAAATCGGTGCCTGGAGCGCGATAGTGGAGGCACGTGAACTGCGCGTCATTGAGCTTCGTCAGCCGCGCCTGCAGCTGCTCGACGTGCTCGCGCCAAGCCTCGACCGGATCGGGCCGATCCGCCCGCGTAACCTGAAATACAACATCCCACAGCGCGCTCAGCCGCTGCTCCTCTGGCAGGTCCGCAAACACTTGGTCTGCCCATGCTTGAGTTGGGACGAGCATGCCCAGCCAGCTGACCTGTGCGCTCATGCGCAGGCGCTGATACGGCTGCAGCGCCTGCTGGGCCGCGCGCTGCGATGCAGCCAACCGGTCCGCCGCAACATCCTTCAGAAAACCAGGTTGCGGCGTGTGGATGCCGATAAACGCTGCGCCTGCCTGGGCCATCTCGAGATAGCCCTGCGCTTTCCACCGCGGGTATTCTGACAGCGCATCGACTGGAGAGCGCAGCAAATTCGTCCGATTTACCGCTGCATCCGACCACTCCACGTGCACCATCCGAGCGCCCGCGTCGTACGCCTTCTCTGCGATCACGCGCACAAACGCCGCGGCATCCAGTGCAGCGTCGATCACGACGAGCTGCCCAGGTTGCACATTGACCCCGAGGCGGACCGCCAACTCCGCGTACGCCTCAAACTGTTTCTCAAACTTGTCCATCGTGCCACTCCATTTCTGGCGGGATGGTACCTCTCTATCCCGGACTCTACACAACATTATACCGTGCGCCGTATCCTCCTACCGTAGTATCCACTCATTGACCAGCACATGCCCGGTGCCCCGACTGCCTCCTGCCACCGACCTTGGTCCTGGTCTGCACAATCTCTACATCACCCCGTCGCGTCCCTTCATCCCGCCCAACACAAAAAAGACCCTGAGGTCAGCATCTCTGCTTCCCTCAGGGTCTTTCTCTCGCGCCTGGCAACGACCTACTTTCCCAGGAGGTCTCCCTCCAAGTATCCTCGGCGCTGGAGGTCTTCACGTCCGTGTTCGGTATGGGTACGGGTGTTTCCCCTCCGCTATGGCCACCAGACTGCTTGGCGTTCAGGTATTCGTTCGCACGGCTTCGGCCTTCCGGCCTGCAGATGTGCTCTCTCACACCTTCACTCAAGCTTCCTCTTACGTTTGTCTGTATCCTCGCTCCTGACTATGGAACAACCTCTTAGCGGGTGAAGCCCTCGACCGATTCGTATCTGTCCGCTCTACGTATCACTACGCTTCCACGCCAGACCGATCTACCTTGTCTTCTTCAAGGGGTCTTACTTCCCTAACGGAATGGGATACGTTATCTTGAGGCAGGCTTCGCGCTTAGATGCTTTCAGCGCTTATCCTTTCCCGACTTGGCTACCCAGCTATGCTTCTGGCGAAACAACTGGTACACCAGCGGTCGGTTCATCCCGGTCCTCTCGTACTAAGGACGACCCCTCTCACGTATCCTGCGCCCGCGGCAGATAGGGACCGAACTGTCTCACGACGTTCTGAACCCAGCTCGCGTACCGCTTTAATGGGCGAACAGCCCAACCCTTGGGACCGACTTCAGCCCCAGGATGCGATGAGCCGACATCGAGGTGCCAAACCTCCCCGTCGATGTGAACTCTTGGGGGAGATCAGCCTGTTATCCCCGGGGTAGCTTTTATCCGTTGAGCGATGGCCCTTCCACTCGGTGCCACCGGGTCACTAAGCCCGACTTTCGTCCCTGCTCGACCTGTCCGTCTCGCAGTCAAGCTCCCTTGTGCCTTTACACGCTTCGCGCGATTTCCATCCGCGCTGAGGGAACCTTTGGGCGCCTCCGTTACTCTTTAGGAGGCGACCGCCCCAGTCAAACTGTCCACCTGACACTGTCCCATGACCAGTTTCATGGCCATTGGTTAGAACACAAGTACCTCAAGGGTGGTATCCCAACGCCGACTCCACTCAGGCTGGCGCCCAAGCTTCTCTGTCTCCCACCTATCCTGTACATGACGTACCCGTATCCCATATCAAGCTACAGTCAAGCTCCACGGGGTCTTTCCGTCTAACCGCGGGTAACCTGCATCTTCACAGGTATTACAATTTCACCGGGTCTCTCGTTGAGACAGCGCCCAAGTCGTTACGCCTTTCGTGCGGGTCAGAACTTACCTGACAAGGAATTTCGCTACCTTAGGACCGTTATAGTTACGGCCGCCGTTTACTGGGGCTTCAATTCAGAGCTTCGGGTTTAACCCCTAACCCCTCCTCTTAACCTTCCAGCACCGGGCAGGCGTCAGCCCCTATACTTCGCCTTTCGGCTTCGCAGAGACCTGTGTTTTTGCTAAACAGTCGCTTGGGCCTTTTCACTGCGGCTTCTCTCGAAGCGCCCCTTCTCCCGAAGTTACGGGGCCATTTTGCCGAGTTCCTTAACGAGAGTTCTCCCGCGCGCCTTCGTGTTCTCCACGCGCCCACCTGTGTCGGTTTCCGGTACGGGCACCTCATCACTCGCTAGAGGCTTTTCTTGGCAGTGTGACTTACGGGACTTCGGTACTGTACTTCCCTCCCCATCACAGCTCACGATTATCAGGGTGCGGATTTGCCTACACCCCTCGCTTGCTGCTTGGACGGCCTCTTCCATCCGGCCGCTTCCCTCAGCCTCCTGCGTCACCCCTTCGCTCAATCGCGATGTTGGTGGTACAGGAATTTCAACCTGTTGTCCTTCGACTACGCCTTTCGGCCTCGCCTTAGGTCCCGACTTACCCTGGGCGGACGAGCCTTCCCCAGGAAACCTTGGGCTTTCGGCGGACAAGATTCTCACTTGTCTTTTCGCTACTCATACCGGCATTCTCACTTCCATCCGCTCCACCAAACCTTCCGGTTCAGCTTCGCCGCAAATGGAACGCTCCCCTACCATGTTTCCATCCATAGCTTCGGTGTCTGGTTTAGCCCCGTTACATTTTCCGCGCAGCGCCACTCGACCAGTGAGCTATTACGCACTCTTTAAATGGTGGCTGCTTCTAAGCCAACATCCTGGTTGTCTGTGCAACGCCACATCGTTCCCCACTGAACCAGTACTTTGGGACCTTAGCTGTTGGTCTGGGCTGTTTCCCTCTTGACCACGGGTCTTATCACTCGTAGTCTGACTGCCAGGTTCTTCGACAAAGTGGCATTCGCAGTTTGACTAGGCTTGGTAACCCTCGCGGGCCCCGCACCCAATCAGTGCTCTACCTCCACTTCTCATTCCCTGACGCTAGCCCTCAAGCTATTTCGGGGAGAACCAGCTATCTCCGGGTTCGATTGGAATTTCTCCCCTACCCCCAGTTCATCCCCTGGCTTTTCAACGCCAGTGGGTTCGGGCCTCCATGCGGTGTTACCCGCACTTCACCCTGACCAGGGGTAGATCACCCGGTTTCGGGTCGATGACGACAAACTCATTCGCCCTATTCAGACTCGCTTTCGCTTCGGCACAGGCTCCTTCGCCTTCACCTTGCTTGCCATCATCACTCGCCGGTTCATTCTACAAAAGGCACGCCGTCACACCTTAAAGATGCTCCGACTGCTTGTAAGCACACGGTTTCAGGTTCTATTTCACTCCGCTCCCGCGGTTCTTTTCACCTTTCCCTCACGGTACTATCCGCTATCGGTCGCCAAGGAGTATTTAGCCTTAGGAGGTGGTCCTCCCAGATTCCCACGGGATTTCTCGTGTCCCGCAGTACTTGGGGTCTGTTGCACATTCCACAATCCGTTTCGGTTACCGGGCTCTCACCGTCTATGGCCGGCCTTCCCATGCCGTTCTCCTACGAATTGCTTCCTGCTGGCTCCCTGCAGGTTGCCACCAACAGCCCCTCGACCCCGTATACGCATCGACTGCAGTCTGTACCACGTATACGGTTTAGGCTTCTCCGCTTTCGCTCGCCACTACTTACGGAATCGCGTTCGCTTTCTTTTCCTCGAGGTACTTAGATGTTTCAGTTCCCTCGGTTGCCTCCGCACACCTATGTATTCAGTGTACGGTACTAGCGCTTCACACTAGCAGGTTTCCCCATTCGGACATCCACGGCTCAATGCTCGCTTACAGCTCCCCGTGGCATTTCGGTGTTCGCCCCGTCCTTCTTCGGCTCTTGGCGCCTAGGCATCCTCCGTGCGCTCTTTCTAACTTCACCGTTTTGACTTCCTAACCACCAGAGGTGATTATTCCATCCATAAATCCGGCTATTGTTAACCTGTTACGCATTTACGGTTACCGGTTTACTTCTTTAGAGGTTGTTCCATATTCAGTTGCCAAGGTACCACGCGCCTTCCAATCTGCTTCGGATTCCTTCGTTGGTCGTCCTCTGACTCGCTCACGTACACAAAGTACGCTCGACTCGTCATCGTCCTCCCGCCTTGTACTCCTCGCATCTTGAAACGCGCTTTGAGTTGACCTAGCCACATGGGCTTTGGCTCCCTCAAAACTAAACACCCACGTCCTAAAAGCCTTGTTTCTCCGTAGAAAGGAGGTGATCCAGCCGCACCTTCCGATACGGCTACCTTGTTACGACTTCACCCCAATCATCAACCCCACCTTCGGCGGCTGGCTCCCTAAGGTTACCTCACCGACTTCGGGTGTTGCCGACTCTCGTGGTGTGACGGGCGGTGTGTACAAGGCCCGGGAACGGATTCACCGCGGCATGCTGATCCGCGATTACTAGCAATTCCGGCTTCATGCAGGCGAGTTGCAGCCTGCAATCCGAACTACGAACGGCTTTTTAGGTTTTGCTCCACCTCGCGGCTTCGCTTCCCGTTGTACCGCCCATTGTAGCACGTGTGTAGCCCAGGACATAAAGGGCATGATGATTTGACGTCATCCCCGCCTTCCTCCGACTTACGCCGGCAGTCACCTGTGAGTCCCCACCACTACGTGCTGGTAACACAGGTCAAGGGTTGCGCTCGTTGCGGGACTTAACCCAACATCTCACGACACGAGCTGACGACAACCATGCACCACCTGTCTCCTCTGCCCCGAAGGGAAGGACTATCTCTAGCCCGGTCAGAGGGATGTCAAGCCCTGGTAAGGTTCTTCGCGTTGCTTCGAATTAAACCACATGCTCCACTGCTTGTGCGGGCCCCCGTCAATTCCTTTGAGTTTCAGTCTTGCGACCGTACTCCCCAGGCGGAGTGCTTATTGGGTTTCCTTCGGCACTGGGGTGTGTCCCCCCAACACCTAGCACTCATCGTTTACGGCGTGGACTACCAGGGTATCTAATCCTGTTTGCTCCCCACGCTTTCGTGCCTCAGCGTCAGTCACTGTCCAGCAAGGCGCCTTCGCCACTGGTATTCCTCCACATATCTACGCATTTCACCGCTACACGTGGAATTCCCCTTGCCTCTCCAGCACTCAAGTTATGCAGTTTCCAAAGCAATCCCAAGGTTGAGCCTTGGACTTTCACTCCAGACTTACACAACCGCCTACGCACGCTTTACGCCCAGTGATTCCGGACAACGCTTGCCCCCTACGTATTACCGCGGCTGCTGGCACGTAGTTAGCCGGGGCTTCCTCACTCGGTACCGTCTCACAAGGAGCTTTCCACTCTCCTTGTCGCTCTCCCCGAGCAACAGAGCTTTACAACCCGAAGGCCTTCTTCGCTCACGCGGCGTTGCTCCGTCAGGCTTGCGCCCATTGCGGAAGATTCCCTACTGCTGCCTCCCGTAGGAGTCTGGGCCGTGTCTCAGTCCCAGTGTGGCCGGTCACCCTCTCAGGTCGGCTACGCATCGTCGCCTTGGTGAGCCGTTACCTCACCAACTAGCTAATGCGCCGCGGGCTCCTCTATCAGCGATGCAGTTGCACCTTTCAACACAGGAAGATGCCTTCCCGTGTGTCATCCGGCATTAGCACCCGTTTCCGAGTGTTATTCCAGTCTGACAGGCAGATTGCCCACGTGTTACTCACCCGTCCGCCGCTAACCCCGAAGGGTTCGCTCGACTTGCATGTATTAGGCACGCCGCCAGCGTTCGTCCTGAGCCAGGATCAAACTCTCAAAAAATGTTACTGGCGTTACTTCATCATGTCTCGACGACGACTGTCGTCTCGACCGAAACTTTTAGGCGTGTGTGTTTAGTTTTCAAGGAACCATTTTGAACAGTGCCGCCGAAGCGACGTCGATTAATATACCATGCTTTAGTCACCGAGATCAACTGTTATTTTATTTGGATGCCCAAAAAGTTAAGAGGCCTCACCAGCACACTCCTCCAGATGCAGACCCAGGCAGCAAAGTAACAAAAAAACAGACCGCCCTCCTCAACAGGAGAGCGGTCGATGCCCATTCACATCTCGCGAAGACCAGTTACTTTTTGAGTTGGCTCAGCGTTTCCGTAAGAACCGGTACGATTTGCTTTTTGCGCGATACGACGCCTTTGAGAACAGCCTTGTTGTCGGCCAGCTTGACGTTATATGCTGTCTCGACCGCCTGCGCTGCATTACCCAACGCCACCGCGATGGAATCGTTGTTTAAGATGTCGGTTACGACGAACAGGAAGAGATCTAGCCCCTTGTTAGCGATCACGCCTTGAAGCACAGACTCCAATTCAGCCTGACGCGAGAGAACATCGTTTGTGTCCACGGCGTTCACCTGTGCGATTTCCACCTTGAAATCGCCCATCGAGAATTCCTTGGCGTCGAGGGAGATCAATTCGTCGATGCTCTTATCGCTCAAATCTGCGCCAGCTTTGAGCATCTGCAAGCCGTACTCGTCGATGTTGACACCAGCGATCTCAGCCAGCTCCCGAATCGCCGCGACGTCCTCCTGCGTGCAGGTTGGCGACTTCAGAAGCAAGGTGTCAGAGATGATGGCGGACACCATCAGCCCAGCGATCTCCTTGCGAATGGTCAGGTTATGTTCCTTGAACAACTTGTTCAAGATCGTCGCGGTGCAACCAACTGGTTCAGCGCGATAGTACAAAGGGTTGGCGGTTTCGAAATTAGCAATGCGATGGTGGTCGATGACCTCGATTACCTGAACGCGATCGATGTCGTTCGCACTTTGTTGCCGTTCATTGTGATCCACCAGAATCACATCGTCCGCCTCGTCGGCAACTGTCTCGACCAGGCGTGGCGCAGAGACCTGGAAGTAATCTAAAACGAATTGCGTCTCTGCGTTGACATTGCCCAAGCGAACAGGCTCAGCCGTTACGCCAAGCTGATTCTTGAGATCCGCGTAGACAATCGCAGAAGAAATGGAATCCGTGTCCGGATTTTTATGTCCGAAGACAAGTACCTTACCCATCGTGATCCTCCTCATGATTGGTGCCCTTAGGCACATTGCAGCAGCACTTAGTCGAATTGGTACAGCGGTGTGGACAGGTAGCGCTCACCATTCGATGGAGAGACGGTCACAACGCGTTTGCCCTTACCCAATTCTTTGGCGACTTGCAACGCGACAAACACGTTGGCGCCTGACGAGATACCGACGAGCAAACCTTCCTCTTTGGCCAGACGGCGTGCATATTCAAATGCCACATCGTTTTCCACCGTACGAACCTCGTCGTAGATCTCGCGATCGAGGATAGTTGGAACAAAGTTTGCCCCAAGACCTTGGATTTTGTGCGGACCAGGTTGGCCGCCGGACAGAATCGGCGATGCCGCTGGCTCTACCGCAATCACTCTCGCGGACGGAACTTCCTTGCGCAACACGCGACCGACGCCCGTGATGGTACCACCAGTACCAATACCTGCCACGAACGCATCGAGCTTGCCGTCAAACTGTTGAACGATTTCTGGACCTGTGGTCAATTCGTGAACTTCCGGGTTAGCAGGGTTATCGAACTGCTGCGGCATAAAATAGCCGTGCTCCGCCGCGAGTTCAGCAGCCTTGTTCACTGCGCCCTTCATCCCTTCACTGCCTGGGGTGAGCACGAGTTCAGCGCCGTACGCGCGCAGGAGGCTGCGGCGTTCCTGACTCATCGTCTCAGGCATCGTGAAGACTGCGCGGTAACCCTTCGCAGCAGCGACGAGAGCGAGACCAATCCCCGTGTTTCCACTTGTTGGCTCGACGATGGTATCGCCAGGCTTCAAGCGACCTTCACGCTCTGCCGTCTCGATCATGGCCTTTGCAATCCGATCCTTCACACTACCGCCTGGATTGAACCATTCGAGCTTGACGTAGACGTCCGCATCATTCGGACCTGTAAGGTGACGAAGCTTCACGACAGGCGTCTGACCAATCAGTTCAAGAACATTGTCGACAGTTTTCAAAGTGATTCCTCCACGGTACGTTTGTCGGCTAGCCCCGATCATCCATCATTCCCGGCAGGACCATGTCAAAGCCGACTAAAACGGTAATGTATTACGGGTATTCTACTACTAGAGTATATGGGATTGTATCACGCATCGCAATTGTTCTTTTACAACTACACTCAAACCTCACGTATTTCAAATGAGAGCGTTGGTAAGACTGGTATAGGCGTGGACGCAAGCGGTGCACCCCCCTATGCGCCTCGTCCCAGTGAACTCGTTTGGAGGTACATCGGACCATGAGACACAACCGAATTCCAACCATTATTACAGCCGCAGTGACGACGCTTGGAATCCCAGCCGTCGTGCTCGCCGCAGCGACCTATACCGTCCGCCCCGGCGATTCCCTGTGGTCCATCGCACACAGTCATGGCATCACCTTGGCACAGTTGGAAAGTGCCAATCCCCAACTCTCGGACTACAACCAGATTCACCCCGGAGAGGACATAGTACTGCCGAACGGGCAGACGAGTACAGCCGACGACCTATACTGGCTCGCCCATATCATCAGCGCCGAAGCTCAAGGGGAATCCGTACAGGCACAAGAGGCGGTCGGTGACGTCGTACTCAACCGCCTGCACGCAGGAGGCTACGGTGATACTGTCCACGACGTGATCTTCCAAGTCGTCAACGGCGCATACCAGTTCACCCCAGTCGAAAACGGAGCGATCTACAATACACCTACACAAAACGCGATCGCGGCAGCAGAAAATGACCTCCAGGGTCTCAACCTCGTGCCCAGTGCACTCGTATTCTACAATCCTTACGAGGTCCCGGCCGGGTCGTGGGTGACTCAACAACCAACCCTGATGCAGATAGACTCCCTCGTCTTCGCGAAGTGACGGAAGTGACGTTGATTTTGCCGGTCAGGAACCACATTCCTCTCTCGGCGCACAAAAAAACCTTCGAGAGCTATAATGCCTTCGAAGGTTTTTCATTGCAAATATATGGTGGGCCCAGGAGGACTCGAACCTCCGACCTCACGATTATCAGTCGTGCGCTCTAGCCAGCTGAGCTATGGGCCCATGTTATTGGTGCGGTCGAGAGGACTTGAACCTCCACGGGGTTGCCCCCACAAGAACCTGAATCTTGCGCGTCTGCCAATTCCGCCACGACCGCGTGCATATGTGGACTCTCGAAACCATCGAATGAGTCTTTGGCGGAGCTGACGGGATTCGAACCCGCGGTCTCCTGCGTGACAGGCAGGCATGTTAGGCCTCTACACCACAGCTCCATGTGGTTGCGGGGGCAGGACTTGAACCTGCGACCTTCGGGTTATGAGCCCGACGAGCTGCCAACTGCTCCACCCCGCGTCATATTGGTGGGTCATGAAGGAATCGAACCTTCAACCTGCCGATTAAGAGTCGGATGCTCTGCCAATTGAGCTAATGACCCAGGTATTTGGTGACCCTAAGGGGATTCGAACCCCTATTACCGCCGTGAGAGGGCGGCGTCCTAACCATTAGACGATAGGGCCATGGTGGAGGTAGACGGATTCGAACCGACGACCCCCTGCTTGCAAGGCAGGTGCTCTCCCAGCTGAGCTATACCCCCATGAAATGGTCGATCACGCCAACACAATCGACTGGTCGGAGCAGCGGGATTCGAACCCACGACCTCCTGCTCCCAAGGCAGGCGCGCTACCAAGCTGCGCTATGCTCCGTTAAACTGGCGTGCCCTGAGAGATTCGAACTCCCGACCTTTTGATTCGTAGTCAAACGCTCTATCCAGCTGAGCTAAGGGCACATGGCTGGGGAAGAAGGATTCGAACCTTCGCATGACGGTACCAAAAACCGTTGCCTTACCGCTTGGCTATTCCCCATCAAAGGGTGAGTGATGGGAATCGAACCCACGTATGCCGGAATCACAATCCGGTGCGTTAACCCCTTCGCCACACTCACCATACAACACTCTGCAGAGTGCGGTGCAATTCCTTTGCACCGGCTCGCAGTCAAGCGCTCACCGAACACAATCGGTTTGCGCCTTTGGTGGAGGGGGAAGGATTCGAACCTTCGAAGCTTCCGCAACGGATTTACAGTCCGCCCCATTTGGCCACTTTGGTACCCCTCCGCATGGAGCCACCTGTCGGATTTGAACCGACGACCTGCTCATTACGAGTGAGCCGCTCTACCCCTGAGCCAAGGTGGCATACGTGGTAGCGGCGAGTGGATTCGAACCACCGACGCCACGGGTATGAACCGTGTGCTCTAACCAACTGAGCTACGCCGCCAAAATTGGCGGAGAGAAAGGGATTCGAACCCTTGAGACGGTCACCCGCCTACACGATTTCGAGTCGTGCTCCTTCGACCAGCTCGGACATCTCTCCGTATGGTGCGGCTAATAGGAGTCGAACCTATGACCCCCACCATGTCAAGGTGGTGCTCTCCCTCTGAGCTATAGCCGCATATCAAAACAACGAAATTTAAAACAAGGTGTTGCTGGTGGCTCGGGACGGAATCGAACCGCCGACACGAGGATTTTCAGTCCTCTGCTCTACCGACTGAGCTACCGAGCCATAATGGTTGCGGGGGCAGGACTTGAACCTGCGACCTTCGGGTTATGAGCCCGACGAGCTGCCAACTGCTCCACCCCGCGACGTGATTGAACTTCCCTGGAGGCGCCAACCGGATTCGAACCGGTGGTAAAGGTTTTGCAGACCTCTGCCTTACCACTTGGCTATGGCGCCACATGGTGCGGGTGAAGGGACTCGAACCCCCACGGTTTCCCGCTGGAACCTAAATCCAGTGCGTCTGCCAATTCCGCCACACCCGCATAACTGGCGGAGAGAAAGGGATTCGAACCCTTGAGACGGGTTTAGCCGCCTACACGATTTCCAATCGTGCTCCTTCGACCAACTCGGACATCTCTCCATGGAGCGGAAGACGGGATTCGAACCCGCGACCCTCGCCTTGGCAAGGCGATGCTCTACCCCTGAGCCACTTCCGCATGTGGTGGGCGCTGACGGGTTCGAACCGCCGACCCTCTGCTTGTAAGGCAGATGCTCTCCCAGCTGAGCTAAGCGCCCACATGGTGCCGAAGGCCGGACTCGAACCGGCACGGTTTCCCGCACGATTTTGAGTCGTGTGCGTCTGCCAATTCCGCCACTTCGGCAAGATGAGCCATGCTGGACTCGAACCAGCGACACCCTGATTAAAAGTCAGGTGCTCTACCAACTGAGCTAATGGCTCCTATATGGAGCGGGTGATGGGAATCGAACCCACGCTATCAGCTTGGAAGGCTGAAGTTCTACCATTGAACTACACCCGCATGTATGGCGTGCCCTGAGAGATTCGAACTCCCGACCTTT